>NZ_JAOWID010000022.1:0-473836 GCF_030332285.1 Citrobacter sp. Cu096
ATGGCTACGTAGCTCAGCTGGTTAGAGCACATCACTCATAATGATGGGGTCACAGGTTCGAATCCCGTCGTAGCCACCATCTTTTTTGCGGGAGTGGCGAAATTGGTAGACGCACCAGATTTAGGTTCTGGCGCCGCAAGGTGTGCGAGTTCAAGTCTCGCCTCCCGCACCATTCACCCGTAAGCGTTGCACGGATGGGGTATCGCCAAGCGGTAAGGCACCGGTTTTTGATACCGGCATTCCCTGGTTCGAATCCAGGTACCCCAGCCATTTTTTCTTCGATATAGCGGTTCACCGCAACGGTCATTGGGGTATCGCCAAGCGGTAAGGCACCGGTTTTTGATACCGGCATTCCCTGGTTCGAATCCAGGTACCCCAGCCATCGAAGATTAAGTAGTATATGGCTACGTAGCTCAGCTGGTTAGAGCACATCACTCATAATGATGGGGTCACAGGTTCGAATCCCGTCGTAGCCACCATATTAAAGGCCTGTCGACTCGCTCGATAAAGTCAAAAAATTGTTGGGGTATCGCCAAGCGGTAAGGCACCGGATTCTGATTCCGGCATTCCGAGGTTCGAATCCTCGTACCCCAGCCAATTTTAACAAGTCGTCCATTTTGTGGATGCGCCCGTTGGGGTATCGCCAAGCGGTAAGGCTCTGGTTTCTGATACCAGCATTCCGAGGTTCGAATCCTCGTACCCCAGCCATATAAAAAAAGCTCGCTTCGGCGAGCTTTTTGCTTTTCTGCATTCCTGGATTGATTGTCTGATGGCACTCCGCTTATCAGGCCTACAACGTTTGCTATAGGCCTGTCTGAATTATAATCCTAACGCATACTTCAGCGCCTGACGCTTCAGCACACCTGCGCGCTCTGCAGCCATTAGCCCGAGATTACGCATGATACGCAGCGGCTGCAGGTTGTTGCTAAAACCGGCGTAAAACAGATCCATGCCGCTTTGCATAATGAAATTGTCAGTCATACGACGATTCTGATAGCGTTTCAGCACCGGTTGGCTGGCCCAGGTCTCGCCGTAGCTACGCGCATTCACCAGCACGTCAATCAGCGCATCCACATCACGGAATCCCAGATTAACGCCCTGCCCTGCCAGCGGATGAATGGTATGCGCAGCGTCACCCACCAGCGCCAGGCCCGGCTGCACATATTGCAGTGCGTGGCGACGCGTAAGCGGAAATGCTCCCGCCGCCACAGGCGTCACGTTGCCCAGTCGAGACGGGAAATGTTTGGCGATCTCCGTCTGCAGCTGGGGCATGTTCAGGCCTTGCAACTGGCGGATGCGCGCCGGTGAGTCGTACCACACCAGCGAGGCCCAGTTATCGAACAGCGGTAAAAACGCGCGCGGACCGTCAGGCGTAAATTGCTGCCAGGTACTGTCTCCCGGCGAATTCTCGCATTGTACGGTTATCAACATACAGGACTGCGCATACTGCCAGGCATGAATGCCAATCCCGGCCATTTTACGCACCTGAGAATTGGCCCCATCCGCACCGATGACCAGCTTCGCGCTGATTTTTTCACCGTCTGCCAGCTCAAGTTCATGCCGATCGTGATGTTGATGCAAAGAGAGAAGCGATGCAGGCACACGCAGCGTAACTTTGGGGTGAACTTCCAGCGCCTGCCAGAGTGCCTGTTGCAGAACCGTGTTTTCGACCATATAGCCGAGCAAAGGTAACTTAAGTTCGGCGGCATCAAACATTACATGGGCATTTTCCCATTCCCACGTTTCCAGACGACGGTAAGGATGACTGCGCATCCCCTGAATCGTATCCCAGATACCCAGCCCTTTCAGCAACGACACGGACGCGGAGCTAATGGCCGAAATTCTGACATCAGGCTGTCCGTCAGTCACAAATGGCGCAGGAGCGGCATGTTCAATAACCGTTACCGTAAATCCATGCTGCGCCAGTCCCAGCGCCAGCGCACCGCCGACCATCCCCCCGCCGACAATGGCAATTTCCGTTGGTTGATTTGTCATGGTCAATTATCCTGTTACATGTATTGCTTAAGTTTACAGGATTTTTTACCCCTTGAGGCTGACATCCGTCATACTGGTCACAACCGCGCCAAAGCAGTACACTATGCGCCCTGCATTTCAGCCACAATTTCGCAAGAGCAAGTCGATGACCAAAAAACTCCATATTAAAACCTGGGGCTGTCAGATGAACGAATACGATTCATCGAAGATGGCCGATCTGCTGGATGCCACCCATGGCTATCAACTGACCGACGTGGCCGAAGAAGCAGATGTGCTACTGCTGAATACCTGCTCTATCCGTGAGAAGGCTCAGGAAAAAGTCTTCCATCAGTTAGGTCGCTGGAAGCTGTTAAAAGAGAAGAATCCCAAGCTCATTATCGGTGTCGGTGGTTGTGTTGCGTCTCAGGAAGGCGACCATATTCGCCAGCGCGCCCACTATGTCGATATTATTTTTGGGCCGCAAACCCTGCACCGTCTGCCGGAAATGATCAACAAAGTGCGTGGAAGCACGACTCGTAGCCCAGTGGTTGATATCAGTTTCCCGGAGATCGAAAAGTTCGATCGCCTACCGGAACCGCGTGCTGAAGGTCCAAGCGCGTTTGTGTCCATCATGGAAGGTTGTAATAAATATTGTACTTATTGCGTGGTGCCCTACACCCGCGGTGAGGAAGTCAGCCGTCCGGCGGATGATATCCTGTTTGAAATCGCCCAGCTGGCAGCGCAAGGCGTGCGTGAAGTGAACCTGCTGGGGCAAAACGTCAACGCCTGGCGCGGTGAGAACTACGACGGCACGATCGGATCTTTTGCCGATCTGCTACGTCTGGTCGCGGCGATCGACGGCATTGACCGTATCCGCTTCACCACCAGCCATCCGATCGAATTTACCGACGATATCGTGGAAGTTTATCGCGATACGCCGGAACTGGTCAGCTTCCTGCACCTGCCGGTACAGAGCGGTTCAGATCGCGTGCTGAATCTGATGGGGCGCACCCATACCGCACTGGAATATAAAGCGATCATCCGCAAACTGCGCGCAGCACGTCCGGATATCCAGATTAGCTCCGATTTCATCGTTGGCTTCCCGGGTGAAACTACGCAGGATTTCGAGCAGACCATGAAGCTGATTGCTGACGTCAATTTTGATATGAGCTACAGCTTTATCTTCTCTGCACGTCCAGGCACACCTGCCGCCGATATGGTTGATGACGTACCAGAAGAAGAGAAAAAACAACGTTTATACATTCTGCAGGAACGTATTAACCAGCAAGCCATGGCCTGGAGCCGTCGTATGGTCGGCACGACCCAGCGCATTCTGGTTGAAGGCACATCGCGTAAGAGCATCATGGAACTGTCAGGGCGTACCGAAAATAACCGCGTGGTGAACTTTGAAGGTACTCCGGATATGGTCGGTAAGTTTGTGGATGTTGAAATTACCGATGTCTGGACGAACTCCCTGCGCGGCAAAGTGGTACGTACTGAAGACGAAATGGGCCTGCGCATCGCAGAATCCCCTGAGTCGGTTATTGCGCGTACCCGCAAAGAAAACGATCTGGGCGTCGGTATTTATCAGCCTTAATCCTGCTGAAAAACGCAAACAATGCCCGATGGCACCACGCCTATCGGGCCTAAACTTCCTGGCTCGCTGCTCCGGCGAGCCTTGTAATTTGCCCTGGCACCCCCATATTTATTGCAATGCTTGCGCCTTTCCCCCATGGCGTGAATAATTTCCTTAGGTGCCGGTAAATGTTCAACGTCCGGCAAGACATGCATAAGAGGAACAGTTTGAACATAGACACTCGCGAAATCACCCTTGAACCCGCAGACAATGCCCGCCTGTTGAGCCTTTGCGGCCCATTTGATGACAACATCAAACAGCTGGAGCGTCGCCTCGGCATCGAAATTAACCGCCGTGATAACCATTTTAAACTGACAGGTCGCCCAATTTGCGTCACCGCAGCGGCAGATATTTTACGCAGCCTGTACGTCGATACCGCCCCCATGCGCGGTCAGACGCAGGACATTGAGCCTGAACAAATTCATCTGGCAATCAAAGAAGCGCGTGTGCTTGAGCAAAGCGCAGACAGTGTGCCGGAATTTGGCAAAGCGGTGAATATCAAAACCAAGCGCGGAGTCATTAAACCGCGTACGCCGAACCAGGCGCAGTACATTGCGAATATCCTCGACCACGACATCACGTTCGGCGTTGGCCCTGCGGGTACGGGTAAAACGTATCTTGCGGTTGCTGCCGCGGTCGATGCGCTTGAGCGTCAGGAGATCCGTCGTATTCTGCTGACCCGTCCAGCAGTGGAAGCAGGTGAAAAACTCGGTTTCCTGCCTGGCGACCTGAGCCAGAAAGTCGATCCCTATTTACGACCGCTGTATGACGCGCTGTTCGAAATGCTCGGTTTTGAGAAGGTTGAAAAGCTGATTGAGCGTAACGTCATTGAAGTTGCGCCGCTGGCCTATATGCGCGGACGTACACTCAACGATGCGTTCATCATTCTTGATGAGAGCCAGAACACCACCATCGAACAGATGAAAATGTTCCTGACCCGTATCGGCTTTAACTCCAAAGCGGTTATCACCGGCGATATCACCCAAATTGACCTGCCGCGTAGCACCAAATCCGGTCTGCGTCATGCCATTGAAGTGCTGGCTGAGGTCGACGAGATTAGTTTTAATTTCTTCCATAGCGAAGACGTGGTTCGCCATCCGGTGGTGGCCCGTATCGTCACGGCGTATGAAGCCTGGGAAGAAGCAGAACAGAAACGCAAAGCCGAGCAGGCTGCAGAACGCAAGCGCGAAGCTCAGGAGCAGGAACAAAAATGAGTCAGGTTATTCTCGATTTACAGCTGGCATGTGAAGACGAATCCGGTTTACCCACAGAAAGTCAGTTTCAGGGGTGGCTCGATGCGGTGATCCCGCAGTTTCAGGAAGAGTCTGAAGTAACTATTCGTCTGGTCGATGACGCGGAAAGCCATGAGCTAAACCTGACCTATCGCGGGAAAGATAAATCAACCAACGTGCTCTCTTTCCCGTTTGAAGCTCCGCCGGGCATTGAGATGCCGCTGCTGGGTGATTTGATCATCTGCCGTCAGGTCGTCGAGAAGGAAGCGCAGGAACAAGGTAAGCCGCTTGAAGCCCACTGGGCGCACATGGTGGTGCACGGAAGCCTGCATTTACTCGGCTACGATCATATCGAAGACGGTGAAGCGGAGGAAATGGAATCCCTCGAAACTGAGATTATGCTTGCTCTGGGCTATGAGGATCCGTACATTGCCGAGAAGGAATAAGCCGTCGGGCATCAGCCCGGGCTTCCCATAAAGCCATGCGCTGAGTTTACGCGCATTGAGCGACCTATTAACTAACATGAGAACCCATACGACGCCATGAGCGACGACAATTCACACAGTAGTGACACCTTAAACAGCAAAAAGGGATTTTTTTCCCTGTTACTGAGCCAACTTTTCCACGGTGAACCCAAAAACCGCGACGAACTGTTGGAGCTGATCCGTGATTCCGGGCAAAACGACCTTATCGATGAAGATACGCGCGATATGCTCGAAGGGGTGATGGATATTGCGGACCAACGCGTGCGCGACATCATGATCCCCCGCTCTCAGATGATTACCCTGAAACGCAACCAGACCCTGGATGAATGTCTCGATGTCATTATCGAGTCTGCCCACTCGCGTTTCCCGGTGATCAGCGAAGATAAAGATCACATTGAAGGGATTCTGATGGCCAAAGATCTGCTGCCGTTTATGCGCAGCGATGCCGAAGCCTTCAGCATGGAGAAAGTGTTACGCCAGGCGGTTGTCGTACCTGAAAGCAAGCGGGTTGACCGCATGCTGAAAGAGTTTCGCTCCCAGCGTTATCATATGGCTATCGTCATCGACGAATTTGGCGGTGTCTCAGGTCTGGTGACCATTGAAGACATCCTTGAACTGATCGTCGGTGAAATTGAAGATGAGTACGACGAAGAAGACGATATTGACTTCCGTCAGCTCAGTCGCCACACCTGGACTATCCGCGCTTTGGCGTCGATTGAAGACTTCAACGACGCTTTTGGGACCCACTTTAGCGACGAAGAAGTCGATACTATTGGCGGGCTGGTTATGCAGGCCTTTGGTCATCTGCCCGCACGTGGGGAAACTATCGACATTGATGGTTACCAGTTTAAAGTGGCAATGGCCGACAGCCGTCGTATTATTCAGGTTCATGTCAGAATTCCGGACGACTCACCCCAGCCCAAACTGGACGAATAAACCCGAAACTGGATCTAAGACTACATGGCATTTGCCCCATTAATCGAACGCCAGCGCATTCGCCTGCTGCTGGCGTTATTATTCGGTGCCTGCGGGACGCTGGCTTTCTCTCCGTATGATATCTGGCCCGCCGCGATCGTTTCGCTGATGGGCCTGCAGGCTCTTACCTTCAACCGTCGCCCGCTCCAGTCTGCCGCTATCGGCTACTTCTGGGGACTAGGGCTGTTTGGCTCAGGTATTAACTGGGTTTACGTCAGCATCGCGCAGTTTGGTGGTATGCCGGGCCCGGTTAATGTTTTCCTCGTGGTTCTGCTTGCCGCATACCTTTCCCTTTATACCGGTCTGTTTGCCGGCGTTTTGGCGCGCTTGTGGCCGAAAACCACCTGGCTACGCGTGGCGATTGCCGCGCCGGTAGTCTGGCAAATCACTGAATTCCTGCGCGGCTGGGTATTGACCGGCTTCCCATGGCTGCAATTCGGCTACAGCCAGATCGACGGTCCGTTAAAAGGGCTGGCGCCGGTGATGGGCGTTGAGGCGATTAACTTCCTGCTGATGATGGTCAGCGGCCTGCTGGCGCTGGCGCTGGTGACGCGTAACTGGAAGCCGCTGATTGCCGCGCTGGTGCTCTTTGCCCTGCCCTTTCCGTTGCGCTATATCCAGTGGTACACGCTTGAGCCGGAAAAAACCACTCAGGTATCGATGGTGCAGGGTGACATTCCGCAGTCACTCAAATGGGATGAAGGTCAGTTACTCAACACCCTGAAGATTTATCTCGACGCCACCCAGCCCGAGATGGGCAAATCACAGCTCATCATCTGGCCAGAATCTGCTATTCCGGATCTGGAAATTAACCAGCAGCGCTTTCTGAGCATGATGGATGACTTGCTGAAATCGAAAAACAGCACGCTAATTACCGGGATCGTAGATGCACGTCTGAACAAGCAGAATCGTTACGATACCTACAACACTATCATCACGCTGGGTAAAGACAGTCCGTACAGCTACGATTCCAACAATCGCTACAACAAAAACCATCTGGTGCCGTTTGGCGAGTTTGTCCCGCTGGAATCGATCCTGCGTCCGTTAGCGCCGTTCTTTGACCTGCCTATGTCTTCGTTTAGCCGTGGGTCTTATGTACAACCGCAGCTGCATGCGCACGGCTTTAAGCTGACGGCAGCCATCTGCTACGAAATCATTCTTGGCGAACAGGTTCGGGATAACTTCCGCCCGGATACGGACTACTTGTTAACTATCTCCAACGATGCCTGGTTTGGTAAGTCTATTGGACCGTGGCAGCACTTCCAGATGGCGCGGATGCGTTCCCTGGAGCTGGCGCGCCCTCTGCTGCGTAGCACCAATAACGGTATTACGGCGGTGATTGGTCCTCAGGGTGAGATTCAGGCGATGATCCCGCAGTTTACCCGTCAGGTTCTGACCACCAGCGTGACGCCAACGACGGGCCTGACCCCTTATGCCCGTACCGGTAACTGGCCGCTCTGGCTGCTGACCGCACTGTTTGGCTTTGGTGCGGTGGTAATGAGCCTGCGTCAACGTCGTAAGTAACCCTTCTTCCCCTGGCCGGATAACACCTCGCTTATCCGGCCCACACACATTCCCGCATCCCATTCTGGCACGCCTATTGCTTTGTTCTACAAGGCAAACGTAGTTTTGGCTGAATGTGCAACCTGGTCGCACCAAAGTTGAGCATAGGTAGCACCTGGAAAGTGCAACAGGATATTTTTGCCCCCAAATGGTGCGGCGCACTTCGCAAAAATAAACAATAAAACATCAAATTCTTTACATTCATCCAAACTAAATGTTAACAAACACATACAAGACTGCACTTTTTAGTAGCAAACAATAACAACATCACAATGGGTATCAATGCGTCCCTGGCGCAGACGATAAAGGAGTTGGATATGCAATTACGTAAGCTCGCCACTGCCATGCTGGTCATGGGAATGTCCGCCGGTCTGGCGCACGCAGAAGACGCAGCACCAGCGGCAGGCAGCACGCTGGACAAAATCGCCAAAAACGGTGTGATCGTGGTTGGTCACCGTGAATCCTCGGTGCCGTTTTCTTACTACGATAACCAGCAAAAAGTGGTCGGTTATTCACAGGATTACTCCAACGCGATCGTTGAAGCGGTGAAGAAAAAGCTGAACAAGCCCGATCTGCAGGTGAAACTGATCCCGATTACATCACAGAACCGTATCCCACTGCTGCAAAACGGTACTTTCGACTTTGAATGTGGTTCCACCACTAACAACGTTGAGCGCCAAAAACAAGCGGCTTTCTCTGACACTATTTTCGTTGTCGGTACCCGTCTGCTGGCGAAAAAAGGCGGCGACGTCAAAGATTTTGCGGACCTGAAAGGTAAGGCCGTGGTCGTGACTTCGGGTACGACCTCAGAAGTACTGCTGCACAAACTGAACGAAGAACAAAAAATGGATATGCGCATCATCAGCGCGAAAGACCACGGTGACTCTTTCCGTACTCTGGAAAGCGGTCGCGCCGTTGCCTTTATGATGGATGATGCACTGCTGGCTGGCGAACGCGCAAAGGCGAAGAAACCAGACAACTGGGAGATCGTCGGCAAACCGCAGTCTCAGGAAGCCTACGGCTGCATGCTGCGCAAAGATGATCCGCAGTTCAAAAAGCTGATGGACGACACTATCGCCAAGGCTCAGACCTCAGGCGAAGCTGAGAAATGGTTTGATAAGTGGTTTAAAAATCCAATTCCACCCAAGAACCTGAACATGAATTTCGAACTGTCAGACGAGATGAAAGCCCTGTTCAAAGAACCGAATGATAAAGCGCTTAACTAACTAAAATAAATGGGAGGCTTCCCCTCCCTCTCGATTGCTATTCGGTACGGACAGACTATAAGCCTGATGGTCGTTCCCCATCAGGCCTGAAAACCGCAAAACGCCGAATAACAATCTTCGAGGGTAGCGCTGCTACCCTTTTTTTTCTGGAGTAGATTTATGTCTATAAACTGGAACTGGGGTATTTTTTTACAACAGGCCCCGTTCGGCAACACCACCTATCTCGGCTGGCTCTGGAGTGGTTTCCAGGTCACAGTCGCGTTATCTATCACCGCCTGGATTATCGCTTTCCTCATAGGCTCTTTATTCGGCATATTACGTACCGTACCAAACCGTTTCCTTTCCGGGATCGGCACGCTGTACGTTGAGTTGTTTCGTAACGTTCCACTCATCGTCCAGTTCTTTACCTGGTATCTGGTCATTCCTGAGCTGCTGCCGGAAAACATTGGCATGTGGTTCAAGTCAGAACTGGATCCCAACATTCAGTTCTTCCTCTCATCCATGCTTTGTCTTGGGCTGTTTACCGCCGCGCGCGTCTGTGAGCAAGTTCGTGCAGCGATTCAGTCCCTGCCTCGCGGGCAGAAAAACGCCGCGCTGGCGATGGGCCTAACGCTGCCGCAAGCCTATCGCTATGTCCTGCTGCCAAACGCTTACCGCGTGATTGTTCCGCCAATGACCTCAGAGATGATGAATCTGGTGAAGAACTCCGCGATCGCCTCCACTATCGGTCTGGTGGATATGGCTGCGCAGGCGGGAAAACTGCTGGATTACTCCGCTCACGCGTGGGAATCGTTTACCGCCATCACGCTGGCCTACGTATTGATTAACGCCGTCATCATGCTGGTAATGAATCTCGTCGAACGCAAAATCCGCCTGCCTGGCAATTTGGGAGGCAAATAATGTACGAATTTGACTGGAGTTCTATCGTCCCTTCCCTGCCGTATCTGCTGGACGGGCTGATCATCACGTTGAAAATCACCGTTACAGCGGTCGTCATTGGTATCGTCTGGGGGACCATCCTTGCCGTCATGCGTCTGTCCAGCTTCGCGCCAATTGCCTGGTTTGCGAAAGGCTACGTCAACGTATTTCGCTCCATTCCGCTGGTAATGGTACTGCTGTGGTTCTACCTGATTGTGCCCGGCTTCCTGCAAAACGTGTTGGGCCTGTCGCCAAAAACCGATATTCGCCTGATCTCGGCGATGGTCGCGTTTTCGATGTTTGAAGCCGCGTACTATTCCGAGATTATCCGTGCCGGTATCCAGAGTATTTCTCGTGGGCAGTCGAGTGCCGCGCTGGCGCTGGGAATGACCCACTGGCAGTCGATGAAGCTGATCATTCTGCCACAGGCATTCCGCGCAATGGTACCGCTACTGCTTACTCAGGGCATCGTACTGTTCCAGGATACCTCGCTGGTGTATGTATTGAGTCTGGCAGACTTCTTCCGTACCGCCTCCACCATTGGCGAGCGTGACGGCACGCAGGTTGAAATGATCCTGTTTGCTGGCGCCGTTTATTTTGTATTCAGTCTGAGCGCATCGTTGTTGGTCAGCTATTTGAAGAAAAGGACAGTTTAATGATTACCCTGAAAAATGTTTCTAAATGGTATGGTCACTTTCAGGTGCTGACCGACTGCTCCACGGAAGTGAAAAAAGGTGAAGTAGTGGTGGTCTGCGGCCCGTCAGGTTCAGGTAAATCAACGCTTATCAAAACGGTGAACGGACTGGAGCCGGTACAAAAGGGCGTCATCACCGTTGACGGCACCGTGGTAAATGATAAAAAAACCGATCTGGCCAAACTGCGCTCACGCGTTGGCATGGTGTTCCAGCACTTTGAACTGTTCCCGCATCTGTCGATCATTGAGAACCTGACTCTGGCGCAGGTAAAAGTGCTTAAGCGCGATAAAAAGCCTGCTCGTGACAAAGCGCAAAAGTTACTGGAACGCGTTGGTCTGTCAGCGCACGCCGATAAGTTTCCGGCTCAGCTCTCCGGGGGCCAACAACAGCGTGTCGCCATTGCCAGGGCGCTGTGTATGGATCCTATCGCCATGCTGTTTGACGAACCGACATCAGCGCTTGATCCTGAAATGATCAACGAAGTGCTGGACGTCATGGTTGAACTGGCCAATGAAGGGATGACCATGATGGTAGTCACCCACGAAATGGGCTTTGCGCGTAAAGTGGCGAACCGGGTGATCTTCATGGATGAAGGAAAGATTGTTGAAGACTCGCCGAAAGAAGAGTTCTTCGCCAATCCGAAATCAGACCGAGCCAAAGACTTCCTCGCAAAAATCCTGCACTAATCTTGCTGGCGCGCATCGCCATGTGCGCGCCATCTCACGATTTACCTCTTAACTTCTCGAAACAGATACAGCCCAGCGTTAACCTTGTCACAGAGTCCCACTTACAAGGAGCAACAATGGCACTTCCTATCCTGTTTGATTGCGATCCAGGTCATGACGACGCTATCGCAATTGTTCTCGCCCTCGCCTCACCAGAGCTGGACGTTAAAGCCATAACCTCTTCTGCCGGGAATCAGACGCCCGACAAAACGCTGCGTAACGTATTGCGCATGCTAACGCTGCTCAATCGTAGTGATATTCCCGTCGCCGGTGGCGCTGTGAAACCGCTGATGCGCGATCTGATTATTGCCGATAACGTCCACGGCGAGAGTGGGTTAGATGGCCCGGCGCTCCCGGAACCAACCTTTGCGCCGCAGCCATGCACAGCTGTGGAACTGATGGCGAAAACACTGCGTGAAAGCCCGGAACCGGTGACCATCGTCTCCACCGGGCCGCAAACAAACGTGGCATTGCTGCTGAATAGCCATCCAGAACTGCACGCCAACATCGCCCGTATCGTGATAATGGGTGGGGCAATGGGTCTCGGAAACTGGACGCCCGCCGCCGAGTTCAATATTTTTGTGGATCCTGAAGCTGCTGAAATTGTATTCCAGTCAGGCATTCCGGTGGTGATGGCTGGTCTGGATGTGACACATAAAGCGCAAATTCATCGCGAAGATACCGAGCGGTTCCGCGCTATCGGCAATCCTGTTTCAACAATCGTTGCTGAACTACTCGACTTCTTCTTCGAATACCACAAAGACGAAAAATGGGGATTCATTGGCGCGCCGCTGCACGACCCCTGCACCATTGCCTGGCTGCTGAAACCTGAGCTGTTTACTACCGTTGAGCGTTGGGTTGGTGTGGAAACCCAGGGCAAATACACGCAGGGCATGACCGTGGTGGATTACTACTTCCTGAGTGGCAATAAGCCAAACGCCACCGTGATGGTGGACGTGGATCGCGAAGGGTTTGTCGATCTGCTAGCGGAGCGTTTAAGGTACTACGCATAAAAACTGCAGGCCTGATGGTGGCGCATGTTATCAGGCCTGCAATTGACGATTAGCACGCCTAATTATCACGGCTCAAACGGTCGCCGCTGGAACTGATCGTGACCGCATTTCGGACACAGCGGCAGCACATCCGGCGTGTAAACCGCTAAATGGAAATGGCACTTCTCGCAGACCAGATTTCCCAGTCCCACTACTTCGCCACTGTGATAAACCCCATGATGGCTAAGATCCTGAAATACCTCACGCCATTCAAGCTGCGTTTTGTCGGTGATATCGGCCAGCTCTTGCCAGATACTCTCCTTGATAACCCGCATAAAGACGCTGTCGGTCTCCTCATCAAGGCTCTCTTCATAGCTCAGAGCAAACTCTTCCAGGTCGCGTCTGACGGCCCGGGTGAGTTCTTCCACCTCGGTTCGCGTTAACTCCCCGGTCTGCATAACTCTCTGCCGCGCCTGCTCCACCAATGCATCAATATCGCGTTCGCCGTTGCGCAGACGTTCGCTCAGTGAAGCCACCAGTTCACGGTAATATTGAGCAACCTTGTTCATCGCTTCGCCTCCTGGGTCGTTAACTGTCTATAATAATAGACGTTATTTACACAACGCTTTGCAAGGCTGCCCACAGAGTGTGTAAATTTGTGCAAGAATTATCCTTGCAGGAATTCAACGCTGAATGCGCGAAAGGCTGTTTTGACGCGGGCGTTTGGGCTATGCTATGCGGATCTGAAACACCACATCTAGAGCTACGTTTGTAGCTGTATTGAAAACAGGACCACTGGCTGCCATGCAAGAGCAATACCGCCCGGAAGAGATAGAATCCAAAGTACAGCTTCACTGGGATGAGAAGCGCACATTTGAAGTTACCGAAGACGAGAGCAAAGAGAAGTATTACTGCCTGTCTATGCTTCCCTATCCTTCTGGTCGACTACACATGGGCCACGTACGTAACTACACCATCGGTGATGTGATCGCCCGCTATCAGCGTATGCTGGGTAAAAACGTCCTACAGCCCATTGGCTGGGATGCCTTCGGCCTGCCTGCGGAAGGCGCGGCGGTTAAAAATAACACCGCCCCAGCACCGTGGACGTACGACAACATCGCTTATATGAAAAACCAGCTCAAAATGCTGGGTTTTGGTTATGACTGGAGCCGTGAGCTGGCAACCTGTACCCCGGAATACTACCGCTGGGAACAGAAATTCTTCACCGAGCTGTACAAAAAAGGCCTGGTGTACAAGAAAACGTCTGCGGTCAACTGGTGCCCGAACGATCAGACCGTACTGGCGAACGAACAGGTTATTGACGGCTGCTGCTGGCGTTGCGATACCAAAGTAGAGCGTAAAGAGATCCCGCAGTGGTTTATCAAAATCACCGCTTACGCTGACGAACTGCTGCGTGACCTGGATAACCTGGATCACTGGCCTGACACCGTGAAAACGATGCAGCGCAACTGGATTGGCCGTTCTGAAGGCGTGGAAATCACCTTTGATGTGAACGGTTACGACAACACGCTGACCGTTTACACTACCCGCCCGGACACCTTTATGGGTGCGACCTACCTGGCCGTTGCCGCAGGTCATCCGCTGGCGCAGAAAGCCGCTGCAAATAACCCTGAACTGGCTGCCTTCATTGACGAATGCCGTAATACCAAGGTTGCTGAAGCCGAAATGGCGACCATGGAGAAAAAAGGCGTCGACACTGGCTTTAAAGCCGTTCATCCGCTGACTGGCGAAGAAATCCCGGTTTGGGCGGCAAACTTCGTCCTGATGGAATACGGCACAGGCGCCGTCATGGCCGTTCCGGGTCACGATCAGCGCGACTACGAATTTGCCACCAAATACAGCCTGACCATCAAGCCGGTAATTCTGACTTCTGAAGGCGCAGAGCCGGATCTGTCTGAACAGGCGCTGACCGACAAAGGCGTGCTGTTTAACTCCGGTGAGTTTGACGGTCTCGACTTCGACGCTGCCTTCAACGCCATTGCTGACAAACTGGTCGATAAAGGCGTGGGTAAACGTAAAGTTAACTACCGCCTGCGTGACTGGGGGGTTTCCCGTCAGCGTTACTGGGGTGCGCCAATCCCGATGGTGACGCTGGAAGATGGCACCGTGCTGCCGACGCCAGAAGATCAACTGCCGGTTATTCTGCCGGAAGACGTGGTCATGGACGGTATTACCAGCCCGATCAAAGCCGACCCGGAGTGGGCAAAAACCACCGTTAATGGTATGCCTGCGCTACGTGAAACCGACACCTTCGATACCTTTATGGAGTCATCATGGTACTACGCGCGCTACACCTGTCCGCAGTATCAGGAAGGCATGTTGGATTCCAAAGCCGCCAACTACTGGCTGCCGGTTGATATCTACATTGGCGGTATTGAACACGCCATCATGCACCTGCTCTACTTCCGCTTCTTCCATAAACTGATGCGCGATGCGGGCATGGTCAACTCTGACGAACCGGCTAAACAACTGCTGTGTCAGGGGATGGTGCTGGCCGATGCGTTCTACTACGTGGGCGCAAACGGCGAACGCAACTGGGTTTCTCCGGTTGATGCCATCGTTGAACGCGACGAAAAAGGTCGTATCGTTAAGGCTAAGGACGCAGAAGGCCATGAACTGGTGTATACCGGCATGAGCAAAATGTCCAAGTCGAAAAACAACGGTATCGACCCGCAGGTTATGGTTGAACGCTATGGTGCCGACACCGTACGTCTGTTCATGATGTTCGCCTCTCCGGCTGACATGACCCTGGAATGGCAGGAATCCGGCGTTGAAGGGGCGAACCGCTTCCTGAAGCGTGTCTGGAAACTGGTTTACGAACACACTTCACAGGGTGATGCACCGGCGCTTAACGTTGCAGCACTGACAGAAGATCAAAAAGCGCTGCGTCGCGACGTGCACAAAACCATTGCTAAAGTTACCGATGATATCGGTCGTCGTCAGACCTTTAACACCGCAATTGCGGCGATTATGGAGCTGATGAACAAGCTGGCGAAAGCACCGCAGGAAGACGAGCAGGACAGAGCTCTGATGCAGGAAGCGTTGCTTGCCGTTGTACGCATGCTCAACCCGTTCACTCCACACGTTTGCTTCACCCTGTGGCAAGCGCTGAAAGGTGAAGGCGATATCGACAACGCGCCGTGGCCGGTAGCTGACGACGCCGCAATGGTTGAAGACTCAACGCTGGTTGTGGTTCAGGTAAACGGCAAAGTACGTGGCAAAATCACCGTTCCGGTAAACGCCACTGAAGAGCAGGTTCGTGAACGTGCGGGCCAGGAGCCTCTGGTGGCAAAATATCTTGATGGCGTTACCGTACGTAAAGTGATTTATGTACCGGGTAAACTCCTCAATCTGGTCGTTGGCTAAGCGCGGGAGGAAGCGTGCGATTTCTGACAACATTGTTGTTATCTCTGGCGGTGCTGGTCACCGCCGGGTGTGGTTGGCATCTGCGTAGCACTACGCAGGTTCCACCCTCAATGAAAACCATGATCCTGAACTCTGGCGATCCGAACGGCCCGTTAAGCCGTGCAGTCCGTAACCAGCTGCGTCTGAACGGTGTGACGCTGCTTGAAGACGGTACAATGCGTAAAGACGTAACATCCTTACGTCTTGGCGCGGTCAGCATTTCACAGGATACGGCGTCGGTATTCCAGAACGGTCAAACGGCTGAATACCAGATGGTGTTGTCCGTAAGTGCTACAGTGCTGATTCCAGGTCATGATATATACCCAATCAGCGCCAAAGTTTATCGTTCGTTCTTTGACAACCCGCAGGCTGCACTGGCGAAAGATAACGAGCAGGACATGATCATCAAAGAGATGTATGACAAAGCGGCTGAACAGTTGATTCGTAAGCTGCCAAGCGTACATCTGGCCGATACTCAGTCATCCAATGCTGATGCTGAACCGGCGGTAAATAAAGCCGCGACGCCGGCGTCATCTCCGGCGCGTGTTTCCACCACGCTGGGTAACTGATGCTCAAGTTGTACCCTGAACAACTCCGCGCACAGCTCAATGAAGGGCTGCGCGCGGCGTATTTACTCTTAGGTAACGATCCCCTTTTATTGCAGGAAAGTCAGGACGCCATCCGTCAGGCTGCCGCAACGCAAGGATTCGAAGAACATCACGCTTTCACTCTGGACAACAGCACCGACTGGGGAGAGATTTTTTCGCTCTGCCAGGCGATGAGCCTGTTTGCCAGCCGCCAAACGCTACTTCTGCAACTGCCTGAAAATGGGCCTAACGCTGCCATTAACGAACAACTCGCTTCGCTCGTCACGCTGTTACATGACGATCTGCTGCTGATTGTTCGCGGCAACAAACTCACCAAAGCGCAGGAGAACGCCGCGTGGTGTACCGGACTGGCGAATAACGCGGTTCAGGTAAGCTGTCAGACGCCAGAGCAGGCGCAGCTCCCGCGTTGGGTCGCCGCGAGGGCAAAACTTAACAACCTGCAACTGGATGACGCAGCCAATCAGCTATTGTGCTATTGCTATGAAGGCAACCTGTTAGCACTGGCGCAAGCGCTGGAACGGTTAGCATTGCTTTGGCCTGACGGCAAACTAACGCTACCTCGCGTGGAGAAAGCCGTTAACGATGCCGCGCACTTTACCCCGTTCCACTGGGTGGATGCGCTGCTGATGGGCAAAAGCAAACGTGCGCTGCACATTCTGCAACAGCTACGTCTGGAAGGCAGTGAGCCGGTTATTTTGCTGCGTACAATACAGCGTGAATTGCTGTTGCTGGTCAACCTAAAACGGCAGTCGGCGAATACCCCCTTGCGCACGTTGTTTGATAAACACCGGGTGTGGCAAAATCGCCGGGGCATGATGGGTGATGCACTAAACCGGCTGAACCCGGCACAGCTACGTCAGGCAGTAACGCTGTTAACGCGTACAGAAATTACGCTTAAACAAGACTATGGTCAGTCAGTGTGGGCTGAACTTGAGGGACTTTCCCTTTTGCTCTGCCATAAATCACTGGCCGATGTTTTTATTGATGGTTGATATGAAATCATTGCAGGCTCTGTTCGGCGGCACCTTTGATCCGGTGCATTATGGTCATCTTAAACCGGTTGAAATTCTGGCGAATCTGATTGGCCTTTCCCGGGTCATCATCATGCCCAATAACGTCCCACCACATCGCGCACAGCCTGAAGCATCCAGTGAGCAACGTAAGCGCATGGTTGAACTGGCCATTGCTGATAAACCGCTGTTTTCCCTGGATGAACGCGAACTGAAACGCGATACCGCCTCCTACACCGCGCAAACGCTAAAAGAGTGGCGCGAAGAGCAAGGCCCGAACGTGCCGTTAGCGTTTATCATTGGTCAGGATTCGCTGCTGACCTTCCCTTCCTGGCACGACTACCACACGATTCTGGGCAATACCCATCTCATCGTGTGCCGACGTCCGGGTTATCCGCTCGAAATGGTGCAGGAAAAGCACCAGCAATGGCTGGAGGATCATCTGACTCATTCGCCGGATGACCTGCACAACCTGCCTTGCGGGAAAATTTACCTGGCCGAAACGCCGTGGTTCAACATCTCCGCCACGCTCATTCGCGAGCGTCTGGAAAAAGGCGAGCCGTGCGACGACCTGATGCCAGGCGCAGTGCTTGACTATATCAATCAGCAGGGGTTGTACCGCTAAGCGTGTTGTTTAATGCCGCCAGCAGGCGGTCATTTTCTTCCTGACTGCGAACAGCAACCCGATAATAACGCGCGTCCAACCCAGGGTAATTGGCACAACTGCGAATCAAGACATGCTGTTCCAGCAACGTCCGTTGCAAATCAATATCCGCGCGATCGCAGCGTAATAAACGATAATTTGCCTGGCCGGGATACACCGTCAGGCCAGGCAGGTTTTGTAGCTGTTGCTCAAACCGCGCTCCCTCTTGTTCCAGCCATTTCCACGTCGCCTGCTGATAAGCGCTGTCGCGTAAAATAATCTCGCCGGCCAGAGCAGCAAACGCATTAATTGACCATGGCATTTGTCGGCTGCGCATTTGTGCAACGGCCTGCTCGTTACTGTTGACCAGATATCCCAGACGCAGCCCCGGTATCGCATAAAACTTGGTGAGAGAGCGTAGCACCCAAATATGCGGGTTCTCATGCAGCAGCGGAATAAACCCCGGTTCCCCGGCTATAAAATCGATGAACGCTTCATCCAGGATAAGATTGATCCCAAGCCATTTACAACGTGCGGCAATCTCACGTAGCAGGCGGTTATCCGGTAGTAACCCGGTGGGGTTGTTGGGCGTGCAGAGAAACAGGCAGTCCAGCTCTGAGGTTAACGCATCGAGGATCGCATCGGTAAGCTGCCAGCCATCGTCTTCGCGCAGCGCAAATTCATGGATCGTACAGTCTCCCCATTGCAGCGCCCGACGATATTCCGCAAACCCGGGGGTCACGATCATCGCATGACGTGGCTTCAGGCCATCTACCAGGGTAAAAATAGACTCGGTCTCACCGTTTCCCGCAAGGATCCACGAGGCCGGAATCTGATGATGCTCCGCCAGCGCTGCGTGCAGCTGCGCGTAATCGACATCCGGATAACGCTCAGCGCAGTCCATATTGTCGATAATTGCGCGTTTTAAACCTGCTGGCATACCCAGTGGATTAATATTCGCGCTAAAATCCAGCAATTGCTCAGGCGAGATGCCCAACAGTTCGGCGGCTTCTCGGGTATTACCGCCATGCGCGCTCTTGAATAAAGACATCGTGCCGCTCCACATAAAAAAGGGTATTTTAGTGAAAAATCTCTGTGCAATCAGGGCAAACATCATATTTTGCGCGAATAGCCTTACGAGGGAAACATGAGACTCTGGTTAGTGCGTCATGGCGAAACAGAAGCCAATGTCGCGGGTTTATATAGCGGACACGCCCCCACACCGCTAACAGAAAGGGGAATAGCTCAGGCGCAAACGCTGAGTACACTATTACGCAATGTCCCTGTCGATAACGTTCTGTGCAGCGAGCTGGAGCGCGCCCGCCATACAACGCAGTTGATCTTAGGCGATCGCGAGATTCACGTGCATAATATGCCTGAGCTCAATGAGATGTTTTTTGGCGACTGGGAAATGCGCCACCATCGCGATCTGGCGCACGAAGATGCCGAAAATTACGCCGTGTGGTGTAACGACTGGCAGCATGCGACGCCCACCAATGGCGAAGGTTTTCAGGCGTTTTCCCAGCGAGTGGAACGCTTTATTACCCAACTTACTGAATATAAAGCGAACCAAAACCTGCTGGTAGTCAGTCATCAGGGCGTGTTGAGTGTGTTGATAGCCCGCCTGCTTTCCATGCCAGCCGCAGCAATGTGGCATTTCCGCGTCGAACAAGGCTGCTGGAGCGCCATTGATTTTTGTGACGATTTTGCGGTTCTGAAAGTACTCAATAGCCGGGCCGTATGGCGTGAAGGCGAGTGAAAGCGCTGTTTTTTCTGTTGAAGGGCCTCTCTCCCATTGACACCCCATGACAGGCTGTTATTCTCCGCAACCTGACTTTCCCTGCCCTTCAGAGCTTTGCAAAAATTGTTTTACAAAAATGGCGATGCATTCTGTGGCGTGGGGTGGGATGATAGCGCACTTCACAAGCGCTTTCGGAGACATTTGTCCCGATATCGCCTCTGGTTCAGGTATACTAACAGACGTTTTTAACTCTTTTTCACCCAGGGGGAACACTTGCAGGGTAAAGCACTCCAGGATTTTGTAATCGACAAAATTGATGACCTGAAGGGTCAAGACATCATCGCCTTAGACGTTCAGGGCAAATCCAGCATTACTGATTGCATGATTATCTGCACCGGTACTTCCAGCCGTCACGTTATGTCTATTGCAGACCACGTTGTTCAGGAGTCCCGCTCTGCTGGCCTGATGCCGCTCGGCGTAGAAGGCGAGAATGTCGCTGACTGGATCGTCGTTGACCTCGGCGATGTGATTGTCCACGTAATGCAGGAAGAGAGTCGTCGCCTGTATGAACTGGAAAAACTCTGGAGTTAATGCGTGAAGCTGCAACTTGTCGCTGTCGGTACGAAAATGCCTGACTGGGTGCAAACCGGATTTACCGAGTATCTGCGTCGGTTTCCGAAAGATATGCCCTTTGAGCTGCTCGAAATCCCGGCAGGAAAACGCGGCAAGAACGCGGACATTAAACGCATTCTCGACAAAGAGGGTGAGCAGATGCTGGCCGCCGCAGGCAAAAACCGCATCGTCACCCTTGATATCCCGGGAAAACCCTGGGATACGCCGCAACTGGCGACCGAACTGGAGCGCTGGAAACTGGACGGTCGTGATGTCAGCCTGCTGATTGGCGGGCCGGAAGGCCTCTCACCGGCCTGTAAAGCGGCAGCGGAACAAAGCTGGTCACTCTCTGCGTTAACCCTCCCTCACCCTCTTGTTCGGGTTCTGGTCGCGGAGAGTCTGTACAGGGCGTGGAGCATTACCACCAACCATCCTTATCACCGTGAGTGATCATTGATTCTTGAGTAGATTAAGCAGCGGATGAAACTACAGAATTCTTTTCGCGACTATTCGGCTGAGTCCGCGCTGTTTGTGCGCCGGGCGCTGGTCGCTTTTTTGGGGATTTTGCTGCTCACCGGCGTGCTAATCGCCAACCTTTATAATCTGCAAATCGTTCGCTTTACTGATTACCAGACTCGCTCGAACGAGAACCGCATCAAACTGGTGCCTATCGCCCCCAGCCGCGGCATCATTTATGACCGCAACGGAATTCCGCTCGCCCTTAACCGCACCATCTATCAAATAGAAATGATGCCGGAAAAGGTCGACAACATTCAGGATACGCTCGACGCGCTACGTAGCGTCGTCGATCTAACGGACGACGACATTGCCGCCTTTAAAAAAGAGCGCGCCCGTTCACATCGCTTCACCTCTATCCCGGTAAAAACCAACCTGACTGAAGTTCAGGTCGCACGGTTTGCCGTTAATCAGTATCGTTTTCCGGGCGTCGAAGTTAAAGGCTATAAACGCCGCTATTACCCATACGGCTCAGCACTGACTCACGTGATCGGCTACGTATCGAAGATCAACGATAAAGACGTGGATCGCCTGGACAAAGACGGCAAGCTGGCCAACTACGCGGCGACGCACGACATCGGCAAGCTGGGTATTGAACGTTATTACGAGGACGTGCTTCACGGTCAGACCGGCTATGAAGAGGTTGAAGTGAACAACCGTGGCCGCGTCATTCGCCAGCTTAAAGAAGTGGCGCCGCAGGCCGGGCATGATATCTATCTTACCCTTGATTTGAAACTTCAGCAGTACATTGAAACGTTGCTGGCAGGCAGTCGCGCTGCCGTGGTGGTTACCGACCCACGTACCGGCGGTGTACTGGCGCTAGTGTCCATGCCAAGCTATGACCCGAACCTGTTTGTGGATGGCATCTCCAGCAAAGATTACTCCGCGTTGCTCAATGACCCGAACACCCCATTGGTTAACCGCGCCACGCAGGGCGTTTACCCTCCAGCGTCAACGGTTAAACCTTACGTTGCGGTTTCTGCGTTAAGTGCAGGCGTTATCACCCGTAATACCAGCCTGTTCGATCCGGGCTGGTGGCAGCTACCTGGCTCTGAGAAACGTTACCGAGACTGGAAAAAATGGGGGCATGGTCATCTGAACATCACCCGCTCTCTGGAAGAGTCCGCGGATACGTTTTTCTATCAAATCGCCTATGATATGGGGATTGACCGACTTTCAGAGTGGATGAGTAAATTTGGCTACGGCAAATATACCGGCATCGATCTTGCTGAAGAACGCTCCGGTAATATGCCAACCCGCGAGTGGAAGCAAAAACGGTTTAAAAAGCCATGGTACCAGGGTGATACCATTCCGGTCGGCATCGGTCAGGGTTACTGGACAGCAACCCCAATCCAGATGAGTAAAGCGCTGATGATCCTTATCAACGACGGTTTGATAAAAGTCCCACATCTGTTGATGAGCACGGCAGAAAACGGCAAACAGGTACCGTGGGTACAGCCACAAGAACCGCCCGTTGGCGATATTCATTCTGGTTACTGGGAAATCGCGAAAGATGGTATGTACGGCGTAGCGAACCGCCCGAACGGGACTGCACACAAGTATTTTGCTGGCGCACCTTACAAAATTGCGGCGAAATCCGGTACCGCACAAGTCTTTGGCCTGAAAGCGAATGAAACCTATAACGCGCATAAGATCGCCGAGCGTTTACGTGACCACAAGCTGATGACGGCCTTCGCACCCTATGATAAACCCCAGGTCGCTGTCGCCATGATCCTTGAAAACGGCGGAGCAGGTCCGGCGGTAGGCACCATTATGCGCCAAATCCTTGACCACATTATGTTGGGCGACAACAACACCAATCTGCCAGCAGAAAACCCCGCGGTTGCAGCAGCTGAGGACCAATAATCGTGACGGATAATCCGAACAAAAAAACATTTTGGGACAAAATTCACATCGATCCCACAATGTTGCTTATCTTACTGGCACTGCTGGTCTACAGTTCGTTAGTCATCTGGAGCGCCAGCGGCCAGGATATTGGCATGATGGAGCGCAAAGTCGGCCAGATCGCAATGGGTCTGGTCATCATGGTGGTAATGGCGCAAATTCCGCCCCGGGTTTATGAAGGCTGGGCGCCTTATCTCTATATCTTTTGCATTATTCTGTTAGTCGCGGTAGACGCCTTCGGCGCCATTTCCAAAGGCGCGCAGCGCTGGCTGGATTTGGGTATTGTGCGTTTTCAGCCCTCAGAAATCGCTAAAATTGCCGTCCCACTGATGGTCGCGCGCTTTATCAACCGTGACGTCTGTCCACCGTCGTTGAAGAATACCGCCATCGCGCTGGTATTGATTTTCATGCCGACGCTGCTGGTTGCTGCACAACCTGACCTCGGCACCTCTATTCTGGTTGCCCTTTCCGGTCTGTTTGTCCTGTTCCTTTCCGGCTTGAGCTGGCGCTTAATCGGTGTTGCGGTGGTTCTGGTTGCGGCGTTTATCCCGATACTGTGGTTCTTCCTGATGCATGATTACCAGCGTCAGCGCGTCATGATGTTGCTCGACCCGGAAACCGATCCGCTGGGCGCGGGTTATCACATCATTCAGTCAAAAATTGCTATTGGCTCCGGCGGGCTGCGCGGCAAGGGCTGGCTGCACGGCACGCAGTCGCAGCTTGAGTTTTTACCCGAGCGTCACACCGACTTTATCTTCGCGGTGTTAGCAGAAGAGCTGGGTTTGGTGGGCATTTTGATTCTGCTGACGCTGTACATTTTGCTGATTATGCGCGGGTTATGGATCGCTGCTCGCGCGCAAACCACCTTTGGCCGCGTCATGGCGGGTGGCTTAATGTTGATATTATTCGTTTATGTCTTCGTAAATATTGGTATGGTGAGCGGTATTCTGCCCGTGGTTGGCGTTCCACTCCCACTGGTCAGTTACGGAGGCTCAGCACTTATCGTGCTGATGGCCGGGTTCGGGATTGTTATGTCGATCCACACCCATAGAAAAATGTTGTCGAAAAGCGTGTAAGGGGTACGCAATGCGTAAGCAGTGGCTTGGTATCTGCATCGCAGCAGGAATGCTCGCGGCGTGTTCGAATGATGATGGTCAGCAACAGGTTGCTGTCGCCCCGCAACCTGCGGTGTGTAATGGTCCGATTGTTGAAATCAGCGGGGCCGATCCGCGCTTTGAACCCCTGACCCCAACGGCGAATCAGGATTACCAACGAGATGGTAAGAGTTACAAAATAGTCCAGGATCCCTCTCGCTTTAGCCAGGCCGGGCTTGCCGCTATTTATGATGCGGAGCCAGGAAGCAACCTGACGGCCTCTGGTGAAACGTTCGACCCGATGCAGCTGACCGCTGCGCATCCGACGCTGCCCGTTCCAAGCTATGCCAGAATTACCAACCTGGCAAACGGCAGAATGATCGTCGTACGCATTAACGATCGCGGTCCTTATGGCAACGATCGTGTAATTTCACTTTCGCGTGCCGCCGCCGATCGTCTGAACACCTCCAACAATACCAAAGTGCGTATCGACCCGATCATCGTCGCCCAGGATGGTTCATTGTCCGGGCCGGGTATGGCCTGTACCACCGTCGCGAAACAAACGTATGCCCTGCCTTCGCGTCCTGATTTAAGCGGCGGCGGCAGTATGGGAAGCATGCCTTCTCCATCGGATGCTGGTCAGCCGCAGGGCGATATTCGTCCGATCAGCAATTCCACGCTGAAAAGCGATGATCCAACCGGCGCGCCAGTAAACAGCGGTGGATTCCTCGGTGCGCCGACTACGCTCGCGGCAGGCGTGCTGGAAGGCAGCGAACCTACTCCTGCACCGCAACCGGCAACCACCACACCGGTAACACCAACCACACCGGCAACAACACCAGCAACCGTCGCAGCTCCTGCTCCGGCAGCAACGGCTAACGGACGTTACGTGGTTCAGGTTGGTGCGGTGAGCGATCAAGCTCGTGCGCAACAGTACCAAAAACGCTTAAGTCAGCAGTTTGGCGTCCCAGGGCGAGTGGTGCAAAACGGTGCAGTCTGGCGTATCCAGATGGGGCCTTTCGCCAGCAAAACTGAAGCCTCCACATTGCAGCAGCGTCTTCAATCCGAAGCGCAATTACAGTCCTTCATCACTGGCGTGTAATAACTTCAATCAGGCATCTGAATTGTCAATTTCTGTAAATGACATTAACAAAGTCACGCGGAAAGTCAGATGCCTGCCAGTTATGTATTTGCTATAGTAGGGCTCTTTTTTTAATTTCATCACGGACGTCGTAGTTCTGACCATGAAGACCACTTTTTCCGCTCGTTTCGTGCAGCGTATGGCGCTCACCGCGGCTCTCTGCGCAGCCTCTCTCTCTGCTGCCCATGCCGATGACCTGAATATTAAAACCATGATCCCGGGTGTTCCGCAGATCGATGCGGAGTCGTATATCCTGATTGATTACAATTCAGGTAAAGTTCTCGCAGAACAGAATGCGGACACTCGCCGTGACCCCGCCAGTCTGACCAAAATGATGACCAGCTACGTCATCGGCCAGGCAATGAAAGCCGGGAAATTTAAAGAAACTGATCTGGTCACCGTCGGCAATGACGCATGGGCTACAGGTAACCCGGTGTTTAAAGGTTCATCGCTGATGTTCCTCAAACCTGGTATGCAGGTTCCTGTTTCTCAGTTGATCCGTGGTATTAACCTGCAATCAGGGAACGATGCGTGCGTGGCGATGGCGGACTTCGCGGCCGGTAGCCAGGATGCTTTCGTTGGTCTGATGAACAGCTATGTGAACGCGCTGGGCCTGAAAAATACCCACTTCCAGACTGTTCATGGTCTCGATGCTGACGGTCAGTACAGCTCGGCTCGCGATATGGCAATGATTGGCCAGGCGCTGATTCGTGACGTGCCTAACGAATACTCTATCTATAAAGAAAAAGAGTTCACCTTTAACGGCATTCGTCAGTTAAACCGCAACGGCTTGCTGTGGGATAACAGCCTGAATGTCGACGGTATCAAAACCGGTCACACCGACAAAGCTGGCTATAACCTCGTTGCATCCGCAACCGAAGGCCAGATGCGTCTGATCTCCGCCGTTATGGGGGGGCGCACCTATAAAGGCCGTGAAACTGAAAGTAAAAAACTGCTGACCTGGGGCTTCCGTTTCTTCGAAACAGTGAATCCGCTGAAAGTGGGTAAAGAGTTTGCTTCAGAACCAGCCTGGTTTGGTAATACCGATCGTGCATCGTTAGGCGTCGATAAAGACGTGTACCTGACGATTCCGCGCGGCCGCATGAAAGATCTGAAAGCAAGCTATGTGCTGAACACTACGGAACTGCACGCACCGCTGCAGAAAAACCAGGTGGTCGGCACCATCAACTTCCAGTTGGATGGTAAAACCATTGAGCAGCGCCCGCTGGTAGTCCTGCAGGAAATCCCTGAAGGCAACTTCTTTGGGAAAATCATTGATTACATTAAATTAATGTTCCATCACTGGTTTGGCTAAAAATCGAACACTTGAAAGTGTGATTTACGTCCCCATATACTAGGTATCCAGATAACTCCCACACGCCGTGGGAGTTATTATTTATTGATGTAACGCCGGAGCTGACATGAAAACCAAACTTAACGAACTGCTTGAATTCCCTACTCCATTTACTTACAAAGTAATGGGGCAGGCGTTGCCTGAGCTGGTTGATCAGGTGGTTGAAGTGGTACAGCGCCATGCGCCAGGTGATTACTCTCCGACGGTAAAACCGAGCAGCAAAGGCAATTACCACTCGGTCTCAATCACCATTACCGCTACGCACATTGAGCAGGTTGAAACGCTGTACGAAGAGTTAGGTAATATCGATATCGTACGCATGGTGCTGTAAAAACCTGTCGGTTACCCGCGCATCCCCGCCCGGGTAACCCCTCCCCCCCTGTGATATACTTTCCCCTCTTTAACATTCTCTACTCTATGTGAGTATCTACGGAGATGCCGTTTTGTATCAGGATAAAATTCTTGTCCGCCAGCTCGGTCTGCAATCCTACGAGCCAGTCTCTCTGGCCATGCACGAATTCACCGATACCCGCGATGAAAACAGCCATGACGAAATCTGGCTGGTAGAGCATTATCCTGTCTTTACCCAGGGCCAGGCAGGTAAAGCAGAACACGTATTGATGCCAGGAGATATTCCGGTGATCCAGAGCGATCGTGGTGGTCAGGTGACCTACCACGGGCCAGGCCAGCAGGTCATGTATGTGCTGTTGAACCTGAAACGTCGTAAACTTGGCGTTCGCGAACTGGTAACGCTGCTGGAGCAAACCGTTGTGAATACGCTTGCGGAAATCGGTATTGATGCCCACCCGCGAGCCGATGCGCCTGGCGTATACGTCGGGGAGAAGAAGATCTGCTCTTTGGGATTACGTATTCGTAGAGGATGTTCGTTTCACGGCTTAGCGCTCAACGTAGATATGGATTTGTCGCCTTTCTTGCGTATCAATCCTTGTGGTTACGCCGGGATGGAGATGGCGAAAGTATCGCAGTGGGATAGCGCAGCCACGACCGAGAGCGTTCGCCCCCGACTGCTGGCCAACATCTTAGCGCTGTTGGGTAACCCACCGCACGAGTACGTTGCAGACTAAAATTCGGTCATACTTTGCCACGGCAAATGTTGTGGCAAATGGCACAAAACAACAACTATTTTACATTTTGCCAGCCTGTCAGGCTGCTTTCTGGCCCGTTTCAATGATATACTGCGTATCACTAATTCAAAAATAGTTGATAAATGCAACATTCCCTTGAATTGAAACGCTTTCCTTCGTAATTCGCAACTGGAACACGCAAGCTATGAGTAAACCCATTGTGATGGAACGCGGTGTTAAATACCGCGATGCCGATAAGATGGCTCTTATCCCGGTAAAAAATGTGGCAACAGAGCGTGAAGCCCTGCTGCGTAAACCGGAATGGATGAAAATAAAACTGCCAGCGGACTCCACCCGCATCCAGGGCATCAAAGCAGCAATGCGCAAAAATGGCCTGCACTCTGTCTGCGAAGAAGCGTCCTGCCCTAACCTGGCGGAATGTTTCAATCACGGAACCGCAACCTTTATGATCCTCGGCGCAATCTGTACCCGCCGTTGCCCATTCTGTGACGTTGCCCATGGCCGCCCGGTTGCCCCTGATGCCAACGAGCCGTTAAAACTGGCTCAGACGATTGCTGACATGGCGCTGCGCTATGTGGTCATTACCTCCGTTGACCGTGACGATCTACGTGACGGCGGTGCTCAACACTTTGCTGACTGCATCACTGCTATTCGTGAGAAGAGCCCGTCAATTAAAATCGAAACGCTGGTGCCTGACTTCCGTGGTCGTATGGATCGTGCGTTGGATATCCTCACAGCCACACCGCCGGACGTGTTTAACCACAACCTCGAAAACGTACCGCGTATTTATCGCAATGTACGTCCTGGCGCAGATTACAACTGGTCGCTGAAGCTTCTGGAACGTTTCAAAGAAGCACACCCTGAGATTCCGACGAAATCAGGTCTGATGGTGGGTCTGGGTGAAACCAATGCTGAAATCATTGAGGTTATGCGTGACCTGCGTAATCATGGCGTGACCATGCTGACGCTGGGGCAATATTTACAGCCAAGCCGTCACCACCTGCCGGTTCAACGCTATGTAAGCCCGGATGAGTTTGATGAGATGAAAGCAGAGGCCATGGCCATGGGCTTTACCCATGCAGCTTGCGGCCCATTCGTTCGCTCTTCATACCATGCTGACATGCAGGCCAAAGGGCTGGAAGTGAAGTAATCGTGTAATACTCACTTACATATCACCAATAAAAAACCGGCAAATTGCCGGTTTTTTTTCATGCAGAGTATGCAGTATGAGCATCATGCTCCTGACATTACTCTTTATGAGAAAGCTTCTCAGCCTGAACGCTACCATCAGCCTCTTTCTTGGCATCAGCATTATCATCGTTCATAGCTTTCTTGAAGCCCTTGATTGCCGTCCCCAGGTCTCCACCCAGCGTACGTAACTTCTTGGTACCAAACAGCAGAACAACCAGTGCGGCAACCACCAGCAGTTTGGTAATACTAATCTCACCCATAGATACCTTCTTGACTTAAACCAGGCTGCATAAAGCGCCATATTAACCTGAGAATATTAACGGCCTTTCGACGCGCGCACACAATAGCAATCTGTAACAAGGTGAATCAAGCCTTGTTTAAAAAAACGTCATAATAATTGCGGTGGCGCAAAACGCCGGTTACTTAACACCGGAAGTTGTGCCCTGACTTGTCTCACCCGCTCGGCAGAAACCTCGGCGATAATGAGTGCGGGCGTTTCTGCCGCGGCGGCAATGGTTACACCAAAGGGATCGATAACCCGGCTTTGACCAATATTCTTGTTACCACACTCTCCAGCCGCAATCAGGTAGCAAGTCGCATCTAACGCTCTTGCCGCCAAAAGCGTAGCCCAGTGATGCTCTTTAAGCGCTCCTCGCACCCAGGCCGCGGGCAAAACGAGGATCTCTGCCCCCTGCAATGCGTGCGCCAAGGCCAGCTCAGGGAAGCGCAGGTCATAACAGGTCATTAACCCTACCTTTAATCCGCCAACGTCCAGCAGCGGCGCGATGGTGTCCCCAGCATCCACATTACGTGACTCCTGAATCGAAAAGGCATCGTAGAGATGTAATTTCGCGTAATGGGCCACGACCCGGCCTGCACGTAGCGCCACCAGCATGTTAAATGCCCGCCCTGGAACAGAGGGGACATGAATGGTCAGGATTGTCGTCATCTCATTTTGCGCGCTTTCACGCAATAAACGCGTCATAAACCCACCTTCCAACAACTGGGCTGATTTCACGGACAGATCAGGGTCAGAATCGTCGCGTGCCAGCAAAGCCTCCGGTAATACCAGCAGCGATGCCCCCTCACCTGACGCCTGAGACATCAGTAAGGCACAGGTTTCTGCATTCTTTTTCCATGAAGGTCCTACGGCAAATTGCCCTGCTGCAACAAACATATTCCCTCCAGAAATCTTTGTTAAGCTCGCCAACAATGATTATTCAGCGTTAAACTCACTCTCTATACAATCAAATAGCAGGATTACGTAGTGTTACAACTCCTTTTAGCGGTTTTTATCGGCGGTGGTACAGGTAGCGTAGCAAGATGGATGTTGAGTATGCGGTTTAACCCGCTGCATCAGGCTATTCCGTTCGGTACGCTTGCGGCAAACTTACTTGGGGCGTTTATCATTGGGATGGGTCTGGCATGGTTTAATCGCATGACCAACATTGACCCTATGTGGAAAGTGTTGATCACCACAGGCTTTTGCGGTGGGTTAACAACGTTCTCCACCTTTTCAGCCGAAGTGGTGTTTTTACTTCAGGAAGGACGCTTAGGTTGGGCTATGGTGAATGTACTGGTTAATCTGTTGGGATCATTTGCGATGACCGCCCTGGCATTCTGGCTGGTTTCCGCCTCACCCGCACATTAGAGCGAAAAAAACCCGCAATTAAGCGGGTTTTGAATGCTTGCTGTCGTATGCTTACAGAGCGATTACGTTTGCAGCAGAAGGGCCTTTGGCACCGTTAGTGATTTCGAACTCTACACGCTGACCTTCAGCCAGAGTTTTAAAACCATTGGTCTGGATTGCAGAGAAGTGTACGAACACATCTTTGCTGCCATCTTCCGGAGTAATGAAACCGAATCCTTTGGACTCATTAAACCACTTAACGTTACCTTTAATCTTAGACATCAAAATTACCTTTACATGAAAAATAGACACAAATGCTGTGTCGGGTATCAGTACAACAATTGTGATGCACTTTGTCCAGTCGAACTTTATCAAAAAGTGATAAATGTCGCGTTATTTTTCAGTTAAACCTCTTATATGTCTGTTTTTAAAAAGCTTTTTAATAAACCACCTGACAATACAGGTAGTCTATCAAAACTGAAAACGCATCCAGGCAAAGTAGACGTTGCCGTTGTTATACGTTCCTGGAATGTAGGTCATCTGAAACGTTGCCGGACCATAGCCAATTGATGCCAGCGGTAACAGCACCGGGATCGGAATGTAGTTCCAGTTATCGCGCGCAGTGAAACCGGCGGTAAAACCGAGGCCCGCATGAAAATTTTCATCAGCCAGTGGTCGCCAGGTTTTTTCCCAGCCATAACCGCCAATGGGTTCCCATTTATTGTAGGAATCCTTAAAGGCCATTATATAAAGTCCGTGCCAGTTACCTTTATCATCCCAACGGGATTGACCAAATCCAGCCCCCCAGGGACGTTCATTGTAGCGATCCGTTTTTTCTTTATCGTAGGCAAAACGCGCATGCCAGGTAATAGCAGGTACATACAGATCATAATGTTCTGGTTGCTGCCAGGTTTCACTGACATTATCTTTAAAAGTAGCAAACCAGCCTTTATCATCAGCTGCTCCCTGTGGAATGAAAGCTAACTGAATAAAAAGAAATGAAAAAATGAGAAAATATCGTTTAGCAACAATCACAACTTAATTACCATCCTGGGATTTATTACTAATTTTAGCAAGCCCAACCTTAATGTTAGCTTAACAAAAACGCACAAATAAAAAATCAGAATAATCCTCAGCCTATAATTTTTAAGATAATTATCCCTTTATATATTGAGCCATCTCAGAGGAACTATTTTCTCTTTATTGCCAATAAATTGCTCTTTCCTCCGGAAAAAGTTAAATAAAATCACAATAAATTAACAAATGGGAATCAATATAGCTACAAAACACTCACGTTAGCGCTGCGCGTCACAGTTTTTTATTGTGAGATTCTTTTTTTTGCCGCGATGCTGAAAAAACGACTTAGCTATCGCTTTAATCCGTATTTTTATTGATTTCAATCAGCAAGAGTTATCAGTTTATTAGGCACATTCTGTCACCACTTTTTACTTTTTTTAGTTTTTTTACTTTCCGGGCAGCAATGCGACAGGGGAAACAATGTTGACAATTATTGAACTCCTTATTGGGGTTGTGGTTATTGTGGGTGTGGCGCGCTACATCATTAAAGGTTATTCAGCCACAGGCGTACTGTTTGTTGGTGGTCTGGTTTTGCTGATTATCAGTGCGCTGATGGGGCATAAAGTTTTGCCGTCCAGCGCGGCAACGACGGGCTATACCGCAACAGATATTGTTGAATATATTAAAATTTTGCTGATGAGCCGTGGTGGCGATCTCGGCATGATGATTATGATGCTGTGTGGTTTTGCTGCCTATATGACGCATATTGGTGCAAACGATATGGTAGTTAAGCTTGCCTCTAAGCCGCTGCAGTACATCAATTCACCTTATCTGCTTATGATTGCCGCCTATTTTGTCGCCTGTCTGATGTCCCTGGCCGTCTCGTCAGCTACCGGCCTGGGCGTATTGCTGATGGCAACGCTGTTCCCGGTCATGGTTAACGTTGGAATCAGCCGTGGCGCTGCAGCGGCTATTTGTGCCTCTCCTGCTGCTATTATTCTTTCGCCGACATCCGGTGATGTGGTGCTAGCGGCAAAAGCCGCAGAAATGCCGCTCATCGATTTCGCGTTTAAAACCACTTTGCCGATTTCCATTGCCGCCATCATTGCTATGGCGATTGCCCACTTTTTCTGGCAGCGCTACCTGGATAAAAAAGAGCACATTTCTCACGAAATGTTAGACGTGGCAGAAATCACCACTACCGCTCCGTCGTTTTATGCCATCCTGCCGTTTACACCGATCGTTGGCGTGCTGATTTTTGATGGTAAATGGGGTCCACAACTGCACATCATCACAATTCTGGTGCTGTGCATGCTCATCGCTGCTGTTCTGGAATTTGTGCGCGGATTCAACACCCAGAAGGTGTTTTCAGGTCTGGAAGTCGCTTACCGGGGCATGGCGGACGCCTTTGCTAACGTAGTGATGCTGCTCGTCGCGGCGGGTGTATTTGCCCAGGGCTTGAGCACTATCGGCTTTATTCAGAGCCTGATTTCTATCGCCACCTCGTTTGGCTCAGCGAGTATTATTCTGATGCTGGTGCTGGTTATCCTGACCATGCTGGCGGCAATGACCACAGGTTCCGGTAACGCACCGTTCTATGCCTTCGTTGAGATGATCCCTAAACTGGCTCACTCTTCTGGCATTAACCCAGCATATCTTGCTATCCCGATGTTGCAGGCATCAAATCTTGGACGCACCATCTCCCCGGTCTCCGGCGTGGTTGTCGCTGTCGCAGGTATGGCAAAAATATCTCCGTTCGAAGTAGTTAAACGTACCTCGGTTCCGGTTCTAGTTGGACTGCTGGTGGTGATTATCGCCACTGAAGTGATGGTACCCGCTACGTCTGCTCTGATTGGCGGTTGACGATAACTTTCATTATCTGACCGTGATACACAAAATCATTTAAGCTGCATTGAGGCGGCAAGTGAAGACATCCCCAGGAGCATAGATAACTATGTGACTGGGGTTTCTTCACGCCGCCAACAAAGTGGCAGCTTAAAGGATGACGTGTATTAACCGCCGTGATAAATACGCTGCGGTCTGCCTACTTTACCGTGAATAATTTCCGCAATAATCAAATGACGGCTGGCACAGTACTCGAGGTAGCGCCTGGAGGTGGTACGGCTGATGGTGAGAGCCTGAGCGATCGTTTCCGCTGTGTGCTGTACCGTCGGATCGGCAAATAACTTCAACACCGCATTCAGGGTTAACGCATCAATCCCGGTCGGCAAATCACCTTTCGGCTCGCCACGGGCATAGGCATTAAACATTTCGTCAATCTGTTTTTGACTGGCGCTGTCATTACCGGCCAGCATGCGTCTGCGCTGTTGATAGCGCGTCAGCGTCTGCCCCAGGCGCTCGTAGGCTATGGGTTTGACCAGGTAATCAAACGCGCCGCTGCGCACAGCCTCGGAGACCGTTTCCATATCGCTGGCAGCCGTGGTAAACACGATGCCGCCCGGATAGCGCGCCTGAGTCAGCTCATGCAACAACGTAATTCCCTTGCCGTCCGGCAAGTAGTTATCGAGCAGTATCAGACCGGGTTTAAAACGCTCAATCATCATCCTTGCCTGTGCAAGATTACCCGCCAGCCATATCTGGCTAAATCCGGGTATATGGCGGATATATTCAGCATGCATTTCCGCCAGTAGCGTTTCATCCTCAACGATCAACAGCGTTAATGGTTCCGTCATTATTTTTTTTCACTTTCGGAAGAAATAAAGAAAATAAAGTACCGCAAGGGGAGTTATCTTCGAGCGTAATCACCCCATCACAGCGCCTCACATAACTTGCAATCAGATACAAACCGATGCCATGTTCACCGGGTTCATCGGTACGGGTGCTCACACCCTGCTCAAATATTTTTTCACGTAGCGCGTCCGGCACACCGCATCCCTGATCGGCAACTTCGATGACGACGTCATCCCCTTCATCACTCAAATAGAGTTCGACGACCTTGTTGCCTTGCTGGGTGCGCAAACTCGCTTCAAATGCATTATCAAGCAGATTGCCAACAATTGCTGCAAACTCTGTGCTATCCAGCCCCTCGGGGAGTTGATGCAACTGGCTGCCAGGAACGATGATCATAGTAAGGCCCAGCTCCCGCGCGCGCTGCACCTTGCCAAATAAGAGACCAGCGACCTGGCGATCGGCAAACGCACCGCGCAGGCTGTCAATCAGCTGCTGCTGCGCCTGGGATTCCCCCTGCACCATTGCCAGAACCCGATCATATTCTTTCATTTGCAGCAGGCCATTAATGGTCGACATCCAGTTCAGATGCTCATGGCGCAGCGTTCTCAGGCTTTCTACATACTGTTTGATTTGCGTTAATTGCGCATTAAGGGTAGCAATTTCATCTTTACTACGAAAACTGATGATGGCGCCGAGCAGCTCATCGCCGGAGCGAATCGCCTCCCGGTTGGCGATAACGCTCAGGCCATTAAAGTTCACCATTGCGTCCTGACGTTTTTCCGCAATCTGCTGGGTAAAAAAGTCTGCAGGTTTAACCACCTCGCTAACCGGTTTTCCCAGCCACTTTCGCCCAGGTGAAGACAACCCCAGCATCTTCCTCGCGCTGCGGTTTATTGCGGTGATATATCCATCAGGATCCACGGCAATCAACCCTTCATACACCGAGCTGAAGAGCGCTTCCTGTTGGCGCACCACCCGCGCGATTTGTTTGGGCTCCATCCCCAACATCTGCCGCCGAATATGGGCGGCAAAGAACCAGGAGAGCAGCATCAGTACCAGCAACAACAGAATAAACACCCCTGCCATGGGGAGTAAAAAGTCCGAACGCCAGCTGTCGATTTTACTGATTAGATAGCCAATGGAGACCACACCAATGATTTTACCATCGTTGTCAAAGATCGGGGTTTTGGCGCGCATCGCCATCCCAATCGACCCTTTGCCGGTAATAAAATAACTCTCCCCTTTTTCCAGCGCACCAGGCTTGGTGAACTGCATCGGGTAGCCAATTTTTTCCGGATTCGGATGATAAAGCCGGATAGAGTGGGTATCCCCGATAACCACATAGTCAAAGTCAGTCCCGCTCTGCAGTTTGTCGGCAATGGTCGCCAGACGCTTGTAATCGCGATGTTTCACCGCAGTGATGATACTGTCGTTAGAGGCGATGATTTTGGCCTGGTTCATCGCCATATCTCGGACATGCGTTGCCAGATAATCCTCAAAGCTGGCGGTAAAGTATTGCGCTAGCGCGGCGATAATAAAAACGGAAACGACCAAAATAAGCAGAAAGATACGCAATGGAAATGCCAGGCGACGAAAAAAAGGAAACCTTGTTTTATTTTTCTGTTCTGTCATCACCCCTTCCCTCACCGACATTAACCAAAACTTATTTATCATTGTAGTTGTAATTAAAATGTTCTATTTACACGTTACGGTATAAAGCAAGATCGTTGCAGATTCCCCACCTTAAATCAATTAAACAAATAAAAACCACCGGTTATTTGGGGGTTAAATTAATTAAAAAACTTAAAACCATAAAACACATTAAAACCTTCTAACTTATTGTGAAATAAATCAAAAATTACCTCCAAAATACCCCTTACGATGTATGCATCAGGGAAAAAAAGAAATACTCGGTAATAAAAAACCATTCCCTTCAATTGCGAACAAAACGTTATCAAGTTGCTAAGCGGAGCAACAAAAACAGAAACCCAGTAACAAAATATAGCATCAGGACTCTTTTCACTATGTTCGGTAATAATATATTCACGCAAGTTAAACGCTCAGAAAATAAAAAGATGGCGGCTATCGCGCAATTTCTGAAAGAAAATGATTTGAGCGTTGATACCACCGTTGAAGTATTTATCACCGTCACCCGTGATGACCGCCTGATCGCCTGTGGCGGTATTGCTGGCAATATCATTAAGTGTGTCGCCATCTGCGAATCCGTACGCGGCGAAGGCTTAGCGCTGACACTGGCGACCGAGTTAATCAACCTCGCCTATGAGCGCCACTGTACGCACCTCTTCATCTATACCAAAACCGAGTACGAATCGCTGTTTAAACAGTGTGGCTTTTCTACGCTGACCAGCGTTCCCGGCATTATGGTGCTGATGGAAAACAGCACCACGCGTCTGAAGCGTTACGCTGAATCTCTGGCAAAACTGCGTCGTGAAGGGAAAAAAATTGGTTGTATCGTCATGAACGCCAACCCCTTCACCAACGGACACCGTTTTCTGATCCAACAGGCAGCCGCACAATGTGACTGGCTGCATCTGTTTTTGGTCAAAGAGGATACCTCGCGTTTTCCGTATGAAGACCGACTGGATCTGGTGCTTAAAGGAACAAAAGACATTCCACGTTTAACCGTGCATCGCGGTTCGGAATATATCATTTCCCGCGCCACATTCCCGTGCTACTTCATCAAAGAGCAGAGCGTTATTAACCACTGCTACACCGAAATTGACCTGAAAATCTTCCGCCAATATCTGGCCCCGGCTCTCGGCGTTACGCACCGCTTCGTCGGTACCGAGCCGTATTGCACCGTCACCTCCCAGTACAACAACGATATGCGTTACTGGCTGGAGACCCCAACGCTTCCCGCCCCACCAATTGAACTGGTGGAAATTGAGCGGCTGTGTTTCCAGGAGATGCCGATTTCCGCCTCCTGGGTGCGCAAGCTGCTGGTTAAAAAAGATCTCACGGCTATCGCATCCCTGGTCCCTGACGCCACGCTGCACTACTTGCAAAGCATGGTTGAACGAGCCTCATCGGGTGCGGCAGTCCGCCAAAATACCCCCGCATTAGCAACAGGTGAAAAATGAAAATAAACCAGGCAGCCGTCGCAGGCACACTTGAGTCCGGTGATGTGATGATTCGCATCGCCCCACTCGATTCGCAGGATATTGACCTGCAGGTTAACAGTAGCGTCGAAAAACAGTTCGGTGATGCCATCCGGACCACCATTCTGGACGTTCTGTCCCGCTACAACGTACGCGGCGTGCAATTAAATGTTGATGATAAAGGCGCACTGGACTGCATTTTACGTGCGCGACTGGAAGCACTACTGGCCCGCGCTGGTGGTATTTCGGCACTGCCATGGGAGGATTGCCAGTGATTTCCGCATCTTTACAACAACGTAAAACCCGTACCCGCCGCAGCATGCTGTTCGTACCTGGTGCCAATGCCGCCATGGTCAGCAACTCGTTCATCTACCCGGCAGATGCGTTGATGTTCGACCTCGAAGACTCCGTCGCGCTGCGCGAGAAAGATACTGCCCGCCGTATGGTGTATCACGCCCTGCAGCATCCGCTGTATCACGACGTTGAAACTATCGTGCGTGTAAACGCCCTCGACTCCGAATGGGGCATTAACGATCTCGAAGCCGTGGTACGCGGTGGTGCAGACATCGTGCGTTTACCGAAAACTGATACCGCGCAGGATGTCATCGACATCGAAAGCGAAATTCTGCGTATCGAGAAAGCCTGTGGCCGTGAGCCCGGCAGCACCGGTCTGTTAGCCGCTATCGAATCGCCGTTAGGCATTACCCGCGCGGTAGAAATTGCCCACGCTTCCGAGCGTCTGATCGGCATTGCTCTGGGTGCGGAAGATTATGTGCGTAACCTGCGTACTGAGCGCTCGCCGGAGGGTACTGAACTGCTGTTTGCCCGCTGTTCTATTTTGCAGGCGGCACGCTCTGCCGGTATTCAGGCGTTCGACACCGTGTATTCCGATGCCAACAACGAAGCAGGTTTCCTGCACGAAGCTGCACACATCAAGCAGTTGGGTTTTGACGGTAAATCGCTGATCAACCCGCGCCAGATCGAACTCCTGCACAACCTGTACGCCCCAACGCGCAAAGAGCTGGCTCATGCGCGCCTGGTCGTGGAGGCCGCTGAAGCCGCCGCTCGCGAGGGTCGTGGCGTAGTTTCCCTCAACGGCAAAATGGTCGACAGCCCGGTTATCGAGCGCGCCCTTCTGGTTATCTCCCGTGCAGAACTTTCAGGCATTCGCGAAGAATAAGGCAAAAAAATGACGCAGAAAATCGAACAGTCTCAACGCCAGGATCGCGTGGCGACCTGGAGCCGTCATGCAGAAAGTGAGCTTTCCGCTTATCAGAGCACCGCAAAAGTAGAATTACAGGCGCAAAAACCGCGCGACAAAAAGCTGTGCGCTAACCTGGAAGACGCCATTCGTCGTTCGGGTTTACAGGATGGCATGACCATCTCTTTCCACCACGCTTTCCGCGGTGGCGATCTGACGATTAACCTGGTGATGGACGCCATCGCCAGGATGGGTTTCAAAAACCTGACGCTGGCCTCCAGCTCTCTGAGCGATTGCCATGCTCCACTGGTTGAGTACATCCGTCAGGGTGTAGTCAGCCGTATTTATACCTCCGGGTTGCGTGGCCCGCTGGCGGAAGAGATCTCCCGTGGCCTGCTGGCAGAACCAGTCCAGATCCACTCCCACGGTGGCCGTGTACACCTGGTACAAAGCGGCGAACTCAGCATTGATGTCGCCTTCCTCGGCGTACCGTCCTGCGATCAGTTTGGTAACGCCAACGGTTATACCGGTAAAGCATGCTGCGGCTCACTGGGCTATGCCCGCGTTGATGCCGAAAACGCAAAACAGGTTGTCCTGCTGACAGAACAGCTACTGACCTACCCACATAACCCGGCGAGCATTACGCAGGATCAGGTGGATCTGATCGTCCAGATCGATCAGGTTGGCGATGCAGACAAAATCGGTGCTGATGCGACCCGCATGACCACCAACCCACGTGAACTGTTAATCGCCCGTAGCGCAGCAGACGTCATTGTTAACTCCGGCTACTTCAATGAAGGCTTCTCACTGCAGACAGGAACCGGCGGCGCCTCTTTGGCCGTGACGCGTTTCCTGGAAGACAAAATGCGCAGCCGCGATATCCGTGCTGACTTCGCGCTGGGCGGCATCACCGCCACCATCGTGGATCTGCACGAAAAAGGTCTGATCCGCAAACTGCTGGACGTGCAGAGCTTCGACCGTAACGCGGCTGAGTCGCTGGCCCGCAACCCAAACCACATTGAAATCAGTGCCAACCAGTATGCCAACTGGGGCTCGAAAGGCGCATCTGTCGATCGTCTGGACGTCGTGGTACTGAGTGCGCTGGAAGTTGACACCAGCTTCAACGTTAACGTCCTGACCGGCTCTGACGGCGTACTGCGCGGCGCATCCGGTGGTCACTGCGATACCGCAGTTGCCGCTGCGCTCTCCATCATTGTTGCTCCACTGGTTCGCGGACGCATTCCGACGCTGGTTGATAACGTCCTGACCTGCGTAACGCCGGGCTCCAGCGTCGATATCCTGGTCACTGACCACGGTATCGCCGTCAACCCTGCGCGTCCTGAACTGGCAGAACGTCTGAAAGAAGCTGGTATGAAAGTGGTATCCATTGAATGGCTGCGCGAACGAGCTCAGCAACTTACTGGTCAACCACGCGCTATCGAATTCACCGATCGTGTGATTGCCGTTGTGCGTTATCGCGATGGCTCGGTGATTGACGTTGTGCATCAGGTGAAGGAATAAGCCATGCACCTGCTCCCTGAATTCGCCACCCAACACGCGGTTTCGATTCCCGAGCTGCTCGCCAGCCGCGATGAGAGACAAGCAAGGCAACATGCCTGGCTGACGCGCCACCACGCGCCACTGGTCTCATTCACTGTGGTTGCACCGGGTCCGATTAAAGACAGCGCATTAACCCGTCGCATCTTTAATCACGGCGTAACCGCCCTGCTCGCACTGGCAGAAAAATCTGCCTGGATTATCAGGGAGCAAACAGCGCTGGTTTCGGCCAGCGGTCCGGAAGGTCTTTTGTCTATTGAGGCTCCGGCCCATGACCTCAAGCTCGCCACCATTGAGCTTGAGCATTCTCACCCGCTGGGACGGTTGTGGGACATCGATGTCCTGACCCCAGAAGGGGAAATTCTGTCCCGGCGTCATTTCGCACTCCCTGCCCGTCGCTGTCTGCTGTGCGGGCAAAGTGCTGCCGACTGTGCGCGGGGTAAAACTCACGCGCTTTCCGATTTACTGACTCAAATGGAGGCACTGCTGCATGATGCCGATTCCCGCAACATCACCCCATAACGCAGTCCTTCCTCTGGATCTCCCGGATGCCTACGCAACGCTTGCGTGGCGCGCCATGTTGACTGAAGTCAACCTGTCGCCCAAACCGGGTCTGGTGGATCGTTTTAACAACGGCGCACATAAAGATATGGCGCTGGAAGATTTCCATCGCAGCGCTGAGGCGATTCAGGCCTGGCTGCCGCGTTTTATTGAATACGGGGCGTTTAGCGCGCAATTGTCGCCTGAAGATGTGCTGCAAGGGCTGCGGCCGCTGGGCATGGCCTGCGAAGCCGACATGTTTCGCGCCACCGCCGGGGTGAACACCCATAAAGGGAGCATCTTTTCACTGGGACTACTGTGTGCCGCCATTGGCCGCCTGCTCCAGCTAGGCCTGACCGTCACCCCTGAAATCCTTTGCTCTACGGCAGCCGCATTTTGCCGTGGCCTGACCGAGCGCGAACTGCGCCAGAATAATCAACAACTCACGGCTGGCCAACGTCTTTATCAGCAACTGGGATTAACCGGCGCACGAGGTGAAGCCGAAGCGGGTTACCCGTTAGTCATCCAGCATGCTCTGCCGCACTACCGTGCCCTGCTGGCACAGGGGCGCGATCCTGAACTGGCGTTACTCGATACGTTACTGCTGCTGATGTCCATCAATGGCGATACCAACGTGGCCTCTCGCGGTGGCGCTGAAGGTCTGCGCTGGCTACAACAACAGGCCGCCACACTATTGCAGCAAGGGGGAATTCGCACCCCTGCCGATCTCGAATACCTGCGCCAGTTCGACCAACAGTGCATTGAACGCAATCTCAGCCCTGGAGGCTGTGCCGATCTGCTGATCATCACCTGGTTCTTAGCTCAGATTTCACAAGTTCATCATTATCACAATTAAAGATCCTTTCCGGAGAATCACACACATGTCTTTAGCAAAAGATAAAATATGGAAGTTGCTGGCCCCACTGATCGTCATGGGCGTCATGTTTCTTATCCCCGTCCCTGATGGAATGCCCCCGCAGGCCTGGCACTACTTTGCCGTGTTCGTGGCAATGATTGTCGGGATGATCCTTGAGCCAATCCCGGCAACAGCGATTAGCTTTATCGCCGTAACGATCTGCGTCATCGGCAGCAACTATCTGCTGTTTGATGCTTCAGAGCTGGCCGACCCGGCGTTTAAAGCGGGTAAGCAAGCGCTGAAATGGGGTCTGGCAGGCTTCTCCAGCACGACCGTGTGGCTGGTGTTTGGCGCGTTTATTTTCGCGCTGGGCTATGAAGTCACCGGTCTGGGTCGCCGTATCGCGTTGTTTATGGTGAAATTCATGGGGAAACGTACCCTGACGCTGGGCTATGCGATTGTTATTATCGACATTTTGCTGGCGCCGTTTACACCATCTAACACCGCGCGTACCGGTGGGACCGTATTCCCGGTTATCAAAAACCTGCCGCCGCTGTTTAAATCATTCCCAAACGATCCTTCCGCGCGCCGTATCGGCGGATATCTGATGTGGATGATGGTTATCAGTACCAGCCTGAGCTCCTCTATGTTCGTAACCGGCGCTGCGCCTAACGTGCTGGGTCTGGAATTCGTCAACAAAATTGCCGGTATTCAAATCAGCTGGTTGCAGTGGTTCCTCAGCTTCCTGCCGGTTGGTATTATTTTGCTGATCGTTGCTCCGTGGCTGTCCTATGTTCTGTACAAGCCAGAAGTTACGCACAGTGCTGAAGTTGCCGCATGGGCTGGTGATGAACTGAAAACCATGGGTAAATTGACCCGTAAAGAGCTGACTCTGATCGGTCTGGTTATACTGAGCCTGGGTCTGTGGGTTTTCGGTGGTAAGCTGATTGACGCAACCGCAGTGGGCCTGCTGGCAGTCTCCCTGATGCTGGCGCTGCACGTGGTACCGTGGAAAGACATTACCCGCTATAACAGCGCATGGAACACCCTGGTCAACCTTGCCACACTGGTCGTTATGGCGAATGGATTAACCCGTTCAGGCTTTATCGACTGGTTCGCCAACACCATGAGTACGCACTTGGAAGGCTTCTCGCCTAACGCGACCGTAATCGTGCTGGTGCTGGTGTTCTACTTTGCTCACTACCTGTTTGCCAGTCTTTCTGCACACACCGCCACCATGCTGCCGGTTATTCTGGCGGTTGGTAAAGGTATCCCGGGCGTTCCGATGGAACACCTGTGTATCTTGCTGGTGCTGTCCATCGGTATCATGGGCTGTCTGACTCCGTATGCAACAGGCCCTGGCGTAATCATCTACGGCTGTGGTTATGTGAAATCCAAAGACTACTGGCGTCTGGGTGCTATCTTCGGCGTTATCTACATCTCTATGCTTCTGCTGGTCGGCTGGCCGATTCTGGCAATGTGGAGCTAATCATTTCGGTTCACGCCTGATGAAAATGATGCCAGTCAGCTGAACCTGACTGGCATTTTTTATGATTAAATAGATGATATTCAGAATTTATATAAGTATTCGACATCATCATGAGATCAACATGGCGTTATTCTTCGTTGCTGGCAGCACTTCTGCTGCCAGTTTCTGCGGCTCAGGCCGATGAACTTCAGGCAAAACAGTACGCTGATTTTGACAGCTACGTGCTGGCCCTCTCCTGGCAAACCGGATTTTGTCAGAGCCAGCATGAGCGTAATCGTCAGGAACCTGACGAATGTCGCCTGCAAAAAGAGAGCGCGAACAAAGCGGATTTCCTGACCGTTCACGGTTTATGGCCCAGCCTGCCAAAATCTATCGCCGCCCGTGGAGTCGACAACCGCCGCTGGATGCGTTTTGGCTGCGCGACGCGACCAATTCCCAACCTACCTGAAGCGCGCGCCAGCCGTAAATGCGCGGCACCTGAAACGGGACTTTCTCTGGAAAGCGCGGCAAAGCTCAGCGCCGTAATGCCCGGCGCCGGTGGGAGATCCTGTCTGGAGCGTTACGAGTATGCCAAACATGGCGCCTGTTTCGGTTTTGACCCCGACGCGTACTTCGGCACGATGGTACGGCTGAATAATGAGGTTAAAAACAGCGAAGCTGGCAAGTTCCTGGCAGACAACTACGGTAAAACCGTCAGCCGTAGCGCATTTGACGCCGCCGTCGCCAAAAGCTGGGGTAAAGAGAACGTTAAAGCCGTGAAGTTAAGCTGCCACGGTAATCCGGCTTATCTCACGGAGATCCAGTTATCTCTGAAAGCCGACACCATCAACCAGACGTTATCCGCACAGTCATTCTTACCGCAACCGCATCCGGGTAACTGTGGTAAACAGTTTATTATCGACAAAGTGGGATACTAAACAGCCTGATCGAACACTACGCTGCTCCCTCGTCGGGCGGAACAGCGTAGTACGTCCCCAAAGATTAAGACTGAATAAAGTTGAGCAGATCGCCGTTGATCTGATGTTTATGGGTGGTGCAAATGCCATGCGATCCACCAACATACACCTTCAGTTGCGAGTCCGGTAATATTTCCGCCGCGACCTTCCCGCAGGTTTCAAACGGGACAATCTGATCGTCATCACCGTGGATCACCAGCGTCGGGATAGTCATCTTTTTGAGATCCTCACGCAGGTCAGTTTCTGAAAACGCATGGATACAGTCGTACAACGCTTTGATGGAGCCTTGTAAGCCCTGTGCAACAAAGCTTTCGCGTACGGCTTTCGACTCATTTACGCCCGGTCGGTTGTAGCCATAGAATGCTGCGGTCAGTTCATAGAAAAAGGCAGCGCGATCGTTTATCACCCCTTCACGGATACCCTCAAACACCTCTTTCGGCACGCCGTTTGGATTAAAATCGGTCTTGATCATAATGGGCGTCACCGCGCCGATTAATACCGCTTTTGCTACCCGTTGCGTTCCATGGCGACCAATGTACCGCGCCACTTCCCCACCGCCCGTAGAGTGTCCGACATGGACGGCATCTTTAAGATTGAGATACGCGGTAAGTTCAGCCAGATCGTCAGCATATTGATCCATATTGTGACCATCCCAGGGTTGGGCCGAGCGCCCATGCCCACGCCTGTCATGGGCGATCACACGAAATCCTTTCGACGCGAGGAACAACATCTGATCCTCAAACGCATCCGCCGTCAGCGGCCAACCATGACTAAAGACAATGGGCTGTCCACTTCCCCAGTCTTTAAAATGCAAATAGCTGCCGTCTTTCAAGGTTAGTTTGTCGTACTGGCTCATGAGATCTCCTGTCGCGGAACACTGAGGTTGTTTGACGCGCCCGCAGCGAGCGCTTAAAAAGCATAATGCAAATTGGAGAACGATCACGTTTTTCGGCTAAAATCACACCATACGCGACAATATTGATGATTTGCCTGAATGTGAACTAAATCACTTCAAACCTGGGGTAAGTCTCAGTATCATCATAAAAGCTAAACCCTTGCCGCCTGACGGTGAGGGTTTTCTTTTGGGATTATTTACCTGCGCACCCGCAGTATCGACGACATGGAGTAATAAATGTCCAGACCAACTATCATCATTAACGACCTCGATGCGGAACGCATTGACCGCCTGTTGGAGCAACCTGCGTTTGCTGGTTTACCGATTGCCGACGCCCTGAACGCCGAGCTGGATCGTGCCCAAATGTGTTCTCCAGAAACCATGCCGCACGATGTTGTGACCATGAACAGCCGCGTGAAATTCCGCAATCTGAGTGATGGCGAAGTCCGCGTGCGTACCCTGGTGTATCCAGCTAATATGACTGACAGCAGCACACAGCTTTCGGTAATGGCGCCGGTTGGCGCTGCACTTTTGGGTCTGCGCGTTGGCGACACCATTCACTGGGAACTGCCAGGCGGGACATCAACACATCTCGAAGTCATTGAGCTTGAGTACCAACCTGAAGCTGCTGGCGATTACCTGCGCTAACTCTGTCTTATCAAAGCGACTCGCTTTATCTTACAGGGGATGCATCCGCATCCTCTTTCCGGTTAGCCCCAGTTCCTTGTTTTTCTTCCTGTTCGCAAAACATAAATCTGTGTCGTGACTGACAGAATCATTTTTAATACTATGCTGTTATGTGTTCATGTAATGACAAGGAGAATGTTTATGTACAACACAATCATAATGCCTGTTGATGTATTCGAGATGGAACTGAGCGATAAGGCTATTCGCCATGCAGAATTTCTGGCACAGGAAAAAGGCGTTATCCATCTGCTGCACGTGTTGCCAGGATCGGCGAGCTTAAGTCTGCATCGCTTTGCCGCTGACGTTCGTCGTTTTGAAGAGCATCTGCAACACGAAGCGGAATCCCGTCTGCAAACGATGGTCGGTCATTTCAGTATCGATCCTTCTCGTATCAAACAACACGTCCGCTTTGGCAGCGTACGTGACGTGGTCAACGAGTTAGGTGAAGAGTTGAATGCGGATGTCGTTGTCATTGGGTCACGCAATCCATCAATCAGCACCCATCTGCTAGGCTCAAACGCGTCCAGCGTTGTTCGCCACGCAACACTGCCGGTGCTGGTTGTCCGCTAACAGCCGCTGATTTACTATCTTTGCGATAGATAGAAAACCCCTGCCAGGTTAACCGCCTGACAGGGGTTTTTATTCGCTCACAATCAATACAAGTGACCGATATTCACAATGGTACTGACCGTATCGCCAAAGAACGTCAGACGACTCAGGAACAGACCAACAAACAGCAGAACAAAAAGCGCTTTTGCACGACGCTCTCCCTGGCGGCTGAGTACAAAGGCCACCGCCAGACAAACCAAACTTGCCAGATAAAGCGGCGACGTCAGCCAGGCATGCGCCGTCATCTGCATGATAGTACCGCCGCTTAACCAGATAATCGGCGCGGCAATCATGACCGCCAGACAAGCGACAATCCCCTGGCGTAATGCGGCAATGGCAGGCGTGAGATTAAGCAACGGAATCGCGGCACACCCCATCACCCACACCGTGATGAAGAACAGCAGCATCGTCAGACCATTGGCGATCGCCGCCATAGCTGGGGCCGCATAAGTCATCCCCTGTACCGCCACCAGCGCGATCCCGAGAATGGATGCCAGTAAAGCTGGGGCTTTGTGCCCTTTCGCCAAAAACGTCACGCCCACCGCCGCGCCGTATAAGGTTGCGCCAAGAATTTCACGGCTCAGCCAGGCGTGCTGCAGGTTAATCAGGGCGTTGTAGGCGCGATCCGGATGCGCAAGGTGCAATACTGCCGCCACGGACGCAGCAGCCAGAACCAGCCCGCTTATCAGCCAATACAGGCGCTTGCTCTCCAGTTTTCCCTGCAAGGCACGCAGCGTCAGAATGAGTGTGATCCCAACCGACATCTGGCTCAATACGGTAAAAATAACCAGCGGAAGTTCATACTTTTCCATTACTTGCCCTCCGGCTGCTTCGGTTGGCGCGCAAGGATAAAACGCGTGCCCGGATTCAGCTGCGGCATACGCGGGAATCCCGGCGGATACTGTACGGCATTATTGGGGATCGGGTCGGCATCCAGGTCGATAAGCGTCAGCGCACCGACCGGACAGGCATTCACGCACGCCGGCTGCATACCAACATCAAGTCGCTCGTAGCACATGCTGCATTTTTCCGCTTTCTTCGTCTCCTCATTAAAGCGCGGCGCACCGTATGGGCAGTTGCGGATACAGTTTTTGCATCCGATACAGCGCTCCGGGTTATGCACCACTACACCATCTTCACGTTTGGTATACGCCTCTACCGGACACGCCGCCAGACAGGCTGGTTTTTCGCAGTGATTACAGGCCAGCGAATAAAATGCTCGCTCTTCATGCGGATAAATTTCTTTATCCAATGGATAGACATAGCGCCAGAAGCGTTCAGGCTCCAACTGGTTAAAACTCTTACACGCCATCGCACAGCCACGGCAGCCGATGCACTTATCGCTATTGACTAAAAACGCGCGTCTCATGCCGCTGCTCCTTTACTTACCAAAATGATGTCCGCAAACTGACTGTGGATCGCCGCACCCGGTGCGCCGGTTTTCATCAACCCCATATCGGCTGGGGTATCAGCCACCACGTTTTGTACGTTGTATTTGCGTTTCGGGAACCACGCCTCATACATCACCAGGAAATCTTCCGGTACGTTAGCGGTGACCTTCGCACGCAGTTCCACTTCTCCGGCGGTGTTAAACACTTTCACCAGGTCGTTTTCAGTAATTCCTCTTTTCGCTGCAGAAAGCGGATGCATATAAACAAACGGCTCCGGATAGAAAACCTGCATCCAGTCAAGGTTGATAAACTGAGAATGGATACCGAACTGCACATGCGGCGTAAACAGGTGGAATGGCAAGGTGCTTTTGGCTTCCGGTTTGTACTCCGGCAGCGCAGTATGACCATTTTTCTCGCATAGCTCAGATTTGAACTCAAACTTGCCGGAGGGCGTTTTGAACTTGCGGTCATACCAGGCCGCAGAGCTTGGTAGAATGGCTTTTTTCGGGCCGTCCAGCAGATCGTCCCAGGAAGAGATACCAAACATTTTGCCCATCCCGTCATTGAATTCCTGATCCAACCAACGTTTATGATCGAACTCCTGCGGGAACGTACAGGAACCCGGCTCCAGTTTGTTGATCGTGCGGGAAAGTAAAACGGCAATTTCCAGGTCGCATTTCGCCTCATACATCGGCTTAATGGCTGGCTGGTTGATAGAGAGCCAGTAGTGCCAGTAAGAGGCGTCTACGTTCCACTCTTCAAATGCGGTAGTCACCGGCAAAACGATATCGGCATGCCCAACGGTTTCGTTAAAGAACTGATCGGCGCACACCACCATTTCCAGTTTTTCGAACGCTTTTTCCATCTTGCTACGATCAAAATCCTGAGCAAACGGGTTCTTACAAGCGACCCAAAGCATGCGCACAGGGGGATCGTTGGCATCAAGCAACCCTTGTGCCGTCTGGTTGATATTAAGCGAACGATCGGAATATTGCGCAACTGCGCCCGCGGCGCCAAATTCGCTGGTTGCCCCAGCAGCACCGGGCATACCAACAGAACCTACCGGCGGTTTCTGCAGCATGGCATTGTAGTTAAAGCCCCAGGTATGCAGGTGACCATAACGCGCCCCGCCGCCTTCAACCCCAATATTGCCGGTCATTGCCACAAAGGCATCAATCGCACGGACGTTTGCGCCGCCGTTGACATGGCGCTGCATACCGTAGCCAATCCACACGGTGGCAGGATTAACTGCGGTAAATTCTTCCGCCAATTGACGAACAACATCAGCGGAAAGACCACAGATTTCAGCGGCCCACTCAACGGTCACATTGTTGCGCAGATAGGCTTCGAATTCCGGATAACCGTGGGAATAGTTATTGACGAAATCCTGATCCACCAGACCTTTATCCACCAGATGGCGCGCCATTCCCAACGCCAGAGCGCCATCTGAGCCTGGACGTACACGCAAGTAGAGATCGGCTTTCGCGGCAGTCTGGGTTAACAGCGGATCGATAACGACCACTTTTGCGCCTTTTTCCCGCGCCTGATAGACATATTTCATGGTGTGCATTGAACACCAGGCCGGGTTAGCCCCCCAGATGATGATGTATTTGGCTTTCACCATATCTTCCGGGTCGTTACACCACATGTCGCCCATGTCATAGTTCTGCGCATCAATACCGGCCGGCCAGCACGGCGTTCCGGCAAAACGGGTGGTGTAGCCCAGCGAAGACATCATGCCTTCAACGGCATAGTTCAGCACACCGAATTTGCCGGAGTACTTAGTCAGCGCCAGACCCAGCATTGAGCCGTCTTTCTTTTTGATCTCCAGCATCTTGGTCGCAATACGCTGCATTGCGTCTTCCCATGAGATGCGACGCCAGTTCCCGCTACCGCGAACATCCTGAACCATCGGATATTTAATACGATCCGGACTATAGACGCGACGGGGATAAGTCAGGCCTTTTACACAAGGAGTACCGTGTGTAAATGTTGACTCCGGCGCCCCTTCGACAAAGGTGATGACACCGTCTTTCACCCAGGTTTTCAGGCTACAGGTGTCATAGCAGTTACGCGGACAAGCGTTGCGATAAATTTTGTAGGTTTTGGGGTTAAACGGGATTGGCGGTTGCGCCAATGCGCAGCGTGAAGTCAGCAATCCCCCTGGCAGGGCTGCGACCGTGCCAAGGGCAATCAACCCTTTCAAAAATGAACGTCTGTTCAGAACTCCCGGTTCATTACTCATATTGATACTCTCGTTTTTAATTCATCAAGCCAAGAAGACAATCTTCCCGCTACGTTTTTCAACGTGACGGTTTGTGCATTTATATTTATTTTTTCTATATACTTGGGCACCCACACCGCGACATACTCAGATGCATATCGAGTAAGGGTCACCTGGTATTCAGATGATGCTCTGGCATTAGCTGATAATAAAACCGCCAATTCCAATACACAGGAAATATGATCATCCGGAATATTATTCCTGTCATTTATAGATAAGCCCATATTAGCCATGAATTCCCGAATGCTTCGGGTTGATTTACCCATTACGAGGGCATCTTCTTCAAGATAAACCGAGGCAAACGGCGCGGCCTTTAGCTTCTGCGGTCCGACAAACAGTGCATTGAAGTCGTACTCCACTTCCAGCCACTCCTGCTCTGTTAGCGACTCGGCATTTCTATCCAGGGCAGAATAAGCCTCTTTCAGCGCGTTACTGTCATAAGAGATAAAAAAGTCACGCAAAAATAACCCTGTCGATTCAAAGTTCGTCAGGGTTTTATATATTTCACCCATGAATTAACCAACCATTTATTCATAAAATAAATAAGAACACAATGTGGGTTAATATAATAAATGAAACGCTAACGCTTTCTTTGACTAAAAAAATGATCAGGCTAACTTAAGTAATGTTTTATGCGTTTTATTGTTTCAGGAATTGAAAATTTGTGAGCGGCGGAAATAAAAAAACCGCCAGCGGAAAACTGGCGGTTTTGGTATTGCAGGTGTGTCTTACTTTTTTATGCTACTGTCGTGCGAATCAGATAATCAAACGAACTCAATGATGCCTTGGCACCTTCGCCAGTCGCAATGATAATCTGCTTATACGGTACGGTGGTGCAATCACCGGCAGCAAAAACGCCCTTAACGCTCGTTTCGCACTTGGCATCAATGATGATTTCACCCATGCGATTACGCTCAACGGCACCTTCCAGCCAGTTGGTATTTGGCAACAGACCAATCTGTACAAAAATACCAGCCAGTTCTACGCTGTGAACATCGCCGCTTACGCGATCACGATACGCCAGACCAGTGACTTTGCTGCCATCGCCTTTCACTTCTGTCGTTTGCGCGTTGAGAATGATATCGACGTTTTTCAGACTGCGAAGTTTATTCTGCAGCACCTGATCGGCCTTCATTTCTGGAGCAAACTCCAGCAGCGTGACATGTTCAACAATACCAGCGAGGTCGATTGCGGCCTCAACACCAGAGTTACCGCCGCCAATCACTGCGACGCGCTTGCCTTTAAACAGCGGGCCATCGCAGTGTGGGCAGTAGGTTACGCCCTTGGTGCGATACTGATCTTCGCCCGGCACGTTCATGTTGCGCCATTTCGCACCAGTAGCAATGATAATACTGCGAGCTTTCAGCACTGCACCGGATGCCGTTTCGATCTGATGCAGACCGCCTTCCTGCGCCGCCGGGACCAGTTTGCTCGCGCTCTGGCTGTCGATCACATCAACATCATAATCATCAACGTGTGCTTTCAGCGCGCCGGCCAGTTTCTGACCTTCAGTTTTGGGCACCGAGATATAGTTTTCAATATCAACGGTATCAAGAACCTGACCACCAAAGCGTTCGCCCATCAGTCCGGTGCGAATACCTTTACGTGCAGAGTACACCGCCGCTGCCGCGCCCGCAGGACCAGAACCGACAATCAGCACATCATAGGCATCGCGCTTGTTCAGCTCTTCGGCTGCACGTTTTTCTGCACCGGTATCCACTTTCGCCACGATCTCAGTCAGCGTCATACGACCCTGACCGAACTCTTTGCCGTTCATATAGACCGCTGGAACGCCCATCACGTTGCGCTCGGTGATTTCGTTCTGGAATGTCCCGCCGTCAATCGCCGTATGCTTGATACGGGGGTTGAGTACAGACATCAGGTTCAGCGCTTGCACTACGTCCGGACAGTTATGGCAGGAAAGCGAATAATAGGTTTCAAACTCAAAATCACCGTCGAGATCGCGGATTTGCTCCAGCAACGCCTGCGCTTCTTTTGACGGATGACCGCCGGTCCACAGCAGCGCCAGCACCAGAGAGGTAAATTCATGACCCAGAGGAGAACCGGCAAAGCGTGGTCCCTGATGAGAACCGGGGTTAGTAATCAGAAACGATGGCTTACGTACCGCCAGAGTATTGTCTTCTTTGAAGGTGACTTTTTCTGACAATTCAGCAATTTCAGTCAGCAGTTCCTTGATTTCTGCCGATTTAGCGCTGTCATCCAGCGTAGCAATCAACTCAACAGGTTTGGTCAGTTTCTCAAGGTAAGCCCTGAGCTGGGTTTTCATATTTGTGTCGAGCATTCTTCTTCCCTCTCTGAAAACATCATCATGCAAGCCGACTTCGCTGGACTGCATTAATGCAACTTGCATCATGGTGCTGGAATGAAATGGGCGCGTCTGCGCCCATTGATTGCCGGGTGGCACTTCGTTTACCGGCCTACGGTTTCATAGGCCTGTGCAAGCGCATCACCGCAAGGCAAAACTGGCTTAGATCTTGCCGACCAGATCTAAAGATGGCGCTAAGGTCGCTTCACCTTCTTTCCATTTCGCCGGGCAAACTTCACCTGGGTGAGAAGCGACGTACTGAGCAGCTTTAATTTTGCGCAGCAGGTCAGATGCATCACGGCCGATACCTTCAGCGGTAACTTCGATTGCCTGGATGATACCCTGCGGGTCAACAACGAAAGTTGCGCGATCAGCCAGACCTTCATCTTCACGCATGTTGTCGAAGTTACGGGTCAGGGCGCCAGTCGGGTCGCCGATCATCGCGTATTTGATTTTCGCGATAGTGTCAGAGCTGCTGTGCCATGCCTTGTGAGTGAAGTGGGTGTCAGTAGAGACGGAATAGACATCTACGCCCAGTTTCTGCAGTTCTTCATAATGGTCTGCAACGTCACCCAATTCGGTCGGGCATACGAAAGTAAAGTCAGCCGGGTAGAAGAAGAAGACGCTCCAGCGACCTTCGGTATCTTTCTCGGTTACTTCGATGAACTCACCGTTTTTGAACGCCTGGTTTTTGAAAGGTTTAATTTTAGTATTAATCAAAGACATCTGTACTTCCTCCGTGTTTTCGTTGAGAGATAAGTTAACGAAAATCTCTTCGCAGGGCTAATGCGTTTCCTTTATCAAATCAATAAGCGATAACTAACAACCCACTCAAACACATGTTGTGAACTTAACGATAAAAGTAAAAAAGGCCCCCTTTGCAGGGAGCCCCATTACCCGAGCTACCCGCAGGTAACATCAGTGCCAGCAGGACTGGCTATGTGTTGCGCTCTACATTACCTTAACAAAGGTCGTAACAGCGATTGGGATTACATCACCCAACTAAAGAAAGGGCAATCGATGGACGGTCGATCTTACCTATGGCTGCGATAGGTTTTACAACAGAGTCCCCTGTCCTTCTTATTTTATAAGGAAAATCAATGTTTAAACGCACCTTACTTTTAAGCCTGCTCCCTGCAGTGGTGTATGCCGAAGAACTGCCTGCTCCTGTTAAAGCGATTGAGAAACAGGGCATTACTATCCTGAAACCCTTCGACGCGCCGGGAGGAATGAAAGGCTATCTGGGAAAATACCAGGATATGGGCGTTACTATCTACGTCACGCCTGACGGTAAACATGCCATCTCGGGCTACATGTATAACGAAAAAGGAGAAAACCTCAGCAATGCGCTAATCGAAAAAGAGGTTTATGCCCCTGCAGGTCGCGAGATGTGGCAACGGATGGAAAAGGCATCCTGGATCCTGGACGGGAAAAAAGAGGCACCAGTCATTGTCTACGTGTTTGCCGATCCTTTCTGTCCTTATTGTAAACAATTCTGGCAGCAGGCGCGCCCGTGGGTGGATTCCGGAAAAGTTCAGTTGCGCACATTGCTGGTTGGCGTAATTAAACCCGAAAGTCCGGCTACCGCCGCTGCGATTCTGGCCGCAAAAGATCCGGCCAAAACCTGGCATGACTATGAGGCATCTGGTGGGAAAATAAAGTTGGAAATCCCGACCGCCGTCCCCCCAGAACAGATGAAAGTATTGAATATCAATCAAAAGTTGATGGATGACCTGGGGGCTAACGTAACGCCGGCTATCTATTACATGAGCAAGGACAATACGTTACAACAGGAGGTCGGGTTGCCCGATAAGGATAAATTAAACATTATCATGGGAAATAAATAAAGGTAATAGAATGAGTGATTGTTATCGTTCTCATTTCAATCACTCAGCACAATTCAAATTCCCCTCGTGAAAATTACGCAGATTGTGCTATTTTAGTTAAAGTTAATGATTCATTAAGCACAGAAACATAAACCACCAGAATAACTACCATTTAAAATATTCAAAATCTTTATTTTTCTCAACATAACTATTATTGGAAGGCATATATGGCTAATCTCTACGATCTTAAAAAATTCGATCTCAATCTACTGGTTATATTTGAGTGTATTTATCAACATTTGAGCATCAGTAAGGCTGCTGAAACGCTGTATATTACACCTTCTGCTGTTAGTCAGTCGTTGCAGCGACTGCGTACGCAATTTAATGATCCACTGTTTATTCGTTCCGGTAAGGGTATTACCCCGACGGTGACAGGCATTAATCTTCATCATCATCTTGAGAAAAACCTCAACAATCTGGAACAAACAATAAACATAATGCACAGTTCCAGTCTGAGCAAAAAATTTGTTATTTACAGCCCGCAATTTGCAACCAGACTGATTATCAACGAGTTAATTCATTCTCTCAGAGATGAGTCAGATATCGAAATTGAGCATCACGATATATTAATCTCCTCAGAAACGGCGGAGAACATATTGGTATACCGCAAGGCTGACCTGGTCATTACGACAGAGTCAATCAATAACCGCTCCATTATCTGTACGCCATTCACAACACTCGAGCATGTCCTGGTTTGCAGAAAAAATCACTCAAGAATCAATGAGTCAAGTACGATTGATGACATTATACAAGAGAAGTTTACATTTTTTCTTACTGAAAATGAAGGTATTAAAAACTTCCAGTCACAAATAGATAATGCTTTAATCAATCGTAACATTGGTTTCAGCAGCGATTCGACGATCTCAATCACCAATATCATTGCCAGCACGGACATAATCGGCGTTATTCCTCGGGCTATATACGAATACTATCGTACTTCTTTAGATTTAAAAGAGATCAATATTGATTTTACATTACCATCCATTACACTTTATTTAATGTACAACAGAGCCTCACTCAACAATAATGCTTTCGCTGAATACATAGCAAGAATCAGCCAGAATATTATTTAAAACAGCAAGTGATATATTCAATCAATAAATTTAATTCATCCAGAGAATAATCCCTGGCGAACCATACAAATAAAGAATACAGCGTAAATTGCATAACACATAAACTGGCATATCCAATTACAAGCATTTATTATGTCTGTAAATAATAAGATGCCGATATGGACTTGATATGTCTGTTTATAAAATTCCTCTGGTACAAAATGTTCTGGAGGCCGCTCAGGAACGCATAACCTGGACACTAGAAACTCTGCCACGCGTGTGCGTCTCATTCTCTGGAGGAAAAGATTCAGGGCTAATGCTACACCTGACAGCCACGCTCGCTCGTCAGTTAGGAAAAAAAATTAACGTCCTGTTTATCGACTGGGAAGCACAATTTTCCTGCACTATCGACTATGTAGTAGCTCTACGTGAACGTTATGCCGATGTCATTGAACGATTTTATTGGGTGGCCTTACCGCTCACCACCCAAAATTCACTCTCACAATTTCAACCCGAATGGCAGTGCTGGGAACCTGATACACCGTGGGTTCGTCAACCACCTGCGGATGCTATAACCGACCCTGAGTTCTTCTCTTTCTATCAACCCGGCATGACATTTGAACAATTTGTTCGTGAATTTGCTGACTGGTTTTCAGAGAAACGACCAGCCGCCATGATGGTGGGCATCCGCGCCGATGAGTCATACAATCGTTTCGTCGCTATCGCCAATTCTCATAAGCAACGTTTTGCCGATGATAAACCCTGGACTACCAGCGCCCCCGGCGGGCACACCTGGTATATTTATCCGCTTTATGACTGGAAAACCGCCGATATATGGACCTGGTTTGCAAAAACCAGAATGCCGAGCAATCCCCTATACAACCTGATGTATCAGGCTGGTGTCCCAACGCGCTACATGCGCATTTGTGAGCCCTTTGGCCCGGAACAGCGCCAGGGATTATGGCTATATCATGTCATTGAACCCGAGCGCTGGGCAGCCATGTGCGCCCGTGTTAGCGGCGTCAAAAGCGGGGGAATTTACGCTGGACATGATAATCATTTTTACGGTCACCGGAAAATACTCAAACCAGAGCATTTAAGCTGGCAGGAATATGCCATGCTGCTATTGAACAGCATGCCAGAGACGACTGCAGAACATTACCGCAATAAAATCGCCGTTTATTTACAGTGGTATAAGAAAAAGGGCATGGACAATATCCCGCAAATTCAGGAAAAAGATATTGGTTCAAAGGATATTCCATCGTGGCGGCGTATCTGCAAAGTCTTGCTGAATAATGACTACTGGTGCCGGGCACTTTCTTTCAGCCCAACAAAACCTAAAAACTACCAACGTTATAACGAACGTATGAAAACAAAACGCCAGGAATGGGGGATTTTATGCAGCAACGATTAACTCAGGAACTCACTGGTTTTCTTTCTGGCCTGTCAGAAGAAGAGCGAATTGAAGCGATCAATCAATTCAGAATGGCGATACACAGCGTCAGCCCCTTTCGCGATGAGCCTGTCGATTGTGTGTTATGGGTTAAAAATGATCATATCTCGCCCAACGATTACAATCCCAATAACGTTGCCCCGCCGGAGAAAAAGTTGCTGCTGAGATCCATCGAAGCCGACGGATTCACTCAACCTATTGTGGTGGTCCAGTCAACGGCGGAAGACTATGAAATCGTCGATGGATTTCACCGTCATGAGTTAGGTAAAAGCAAGCCATTGCTGAGATCACGCCTGCATGGCTATCTGCCCGTCACCTGTTTACAACGCGAACGCCACGAACGTATGGCAGCGACCATTCGCCATAACCGTGCTCGCGGGCGGCATCAAATTCACGCTATGTCGGAAATCGTTCGTGAATTATCACAGCTGGGGTGGAGTGAAGAGAAAATAAGTAAAGAGCTAGGTATGGACGACGATGAGGTTTTACGTCTAAAACAAATCAACGGCCTGCAAGAGTTGTTTGCCGACCGTCGATTCTCTAAAGCCTGGACGGTGAAATAGCTATAGCGAAACCAAACGTTCGGCTGCCGCTAGTAGCGTCGATTCTTGCTTGGCAAAACAGAGGCGAATCAACTTATGCGGAAAAGGATCGGCGCAAAAAACCGACAACGGGATCGCCGCAACGCCCACCTCAGTCGTTAGCCACTGGCAAAACTCAACGTCGTTAAGCGTGGAAACAGCGCTGTAATCGATCAGCAGAAAATACGTGCCTTCACACGGGAGTATTTCCAGGCGGCTATCACGCAAGGCATTCACCAATATGTCGCGTTTTTGCTGATAAAATGCTGGCAGCTCATGATAGTGCGCTGGATCTTCGCGCAGCATATCCGCCAGCGCCAGCTGCGCCGGCGTATTGACAGAAAACGTCAGATACTGGTGAACCTTGCGCAATTCTGCGCTAATGGCGGCAGGCGCGACGCAGTAGCCGACTTTCCAGCCGGTCATATGATAAGTCTTACCAAATGATGAAACGGCAACAGCGCGTTCACGTAGCTGGGGATGCGCCAGCACGCTGGCATGACCCTGTTCAGCGAAGCAGATATGTTCATAAACTTCATCACTGATGACAAAGATCTCGCGTTCTTTAATCGCCTGCCACAGCGCATCAAAATCGGCGTGATGCCACACGGTGGCAGAAGGGTTATGCGGTGTGTTAAGGATCACCAGCCGGGTACGTTCGCTGAGTAAAGCGCTAAACGCCCGCCAGTCGACGCGAAAAGACGGCGGTTGCAGCGCGATACGTTTCACCACCCCGCCGGATAATTCGACCGCAGGGGCATAGCTATCGTAACTTGGGTCAAAACAAATCACCTCATCACCCTGACGCACCAGCGCCGTAATTGCGGCGTACAATGCTTCCGTTGCCCCTGCGGTGACGGTCACTTCACTATTTGCGTCAGGACTAAAGCCGTATAACTGCGTGGTTTTATCCGCAATAGCTTCGCGCAGCGGCTGCACACCCGTCATCGGCGCATACTGGTTTGCACCATGCGCGACGTGATACGCCAGACGTTCCTGCAAAAAAAGTGGACCGTCAAAATCAGGAAATCCCTGCGAGAGGTTAATGGCCTGATGCTGCTGTGCCAGCGCGCTCATTTGCGTGAAAATAGTGGTGCCCAGATTAGGTAGTTTGCTTTGCGGAATCAGCGGGTTATTACTCATTATTGTTATCCCAGCGTGTGATGTTGTGGTTGAAGCCACTATAGCACGATGCTAGTATTTGGCAATCAAGACGTTCAGACGTCTATATAAAAATAACCTGCCAGGACAGGACAGCCAAAAGGACAAACACAACATGAGTAATACCGAGATTCGCGTCGTCACCGGCCCGGCCAACTATTTTTCCCATACCGGCAGCCTGTCAAGACTCAACGATTTTTTCACTGCCGATCAACTCTCACATGCTGTCTGGGTTTATGGTGAGCGCGCCATTGATGCGGCCCGCCCTTATCTGCCAGATGCATTTCATCTTGCCGAAGCTAAGCGCCTGTTGTTCACAGGACACTGCAGCGAAACCGATGTAACTGAACTGCAAAAACTGTCAGGAGAGGATCGCAGCGTGGTGATTGGCGTGGGCGGCGGAACCTTGCTCGACACCGCCAAAGCGCTGGCTCGTCGTCTCGGTTTGCCTTTCGTGGCGATCCCGACCATTGCCGCCACCTGCGCGGCCTGGACACCGCTCTCTGTCTGGTACAACGATGCAGGCCAGGCGCTACATTTTGACATTTTCGATGATGCTAATTTTCTCGTACTGGTAGAGCCGGAAATCATACTCAACGCCCCAGAGGAGTATTTACTGGCGGGGATCGGCGATACGCTGGCGAAGTGGTATGAAGCTGTCGTTCTCACGCCTCAGCCGGAAACTTTGCCGTTGACCGTACGCCTGGGTATCCATGCCGCACAGACGATCCGCGATGTCCTGCTGGAAAGCAGCGAGCAGGCGCTAGCCGATAAACAACAAGGCAAGTTAAGCCGCACATTTTGCGATGTGGTTGATGCCATTATTGCCGGAGGCGGCATGGTTGGCGGTCTGGGCGAACGTTACACCCGGGTGGCGGCAGCACATTCGGTACACAATGGCCTGACCGTCCTTCCGCAAACGGAGAAGTTTTTACACGGCACCAAAGTGGCGTACGGCATACTGGTGCAGAGCGCCCTGCTGGAACAAGATGATGCACTGGCGCAATTGATAGCCGCTTATCAGCGCTTCAACCTGCCAACGCGGCTGGCTCAATTAGATGTGGATATCAAGAATCAGGCCGAGATTGATAAGGTGATTGCCCACACTCTGCGCCCGGTAGAATCCATTCACGCGCTAGCGGTGACGTTAACCCCGGATACCCTGCGCACGGCGTTCGAAAAGGTAGAATCGTTTACAGGGTGAGCGAAAAATCTGCCGGGAGCAGATTTGCACACTGCTTGCAGCGGCCCTGTAGGGGCGAAGCCCAGGGATGGGCCGAGTAACAAAGCCCACATACCTGCAGCTTGAATTATGAAGATCATTAACAACAGCGCGCGCCGCCTTTGCCCCCATAACGCGCATCCTGGCGCTCGCGGAAAAATTCTTCGTAGGTCATCGGCGTCTGATCCGGGTGCGTGACTCGCATATGTTCAACATAGTTGTCGTAATCCGGTACACCGATCATTAACCGGGCGGTTTGGCCTAAATACTTTCCGGCTTTAGAGAGCGTTTCAAACATAGTGGTTACCTGTCGTACAAACGCCCTCCCCGTTCAGGAGAGGGCTAATTGGTTAAGAGAATATTAGTGCGCGCCTTTCGCCTGCGCCACGATCTCTTCGACATTCTCAGGCATCGGTTCGTACGGCGTTTCTTTCGACGTAGGTTTATCTTCTTTCAACGCTGCCAGTGCAGTTTTGATAGAGAACAGACCCAGCACCACCACGACCACCATGAAGAAAATGGTAAGCCCCGCATCCAGACGGTTGTTAAACACCAGCTGCGTCAGCTGTGACTGGGTGTACTGTGCCGGAATGTTTCCGCTGTCGATCATAGCCTGGAACTTGTTGGCGATAGCCAGGAAGCCGATTTTCGCATCCGGGCTAAACGCTTTCTGCCAGCCTGCAGTCAGGGTACAAATCAGCAGCCAGGCGGTTGGCACCAGCGCCACCCATGCGTAGCGTTGACGTTTCATCTTGAACAGTACCACTGCACAAAGCATCAGCGCCATACCGGCCAGCATCTGGTTGGCGATACCAAACAGTGGCCACAGGGTATTAATACCGCCCAGCGGATCCACCACGCCCTGGTGCAAGAAATAACCCCAGGCCAGCACGCACAGCGCTGTCGCCAACAGGTTCGCTGGCAGCGAATCGGTACGTTTCAGACCCGGTGACATCACGCCCAGCAGATCCTGCAGCATAAAGCGCGCGGCGCGCGTACCGGCGTCGACTGCCGTCAGAATAAACAGGGCTTCAAACAAAATGGCGAAGTGATACCAGAACGCCACATCCATCATGCCACCCAGCGCACCGTGCAGAATATACGCCATGCCCACCGCCAGCGTCGGCGCACCGCCTGCGCGGGAGATAATGGATTGTTCGCCGACATCGTTCGCAATCTGATGCAGCGTATCAGGCGTGATAACAAAGCCCCAACTGCTCACGACCTGTGCCGCTGACGCAACCACATCGGTGGTTCCGGCAGGTGCCAGTACCGCCATCGGGCTGTTCATCGCAAAGTAAACACCTGGATCGATAACGCAGGCCGCCACCAGCGCCATAATGGCGACAAAGGATTCCATCAGCATCCCGCCGTAACCGATAAAGCAGGCCTGACCTTCATTCGCCAGCATCTTCGGCGTGGTGCCGGAGGCAATCAGCGCGTGGAAACCCGAGACTGCACCGCAGGCGATGGTAATAAACAGGAACGGGAACAAGTTACCACTCCAGACCGGGCCTGTACCGTCAACAAACTTGGTCAACGCAGGCATGGTCAGTGTCGGGCGCATGATCAGGATCCCTACCGCCAGACCAACAATGGTGCCAATTTTCAGGAAGGTAGAAAGGTAATCACGCGGTGCCAGCAGCAGCCATACCGGCAGCACGGCAGCGACAAAACCGTAGCCCACCAGCATCCATGTCAGCTGTACGCCGGTAAAGTCAAAATAAGGAGCCCAGGTAGGACTTTCCGCCACCCAGCCGCCGGAAATAATGGCGAATACCAGGAAGACCAGACCGATGACCGACACTTCACCAATGCGACCTGGGCGCAGATAACGCAGGTAAATCCCCATAAAAATCGCCAGCGGGATTGTGAACGCCACGGTATAGGTTCCCCACGGACTGTGGGTCAGCGCTTTCACGACGATCATCGCCAGTACCGCAAGGATAATCACCATGATCATAAAACAGGCCACCAGCGCAATAACGCCTGCCGTTGGGCCCATCTCTTCTTTAACCAGTTCGCCAAGGGAACGACCATCGCGACGGGTAGATACAAACAATACCATGAAGTCCTGCACCGCACCCGCCAGCACCACCCCGGCCAGCAACCAGATCATACCTGGCAGATAGCCCATTTGCGCCGCCAGTACAGGTCCAACTAATGGCCCCGCTCCGGCAATCGCCGCAAAATGGTGACCAAACAGCACTTTTTTATCGGTGGGAACATAGTCCAGACCATCGTTATGACGCACGGCTGGCGTCATACGCGTCGGGTCCAGCGCCAGTACATTTTTAGCGATGTACAGGCCGTAGAAACGATAAGCGATAAGGTAGACACAGACCGACGCCACGACTATCCACAACGCGTTGATCTGTTCACCGCGGTTTAATGCGATATAGCCGAGGGCAAATGCTCCCATTACGGAGAGCACTGTCCAGACGAGGTACTTCCCTGATTTGTTCATAGTTGTTATCCGTTGTCCGCTCCAGAGAGATGTTACATTTTGTTTCTATAACATCTTTTCTGAATTTAACAACCTGACAACCATACAAACCCGAAGTATCACTGAGTATTTACATTGCATTGTTAACTAGATCACTTCATTTACCTGTTAACGCTGCAATTTCATTTTACTTTTCAGGGTCACTTCACCCCATCACCGCAGTACCTAAACGGCAGGTGCAACAGCGTCGTCCCTGCTCATCAAAGATGACGATTTCCCAGCTCTGATTCTGACGCCCGAGGTGCAAAGGTCGGCAGACACCGCGCACTTTACCCTGCGAAACCGCCCGATGGTGCGTGGCGTTGAGTTCCGTCCCCACCACACACTGCCCGTCGCGAGTCATCAGATAACCTGCCATCGAACCCAACGTTTCTGCCAGAGCCGCAGACGCTCCGCCGTGCAGCAAACCAAACGGCTGATGCGTACGCTCATCCACCGGCATTTCGGCTTCCAGCACATCATCACTCAGTCGGGTATAGACCATGCCCAGGTGCGCCACCATGGTGTTCTGACTGGTGGCATTGAGTTCATCCAGCGTTAAATGACGTTTCCAGATCATCGTCATGCTCCCAGCGTAGAGCCGCCGTCTACCACGATATCCTGCAACGTAATGTGGCTGGCTAAATCGGAGGCAAGAAATAAAATCGTGTGGGCGATCTCCTGCGGCTGGGCGATTTTCCCCAACGGAATGCCGAGCTTATACTGCTCGCCAAATCCACGAATACGCTGCTGTTCCGCGTCATCGCTGACCCACAACGTACGCTGCATATCGGTATCGGTCGAGCCAGGCGAAACCACATTACAGCGCACACCGCTACCCGCCAGTTCAAGTCCGACGGTTAACGCCAGGCTTTTCAGCGCGGCTTTTGACGCCCCATAAGCACTCATGCCGATACGCGGCGTGTGCGCCGCATCCGATGCAACGGTGACGATCGCCCCGCCCTGCTGGCGACGAAACTGCGCCATCGTCTGCTGAAACAGATTGAACGCCCCGCCCACGTTGACGGCGAAGGTTTGCTGCCAGTCCTCAACGCTAAGCGCGTCGGTTGGTCCCATACGCAGGATCCCTGCGGCATTCACCAGTATGTCGAGACATTCGGTATTCGCGAGCAAACGCCCGCATACCTGCGCCACCTGCTGCGCGTTCGCCACGTCCATCACCTCGGTGGCAAAGGGATACTCTGCCAGCGCGAACTCGCGGTCAAAGCCCGTAACCTGTGCCCCGGCGTCAATAAACGCCAGCGCCGTGGTGTAGCCGATTCCTTTTCCCGCGCCGGTTACCCAGACGGTTTTCCCTGTGAAGTCAAATCCGGCCATTACTTCACCTCGCGGGAGAGCAGCGTCCACCAGGCGTCAATGGTCGGTTTTTTCGCCAGCATGACGAAATCAATGTCGCCATGCACTTTACGCCAGCGGGCGGCCAGCGCCATCATGCGAACCGAATCCAGTCCATAGTCGATCAGGTTTTCATCATCCATCGGCTCTTCTGATTCATCCAGCAGCGGCAGAATAACGCGGCGCAACGCCTCTTTACTGGCCGGGACAGGCATCGGCAATAATTCCTGCGTCATCACCACACGCCCGGAACGTCCCGCCACATATTTCAGCGACATCAGATGTTCGTCACGGCTAAAGTCCGCCAACGCATCGGCAACCATAAACGGTTTGATATCACGCATGAAGGCGTCTGTTGCAGTGGTCATACAGCCAATATGCGCATACACGCCGGTAATAATCAGTTGATTACGCCCGGTTTCCTTAAGCATCTGTTCTAACGGAGAGCGATGAAATGCGCTGTAACGCCATTTCACCAGGATAGTATCTGCTGCATCCGGTGCCAGCGCTTCAACGATTTTTTGCTGCTCAGGCGAACGCGTCAGGCCCGGCCCCCACATATCATTAAGCAAAGCACGGTCCTCATCACTCTGCTCTTTCGGCTGGGCGGTGTAATACACCGGAATATTATGCGCTTTGCAGTACTGGCGCAGCGCGGCGATGTTCGCGACGACCTGCTCCATCATCGGGCAGTTATCGCCCCAAAAACCGATAAAATAGTCCTGCATGTCATGGATCAGCAGCGCGGCTCGTTCAGGTTCAAAGGCCCAGTCCACTTTGTTCACCGGAACATCAAGCGCTGTGGGTAGCGCATAAGCCTGCAGTTTAGGAATTGCCATCTCTTTTTCTCCTTCAGGCCAGTGAACGTGATGCCAGCCACTGACGTAATTGTTTTTTATCCACTTTCCCAACCGGCGTCAGCGGTAATAACTCAACGCATTCCACACGGTCAGGTAATTTGAATTCCGCCACGCCCTGCTCGCGCAGAAAACGACGCACCTGCACCGCGCGTAGCGGCTCTTTTACTACCAGGCAGGCGCAGCTTTTCTCGCCCATCAGCTCGTCATCCACACTGACCAGCGCCGCATGAATCACCGCCGGATGGCGCAGTAACAAGTTTTCGATTTCTTCGGCAGCGATCTTCTCCCCGCCACGGTTGATCTGATCTTTTTCGCGCCCCTGCACGGTGATGTAGCCATCCCGATCGATAGCGATCAGATCGCCGGAGCAGTAAAACCCGTTGGCATCAAAGGCGCTGGCATTGTGTTCAGGGCTGTTGAAATAGCCACGGAAGGTGTACGGGCCACGCGTCATCAGGCGTCCGGTTTCGCCCTGTGGCAAAGGATTACCGTCAGCGTCTGCCACCCAAACCTCATCATCGGGACACATCGGGCGACCCTGGGTATTGATGATGCGCTCAGGACTGTCGTCCAGGCGGGTGTAGTTCACCAGCCCTTCCGCCATACCGAAGACCTGCTGCAACTGGCAGCCTATTTCCGCCGGAATGCGGGCGGCAAGCGTCGCGGACAAGCGCGCTCCGCCAACCTGTAACAATTTCAGCGATGCCAATTGCGCATTACTGCCCCACTCCGCAATCGCCTGCAGCCACAGGCTCACGGCTGGCGGCACCAGCGCCGTAACGTTCACCTGATGCTGTTCAATCAACGGGAAGCACAGCGTGGCGCTTGGATCGGCCGCCAGCACTACAGTTCCACCCGCAAGGAACACCCCCAGCGCGCCAGGTGAACTCATGGCGTAGTTATGCGCCGCCGGAATAGCGCACAGATAGCGCGTTTCTCCAGTGAAATGGCAAATCTCGTTGCTGCGGCGCACGCTGTAGTAATAATCGTTATGGGTACGCGGGATCAGCTTCGGCGTCCCGGTAGTGCCACCGGAAAGCTGGAAATACGCCACTTCATCTGCAGGCGATGGCGTAGCGGTAAAATCAGTCGCCGACTGGCTTATCGCGTTTTGCAGGTTGTGTTCACCCTCGTCATTGAGCAGCAGAACCACGCGCACCGAGCTGTGCTCGGCAACAAATGTGTTCAGAAAGTCATCTGCGGTAAACAGCGTATGCGCGCGGTCAGCGATCAGCAGCGCCGGTTTAATTTGTGTCGCGTAGGCGTTGAGCTCGGTGCGTTGATGGCTGTACAGCCCAAAAACAGGCGCCACTCCCAGCTTGAGCAGGGCAAAAAAGGTGACATACAGTTCAGCCACATTGCCCAGTTGCACCAGCGCGGTTTCGCCGGGTTTGATCCCCAGGCGGCGCAGGCTGCTGGCGAGATTATCTGCTGCCTGGTTCAACTGGCGATAGCTCAGATGGCGTTCACCATCAATCACCGCCGTCTGGTCACTATCGGCGTGGCGAGTCAAAATGTCGGTCAGCGGCAAATCCTGCCAGTAACCTTTTTCACGATAGCGGCGGGCAAATTCTTCCGGCCAACGGGTGAAAGGAATACTCATGATTACTCCTTAGAGCCTGTCAATAAGGCGTATATTGTTGCAGCCAGTTTGGACACGGACAGCGCGGAGCAACCGGAGCGTACTTGTGGTACGTGAGGATTGTGAGCACTGCCCAGGGTCAAACTGGCAAATAAAATAGCCTGATGGACCAGGCTCTTAATGCAGGCCAAAAACATTCAACATGGTGGAAAGCTTGGCTCCCGTTTCACGCCATTCCGCAACCGGGGAAGAGGCTGGCACAATTCCTGCTCCGGCGAAGAAACGAACCTGATTGCGCAGCAGCCTCGCGCAGCGGATCGTCACGACCCATTCACCGTTACCTTCGGCATCACACCAGCCGACAATGCCGCCGAACAGTTCACGATCGAACGGCTCCAGTTCGGCGATAAGTTTGCGTGCGACCTGATGCGGGAAGCCGCTCAGCGCAGGCGTCGGGTGTAGCAGGCACGCCAACGTCAGGGCGTTTTCCTGCGCGTTGGCTTTACCTTCAAACGGCGTACCGAGGTGCCACAGCGTAGGCGTGGTAACCAGTTGCGGAGAGGAAGGGAGTTGCAGTTCACGGCTACGATCGCGCAATACATTTTTCATCGCCTGCGTCACCAGTTCGTGTTCATGGCGATCCTTCTCGGATGCCAGCAGGCGATTACCCGCCTCCCTGTCCAGCACATCGTCCGGCTGACGGCGCGCGGAACCGGCCAGAGGTAATGAGCTGAAACGATCGTCTTCTTTGCGTAACAGCAGTTCCGGACTGGCGCCAATCAATACGCCGTCGTCTTCAAGAGGCACGTGGAAGTTGTAGCTCGCCGGATTTTGCGCCACCAGCCGCTCCAGCAGGGCGCCGCTGTCTATATTGGCGTCTACAGTGATATCGATCAGGCGGGATAACACCACTTTGTCAACTTCCGGGGTAGACGTCAGCGCAGCCGCCCGGGCGACCATGTCTTCAAAAAAGTCCTGTTCTGGGATCGATTTACGTTCCACGACGTTCAGCGACTGATGCGCATTAAAATAACGTGATGACTGCTGCTTCGCCGTGCGGGAAAACGTCTGCCACGACTGGGGAATAAACAACGATGACGGCTGGCGGGTGTCAAAAGGGATCGCCCCGACCATGATAGGGTTAGCGATACCCTGCGATTTGGCATCAGCAAACAGGGCGCGCATTTTCTGTTGGAAAGGGCTGTCTGGCGCGTCGCCATCAATTGCCGGTTCCGCATAGCGGGCGAAGCATCCTGACGTCGTAAAACTACGGTACGGCGACATAAAGAAAAAACTGTCGGGAGCGAGCGTCGGCATAGTCTGCGTTTTTTCCTCGGCCAGTGACGTATCCATATCATCCTCCAAAAATGATAAAGGCTCTAATAATGATTATCATTTATATTTTCGGTCGCTAACCTAAAAGTAAAGCGGCAGTATGTCAACTCTTGAGGTAGCACAATGTGCGACTTTGGCTTGCATCCTTGTTCACTAACAATGAAAATGAGAAGCATTACTCATACTAATAACAGGAAGCTGATTCGTGAGTCTCCCCTCTTTTTGCCGCACCATGCTCTTGCTGACAGGTTTGTCTATTTCAGGAATTTCTTCAGGTCACGCCGCCGAGTGGCCGCGTCAGGTTACCGACAGCCGCGGCACGCATACGCTGGAGCATAAGCCGCAGCGCATTGTCTCCACCAGCGTCACCCTCACTGGCTCGCTACTGGCGATTGATGCTCCGGTCATCGCCAGCGGGGCCACCACGCCGAACAATCGCATTGGCGATGCGCAGGGCTTTTTGCGTCAGTGGAGCGAAGTCGCAAAAGAGCGCAAATTGAGTCGTCTGTATATTGGTGAACCGAGCGCTGAAGCCGTTGCGGCGCAAATGCCGGATCTGATTCTGATAAGCGCCACCGGCGGGGATTCTGCCCTCGCACTGTACGATCAACTGTCCACCATTGCGCCCACACTTATCATTAATTACGACGACAAAAGCTGGCAGTCACTGCTGACGCAGTTAGGAGGCATCACCGGGCATGAGCAACAGGCGGCAGCACGTATTGCCGAGTTTGATAAGCAACTGCAGACGGTTAAACAACGTATTACCCTACCGCCACAGCCGGTTAACGCACTGGTGTACACCGCCGCCGCGCACAGCGCCAACCTGTGGACGCCGGAATCTGCGCAAGGCAAGTTAATGGAGCAGTTAGGTTTCACGTTAGCGCAGCTGCCAGCCGGACTGCACACCAGCCAGAGTCAGGGCAAGCGCCACGATATCATTCAAATCGGCGGTGAGAATCTGGCGACCGGACTGAATGGCGAAGCGCTATTCCTGTTCGCGGGCGACAACAAAGATGCCGACGCCATTTATGCCAATCCGCTGCTGGCACATCTGCCGGCCGTGCAGAACAAGCGTGTTTACGCCCTGGGAACGGAAACTTTCCGTCTGGACTACTACAGCGCGACGCTGTTGCTGCAACGCTTCTCCTCACTGTTTTAATGGTTCGTACCGGATGTGGTTTACGCCGCATCCGGCCTGAAGCCTCACGCCAGTTCAGGCGGTGTCTGACGGAAACGACGTAACTCATTCAACAGCAGCAACAGCAGCAGTCCTGCGATCGCAAGGCCAAATCCACTGACGCTTGCCGAAGCGACTGGCGTCATTATCGCGCCCAGACCACCTAACAACGCCGCTCCGATGGCATCACCAGTGACATTCTGCGCGGTCCACAAACCGTTAATTCGCCCGAGCATCGCTTCCGGCGTCTGCGTCTGTAACAGGGTGTACTGCAACAAAGAGCTGACCGCACTCAGCCAGCCAAACAGCGCCAGGCAAACAACCCCAAGCTCCCACACCGGCATCAACCCAAACAGCCCGATAGCCAGGAACGACGCCACGGTCGATGCCAACATGATCAGTCCCGGGCGAATGCTGTGCGCCAGTTGCCCGCTGGTCAATGCGCCCACCGCCGCCCCCAGGGGAATAGCCGCATACAGCAGACCAATTTGCGCGCTCGACATTTGCCAGTTAATCGCCAGCGCCGGATACAACACGCGTACAGCGCTCGCCATGGTCAACAGACCGCCGAGCAACGCAATGCCGCCAATCAGCGGACTGGCAAGCAGAAAACGAAATGCTGCCAGCAGCGATTTCAGCGGATGCTCACGCGGCTGCGGCGGAGGCGGCAACGCGGGAAGGCTCAGCAACGGCAGCAATGTAATGAAGGTCCCCGCCGCCGCCAGCCCGTAGTTCCAGGCCACGCCACCGGTTGCGAGCAGCCCCCCGCCAAGCATTGGCGAAATGACCGACCCCAGACGCACCGTCAGCATGGTAATCGCCCCGGCCTGCATCAAATTCTCCCGCCCGACCAGCGCCGGCGTTGCTGCCAGCAAAGCGGTTACACCCAGTGAGGCAAAGAAACCGTCCCACAAGCCAAGCAGATAAATCACCAGTAATGACGGTTCAGGCAGTAGCGCATTCAGACACAGACCAATAAAGCCGATTCCGCAGGTTCCACGCGCCAACAGGATCACTTTTTTACGTTCATAGCGATCGGCCAGCACGCCGCCCACCATCAGGCCAATAAACATCGCGCTACCAGTCAACGTCACCGACAAACCAACCTGCCAGGTCGACTGCGTCATCATCTGGATCTGTACCGGAACCGCCACACCGAGTAGCCCCAGAGAGACAATGGAAATAAAACGGGCGAGGAAGACGGCACGAAATGCAGGGTGGGTCTTTAACAGGCTGAGATTGAGCAGCCATGATTGTCGATTCATTACAGAGCCTTACCAGGTACTTTTTCAATATCCATTCGATGGCTGCACATGCTAACATATCCAAATAAGATCGATAACGATAATTACTATCATTATCAGGGAAGTTGATATGCCATGCTCTGTTTCCGCGACACGCGCCTTCGCCGTGCCCGGACTATTGTTATTACTTGTTCTCATCACGGTACTAAGCCTGGTGATTGGCGCAAAATCGCTACCTGCTTCCGTGGTGCTGGATGCGCTCACCGGCAGTTGTCAAAGCGCTGATTGCACCATCGTGCTGGACGCGCGCCTGCCGCGCACACTGGCAGGACTGCTCGCAGGTGGTGCGCTGGGCCTGGCTGGCGCATTAATGCAAACGCTCACGCGTAACCCTCTCGCCGATCCCGGCATTCTGGGCGTCAACGCCGGTGCCAGCTTCGCTATTGTGCTGGGCGCCGCGCTGTTCGGCTTCTCCTCTGCACAAGAACAACTGCTGATGGCTTTTGCCGGTGCGCTGGCCGCGTCGCTGATCGTGGCATTTACCGGTAGTCAGGGCGGTGGGCAGTTAAGCCCGGTACGTCTGACGCTGGCAGGGGTTGCGCTGGGCGCGGTGCTGGAAGGATTATCCACCGGCATCGCCCTGCTCAACCCGGATGTCTACGATCAGCTACGTTTCTGGCAGGCCGGTTCACTGGATATCCGCAGCCTGCAAACGCTTAAAGTAGTACTTGTGCCGGTGCTGATTGCCGCTACTGTTGCGTTGTTCCTCAGCCGCGCCCTGAATAGTCTGAGCCTCGGAAGCGACACCGCTACCGCACTGGGCAGCAAAGTTGCTCGCACGCAGTTTATTGGCCTGCTGGCGATTACCGTACTGTGTGGTAGTGCAACCGCGATTGTCGGCCCTATCGCCTTTATCGGTCTGATGATGCCGCATATGGCGCGCTGGCTGGTAGGGGCAGATCACCGTTGGTCACTGCCCGCTACCCTGCTGGCTACCCCGTCTCTGCTACTGATTGCCGATATCATCGGTCGCCTGATTGTCCCCGGCGAGCTGCGTGTTTCGGTGGTCAGCGCATTCATCGGCGCACCGGTGCTTATCTTTCTGGTACGACGGAAACCACGCGGAGGTGGCGCATGATGCACCTCTCTCGCCGTCTGATAATCAGCAGCCTGTTGCTGATTGTAGGCTGTCTCGCCGTTGGCTTATGGAGCCTGCGTAGCGGCGTCGTGATGCTGGAAACCCAGCAAATTTTTGCTGCTCTGTTTGGCGATGCGCCACGCAGTATTACGCTGGTGGTGACCGAATGGCGTTTGCCTCGCATGCTCATGGCGCTATTGATTGGCGCGGCGCTCGGCGTGAGCGGCGCAATATTCCAGTCGTTAATGCGTAACCCGCTGGGCAGCCCGGATGTGATGGGTTTCAATACCGGTGCCTGGAGCGGTGTACTGGTGGCAATGGTGCTGTTTGGACAACATCTCACCGCTATTGCTCTTGCGGCGATGCTGGGTGGGATCCTGACCTCTCTGGTGGTCTGGGCGCTTGCCTGGCGCAACGGTATTGACACCTTCCGACTGATTATTATCGGTATTGGCATACGTGCCATGCTGGTCGCGTTCAACACCTGGCTGCTGCTGAAGGCTTCATTAGAAACCGCATTGACGGCTGGGCTGTGGAACGCCGGATCGCTTAATGGTCTGACCTGGGCTAAGACCTGGCCTGCTGCACCGTTGATCATCATTATGCTGGTGTGCGCCACGTTGCTGGTGCGCCGGATGCGTTTACTGGAAATGGGTGATGACAGTGCCTGCGCGCTTGGGGTCAGCGTAGAACGTTCACGTTTGATGATGATGCTGGTCGCCGTTGTGCTGACCGCCGCCGCCACCGCGCTGGCAGGCCCCATCTCATTTATTGCTCTTGTCGCCCCGCATATCGCGCGGCGGGTTAGCGGCACATCGCGCTGGGGATTAACCCTGTCGGCATTGTGCGGCGCATTGCTGCTGCTGCTGGCGGATTTGTGCGCTCAACAGCTGTTTATGCCTTATCAGCTTCCGGTGGGCGTTGTCACCGTAAGCCTCGGCGGTATTTATCTTATCGTCTTGTTAATTCAGGAGTCCCGCAAAAAATGATCGAATCAGTAGCCCGTTTGCGTGGCGACCAGTTAACGCTGGGTTATGGCAAGTTTACCGTAGCGGAAAACCTCAATGTGTCGATTCCCGACGGTCACTTCACCGCAATTATTGGGCCAAACGGCTGCGGGAAATCAACGCTACTGCGCACGTTGAGTCGTTTGATGACACCTGCACGCGGTCAGGTCTGGCTCGACGGTGAGCATATTCAGCACTATCCCAGCAAAGAAGTAGCCCGCAGAATTGGTTTACTTGCGCAAAACGCCACTACGCCGGGTGATATTACGGTGCAGGAGCTGGTTGCCCGTGGGCGCTACCCGCACCAGCCATTGTTTACCCGCTGGCGGAATGAAGATGAAATAGCGGTCTCAAACGCCATGCAGGCGACGGGGATCACCCACCTGGCATCACAAAGTGTGGATACCCTTTCCGGCGGACAACGGCAGCGCGCATGGATTGCGATGGTACTGGCGCAGGAAACATCCATTATGTTGCTCGATGAACCCACCACCTGGCTGGATATCAGTCATCAGATCGATCTGCTGGAGCTACTGAGTGAACTAAACCGGGAGAAAGGCTATACGCTGGCCGCCGTTTTACACGACCTCAATCAGGCCTGTCGCTATGCGACGCATCTGATTGCACTCCGTGACGGACATATTATTGCCGAGGGCGCGCCGAAGGAGATTGTCACGGCGGAGCTTATCGAAAAAATCTATGGGCTGCGCTGTATGATAATCGACGATCCGGTTGCCGGAACGCCGTTAGTGGTACCGCTCGGGCGCAACAAATAGCAAGATTTGTCGTATGGCGGCCTGTTCGCCGCCATACGACAATTCATCACACCAGTTGTTGGTCAACAAACGTCATTTTTTGCTTACGCGACGCCATGGCGTAGTTCAGTAAAACGCCACCACATGCCACCATACCGCCCAGTAAAGCAGCCAGAACAACGATCATTGATTTAGCCGCACCATCTTTATGCACCGGCAGCGAAGGTGAAAGTTGATATTTAAACGGCGCGAATTGTACGTCGCTCACATTCATCGCTAACAGCTGCTCAACGTGATATTGGCGATTACGTAATTCACCGTTAATTTCAGCAACATCTGTTACTGATTTTTCTATTTCTAATTTACGCGCGATGCCGTCGGCGCCAAGTGAAATAGAAAAATCAGGGTCATCTTTCACTGCCTGACCATTACTGTAGACTGGTTTTTTAATCCCGGCAGCATTCGCAATCTCCAGGGAGTAGTTCAACCGCTGGATATTGGCTTCCAGCTGATTCTTGAGCCTGACGCGATCCATCTCCAGTCTTTCTTTTTCAAAGCTGGTTTTGATCGACAGTTTATTGCGAATATCTTCCAGCGTTTCTTTTTCCACAATGTCGGAAATGTACTGGATGTAGCCTTTCAATACCGACTGGGCTTCTTCAGCCTGTGGCGCGGTAAAACTCAGCGTCCATGCGGTATACAACGAGGTTTCATTCTTTTTTCCCGCGTTGCTGTCAACCGCTTTCATTTTCTCACTGAGCCTGACGATGGCCCGATGCAGGTCCATTTCATCGATATCAGCGCCTTTCAGTTGATCCATCACGTAGGGTGAAGAACGCAGATACGCTCCTAACAATGAGGGCGACTGAAATTTTTTGATAAACAGGTTAAATACATCACCACGGCTAACGTTTATATCCATATCCAACACGCGCAATTTGGTCAACGTATTCTCAAGCTCCTGCCACTGGACCGGTTCTGCAGGGGTCACGATGGCCTGACTGGTCCATTTTTGTGGCAACAAAAAAGAGACCAGAATACCCACACAAGCAAAGGCTAATACGGTCGCCATAATTTTCGTCCTGGCGCGCCATAAAATTTCGATAAGATTCACTAAATCAATTTCGTTGGCATTAGCCGTTGGCTGGGGATAAGCAGTAAGTTCCGAAACGTTGTCTTGCTTAATATTTAATGATGACATGTTGTGTGACCTGAGATCCGCGCCCAAAGAAGAACATTTTCGAAAGAGAAGTCTACCAGTTAGTAAGAATTATCCGAAACATTCTTTGTGCCTGAAGCCCTACCAATAATAATATTCGGAATTTATTCACCCCTTTAATCGCCATCCGCCCCACAAAAAAGATCATCTCCATAACATATAATTTACATTATGGAGCTATTTGATCGCCGCGATAGCAAGAATGGCTTTGTTACATCGAATTATTGATTCGAGAATTAATTATCGGCCCTATATCCTCAAACGAGGCAGGGGAGATAATATCGACATGCGCGCAGTCGTGGTGGTAAACATCCAGACTGGATATCCACGGGGACCAGCTACGTTCAGGGCTGACGCCCGGCACTAAGGTACGCTCAGCAACGAACAGCGTGGCGTGGCCCGCAAACGGCACGCTGTGTGCCGTCGTGAGCAGGCGAACCGCATCAGCGTAGTTGCCTTCGATAGCGGTAAATAAAACCTCCGACGCATTCCCCTGCTGTGCTGCCAGAAACGCTTCACGCTCCCGCTCGATCTCCGCCAGTACGGCAGGGTCTAAACCATTGGCCTCTTTTTCCTGCCAGTTTTGCGTCTCCGGCGGCCAGGTATCCAGCAGCCCCAGGAAGGCAACCGTCTCACCTCTGGCCTGTAAACGCGCGGCAATTCCCTGCGCCAGCGTCCCTCCCAGTGAATAACCTAATAAATAGTAGGGGCCATGAGGCTGCTGACTGAGTAGCGTTGCCAGATGATGTTCGCATACCGCATCGAGGTTTTCCGCCATCTGCATCGGGCCATCCGGTCGCGGAGACTGAATACCAATAATCGACCACTGCGGGCTGAGATAACGTGACAGCACGCTAAACTGCCAGGCAAAACCCGACGCCGGATGGAAGCAGAACAACGTTGGACCGTGACTTTCACGCAGTGGCAGCAGCGTCTCGAATCCCAGACGCTGCGACTGTTCATCATCATTGCTCTCCAGCAATGCACTCAGTCGTTCCACGGTAGAAGCCACCATAATCTGCCCGGGTGTTACCTGACGCTCAAAAATGCGGCTCAACTGCGCTGCCAGCTTCATCGCCAGCAGTGAATGCCCGCCAAGCGCAAAGAAATCAGCCTCTACATCATTCACCTCGCAATTCAGCAAGGCCGCAAAAGACTGCGCGATGGTTGTCTCCGTCCCTGCTCGCGGCGCGCGCCCGGAAGTACGCGACGTCAACTGCGGCATGGGTAGCGCTTTACGATCCAGTTTGCCGTTCGCGCTAAGCGGCAACTCCGCCAGTTGTAACAATACCGCTGGTACCATGTGCGCAGGCAGTTTTTCGCGCAGACGTTCCCGTAATGCAGACGTCTCCAGCGGTAGACCCGATTGAGACACCAGATACCCCACCAGTTGGCGCGCATCCCCGCCTGTCGCCGCGGCCTGGTTGAATACGCAGGCATGGGCAACGGCATGTTCGATGTCAGGCATTTGTTGCATCGCCCGGTCAATCTCACCGAGCTCAATGCGCTGTCCGCGAATTTTAAGCTGGTCATCGCTGCGCCCGAGGTATTCCACCGCGCCATTTTCCAACCAGCGCGCCACATCCCCGGTACGATACATGCGTTCGCCCGCGTTAAACGGATCGGCGATAAAACGGCTCGCCGTCAGATCCGGACGGCCCAAATAGCCTTGTGCCAGTTGGATCCCCGTCAGATACAGATCGCCCGCCACGCCGAAAGGCACCGGTCGCATCATGGCATCCAGAATACGTAAACCAGTATTCCATACCGGATAGCCAATCGGCACGCTGTTGCCGGTTACGGCGGCAAGTTCTTCCCCCCAAGCCGGATACCAGCTCACATCGACCGCCGCTTCCGTTGGCCCGTATAAATTGTGCAACGGCACATGAGTCAACTGTTCCCACTCGCGGCATAAGTCTGCAGGCAAGGCTTCACCGCTACAAAATACCTGTTTCAGCGAGGCACAACTCTCCCGCGCAGCTTCCGCCGTCAATGAAGCGACAAAAGCAGCCAGCATAGAAGGAACAAAGTGCGTGGTCGTCACCCCGTATTGGGCAAAAAACTGCTGCATCGCCAGTGGATCGCGGTGCGCCTCAGGTTCTGCCATGACCAGTTTTGCCCCGGCAATAAACGGCCAGAAAAACTCCCATACCGAGACGTCAAAACTGCACGGTGTTTTTTGCGCCACCACATCATCTGCGGTCAGCGGATAGTGATTTTGCATCCACAGCAAACGGTTAACGATGGCGGTTTGCCCAACCATCACCCCTTTTGGCCTGCCGGTTGAACCGGAAGTAAAAATGATATAGGCCGTATGATTGGGTCGAGATAGCGCCAACGGAGCTGCATCATCTGCTGGCAGCGGCGCGTCGTAGCACAGGCTTTCCAGGCCAGGGATGTCACTAAAGCGCGCCAGTTGTTCCTCGGTCGCGATCAACAGTTTTGGCTGCGCATCTTCGAGCATCATCCGCAGGCGATCGTCCGGGTATCCGGTATCCAATGGCAGCCAGGCGGCTCCCGCCTCAACAATGCCATGCAGCGCCAGCGTCAGGAACACGGAACGCGGTAATGCCACGGCAACGCTGTCACCCGGCTGTACGCCGCGTTCACGCAGAAGGCTCGCCAGCGCCACAACCTGCTGGCGCATTTCGCGATAGCTAAACTGATAGCGGGCATCGGCCAGTGCCGGGGCATCCGGTGTTTTATCGGCTTGTTGCGCCACCAGCGCGCTCAGCGTAGTGGACGGGATCTCCACGCTCGTGTCGTTAATCTTCGCCAGCCGTTCATGTTCTGTCGGCAACAACATTTCAGCGTCGCCACAGCATAGCGACGGATTGTCGGCAAATTGCTCAATAAGCGCGATTAAACGCGAGGCATGCTGCGCCAGCGTCGCTGCATCGTAGCGCTGTTTATTGGCCAGGATTTCAATACTCAGCCCGCCGTTTTCATCCGGGAACAATGCCAGTTCAAGATCATTCACCGGCCCTGTCGCCAGCGTATGGGTTTGCGCCTGTACGCTGGGAATATTCAGCTGGTAGTCGAATATTTTCACGTTCAGCACCGGGCCAAACAGCGGTTCGGCCCCGGCTGCACGCCCGCTGTCGCGAACGATTTGTTCGGCATCATAACGTTGATGCCGACGCATTTTCTTCAACTGTCCGGCCAGTCGTTGTGCAAGCGCAGGCAAGCTTTCTGTCGCATCCAGTTGCACGCCAAACGGCAGAACGTTTAAAACCGGTCCTGTGGACGTCAACGCCGCCGAGCCCATGCGCCGCATAAAGATAAACCCGGCGGCATAATCCATTCGGCTGCATAAGCGTCCCAGCCACAACGCCACCAGCGCAAGAGCCAGATCCGCACGCTGAACATCAGGCATGCGTGCCGCAAGCTGGCGGAACACGCCTTCAGGCGCGGTTAACTTCAGGCGAATAATCTCCGCGCTGGCCGATCGCCCCGGCAACGGTTTGTTCGACAGCGAAGCCGGTGGTGGTAGTTGTTTTCGCTGCTCGCGCCAGAATGCGCCGTCGCGTTGCCAGGCATCGCTTTGACGATACTGTTGATACTCTTCCACCACCTCAGTAAACGGCGTAAACGGTGAGTCTGGCGTTGACTCGCCGTGCAGCCATGCGCGGTAAATTGCGGCTATCTGTCGGGTAATAGCCGGGAAACTGAAGCCATCAACCAGCAGATGATGATAACGTTGATACCAATACCAGCGTTTGTCTCCCACCTGTATAAGCAAATGAAAAACCAGCGGCTTGTCGCCGTCAGCACGCAGATCCTGCTGCAGGTCAGCTTGCATCAACGCCCGCGCCACCTCATGTGGGTTGGATTTTTCGCGCAGATCGATGATTCCGGGTTGCGCAAAAGTGAGCGCAGGATCCACCCATTGCCAGACCTCGCCGTTATCTTCGCTAAACTGCATTCGCAAGGTATCGGCCTGCTCCAGGCCAGCCACAACCGCTTTCGCCAGCAACGGCGCGTCCAGTTCGCCGGTTAATTCTACGTAGTGCGCTACGCTCCACGCCGAGGGCAATGTGGAGAGTTTTTCCGCCATCCAGATCCCCGGCTGAGCCGCCACTAACGGTAAACGTTGAGTCATGGAGCCTCCTGCACATCGACATAGTTCGCTGGCGTCAGCGCGGTCCAGTTTGCATCCAGCCATTGCTGGCAGGCTTCCTGGGATTGGGGTTCACACACGACCTTCCAGCCAGCAGGAAGTGAGCACTGTTGCGGCCAAAGACTAAACTGGCGTTGGGGATTTTGCAGAATGTAAAACTGACCCTGCGGATTATCGAAGGGATTACTGAATTCCATACTCAACTCCTGTCGTGGAACATCGTCCGGTTAAATCGTGTCGGTAAGCGGCTGCCAGAGCGTCATTAGCCCTTGCATCAAACCGCCGCGCCAGCAAAGCGCATCGTGTCCACCATCAACCTGACGCCAGAAAATAGACTGTGGCGCAGAGGGTAACTGGGCATATAGCGCCTGATTTGCATGAAAAATAATGGGCTCTCGTATCCCCGCTTCCAGGACAATCCGCAGCCCCTGAGCGCTGATGGTCCCGGTCTTCAGTTGCTCGACGATCGCTCCGTCCTGATGACCACCGCGATGCGGCCACCAGTAAGATCCAGACTGACTGAGTACGCAGCCAAAGCGTTCCGGCCAGTGCAGTCCGGCATACAGCGATGACAACCCGCCAAAACTTTGCCCGGCGACCACGGTACGCTGCGGGTCGTCACTGAACGCGGTCGTCGCCTTCACCAGCGGCAATAGCTCCTGCTGTACTGCCAACCAAAAATCGGCATTACACGGCAGTTCGTGGCTGCGGTGAGCCGTATCGATGGCATCAATCAGGAGATAAACGGCGGGAGGGAGGTGTCCGCAATGCGTAAGTGAAGTTAGCGCAGGCCAGACCGGCATACTCTGCGCCCAAAACTGTCCGTCCAGCAGGATAGCCAACGGACGTGCTTCCGGTTGGGCATCACCGGTGGTAAACACCCACACGCGGCGCGTATTGCCAAGCCTGCCGCTACGCCATTGCAGGCAAACTGCGGGAGAACCGGGGTTTTCAGGTCGATCCCATCCAGGTTGTACGGGAGCCTCCGGCATCTCCAGCGCAGACACCGCGTGACCACGACCGCCCTGCCAGCTCAGTGGATTAAGCGGATCGGCAATGGCCTGCGGCAGCAATTTTCGCCAGCCTTCACGCAGCACGGTTCGGTCAGGCGCTTCGCCCGCTGCCAGCGCAGCAAAAATATCGTTTCGTGCTGTTGGAATAAAGCAGTAACTGCCGCGCCAGTTGGCGCTGAGTGAAATACGCCAGCACCAAACATTTGTTCCATCAATGCGTTGCATCGACTGAGGGGTCGCGTTTTGATGGTGATCGGTGACGCCGGTGACGTAGACCCATACGCGACGAATAGCGGACTCTTTTTCCGTTCCCTGCGGGTCACGCCACCAAAAAGTTACCCGATAATTTCCGTTGTCTTCACGCTCCCACTCCGGGCCCTTTTTCGACTGCCACCACGCCTCGCTTCCCATCATTAACGTCGTCACCGCCATAACCCCATGTTTATTGTGAAATTTTATGATTTAGCGTGAAATATATTGATAATATTATTGATAACTATTTGCATTTGCAATAGCGTATTGTCGCGCTGTGGGAAGCGCGCACAGTTTTTCACCACTTATAAACCGACCTGACGCTGCGTACTTTTTCTGGAATGGAGGGTTTACGCGGATACGGGCGACATCAGGCCAAATGCCGTACTACGGCAGATTGGTACTCGTGGCTAAAAGAACAGCAGGACAAACAATGAACAACAAGATTCATTCACTGGCCTTATTGGTCAATTTAGGGATTTACGGGGTAGCCCTGCCAGCAATGGCAGAAGATCAAACCGAGAACGCCGCAGTCTCTCATGAAGACACTATTGTGGTTACCGCCGCCCAGCAGAACCTGCAGGCGCCGGGCGTTTCAACCATTACCGCTGATGAAATCCGTAAGAATCCTCCCGCTCGCGACGTGTCGGAAATCATCCGTACCATGCCAGGCGTTAACCTGACCGGTAACTCAACCAGCGGCCAACGCGGCAACAACCGCCAGATCGATATTCGCGGTATGGGGCCGGAAAACACCCTGATTCTTATCGACGGCAAACCGGTCACCAGCCGCAACTCCGTGCGTCAGGGCTGGCGCGGCGAGCGTGATACCCGTGGCGATACCGCCTGGGTGCCGCCGGAAATGATCGAGCGTATTGAAGTGCTGCGCGGTCCTGCCGCGGCACGCTATGGCAACGGTGCGGCTGGCGGCGTGGTGAATATCATCACCAAAAAAGGCAGCAACGAATGGCACGGCTCCTGGGATACCTATTTCAATGCCCCGGAACACAAAGACGAAGGTTCGACCAAACGTACCAACTTTAGCCTGAATGGTCCAATGGGCGGAGATTTCAGCTTCCGTCTTTACGGTAATCTCGATAAAACCCAGGCCGACGCATGGGACATCAACCAGGGTCATCAGTCAGAACGTACCGGCACATATTCAAATACCCTACCAGCCGGTCGTGAAGGGGTGATCAACAAAGATATTAACGGCGTGGTTCGCTGGGATTTCGCCCCGCTCCAGTCACTGGAACTGGAAGCTGGCTATAGCCGTCAAGGCAATCTTTATGCGGGTGACACCCAAAACACCAACACCAACCAACTGGTGAAAGATAACTACGGGAAAGAGACCAACCGTCTTTACCGCCAGAACTACTCTCTGACCTGGAATGGTGGCTGGGATAACGGCGTCACCACCAGCAACTGGGTACAGTACGAACATACGCGTAACTCCCGTACGCCGGAAGGTCTGGCGGGCGGTACTGAGGGGATCTTCGACCCGAATGCGTCACAAAAATATCTCGACGCCGACCTGAGTGACGTCATGCTGCACAGTGAGGTCAGCATTCCGTTAGATCTGCTGGTCAACCAAAACCTGACGCTCGGTACCGAATGGAATCAGCAGCGCATGAAGGATATGTTGTCCAATTCACAGACCTTTATGGGCGGTGATATTCCAGGTTCGAGCAGCACCAACCGTAGCCCGTACTCAGACGCAGAGATTTTCTCTCTGTTTGCTGAAAACAACATGGAACTGACCGACAGCACCATGCTGACGCCGGGTCTACGTTTCGACCATCACAGCATCGTCGGCGACAACTGGAGTCCGTCTCTGAACCTGTCCCAAGGTCTGGGAGATGACTTTACGCTGAAAATGGGCATTGCGCGCGCCTATAAAGCGCCAAGTCTGTACCAGCTCAACCCGAATTACATTCTGTACAGCAAGGGGCAGGGTTGCTACGCCACCGGCTCCGCGACCGGTATTGGTTGCTACATGATGGGCAATGACGATCTGAAGGCCGAAACCAGTATCAATAAAGAGATTGGTCTTGAGTTCAAACGTGACGGCTGGCTGGCCGGGGTAACCTGGTTCCGCAATGATTATCGCAACAAGATTGAAGCGGGTACGGTACCTTTCGACAGAACGTCTATCACCAATAAAGGAAAGACGACTTACACCGATATCTATCAGTGGGAAAACATTCCTAAAGCGGTGGTTGAGGGTCTGGAAGGTACGTTGAACGTGCCAGTTAGCGAAACCGTTACCTGGACCAACAACATCACCTACATGCTGCAAAGTAAGAATAAAGAGACCGGCGAGCGCCTGTCGATTATTCCTGAATACACGTTGAATTCGACCCTGAGCTGGCAGGCACGCGAAGATTTGTCGCTGCAGTCAACCTTCACCTGGTATGGCAAACAGCAGCCTAAGAAATACGATTACCAGGGTAAACCGGTGACCGGCAGCTCGGCCAGCGAAGTTAGTCCGTACAGTATCGTCGGCCTGAGTGCGACCTGGGACGTGACGAAAAACGTCAGCCTGACCGGCGGCGTGGATAACGTCTTTGATAAACGTTTGTGGCGTGAAGGTAATGCCCAGACCACGGGTGATATCGTCACCGGGAACTATATGGCGGGCGCTGGCGCGCACACCTATAACGAACCGGGCCGCACGTGGTTCATGAGCGTTAACACGCACTTCTGATAACGTTTCTCCCTCTCCTCACTGCGGGGAGAGGGAACTCATCACTATCATGCGCACAACTCACACACCACTCACCTTCGCAGACCATACGCTGCACGTTGTCGAGTTCGATCCCGACAGCTTCCATGAGCACGACATGCTCTGGCTGCCCCACCACACTCAACTTCTGTCCAGTGGACGTAAGCGTAAAGCCGAGCACCTGGCAGGCCGTATTGCCGCCGTGCACGCGCTGCGTGAATTTGGCCACAAAGCCGTACCCGGCATCGGCGCACAACGCCAACCGTTGTGGCCGCAAAATCTGTTTGGCAGCATCAGTCATTGCGCAACAATTGCCCTGGCGACGGTATCGACGCATCCCGTCGGGCTGGATATAGAAACTATATTTACGCTGCAAACCGCGAACGAACTGTTAAGTAGTATTGTCACCAATACAGAAAAAGAGTGGTTGGCCAATAGCGGCCTGACAGTGGAACAGGCTCTCACACTGGCATTTTCCGCCAAAGAAAGTGCTTTTAAAGTAACCCTGGCATCACAACAGGCAAACGCCGGATTTTCGCAGTATCAAATCGTTGAGTTGCAACACAACCAAATGATACTACGTGCTCACAGCCAAATGTATCGCGTGCAATGGCGGTTCTCGGGCAATGATGTAATCACACTGGCAACAGTGTGAACGTCACAGCAGGTCTCGCGCCTGAGCAGCGATAGCTGCGGCGTCAAAACCATGATGCTGACGTAGCCAGCCACGATCCGCTGCCGCTGCGTACTCTCCATCCGGAATACCTAAACGCTTTAACACTGCCCCGACTCCGCCCTCAGCCAGTACTTCTGCCACCAGGCTTCCCAACCCACCATTAATATTGTGCTCTTCTACGGTAATCACCGCTTTGCAGCCCTGTAATACTGATAACAGAGCTTTGGTATCACATGGTCGAATTGAAGGTACACTGACCACTTTCGCCTGAATACCTGCATCAGCCAACAGCGCAGCGGCATCAACAATTTCATGAACTGTCGAGCCAGTTGCCACCAGCGCCACATGTTCCCCCTCGCGCAGTGTCAACACCGCCCCCGGAACAAAACGGTAACTCTCGTCATGAAGTTCCGGCAGTGCTTTTCCATCAAGACGAATATATACCGGTCCCTGATAGCCAATCGCATAATCGATAATCTGTCGGCACTCTCGTGGCGAAGATGGGGCGAAAATCTGGATATTGCCGAAGCCTCGCATAATGGCAATATCATCGATCGAATGGTGAGTGCTCGCCAACGGGCCATAGCTGGCACCGGCATTAAGACCGAATAGCTTCACATTGGTATTGTTGTAGCAAACATCGACTTTAATTTGCTCATTGGCACGAGAGATCAGAAATGGCGCAGCGTTACAGGTGACGGCTACCTTACCGCCAAGAGCAAGTCCTGCCGCCGTTCCAACCATGCTTTGTTCAGCAATACCTACGTTGACCAACCGACCAGGAAACTGCTTTATAAAAGGAGCAATTTTCGCTGTTGATGTCGAGTCCGCTACGACCGGAACCAGGTCAACCCCCTTTTCAACTGCATCAATGAACGCCTGAACCATGACGTTTGCGAGGTGTTCTGCATTACTCATCTTTTAACTCCTCCAGAGCCAGTTCGATCTCTTCACCTTTTGGCACCCGATGGTGCCATTCAGAGCGCCCCTGGATAAACGATATACCCGCGCCTTTCGTGGTATTGGCAATGATGACGTTAGGTTTGCCTTCCTGCTTAAGTCCTTCCAGAGTGGCGACAACCGACGCCATATCATTCCCCTGACATTCAGTCACTGTCATACCAAATGCCTGCCATTTTGCGGCAAGCGGATCGGTATTCATGATTTCGCGAGTCGGTCCGGCTAATTGAAGATTGTTCTTGTCATTAATAATGATCAGGTTGTCGAGGCCATAATGAGCAGCAGCCAGTGCCGCTTCCCAGTTACTTCCTTCGGCCAGTTCACCATCACCTGTGATTAAAAAGATGCGGCGTGAACTGTTATTTTTCTTCGCAGCCAGAGCCAGTCCCACCGCAACAGGTAAACCGTGGCCCAGAGCACCTGTATTCAGTTCAATACCAGGCGTTTTCTGGCGAACCGGATGTCCGGGAAGATGGGAATTGGCATGTTGATAGGTTTCCAGCCAGTCAACGGGGAAAAAACCCGCTTCCGCCAGAACACAGTAGTAACAGCCCACCGCGTGACCTTTAGATTGGATGTAGATATCCCGAGCTTCATCAGCGATACGCTCCGGAGCGACATTGAGTATCCGAAAATAGAGTGCCGTCAACAGTTCAACCTGAGACAGGTCCGCACCAGTATGCCCACCCGCGGGACTGTTAGCATTTAATCTGACGATGTGACGGCGAACCGCCCGCGCTTTGCGCTCAAGAGTCTGGATATCATAGTTCCAGGGATTCATTTAGCACCTCTGAATTTATTTTCAATGTGGAATATTTATTCCGTATAGGACTAAAAAAACCAGAATTTCCCATACGTCACATCATCAGGCTTACGCCCTTGTATCATACTCAGGTACATTCTGCCTCCTTACCGCGACCACACTGACGCTGGTAATAATAAGTTGACCTGTCACCACTATGAATATATATTCATAAATGATTCTTTATTCAATTATGCAACCTAATTTTCGTATTTGTCCATAGCTGTTTTTGAGGATTGGTTAAAGTTAGAGCTTTATCACACTTACCTGTCTTCAATTTTCGCGTATGATAAAACGCATTAAGATAATGGCGGTACGTAAATGATTTTCGGGGAAATATATGGCTAAGCAGGACGAACAACGGCTATTGGTTAAAATCGCTACCCTTTACTATCTTGAAGGACGCAAACAGTCCGATATTGCTCAACTTCTCTCGCTTTCTCAGTCGTTTATCTCCCGCGCCATCACCCGCTGTCAGAAAGAAGGGGTGGTGAAAATCAGCGTTGTCCAGCCCTCAAATATCTTCCTGAATCTTGAAAAAGGGATCGAGGAACGTTACGGCATTAAGCAGGCCATAGTGGTTGATACCGAAGAGGATGCCAGCGACCACACCATCAAACGCGCCATTGGTTCTGCCGCAGCCCACTATCTGGAAACCCGATTGCGCCCCAAAGACCTGGTGGGCGTTTCCTCATGGAGTTCGACTATCCGAGCGATGGTGGATGAAGTCCATACACAGAATCTGAAAGCCGGCGGCGTAATTCAATTGTTGGGCGGCGTAGGTCCCAACGGCAACGTACAAGCCACAATTCTGACGCAGACGCTGGCGCAACATCTGAATTGTGAAGCCTGGCTACTTCCTTCTCAGAGTATCGAAGGTTCGGTTGAAGAGAAAAACCGTCTCGTTGCCAGCAAAGATGTCGCCGATGTGATTTCACGCTTTGATAATGTCGACATCGCCATTGTTGGCGTCGGGATCCTCGAACCATCCCAATTGCTGAAAACATCAGGTAACTACTACCACGAAGATATGTTGCAGGTACTGGCCGATCGCGGCGCGGTCGGGGACATTTGCCTGCATTACTACGACAACGAGGGACAGCCGGTATTACAAGATGACGAAGATCCAGTGATTGGCATGGCACTGGACAAGGTAAAAAAATGCCCGAATGTCGTGGCGCTTGCTGGCGGTACAGACAAAGTCGCGGCAATTAAAGGGGCGTTGAACGGAGGTTATATCGACGTGCTCATTACCGACTATCCTACGGCCCGTATGCTGGTCACCTCCTGACCCTTAATTTGCTGGTAGCCTTTGCACGAAAGATAAAAAGCAAAGGCAGTGACTAAAATCTATATATTTCAATAGACTGAAAGGTTTCACCTCGCCTTAATTTATTCTTTTTTCTGTTATTGTCCCGTCTGTGTAAGTGTGATTCTCAGCACAATTGATGATTTTTTCTGTAGCCCAACGGAAAGATTGTAGCTAAGGTATTAAATAAATAATCAATACCGAATATATATTCAATAATTAAAAAAGCGATGTCACAGCCAGGCCTGATGCAGTAATGACGCGACAATGAGAGGGTTTTATCCTCTAAACCGGGACGCAATGTGACTCAGGAGATAATCTATGTGTGCAGCGAAGAAAGAGTTCATCATTGCGCTGGATGAAGGCACAACTAACGCCAAAGCAATCGCGCTTGATGCACAGGGCAATGTGGTCGCAAAGTTTTCTCAGCCACTGGCGATTCAGACCCCCCGGGATGGCTGGGTTGAACAATCTGGGGAGGCGTTGATTGATGCGTCTATTAGCGTCATAGCCAAAGCTATGAATCATGTTGGTGCTGAAAACGTCGCAGCACTGGCTATTAGTAATCAGCGTGAAACCGCCATAGGCTGGTATCGCCAGACTGGCAGACCGCTAAATTCCGCAATCACCTGGCAATGTACGCGCAGTGCGGCTTACTGCGAGGAACTGCGGCATGAAAATAAAGAACAACTAATAAAATCAACCACTGGTCTGCCAATCGCACCACTTTTCTCCGCATCAAAAATGCGCTGGCTACTGGAATCCGTGACCGATGGCCCACAGCTGGCTGCGCAGGGACAAATTTGCCTGGGAACGATCGACAGTTGGTTGCTATGGAATTTAACCGCTGGTGAAACCTTCTGCTGTGACTATTCGAACGCCGCCCGCACACAGTTGCTAAACCTGCACTCTGGAGAGTGGGATGAAGCCATGCTGGCACTCTTCCACATTCCGCGTGTCGCCTTACCGGAAATAAAACCCTCCAGTGGATTATTTGGTCATACTCGTGGACTGGATGGCATTCCAGACGGCATTCCTGTGATGTCGATGGTGGGTGACTCACATGCCGCTCTGTTTGGTCATGCTCTTGGCGAAATGGGATGCGTTAAAGCAACTTATGGTACCGGGTCATCAGTGATGGCGCCGGTCAAATCAGCCCAATGCGATATTGACGCTCTGGCTACCACCATCGCCTGGCACGATGGCAATAGCATCATATACGGTCTGGAGGGCAATATCCCGCACACGGGTGATGCGGTGGCATGGATGGCGGACAGTACGGGTTTGAGCGAACTTTCGGATGCCGAACTGGCAAACGAACTCAACACCCTTCCCGCCTCTGTTGATTCAACCCTCGGCGTTTATTTTGTGCCAGCACTGACCGGGCTTGGGGCGCCGTGGTGGGATGACAGTGCCCGTGGAGTTATCTGCGGACTCAGTCGGGGAGTTAAACGTGCTCATCTGATCCGTGCCGCACTTGAGTCGATTACCTATCAAATCGCCGATGTTGTAGTTGCCATGCAGCAGCACGATGATTTCAAGTTAACGGCATTAATGGTTGACGGTGGCCCCACCAAAAACGACTGGCTAATGCAATATCAGGCAGATCTGCTTGGTTATCCGGTTATGCGTAGCGATGTGCCAGAACTGTCCGCCATTGGCGCGGCATTACTGGCGCGTAAAGCGCTTTATCCTGGCTCACTGACTGATTTAAAAGCTTTTTTAACCGTACATAGCACATTTAAACCCGACATGGATCGCCATCATCGGTTGCAAAAAAGATGGCAGGAATGGCGCCATGCGGTAAACAGAACATTATGGAAACCGGCCCCGTCCGCCTGATGCCTCGCCAGGGAAAACACGCGACGTTATTTACCACATATACAGGAGGGCACCGGATCATAAAAAACTCAGGCTTTACGTTGTTTCACCGTACCCGACAATAACAACACAGAGAGAACATTGTCATGAAATTACGTTTAACGCTGTTAACTGCTGCAACCCTGACTGCTTTGTCTTTTACTGCTCATGCAGCGGAAAAAGGGACAATCATGATTATGGTGAATTCACTGGATAATCCGTATTACGCCTCAGAAGCAAAAGGTGCCAGTGAAAAAGCCCAGGAACTAGGCTACAAAACCACAATTTTGTCGCACAGTGAAGATGTAAAAAAACAGAATGAATTGATTGATACGGCAATCGGCAAAAAAGTCCAGGGTATTGTTCTGGATAATGCAGATTCAACGGCCAGCGTTGCGGCAATTGAAAAAGCGAAAAAAGCTGGAATTCCCGTCATATTGATCAACCGTGAAATTCCCGTTGATGATGTTGCACTGGTGCAAATTACCCATAATAACTTCCAGGCTGGTTCAGAAGTTGCAAATATTTTCGTCGAGAAAATGGGTGAAAAAGGTAAATATGCTGAACTGACATGTAACCTTGCTGATAATAATTGTGTTACGCGCTCCAAATCCTTTCACCAGGTTATTGATCAGTTCCCGGATATGGTTAGTGTCGCCAGACAGGATGCCAAAGGCACGCTTATCGACGGTAAACGTATTATGGACAGCATCCTACAGGCCCACCCGGACGTGAAAGGTATTATCTGCGGTAACGGTCCAGTAGCACTGGGGGCTATTGCTGCATTAAAAGCGGCGAACCGCAGTGACGTGGTCGTGGTCGGTATCGACGGTAGCAACGACGAACGTGATGCAGTGAAAGCTGGCACTCTACAGGCGACCGTCATGCTCCAGGCACAGGCTATCGCAGCGCAAGGAGTTACCGATCTGGATAACTACCTGCAAAAAGGCATAAAACCAGAAAAACAACGCGTCATGTTCCGCGGAATTCTTATCACTAAAGAAAACGCAGATAAAGTGCAGGATTTCAATATCAAGTCCTGATCCCGGGTTGTTGCGCCTCTCAGGAGGCGCAGAGGAGAACATTATGTCTAAGAAAGCCTGGCTTGCGCTGGTCGTGCTGACCGTGGGAGGATGTCGCATCGTCTCGCAGCAGGAACTTGCGGACCTCAAGTCGCCACCGAATCCACACATGGGTAATATAGCCCAAACGTGGCAAAACAAGATTGTCCCGCAAATTGTCGGGCAGGCTCGTCCGGTGGCCGATTTATTAATGGCCTTGCATGCTGAAAAAGATTTTGACAGCGCCTGTAAAAATCTCGGCTATCGCTCTCAGGAAGAGAATCCCTGTATCTTTTACGTACAAGTGGAGGGAAAAATTAGCAATCTTGATACCGCCTCTCGTAGTGGAAAAATGACCATCGTCGATAAAAGCGGCAACAACATTATTGTGCAGATTGGTCCGACGCTGCGCGGCACACAATTACGCGATGCCTTTAAAGGCGCAAGTTATAGTGATTTCAATGACCAGGTATTATTTGGTGAATATGGTCGAGGAATTAACGAACAAGCAATAAAGATGGTCCAATCTGCGCAACTTAAAACTGGAGAATCAGTGCACGTTTATGGTGTTTTTTCTGAGTGGGAGATTCCAGAATCCATCCCGGTTATTACACCAGCGAAAATTGAATCCGTAGGAGGACAATAACATGCAGCAGCAAGATATCGTCACTCCTCATTCCGTCGAATCTGAAGTTATTATCGAAACACAAGATTTATCGCGTGTTTACCCTGGGGTGGTGGCATTAGATAGCGTCAACTATCGGGTATATCGAAATAAAGTAAACGTGCTGATCGGAGAAAATGGTGCGGGTAAGTCCACCATGATGAAAATGCTTGCTGGTGTCGAAAGCCCCTCTTCCGGGCAAATTATTATGGATGGCATACCTGTCACATTAAATTCTACTCATCAGGCCGAAAAACTGGGTATCAGCATTATTTTTCAGGAGTTGAATTTATTCCCAAACATGAATGTCATGGATAATATTTTCATGGCTAACGAGTTCTTTCAGAAAGGGAAAATCAACGAAAAATACCAATACGCACTGGCAAAATCATTACTGGAAAGACTCGAGCTGGATGTTGATCCGTATACACCTCTGGAAGAACTAGGGATCGGTCATCAGCAACTGGTCGAAATTGCTCGTGCGCTCTCCAAAGATACCCGTGTTTTAATCATGGATGAACCGACCTCCGCCCTCAGCCAGTCTGAGGTGAAAGTGTTGTTTAACGTCATTGAGCAACTCAAACGGCGCGGCGTCACCATCATCTATATATCCCACCGTCTGGAAGAGTTGATGGAAATTGGTGATTACATCACGATTTTCCGCGACGGCCATTTTATCAGTGAACGCCCAGTCAATGATGCCAGTATTCCGTGGATCATTGAACAAATGGTGGGAGACAAGAAAAAACATTTTGATTATCAACCCGCACCAAAAGGTGAAACGGTTCTATCCGTACAGGGTCTCACAGCCCTTCATCCGAGCGGCGGCTATAAGCTTAATGACGTGACGTTTAGCCTCAGTAAAGGCGAAGTCATCGGAATCTATGGTCTGCTGGGCGCAGGACGGACGGAACTGTTCAAAGGCCTGGTGGGACTTATGCCCTGCCAGAGTGGGAGTGTGCAGCTTAACGGCGAATGCATTGATAAAGCCCATTTTCAGTCACGCCTTAAAAAGGGGTTGGCACTGGTGCCTGAAGACAGACAGGGCGAAGGTGTTGTTCAGATGATGTCGATTCAGTCCAATATGACGCTGTCTGACTTCAGCCTGCAAGGCTTTCGCCGAGCCTGGAAATGGCTGAATCCGCACAAAGAGCAGACCAGTGTGAAGGCAATGATCCAGCAACTGGCTATCAAAGTGAGCGATCCCGAACTGCCTATCACCTCATTAAGCGGCGGTAATCAGCAAAAAGTGGTGCTGGGTAAGGCATTAATGACGCAACCGCAGGTGGTTTTCCTTGACGAGCCCACCCGAGGCATTGATGTGGGCGCGAAAACCGACGTGTATCACCTTATTGGCAAAATGGCGCAGCAAGGGCTGGCGGTGATGTTCTCTTCATCAGAGCTGGACGAAGTGATGGCGCTGGCGGACCGTATTCTGGTGATGGCTGATGGCCGAATCACCGCTGATGTCCCCCGTCATGCGGTCACCCGCGAGACCTTAATCGCGGCTTCGACACCTCAAGATTAATCAGGCTGGAATCCATCATGAACCAGAAATATATGATTTATATGTACCTGCTGAAGGCCAGAACGTTTATTGCACTGCTGCTGGTTATCGCATTCTTTAGTGTGATGGTACCTAATTTCCTGACCACCTCAAATCTGTTAATCATGACTCAACACGTCGCCATCACGGGATTACTGGCAATTGGTATGACGCTGGTGATACTGACTGGCGGTATCGATCTGTCCGTCGGGGCGGTAGCGGGTATTTGCGGCATGGTTGCAGGCGTCTTGCTTACCAACGGTCTGCCCATCTGGGGTGGCAACATCATCTTCTTCAACGTACCAGAGGTCATAATCTGTGTTGCCCTCTTCGGCGTTGTCGTTGGTTTTGTCAACGGTGCCGTCATCACCCGTTTCGGCGTTGCACCGTTTATCTGTACGCTCGGCATGATGTACGTTGCCAGAGGATCTGCGCTTCTGTTTAACGACGGCAGCACCTACCCAAATCTGAACGGCATGGACGCGCTGGGCAATACCGGTTTTGCCACGCTGGGTTCAGGTACTTTGTTGGGGATTTATCTCCCTATCTGGCTGATGATTGCCTTCCTGTTGCTGGGCTACTGGGTAACCACCAAAACCCCTCTAGGCCGCTACATCTACGCGATTGGAGGGAACGAATCCGCCGCACGTCTGGCGGGTGTCCCTATCGTAAAAGCGAAGATCTTTGTGTACGCCTTCTCCGGCCTGTGTGCTGCTTTTGTTGGGTTAATTGTGGCTTCACAACTGCAAACTGCACATCCGATGACCGGCAACATGTTTGAGATGGATGCCATTGGCGCAACTGTGCTGGGCGGAACTGCGCTCGCTGGAGGACGCGGACGCGTCTCCGGCTCCATTATCGGTGCCTTCGTAATTGTCTTCCTTGCCGATGGCATGGTGATGATGGGCGTCAGTGATTTCTGGCAGATGGTCATTAAAGGTGTGGTTATCGTCACCGCCGTTGTTGTCGATCAGTTCCAGCAAAAGCTGCAGAACAAAGTCATTCTGATGCGTCGCCATGAAGAAAAGCTGGCGGCAGCACCCTCAGGAAATACCGTATCCAGTTAAGCAGCAACATTCCGCCGGGCATCCTTTGCCCGGCCCATACAGGGGATAAAAATATGCAACGTGATTTTCATGGTAAGACAATTGTCATCACTGGTGCTTGTCGGGGGATTGGCGCTGGTATCGCCGAACGTTTTGCCCGCGACGGCGCAAATCTGGTGATGGTATCGAATGCGGAGCGCGTCCACGAAACAGCGGAACAGCTTCGTCAGCGCTATCAGGCAGATATTTTATCTTTGCAGGTGAATGTCACCAATGAGGCGCAGGTGCAATCTCTGTACGAGCAGGCCGCAGCGCGCTTCGGCACCATTGATGTCTCAATTCAAAACGCGGGTGTCATCACCATCGACTATTTCGACCGCATGCCGAAAGCCGATTTTGAAAAAGTCCTCGCCGTGAATACCACTGGCGTATGGCTCTGCTGCCGGGAAGCAGCAAAATATATGGTTAAGCAAAACCAGGGCTGCCTGATTAATACCTCTTCCGGTCAGGGACGTCAGGGTTTCATCTATACCCCACACTACGCCGCCAGCAAGATGGGCGTAATTGGTATTACGCAAAGTCTGGCGCATGAGTTAGCGCCATGGAATATCACCGTTAACGCCTTTTGTCCGGGGATAATCGAAAGCGAAATGTGGGATTACAACGATCGTGTCTGGGGCGAGATTCTCAGTACAGATGAAAAACGCTATGGCAAAGGTGAACTGATGGCGGAATGGGTTAAAGGCATCCCAATGAAACGCGCGGGCAAACCTGAAGATGTCGCCGGACTGGTCGCTTTTCTCGCCTCTGACGATGCGCGTTATCTCACTGGACAAACCATCAACATCGATGGTGGCCTGATTATGTCTTAATACCCATCAGGGTATCTGTTAAGAGAGTCATCATTATGATTGCAAAAGATTTTGCTCAACAACTGTTTAATCTTGAGGGGCGCGTCGCTTTTGTTACTGGCGCAGGTAGCGGCATCGGTCAGACTATCGCCTGCGCACTCGCCAGCGCGGGCGCGCACGTGGTCTGTTTTGATTTGCGCGAAGACGGCGGGCTAAATGCGACTGTTGATACTATCACCGCTATTGGCGCCCAGGCTGCGCTCTATACGGGTGATGTCCGCAAGCTTAGCGACCTTCGCGCCGCGGTAGCCCTGGCGAAGGAACGCTTTGGTCGCCTGGATATTGCGGTCAATGCCGCAGGCATTGCCAACGCCAACCCTGCGCTGGAAATGGAAAGCGAGCAGTGGCAACGCGTTATCGACATTAACCTCACTGGCGTGTGGAACTCCTGTAAAGCCGAAGCAGAACTGATGCTGGAATCAGGCGGTGGCTCGATTATTAACATCGCATCCATGTCAGGGATTATTGTTAACCGAGGCCTTGAGCAAGCCCATTACAATAGCGCTAAAGCGGGGGTAATTCATCTGTCAAAAAGCCTGGCGATGGAGTGGATTGGAAAAGGCATACGCGTGAATTCCATAAGCCCCGGATATACCGCCACGCCGATGAACACCCGACCGGAAATGGTTCATCAGACGCGGGAGTTTGAAAGCCAGACCCCGATTCAACGCATGGCAAAAGTGGAAGAGATGGCAGGCCCGGCACTCTTTCTGGCCAGCGATGCTGCTTCATTTTGTACCGGTGTAGACCTGGTTGTAGATGGTGGATTTATCTGTTGGTAAACAGCATTACGCCCGCAGCCATTGTTAGCTGCGGGCATTAATTTATTCGCCGCTACACGCCGCCAGGGTTTTTCGTTGCCGCCCATTTTCATCAAAGTTCTCCGGCGCCAGCCAGCGCTGTAACACGGCGTCACACTGGGGCCATTCGCTGTCAATCATCGATAACCAGTCGCTGTCGCGATTACGCCCCTTGCGCACAATCTTCTGGCGAAAACGTCCTTCGAAGATAAACCCAAGGCGTTCCGCCGCCCGTCGAGAAGCGGTGTTCAGAGAGTCGCATTTCCACTCCACGCGACGATAACCCAACGCAAACGCCTGGCGCAGCAGCAGCCAGATGCTTTCGGTGCCAAGTACCGTATTTTTCATGCGCGGTGACCAGGTCACATGACCAATTTCGACCGAACCGTGCTCCCGTTCGATCGCCATAAAGCACACCAGTCCGACGGCACGTCCTGAACGCTGTTCAATGACGGCATAGGGAACCAAAGAGGTATCAGTGGATTTCCCCTGTACCCAGCACGCTGCGGCCTCAACGCTTGTGGGGCGAGAGCTTGCGAGCCAGGTCCAGTCGCGATCGTCCGGTGCCTGCGCGTAGGCATCAAACAGCTCGGCGGCATGGCTGTCGGCATCCAGAGGAACCAGTCGACAATATTGACCGACAAGCGTTTCCCGTGGCAGTACGGCAGCGCCATTCCAGTCCGGCACAACATCGCCGACGGTCTGCCCATAAATATTTATTTCCGGCACGATTCCCCCCCAGTTGCGAAGTAAAAAATAGTTATAACACCGGCCATTTTGCCTTCAAAGCATCGCCAGGGAATATCTGACAACGAACAGAAAATCAGCCGCCCTTCTATACTCTAAGGATATCGATCAACGCGGAATAGAACCCTATGCCACTTCCCGATTTTCATGTATCCGACCCTTTTACGTTAGGCATTGAACTGGAAATGCAGGTGGTCAACCCCCCGGGCTACGACCTGAGCCAGGATTCTTCCCGGCTGATTGACGCTGTAAAGCCGCTGCTTACCGCCGGAGAAGTGAAGCACGATATCACGGAAAGTATGCTGGAGATGGCGACCGGGGTTTGTCGCAATATCGATCAGGCAAGTGCTGAATTGTCTACCATGCAGCAGATAATTACGCGGGTTGCTGCACAGCACCATCTCGCGATTTGTGGCGGGGGGACGCATCCATTTCAAAAATGGCAACGTCAGGAAGTCTGCGATGACGAACGCTATCGGCGCAACCTGGAAAATTTTGGCTATCTCATTCAGCAGGCGACGGTATTTGGCCAGCATGTGCATATCGGCTGCGCAAACGGCGATGATGCCATTTATCTCCTGCACGGCCTGTCGCGATTTGTTCCCCATTTTATTGCGCTCTCAGCCGCCTCACCTTATATGCAAACGTCCGACACGCGGTTTGCCTGCGCGCGACTGAATATTTTCTCCGGATTTCCCGATAATGGCCCGATGCCATGGGTGAATAGCTGGCAGGAATTCGAGGGGTTATTTCGTCGACTGGCTTACACCAGCATGATTGATAGCATTAAGGATTTACACTGGGATATCCGTCCCAGCCCACACTTTGGCACAGTAGAGGTTCGGGTCATGGACACGCCGCTGACCCTGGCACACGCGGTCAATATGGCGGGGCTTATTCAGGCTACCGCCCACTGGTTACTCACCAAACGGCCGTTCAAACACCAGCTGCATGATTACCTGCTGTATAAATTTAATCGTTTTCAAGCCTGCCGCTTTGGTATGGCGGGAATCGTAACCGACGTCAATACCGGCGATGGGCACCGCCTGTCAGATGACACGCTACGGCTATTGGACAATGTCGCCGCCTCTGCGGATAAAGTGGGGGCAGCCAGCGCGATTGAAGCCTTGCATCTGCAGGTTAAGCATAGTCATGACGAGGCGCAAAATATGCGTGATTTCGTCGCCGAAGGCGGGTCACTGAGTGGTCTGGTGAAAAAACATTGTGAGATTTGGGCCGGGCTGTAAGCGTGGGGTTTGCGTTGCCCACGGAGATCCCGGACAATAGCTTTTTAACTCAAGTTTAACAATACGATGAAACACCCGCTTGAATCACTGATGACCGCCGCCGGGATCCTGCTGCTGGCATTTTTATCCTGTCTGCTCCTGCCCGCCCCCTCACTTGGACTGGTGCTGGCGCAAAAGCTCGTGGCCACCTTTCATTTGATGGATCTCAACCAGTTTTATACTTTGCTGTTTTTCCTGTGGTTTTTACTGCTGGGGGTAATTGAGTATTTTATTTTGCGCTTCACCTGGCGGCGCTGGTTCTCGCTGGCAGATTAGGCCCGCGAGAACCCTGCGTCGTTAATGCGCCCGGCTATGGTTTTCTTTGCGATAAGCGCCTGGCGGCTGGCTGAACGTCCGGGTGAAAATACGCGTAAAGGTCTGCTGCGAATCGAATCCGTACTTTAGACAAATGTCATACACTTTCTGATCGGTATCACGCAGATCGCGCGCCGCCAGCAACAGCTTACGCTCACGGATGTAACGCCCGAGGCTTTCACCTTTATACTGCATAAAAAGACGCTGCAGGTGCCATTTGGAATAGCCCGCATGGCGTGCAATATCATCAATGCGCAATGGCTGATTTAAATTATCATCAATCCATTCAACAATCGTATCAATCACCTGAGCAGAAATCGTCATCATGCTCTCCCCTGTATTCATTGAGTCGCCTGTTGCCACCAGGCCGTAAACGGTTGGTCCGGTTCGGACAGTATTACCGGTTCACCCAACATTGGCGTCAGCAGTCGGTAATCGTGACGGCGGCTGGCAAGCGCCAGTCGTTTGTAGGGATCATCCCAGGAATGTTTCGCCAGAACGAAACGACCAGCATGCCCTGGCAACACGGCTTTCGCATGCAGATCGGCCGCAGCCTGTGCCGTCTCTTCCGGCATCATGTGAATAAACTTCCAGTCATGGTCATACTGGCCGTTCTCCATAATCGCCAAATCAACCGAGCCAAACTGCTCACCGATGGCTTTAAAATGTGGTCCATAGCCGGAATCGCCACTGTAGTAAACGTTCTGCTCCGGCGTTTCAAACATGAAACTCGCCCATAGCGTTTGGTTGCGCTTAATGCCTCTCCCCGAAAAATGACGGGCTGGCAACGCATGAATGATCAGCGAATCCGTTACTCTGATGGATTGATTCCAGTCCATCTCGTCGATTATCTCGCCGCGCATCCCCCAATAACGCAGATGCGACCCTACGCCAAGCGGTGTAATCACCCGCTTAATTTTCGGCATTAACGCCTTGATCGTGGCGAGATCCAGGTGGTCATAGTGATCGTGCGAGATAATGAGCAGATCGATCTCCGGCATCGTCTGTGCGGACCACGGATAATCACCGGCAAAGGCTTTGTTCAGGAATGAAAGCGGTGCGGCATAGTTGCTAAACACGGGATCAATCAGGATACGTTGACCCACCAGCTGTAAATACCATGAAGAATGGCCCAGCCAGACAAGCGTGTCCTGCTCTGGAGATAACCCGGCGAGATCGGTCGCCACCAATGGCAATGGATGTGCCGGCCGCGCATTTTCGCGCTTAGCGACCAAAAACTCCCACCAGGCAGCCAGCATACTTTTGTTACCGGTATAGCTTGGTGTCGGCACCTGGTTATGAAACTGTCCATCACGATAGTGCGGTGATTGTTCAACCTGACTCAGCTGTGCCCCTTTCGGTGGCTGACCAAACCCGGCATTGAGTAAAAACGGTAAACTTGCAGCTGCGCCAATGAGCATAATAACAACCACACAAACTGTGAGACGCTTCATATCCTGACCTTAAACACGCCCCCTTTCCGCTGGTTTGCGTGACCGACTCTTGATTATGAGTGAGTAAGCACTCATTATAGAAATCGAAAGTTCGCCGTCAAGATGATTTTCAATCTTTGACATTCACCGTTGCGGTGCTGCAAAGGCCGTGATTCAATCATGCTTTTTACAACTTAAGGGTAAAGTGTAGTGGCTCGTCCGAAGAGTGAAGACAAAAAATTAGCATTACTGCAAGCTGCAACCACAGCATTTGCACAATCAGGCATTGCGGCATCTACCGCCGTAATTGCCCGCAATGCAGGTGTTGCGGAGGGAACGTTGTTTCGCTATTTCGCGACCAAAGATGATTTGATCAACGAGCTTTACCTCTTTTTAAAGCACGATCTCTGTCAGTCGATGATGGCCGATCTGGATCGTTCAGTGACCGATGCCAAAACCATGACTCACTATATCTGGAACAGCTACATTAACTGGGGTCTGAACCATACCTGTGGGCATCGCACTATTCGACAGCTCGCCGTCAGCGAAAAGATCAGCAAAGAAACCGAACAGCAGGCTGATGATATGTTCCCGGAGCTGCGCGATCTTTGCCATCGCTCCGTGCGACCTGAGTTTATGTCTGACGAATATCGCGCCTTCGGCGATGGCCTTTTTCTCTCTTTGGCGGAAACCACCATGGAGTTCGCAGCCCGCGACTCTGCCCGGGCCAAGGAATACATATCGATGGGATTTGAAGCGATGTGGCGCGCACTAACCCGCGAGGAAAAATAATGGACGGCCAGACACTGCATACCTGTGCGAAGCGCCTTGCGCTCGAACTGCCTTTTACCGAGCACTGCTGGCCATTCGGCCCGGAATACGACGTCTTCAAAGTTGGCGGGAAAATTTTTATGCTGGTCTCAGAGCTACGCGGACGCCCACTGGTCAATCTGAAGTCGGATCCGCAAAAATCTCTGTTAAACCAGCAGATTTACCCCAGCATTGAACCCGGCTATCACATGAATAAAAAGCACTGGATCTCCGTCTACCCCGGCGATGACATTACCGAGTCATTGCTGGAAGAGCTGGTAAACGACTCATGGCACCGTGTCGTAGACGGCCTGGCGAAGCGGGATCAAAAACGCCTGCGTCCAGACTGATTTATCGTTAACCCCAATAAGTGTTTTTGCTTTTTCCTGTCTTATCTTTTTCCTGCTAACCCTGTACCCTGCTGAAACAAAACGTACCCGCAGGGTATAAAAAACCACCAGGAGTAGTTATGGATATTGTTTCTGTCGCCTTAAAACGTTACTCCACTAAGGCATTCGATCCGACTAAAAAACTGACCACTGAGCAAGCCGAAAAATTAAAAACGCTGCTGCAATATAGCCCATCCAGCACCAACTCTCAGCCATGGCATTTTATCGTTGCCAGCACTGACGAAGGTAAAGCGCGAGTGGCCAAATCCGCAGCCGGCGGTTTTGTGTTCAACGAACGCAAAATGCTGGATGCTTCTCACGTAGTGGTGTTCTGCGCCAAAACGGCGATGGACGACGCGTGGTTGGAGCGCGTGGTGGATCAAGAAGAGAGCGATGGCCGCTTCGCCACCCCTGAAGCTAAAGCCGCTAACCACAAAGGTCGTACCTTCTTTGCTGATATGCATCGCAAAGAACTGAAAGATGACAATCACTGGATGGCAAAACAGGTGTACCTGAACGTCGGTAACTTCCTGCTGGGCGTTGCAGCAATGGGTCTGGATGCAGTGCCGATCGAAGGCTTTGATGCGGCGGTGATGGATGCAGAATTTGGTCTGAAAGAAAAAGGTTTCACCAGCGTAGTGGTGGTCCCGGTGGGTCATCACAGCGTAGAAGATTTCAACGCCGCGCTGCCGAAATCCCGTCTGCCGCTGGAAACAACGCTGACGGAAGTCTAATCCCCGCATTTGCATAAGCTCCGCACAGCGGTCATCATAGACCGCTGTTTATTAAGGAGACGTTATGCAGGAATTGATATCTCAGGTAGAAGAACTCGGCATTGAAATAAATCACACCACCTCGCTGGTGATGATTTTTGGCATTATTTTTCTCACCGCCATTATTGTTCACGTTATTTTGCACTGGGTGGTATTACGCGCATTTGAAAAACGCGCCAGTACCAGTTCCCGTCTGTGGTTGCAAATTATCACACAGAACAAATTATTCCACCGCCTGGCGTTTACGCTGCAAGGTATCATCGTCAATATACAGGCTACACTCTGGCTACAAAAAGGCAGTGAAGCGGCAGATATATTAGTGACCTGCGCACAGCTGTGGATCATGATGTACGCCCTGCTGTCCCTGTTTTCTCTGCTGGACGTTATTCTCAACCTGTCGCAAAAACTCCCTGCCGCATCCCAATTACCCTTGAAAGGTATATTTCAGGGTATCAAACTGATTGCCGCGATTCTTGTCGGGATCCTGATGATTTCCCTGCTGATTGGCCAATCGCCGGCAATACTGATAAGCGGCCTGGGTGCGATGGCAGCCGTATTAATGCTGGTGTTTAAGGACCCGATCCTCGGTCTGGTGGCCGGAATACAGCTCTCCGCTAACGACATGCTTAAGCTTGGCGATTGGCTGGAAATGCCGAAATACGGTGCAGATGGCGCGGTTATTGATATTGGCTTAACTACCGTAAAAGTGCGTAACTGGGATAATACCATCACCACTATTCCTACCTGGTCACTGGTATCAGATTCCTTTAAAAACTGGAGTGGGATGTCCGCTTCCGGTGGTCGGAGAATTAAACGCAGCATTAGCATTGATGCCACCAGCATTCATTTTCTTGATGAGGATGAACGTCAGAGGCTGCATAAAGCGCACCTGCTGAAACCGTATTTGACCACGCGCCATCAGGAAATCGACGCGTGGAATCAGCAATTAGATGCGCCTGAATCGGTATTGAATCACCGTCGGATGACCAATATTGGTACTTTCCGCGCCTATCTGAACGAGTATTTGCGTCACCACCCGCGTATTCGCAAAGATATGACGTTAATGGTACGCCAGCTTGCGCCAGACGATCACGGTTTACCGATCGAAATTTATGCCTTTACCAATACGGTGGTCTGGCTGGAATATGAGAGTATTCAGGCTGATATTTTCGACCATATATTTGCGGTGGTCGAAGAGTTTGGTTTACGCATTCATCAGTCGCCTACCGGAAATGATATTCGCGCGCTGTCAGGCGTGTTTCAGCGTTAATCCGTAGAATAGATAAATGACCGATCTCATCACCAGGATGAGATCGGTATAAACTTAGCGAGACTTACGACGCAGCAGTTTGAAGGTAACGAACAGGAACAGGATCCACACCGGCAGCAGGATAGCTGACAAACGCATATCATCCATCGTACACATCAGCACCAGAATCATGCCGAGGAAAGCAATACACAGGTAGTTCCCCGCCGGGTACAGCAGCGCTTTGAACTGCGTATCACGTCCCTTGCGACGCATCGCCGCCCGGAATCGCAGATGCGCCAGACAGATCATAATCCAGTTCAGCAGCAACGTCGCCACCACCAGCGCCATCAGCAGGCTAAACGCCTTTTGCGGCAGCACATAGTTGATCAGTACCACCAGCGACGTAATAGCACCGGAGAGCATCAGCGAATTCACCGGTACGCCGCGACGGCTGACACGGGTTAAGAACTTCGGCGCGTTCCCCTGAACGGAGAGACCAAACAGCATACGACTGTTGGAGTAGACGCCGCTGTTATACACCGACAGCGAAGCCACCAGAATGACAAAGTTCAGCGCAGAAGCCACCACATTGCTGTCAAGGTTATGAAAAATCATCACGAACGGGCTGCTGTTGGACTTCACTTCCACCCATGGGTACAGCGCCAGCAGCACCACCAGAGAACCAATGTAAAACAGCAGAATACGGTACACCACCTGGTTGACCGCCTTCGGAATACTTTTCTGCGGATCCTGCGCTTCCGCGGCGGTAATTCCGATAAGCTCCAGTCCGCCAAAGGAAAACATAATCACCGCCAGTGACAGAATTAATCCGTTCCAGCCGGTGGCAAAAAAGCCGTTGTAACGCCACAGGTTATCGATGCTTGCATGTTCCCCGCCGTTGCCGGAAAACAGCATCCATACGCCAAAACCAATCATGCCGATAATGGCCAGCACTTTGATCAGCGCAAACCAGAATTCCGTTTCACCATAGAGACGCACGTTGACCAGGTTGACGGCATTGATAATCACAAAGAATGCCGCAGCCCAAATCCAGGTTGGGACATCGGGCAACCAGTACTGCATGTAGATCCCAGCCGCAGTCAGTTCCGCCATGCCGACCAGCACAAACATCACCCAGTAGTTCCAGCCGGACAGAAATCCCGCGAACGGTCCCCAGTATTTATAAGCAAAATGGGCAAACGATCCAGAAACGGGTTCTTCCACCACCATTTCGCCCAGTTGACGCATAATCAAAAAAGCGATTATCCCGGCAACGCCGTAACCCAGTAACACCGCAGGTCCCGCCATCTGAATAGCCGGGCCAATGCCCAAAAACAGGCCGGTACCAATTGCACCGCCCAGCGCAATTAACTGAATATGGCGGTTTTGCAACCCTCGCTGAAGCGTCGGCTCATTCGTCGACGCGGCATCAGACACGCTGGTGTCAGATGCAGTTGACGCGTTTTTCACGCCCTTCCCCTGTGTCGTTTTTATTGAAGGGGCTCCTTTTAACATTTCAACCTGGTTGTCGCAAGGCGCAATAAGGACCTGCCGTGCCTGTAGCATTGCGTTTGTTCATAATTACGGTGAATTATTCTGGACGAAAAGGCATGACAGGCCACAGAATGCGCTTTACTGTTTTTCTAACATTTTCAAACGGGTGAACCAGCTGTGTTTCAGGCACTCGTTTTTGAGTCAGGCCAGGCAACGACTGTCATGAATAAGATCATTAAACGACTGGAAATCGTCAAAAGTGCTATTGAACTGGAAGATGAGGAGATTATTTTCCAGCAGGTAGAACATCTGAAAAATGAGCCCTTATCCGTCGTACCAGATACTATTGTGCAGGCGATCGAAGAACGACGCTTTAGTGATGCCTTGCGTGAAATCTCATCCTGGCTGCAATCTCAACGGGCAGTCTCTACGTGGCAAGATCCAGCTATTGCCGCCAGTAAACTGGAACTCAAAGCGCTCGAAACTCAGCTGCGTGACCTGATCGATAAACGCAACACGCGCATTCAAATCCTCGATGATTTCAACGATCTGTATCACCTTCGCCTTGGGCCGCTGATGAGCCGGATCCTCGAGTTGCGTAAACAGCTCGCCGCCAGCGCCCAGCGTAAACAGGAAGCTGAGCGAAAACGCCGGGAGAAAGACTACCAATCCTGCCAGCACTATATTTCCCAGGCCGTTGATCAACTGGCCAGGCTCAAGCAGCAGTGGATGAATCTGAATTCAGATTCGCGTGAATCGGTGGAAACACGTCAACGCATTCAGCAACAAACTGAGCTTATTACTGCCCTGCTGGCAGAGATTCGTGAACTGGAAAACGATTTTTCTCGCCAGGACGACAGCGCAACCCGCCAGGCACAGGAAGAGGCCAGCCATGAATATGATGAGTATCAGGAGCAGCAGCAGGATGCACTGCACCGTTTTAGCCGTGACCAACGACTTTCCGCTGATGAACGTAATGAGTTAAAACGCCTGTGGCGTCAGGCCAGCCGTCTTTGCCATCCGGATGTAGTGGCGGACTGTCTAAAAGAGAAAGCGCATCAGATGATGGTTCAACTGAACCAGGCGCGCCAAAATGCCGATCTTGCCGCCGTTCGGGCGCTACTGACTCAATTGCAAAGTGGCCTCGAACCGATGATGGCGAGTGACCGATTGAACGATCTGCAGCATTTACGCAGCAAAATACAGCAGCTCAGAGAACAAATTAATGCGTTGCTGAAAGAGATTACCGAACTGGAAGCTGAGAACGCCTGGCGGCTTGCCACCTCCGTGACGGATAAAGAGGCCTATTTCTCCGATCAACAACGGGCACTTACAGAAATCCGCAATACGCTGGAACAACAGGTGCACCAGGTTGAACAGGAGCTGTTGGCGGGCTAAGCGCTATCGCTAGCGCATGAAGACAAAATGATACCTGCAAGCCAGATTTCAAAATTAGGCACAAAAAGATCAAAAAAGGATAAAATTCCAATAATTGGATTTATTGCAGAAATATAATCTGTAATAATCCTATTATTAGCCAATAGGTGCAAATTCGGCAATATTTACCTCTTCTTCTAACCTTCCGCTTTCTCTGTCCTGGTCAGGATTAAGAATCCTCCTACACTCAATTAATACCATGAAGAAAAATGAGTATCTTCTTGAAACTTAAGCAATTGCATATAAATACCTTTCTTTAATCCCAGGAATACCCCTGTCTTTATACAAACCTCCTTTTTATTATTATCCCGATCCATAAGTGAAATCTATCAATGTTGTGCTCAGAGGTGAAATAAACGATTTATCTTAAATTTTAACAAAGTGTAATATCTACCTTAAGAATAGTTAATGCTTCAAATAAATACAGAGAATATCTGTTGAGTCTGAAATAAATAAGGATGCGTTCACGCCGAAGAACGTTATACGATTTTTAATTAATATTTCATGCGTCGTCAAAAATTCTTTTTTTAGTCTAAAAAAAGAGGCGACTGCTTGCACCAAAATTTCAAGGAGATCGTTATGTCTAAGGCTATTTTTTTGGGTGACTCAATTTACCCCTGGCTAGGCATGCGAGAAATCCTACGTGGTTTATCATTATATATTGATATCACGTATTACTCCTCTCAGACGCTTTCTGCCGTCAAAATGCTTCCTTATGAAACGGATTGCATCATTATTAATCCTGACAAATCTGATTTTTTAAAATATGCCAGGATTATCCGCAATATGGCTTTACGTCCTGCTACCAGAATTATTGTTCTGGCAGATGAAGCTACCTTTACCATTTTTCAAACCGTTTGCGGCAAGAACATGCAATTTCTCGATCAAGACACCAGCCTTGATCAGCTATTACAGACCGTCACACGTATCACGCAAAACAAAAAACAACAAAGTATCAAAGAACTACACACAAAAATCACAGCCAACGAATTCAACGTAATGATGATGCTAGCCCGGGGATGGTCGCTGGCGCAAATCGCCGGTGCGTCACAGAAAAGTGAGAAAACCATCGGGGCATACAAAAGCAACATTGCCAGAAAACTCGGCAAAAATAATACCCGGCTCAAGTACACAATTTCCCACTATAGCCAGCCGTAACTGACTTACTTAAGGACAATTATCACGGTTATTTTTTAAAAATTTTCCTTTCGGCTCATTTTTAATTCCGCACCGCACGGAAGGAAAACCCATTTCCCAAAATTTATTACCGGGTAGCACATCCGCGTGCCAGCCATAGCCAACAACTCAACGTATTAACACATACATAACAGGAATGTAGACAAGGGTTATATATGAACAAAGTTTACAGCATTATTTGGAACGCGGCGCTCGGTATCTGGGTAGTCGTTTCTGAATTAACCAAAGGCAAGAAAAAAAGCAGTTCGCGAAAAACTGTCGCCGTACTGGCAGCTGGCGCATTAAGCGGTGCGTCAATGCTGGCTTCGGCTACTCCAATTGTCGATATCGGTGAGCACAATATTTTTATCGACTACCAGACAGGTATTTCCGCTGGAATATATGAGGATGTCCACGACTATGGTTTCTTATATGAAGATAACACCACCGGTCAGGCACTTAATATCAGTGGCGCAATCCCAACATTTAGTCCAGGCCAAAGCGGCGTTGTTGAATCAACCACTATCCGGGAGTTGCTGGAAAGTGGCAAAATCACGCTGCAGGCTACCAGCCCTGACCAAAGCGTTAAAACAATCACCACTGCTGAAGATCTGGCGGAATACCTGACTTACAACCAATCGTCAACGCCGTCACAGAGCACAGAATTTGCTATCAACGACCCGGCGTTTCCCGGCGAAACAACAACCATCAAAGTCTTTGATACTAATGCGTTAAGTGGCTTTCTTACCGAAGCGCAAATCGGCGATGCGGTATTAAACACCTATGATGCGCAGAAGTCAGAAATCTATAAGCAATTTGGTATCGCGCTGGCGACCAATAGATCCATTGCTAACCTGAATATTGGCAACGACACGCTCAATGTTCGCGACCAGCTCAATACCATCGAGTTACTGGCCAAAGACTCCTCCTTACTGGAGGCTCAGGATGCGGGTAGCCAGGTAAACTGGCAATCGGATAACTACATCAAATTTAACGCAGCTCCGGTTGTGCCGCCAAAAATGTTCTCCGGTTCAAAGCAAACATCCGTGTTTGGCGATGATGTGACGCTGATGACCTACGGCTACGATGCGGAGGGTCAGGTAGTCGAAACCGGTGAACGCACGTTTAGCATTACCAACACGCAGGAGCTGGCCGATTTCAACGACTGGCTGCTGGGCAATAGCGACGACGCGGCAGAAAACCCTGAAGGCGAAAAAGTCAGCCAAATCCAGCTGTGGCTGGATGCAAAGGAGGTGACGACCGTCACCGCCGCACAAACCAAGTACGCCGGGCTGATTGATAGTCTGATCAATTCCAGTAAACCCGCTGACGTGCTCAGTTGGGATTACGAGGTCTGGACTGACGGCGAGTCGCATACCAACAACGCCACCGCCGGTCGTGGTGAGCTGCATGCTATCTACGCCAATGGTGCGGGCACCTCCGGCACTCTGAATAAAGACGCGATTATTGCCGTTGACGGCAGTATTAATGGCGTGATGAAAGCCATTGATGGTGGGGTTATCACTAACCTGGGCGAACTGAACGCATTGCGTACTTCGACCGGGCAGAGCCTGGCGATTGGTATGCTGGCTAAAGATGCGACGGCAACCAACAGCGGGATCATCAACTCCGGGCTGTTTATTGATAAAGACGGTAACCAAAACGTCAACAGCTATGGCGCATTTGGTATGCAAGGGCAAGGCACCAGTCAAGTCACCAACGAAGGTACCATCAACCAGGCGATAACCACCGATAACTTCGGCACCGCTTCTGCGGCCGATCCCTGGAGCAAGGACGACCCCGCAGGCTCGCTGACGCTGGCCATTGGTATGCAACTGTCTGACAATGCGCAAGGGGTCAACAACGGCGATATCAACGTCGTGGAAGGGAGCAAAAACGGTGCATCCTATGCTAAAGGTACCGCCTATGGCGTAGAAGTCGCCGACAATGCCACCTTTACCAACAGCGCGGATGCCACTATTTATCTTGGTCGCAACGCAAGCGCTCCCTCTAAAGATGTCACCATGGCTGGCGGTTCCAGCCTGAGCGCCGGGATCATGACCAAGAGCGCCAAAGAGGTGATTAACAACGGCCTTATCACGCTGGGAACCGGCGTACGTAATGCTGCAGGTATTCTGATTGGTAACGCGGCCGGCAATGTATTCAATACCGGAAATATCGTGCTCAATGGCGATTCCAGCGCAGGCAACATTAAGAATTACGGCATCACCGTGCGTGATAGTGGCGCTGAAAATAATCAGGAAATCCGCAATGACGGCAAGATAAACGTCAATGGCACCAACAACGTCGGGATCCACGTAAGCGCAACGCACAAAAATGCCGAAGCCACCACCAGCGATGCTGGCTCTATCATCGTGGACGGTGAAGGTAGTGTCGGGAACCGTAACTATGCCGTCTGGGCTGAGGGTGGCAAAGATGGGAAGGCGGTGGTCAACGTCTATTCCAACATCACGCTAAACAAAGCCGGGAACATCGGTGTACACGTACGTGATAACGCCGTCGCTAACGTCGACAACCTGAGTAGCCCGGCATTCAACAGCACCGATCAGATTGGCTACTACCTGTATGGTAAAGGCGCGACTGCCAATATTGGTCAGGCAGTAATGAATGACAACGGACAGGATCGCACCACCATTTTCCGTATTGCCAATGGCGCAATGCTGGCCGGTAACACCACCACGCCTGACGGTCAGGCCAGCTCTAACCTTGAACTGACCTTAAACGGCGAACAGTCCGTTGGCGTATTTGCAACGGGCGTAAACAGTAAAGTTGATACCGGCGAAGCCACGTTCACCGTGCAGGGTACCGACTCCGCCGCACTGCTGATAGAAGGCGGCGCCACAGGTAACATCAGCGATAAAACAACCATCAATTTAACCGGTGAAAGGACCGTTGCCGGGGTTGTGGATGGTCAGGCACATCAGTTGAATGGCAGTGCAGAGGGTAGCGCCGTTGCGACTACTCTCACTTCAAACGCAAAAATCACTTCAGAAGCTACCGGCAACAAGGTCATTGCCTATGTGGCAAGGAACCAGGGCAGCCTGATCCTCGATACTCAGGCGAGTATCGATCTTGCCAGCACCGACAGCATTGGGGTTAACGTGCAACAAGGCGGGAGTTTAACCAATAACGCGACTGCTGCCTTACATGTGAGTAACGGCATCGGCGTACAAGCTTCTGGTTCGAACGCACAAATTAAAAAACTGGGTCAGATTCAAGTCGATGACGGAACCGCAGGCGTTCTGCTGACCAATGGTGCCAGTTTGAGTATTACCGGTAATGCCGGTGATGCCATCACGACCGATGGTTCGGCTGATGGTATTCGCCTCGATACAGGGGCCGGTAAGCTGGCTGCAAAAGGGGTAACGATTAGCGCGAAAGGGACTGGCGCGGGCATTCAAAACGATGCCAACAATACCGACATCACGCTCAACAACGTCACGATCAACGCCAACGATGGTCCGGGGATCCGTACCAGCGTTGCGCTGAACATGAAAGATGGGTTGAACAATATTCTCAACGTTAGTGGTAAAGGTACCGGCTTCGCCTTTGAACAGCGCAATGGTGACGCGGTGACGGGCAATCTGACCATCGGTAAAGGCTATACCATTGAGGTATTGAACAGCGAAGGCAGCGGGATTCGCGCCAATACTAACGGGCACATCACCACCAATGCCGATATTAACGTGCATGACAGCGCAGGCGGTTCGGCAATCATCGCAAAAAACGTCAGCGCATTGACCAACAGTGGCAAGATTATCTCTGCAAGCACCACCTCCCCGGTAATCGACGCCAGCGGAGACAGCAGTAAAGCCATTACCAACACCGGAACTCTGGAGGCCATCAACGACACGGCGGTGGCCATTCAGTCCGGTACAGGCAATGACACTATTGATATCAGCGGCGGTGTCACCAGCGGCGTAATCAATACCGGTGCAGGTGCAGACACCTTCAACTGGCGCAGCGGCACCTATGCCGGCGAAGTGAATTTCGCCGGTACTGGCGGCAACAATAAAGCTAACATCGGCAATGTGACGCTGGATAAAACGCGCCACATCATTACCGCTGCGGGTACGGACAACGCCCTCACCTTTACCGATACAAAAGATGCGAAGATTGGAACGCTGGTCAGCGACAACCTGACTACCGGCACGAATATTGGCACCGGCTGGGATTCGCTAACCCTCAGCGGGTCAAACGCGGATGTCCGCATCGTTGAAAACCTGAATCTGGCAAGTAAAACCATTGCGGTTACCAATGGCGCAACGCTGCGTACCGGCGATCACGGCGAGTCCACCAGCACTGCCGCGACCATCGCTGACTACAATGTGACGACTCAGGGTGCAGGCAGCCGAGTCATCTTTGACACGCAGGGCGACACGACGGCGGCACAGATCTATAACGGCGTCATCAGCGGTGATGGGAAGTTTGAACGCGCGGCGGACGGCACCACCGTCTTTACCGCCAACAACACCTATACCGGCTCTACCACTATTGCTCAAACCGGCACGCTGCAGTTGGGTGACGGCGGAAATACAGGCGGAGTCAACGCCGTGTCTGACATCATCGACAATGGCGTACTGGCGATTAATCGGGCCAATGATGTGCTGCTTGGCGGCGTAATCTCCGGGATCGGTGCGTTACAGCAGATTGGTAACGGTATTACTCGCCTGACGGGCAATAACACCTATACCGGCGACACGACCGTCACCAGCGGTACGCTACTGGTGAAAGGGAATCAGAGTGCCGCGACGGGTGTGACCAAAGTAAGCGGTACGGCGACGCTGGGGGGTAACGGGGTGATCGGCGGCGACGTGCTGATGAACGATGCCTCTACCCTCAGCGCCGGTGACGGCGGTGCGGGTACGTTATCCATTAACGGTAATCTGCAGCTTGGCAGCAAAACGACCTCCGCTTTCGAACTGGGTCAGGCCTATATGCCGGGCGGTGCGCTAAACGATCTGATTAACGTCGCAGGCGATTTGCAACTGGACGGAACTCTGGATGTTACTACTTCACAGGGCGGTAGCTTCGGACCAGGCGTATACCGTATTTATAACTACGGCGGGACATTGAATAACCAGACGCTGGATCTGGGCGTTGTGCCGGACAGTCAGGATAAGAGCAACATTTTTGTCCAGACCTCTATCGACAAACAGGTCAACCTGGTAAATGCCAACGGCGTTACCCTACACTTCTGGGACGGCGCAACCATCAATCAGAACCACGGCGCGTCCGGCATTGAAGGCGACAGCAAAATTGACGGCGGCGACGGCAAATGGATGGCGATTGGCAGCCAGGGTGATAACAACTGGACCACCGCAACGGGCGACGGTAACGCGCCGTGGGCGCAGAAATCCTTTGCGATCTTCACCACCAAAGGCGGGACCGTCACCGTGGATAACGCTGCGGGCGAAGTTCACTTCTCCGGGGCGCAGTTTGATGCCGATGGCTATGTCGTGAGAGGTGACACACTTAACGCGCATGCCACAACGGAAACAGCGACCCACGCAGGCCAGACGCCGGGGACCGGTGAACTGTTGCTACGCGTTGGTGCCGGTGGCGCAGGGCAAAACTATACCGCAACCATTGAGTCCGTCATCCGCGAAGCCAGCACCAATGACAAGCTGACGCTGGTGAAAACCGACCTGGGTCGTCTGATCCTCAGCGGTGATAACGAGTATCGCGGCGGCACGCGCATTGACGGTGGTACGTTACAAATCTCTGCCGACAGCAACCTCGGCCAGAGCGGTACCGACCTGGCTATCAATAACGGCTCCACGCTGCAGATGGGCGCGGACCTGACCAGCAATCGCACCATTACGCTTGGCGCGAATGAAAACGCGGCGGTGTTTGACCTTAATTCGCACCACTTCACGCCAACCGGTGAGATTACCGGCGACGGTAAACTGAAAGTCACCAGCAGTTCAAGCGATGCGGGCAGTACTCTGTCGCTTGAGCGCGCGAACAGCTACAAAGGCGACACCGAAATTGCCGGCACCGGCAATGCCAACAATGTGGCGGTCAACGTCAGCAAAACCGGCGCGTTCGGCAGTAATGAGAGCAGCACCGTGAGCGTCAACAACGGTGCAACCCTCAACGTCAGTGGCGCGGAGACCAGTCTGCAATCTCTGACGATAAACATCGCCGACAGCCTGTTAACGTTGGCCGATACCGTGACTGCCGCCAGCGCCAAACTGCACCTGACGGGCACAGCGAAAGCGCTGTTAACCAATAACGCCACTGCGGGCAACGCGACGGTTAGCGTAGCGAAAGACAGCACGCTGGCACTGGAAGAAAACGCCAGCGGCGGCAATGCCGATGTAACTAACAGCGGACTGATGACCTTTGCTGACCAGGCAATGGCAGAGAATACCGTCGTTAAAAACCTGGCGGGTGGTATGGTTGATGTGAGCGCAGTCAACAGCGCAACGTCTATCGGTTCGTTGTCCGGCGCGGGTAATGTCGAACTGGGCAATAGAGAATTGTCGCTGGGGAATCTGCATCTGGCCGACACCATTAGCGGTATTATCAGTGGCAACGATGGCAGCCTGGTGAAAATCGGCGACGGCACGTTAACGCTGACGGGCGACAACACCTGGACCGGCACCACGGACGTTAACGAAGGCGTGCTGCTGGTCAACGGTAATCAGTCTGCAGCGACCGGTCAGGTGACGGTGAAATCCGGGGCCACGCTCGGCGGTAACGGTATTATCGGCGGCGCGGTTGATGTGCTGGACGATGGTCATATTACCGCCGGGGCCGCCATCAACAGCGTGGGCAAACTGACTACCGGTTCACTGACGCTGAGCGATAACGCCCAACTGGATTACCAGTTTGGTCAGGCTTATACCCCCGGCGGCGCGTTCAACGACCTGATCGACGTGAATGGCGATCTGACGCTCGACGGTAAACTCAACATTGAGACCTCTCCGGGCGGAAGCTTTGACGTTGGCGTTTATCGCGTCATCAACTACACCGGCACATTAACCAACAACGTGATGGATATTGCTAACGCGCCGGAAGCCGCGGACAGTTTGTACGTACAAACTTCGGTCAAAAACCAGGTTAACCTGGTCAACCATGCCGGACTGACGCTGCGCTTCTGGGACGGTACCGGCGGTGAGAATGGCGAGCTGAAAAACAACGGCGTCATCAACGGCGGCGACGGTATCTGGCAATCCAGCCAGGGTAACGACAACTGGACAACGGATGAATCGACGCCAGAAGGCGCATTGAACGCACCGTTTACCGATGCCGCATTCGCCGTCTTCCAGGGCGAAGCGGGTAACGTAACCGTCGATAACAGCCAAGGCGATGTCATCATCAGCGGCGCGCAGTTCGCTACCGATGGTTATCGCGTCGGCGGGGAGGCCATCACTACCGATACCGCCAATACGCTGATTCGCGTCGGCGATGGCACGGTAGATGGCGCCAGTTACACCGCCACCATCGACAGCGTGATCCGCGGTACCGGTGGCCTGAATAAAGGCGATCTCGGTACACTGATTCTCACCGGCGACAATACTTACAGCGGTGGCACCACCATCACCTCAGGTACGTTACAGGTGGCGGGCGATGCCAACCTCGGTGCGGCAGATACGGGAATTACCTTCAACGGTGGTACGCTGAAATATGGCGAAGCGTTTGATACCGCCCGTCAGGTAACGCTGGAATCCGGCGGCGGGACATTCGACACCAACGGACATGACGTTTCTCTACTGACGGAAGTCGAAGGTAACGGTCAACTGACCAAAACGGGCAAAGGCTCCCTCACCCTGACGCTGGATAACACCTACACCGGTGGCACCACCATCGAACAAGGCGTTTTACAGCTGGGTAACGGTGGTGATATCGGCAGCATTCAGGGGGATATCGTTGATAATGGCGTACTCAACGTTAATCGTGGCGATACCCTGGCACTGACCGGAAATATCAGTGGCAAAGGCCAGCTGCATCAGACCGGTAGCGGTGTGACGGAGCTGCAAGGTGAAAACAGCTACAGCGGCGCAACGCTGATTGCCAACGGCGTGCTGCAGGCGGGGAATACCAACACTCTGAGTGCGGCATCGCACCACTACGTTGTCGCGGACAGCACGCTGAACACGCAGGGCTATAACCAGACGGTAGCGGGACTGAGCAACGGCGGCGATGTATCGCTCATCGGTCAGCAACCTGGCACAACCTTAACCGTCAAAGGGGATTATACCGGCGAAAAAGGCACCATCAACATGGCGGCTATCCAGAACGATAGCGGCGCAGGTATTGCCGACCGTCTGATTATTGATGGCGGTAAAGCCAGCGGCAGTACGCTGCTGGATGTCGATGGTTCCGGTCTTGGCGCACCGACCATCGGTGATGGTATCGAAGTCGTCACCGCACTCAACGGTGCAACCACCACAGCGCAAACCTCGCGGGACGCCTTTCATCTTGCCGCAGAGTGTATGGCTGCGGGCGCATTTGAGTACCAACTGCATGCCGGGAATGCGCAGGGTCAGGGCGAAAACTGGTATCTGAGAAGCGAATACCGTCCAGAAACCATGCTGTATTCTGGTCTCGCCAGCGTGGTTCGTCAGGGGGACATCAGCCTGTTAGGCAACATGCACCAGCGTATGGGCGACGAGGTTAAACCGGGACTTGATGAAGACAATCGCGCCTGGGCCAGAATGATTGGCTACTCCGGTAAAACCAAACTGGATGATGCGGCCAGGACGCAAACCAGCACCCATACCATGGGTATTCAGGTTGGCGTCGATATGTATGCGAACGAAAGCTGGAAAGCCGGGATGTATACCAGCATCCTGGATATCGACAGCAACGTGAAAGGCACGAAAACCGGCAGCGACGGCAAAGGCGGCAATATCGACGACAACGCGTTTTACGTCGGCGGTTACGCTACCTGGTTCTCGGGTGACGGCATGTATGTTGATAACGTCCTGCAGTACGGTAACCATAAATCCCGCCTGGCGGCGACCGGTAATAACGGTTCGTATACCGTCAAAGGCAACACGTTGACGGCATCGACAGAGGTGGGTAAATCGTTCCGTTTAGGCGCCAGCGCATGGAGTCTGGAACCGCAGGCTCAGTTGATCTATCAATACAGCGACTTTGATAACGGTACGCTTGATGGTGTGACCCAAACGAAAGTGAAAATGGATTCCGCGGATTCCTTTACCGCGCGTCTGGGCGTGCGTCTGGTCGCTGACTATGACACCACTCATGGCAAATTCCAGCCATACGGCAGAGTCAACGTCTGGCAGGGTCTGGGTTCAAAAGACAAAACGCACTTTAGCAATGCGGTAGCTACCACCACGCTTGAGTCTTCACAACAATACTCCAGCACTGAAGTTGCAGCCGGCCTGTCATGGTCTATCGACAGAAATCTGCAGGTCTACGGTGAACTGGGTACGCAATTCAGCAACGGTGGCAGTAAGTCACAGGTCGAAGCACCCGTCAATGCATCTATCGGCTTCAAGAAATCGTTCTAAGCTGACATAAACTCGCCAGCCCCCTGTTAAGCAGGGGGCTTTTTTTTGCCTTTCAGGGCTACGGACTGGCAGCAACGAAGTGATGATTGAAGAGGTTAAAACCTGGAGGGATTAACGATTATAGTGCGTTAAGAGTAACGGGATCTCTTCTGCTAACACCGGAGGAGAAATGAAAAATCCTTGGATTTTGTCACAACCCATCTGCATCAAACGGTCCAGTTCGGATTGGGTTTCCACCCCTTCGGCAAGAACTTCAATCCCAAAATTGTGCGCCAGTGAAATGATACCCTCCACAATCTTTGTTGAGCGGGTGTCGGGTTCAATGCCGGTGACAAATTCTTTATCGATTTTTAAGGTATCAAAAGGATACTTCAACAGGTAATTAAGATTAGCGTGCCCGGTTCCAAAATCGTCAAGAGCAAGTTTGACCCCTATCGCCTTCAGCTCTTTCATATTTTTAGCCGCGACCAGACTGTCGCACAGCGGTGACGTTTCCGTGACCTCTACCTGACATCGGTTGGCCGGCAAACCACAGGTGATAAGATTTTTTCTGACGCGTTGAGGTAACAGAGGATCGCAGAATTCAAGTGCGGAAATGTTGATTGATAATACCAGGTAATCTGGCCAGCGGGTTGCAACATCCCATGGCGTGCAGCTAACCATATCTTCAATTGAAAGGATATTGCCGCTGTCCTCCAGTAACGTAATAAAAACATCGGGAGAGATCATACCCATCTGAGGGCTATTCCAACGCATTAACGCTTCAAACCCGCTAATACACTGAGTACGCAAATTAAAAATGGGCTGATAAACCATATAAAGCTGACTGGTATTCAATGCTTTTTCAAGCGCGGTTAGCACCTCACTGGAATTAAACATTCACCTTCCCCTCGACAAATCATGAAAATTTAAAACCAGTCAACATCACTCCCGAATTGTATCTACTATTAGGTGTGTTACATCAGATAAGAATAGTCAGGTTACGGTAAAAAAGACGTTCGATGAGTAAATCTGACTATTAATTTATTTAAATCAGAAGTATTAGTCAGCCCCAGCTTGGCGACGACCCGCATCTTATGAGCCTGAATAGTTTTATAGTTCAGGCTCACCAACTCAGAAATTTCTTTGGCGGTATAACCATTTACCAACAAATTCAGAATCTGCTGCTCTCTCTCAGTTAGTTTCTTCTGCGAACGATATAGTCGGGGATTCCATTTCCCGACCGTTAACGACGCCAATTGACCGAAATCACGCAGTGAAGATTTCTCGGTCAAAACTATTGTTTTCTCGACATATAATAACTCCACACATAATTTTGCCACCAAACTATCAGCAATAATTACCACGACGTTATTATAAAACTTAAATCGGTTTTTATTCAGAAAATCTACAATAGCTGAGCACGGTTGTTCATTATCAATGATATTAAAAACCATAGTTTGATGCTGGCATAATGATGACTGATGCAACATATCCTCAAACTGGAATGTTTGTATCGGTACATGTTTGCTTGTCAGGTAGGCGAACAGACCGTTGCCCACAAAATTATCACTACCACACATCAACATCCTGTTCACCACTCCTATAAGCTTTTAATCTTGTTACTCATTAAAAATTTAATAATAATCTTCTCGACTTCAGTCTCTTCACGACGGTTTTTAAAATCGAACCCACACGAAATCTGATGGCAGGAATACAATTGATTATCTTCATCAAATTCGTTGATCGCGACGACATCAATAACTTTTAAATCCAACTGCAAACTGCCAAACGTGTCAAAATCCAGTGAAGCGCTTTTAATCACCGCATCTTTGTAAAGAAAACGGGCGTTAACATCTTCAGCGATTAACGCACAACCACCCTGAGAGATGTTTTTAATCTTCAGCGAGTAGTTTTCTCCGTTCTTGTAACGACCAAAACAGAAAAAGTCATACCCCTTCATGAAGGAAAAACGCTGGTTTTGTCTCTGCTGGGCAAAGAAAATCAAATCCGGGATGAGGTAGGATAATCCCACTTCCGCACCTGTTAATGGGGTTTGTTCGAATCTGGCACTAAATTTTACAATCCCGCTTTCACTATGCAGGATAAAGTATTGGACCTTTTCAGGTACAATGTCTTCGTGTCCGGAGATAACAAACCGCTCGAAATCAACCTTCTCTAACTGAGTGATAACGCTACTGTTTTCACATAACACTTCCAGTTTCGTTTTCTTGTGCAGCTCTTCACGAAGGGTAGCTATGATTTCAAACTTGTTGTCCTTTGCTAATCCAAAGCTCATTCTAAAACCCTTATTTCCATATTTAAGACATGTCTTGCTATTGGTTACTCACAAAACGCGAGATCAGCATCCACCCTTGGTGCTTAATTACCATAGTGGATTCCATGTCGAACAGTTGGTTAAAAATTAAGTTTTTAGCTATCTTTAGCCATTTATTGATACGTAAAAACATTTAATCAACGTTAATTTTAGCTGAAGCCATGCTTAAAACCATGCGAACGTGTTGATTAATTATAACAAAAATGAATAACAATCAATTTTGAGATGTCATTTTGAGATAACAAATAGTAAGAATTGCACAGAAAAAAATAGAGGGAAATGAGTGAGTTTTGATGAAGGAACTATGCAGTTTGCGAACTGGCGCACTATCGAAAGAAGAAATAAAATACTTACGAAACCATATTATTAATCATCAATATAACCTCCACAGGTTATTGTGATAAAGTGAATTATTTTATTTCGCATGTAAAATAATTTCCCTTAGGGCAGAAAAAAGGCCAGCGTCCTGCTGGCCCGGTAATTACCGAATCGAACTATAGAGGCTTACTATCTTACAGAGGGTACAACGCTAAAAATTCAATACTTTTGCTTAAGAATTGATCGGGATGAATCTGCGATGATCATCACCGCTCCCGCCAACATTAATGTGTCTTTCAACACCAGACGCCCGGCTCCGGACAAGTAAGGAAAACCGTGGTGCAAATCTCCCAACGGCATCACCCATGCTTCTGGTGTAGTAATTAAAAATGATAACGTAACAATCGGCGTGGCAAATGCCAGTATGCCACCCAGTAATCCCAACCAACGACTAACAGGATTAGCCAGCACCAGCAATGCGATAAGCACTTCGACTACGCCCAGGCCATTGGAGAACGTATACGTGTTATTCGCCTTCTGCCATTCACGCTCCTGCGGTTTAAACTCACCTTCGTGGGTTAAGTGCTGCTTATATTCTGTGGGATGTTCGTAGAAAAATGACATTACCGGACTATTGGCGACAAATGGTGTAATACTGTCTGCTTCGTAAGGTACAAACTTCAACAGACCAATCCACATAAATACAAGGGCAATGCTGAGACGAATCAACGTTAATCCAATTCTATCGCCCTTGCCGAGTAAACGCAGATACTTTTCCATGCAGATGCTCCTCACTTATACAAAATTGCCGTAGCGTGAGTACTGCTGTCTATACGCATTGAAGTAATTTTCCACGAAGTGGCATCCTTTTCCTGGGCTAGTTTTGCGATGGCATCCTCAACGACAGAAGGTGCCGCGGCAATTGCCGACACGCTGACGCGAGCGACTTCAACCGGCTGTTGTGCCAGAACAGAAAATGTTACCGGCGCAGTGAGTAAAGCAGTCAACAATAATGAAGTTTTAAGCATGTTCATTTCTATTTCCATTAACAAGTGATTTCAGTCTCAATAGAATAAAACATCGCTGTTTATCTTATTTACTGCATAACGCCAGAAAAACTGTTCATGCGTATTACTTTATTTATGATAAAAAAAGCTCCACACAGGTGGAGCAATCATGCAGCTACATTATTATTATTTTACGAGAGAGAAGAGATCGTTGAGTGATTCACTCATACTCGGATGCGTAAATATTTGATCGCGCAGTGTGGTGAAAGGCAAACCAGCATCCATAACGGTCTTAATAATATTAATCATCTCATGAGAATCCACGCACAGCAGGGATACGCCTAATATCTGTTTCGTTTCGCTATCTACCACCGCTTTAAGTACGCCACGCGTGTCATTCATCACCCGTGCTCGCGGGATAGCCGCGACAGGCAGAGTGACTACCTGTACCACCGCGCCGCTGGCGCGAGCTTGCTCTTCGGTCATCCCCACGCGGGAAAGCGGCGGGGTTATGAAGACAGAATACGGTATATTTTGACGATCGCCGGTGTGACGTAACCCCTCGCCTAACAAGTTATCACGTACAATACGGAAGTCATCCAGCGAGATATAAGTAAATTGTAATCCCCCCGTCACATCGCCCATGGCCCAGATATTGTCTGCCGAAGTACGCAAATATTTATTCACCACAATAGCGCCGTGTTCGTTGACATCCACACCCGCGTTTTGCAACTGTAGATTTTCAGTCGCCGGTTTGCGGCCAGATGCCACCAGCAGCGCATCCACAGTCTGAGCCCCTTCCGGCATTTGCACCTGCACCTCGCCGTCGTGGGATGAAACCGCCTGCACCCTTGCATTGAGGATAATCTCAACACCTTTGTCGCGTAAAATGTTAGCGATAGCTTCGGCAATATCCCGATCTTCGCGCGCTAAAAACTGTGGCGCAGCTTCATAAATGGTGACCTTGCTGCCGAAGTTGGCAAACATTGAAGCGAATTCGACACCAATATACCCGCCGCCCAAAATCCCCAAACGTTCCGGACGGTGCGTCAAATTTAACAGCCCGGTGCTGTCAAACACGCCAGGTGTGGTCGTTAACCCGGCCACGTTCGGCATCGTTGCCTGTGCACCGGTATTAATAAAGATCTTCTCGCCGCTTAGCTCAAGCTCGCCGGTTGGCTGCATGACCCGCACTGTATGGTTATCAATGAATTCTGCACGACCTTCAATCACATCCACGTTTTCCAGATCGGCAAGATTATGGAAGTTTTTATCACGCAGAAAGCTGACAACAGAGGCCTTGCGCTGCATCGCCGCGGCAAAGTCATGCTGAAGTTCAGCATCGTGTACCAGGGTTTTGGTTGGAATACAGCCGATATTGATACATGTTCCGCCATACATGGTGTTTGACTGTTCAATAATCGCCACTCGCCAGCCCGTTTTCGCCAGGGTAGCCGCCAGCGTTTTACCCGCTTTGCCAAATCCGATAACGATCGCCTGATACTGATTCATGCTGTCTCTCCGCCATGTCACTGTTCGTTTGTTGAACTGAATTATAGGTTTAGCGATGCAGGAACAATGTATCTTTAACGCGCCAATTACTGTCAGATCGTCTAAAACACCATTTTTTCGCTTCCACTCAACTCTGCGAGGAAATAAGATAATCACATAAAGATATTAATAAAATTATGAATAGCATATTTTTTTCATCTTGATCAGCACCAACAAAAACTGCCCAGGAGTCTTTATGGATGCACTTAGCCGATTACTTACGCTTAACGACCCGCAGGGCTCGATAGATCAAAACTGCCTGCTGAGCAGGGACTGGCAACTACCTCATGCAGCGGGTGAACTGTCCGTTATTCGCTGGCATACGGTAACCCAGGGATTCGCTCAACTGGATATGCCTGACGGAACATCTTCCACGTTACGCCCTGGAACAATAGTCATTCTGCCGCAAAACTCCGCACATCGGCTGTGTCAGACAGGGGAAGAGCAAACGCATATTGTCTGTGGGAGCCTGCGATTACAGACATCTTCACGCTATTTTTTAACCGCGCTTCCGGAAGTATTATTACTGGCGCCTGAGGAGAACAGCCCCGTCAGCCATTGGTTGAAGGCCATGATTGCGCTATTGCAGGAGGAATACATCAACAACCTGCCTGGCTCCAGCATCGTTTGCAGCCAGCAATGCGCGACGCTGTTCGCATTAACTGTTCGCGAGTGGCTTGCCCAGTCGACCCCTGCGAAAAATGTGCTGAATTTACTGCTGCACCCCAGGCTGGGAGCCGTTGTATTCATGATGCTGGAGTCACCAGCTTTTGCCTGGACCGTCGAAGAACTGGCAAAACGTGCACACATGTCGCGGGCCAGCTTCGCACAGCTATTCCGTGAAGTATCAAATTCCACGCCGCTGGCGGTGTTAACCGCGCTACGCCTGCAGTTCGCCGCCCAGATGCTGTCACGTGGTACACAGCCGTTGATCGTGATTGCCGAGTCGGTGGGTTACGCCAGCGAATCGTCGTTTCACAAAGTCTTTTTACGGGAATTTGGCTGCACGCCGGGCGAGTACCGCAAACGCGTGAAAGCGTTGGCGGCATAACGCAACGCCTGCTTCAGCAGTAAAACCGAGGCAGGCGAGTAATGCCAGTTAGTTAAACATTACAGGGAACATATGATTCCGGCTCAGGGTTCCGTTCACCTTATGTGTGTCATTTCTCTGAGGCACTGATACCCGTGAACGAGCAAGGGAGGCTCACCTCTTACGGGGCCAGCGCAAGCGCTGTTCAAAATTGCTCCCGGCAATTTTGTCATTCGTCTTATGCCGTCTGCCTGTCGGGTTGGGGTCATCGCTGCAACGCTCTGACTTCCAGTTAAATCTGCGTTGCTGTTCAGATATATTCAAATAAAAATACAGGTGGTCAGGTGTGGGCTGGTCCGGCTGAAAATTGCCGACGTGTTTCCGTAAGGCCGGGAGAGCCAGCATGGATGCTGGCTCAGGGCGCGTTTTGCAGGGACGCTACCTCGCGCCCGGCCCGGTAGCCTGGAGGAATAAGCGGAGGGTATTGCGTAGCAACAATTTTCCCGCCGGGAGCCGGGATTGTTAAGGGTACGGCGATAGTACCCTTAACACGTTCACTGGCAGTATGGTTTCAGAGAAGTGAAAAACATAAGGTGAACGTAGCAATGCGACGGAGGCAACAGATTCATTACCTCCGGTTCATTAACTGATAAGTATTAAGGCAGGCGAGCACTTCATGGCATTACTTTTGGCCGCGATGTCTGTGCAGCCACATCAGCTTATAAGCGGCCGGAATAATGAACAGTGAGAGCAATGGTGCGGTGATCATGCCGCCAATCATCGGCGCGGCTATGCGGCTCATGACTTCTGAGCCAGCTCCCGTCCCCCACAAAATAGGCAGCAGACCCGCAATAATTACCGCCACGGTCATCGCTTTCGGACGCACACGAAGCACCGCACCTTGATATAACGCCTCATCCAGCTTATCTGCGGTAAAGGTTTGCGGATTCTCCAGCGCGGGTTCGGCTTCAATGGCGTGGCGCAAATACATCAGCATCACCACGCCAAACTCTGCAGCGACGCCGGCCAGGGCGATAAATCCGGTTCCGGTCGCAACCGACATATGGAACCCCATCCAGTAGAGGAACCAGATCCCCCCCACCAGCGCAAAGGGCACGCTGGTGATAATCAACAGCGCTTCGCCAAAGCGGCGGAAAGCCAGATACAGCAGGACAAAAATAATCATCAGCGTCATCGGCACCATCAGTTTGAGCTTATGACTGGCACGTTCAAGCAGCTCGAACTGCCCGGAAAACGCCACGCTGGTCCCCGGCTTTAACTGTACGTTTTCAGCGATCGCTTTTTTCAGATCGTTCACTACCGAAACCATGTCACGATCGCGTGCGTCGATGTAAATCCAACTGGTGGGTCGCGCATCTTCGGTTTTCAACATCGATGGACCTGAAACCACCGTCACATCTGCAACATCAGCCAGCGTGATTTGCTGCTTCATGGGCGTCAGGATCGGCAGAGTACGCAGCGCTTGCGGATTATCGCGATAGCTCTGCGCATAGCGAAGGTTAATCGGATAACGTGCAATCCCTTCCACCGTTTCGCCGACCATTGCACCTCCGACCGCCGAGGTGACAAACAGTTGCACTGCGCCGACGGTCATGCCGTAGCGAGCCGCTTTCTCCCGATTAATATCCACATTGATATAGCGCCCCCCGACCAGGCGCTCAGCAAGCGCAGAAGAGACGCCCGGCACGGTTCTGGCCACCTCTTCAATTTGTTCTGCCGTGGCGTCGATATCAGCCAGAACGTTTCCTGACACCTTTATCCCAATGGGGCTTTTGATGCCGGTAGAAAGCATGTCGATACGGTTACGAATAGGCGGAACCCACAGATTCGCCAGCCCCGGCAAGCGCACGGTTTTGTCGAGTTCGGCGATAATTTTGTCCATCGTCATACCCGGACGCCACTGCTCCTGCGGCTTCAGTTGGATCGTCGTTTCAACCATTTCCAGCGGTGCGGAGTCCGTTGCCGTTTCAGCCTTACCGGTTTTACCAAACACGCGCGCCACTTCCGGCACGGTCATGATCAGCTTATCGGTTTTTTGCAGCATATCCGCCGCCTGCGCTGCCGAGATCCCCGGGAGGGTTGAAGGCATATACAGCAGATCGCCTTCGTTAATTTGTGGCAGGAATTCACCGCCGACTTTATTCAGCGGGTAGATAACCGTAAGTATTGAAAGCACCGCCACCAGAATGGTGGTCTTGGGCCAGTGCAATACCTTCAGCAATAGCGGATGGTAAATACGGATCAGGAAACGGTTAAGCGGGTTGCTGCTTTCTGCAGGTATTTTTCCGCGGATCCAGAATCCCATCAGGATCGGAATAACCACGATGGCCAGAAACGCCGCACCTGCCATGGCATACGTTTTGGTGAACGCCAGCGGGCCGAACAGTCGCCCTTCCTGCCCCTCCAGCGTGAAGATGGGGATAAATGACAGGGTAATAATCAACAGGCTGATGAACAGTGCCGGACCAACCTCTACTGAAGCGTCGGTAATCACCTTCCAGCGCGTTGCATTATCCAGTTTTTCATCCGGATGCTGATGCCCCCATTCTTCCAACCGCTTATGGGCGTTTTCAATCATCACGATGGCGGCATCAACCATCGCCCCGACGGCAATGGCAATGCCCCCCAGCGACATGATATTGGCGTTCAATCCCTGGAAATGCATCACGATAAACGCGATACACAGCCCCAACGGCAGGGAAATAATCGCCACTAATGCCGAACGCAGATGCCACAAGAACAGCGCGCACACCAACGCAACAACGATAAACTCTTCCAGCAGCTTGTAGCTCAGGTTATCAATGGCGCGATCGATGAGCTGGCTGCGATCGTATGTTGTAACTATTTCTACGCCTTCCGGCAGACTGCTTTTCAACGTGTCAAGTTTGGCTTTAACCGCGGAAATAACCTCACGCGCATTTTTACCGGACCGCAGAATAACCACCCCGCCCGCCACTTCGCCTTCGCCGTTCAGTTCGGCAATCCCACGGCGCATTTCCGGCCCAATCTGCACACGCGCCACATCACGCAGGTAAACAGGCACACCATCGGCCCCGGTTTTCAGGACGATATTATTGAAATCATCAAGCGTTTGTAGATATCCACTCGCGCGGACCATATATTCCGCCTCAGCCATCTCGACAGACGAGCCGCCCGCTTCCTGATTCGACGTGTCCAGCGCAGACTTCACCTCCGCCAGGCTAATACCATATTGCGTCAACTTCATGGGATCGATAACGACCTGGTACTGTTTAACCACGCCGCCTACCGAGGCCACCTCAGCCACGTTAGGAATCGTTTTTAACTCATATTTTAAAAACCAGTCCTGCAAAGAACGTAATTCTGCCAGGTCATGTTTCCCGCTGCGATCCACCAGCGCGTACTCAAAAATCCAGCCGACACCCGTGGCATCCGGTCCCATTTCCGCGCTAACGCCTGTCGGTAATTTTCCCTGCACCTGGTTGAGGTACTCGAGGACGCGCGAGCGTGCCCAGTAAGGATCGGTGCCATCCTCGAAAATGACATATACGTAGGAATCGCCAAACTGCGAGAACCCACGCACCGTCTTCGCGCCCGGTACCGACAGCATGGTGGTAGTCAGCGGATAAGTAACCTGATTCTCGACAATTTGCGGCGCCTGTCCCGGATAGCTGGTTTTGACGATCACCTGCACATCAGAGAGATCGGGCAGCGCATCAACCGGGGTATTGATGATGGTCCAGGTTCCCCAAATACTGAGAAACAGCGCCCCCATCATCACCAAAAAACGGTTTGCCACCGAGCGGCGGATAATCCATTCAATCATTTATCATATCCTCAGTGTGAATGGGTCGCCTGGGCTGGCATTGCGGCGGCGTCTTGCGCACCACTGTTCTGCGCACGCATGCGGTCCAGTGCGCCGGAGATATTCGCCTCGGAATCAATCAGGAACAGACCGCTGGAGACCACTTTTTCACCTTCAGTCAGACCTGATCGAATAGCAGTAAGTCCTTGAGAATCATGGAATACTGTAACCTGTTTCGGCACAAATCGACCGTCGTTATCGACGGTGATCACCCGCTGCTCGGTGCCAGTATCTATCAATGCCTTAGAGGGAATTAGCAACATCGGTTCGCTTTGCGTTTTCAGTTGCAGGTAAGCATTCATCCCCGGTTTGAGCGCCTCGTCAGGATTATCGACCTGTAAACGGATCTGGAGCGTACGCGTGGTAGCATCAACGCTGGGTAAGATACTCCACTTGCTGATGGTGAAAGGCTTATCCGGCCAGGCGGGCACAGTGATAGTAAATTGCGAGGCGTCTTTAATCAGCCAGGCGATGGATTCCGGAACCGACGCGCTGACCCAAACCGGATCCATCCCCTGAATTTTCGCAACCACATTGTCTTTGGAAATGTTCATTCCGGTACGTAAATCGAATGTGGTGATCACCCCATCAATGGGGGCTTTCAGGGTAAAGCGAGTCTGAATTTTACGTGTCGATATTAAGCGCTGGATATCCGCCTCAGGCATACCGGCCAGACGTAATCTCTCCAGAATCCCTTCCACCTGCGTCGCACTGCCGCCGGTCTCTCGCAGCAATAAATATTCGCTCTGTGCCTCAACCCAGTCAGGGATCGTCAGGTCGATAAGCGGCGCACCTTGCTTAACTTTGTCACCCACGGTTAGCGGGTATACCTTCTCGATAAAACCTGCAGAGCGAGCCTGAACAATAACGAACTGGTATTCGTTGTAGCTTACGTTAGCCGGGAAAGTTTGCGCATAGTGCAATGGCCCACGACGCACTGGTTCAGTTTTTAGCCCTAAATTCTGGGTCTGAGTGGGGTCGATGCGCACACCAGTCGCTGACACGCTCGCGGTCTCTTCATCGGCATATTTCGGGATCAAGTCCATATCCATAAACGGCGATTTACCCGGCTTATCAAAGCGCGTATTCGGATACATGGGGTCGTACCAGAACAACACTTTTCTGTCTTCTTTTTGCGAAGTCTGCCCGGTTTCAGACGTTATTTTTGCTGATGAATAATAAGTATAAATACCGACAGAAATAACCCCACCGGCAATCATGCTGGCGAGAATAAGCGCGGTATTTTTAATCGTTAAAGACGCCATAGTGATTTCCATTGCGCGATAGTCTCACCCGCATTACGAAGAATCCGGGCAAGAATAAAAGAGACCTACGGGAACGTTATTTACTGATATGAATATCGCGTAGCACAGAGAGATTACCCTGCTGAATAAACGTAAACGCCACCTTATCGCCGGACTGAATATCGTCAGCTTTAGTGTCAGCAACCAGCGTGAAACGCATGGTCATGGCCGGCCAGTTCACTGCCGGAATAGGGTCATGTTTAATCGTGATTTTTTTACTTTCCATATCAACAGATTCAACCACCCCAGTGGCGCTAATGACCTGTTCCTGTTGAGCTGCTGGCTGCATACTCATCATCTCTCCATGTTGATGCTCATTGGCCTGAGCGTTAAACATGACCGCAGAGAAAAGGCTAAACAACACGGCTTTGGCAGTAGTATTCATTATTAATGCTCCTGAAAAATTAATATTAAGGATTACTCCACCCAACCGCCGCCTAAGGCAGCAAACAGCTTAATTTCATTAACCTGCTGGGCGTAATTAAGATCGAGCAGCGATTGCTGCGTGGCGAATAAAGAACGTTCGGCGTCCAGGACTTCGATATAACTAACCGCACCATGTTGATAAAGCGCTCTGGCGCGTTGCAGCGTGATTTGCAATGACTGCAGATAACGCTGCTGGCCGCTAATTTGATCGGCAATGCTTTGGCGCAACGCCAGCGCATCCGCCACCTCTTTAAATGCGTTCTGTATTTTTTGTTCATAATTCACCACCGATTGCTGTTGGCGAATTTCAGCGAGGTCGAGATTGGACTGATTACGTCCGGCGTTAAAAATGGGAATATCTATTTTGGGGACAAAATTCCACATGCCGCTGGCGGCATTAAATAGGCTGGAGAGATCGCTGCTGCTACTGGACACAGAACTGGTCAAGGTTATTGACGGGAAAAACGCTGCCCGTGCAGCGCCGATATTGGCATTCGCCGCCATTAATCCGTGCTCTGCTTCCAAAATATCCGGGCGCTGCAACAGTATTTGTGACGAGAGCGATGGTGGCAGCGTTACGGGTTTAATATCCCCGTGGCTGCGCATCTGGTCGTTGGGTAATTTCCCGTATGTGCCCAGCAACAGTTGCAGCGCGTTGTTCGCCTGCGCCAGTTCGCCTTTACGCTTCGCGATTTCGCTGCGTGTGCTTTCAATCACGCCCCACGCCTGTTCCAGCGCCAATACGTTGGTGCTGCCGGTTAGCAGTTGTTTCTCCACAAAAGCGTAAGAACGCTGATAGTTTTGCAGCGTTTCCTCGGCGATTTTAAGCTGCGCATACGCCAGACGCTGATTGAAATAACTTTGCGATACATTGGAGATTAATGAGATGTGTACTGCCCGACGCGCCTCTTCGCTGGCAAAGAAGTTCTGTCGCTCGGCTTCACTCATATTCTTCAGCCGACCAAAGAAGTCCAGATCGAAACTGAGATTCAGCCCGGCCTCGAATTCTTTCTTTGTGCTGGTATCGCCTTTTAATTTACCGCTGTAAGTACTGCTGGAACCTGCCGTTATTTGCGGGTAGCGATCGGCGTCCGTGACCCCATATTGCGCTCTCGCCTCCTGAACTTTCAGCACAGCCATACGTAGATCGCGGTTGTTGACCAGCGCCTCGCCAATCAGCGCCTTTACCTGTGAGTCAACGAAGAAAGTCCGCCACCCCGTGTCCTGATATCCCATCGGTGCAGAAATCAGGGCATTCTGGCTCAAGGAGAATTGTTGCGGTACCGGCAACGCCGGGCGCTGATATTCTGGAGCCAATGAACAACCGGCGAGAATGAATATCGCGCTGAGGGTAAGAAGCTTAAATTTGCTCATAGTTCTTCTCGTCCTGACCGGACTGATGACCCTGAAATAAGTGGGAATTTATAGTGTTGTACTTTAACGAAACGACTCTGTTTAAGCGGTGACAGGAAAATGACAAAACTGTCATTTTCCCAATAACCGTTTGCTATCCGATCCCGCATCCCTAGAATTGAAAGTCCGCACACCCTGTGCGTGAAGGAGAATACGATGAAGGTTTTGATAGTCGAAGATGAGAAAAAAACCGGTGAATACCTGACGAAAGGCCTGACGGAGGCGGGTTTTGTCGTGGATTTAGCGGATAACGGCCTGAACGGGTACCATCTTGCGATGACCGGCGATTACGACCTGCTCATACTCGACATCATGCTGCCGGACGTAAACGGCTGGGATATCGTGCGGATGCTGCGTTCCGCCAACAAAGGGATGCCCATTCTTCTTCTCACCGCGCTGGGCACCATTGAACATCGGGTTAAAGGTCTGGAGCTCGGCGCGGATGATTACCTGGTTAAACCGTTCGCCTTCGCTGAGCTGCTGGCGCGGGTCAGAACGCTGCTGCGCCGGGGCGCGGCGGTGATCGTCGAAAGCCAGTTTCAGGTCGCAGATTTAATAGTTGATCTGGTGAGCAGAAAAGTCATCCGTAGCGGTACACGCATCACCCTGACCAGCAAAGAGTTTACCCTGCTTGAGTTTTTTCTGCGCCATCAGGGGGAAGTGTTACCCCGCTCGCTGATCGCCTCCCAGGTCTGGGACATGAATTTTGACAGTGATACCAATGCCATCGACGTCGCCGTGAAGCGTCTGCGCGCCAAAATTGATAACGACTTTGAGCCAAAACTGATTCAGACCGTGCGCGGTGTGGGCTATATGCTTGAGGTTCCCGATGCGCGGTAAACGATGGCGACGCCCTTTTTCGCTGGCAACACGACTGACCTTTTTTATCAGCCTGGCGACCATCGCTTCATTTTTCGCCTTTGCATGGATAATGATCCACTCTGTTAAGGTCCATTTCGCCGAACAGGACATTAATGATTTACAACAGATCAGCGCCACGCTGGAGCGAATTATTAACCAACCCAATGAGCCAGAATCACGTCGTCTGGAAACGCTAAAAAACGTGGTAGCAGGTTACTCGAACGTCATTATTTCGCTGGAAGATAGCAATCAGAAGGCTATTTTTCATTCGCCCAATGCCCCGGATCTCCGGCAATTTATCGCCAGCGCAAAGCCGGATAAAAATGCCCATGTCAGTGATGTTTTTATTATCTCTGGCCCAACGCTACAAACATCCCAACATCTTCATGGACAGAAAACGTCGTCGAACTGGCGAATGATTCGCCTGCCGGTAGGACAGCTTGCTGATGGAAAAGCGGCGTATACGCTGTATCTGGCGTTATCGATAGACTTTCATTTGCACTATATTAACGACCTGAAAAACAAACTGATTATGACGGCATCGCTAATTAGCATGATGATTGTTTTTATCGTGCTGTTCGCCGTGTACAAAGGTCATGAACCGATCCGTAACGTCAGTCGCCGCATCCAAAATATCACCTCGAAAGATCTCGATGTGCGTCTCGATCCGCAGGCTGTGCCTATTGAACTGGAACAACTGGTCAGTTCGTTTAATCACATGATCGAGCGTATCGAGGACGTATTTAAACGTCAGTCGAATTTCTCGGCGGATATTGCCCATGAGATCCGCACCCCCATCACCAATCTGGTCACACAAACGGAAATTGCGCTCAGCCAGACCCGCAGCCAAAAAGAGCTGGAAGACGTGCTGTATTCCAATCTCGAAGAATTTGGTCGTATGTCGAAAATGGTCAGTGACATGCTGTTTCTGGCGCAGGCGGACAATAATCAGCTAATCCCGGAGAAGACAGCGCTGAATCTGGCTGATGAGGTGGGGAAAGTGTTCGACTTTTTCGAAGCCTGGGCAGAAGAGCGCGAGGTCGGCTTACGTTTTGAAGGACGCGCATGCTGGGTTTCAGGCGACCCGTTAATGCTACGCCGGGCGGTGAGTAATCTGCTTTCAAACGCCCTGCGCTACGCGCCAAAAGGCGAGTCGGTCACCGTGCGAGTGAAAGACGCGGATGACCAGGTCCAGATAGTCGTGGAAAATCCCGGCCCCCCAATCCCCCCTCAGCATCTCCCCCGACTCTTTGACCGATTTTACCGGGTAGACCCTTCACGCCAGCGTAAAGGTGAAGGCAGCGGTATTGGGCTGGCGATTGTGAAATCAATTGTCATCGCCCATCAAGGAAAAGTGGCGGTCACCTCCGATGCCCGCTCCACCCGCTTTATTCTGACGCTACCCAAGCACGCAGTATAATTCCTGGTGATGACGTTTCGGCGTCATCCTTATTCTCTGACACAACCGTCATAATCCTGTCACGTCACTGACTGTCCTCGCTCTTTATAATTTCTTCCGTAAACCCATACAGGAGAAATATGATGAACAAGATATCCTCTTTTTTCGCTATCGCGTTTTTTATCTCTGCTGGCGTTAATGCAGCAGAAACGTCACCCCACGCACAATCATTCTCACAAATGAATGAACATGAAAAAGCGATGGTAGTACATCAGTCGATGAATAATGGTCATTCCTATGCCCATGAGCAGCAGGCGGAAAAACACCGCGCACAGGCAAACTGTGTGCAGTAACAGATAACGCTAAAGAGCGCTGCGATCACAGCGCTCACAATAACCCTGAGCTAAAGTATGCCGTTTTAATACTGGAGTCAGATGTGGCTTTAACCCTCACGGTATTGCTTGAAAACTGGCGCGCGACTGGCGCAGATAAATCATTACGGGCAAAGCCTGGACTCAGTCTGTTGGTTCAGGATAAAACCACCACCATACTGTTTGATACCGGGCCGGACGACAGCTTCATACTTAACGCCGCGCAAATGGGGGTTGATTTATCGCAGCTTGACGCCGTGGTGCTTTCGCACGGCCATTACGATCATTGTGGCGGCGTGCCGTGGCTTGCGGATAACAGTCGTGTTATTTGCCATCCTCAAATCGCCTGTGAGCGTTACGCCTCAATAACTCTTGCGGGAACGCCGCGAAAAATAAAAAAACTCTCCCGCGATAACGACTACTCTCGACTTGTGATGGAATACACCCGCAAACCATTGGCTATTAGCGATCGATTTTTATGGTCCGGGGAAATTAGCGTTCCCACTCCGCAGGCCTATGGCGTTATTAGTGAGAAAACGCCTCAACCGGATTACATCAGCGATGAAGGCGTATTGATTTATAAATCTGAACGCGGATTAGTCATCATTACCGGCTGCGGGCATCGGGGAATTGAGAATATCGTACGCCATTGCCAAAACATCACCGGCGTTAACAAAATTTACGCCGTCATCGGCGGATTCCATTTACGCGCAGCCTCCCCCGCTAAACTATGGCGGACGCGAAAGTTTATTAAGCAACAGCAACCGGAAAAGCTGCTCGGCTGTCATTGCACCGGTTCGTGGGGACGCTTGTGGCTACCGGGATCTGACGCCCCGGCAACGGGAGATGTCATTGTGCTGGCAGAGTAACGACAGTAAACATTGCCAAAGCAGCAATAAAAAACGGGAACCTTTCGGTTCCCGTTTATCAACCACCATTACATAGTGACGATTGCGGGTTCATCAAAAACAGTGAGTTTTGGTGCTTCACCGGTGAATTTTTCTGCGTATACCAGACTGGTATTCCCCGCACAGCCATTCGCCAGCCTTGACGTCGGGATATCCGCCGTCAGCACGTTCGCGCCGCCGTTTTTGCAGATGCCGTTTTCGATATCCGGCCAGGCGCCTTCATGGATACAGATGATTCCCGGTTTGATGCCATCACTGACGTGGGCGCCAACCAGCACCTGGCCACGCGCATTCCATACGCGTACCAGATCGCCCTCAACAATGCCCCTGGCTTTCGCATCATCCGGGTGAATTGTTACCGGCTCCCGATCAGCAATCGCGTACTCTTTACGCAACGACGCGTAGTTCAACTGACTGTGCAGACGATGTGCCGGATGCGCCGTCAGTAGCTGCAGCTGATCCTTATCCGCCGTTCCTTTCCACTCATCCGGTTCAATCCATGACGCATGCGGCGGGCAGTCTTTGTACTGATAGCCTTCAATCGTTTTCGAGTAGATTTCTATCTTACCACTCGGCGTTCCGAGTGCATTCATCACCGGATCGCTGCGGAATTCTGCGTAGCGCACATATTTGTTGTTCTTTTCATTCTCACGCATTTCAATCAGTTTGTTCTGCTCCCAGAACGCATTGAACTGAGGCATGGCGACGCGCTGGGCACGGGCGGCTTTTTGCGCGACATCATAGAACTGCTTCAGCCACGCCATTTCGTCTTTGCCCTCGGTATAAACCGCTTTTCCTCCCGGCTTGAGCATCTCAGACAGATCGGCAAATACGTCAAAGTCGCTACGTGCTTCAAACTGCGGCGCGATGACCTGCTTCATCGGTACCAGATGCTGGTTACTATAGTCACCGGTCATGGTCAGATCGTTGCGCTCGAACGACGTGGTGATCGGCAGAACAATATCGGCGTGTTTGGCTGCTGCGGTCCAGTAGCACTCAGAGATGACAACCAGCTCAGGCTTCTGCCAGGCTTTGATTAAGCGGTTGGTATCTTGATGATGGGTAAAGTTAGCGCCGCCCGCCCACCAGATCATTTTGATATCCGGGAAAGTTTGCTCTTTACCGTTATGCTGATATTTGCCGCCAGGGTTTTCCAGCGCTTCAACAATTCGCGCTACCGGCAGGCTGGTCACCGCATCGGAAACCGCCCAGTCGTTGCCCGCTGATGACCCGCCTTCAATTTTGGCGGAGATGGCTGGCAATACCCCACCGGTGCGTGTTGGGTTACCGCCGTTGGAATAGTGATACGAGAACCCGAAGCCGCCGCCTTCGGTGCCAATTTGCCCCAGCATCGCCGCCAGCGTTACCAGCATCCAATGTTTTTGCTCACCATATTGCTGGCGCTGAATCCCCCAACCCGCCATGAGCATCGTTTTATTGCTGGAGAAAATTTCCGCCAGCTTCTCCAGTTGCTCAGCGGGTACGCCGCACACGCCGGAAGCCCACTCGGCGGTTTTCTCTATTTTGTCGCTCTTGCCGAGTAAATACTCTTCAAACTGCGGGTATCCGGTGGTGTATTTTTCCAGGAAGGCTTTGTCGTGGAGATTTTTCTTCACCAGTGTATGGGCGATCCCCAGCATCATCGCCACATCGGTCCCCATATGTGGCGCAATCCAGGTGGCATTATCACCAAAGAATTCGATGGTTTCAGAACGCATCGGGTCGATGGCAATGACACTTTTGCCTGATTTCTTCAGCAGATTAAAGTATTCAATCCCCTGTTCATCCGTGCTGCTCCAGGCAATCTTGAGGGTGTTTAGCGGGTTCATCCCCCACAGCACCACGACCTGACTGTGCTCTAGCACCATCGGCCAGGTGGTTTGCTGCTCATAAACTTCAACCGATCCCACAACGTAAGGCATGATCACCTGCGCGGCCCCGGTTGAATAATCTCCGGTATGACCGGCGTAGCCACCCGCCATGCTCATATAGCGTTGCAGTAAGGTTTGCGCTTTATGCAGAACCCCGCTGGAGCGCCAGCCATAAGAACCGGCAAATATTGAGGACGGGCCATAGCTGCTACGGATCCGGCTATGCTGCTCATGAATGAGCTTCAGCGCCTGCTCCCAGCTAACCCGCACGAAGGGATCGTTTCCACGTTTACCATCCGCTTTACCCGGGTTTTCCAGATAGCTTTTGCGCACCATCGGATATTTTACGCGGATATTGGTATGGACCTGATCCGGTGCGGTTTGCTGTAGCGAGTTCGGCACCGTCTTAGGCAATGCACCTTTTGAGGAAACCACTTTGCCGTCTTTTACTTCTACGTATACCGCGCCCCAACGCGCTGCCGTCAGGATCGCTCCGCCATTTTGACCTTCGGCCCAGGCTGGCATTGGGATCACCGAAGAAATCGCCATTGTTCCGGTTGCCGCGCCAGCCGTCTTGATAAAGTCACGTCTTGTGAGTTTCATGATTTCTCCTGATTTATCGCTTATTTATTCATGTCTTTAGCGTTGTACTGGAAGTAACGGCTCAGGATATCCAGTTCGTTTTCACTGATATTGGTACGAGCACCCATCCCTTTTGCCACTGAAGGCCAGGCGTTGAGCGTGAAATGATTCGCCGGAATTGGCGCATGACAGCCCGCGCAGTACACATTGTCGAGTTTGCGTGCGTAATCCCACATAGGCTCGCGGCTGGCGAGGGCCGAACCGCTCCATTCGCCCTGCAGCACGACATCTCGCCAGGCATTACCGTAATCATCTTTTTTCCAGTCGGAGAGAATCTTCAGCGACTGCTGACCTTTTTCACTCAGGCTGGCAAGAATCAAACGCTGTCCTGCCGCGTAGTAAATGACCTGTTCACTTCCCTGCATCTGGCTACCACGAATCTCAACCAGTCGCGTATTGTCCGTTGTTTTCAGAACCTGCATTTGTGTTGCCGGGTAAACGGTTCCCAGATCGCCCAGCGCGGTATTGCTTACGGCATAAAGCTCAGTTGCCGAAGCTGGAGTGGAGGCTGACTGCGCTTCAAGCCCTTTGAGCGCGCTGTCATCCATTTTGACTTCGGGTGGGAAGTGAGCGACCCCTTTGTGGCAATCAATACAGGTTTGCTTTTCTGTGATGCCCATTTTGTGCATTTTCTGGGCATCCGCACTCTGTGCGGCAAGGTCCATCGCGTCCATGCTGTGACAGCTCCGGCAGGTCGCAGAATCACTTGCCTTAAGCTGGGCCCAGACGGTTTGCGCCATCTCCAGACGGTGTTCTTCATATTTTTCCGGAGTATCGATCTTTTTGGTTATGAACTGATGGTAAACATCTTTTGAGGCCCGCAGCTTAGCCACCAGGTAGTCCAGTCCCCCTTGCGGGATATGACAGTCCGCGCACTCTGCGCGAATGCCTTTCTGATTCTGGAAGTGAACCGAGCCGGTATATTCCTCATAGGGGGCCTGCATCGTATGGCAAGACAAACAGAATTCCGTGCTCGAAGTTTTGTGTAATGTCCATTGCCCAGCCAATACAATAATGCCCCCCAGAACAACGCACAGCAGCATCGTCCAGAGGATTGTTTTATTTATTTTTCTCATCTTTTATTCCCACAAGACGAATACCCTTTTATAGGTAGACAATAATTATCCAAAAGCAGCTGCTTATTGATATTCATCAACTGAAGAGAGAAATGAGAATTAGCATGCGGTTAAGTTTGAAGGGACTCGCATATTTAATGAGAACGAAATGTAAATACCAAATTTAGATTAAAATCAGAATTTTAATCTACACTTAAGGTTTATTAATCTATTGATAATTAAAAAATCAGAATAAAAGATGGATGGCTGTGTAGCGTCGATAAAATTCTCCCCTTAACAATACTCGTTATATAATTAAATATATAATGAAGGGAAGTAAAAAACGCCCCCTTTACTATTTAGCAATCGTGAGTGTTAAAGAAAATATCCCCTTGCGGTTTTGATCAGACATACATCGCGCCAGGATTTGCGGCACATATCTTTCATTGAAACACATTTATGCACCTAACCTTGATCTGGTCACTTATTATACAGTAACAACTTTCGCTACACTTAGGGGAGAGGTAAACAAACAGGAGGTAGTGAATATGTATCGCTCAATTCTGGTGCCCATTGATATCTCTGAAACCGATTTAACCCGCCATGTTGTTCCACAGGTCCAGGCGCATGCCAAAACCGCGAAGGTCCACTTTTTAGCCGTTATTCCTACCGTTCCGTTTTATGCCTCGCTGGGGCTGGCCTATTCAACTGAATTCCCGGATAGAAGTGGTCTGCAGGCCAAGGCCAGCGAAAAACTTGAAGAGATTGTTAAGCAGTTCAATATTCCTGCAGGCAGGAGTCAAACTCATGTCGTTTACGGCCCGCCAAAGGATCAGATCCTCAAACTGGCGGAATCAGTAGACGCCGAGCTTATTATCATCGCCTCACATAAACCCGGTTTTAGCACTTATCTGCTGGGTTCAACGGCAGCAGCCGTGGTACGCCATGCGAAATGTCCGGTGCTGGTTGTGCGGTGAGATGAGTAAAATGGGAGCGAATGTGCTAATGCCATTCAGTTCACGAAGATGAATGACCCTGGAAATAACTGAGAGTGGAACAGCCGTAACGAGGTCATCGCTTCAACGCCCTGATTTCCAGTTAAATTTGTTTTGCTGTTCAGCGATTTTTCAAATAAAAGCGTAGGAGGTCAGGTGTGGACTGGTCCGGCTGAAAATTGCCGACGTGTTTCCGTAAGGCCGGGATTGTTAAGGGTACGGCGATAGTACCCTTAACACGTTCACAGGCAGTATCGTTTCAGAGAAGTGAAAAACATAAGGTGAACGTAGCAATACGACGGAGGCAACAAATTCATTACCTCCGGATATGCTGCTCTCAGCTCTGATTATCCAGCCTGACCAAAGCCAGCAACAGCTGACTTAGCGCGCCGTAAAAACCAAAGGCATCATACCGACAGCATTTGGCGGTGAAGTCCGGTAACCAGCGTAACAACCCCGTCAGCGTCTCTCTGCGTAACGCATCAACACGCTGAGGGTTTAGCTCCGACTCCCCCAGAGAAAAGTGCAAATGGCTCAGCAATTCAATAAAAATAGCCACATGATCGGCTGACTCGCTAAACGCATCGCTTACCTGCATGCCCGCATCGGATAACAGTTGTTTAATGACTCCGTAGTTCGGCCCGCCTTCAAGATGAGCCGACGCATAGGGTAACGCCGCGTGTTTATCCGACATCAGGAACAGGCTGCAAAAATCAGCCGCCAGTTCCAGAGTGGCGTCTTCACGCGCCTTCAGCGCAGCAGTTTTTTCCTCCAGTAAAAGGACCTGCGCCTCAAGCAACGGTTCAACTTTTAACACCGCGAACCAATCCGCCATTTCGCTGGACTGTAAAAGCGCCAGGCTTTCATCGTCACGCTCCCGGGAAAACAGCTGCGCCAGCCAGGCGTACACGCAGGCCATTTGTTCTGTTGTCAGGGAAGAGTGTTTCGTCATGACGTCACCTTCTCTGCCGGAACATATTCGCACTGCGCCACCATTTTGATCGGGCCGCTGAACGCCGTCACGTTATCCACTTTGCCGGTGTATTTCTCAATTTCCACCAGCGTAGTATGGGCGCTGGTCGCCTGCGCCAGCTGAGACGTGCCGATATCGATCGTTAACACGTTCGGATTGCCGTATTTACACAGCGCTCCGGTTTCCCCGCCGTTATCAGGATCGTACCACGCACCTTCATGAATACGCGCCACACCCGGCGAGTAGAGGTCGGAGACAACCGCCCCGGCCAGTACTTGTCCACGTGCGTTAAACACACGGACAATATCGCCATTGTGAATTCCTCTGACGCTGGCATCCTGCGGGTTGATAAACACCGGCTCTTTACCACTTACCGCATAATGCTTACGCAGCGCTTCAGACTCACAAAGCTGCGAGTGCAGACGGAAATCCGGGTGCACGGATTGCAAATGCAGCGGCCAACGCTGCGAACCGGGTCCACCGTGTGAGCGTTCGATTTTCTCGAACCACATCGGATGCCCCTGGCAGTCGTCATACTGCATATCGGCAATGGTTTTGGAGAAAATCTCGATTAAACCGCTCGGCGTGCCGAGCGGCTCAAGGTCGGGATCTTCGCGGAAGGCCTGATGACGTACAAACATCTGCGGATGTTCGAATTCAACGTACTCTTGCTGATTCCAGAAAACATCAAAAGCCGGAAGATGAACACCACGCCCTTTCCCCTGCTGGCTTCCTTCCTGCCAGATCCGTTTCAACCAGCCCATCTCATCCAGCCCTTCGGTGAACGCTTCTTCACGATTAAAACGGCGGCAGAGATCGCGGAAAATATCGAAATCATTACGCGCTTCAAATTGTGGCTGCACCAGCTGTTTCATGGCGATAATGCCACGGTTGGAGTGGTTGCCATACTGGTCGAGATCGTTACGCTCAAACTGGGTCGTCGCGGGCAATACGATGTCAGCGAATCGACAAGTCGAGGTCCATTGATTATCAATGGCGATAACCGTTTCCAGCTTACGCCAGCCCTCAATAATACGATTGATCTGCTGGTGACGATGGAAAGGGTTGGTCCCGGCAAAAACGCACATCTTCAACGGCGGCAACTTGACGGTTTTGCCGTTCCAGTTAATGTTTTTGCCCGGCTCCAGAATCGCATCGATAAAACGCGCGATCGGGATGGTGCTGCTATAGCCCTTATAATCGGTGCTGTCATGCACAGGAGGCACGGTGGTGGAGCCAGAAAAACCGCTCAGGATAATCCCTTTACGCCCCGGCGTTCCCGCACCGTTATAGTGCCAGCCAAAGCCAAAGCCGCCGCCGGGTAAACCGATTTGTCCGAGCATCGAGGCCAGCACCACGATCATCCACGCCCACTGTTCCCCATGCTGCATACGCTGGACGCACCAGCCGGCGATAATCTGCGTTCTTCCGCTCGCCATCTGCCGCGCCAGTTCACGGATTGTGTCGGCATCGATACCACATAGTTTTTCCGCCCACTGGGCATCTTTAGGCTGTCCGTCACTGTCACCCAGCAGATAAGGCAGAAACTGCTCAAACCCAACACAGTAGGTATCAAGGAAATGTTGGTCGTAGAGCTTCTCGGTATAGAGCGTATGTGCGAGCGCCAGCTGTAGCGGCACATCGGCCTGCGGGTTCACGGCAATGTGCTTAACCTTGTCGCGGCCCAGATAGTCATGCGTTGAGGTGACGACCGGGTCAACGCTGATGACCGAAATCTCACCACGCGCTACCTTATCCTTCAGTTGCTCGTAGTATTCATAGACATCATGATCCGGACACCACCAGTTCGCCTGCTGGTTTTTAATCAGATCGGAGCCCCACAGCACAATCGTTTTGCTGTTTTGCAGCACCAGCGGCCAGGAAGTCTGCTGCTCATATACCTCCATTGACCCTACCACGCGCGGCAGAATGACCTGAGCCGCACCGGTAGAATAGTCGCCCCCAGTGCTCACGCTGTTACCATGCAGCGCAATGGCACGTGCCAGCATCCCGGAAGCATTGTGGAACATGCCGGTAGATTGCCAGCCGCTGGCTGTTAGCAGCGCGCTTGGGCCATAGGTCTTCTGAATGCGTTCCAGCTCCTGGTAGAAGAAATCCAGCGCTTCATCCCACGAAACGCGCACAAAGCGATTATCTCCACGCTGCGTGGTATCGCTCTGATGACGTTTACGCAACCAATCAACGCGGACCATTGGATAGCGAATACGCGCGTTACCATGCACGTGATCCGGCAGTCCAGCGATCATTTTTGACGGATACTTATCGCGTTCAAACGGTTTGGCCTCAATAAACCGACCATCAACTACGGTGGCGCGGATTGCCCCCCAGTGAGATCCGGTCAGGATCCCCTCTTTTACGCCAGCGCCCTGCACCTCTGCGGCGTTGGCGCTACGCGGTGTGAGCAGAGAAGGTCCTAACATACCGGCTACAGTCAAACCGCCCAACTGCAGCAGAAAACGTCGGCGAGAAGCCTGAAAGAGATCGTTATTTTTCATTGCTTTCTCCTTTATCGCCATGCGGCTTTTCCGAGGTGTCAGAGGCATTCATCTGCAAGTATTTCAGCAAGGTACGTTCTTCACGTTTGTCCAGACTGGTAAAGCCAATCATGCCGTTCAACGTGCCAATCCAGCCGTTGGCGTCAAAATGCTCTTTCTCAGGCGCGCCGTGGCACTGATTACAGGTTCCGTTATAGAGCGAATCGGCATAAGCCCAGATAGGCTTAATGTCGTTGACCATATCGCCCTTCTGCATCCAGGCAGTGGCCTGCAGCTTGCTCCATTGCGTGTTCGTTTCTGCAACGGTGGTTTGCTCCAGCGTTTTCACGTGCTGTTGGATGTCGCCGCGAATAGAGGCCACAAAAATGCGCTTGCCCGGCAATTGCGCCAGCACGCGCTGACGTCCGTCACTCTCAGTCCAGCCCACAATTTCAATTTGCAGCCAGTCGCCGTCACGCTTTAACACTTTCACTTCCGAAGCGGGCAGCAGTGAACCTGCAGGTTCTTTATCACCCTTGGCGGCATAGATAGGTTTGATGTCCAGAGAGTAGAGCGTATCGCCGTCGTCGTTTGCATTGGCGCGTAACTGGTCAAACTGCTTGCGGAAACCGCTGCTCATATCGGGAAGCTGATGCGCAATACCTTTATGGCAGTCGATACAAGATTGATTATCCTTAGCCGCAATCTTCATCTGGCGCGCGGCTTCAGGATGCTGTTTCGCATGATCCATCGCGTCATAGTTATGACAGGAACGACAAGTTGCGGAGTTGTTCTCCTTCATTCGCGCCCATTCACGCTCCGCCAGCTCGGCGCGCTTGGCCTCGAATTTTTCAGGAGTATCAATAGAGTGGGCAACAAAGGTCTGGTAAATATCGTTACTCGCTTCCAGCTTACGTTTCACCATGCCTGGGATATCTGATGGAATGTGGCAATCATGACACTCTGCGCGCACCCCGGAGGCATTCTGAAAATGCGCTGACTGTTTATATTCTTCGTAAACCGGCTGCATGCTGTGGCAACTCACGCAAAATTCGGTTGAACTGGTTAATTTAATACCCACGTGCGGCAAGACGATCAGCGCGATACCGACCACAATCCCGATGACCACCAGCGCTAACACTGACCAACGTGCGCTCGGTCTGAGCAGCGCCCTCCATAGTTTCCGCATAATAGCCCCTGTATTTTTATGGTTTAGTTACAGAGGATCTTATTTCGCAAATATGAACGGCAACACTGGTCATGATGAATGGCTTACGGCACAATGTGAACAGATATGAACAGAAAGAGACAGCAAACAGGATGTCGCATCACATTGTCATTGTTGAGGATGAGCCCGTTACACAGGCACGGTTACAGGCCTATTTTGAACAGGAAGGTTATCAGGTCTCGGTCGCAGCCAGCGGTGCTGGCCTACGTGAAATCATGTCGCAGCACGCCGTCGATCTCATTCTGTTAGATATCAACCTCCCGGATGAAAATGGCTTAATGCTAACCCGCGCTCTGCGTGAACGCTCGACGGTGGGGATCATTCTGGTGACGGGTCGCTGTGACCAAATTGACCGTATCGTTGGCCTGGAAATGGGGGCCGATGATTATGTCACTAAGCCGCTGGAGCTACGTGAACTGGTGGTACGGGTGAAAAATTTGCTTTGGCGTATCGACCTTGCCCGCCAGGCGCAACCGGAGACCAAAGACAACTGCTATCAGTTTGCCGGATATTGTCTGAACGTTTCCCGCCATACCCTGGAACTGGGCGATGAGGCAATCAAACTCACCCGCGCCGAGTATGAAATGCTGGTCGCTTTTGTTACCAATCCAGGGGAAATTCTCAGTCGCGAACGTTTACTGCGCATGCTGTCAGCACGACGGGTAGACAATCCTGACTTACGCACCGTGGACGTACTGATCCGCCGTTTACGCCACAAGCTGCGGGCTGATTTACTGGTAACGCAGCACGGGGAAGGCTACTTTTTAGCAGCTGACGTGTACTGATACACAGGACGGAATCCGCCGGGTGACAGCGAGTGCTTAATATGCTGGCTGTCGGCATTTTTCGGGGTGAGTATCAGGATCGGTGGGCTGATATTTTCCGGCACCGGCTGCCCTTGTAACACCCTGATGGCCTGTTGAATCGCCAGTTCACCTTGCCAGACCATTTGATCGCTGGCGGCCATAATGATTCTTGCGCGTTTAAGCCCGCGATACACCTGATGCGAAAGATAAAATGAGACAACGGTTAACGGCGCGCCCTGATTGCGCCTCTCCCCCATCGCCGCTTCCGCAGCAATAGCCGTACCCGCAACCACGTCGACATCCGGGTGACGCTCCAGCATCTCCTGCAACAGGTTGCGCTGAACTTCAATATCATTGTCTCCCAACGCCACATCCACAATCTGCACCTGACTGCCAGCAATCGCCTGGCGGAATCCATCCACCATCTCACGACTGCCTCCGGCATCATCAGGCCCAGGCAATAATAAGACCTTTAACGGTTTGCCCGCGCTCCACTTAACCAGATAGCGGCCTGGCTGGTAACCCATCTGGAACCATGGAACCCCCACCCGGGCTTTTACCGCCGCGTCGTGGAGAGCATTAACCACCTCAATAACCGGCAGCGTACCAACCTGCGCCTGCAAATCCGGAAAAGTCGTTGTGCTGCTGCCCAATAAAATGGCATCCGCGCCCCATTGCTGGCACTGGGCGATTTGTGTTTTTTGTGTGTCGAACTGGCGATACCCTCCCGCCTCGAACACCTTAAGGCTTACTCCATATTTTTTTGCCGCCTCAAGCATGCCGTAATTCACGGAAAGCCAGTAGGAATCCTTCAGGCTGGGATATAACGCGCACAGTTTCCAGACTTTGCTTGCAGTAAGGTCCGTCTGCGTCGCCGAGACTGCCTGCCGGGTGTCCTGCCAGCGCAGCAGTGCGGACCCGGCCGCATGACTTAAGCCGGGAAAAAGTGTGATCAGCAGGAAAACCAATACGCGCATGATAGCCTCAACATTGATAAGGCTTTATCCTAGTTGCATTCCTCTTTCGGACTCAACCTTTTTAATCTGTGGCGACCAGACCGTGAATTTATCTCTGACCAAACGACTGTGGATAGGCTTCGCGCTGATGGCGACACTGACCCTCATGAGTACGCTGGTAGGCTGGTATAACCTGCGTTTTGTCAGTCAGGTTGAGCAGGCCAATACCCAGGCCCTGATCCCGACTATGGACATGGCGCGCCAGCTCAGCGAAGCCAGCGCCTGGGAACTGTTTTCCGCGCAGAATCTGACCACCGCAGATAATGAAAATATGTGGCTGGCGCAGGGGCGCATGTTAACCGCCCAAAGCCTGAAAATAACCGCATTATTAAAAACCCTTCGCGAACAGGGTTTTGACACCTCAGCTATTGAACAGCAGGAAAAAGAGATCGCCCAGTCGTTAAGCCATCAGGGAGAAATGGTTGGTGAACGTCTGAGACTACGCGATCAACAGCAACAGCTCAGCCAAAAACTGGTTGAGGCTACCGCCGACGTTGCCGAAATGGCGCGCGGTCAGGCCAGCAATGCCGCCACCTCGGCAGGTGCCACGCAGGCAAGCATTTATGATTTAATTGAGAGTCATCAGGGTAAAGCGGCAGAAAACGCTCTCGACAGGCTTATCGATATCGATCTGGAATATTATAACCAGATGAATGAACTGCGGCTGAGCGCGCTTCGCGTGCAGCAAATGGTGATGAATCTGGGGAATAACCAGGCGCAGAATAACCTGGCGGCGCTGGAAACTCAGTTGAATGCTGCAGTCAGAGTGCTGCACCGCCGACAAATACGCATTGAAGATCCGGTGGTACGCACTCAGGTTGCCGATGCCGTGAATACAATTGGCCGTTATGTCGAGCTGCTGGCCCTGTATCGTCAGGATAATGACATCACCACCCGCTTACAGATTTTATCGCAGAACAATATTGAGCAATTTATCCGCTTTAGCAGCGAAGTCAGTCAATTGGTGGAAACCATTGGCCAACGCAATCAGACCGGGCTGGCGCATCTCAAACAGGCCAGCCAGCGCGGGCAAACGCTGCTGCTGCTGTTAGGCGTAGTATCATTGTGCCTGTTGATTATTATTCTTTGGCGCGTGGTTTATCGCTCAGTCACGCGCCCGTTGGCGCAGCAAACCCAGGCGTTACAGCGTTTGCTTGAAGGCGATATTGATTCCCCATTTCCGGAAACCGCAGGCGTTCGCGAACTGGATACCATTGGGCGGTTGATGGATGCATTTCGTGGCAGCGTGCACGCCCTCAATAGCCATCGCGAACATCTGGCCGCTCAGGTTAAAGCTCGTACAGCCGAGCTGCGTTCTATGGTGTCGGAACACCGACACGCGCGTGCTGAAGCCGAGAAAGCCAACCAGGCAAAATCGGCGTTTCTTGCCGCGATGAGCCATGAAATACGCACCCCGCTGTATGGGATCCTCGGGACTGCGCAATTGCTCTCAGAGAATCCTGCACTGGCGCAGCACCAGGAGAATCTGCACGCAATCACCGACTCTGGCGAGTCGCTGCTGACCATACTCAACGATATCCTCGACTATTCCGCCATCGAAGCGGGCGGAAAAAATGTGGCGATCGGCGATGAACCCTTTGAGCCCAAACCGTTGCTGGAAAGTACGCTTCAGCTCATGCACGGCCGCGTTGCCGGTCGCCCGGTCAAACTGGTTGCGGATTTTGCCGACGATATACCCGATTCCCTGCGCGGCGATCCGCGCCGCATCCGGCAAATCATTACTAACTTATTAAACAACGCACTACGCTTTACCGATCGAGGGCACATCATCCTGCGTAGTCGGCGTGAAGAACAGGACTGGTATATTGAGGTTGAAGATACGGGATGCGGAATTGATCCTGCTCGCCAGCACGATATTTTTCAGCCGTTTGTTCAGGTAAGCGGTAAACGTGGAGGAACCGGGCTTGGGCTCACTATCAGCGCCAGCCTCGCGCAGGCGATGCAAGGTGAATTAAGTGTCACCAGCACACCAGGAGTCGGAAGCTGCTTTCGTTTACGTCTGCCACTTCGGCCTGGTGCGATGCCGGTAGCGAAATCCGTTCCACGTTCTCTGTCGTTGCAGGGTTTGCGCTTACTGCTTATTGAGGATAATCCTCTCACGCAACGCATCAGCGCGGAAATGCTCACTCTCAATGGCGCTCAAGTCACCGCTGTCGACAATGCCGCTGCCGCGCTAACGCAACTGCAGCAAGACGCCCAGTATAATGCCGCTCTGGTTGATTTCGATCTTCCTGATATCGACGGCATCACGCTGGCGCAGCAGTTAACCCGCGAGTACCCGACGCTAAACCTGATCGGCTTTAGCGCACATGTCATTGACGAAACGCTAAGTCAAAGAACCAGCACCCTGTTTCTCGGCATCATTCAAAAACCGGTTCCCCGGGATGAACTCAGTCGGCTAATTATGCTTTATCTTCACGGGAATGCCTCTCTCCCGAGGGTATCAGTCCATAGCAACGAACGATTAGATACCCAGCAATTAGCCGGGGATATCCAGATAATGGGGTGGCAAAAGGTGCAGGAATGGTTAGCGCTCTTTAAGCAACATACCCTTCCTTTATTGGATGACATTGACACTACGCGCGCAGCCCAAGAGTACGAGCAGATAAAACGTCTGGCACATCAGTTAAAAAGCAGTTGCGCCAGCATGGGGATGCGCTCTGCCAGTAGAATGTGTGCAGAGCTTGAGCAGCAGCCGTCAGGCGATTTTTCACTCAGAGAAGAGATACAACAAAGCCTTTATGAATTAGAACGCTGGCTGGAAAAGGAAAAGCTGTCGCGGTTCGCTGCAGCAGAACATCTGAAGTGAGGTTGAAATGGTACGCCCTGTAGGATTCGAACCTACGACCTACGGCTTAGAAGTTCCTAGAACTACCTTCTAAGTCAATAACATACCCAGCCAACACTGCGTTCACACGTCCCACCTTAGAAAAAGATAGAAATTGGTCGAAAGGTATATAAAAGCCTTTGCGTCCCATTTTTGTCTCATATCACCTGGCTATCATCGAACTCAGCATTACCTGATCAGTGTACAACCACGCAGCTTACCTTGATACGCGCAGGGAGATGATGCAGTGGTGGGCGGATTGGTTGGATGATAAGGTGTCGTAATCGGATGACGTGGAACATCATTCCATCCATTGATGGCCCGACAATTGATGGCAATCTGCCGGGCTAGCAATTTTTATCGAGTGACGTCCTCTACAAGATCGACTTTAACACCCTTCTTACGTGATATTACCCGGTCAATGAATGAAGCGAAATTAGCTGAAAGCTCGATTGATTTTTTATCAACAAACTTATAAAAAATAGTGCTTGCCAAAAGCGTTGCTGCTGTTACTGACACAAAAGCAATCAAGGCACCCTGCGATGTTTGCCCAGTATAATTCCAGATATAAGGGCCAATTAGCGCAAGGAAAATAGGGTGAAGCAGGTAAACTGAAAACGACATTTTACCGAAAAACTTGAAAGGCTGTTTTGCAAGAAATCTCAAGACTGAGCAATCAACAAAAATACTTGTTATGACAAGAATTGCACCAACACCAAGAGGAAGCATCCATGAAACTTTAATTCCACTACTTTCCATACTTACAAATAGTGAAAGAATAAATTGATAAGATTTGCTTGCTGATGTATATCCCATCAGATAAAGACCTAAAGCCAACAGAGTAAGAGATATCAATTTAGTTTTTAATGTTGATGTGTAGTTTATTTCAAAAGTTGAGATAAATACACCAGCCATAAATAGACCATAAAACACAGCAAAATCATTTTGGTGAAAGGTAAGAAATATAAAAGCCGCAAATGAAGCTATACGCAATAAATTCTTATCTCTTCCAAATAATGCAAGAGTTGCGTAAACCAACAACGATCCGAAGAATTCTACACTTATCGTCCACAGAACATAATTATATGGAGTAACACCAAATAGCATTGCACCAAAAGCACCATCCCACAACGCCCCTTTTAGCGTCGGATCAAAAAGGAACTCAGCAGCCAGAGGAACGTGCCTTGCAACATCTGCATTCGCTTTGAACGCTCCAGATACTGCAAACAGAAAACAAACCATAACCGAGAAGAACACCGGAAGGCCAAGGCGTATGTATCGTTTAAGTGCCGCATCTCTAACATACTCATATGCAACATTTCTTTTTAAGCAACTCATAGAGAGCACAATGCCGCTAAGGACAAAAAATATAGCGACAGCAGAGCTGCCATTGTAGAAAAACTTAAATGGTGAGTTAAAAATAGCAGCTTCCAACTCATTTTTAAGCGCTGCCCCTGAATGCATCCATGGTGCGAACATGACAAAAGCGTGAGAGAGGACAACTGCGATAGCAGCCACCCCTCTCACTCCATCAAGAACAAATATGTTTGATTTACTCATCGCTAATGCTCACTAAAAATTTGTGAGATTATAGATGAAAAGTCAATTATTTCAAGATTTAAATAAAAGAATACAAACAAAATAGCAAAAATTAATTACTGAAAGCTTTTTAATATTGCTGATATATATATATAAGAATCTACTACTACCGATGTATTAGTTAAGTTCACCATTTGCAACTCAACCGCTCCGGCATTGAAACTTGCGACCTGTATAACTAATTGCGGGTATAGCTTTTGCAATGACCAACTTACAGCGGCACCTTGTTTTAAATTTTCAAATGGTATTGTTTGTGTATAAGTACCACCAGATACAATTGTTGTTGATATACTGTAATTAACAAACTGCTTATTATATATTCCTGCTAAAGAATGAATTTCCTCTCTAAACTGAGTTTTCAACTGATTGTTTGGTATATTTTCTCCATTATCTGTACCTATTACATTGCTTCTATGTCCGTTTGGATTTATTGTTGACCAGTTTACTTTTGTTGGGTCATTGTATGGGAATAATGATAGCCCTACAAATGTTTGCCTTCCTGGGTCTTTTGCCAAACAAGTAAATTCTGGATTACCGTTATCAATGCTAGTGTTTATCCATACGTTATGATATGGGGAATTTATTGAAAAGAACCATTCAAATACTGACTTGCATCCCTCAATATTGCATGTCATAAATGTGTTTGTTTCGTATACTCCGCGAACATTACTGAAATCATACGCCAGTTCATTTGATGACCACGTGTTACTGATAAATGTGTTTCTATTAACAACGCCGCCAAATCTAACTGCTCTGGTACTTCCTCCACCGTAACATTGTTCAATTATTCCGAAATAGCACTGACCGCCAGCCGTTGGATCATAAGCGTTTGGATAAGTGATCACACCGCCAGATTCAGTCCTTGTATCATCTATCCATTTATTAAATGAAATATCATTATTGAATAAATCCATTCTTATTCTTTTTAACTTGAAGTAAGATGAATCACCAATATCAATTGCATCTATGTCTTTTGCAGTTCGGCCTACCAGATAAATATCCTCAATCCCGATATTATTGCATCCTGGAACCCATCCAGATGGTCTGTTAGACCTGATCATTGTCTTCCATGCAGGGAAACCACTAGAGGCTCTTATTAATGTCTTATCGTAACCACCACCTTTCAACGTAACGCCTGGATATAGCAACACTGTATCTGAGATATAGAAATCACCAACGACTGTTACCTCTGGAATTCCTAAAGTGTGCGCTGCCACAATTGCAGCCTGGAGGTTTGCTGTCAGATCCGGTTGTCCGCTAATCACTCCGTCAAGGACAAAATCAGCAGCCAAATCGATAGAGTTTCTGAGCTTTCTGTCTACCGTGGTGAGTTGTGAGGATGGCTGGTTGAGATTGTATCCAACCATAGTGGATCCGTCTGCAGACTGTAGTTCTGCGGTGAATCTCTGCTCGAACTGGTCAGGGTCGTACTTTAATACGTTTGGAAAGTAAAACTGCTGTGCATTGCCTGAATCAAATACTGACATTGCGTAGCCTTCCACGGTAACGAACTTTGCAATCTGTCCGTTGTATACCGGGAATCCTCCAGCATTTATTATGATCGGCTGTGAAACAGGAACATGGCTTCCATCCTCGTTTTCGATATATACCTGCACAGAATTAGCAGGATCTGTCATTTCACCGGGTGGAGTATCAATCTTAGAAATATATATTTTCCCATTAGCCATAGCCTTAAATGATCTTGGCATCGTGAACAACTGAGAAGGCATGGACACAACGATATTGGCTGTGATATCTGGCATTTACTGTGCTCCGGGCGCAGCAAAGCCGCACAAGCTAAAACTTGCGCAGCGTTGCGTCATATTTGGTTTATAATGAGTTAAAAATCAGGGGGATTTATGGAACGTGACTTTCTTAACTTTGCGTTGTTACTATGCGGAATTGTCGTAGGTAAGTTGTTATTCGCTTAATGCGTCTGATTTAGCGCCTTGAGCAACAGAGTTAACAGCCCGCTCAACATCAGCCAATGCCTTTTCGAAGGCCGTAGAACCACGTGGCGTGTTAGCCAGACGAAGCATCGCATTTCGCGCCGGTTCACTCTCATACATTCTCGCCAGTAATCCGTATCCACCACCGGCTCCAACTAGAGCTGGGTTTGTTGCTGATCCAATTCCTAAGATGAACGGGATTGTCTGCTGACCTGTTGGCGTTGTTACCCCGGCCTGCCCTGCTCGCTTGGTTGACTCAAGATAGTTTTTCAGACCCTTCAGATATGCAGCGTCGCGGCCCTTGAATGCTATTCCCGTCTGGTTAGACATCAGATTAACCTGGCGCAGGAATTGGTCAGGAGAACCGCCTGATTTCTCCATAGCCTTTCCGATAATACCGTTACGCATTTGTGCGCGGCCCACCTGACCGACTGACCGGTACAGATTCTGAACCTCTGATTTGTTCTTGCTGAAAAGCATGTTGTTGACCACTTCAGGAGTAAGGTCTCCTTTCATGATCACGTTCTTGAGGCGAGTATTCTGGAGTTTGTTAGCTTCGTCAGCGTATATGGCGTTAGCTTGCTTATAACGACGCAGGGTGTCATTACCAAGATTCTGTCCGATAGCGCTGTCGATATCACCAGTCATTGCATTGTAAATACGCTGAATGGCTGCATCAGATCGGTTTGGTAAGACTGTCCTCTCTCCTTTAACATCCTGCCTAAACTGGCTTCTCAATCCGCTTAACTGCTGCAAATCCATTGCCATCGGGCCGCTTGCTCCAGCATTGCGGGTAAGCTCATCGCGATAGGCCTGAAGCTTAGAAATCGTATCGTTATCCGCAACCTTTCCAAGTTTCTGCAAACTGGCTATTTCAGTATCAATCTGCTGAATTGCCTTTGACGGCTGAATGTTTACGCCTGACATTGCGTTTTGTACTTGCTCCAGTCGATTACCAGCTGCGCGTTTAATGCCTGATGTTTTAGATTTCAGACTACCAACCACAATCGACGGATCATACTCACCAAACCGTGATGCAAACTCATCTACCAACTGGCTGCGTGCTTCTTGTTGGCTGGCCCGCATAGTGCTTGTGCCAGCGAATGGAATATTCTCAGCAGTAGTTTGCGCCATGCGACCGACGCGGGAATTCGGCTGCAAAACGTCAGTGGTATGCAGAGGAACATCAGCAGCATTAGCGAACTGAATAGCCTGCTGTGCTTCTGGTGCGATCGTACCTCTAATTCCACGATAAGCAGCACCGGCTGCACGGCCTAGCTGGTTAATCGCTCCACCCAATACGACACCTGTTCCTAAGTCTGTTGCCAGTGCTTCCGGGTTATCACGTTCACTATTTGCAGCCAATGAACCAACAGCGTTTTCTGCCAGCAAACGAGATGCACCATGAGCAACACGACCGGCTATAGATGGAGCTTGCGCTGCAATTCTCTCTGCACCAACAGGAGTCAAATATGGCAACGCTTCAGAGAATATTTTACCTTCCGTCGTCTGTGGAGTAAGAGAACCTTGTTGCAATCCAAAGTCCTGCTCAAGTCCTTGAGTCGTGACGCGTGGTGCTGGCTGATATGTTCCATCACCTATGCCAAGCTTCTGGCCAGCCCATGCCCCGGCGCTGGCGACAGCATCAGCCATTGATGCCGGGATGTTCGCCAGGTTAACGCCAGCCTGAAGCAATCCACGTCCAGTCTCTGCTGCGGCATTCCCAAGATCGGACATGAAGCCACCTTGCTGCTGTGGCTGCGCCGGACCCTGTGGTTGTTGTACTGGCTGTTGAGCCGTTGGAGGTGGATAAGCAGCATAGAAAGCCTGTTTAGCCTGTTCTGCATCGTTTCCGGCTTGCGGAGCTACTACTTCATTGAAGTATTGCTCCTGCGCCTGCGCTTTCTGCTCTGGTGCTAATGCCTGGTACTGTTGAGAGGCAATAACGTCTTTCCATGCCTTAGCCATTAATCACCCCATAGAGACTGGTAGCCATTTTGCTGTTGTGGTTGTTGCGCTGCCGGTGCTACCGGCTCCTGGTAATCAAACTGCTTCTTCACAGTCCCCAGCTTACTTTCTAACTGAGTACGAATTTTACCTATTGACGATCTAAACGCGTCTTCGCTCATCTTTGGACTCAGGGCACCAACAGCGTCAGATAGTTTTTTACCTTCAGCATCAGACAAGGCCCCCATACCTTTTAAGCTAGCCACCATAGGTAAGAACGTCTGTGCCTTGAAGGTATCAAGACGGGCCTCGAAGTTTGCAGCATCAGAACCTGGTACTGTTGGGAAGGCAGATCTGACCCCTACCGCCTTTGACAATCCTGGACTTTTTTCAATCTCACCAAGAGAATCAAGCGCGGTACTGAACGTATCAACAGCCCCCTGTGCTGCCGCCTGTCTGTCTGCTTTTGCTACTTCTGCCTTCTGGCGTACATCTGCTTGCTTCTGCTTAAGCTCATCCAGTTTTATCTGGTTAGTCTCTCTGGCGATTTGACGATCGAGAACCTTATCCTGTAATTCGGCCCGCTGAATCTCACGGGAAAGCGCCGCGTTCTGAGCGCTGATGTTTTGCCCACGGACGGTGATATCCTGCCCGCGTTGCTGAAGCGCCTCTCCAGCCTGATTGCTTCGAATATCCTCAGCAAGCTTTCCTCGGTCAATATCACGACCAGCAACTTTATCCTGAATATCGAAATACTTTTCAGGTCCAACAGCGTGCATCCCGATCAGGTCTGTTAGCTGCGTAAAACCTTCAGGGCTTTGCTGGTATGTCTGCCACGCCTGCTCAGGAGAAACACCGATTTGCTGAAGCGTGTTCTGATGAGTTGCAATCTCTCTCATGACCGCATCCGGCCCCTGAGCAGCTGCAATATTTAATCGCGCCGACATATCGCCCATAGCCTGATTTTTGTCAGCATCAACAAACCCCATGCCCTGGCGGATTGTCTCAATCTGGTCCGGATTCGTGGCCGCGAGTTGGCGCAAGGCATCGCGATCACCTGCGGCATAAGCCTGACCGAATGCCTGCTGAAATTCAGATAATCGCTTAGCCGCCTCACCCTGACCAATGGCCTGACCTACCGCACCAAGACCCTGAGCAAGTTGAACACCTACATTGGGACGCTGACTGAAGTCGTAGCTTGATAGTGATGGCTGCCCTGGCGCGTTTTGGTTTGCTACCTGCATTGATGGCAGACCAGCGAGTTGAAATGTAGCCACGATAACTCCTTAGAAGAGTGAGCCAAGCAATCCGATACCAGCACCGATACCAGCACCCCATGGCGTTGAAGTACCTAACAGGCTTGCAATACCAGCACCGGCAAGTGCACCGCTCGTACCGCCGCTAATGGCGCTACCAAGCGTTGATTGTCCAGAGCCCTGAGAGCGGATAGCCGCCATCTGCTGCGCGAGATTCCCGGCGTTGTTGGCATAGTTCTGACCGGCTGACGCCTGGCCAGCTGCCGCAGACTGACCGACATTTAACAGGTTGCCGTAGTTCTGCATCTGCCCTGAAAGCCAGTTCTGTCCAAGCGTTGGCGCGATGGATGCCAGTTGGTTTGACGTTGCTGTAGAACCAAGGCCACCGGTTGCTTCTGCTGCATTCAGTGACTGATAACGAGCCTGATTAGCCAACTGATTATATTGGTCTGAGTTGTAATACTGGTTTAGTGCATTGCCCTGACCTTCCAGTGTGGACAATTGCTGGATTTGTTGTAGAGCTGGCAAGCCGGCAGCAGCATATGGTGCTAATTGCTCCATTACACGGTTGAACTGCTCGTTCTGAAGGTCAGCTGCATATTTAGTTGCCTGCGCAGCTTCCTTCTGTCCTCCGCTTGAGCCGCCCTTACCACCTTTCAGGTACAGGCGATTCTCGAGATGTTTACTCGCAATCTGAAAAATTAGCATGTTGTTACCTATCTTGAATGACGGGAGAGGAAGTCGATTAGCTCTTCGCGGGTTGCTGAATAGAAAGTGACGTCGTCTACGCCTTTGAAATACTTCTTGATGGTTCCTACACGAGTCATACCGATCATCGCGCAGTAAATCTGTCCGTGACGGAATTTATGCGCTGCATAGGATATGACGCAGGCAAAGTTAGTCGTGGCGATGATGTGTCGCCAGAACGCCAGACCAATGTCTTTGCTGAATCCTCTGGCGTGTGGCAGATACATCGCGTGGCAGTCGAATGTTAACGGCTGCGTTTCGTGGTAATACACGATGCCGCCGAACTCTCCGTGTACATGAACTTCGAAATATTTCGTGTCGGGCTTGTAGTCATAACCGTCGCCGTTGTTGCTTCCGGCGATAATGTCAGGATGATTGCCGACAGCCTCAACCAAATCGGCATCTCGCGTTGGCTTGAATGTAATCATCATTGCTCCGCGATAATTTTTATGGTCGTGGCAGTGAATGCCGCACCGTTTGCCTGAATGGTGATGGTGCTGCCATTGGTAGCAAGGAAACCACCCTGATCGACACTGAAGAACGTTGCTAAGAGAATGTTGTCCGTTGCCGTGGCAGCATTACGACTGGCTACCAGCGTATCGGGAACCGCTCCTGAGAAAGTAAGCTGCATTGACCGGTTTGTCGTGCCGCCCGGGTAACTGCCGATCATAGACAACTTGAAATTCAGCGTCTTGTTCTCGTTGTAGACGGTCAGCTTGTCCGTGGTTGTGTTGAAGAACGGCAGCAATGTACCTGATGATGGCGTCAGAGCCTTGAGCATCGTGATTAGGTTGGTGGCGGTGGTCGGGATAACCTGCGATATGCCGGTGTAAACAACCTCTGACTTCTTACGAGTCGTGGCATATTCAAGAGCATCAATGCGCGTTTCGTGGTCCGCTAACTCTGCCTCATTGGCCGTGATTCGCGTTTCGTGGTCAGCAAGCTCTGTTTCAATGTCGATAACCTTATCAAGAAGGTAATCGACATCATTCCGCAGTACATCAATCTTACCTTCAGCTGTCGTCAGTCGCACATCGAGTAACTGAATAGCCTGGGTGTTCGCTGTGATTCTTCCCTCGTGATCAGCGAGAGTTACGTCCTGCTCATCGTTCTTAACTTGCGCCTCATACGCGCCTTGACCAGCCTCGTTTGCTTTACCTGCTACGTTGGTGAAGTCGATAGCCTGTGACAAGATGTATTGCGTGTACGCCGGGCTCCAGCCGACAGGAATCGATGACGCATTCAGGCTTACTGCGCGAACAATGACTGGATCATTAAGGTTCGGATCAGCCATCACTCAATCCTTATCTGTGCGCCTGATAATGTGACAGGTGACTTGGTGATAACCCTGATTTTGAAGCCGACGTTTTTACGGATGCGCCCGATACGCTTCCAGATGACTCGTTTGTCGTAAACGAATGGCGCGTTCTGCTCAATCATCTGCTCTCGGCCATAGTTGATGCCGTCAGTGGTGGATGAAAGGAATAGCCGGTCAGCGTATTGCGCCACGCCAGTTGATGATTCAACTTCGAAGTCGAATACCCGGGCGTTATCAGCTTTGAAAAGCGGCGTGAATAACAGGTGCTCCTGCTGCTTTTCGTACTGGCTGGAGATATCGAACTGAAGAGCGCCCTTTACTGATTCCATTTTGTCTCCGCAGGTGATCGTGTTCCCTTCGTACATGAAGTCGATAGCGCGGTAGACGTCGTCATACAGACCCGTTTTCAGGATGCACCACTGCGCCCCGTTCTGTGACGCAGTTCCGTCATATACCAGCACGTGGCGCGGAAGGTGAATCATCAGCAATTCGTGAGAATCGAAGCGCAGAGATTCCATTACAGCTGTCGATAGCTCAGCAGCAGTATATTCGCGAAGAATCTTCTCTATGCTCGCCGTGGCGATCGGAGTGGCCCGTCCGGAGTCGATGATATAAACCGAAGGGGCACCAGTTGCCGGGTTGCTGACGATGGCGTAAGCGTCCATGAACACGCACTTGCAGAACGTACCGGCTATACCTTTTGGCACCATGTACGCAGGGTTGGCAACGTAGAGCGCCGCACCGACTGTAGATGTTCCTGTCAGTGTGAAATACTCAATGGTGGATAACCGAACACGCGAAGCAAATCGACTCGATTTTCAGTGATGATGTCCCAAATATGTCCCATCTGGAAAATAAGGAACTTGCAGAAAATGGGTAAGTTACTGAAATATAATGGCACGCCCTGTAGGATTCGAACCTACGACCTACGGCTTAGAAGGCCGTTGCTCTATCCAACTGAGCTAAGGGCGCATTGCGAAGTGATTACTTCATGCAGATGAAACGCGTGAATTATACGGTCAGCGCCTGCTGAGTCAATGCCTTTTGATTTCGGTTGCTGACGAAGTGTACGAATGTTGATTTTTTCTGCTTGTTCAAAGGTATCCAGGAAATCACCTGGTAACAACTCAGCTCACAAAACGTCAGATTTAGGGATACATGTATTTAGAATATTTATGATTTTGCTTAACATTCCTTTATCCCTCTCCAGCGGTTCAGGAACTCTTTAATGTTAAGTATTGCCATCAAGGAAGAAAACAGTCACTTCGAACATGGACTGAAAATCATCATCTCCCACCTGGCGAATCAGTGGCATCAGGAGATTTGCTTTTTGCCTGTCGAGGATATCGATCGCGCTGAAATCGCGTTTATCTCACTGGATGAAGATTGGCTCAGCGCCGATTGCTACCAGGTTCCGGTCCACACCAGGCGCCAACACAGGGTGGTTATCTGTAGCAAAAACGATAAAGATAAGCTGATGTTCAGACCCTGCCTGTACATGTTGCCGCTAATCTATCGGGAAGATGACGTAGATGAGATAACCAAAAAACTGGTCCTCATCCTGCAAAAACGCGCGCTGCGCCACAGCGTACCTGCGACTATCTGCCATTACTGCACTACCCGCAACTTTTCTGTCGCAGAACGCCAGTTCTTAATGTTTCTCGCCAGCGGATACACCTTAGCCGAAACGGCTCACCTGCTCTCAATTAGCGATCTTCAGGCCAAAGCGACTCGACGCGACATAATGAAAAAGCTGCATGTGAAAAACGATCAGCAATTCTTAAGATACATCCGCGCCCATCTGAATTTTCTACAAAATTAGACGGGATATCTCTGCCTAATTTTTATTGAGAAATATCTCATCCTCAATTAAGTATCGGCTCCTACTGTACCTATCCTCAGACTGCCAGAATAAACCAGAAATACTATTTCCGGAGTAACAGAAAGACACACCCGGTAATATTTTATCTAATATCAGAGAGAGGTTGAACTGGATAAAACGATCTTTTGGGCATTGAGTAAGACACCAGAAAATTTCCGGCAGATTATTCTGATGAGATACGCAATTGCCAGTCTGATGATTGTTGAAGTACTGAAACCCAACGGCACAAGGACATAACCCTTACGCTGGAAAAAATTTGGGTCAGGGATGTTTATAGTCAGCAATTTATCCAGACCTGCCGCAACAGAAATGGAATGAAAAAGGATGCACAGCGCAAAACGCCGGGATCGCTATCGCCGCATACGAAACCCTAACTGTACCTGGCAATATCCCCACTGTACCTCACAAGTATTTGACCGGCTCGAGTATCTGGCGCAAAAACTCGAACATAATTTACCGGACGACACTATATCTCAGGCGATAATCACAACAGACTACTACCTGGCCTATGCACTAAGTCGACATTTATTCTCAGGTACTCGTACGGCGATCTTCCAGAGCGTTGAGTCGGCCTTACTCAGCATCCAGGAGTCGGTAATTAGCCAGTTTGTGATTGACATAGAAAGCTTAACAACTCCTTATTTCGATATACTTGAATGTTTGCGCCAGCTAATTAAGCAGCGTAGTGACATTCAGATCTTCATAATGCTTCCCAGTCGTGATGACGATCTGACTACCTTTATTTCACTGTCCGGTCCATTCTATATCTTGTCACGCAATTTACACCTCCCTGAGATACGTATAGCCTTATTATCTCCGGTTCCAAATTATTTTCACTCAAGGTGCATTAATCAGCTCGATTGGGAGATGATTACCTTACTTTTACAAGGTAACTCCTTAAAAAATATTGCATTATTACAAGCACAACCCTACCACCGTATCATCTATCGCCTGAACCAGTTGATTACGCGCCTGGGATTGCCCAACAGACAGCGCTTTTTGCATCTGATACACCGCCTCAGCGTTACCTCTCTTCATTTAATTTAACATCATAACCCTATGTGCCATAAGATTTTTTAGGAAATTACTTATTCTCGAATAAGAATAAAGATCTAATTTTTACAAATATTTAATATTTACAACTATTCCTGGTATTATATCTGGTACCACTTTCACAGTTAACCTTACTGATTCTGTGCATTTCGATATAAAAAAGCATAATTTCAGTCTTAACAAAACCTAAACAATTAGTCTATTGTATTGTTTTTACCATTTAAAAAAAATTTTCAATCTGCCATAATTCGAACCACAGATCAATAATACCAATAGCCATTAACACATCTGGAACTTTCAGAATATCCTAACTGACATTAACATCCGGGATGTCGTAAGTCTTTTCCGAAAGAACAGAGCAGGTATAATCCTCTTAGTTTCCTGATTAATTGTTAGTTTCCCGGTGTGAAATGGATTTTCCACAAATTCATTGTTCTGCAGAAGAATAACAGAATAAACAAGGATGAAATAATATTTATTCGATTCTCCTCAGAACAATTCTTGGCTATTTGACAATATTATAACGCCTGATGTTTTATCAAATTCGCAAGATACGCAAACAGTTTGAGGCATACAAAAATGAAACCAGCATCCGTTATCATTATGGACGAACACCCTATTGTCAGAATGTCGATAGAAGTACTACTCGAGAAAAACAGTAATATTCAGGTAGTATTGAAAACCGACGACAGCCGTACGGCAATAGAACATCTGCGCACGTACCCCGTCGATCTTGTCATCCTGGATATTGAACTACCTGGCTCTGATGGGTTTACATTGCTCAAAAGAATAAAATCATTGCAGGAGAAAACTCGGGTACTGTTTCTATCTTCAAAATCTGAGTCTTTTTATGCCGGGCGTGCTATCCGGGCCGGTGCAAATGGTTTTGTCAGTAAACGAAAGGATCTCAATGATATCTATAATGCGGTAAAAATGATTTTATCGGGATATTCTTTTTTTCCGTCGGATACCCTTAACTTCATTAACAATATAAATGCACAAAAAGGTGTGCTGAATGACATGCCGCTCTCTAACCGCGAGGTTACGGTTTTGCGTTATCTGGCAAACGGTCTGTCCAATAAGGAAATTGCTGAACAGTTGTTACTCAGCAATAAAACGATTAGTGCTCACAAGGCTAATATCTACTCCAAGCTCGGGTTGCACACCATCGTTGAGCTGATCGATTATGCAAAAATGCATGAGTTAATGTAATAACACTCCCGGCGAGATGTCGTTCGGGAGCGTCTTGTCAGCGCATTGATTAGTTATAGTTAATCATAAACGTGGCATCAGCCCTGGCAACACCTGGCTGAACCCCATCAGCTAACGCGATGTAGTTAGCGAAAAAGGTTAGTGTGGCATTGCCGTTCTCATCAATACTCACTGACTCGCTGGCCTGCTCAAGAGGCAGTCGCGTACGGTCGCTGTCGTGCAGTTCAATCGCCACCTTTTGCGCCATGACCACATCATCGAGCGCCAGCAGCGTCGTGCCCGGAGCCGGAGTACCGGAAAACGTTATCGAAGCGGATCCCGGCGGGCAACCTTCAAGCTTCAGCGTAAACGCGACCGGTTGAGTGGTATCTCCGCTGGTCTGAAGCTGCTTTGTCGGCCAGGTCCCTAACTCCACCGACTTATTGCTGTCGCTGGCAATCACTGCGCAGGTAAAGTCCACCACATTACCACGCAGTTCAATATTGATTTCACCCAGCGACGAGGAGGCATGGCACAACAAACTAAATGTCAGCAGGGACACCATCGTCAGAAGCCCCCATGTGGATGGCATTGGCTTATTAGTCATAATCCACTCGCAGATAGCCACGAGCCGTAAAAGGCCCTTCGGTAGGTTTATTCCCCGTTACGCTGACCGGCCATGCCCGAATACCGACCCTGGCTGCGGCGTTATCATCCAATTGAAAGGGGATATTGCTGGACAAATTGTTAGGCGTCAGCGGGTTACCACTGCTATCGGCGACGATAAAACCTAAATCCGGGTTGTCAGATACCATCATTTGTCCGGTGGCTTTCTCAGCCTCTACACGCATGGTTAAGTAGGCCTGTGCCGCGACGTTGGTACATTTTATCGCCACCGTTTTGGTCTGCGGATTGATGCCTTCGGGCCGGTTTCCCGCTCCCGCCTTGCTGAATAGCGATGCGCCAATATCACCAAAATCAAACTCGACAATCTGCCCGGCATTCACTTCACAGTTTTGTGGAACCTCCACCTTGCCGCTGTAGCTGATGGTATACACCGGCGTACTTAGCGCATCCCCGGTACTGGTCGTGACATAAACACTGAACATCGTCTGCCGCGGAATCGGAACCATATTAATAAACGGACGGATCACTTTGAGTTTAAACACCAGCTTTGAATCCATTACGCCAAAAGGCTGCTGTTTAGGTACGTTGGGGTGAGTCCCCATACGGATATAGCTACGCGGGGGATAAAATAGTCCGGCATAGCTGTCGGTGATGCTCATGGCTCCCAGCAGGTAGTCATTGAGCTTCAGATACTGAAAACCGCCCTCGGTACTTTGCACCGGAAGTTCAGTAACATAGCTTCGGTAAGTGTAATTCACCGTCGTTCCGGCCGGGCAGGTAGCATTCACGCCAATCCAGCCCGATTTTTCCGGTAACGTTACCACCTGTCCCGGCTGGTTGTTGCTGCTGTTAAAGACATTCGACAAATCGTAAAAAACATCCGTTGGCGTGCCATTCGAGTTCTGGCAGACCGTCGCCCATGACGAATGGGCAATCAACAATAAAGCGCTTCCCAGTAATAAACCCGTTTGTCTTTTCATCGTATTATTCCTGTCGTGCCGTTGGAGATTCGCACGTCACGTTCGTGAGCGTCACCGCCTGTTTCAGGCTATCCTCAGGCAAGGCATAGCGCGCCACGCAGCGAGCGTTTGCGCCTTCTCCCCACTGGATCAGCAACTCGCCTTTGAGCGGCAGACCACTGAGATAAATTTGCCCGTCTTCGCCCACCATACTGGTCACGCCGCTGGTGTTTTCCCGCACAATAGAGCCAAACGGCACGAGTTTACCGGCATGTCTGGCGGTAATCAGCGCCCGCACGCCGATTCGCGTATCAAACGCCGCTCGCACCAGTGCCCCTTGCGTTGGCACGACGCTGCTGACGTTATTTTCCACATCGGTATTGTTATTCATGGAATTGGTGTCCAACGCGACGCGGTTATAGCGATAGACGGTGGCATACGGCATCACCGCGTATCCACGCCAGTCGGTTTGAACGCCGGTCTGGTTTTCTATCCGCACCCCCTGTGCGCCAGGCGCTTTAATCAACACGTTGGTATCGCCCAGAGGCTGACTGAGCGTAATGCCGTCCGCATGCCCAACCACGCCGCCGGAGAGCTGCCAGTTGTAGTCATGCTGATCGCGATCGTAGTTGTATCCCACGCCCAGCGTGCCATAGGCCGCCTGCCAGTTGGCACTGGCGTTTCCACTGTAGCCATTGGTGCTGCTGTGCCCCTGATTCACGCTGTAGCTCAGGTTGCGTCCATCCAGCAACGTACCGCCGATCCCGCTCTGCCAGCTATTTTGTCCATTGCTATTACGGTTGGCATTAAAGGTGGCGTAGGTGCGATCGAAAGCGCTATCTCGCGAGTAGCGCCGTCCGCTCAGCAGGCTGAACGGTATTGACATATTGAACGCGACAATACGGTCGGTGTCGGAGATGCCAACCGATTCATTCCACGACCAGGATAGTGAATAGCTAATCCCCTGCCAGCCGCTGGCATAGCCCAGTTGATACCAGGTATTGGTGTCTGAAGTGTTCCAGTATGTCTGCTGGCTACCCGAGATATACAGCGATCCGTAATCCCCCAGATTTTGCGAAATGTTGATCTGGAAACGGCCTTTTTTGCTGTAGTTCAGGTTGTGGTAACTCTTCACATCGGGCACATCGTGGCGATTGCCTTCGCTGTCGTATTCGTACTCATAACCTTCCATACTGCGATACGCCACATCGTCGAGGGTGTAGAAACCACGCGTAGAGTAGCGATATCCCAACAACTGAAAGTTGGTGCCAAAATTGTTCAGCGATTTCGCATACAGAAAACGCAATGACTGCCCCTGATGCGTACTGTCATCCGCCAGTTGGCTGCGAGCATGGGTTAGATCGACTGAAACCGCCCCCCAGTCCCCCAGGTTTCGGCCTGTACCTAAAACTAACGCGGTGTAGCGTGAGGCCAACTGCGTCCCACCATACGCGGTGTAGCCTTCTGGTAACCCGGCAATTAATGTTCCCTGGAAAAAGAACGGAGAAGACTGTTGGCTATTGCCGCTGCGAAAATCCCCGGCGACCACGTCATATTTGAAACGCCCTTCCCGCTGTAATAAAGGAACCGTGGAGTAAGGCACCGTATAGCGTTGTTGGCTGCCGTCCTTCTCATCCACCGTGACCTCAAGATCGCCGCTGGACGATGTCGGGTTAAGATCGGTTATCGAGAAAGCGCCGGGTGAAACATAGCTTTGATAAATCACATAGCCATTCTGGCGAATGGTCAGTTTCGCGGCGGTACGCGCAATGCCACGAACGGTTGGCGCATAGCCCTGTAAGCTGTCGGGATACATACTGTCAGAGGAGTAAAGGCGCGCACCGCGAAAACCGACGCTGTCAAAAACGTCGTTGCCGGTGTTGCTGTCGCCCATCACCAGTTCCCCCTTCAGCGGGATAATCGCGCGCTGAAGCCATGTGCCGATGTTTTTCCAGCTTTGTGAGCGGTACCCATCGCCCTTGGAATAGCTCCAGGCACCGTTGTTTCTCAACCGCCAGGGGCCATAGTTCAGACCACTGAGCATACTCAGAAAATAGCTGTCCGTATCACTACCACGGCTGCCGGTGAAACTGTAGTTAACCAGCGCGGCCGGAATGCCTTCATCCCACTCTTCCGGTGGAATATAGCCGCGCGCGCTGTTTAACATCGAGGCCTGTGGCAGGCTGATGTTTAGTCGCAGGGTAGAAAAATCAAACGCAATCTCGCTGCCTGGAATCGCTTCAGGTAGATTGATACAGGTATCGTTAGGATCCTTACTGAGTGCCGGAAACGCGGCGATATTGACGCCAAGACGCTTCACCCAGTCGAGCCCAAAGCACGGCATCAGCCCGCCGGACTTCTCGCCTGCTTTTGCCGCACTGGTGACAAAACGAATATCCTGAGTGGCAACAAACTCATCATTGCGCCAGATATCCACACGATAGACACCTTCAGGCTGGTGATTGCCTTTTTCAAAACGTGATAAATCCGCCACGGTTGCCGTATCCGCAGATAAAAAGGCCGGATTAAAATAGCTTTCCCCGTAGCTGAGAGAGGGAAAAAGCGCCGCCAGCGTGGACAACGCCACCCCCGCCAGCGGTGGCGTAACCCCCGGAAACAGGCCAGGAAAATACGTTGTCTTATTCATCGTTATCTCAACGCACACTAACCGTTTTGGCCGGGGTCACAGCGCCATAATCATTGACCGTCTGGAACGTAACGTTGCCCTGCACGCCCGTTGGTAACAGAACCTGTGCATCGCTTTTCGGTGCAACCATCACGTTATCTACCTTCGTTTTCCCCACGTTGAGATTGACCAACGTGACGTAATACGCTGACGGATTGTTAATTTTCAGGTGATTGCCGGAACGGGCAAACGTCAACATCCCCGGCGCATCTTCCGGGATTTGCGGCAAATTATTCGGACGCACGAAAAGTTTGATACGTGACAGGATCGCCAGTTGTAAAACGTTTTTGCCCTCAAGGCTGTTTTTATTGACTGACGGAATGGCTTTTACGTTCATCCAGAACAGCGACTCACGGTCTTTGGGTAGCGGAACACCTGCATAGATGATACGCAGCGTGTTTTCGCTTTTGGGTTCGCTAACAAACAGTGGAGGTGTAACCACAAACGATTTTTCTTTAACACCTGCGCTATTCTCAATCCATGAATTTACCAGGTAACGTTCTTTGGTATCGCTATTGCCAATAGACAGGGACGTTTGTTTGGCATCAGCCGGATAAATAACGCGAGTGGCGCCTAATGCAATACCGCCAGCAGCATGAACACTGGCAGCAGAAAATAAGGCCAGAAAAAGGATAAAACCTGATTTCAGATAATTAGACATAAGCTACAAATACCTTTGATGCGATTATCGTTGGGAAATAAATCAGGGATAAACCAACGTAAACCACACGTCTGAACGAAGCGTTCCCGGGGTTATATTTTCCGATACAGCCCGATAGCGAGCAGTGAAATGAAACGTCATTTCTTGCGTTATAATTGGCGCATAATGAAGCGGCAGCGCATTCGGAATAATTTGCCGTTGACGCTCATCAAATAATGCCAGACCGATCCCCGAAGCCGCAGACGCATCACCGCTTGCAAGAAAAACCTGGGGATCTTCGGCTGGCGTCACGCCTGCAAAGGCAATCCCAACATGGTCATAAACATCGGCGCTGCACGACGTTAAGCGCAGTGAAAACGGAACACTGGTAGAGGCGAAGCTTCCCGTCCCGGAGAAAGCATTCGTACGATACTGCCCCATTTGCACCCGCATATTCTGACTGTCAGTGGCGACCGTACAAGCACCATTGACGAGCTGTCCACGTAAGTGGAGGCGACCACTTTCCAGTATCACCGTATGTGCAAACACAGGCATTACGCACAGCATTCCTGCCAGCGCTACGCCTTTCCCTATCATCTGCCGCATCCTTCATCATCCCCGGATATTGCCTCATCCATTGAGGCGAACGTCATCCTTGCGCAACTCAAAACGGCTTATTCGTACTTCATGATGAACGTTGCGTCGGCATTTGCCTGACCCGGCGTAGCGCTTGCGGCAGTCGCTTTATAACGTGCAGAGAAACGCAGGGTGTTGGTTCCTTCTACCAGCGCCTGAGCGGTAGAGAAGGTCGCGCCATCAGGTTTCAGCGCAGTAGAGGCGTTGTCCAGAATCTCGATACCTACACCGCCAGCGGTGGTGGTGTTATTCCCTGAAGAAACAGCCAGCAGAGCCGAGTTGGTGGCATCCGCCTGACCAGAGAAAGCCACGGCTGCCGTCGCAGCAACGGCAGGATCGCAGTCATTCAGCACGATGGAGAACGGAATTTGTGCTGTTGTATCACCCACTGCGGCAAAACTGGCAGTACGATACTGGCCTAAAGTGACAACCTGATCGGATGACTGAGTACTGACTGCACAGGCTGCATTGACCAGTTCACCTTCAAAATGCACAGTACCGCCGCTCACGCTTACCGGATCGGCTGCAACCGCAGCACCTGCGACTAACATCAGGCTGGCAATAACAGAAGAGGTCATTAATTTACGTTTCATGGATTTCCCTTGAATTACACACATCCGGCTCCAGCATCCTGCGGGATCCGTTTTCATTATCGACATTAAATGTCAGGCTAATTATCTCTGCATCCTGTAAAGATATATATCGTAAGAGAATTAGCTAACCTTTTACCCTGACTCTCCTGAGTATTTGATTTACTAATTATCCTTCGCGAATATGACTATTCGTCACAGCGATAAATTAAACATTTCAATTAATGAAAAATACCTGCAAATCCTTTTAATAGCCCTGGCTAATTCTTAATTGGATCTAAGAAAAGTCTTGGTTAATATTACCTAAATGCCGCCTTAATAGTACGTAACAGTCTGGTTTATGAAGCATTACCCATAGAAAACCCAGGGTGATGAGATGTTTCATTCACGTTAATTTTAATTAGCGTGCTCATCATTTATTCGTTAGACTTTAGTCTCTGTACTGACACCATTTCCAGCCCGTGACAGCCCTGGCGCACATAAAAACGCAAACGAAAACTGACAGCACGTCCCGCTTCTGACAAAATAGTGGCATCCCCTTCGATTTAACGTAACAGACGGAATCCTCTCTCTGATGGCAGCAAAGATTATTGACGGTAAAACGATTGCGCAGCAGGTGCGCTCTGAGGTTGCTCAAAAAGTTCAGGCGCGTTTAGCGGCTGGATTACGCGCTCCGGGCCTGGCTGTTGTGCTGGTAGGTAGCAACCCGGCTTCGCAAATTTACGTCGCGAGTAAACGCAAAGCCTGCGACGAAGTGGGGTTCGTCTCCCGCTCCTATGACCTGCCCGAAACCACCAGCGAGGCGGAGCTTCTTGAGCTGATCGATACGCTCAATGCAGATACCACCATCGACGGTATTCTGGTACAACTGCCGTTACCTGCCGGTATCGACAACGTTAAAGTGCTGGAGCGTATTGCACCGGATAAAGACGTTGACGGTTTCCACCCGTATAACGTCGGTCGTCTGTGCCAGCGTGCGCCGCGCCTGCGTCCATGTACCCCGCGCGGTATTGTGACCCTGCTTGAGCGTTACAACATCGACACCTACGGCCTGAATGCGGTCGTCATTGGCGCTTCAAACATTGTCGGTCGCCCGATGAGCATGGAACTGCTGCTGGCTGGCTGCACCACCACCGTTACCCATCGCTTCACCAAAGATCTGCGTCGCCACGTTGAGCATGCCGATCTGCTAATTGTTGCCGTCGGTAAACCGGGCTTTATTCCCGGTGAGTGGATCAAAGAAGGCGCAATTGTGATTGATGTCGGCATCAACCGTCTGGAGAATGGTAAGGTTGTTGGCGATGTGGTCTTTGAAGATGCTGCCGCACGCGCGTCATATATCACGCCTGTCCCAGGCGGCGTAGGCCCAATGACCGTCGCCACACTTATCGAAAACACGCTCCAGGCGTGTGTTGAATATCATGATGTAAAGGACGTTTAAGATGGCCACATTTTCACTGGGGAAACACCCACATGTTGAACTCTGCGATCTGCTGAAGCTGGAAGGCTGGAGTGAAAGCGGCGCCCAGGCAAAAATCGCCATTGGCGAAGGGTTGGTGAAGGTCGATGGTGTAGTAGAAACGCGTAAGCGCTGCAAAATCGTTGCCGGACAGACCGTAAGCTTTGAAGGCCAAAGCATTACCGTCGTGGCATGATCCCTGGTGCCGGATGAGGTTAACCCCCTGTCCGGCTACTTCCTCTCTCATTTTCAGATAATAACTTCATCACCACTTCACAGCGAATTGTTAGCATGTCGTTTTTCCACACGAAGCGATCATCATGCCAACAATTGTTACCCACGCAGCCGTGCCACTCTGCTTAGGGTTAGGTCTCGGGCTTAAAGTCATCCCCCCGCGCTTACTGTTTACTGGCGTCGTTCTGGCTATGCTGCCAGATGCCGATGTGTTGTCATTTAAGTTCGGTGTCGCCTATGGCAATGTGTTTGGCCACCGTGGATTTACCCACTCACTGCTGTTCGCCTTCGTGGTACCGCTGCTGTGCGTAATCATTGGCCGACGATGGTTTAAAGCCGGACTGATTCGCTGCTGGTTATTCCTGACGGTTTCACTGTTGTCGCATAACCTGCTGGATTCTGTCACCACCGGCGGTAAAGGCGTCGGCTGGCTGTGGCCGTGGTCGGATGAACGGTTCTTCGCACCGTGGCAGGTGATTAAAGTCGCCCCGTTCGCGCTATCACGCTACGCCACACCATATGGGCATCAGGTAATAATTTCGGAGCTGATGTGGGTTTGGCTGCCGGGCGTTATGATGATGGGTGTGCTGTGGTGGTACAAACGTCATTAATAGTGCCTGATGGCGCTACGCTTATCAGGCCTACCGATCATTCCATCGTAGGCCGGATAAGGCGTAAGCCGCCATCCGGCAATATAGAGCGTTACTTACGACGCCAGGTGGTGCCCTGCGGACCGTCTTCCAGCACGATGCCCATCTCGTTGAGGCGATCACGCGCGGCGTCGGCTGCCGCCCAGTCCTTCGCTTTACGGGCATCCAGACGCTGTTGGATTAACGCTTCAATTTCAGCAACTTCACCGTCATCCGCCTGCGCACCGCTTTGCAGGAAGGCTTCTGGCTCCTGTTCCAGCAGGCCCAGCACGCTGGAGAGCTTACGCAGATGCGCAGCCATACCATTAGCCGCCGCCATATCTTCACCCTTCAGGCGGTTAACCTCACGGGCCATATCAAACAGTACGGAGTAGGCTTCCGGCGTGTTGAAGTCGTCATCCATCGCTTCAATGAAGCGCGCTTCAAAGGCTTCGCCACCGGCTGGAGCAACGGACTTGTCAGTGCCGCGCAGCGCAGTATACAGACGCTCCAGCGCAGAGCGTGCCTGTTTCAGGTTCTCTTCGCTGTAGTTCAACTGGCTGCGATAATGGCCGGACATCAGGAAGTAGCGAATGGTTTCGGCGTCGTAGTATTTCAGCACGTCGCGCACGGTAAAGAAGTTGCCCAGCGATTTGGACATTTTCTCACGGTCAACCATCACCATTCCGGAGTGCATCCAGTAATTGACGTATTCACCGTCGTGCGCACAGGTAGACTGCGCAATTTCGTTTTCATGGTGCGGGAACATCAGGTCTGAACCGCCGCCGTGAATATCAAAATGATTGCCCAACTGTTTGCAGTTCATCGCAGAACATTCAATGTGCCAGCCCGGACGGCCCGCGCCCCACGGTGACGGCCAGCTCGGCTCGCCCTCTTTAGACATTTTCCACAGCACGAAGTCCATCGGGTTGCGCTTCACGTCAACCACGTCAACGCGAGCGCCCGCCTGCAGTTGATCCAGATCCTGGCGTGACAACTGACCGTAGTTCGGATCAGTCGGGACGTCGAACATCACGTCGCCATTATCGGCAACATAGGCGTGACCTTTGGCGATCAGCTGTTCGGTGATCTCAATAATCTCGGCAATATGATGCGTCGCGCGCGGTTCCAGATCCGGGCGCAGAATATTCAGCGCATCAAAATCGCTATGCATTTCCGCAATCATACGATCAACCAACGCGACAAAGCTTTCACCGTTTTCATTCGCGCGCTTGATGATTTTGTCATCGATATCGGTAATGTTGCGCACATACTTCAGCTTATAGCCGAGGAAGCGCAGATAGCGTGCAACGACGTCGAAAGAAACGAAGGTACGTCCGTGGCCAATATGACAGAGATCGTAAACGGTAATACCACACACGTACATGCCGACTTCCCCGGCATGAATAGGTTTGAATTCCTCTTTTTGGCGCGTCAGTGTATTAAAGATTTTTAACATCGAAGATTCCGTGTAGACGTGTGTGGATAGTAAAGTCTGTATAATACCCATAATTGAGACCGGAAGCAGCACACTTTGCGAGGTGATCGCAGCTTGCGGTTATGCTATAACACACCCCTAACTCTGACCCTTGACGGGGTCGAAGCACCAATCTATCGGAACAGGATGCAAAAATGGTTACTTTCCACACTAATCACGGCGATATCGTAATCAAAACGTTTGATGATAAAGCGCCTGAAACAGTTAAAAACTTCCTGGACTACTGCCGCGAAGGTTTTTATAACAACACCATTTTCCACCGTGTTATTAACGGTTTCATGATCCAGGGCGGCGGTTTCGAGCCGGGCATGAAGCAAAAAGCCACGAAAGAAGCGATCAAAAACGAAGCGAACAACGGTCTGAAAAATACCCGTGGTACGCTGGCAATGGCGCGTACTCAGGCTCCGCACTCCGCAACCGCACAGTTCTTTATCAACGTTGCAGACAACGACTTCCTGAACTTCTCCGGCGAAAGCATGCAGGGTTGGGGTTACTGCGTGTTCGCTGAAGTGGTTGAAGGCATGGACGTGGTTGATAAAATCAAAGGCGTTTCCACCGGTCGCAGCGGCATGCACCAGGATGTGCCAAAAGAAGACGTCATCATTGAAAACGTGACCGTCAGCGAGTAATCGTGGCGACACTGTTTATTGCAGACCTTCACCTCTGCACAGAAGAACCGGCGATCACCGCCGGTTTTCTGCGTTTTTTAGCCGGCGATGCGCGCAAGGCCGATGCGCTATACATTCTCGGCGATCTGTTTGAAGCCTGGATTGGCGATGACGATCCTAATCCGCTGCATCATGAAATGGCCGAGGCGATAAAAGCGTTGGCTGACACCGGCGTCCCCTGCTTTTTTATTCACGGCAACCGTGACTTTCTGCTCGGCAAGCGTTTTGCCCGTGAAAGCGGCATGACTCTGCTGCCCGAAGAAAAAGTGCTCGACCTGTATGGCCGCAAGGTACTGATCATGCATGGCGACACCTTGTGTACCGACGACGCGGGCTATCAGGCGTTTCGCGCCAAAGTGCATCAACCCTGGCTACAGAAGCTGTTTCTCGCCCTGCCCCTGTTCGTTCGCCAGCGCATTGCCGCAAAAATGCGCGCCGGAAGTCTTGCCGCCAACAGCAGTAAATCGCTGGAAATCATGGATGTGAATCCGCAGGCCGTGATTAACGAGATGGAAAAACATCAGGTCCAGTGGTTAATTCACGGTCATACACACCGTCCGGCTGTCCACGAACTCACGGCCAATGAACAACCCGCTTTCCGCGTGGTATTAGGCGCATGGCATACCGAAGGCTCAATGGTAAAAGTCACGTCCAGCGACGTTGAGCTAATCGCTTTTCCGTTTTAATTCTGCAGGCACCCAGTTCCTCTTTACACAAAACTATTCGAGTTGCATCGAGGCGGCAAATCTGTGAGTCCCCTGGAGCTTACAAAAGTAAGTGACTGGGGTGAGCAGATGCAGCCAACAAAGAGGCAGCTTGAAGAGTGAAGTGTAAAGCGCGCAATCGTTTTCCTTGAGATTGAATTATGCTATTCTCGGTGGCCTCAAAAGTCGAGTGTAGTGCACCACAGGAGTTTTCAGACGCATGTCTTCCCGCAATAATCCGGCGCGTGTCGCCATCGTGATGGGGTCCAAAAGCGACTGGGCTACCATGCAGTTCGCCGCCGAAATCTTCGAAATCCTGAACGTTCCGCATCATGTTGAAGTCGTCTCCGCCCACCGTACCCCAGACAAGCTATTCAGCTTCGCCGAAAATGCTGAAGAGAACGGCTATCAGGTGATAATTGCCGGTGCCGGCGGCGCTGCACATCTGCCAGGTATGATTGCGGCGAAAACGCTGGTGCCTGTTCTCGGCGTTCCGGTGCAAAGCGCGGCGTTGAGCGGCGTAGATAGCCTCTACTCCATTGTTCAAATGCCGCGCGGAATTCCCGTTGGAACGCTGGCGATCGGCAAAGCGGGTGCGGCCAATGCGGCTCTGCTGGCAGCACAGATTCTTGCTACACACGACAAAACATTACACCAGCGTCTGGACGACTGGCGCAAAGCGCAAACCGATGAGGTGCTGGAAAACCCGGACCCGCGAGGTGCGGCATGAAGCAGGTTTGCGTACTCGGTAACGGTCAGTTAGGGCGCATGCTGCGCCAGGCCGGTGAGCCGCTGGGTATTGCGGTCTGGCCCGTCGGGCTGGATGCTGAGCCTGCTGCAGTACCTTTTCAGCAAAGCGTAATCACCGCAGAGATTGAACGCTGGCCGGAAACGGCGCTCACTCGCGAACTGGCGCGCCACCCAGCGTTTGTTAACCGCGACGTTTTCCCGATTATTGCCGACCGCCTGACGCAAAAGCAGCTTTTCGACAAGCTCGACCTGGCGACTGCGCCGTGGCAACTGTTGGCGGATAAAAGCGAATGGCCTGCGGTATTCGACAAACTGGGTGAACTGGCTATCGTCAAGCGCCGCATCGGTGGCTACGACGGTCGTGGGCAATGGCGTTTACGCGCCAATGAAACCGAACAACTTCCAGACGACTGCTACGGCGAGTGCATCGTCGAGCGGGGAATCAACTTCTCTGGTGAAGTGTCGCTGGTGGGGGCTCGTGCGCACGACGGCAGCACCGTCTTCTATCCGCTGACCCATAACCTGCACCAGGACGGTATTCTGCGCACCAGCGTAGTCTTCCCGCAGGCTAACGCCAGACAGCAGGCGCAGGCCGAAGCGATGCTCTCTGCCATCATGCAGGAACTGGGCTATGTCGGTGTGATGGCGATGGAGTGTTTCATCACCCCGGAAGGTCTGCTGATCAACGAACTGGCTCCGCGCGTGCACAACAGCGGACACTGGACGCAAAACGGCGCCAGCATCAGCCAGTTTGAGCTACACCTGCGCGCCATTACCAATCTGCCGTTACCGACGCCGGTGGTGAACAATCCTTCGGTGATGGTAAACCTGATTGGTAGCGACCTGAACTACGACTGGCTGAAGCTGCCGCTGGTACACCTGCACTGGTATGACAAAGAAGTGCGTGAAGGTCGTAAGGTGGGTCATCTGAATCTGAGCGACAGCGATACAGCACGTCTTAGCGCGACGCTGGAAGCGCTTATCCCCCTGCTGCCGCCCGAATACGCCAGCGGCATTATCTGGGCGCAGTCAAAGCTGAAATAAGCCATTAATGCCGGGGAGTTGATTTTATCCTTCCCCGGCCCCTCCTCTGGCGCGTAAAATCCTCTCCATTGCTGTTTTGTATTTTCAGGAACAAACATGAACGATGGAACGGACTATCGCGCAATTCTGCTCGCCGGTACGCCTTTAATCGATGTACGCGCCCCCGTCGAATTTCAGCAGGGCGCAATGCCGGGTGCAATAAACCTTCCCTTAATGAACGATGACGAACGTGCAGCCGTGGGTACCTGTTATAAACGTCAGGGGCCTGAGGCCGCCCTCGCGCTTGGCCATCAACTGGTCTGTGGCGAGACTCGCCAGCGACGCATGAAGGCCTGGCTGGATGCCTGTCGTCAAAATCCTGCGGGCTACTTATGCTGCGCGCGCGGCGGTCAGCGGTCGCACATTGTGCAGCAGTGGCTACACGAGTCCGGCACTGATTACCCGCTAATACAAGGCGGTTATAAAGCGTTGCGTCAGGCGGTGATTCAACTGACTGAAGAACTGGTGCAAAAACCGATCGTCTTAATTGGCGGCTGTACCGGGAACGGTAAAACGCAGCTAGTGCAACAACAGCCGAACGGTATTGACCTCGAAGGTCTGGCGCACCATCGTGGATCTTCTTTTGGCCGCACCGTTGAACCGCAGCTGAGCCAGGCAAGCTTTGAAAACCTGCTGGCGGTCGAGATGCTGAAAACCGACAGCCGTCAGGCGCTGCATCGCTGGGTGCTGGAAGATGAAGGCCGCATGATTGGTGCCAATCATTTGCCCGAATGCCTGCGCGAGCGCATGAGTCAGGCATCTATTGCGGTGGTCGACGATCCTTTTGAGCTACGCCTTGAGCGACTACGTGAAGAATATTTTGTGCGCATGCACCACGATTTCACTCACGCTTATGGCGATAGTCAGGGCTGGCAGGAGTACTGTGAATATTTGCATCACGGCCTGTTTGCTATCCGCCGCCGTTTGGGTTTACAGCGCTTTGCCGAGCTGAACGCCCTGCTCGACGTCGCCCTGCAAGAGCAACAAGCCAACGGCAGTACCGACGCCCATATGGGATGGCTGGTACCGTTACTCAACGAATACTACGACCCAATGTATCGCTACCAGCTAGAGAAAAAAGCCGCGAAAATCGTGTTTCGCGGCTCATGGCAGGACGTAAATGACTGGCTCCAGGCGCATTAATGCCGGTCGCGCTTATCCGCGCATTTTGCCAGCCAGTCGCCCAGCACCTGCACGACCTGCACCAGAATAATCAGCGCCACCACGGTGACGATCATGACCTGGGTTTCGTAGCGGTAATAACCAAAGCGAATCGCCAGGTCACCTACCCCGCCGCCGCCAACGATCCCGGCCATTGCGGAGTAACCGATCAGGCTCACCAACGTTATCGTCAGCCCACGCAGCAGTCCCGCGCTCGCCTCAGGTAACAGAACGGTGCAAATGATGCGCATCGGGCTGGCACCAAAAGCTTCCGCCGCCTCAATAATGCCTTTATCGACTTCGCGCAGCGCGCTGTCGACCAGACGGGCATAGAAGGCGATAGCCGCCACCGACAGCGGAACCGATGCCGCAATCGGCCCGATGGTATTCCCGAGCAAAAACTGGGTGAGCGGTAGCAGCAGCACCAGCAGGATCACAAACGGCACCGAGCGGATAATATTCACCAACACGGAACTGAGCAGATACACAAAACGGTTCTGCCAGAATAAATGCCGATCGGTGACGAAAATAAGAAAACCGAGCGGCAAACCGCCAATAATAGCCAGCACCGTTGAGATGCTCAGCATCTGGAAGGTTTCATTAAACGCCAGCGTCAAATCAGGCAATAAATCATCCACGAATCACCTCCACTTGAGCAGTACGTTGACGAATATGTTCCACGGCAACTTCAACCGCAGAAGGGTTATGCGGCGCGGTCAGTTGCACCACCAGAATCCCCAGCGCACGTTCGCCGATATATTCAATTTTGCCGTGCAGAATGTTCACCGCCACGCCAAATTTAACCGCGACTTCTGATAAAACCGGCTGTTCCGCCGAATCACCGATGAACAGAATTTTTAACAGCTGACCCGGCAGGTGCTGGCGCAGACGTTCAGGTAGCGTCAGGTTGAGGGTATGTGACACCAGTTGTTGAGTGAAAGCGTGCTGCGGGTGAGCAAAAACGTCAAACACCTCACCGGACTCCACCACCTTGCCACCGGACATCACCGCTACGCGATCGCAAATCGATTTGATCACGTTCATCTCATGGGTGATCAGCACGATCGTGATCCCCAACTGTTGGTTGATCTGCTTGAGCAATGTCAGAATTGTTGCTGACGTTTCCAGATCCAGCGCGGAAGTAGGTTCATCACACAACAGCACATCCGGGTGATTAGCAATCGCACGGGCAATACCCACGCGCTGCTTTTGCCCGCCGCTGAGCTGAACCGGAAAACGGTTTGCTTTATCCGCCAGCCCGACCAACGCCAGAATCTCCGCAACGCGTGGAGCGATTTTGCTGCGCTCCCATCCGGCAGCCTTCAGGCTGAAAGCAACGTTTTGCGCTACGGTGCGGGTATGCATCAGGTTAAAATGTTGAAAAATCATACCGATACGCTGACGCGCTTTGCGTAAATGCCCCCCCTCGAGCGCAGAGATCTCCACGCCATTCACTTTTACGCTTCCCTGGCTCGGGCGCGTTAAGGCGTTGAGGGTGCGCAGCAGCGTACTTTTCCCCGCGCCACTGGTCCCGACAATACCGAATATTTCACCTGCGCCAATGTGCAAGCTGACGTCATCAACCGCCCGGGTTGATGTTCCACGGCCTGCGCTAAAATCCACGCAAACTTTCTCAATCTCAATCATAGCTACCTCAGAAATGCGAAAAGGGCAGTCGTCGCTGCCCCTGTTAACCCTTGTGCGCAGCGATTATTGGGCTGACGACATCCATTCCGGTTTCTGGAAGGCGCTGTAGATATTTTTCGGGTCGTCGATCACGGCGCGATACGCCGGGGATTTCACCGCCTCCACAATATCTTTCGCGAACGGTTTATCCGCATCTTCGCTGCGTACCGCGATGATATTTTTCAGATTTTCATCCAGGTGCTCTTGCTTGATGGCGCTGGCGAGATCCAGTTTTGCCGCCACGGCAAAGTTACCGTTGACCAGCGCGCCGGTCACGCCGTCCAGCGTCCGCGGCAACTGCGCGGCTTCCAGCGGTTTAAACACCAGGCCTTTCGGATTGCTGGCGATATCGCGCTCGGAGGCTTTAGTCGGGTCGATGTTATCTTTGATGGTGATAAGGCCAATAGACTGCAGGAAACGCAGACCGCGAGCCAGGTTAGTGGGATCGTTGGAAAGCGTGATCACATCCCCTTTTTTCAACTCATCCAGGCTTTTGATTTTATGCGAGTAAAAGCCCATCCCGGCCGTTGGGACCACAATCAGCTTGCTCAGCTTCAGGCCTTTATCGGCGGTGAATTTGTCAAAGTAGAGCGAGTGCTGGAACAGATTGGCATCAATGCTGCCGTTGGAGAGCGCCATGTTCGGCTGCACGTAGTCGCTGAATTCGCGCACCACAACCTTATAGCCTTTCTCTTTCAACGTAGGGGCAATGGCTTGTTTTACCATATCGCCGTACGGCCCAGGTGCGACGCCAAATACGATGGTGTGTGGATCACTGTTCGCATGAGCAAATTGTAATCCGCAGGCCAGTAACAGCGCTCCGGTCGCGACGCGTAAACTCTGACGCAATCCCATAATCTCTCCATTTTAACGTTGTGGTGTCATGTCTCACGCCGTTCTTGCGGCGTTGTTCTTGTTGGCCTGTCAACAGGCTGATTGTTAACATGACACAGATCACAACCTGCTGTCCTTGAAATTATTTCATGATGTTGCGAGATATGTCGTTGAATGTACGCGGAAGGCACTTATGGTTTTTTAACAAAGGAGAGTAAAAAACCGGATAACCTTTTGGTTACCCGGTTTTGGCAGGGAAATTGACTTAGAAGTCGTAACGCAGACGAACCAGATTCATGTCGCCCAGATTATCGGTGCTGGAAGTGAAGACGTGTTCGTAATCCACACGGAAACCGTAATCCAGCTGGAAGCTGATACCCACACCGTTGTCGGTGCGCAGGTAGTTACGACCATTCACGTATTCAATACGATCGCCCATAAAGTATGGCTGCACGGATTTCAGCGCATACTGACCAACCGGGAAGGTGTAACCCGCGAAGTATTCCAGACCCCAGGCATCACCGGCAAAATAGTCGTTAACCGAGACTTTTTTGGTGGTCATGAAGTTCTGATACCAGCCGCCGCCCATGGAGAACGTCCAGTTGTCCGGTTTCCAACTCAGCGCAGTACCGACAATGTTTTGATCGTAGGTTTTGCTGGTGTTACCACGCATTTCCGCGCGAGTATAGTTCCACGCCGTACCCCAGGTCAGGTCATCAGTGATGTGGTAATCCACACCCAGCGAGCCACCACCTTTACGCTTGTAGCGCAACCCGTTGTTCGGGTTGTAGTCATCGCTGAACAGATAAGACGCGTAAAGATCGACATCACCTACCGTATTTTTATATTTCAGTGATTTACGTGTACGATAAGAACCATCATAGTCGCCATTGATACCGTTACCCGGTGCCTGGCCGATCATGTCGTAGTCCCAGATATCCGTTTTTGCCCCCACCACATCATAGTAAATGCTGTTCTGTTGACCGAAGGTCAGTGTCCCCCAGGTCGCGCTCTTCAGACCGGTGTACAGCATACGACGCGTGGTATCATTGGCACCGTTAGCATAGTGATTGTCCCAGTTGAACATCGCCGGGAAGTTAACGCCCAGCTCGTAGTAGCTCACCCAACTGATGTCATCAAACAGATAGTAGTCAGCGGCGAAGCGGAAACGCGTTCCACCGTCGAAGCCATTACGCTTGTAGCCATTCTTACCATCGTCACCGGCCATATTCTGGAACTGCGGACGAATACTCCCACCGACGGTGAAGTTAAGACGGCTCAGCGGGTTGCCCGCCTGCGGATCTTGTTTCAGGATCGTGATTTCCGCCTGGGAGGCGAAGGTCGTTAATGCCACTGCTGCGCCAATCGATACCGCCAGCGCCGTTTTTTTTATAGTCATTATTTGTACCTTGATAGATAGCCTGCCAATTATTCAGCGTACAAATATTAACGTTTATTAATACACTCGTGTTGTCGGGTTTTTATTGTTCTGTGCTGTTAAATATCAATGAGTTATCAATTTGTGCTACATAAATAAAAAACGCACCGATTTAAAAAAACCGGTGCGTAATCATCACAATTATGAATTAACTGCTGAACTGACGGAATAGCGCTTTGCCTTTTAACAGACGTGAACCTAACCATCCGCCACAGAGAGAGAGCAGCAATGCCCCACAAAGCGGCAACACGACCCACAGTCGCCAGTCTGGCTCCCACGGGAAATCAAACACGCGGGTTTGCAACACCGCCAGTGCAGTTTCCGCCCCAATGGCCGCCACCAGTCCGGCAACCATCCCGAGCATCGCGAACTCGCACCACAGCGTGGTACGCAGCAGCTTCTTACCCGCGCCCAGCGTACGCCAGACCACCAGTTCCTGATGACGCTGACGCAACCCGACCTGCACCTGCGCCAACAGGAGCAACATACCGCAGGCGGTGACCAGCACCACCATCACCTCCAGCGCGCGGCTCACCTGCTCCAGTACCTGGCTCACCTGTTTGAGGATAGCGCCAATATCCAGCAGGCTGACGGTCGGAAACTCACGGTTAAGCTGCGTCAGCATGCCGTTGCCGTTCTCCCAACGAAAACTGGTTAACCAACTTTGCGGCTGTCCGTCCAGCGCGCCGGAGGGGAAGATAAAGAAAAAGTTAGGTCGCAGACTTTCCCAGTCCACTTTGCGCAGACTGCTGACCGTGGCGCTGAAATCCTGAGTATCACCCATAAAGGTGACCCGATCGCCAAGCCTGACGTTCAGGCGTTTTGCCAACCCCTCTTCCATCGACACTTCACCCGCTTTTGGCGGCCAGCTCCCGGCAACGATCGGGTTATGATCCGGTCGGGTATCCTGCCAGGTCAGATTAAGCTCGCGGTTCAGCGCTTCATCCTGATTGCCTTCGGTCGGCTGCTCATTGATAGCGGTCAGACGCGCCCGCACTATCGGGTAGAACGACTCCGGGATCACCTGATGCTCAGCCAGGAAAGCCTTCAGCGGAGCCACCTGCTCAGTGGCAATGTTGATCAGAAAATAGTTTGGGCTTTCCGGCGGCATTTGCTGCTGCCAGCGATCGAGGAGATCGCCGCGCAGCACCAGTAACAGCGCCAGCAGCATAAAGGACAGCGAGAATGCCGATAGTTGACTGAGCGTTGACCATGGCTGGCGCAATAGCCGGCTGACCGCCAAACGCAGTGGCAGCGATGTCAGCGTCAGACCACGCAGCAGGTTAAGCAGCATCCAGCCCAGCACGCCGCACAGCAGCGCCAGCACTACCGCCCCGGCCAGTACTGCCCACAACAGCATACTTCCGCCCATCAATCCGGCCAGCAGCGCAACTACAACTATCGTTGCTACGGGCAAATAGACCTTGAGCGGCCAGACGTTAGCCACCACGTCGCGACGCAGTACCCGCAGCGGCTGCGTCGCCAGCAGCAGGCGATAAGGGCGTAATCCCACCAGCAGAGAAATGACGGTCATCGTACCGAATGCCCACAGCCACGGCCACAGGCTGGCGGGCGGCAGTTCACCGGGCAGAACCGGCTTAAGTAAGACCACCAGCACCCGCTCAAATAACAGCCCGAACAGCCCGCCGGTCACGCCGGACAGCACCAGCACCATCAGCCACTGGCCGATAATCAGCTTGCGTAGCTGCGCTCTGCCTGCACCGAGCGTTTTTAATATCGCCACCAAGTCGTAACGGCTGCGGCAGTAATGATTCATCGCCACGGCAACGGCAGCAACCGCCAGCAGTAGCGTTAACAGTGCCGACAGCAGCAGGAACTGTTGCGAACGCTCCAGTGATTTCCCCAGCGCCCCTTCATCCTGCTCCAGACCATACCAGCGCTGTTCCGGCTTTAACTGCGGAAGCAGCCATTTTTCATAAGCTTCCAGTTGCTGTGGCGTCCCACCAAATTTATAGCGCCAGGTCACACGGCTTCCCGGCTGGACCGCCGCCGTTTTTTCGACATCCGCCATGTTCATCATCAGGCGCGGCGCTATCTGGAAAGGATTAAAACCAGAATCTGGTTCCTGCACCACTTCCCCGGCGATGCGCAGGGTGGCATCGCCAACGTCGATGGAATCACCGATTTTTAAGTTGAGCAGCGCCATCAGACGCGGGGCCAGCAGCACCAAGCCTGGCTGCGGTTTCAACCCCGGCGGATTGGTTTGCAACAAGCCATACATCGGATACACATCATCCACCGCTTTGACGTTCGCCAGCTGCGGCGTATCCCGGGCAAAGGTCATGGTGGCAAAGGTCAGTTGCTCACCTACTTTCAGACCACGCTGTCGCGCCTCGTCAATCCACGCTTTCGGTACGGCGCGCGAACTTTGCAGCGACCGATCGCCCGCCATAAACTCACGGCTTTGCTGGCTCAGCCCTTTTTCCATGCGATCGCTGATATTGCCCAGCGCCAGTACACAGGCCACCGCTAGGCTTAACGCCAGCCAGACAATCAGTAATGAAGGCGAGCGCCATTCGCGCCAGAACCAGCGTGCAATCATGCCTCCTCCTGCAACTGTCCGTTCACCAGGCGTAAACGCCGATCGCAACGCGCCGCCAGCTGCGGGTCATGGGTCACCAGAATCAGGGTTGTGCCATGTTCCCGGTTCAGAGAAAACAGCAGGTCGGCGATTTTGTCTCCAGTCTGCCTGTCCAGATTGCCCGTCGGTTCATCGGCAAACAGCACGTCAGGGCGTCCATTAAACGCCCGCGCCAGCGCCACGCGCTGCTGCTCCCCGCCGGAAAGCTGGGCCGGAAGATGATCAAGGCGCTTACCCAGTCCCAGTTGCTCCAGCAGCACTTTTGCTCCGTCGCGGCTTTTTCCACTGTTTTCGCCACGCAACAACGCGGGCAGCTCAACGTTCTCCAGTGCATTCAGGGTTGGAATTAACATGAACGACTGGAAGACAAAGCCCACGTGTCGCGCCCGCAGTTGCGCCCTTGCTTCTTCGTCCATGGCGTGCAGCGCCTGTCCAACCAGGCTGACTTCACCGCTGGAGCCATCGTCAAGCCCGGCGAGGATCGCCAGCAGCGTGGATTTCCCCGATCCCGACTCGCCAATCAACGCAATGGTCTCGGCGCGTTTGACAACCAGTTCAACTCCGGTAAGGATGGATAGCTCTTGATCACCCTGACCGACGGATTTCTTAAGATGATGAACTTCAACAATGTTTTCCGCTGGCATTGGCCTTTCCTGTTCCTGGTTCTGTTAACTTTCCGCGCCGCCGCTGCGGACACGTTATTAATTCTGGGTGACAGCCTGAGCGCCGGATACCGTATGTCCGCCAGCGCCGCGTGGCCTGCGCTACTTAATGATAAATGGAAAACTAAAACGCCGGTGGTGAATGCCAGCATTAGCGGCGACACCTCGCATCAGGGTCTGGCCCGTCTGCCTGCATTACTCAAGCAGCACCAGCCTCGCTGGGTGCTGGTCGAACTTGGCGGCAACGATGGTCTGCGCGGCTTTGCGCCTGCGCAAACCGAACAAACCCTGCGCACAATCCTGCAGGACGTGAAAGCGGCAAATGCCGAACCGCTATTAATGCAAATTCGTCTGCCGGCAAACTACGGTCGCCGTTATAATGAAACCTTTAGCGCGATTTATCCAAAGCTCGCCAAAGAGTTTGATATCCCTCTGCTGCCCTTTTTTATGGAAGAGGTTTATCTGAAACCCCAGTGGATGCAGGATGATGGTATTCATCCTAACCGTGACGCCCAGCCGTTTATTGCCGACTGGATGGCGCAACATCTCACTCCTCTAGTTAATCACGACTCGTAATTCAACGGAGATCCTGACAGGTAAAGTTATGCAAAAATCGGTCTTAATAACAGGATGTTCCAGCGGAATCGGTCTGGAAAGCGCGCTTGAACTAAAGCGCCAGGGTTTTCAAATTCTGGCAGGCTGTCGCAAACCTGACGATGTTGCGCGTATGAACAGTATGGGATTCACCGGCGTATTGCTGGATCTGGACTCACCCGAAAGCGTGGATCACGCCGCCGATGAGGTGATCGCCCTGACCGATAATCGTTTGTATGGGATCTTTAACAATGCCGGATACGGCGTCTATGGCCCACTGCCGACCATTAGCCGCGAGCAAATGGAGCAGCAGTTTTCGGCCAACTTCTTTGGTGCACATCAGCTGACCATGCGCCTGTTGCCCGCCATGCTCCCTCACGGAGAAGGACGTATTGTGATGACCTCGTCGGTGATGGGATTGATCTCAACACCGGGACGCGGAGCCTATGCCGCCAGCAAATACGCACTGGAAGCCTGGTCCGACGCGCTGCGCATGGAACTGCGCCACAGCGGGATCAAGGTCAGCCTGATTGAGCCCGGCCCTATTCGCACCCGTTTTACCGAAAATGTCAATCAGACTCAACGTGATGCTCCCGTTGAAAACCCTGGTATTGCCGCACGTTTTACGCTGGGACCAGAAGCGGTTGTCGCCAAAGTGCGTCATGCGTTTGAGAGCGACAAACCGAAGCTTCGTTATCCGGTTACGTTGGTGACCTGGGCAGTGATGCTACTTAAACGCCTGTTGCCAGGCCGCATAATGGACAAAATTTTACAGGGTTGAGTTGAAGCACGCGCGTCAGCCCCCATGTAACAAGAAATCGACAAAAGAGAGTAACTCCATGTCCACACAGAATATTGTTAACATTAACGAATCGAACCTGCAGCAGACCCTTGAACAGTCGATGACCACGCCGGTCCTGTTCTATTTCTGGTCTGAGCGCAGTCAGCACTGCCTGCAATTGACGCCGATACTGGAGAGCCTTGCCGCCCAGTACAACGGCCAGTTTATTCTTGCCAAGCTCGACTGCGACGCCGAGCAGATGATCGCTTCTCAGTTTGGCCTGCGCGCCATCCCTACGGTTTATCTGTTCCAGAACGGTCAGCCAGTGGACGGATTCCAGGGCCCGCAGCCGGAAGAGGTTATCCGCGCGCTGCTGGAAAAAGTGTTGCCGAGCGAAGAAGAGCTGAAAGCGCGCCAGGCTATCGAGTTCATTGAGGCAGGTAATCACGCCGACGCGCTGCCGCTCCTGAAAGAAGCGTGGCAGATCTCCAACCAGAGTAGCGAAATTGGCCTGCTGCTGGCGGAAACGCAAATCGCCCTGAACCGCTCTGACGAAGCCGAAGCGGTGCTGAAAACCATTCCGTTGCAGGATCAGGACACCCGCTATCAGGGACTGGTCGCGCAAATTGAACTGCTGAAGCAGGCGGCCGATACGCCGGAAATCCAACAGCTGCAACAGCAGGTTGCCAGCAATCCGCAGGATGCGGCGCTGGCAACACAGTTGGCCATTCAGTTACATCAGGTCGGACGCAACGAAGAATCGCTGGAACTGCTGTTCAGCCACCTGAAGAAAGATCTCACTGCTGCCGACGGCCTGGCGCGTAAGACCTTCCAGGAGATCCTTGCCGCACTCGGAACCGGCGATGCACTGGCCTCAAAATACCGCCGACAGCTGTACGCGCTGTTGTACTAATCTGCTGCATTTGCCGGATGGCGTTAGCCGTCATCCGGCCATCACATCACGTCTTCTTCAAATGCGTTACGACTAATTGGTGACGCGAATTATAGAATTTCCGATAGGTCAGGTAGCAGGCGATAATGGTTGACAGGCTGGCGGTCGAAAGCAGCATAAACGTCACCATAATCTGATATTTAATCGCTTTTACCGGATCAATACCCGCGAAGATCAACCCGGACATCATCCCCGGTAAACTCACCAGCCCTACCGTTTTCGCAGAGTCGATCGTTGGGATCAGCGAGGCGCGAATGCTGTCGCGAATCAGCGGCGCGGAGGCCACTTTCGGCGTCGCGCCGAGGCTGAGTTTTTCCTGAATCTGCTGCTGTTGGCTGCTAAACCGCTGACCCAGATTGTTGTAACACAACCCCACCGCCACCATCGCATTGCCTGCAATCATGCCTGAGATCGGGATGACCTGCATCGGCGCGAACTCGATAGAGCCAGACAAAACCAGCACCGCCAGCGTTAATCCCGCCCCCACCGTGATGGCGATGAACGACGAGAGGAAAGCTTTATCAATATATTTACTGCGCTTTTGCGCGTTATAAGCCGCGTTAAAGCAGATAAACAGCACCATCAGTAAAGTCAGAATACTGTGGTTAACGCCAAAAATATATTTCAGCACATAGCCGACGATAATAAGCTGAACCACCGCCCGGCAAACGCTCCAGAGAATATCTTTTTCCAGCGCCAGTTTTTCTTTGTGGCTAATCAGGATCGCCACCACCACCAGCATCATCGCTAATGCCAGGGACTCATTGGTAATATTATGCTCGTTCATTGCGTGCTTCCTGCATTTCTCCGGCATGCGGTTGAAGGGTTATGACATTATCCGCATGCGTAATTTCATCTTTGTCGTGCGTCACCCACAGCACCGCAATATTCTTATCGCGAACATAATGGTGAACTAATTCGTTCACATTACGTTTATTGGCTTCATCCAGCGCGCTGGTGATTTCATCAAGCAGCAGGATTTTGGGCAGAAACTGCAAATTACGAATTAGCGAGATGCGCTGCTTTTCGCCACCGGACAGCTCATTTATGTTTTTTTTGAGGATCGTCTCGGGGAGATCAAAACGGGCCAGGACGGTCAGAAACGCATCCGGCTCCGGACGTTTGTTACGGATTTGCCAGGGGAAAATGAGGTTGTCGTAGACGGTCTCACCAAACAAGGCAGGCGTTTGCGCACAATAGGAGACCTGCTGGCGATACGCTTCCGGCTTGAGGGTACTTATCTCCTTGCCTTCAAAGAGGATTTCACCGGCAGTCGGACTCATTAATGACGCCACAATCTTGAGTAACGTACTTTTCCCGCAGCCGGACTGGCCGGTAATCAGCTTAAATTCTCCGGCACGGAGATCAAAACTGATGTTATTGAGAACCTGCGTCTCCCCTGCCTGCCATGCGACATTTTTTAACTGAAGCAGAATGCTGCTTTCTTCCATTACCCATCCCTTTTTTACATCTTTCGTGCAGACAGTCTATGCCTGTAATTTATTATAAGGGAGCCCCCCTTGATTAATCGGGTATAATTTGATTAATGAGGCAGTAAAGGACAGCACAACAGGAGGTTTCATCAATGCTCATTTTTATTCCTATTCTCATCTTTGTCGCACTGGTCATCGTCGGCGCTGGCGTCAAAATCGTCCCGCAGGGATATCAGTGGACGGTAGAGCGTTTTGGCCGTTACACCAAAACCCTGCAACCAGGTTTAAACCTTGTCGTGCCGTTCATGGATCGCATTGGTCGTAAGATCAACATGATGGAACAGGTGCTTGATATCCCTTCTCAGGAAGTCATCTCCAAAGATAACGCCAACGTCGCGATTGATGCCGTGTGCTTTATTCAGGTGATCGACGCGCCGAAAGCCGCCTATGAAGTCAGTAATCTGGAACTGGCGATCATCAACCTGACCATGACCAACATTCGTACCGTTCTCGGCTCGATGGAGCTTGATGAAATGCTCTCCCAGCGCGACAACATCAACACGCGCCTGCTGCATATTGTTGATGAAGCCACGAATCCCTGGGGCATTAAAATCACCCGTATCGAGATCCGCGACGTGCGTCCTCCTGCAGAACTTATCGACGCGATGAACGCGCAGATGAAAGCCGAACGTACCAAACGCGCCTACATTCTTGAAGCCGAAGGGATCCGTCAGGCAGAAATCGTCAAGGCCGAAGGTGAGAAGCAGTCGAAGATCCTTAAAGCGGAAGGTGAACGCCAGTCTGCGTTTTTACAGGCTGAAGCGCGTGAACGTTCGGCAGAAGCTGAGGCTCGCGCAACGCAGATGGTTTCTGAAGCCATTGCCGGCGGGGATATTCAGGCCGTGAACTACTTCGTGGCGCAGAAATACACCGAAGCGCTGCAGCATATCGGTTCATCGAATAACAGCAAAGTGGTAATGATGCCGCTGGATGCCAGCAGCCTGATGGGCTCCATTGCCGGGATCGCAGAACTGGTTAAGGACAGCGCCAGCGAGCGGAAAAAATCATGATAGCGATGATTCTGGTACACCCGCACATCTTTTGGCTCAGCCTCGGCGGTTTGCTACTCGCTGCCGAGATGCTGGGCGGTAACGGCTATCTGCTGTGGAGCGGCGTGGCGGCGGTGATTACCGGCCTGGTGGTGTGGCTCGTTCCGCTTGACTGGGCCTGGCAAGGAGCGATGTTCGCCGTCCTCACCCTGCTGGCGGCCTGGCTCTGGTGGAAGTGGCTGGCAAGGCGTGTTCAGGAGCAGAAACCCGCCGACAGCCATCTGAACCAGCGCGGGCAGCAGTTGGTTGGTCGTCGATTTATTCTGGAAACTGGCCTGGTCAATGGCCGTGGACATATGCGCGTCGGCGATAGCTCATGGCCCGTCAGCGCCCGCGACGATTTGAGCGCCGGAACGCAGGTTGAAGTTATTGCCGTTGAAGGGATAACCCTGATTATTAAAGCGGTATCACACTAAAAAGACAGGAAATAAGACTATGGTCAGGAAGACACCCCTTGCCTTTGCCCTTTGCACATTACTGACCGCCGCCCCGCAGGCATTCGCCTCTTTCGATATGGAAGACTGCAAATGGAGCGACGACAGCTGCCTGTTGAAAGGCACGCCAACCTTTAACCCTGAAAACGACAGCCGCGACAACCTGCTGCGGCTGCTGAGCCAGGAAAAATCATTTGCTCTGCCGGTGCAATCAATGCCAGCGGATATCACCCGCTCCCGGGATTTCTATTTTGCCTATCACCCGCAATGGGATGAGGCAGCCCCGCAGCCAGCCGCTGCGCCGGCATCCGCCGCAGACAGCCCACTCTCCCGACAGATGGCCGAACTGAACATTAGCGCAGACGAAATAAACGTCAACGACGCTGAGCTTGAGAACCGTCATGTTTCAAATAACACCGAGAGCGTCAGCGCATTTTTTGCCGCACTGCTGGCCGACCCGACGTTAGCGGCGGAACAGCGTCAGGCCTTAGCCCAGGCGCGTACGGGGCTGCTATCCGGGGCAACCCGCGAACAAATTGAGTCTTCACTTGCCACCCTCCCGGCTGATTCACCGGCTCAGTCCTATAAAAATTATCTGGCCGCAGCTGCCAGTTTCTATGCCGGTGATTATGCCAGCGCCGAACGCGATTTCACTCAGCTTGCCAAAAGTGAGCGCCCGTGGCTGGTAGAGACCGCGCAATACATGTTGATGCGTGCGGCCTTGAACAAGAGCAGCCAGAACAGCGTGGGCGAGTACGGCGATTTTGATATTGCAAAAATTAACCGCGAGGATGCGACTCAGGCTCAGACGCAGGCACAAGTCTATTTGCAACGCTTCCCGCAAGGCCTGTATGCCGAATCCGCGCGCGGTATGCTGCGTCGCATCAACTGGTATTTACAGGCGTGGCCACAGCTGGCCGGGTTGTATGAGCAAACGCTCCAGCAGTCGGCTGACGCACGGCAACTGCGTGACATTGTCATCGAATACGATAATGTCTACGGTATGGCGTTCTACGAACAGTCCGTGGTAGAAGCCTTCCCCGATGCGCCGCATGTCAGCTATATCGAACTGCTGCGCGCGCTGCGTCTGGATAACAACAGTAAACCCACACTGACCCAGGCGCAGCTCGATGCCAGCAAACCGGTGTTTGAACAGAGCCAAAAATTGCCGCTATGGCGCGATCTGCAACTGAATCTGTGGCTGGCGACGGAGAACTACGCGGCGATTATTCAGGCAGTTACGCCAGCGCAGAAACTTGCCGCTCACGATACCCTCGCCTTCAGCGAACAAGTGCTGTATGGCGAAGCGCTGATGGGCCAGAAGAACTGGCCCGCGGCGCGTGATTTCTGGCTGCAGTTGCTAAAACTCAGCCAGGACAACGAACAGCAGCAGTATGTACAGGCTAAGCTCGCCGCCACGCTGGTTTATAGCGGCGATGTGGCGGCGGTTTTTGCCCCAGAAAGCGCAGTGACCAACCTGCGTTTTCGCTCGCAGATACTGAAAACACAGGCCTCGCCGGAACTGCTGCGCCAGCAGGCCGTCCATGGACCCAACAATGAAGAGCGTACCATCGCCCTGCATACGCTGCTGGTACGCGATCTTACTGAAAACCGCTTTGGCGACTGGTTGAATGACAGAAAACTGACCAGCGCCATTACTCCACCGGTTATTGGCGACGCGTTTGATGACGTTAATCTGAGTATTTTCGACTGGAATGGCGATGCCGCTCAAGCCGGTTATACCTGTCGCAGCCTCAATGAAACGGTAACGGTATTGAGCAAAAAAGCGGATGATGCCCACGCGCTGAACTGCTTAGGCGAATTCTTCCGCACCACGCAAACCCACGTTGATTTGTGGAAAAACAGTGCCGGCAACGACGTACTTGAATCAGCAATATCGCGCAAAGAACCGTTCGGCCAGTTCGACAGGCAAAGCTACTATCAGCAGGTAATCACTTCACCGAAAGCAGAGGTTGAAGACAAGAGCTTCGCGCTGTATCGCGCCATCATGTGCTATGCGCCGTCAGGCTCTAACGAATGCGGCGGTGAGGAAGTGGATAAACTGCAGCGTAAAGGCTGGTTCACCCAACTGAAAACGCAGTATCCGGGAAGTCCGTGGGCGCAAAAACTCAAATACTACTGGTAACCGCGCTGCTGACAGGCCAGCCGCAGGCGGCGGATATCGTCGCCGCCCGAGAGCATCCGGCCTTCTGGCTGTGGTCCGGCGTGAAGGCCAGTGATGAGCTGAAAGACGCGCAAACGGTCTATCTGCATCAGGGTGAGGTGCTGATTCGTTCGAGTAACGTGGTTTTCCAGCGTCTCGGGCTGCCGGTCAGCCGCCTGTCTTTTCCCTCGATCTGGCTGACCGTGCGCTTTACCACGCTCGACGTACCGGAGGCGATCCCGGCGCGTATCATACGGTTGATGCAACGCTGGCAGACGGCCGGGAATCACGTGGTCGGCCTACAGGTTGATTTTGACGCGGCGACTCATCAGCTTGCCGATTACGCCCGCTTTTTGCAGCAATTACGTCAACAGTTACCAGCCGAGTTTGCACTTGGCGTGACTGGACTTCTGGATTGGGCAAAAACGGGCGACGTCGCCACGCTGAACGCGCTGGCGGTCGATGAACTGGTGGTCCAGAGCTATCAGGGCCGTCATACGGTAACGAATTATCAGGCGTATCTGCCCGCACTCAGCCGTCTGCGCATTCCGTTTAAGCTGGGGCTGGTGCAAAACGGTAGCCGGGATCCGCTGGCTGAAGCACAGCTTGAGAAATCCCCATGGTACCGCGGCACGGTGGTGTTTATGCTTAATCCCCCTCGCCGTTAAGCCTTCGCTTTATGGTGGCAGCAGCCGGAGAGGTTATCAATAATCGGGCATTCGGCACTGTCATCGCCTGGGCAACTCTCCGCCAGCGCCAGCAAATGCAAGCGCATGGCCTGCAACTCGCTGATATGCCGCTCAATGTCCGCTACCTTTTCTAAGGTACGCTTTTTCACATCTGCACTATGACGCGCCGGATCGTTAAACAGGTTCACCAGTTCGCCACACTCTTCGAGATTAAAACCCACCTGGCGTGCCTGGCGCAGCAGCGTAAGTTCATTCAGATGCTGTTGGTTGTATGTACGATAGCCATTTTCGCTACGTAGCGGCGGCGTCACTAAGCCTTTTTCTTCATAAAAGCGTATGGCTTTGCTGGTTAAACCGGTTTTTTTAGCAACATCGGATATATTCATCTTTTCTCCCTTGACCTTCCCCCAGATGGAAGGTTTAACCTTTATAACAGTTAGTCAAAACGATTGCCAAGGTCAATAAGTAACCGACCACTCATAGAGGAAATTTGTTATGTCTCAAACAATCGATCTAACCCTGGACGGTTTGTCCTGTGGTCACTGCGTAAAACGCGTTAAAGAAAGTCTGGAACAACGTCCAGACGTTGAGCAAGCGGATGTCACCGTGACAGAGGCGCATGTTACCGGGAGCGCCAGCGCAGAAGCGCTGATTGAAACCATCAAACAAGCCGGTTACGGCGCGGAGTTAAGCCACCCAAAGGCTAAACCGCTGACGGAGTCATCAATCCCGTCGGAAGCACTGGCAGCGGTCCCTTCCGAGCTTCCGGCAGCTACGGCTGATGATGACAGCCAACAGTTGCTGTTAAACGGCATGAGCTGCGCCAGTTGTGTGACCCGTGTACAAAATGCATTGCAAAGTGTACCGGGCGTCACTCAGGCACGGGTAAACCTGGCGGAACGCACTGCGCTGGTAATGGGCAGTGCCTCTGCCGCAGATTTAGTCCAGGCAGTTGAAAAAGCGGGTTACGGCGCAGAAGCGATTGAAGATGACGTCAAGCGCCGCGAACGTCAGCAAGAAACCGCCGTGGCAACCATGAAGCGTTTTCGCTGGCAGGCAGCTGTTGCGCTGCTGCTGGGTATCCCTGTCATGGTATGGGGTATGATCGGCGACAACATGATGGTGAGCGATGACAACCGCAGCCTGTGGCTGACGATTGGCCTGGCAACGCTTGCCGTGATGGTTTTCGCGGGCGGTCACTTTTATCGCAATGCGTGGAAAAGCCTGATGAACGGCACCGCGACTATGGATACCCTGGTCGCGCTGGGTACAGGGGTGGCATGGCTCTATTCCATGAGCGTCAACCTCTGGCCGCAATGGTTCCCAATGGAAGCGCGACACCTCTATTATGAAGCCAGCGCCATGATTATTGGTCTGATTAACCTCGGACACATGCTGGAAGCGCGGGCTCGCCAACGCTCGTCCAAAGCGCTGGAAAAACTGCTCGATTTGACGCCGCCGACCGCGCGCGTCGTTACTGACGAAGGTGAAAAGAACGTACCGCTGGCAGACGTTCAGGCCGGAATGTTACTGCGTCTGACTACCGGCGACCGCGTGCCGGTCGATGGAGAAATTACACAGGGCGAAGCCTGGCTGGATGAAGCTATGCTGACCGGTGAGCCGATTTCGCAGCAAAAAGGTGAAGGCGATAGCGTCCACGCCGGTACGGTCGTCCAGGACGGCAGCGTACTGTTCCGCGCCAGCGCTGTTGGTAGCCACACCACACTGTCGCGCATTATTCGTATGGTGCGTCAGGCGCAAAGCAGTAAACCGGAAATTGGCAAATTGGCCGACCGTATCTCCTCGGTGTTCGTTCCGGTCGTGGTCGCCATTGCGCTGGTCAGTGCGGCTATCTGGTATTTCTTTGGACCAGCGCCGCAGATTGTCTATACGCTGGTGATTGCCACCACCGTTCTGATTATCGCCTGCCCTTGTGCGCTGGGTCTGGCAACGCCGATGTCGATTATTTCCGGCGTGGGGCGTGCCGCTGAGTTTGGGGTACTGGTACGCGATGCCGATGCGCTGCAGCGCGCCAGCACGCTCGATACTCTCGTCTTTGATAAGACCGGGACGCTGACCGAAGGCAAACCGCAGGTTGTCGCCATCAAAACGTTTGGTAATACCGAGGAAGCGCTGGCAATTCGTCTGGCAGCGGCCCTTGAACAGGGTTCCAGCCACCCGCTGGCCAGAGCGATTCTAGACAAAGCGGGTGATATCACGCTGCCGCAGGTCAACGGTTTCCGTACGCTGCGTGGTTTAGGCGTCAGTGGCGAAACGGAAGGTCATACGCTACTGCTGGGCAACCAGGCGCTGCTCAATGAGCAGCAGGTCGATACCACAGAAATGGAAGATGAAATCACCGCTCAGGCTTCCCGGGGTTCAACCCCCGTGCTGTTGGCAATTGATGGTAAAGCCGCGGCGCTGTTAGCGGTACGTGATCCACTGCGTAGCGACAGTGTGGCAGCGCTCCAGCGCCTGCACCGCGCTGGGTATCGTCTGGTGATGCTCACCGGCGACAACCCAACGACTGCCAACGCCATTGCCAAAGAAGCGGGTATTGATGAGGTGATTGCGGGCGTTCTGCCGGACGGTAAGGCCGAGGCGATTAAGCGTCTGCAGAGCCAGGGGCGTCAGGTTGCCATGGTCGGTGACGGTATCAACGATGCGCCAGCGCTGGCTCAGGCCGATGTAGGGATCGCCATGGGTGGCGGCAGCGATGTGGCGATTGAAACAGCCGCAATTACGCTGATGCGTCATAGCCTGATGGGCGTTGCAGATGCGCTGTCTATCTCCCGGGCAACGCTGCGCAATATGAAGCAGAACCTGCTTGGCGCGTTTATCTATAACAGCATCGGTATCCCCGTTGCCGCCGGGATCTTGTGGCCGTTCACCGGCACGCTGCTCAACCCGGTCGTCGCCGGGGCGGCGATGGCGCTTTCTTCCATCACAGTGGTGAGCAACGCGAACCGACTGCTGCGCTTCAAACCTAAAGAGTAAGCCTTTGCCGGATGGCGCTATCAACTGTGCCATCCGGCAATTCACGCATTGCACCTTCCAGGACCACGCGCTAGCATGGAAGTCCACTTAGGGAGGTCGTATGGATTTGTTATACCGGGTAAAAGCATTTTGGTCTGCACTGCGCGGCAACCACTATACCTGGCCTGCCATCGACATCTCTTTGCCCGGCAACCGCCATTTTCATCTGATTGGCAGTATTCATATGGGCAGCCGCGATATGGCGCCTCTGCCTGCCAAATTACTCAAAAAGCTCAAGCATGCCGATGCGTTGATTGTCGAAGCTGATGTTTCCGGCGACGATGCGCCGTTTGCCAACCTTCCGACCTTTGCCGCACTGGAAGAACGCATCAGCCCGGAGCAGTTAGATAATCTGCATAAGGTCACCGACGAACTGGGCATTTCCCCTTCCCTGCTGTCCACGCAGCCGTTATGGCAAATCGCTATGGTATTACAGGCAACGCAGGCGCAGAAGCTGGGGCTGCGGGCTGAATACGGGATTGATTACCAACTGCTGAATGCGGCTAAAAAGGTGCATAAACCGATAATCGAACTGGAAGGTGCATCCAGCCAAATCGCACTGTTATGTCAGTTGCCCGATAACGGCCTGGCTCTGTTGGACGATACCCTGACACACTGGCATACCAATGCCAGACTGCTACAACAGATGATGAGCTGGTGGCTTGAAACGCCGCCGCACAATAGCGAACTCACACTACCCAATACATTTAGTCAGTCGTTGTATGACGTTTTGATGCATCAACGTAATGCGGCCTGGTGCGATCGACTCAGAGCGATGCCTGCCGGTCACTATGTGGTGGCCGTTGGCGCGCTGCATTTATACGGAGAAGGAAATTTGCCGGAGATGTTACGGTAAAAAAATGGCCAATATCTCTATTGGCCCGTCAAAGAGGAATTTCATCATTATTATGATCCCGGCGCTTAAAGCGTCGGTGTAGTTCGATTGTCGCTCAAAGTCATCATCCTGCCAATACTATTGCGCAAGATGGTACTATTTTTTAGACAGACATCAGGCGTATGCTTGTGTCGTATTTTGTCTGGGCCAGGAAAATTGCTATGACACCCGCCGTTAAATTACTCGAAAAAAACAAAATTTCTTTCCAGATCCACACCTACGATCACGATCCGTCCGAGACGAATTTTGGTGACGAAGTGGTGCGCAAGTTAGGTCTGAATGCGGACCAGGTTTACAAAACGCTGCTGGTTGCCGTGAACGGCGACATGAAGCATCTGGCGGTCGCCGTCACACCGGTAGCCGGTCAACTGGATCTCAAAAAGGTCGCCAAAGCGTTGGGCGCCAAAAAGGTCGATATGGCCGATCCCATGGTCGCGCAACGCACTACCGGCTATCTGGTAGGTGGTATCAGCCCGCTGGGACAGAAAAAAAGATTGCCGACGCTTATCGACGCGCCAGCCCAAACGTTTGACACCATTTATGTGTCCGGCGGCAAACGCGGGCTGGATATCGAACTGGCAGCGAGCGATCTGGCGAAAATTCTGGATGCAAAATTCGCTGACATCGCCCGCCGGGACTAAGCGGTTATAGAATGAATGCCTGATGGCGCGCAGCTTTAAGGCCTACACATCGCACTGACCTGTAGGCCGGATAAGGTGCCAGCACCGCCATCCGGCACTCCGACCTGTTACTGCCAGCTCACCTCACCCTTCGGCTCATACGCACTGGCATCCAGCGGTGAGTTCTTCTGCACGTATTCTTTCAGCACTTCCGCATCAATAAATCCGGTATTCACATAGCCTGGTTTGTTATCAATACGCGGATAGCCATCACCGCCGGTGGCGTTGAAGCTCAGCGTTGCCATACGATAGGTTTTGGCTGGATCAACAGGTTCGTCTTTGATTTTCACATCGTTAAGTTTGCCGTCTTTCGCTACAAAGCTGACGTTGGCAAACTGCGGATAGGCCCCGGAGTCCGGCTTCATTTGCGCCACCGCGGTCAGATAGTCAATCACCTCTTTCCCGCTCATGTCGGCATACACCACGATGTTGCCAAACGGCTGTACCTTCAGCACGCTCTTATAGGTGATATCGCCGCCTTCAATGGAGTCACGGATACCGCCGCCGCTCATCACGCCAAAATCAGCGCTGGTCCGCGCCATTTGCGCAGCCAGCAACAAATGCCCCATATTGGTTTGCACGAAACGGACTTTGCTACGATCGCCTTCGAGACGCGTATTGACGCTGCCAATTTTCACGTCGAGCTGCGCTTTACCTTTATTCTGGAACGGTGTCAGCAGCGAAAGCATTTGCTGATTTTCAGCAATCTCCGGGGTGTAGAGTACCCGCTCACTTTTACCGTTGTCCCAGGTCACTTTTTTCTTCAGGTTAACGGGGATAAGCTGGTAATTAACCATTTTCATTTCGCCGTTGCGGAACTCAAAGTCCGCCCGTCCCACGTATTTCCCCCACTCATGCGCCTGAACAATCCAGATCCCGTTCTGCTTGTCTGGCGCACACGGCGTCCCCGGGACGTAATCCACCTGTTTTTTATTTTCCGCAGCCATACACACAGGGTCCTGTGAGTGACCACCCACAATCATTGCCAGCGACCCTGCTGGCAGGCTGCGCGCCATCTCCACATCACCAGGGGCGTTAGATCCATGATTGCCATTGTCATAATGTCCCATATGGGTGGTGGCAATAATGATGTCTGGCTTTTCCCCCATATTCAGTTCCTGGATAACCAGTTTGGCTTCATCGGCAGGTTTACGGAATTCGATATCGGTAAAGAACTCGGGGTTGCCAATTTTCGCCGTATCATCAGTGGTTAAACCAAGTACGGCAATTTTTAAGTCCTGGCGCTTAAAGATGGCCCACGGCTTAAATAAACGCTCGCCGGTGCTTTTCTGATAAATATTGGCCGAGAGAAACGGAAATTTCGACCATTTTTCCTGCTGGCGCAATACGCTAAGCGGATTATCAAACTCGTGGTTTCCGACCGCCATCGCGTCGTAGCCAATCAGGTTCATGCCGCGAAAATCAGGTTCCGCATCCTGCAGATCGGATTCTGGTACGCCGGTGTTAATATCGCCGCCGGAAAGCAGCAGTACGCTGCCCCCTTCTTCGGCCACCTCTTTACGAATACCGTCCACCAGCGTTTTTTGCGCCGCCAGTCCATATTCCCCATATTCGCTACGCCAGAAATGACCGTGATGATCGTTAGTATGCAGAATGGTGATTTTATAAGTTTTATCTTTTTCGTACGCCTGTGCAGGCTGACCTGCCAGCGCAAATGCGGCTAATAACGCCAGCGCCACGCCCCGTTTTAAAAATTTCATGTACTCTCCCTGAGCCAAAATCAACGACTGAAATTACAATGATATGAAATAATAGTCGAAAATGTTTTCAGAAATGAGACTTCCTTCAAACACCTTCCGCAGGTATGTTAGTCAGGTAATAATAACAAATTAGATTACCCTCATAATCGCAACCAAACAGAAGTGACTTTCTATGGCAATAAGTGAACCAACCCAGCCAGCGGCTGGCGCGTCAGCGTCGGTTGCTAAAGCGCGCACCTCATTTGGCATTTTAGGGGCAATCAGCCTCTCCCATCTGCTCAACGATATGATCCAGTCGCTGATCCTCGCAATTTATCCGCTTTTACAGTCAGAGTTCTCGCTGACGTTTATGCAGATAGGGATGATTACCCTGACCTTCCAGCTTGCTTCCTCGCTGCTACAACCGGTCGTGGGTTACTGGACGGACAAATACCCGATGCCGTGGTCGCTGCCCATTGGGATGTGCTTCACGCTGAGCGGGCTTGTTTTGCTGGCCATGGCCGGCAGCTTCCATATGGTGTTGCTCGCCGCGGCGCTGGTCGGTACCGGTTCATCGGTATTCCACCCGGAATCGTCCCGTGTGGCGCGTATGGCCTCCGGTGGTCGCCACGGCCTTGCCCAGTCGATTTTCCAGGTTGGCGGTAACTTCGGTAGCTCTCTGGGACCGTTGCTGGCGGCTGTCATCATTGCGCCATACGGTAAAGGTAATGTAGCCTGGTTTGTGCTGGCCGCGTTATTAGCGATTGTCGTCCTGGCGCAAATCAGCCGTTGGTATGCAGCACAGCATCGGATGAGTAAAGGAAAGCCGAAGGTCGCCATCGTTAATCCGTTGCCGCGTAATAAAGTGGTTTTGGCGGTAAGCATTCTGCTGGTGCTGATTTTCTCCAAATACTTCTATATGGCGAGCATTAGCAGCTATTACACCTTTTATCTGATGCAAAAATTCGGATTATCGGTACAAAATGCCCAGTTTCACCTGTTTGCCTTCTTATTTGCCGTCGCCGCCGGAACGGTAATTGGTGGACCATTGGGCGATAAAATTGGCAGAAAATATGTTATTTGGGGCTCTATCCTCGGCGTAGCGCCATTTACCCTCGTTTTACCCTATGCAACGCTGGAATGGACCGGGATTTTAACCGTAATCATTGGTTTTATCCTCGCATCAGCGTTTTCTGCCATTCTGGTCTATGCACAGGAGCTGCTTCCTGGGCGTATCGGCATGGTTTCTGGGCTATTTTTCGGTTTTGCCTTCGGCATGGGTGGCTTGGGAGCCGCGGTGTTAGGGCTGATTGCCGACCATACCAGTATCGATTTGGTCTACAAAATATGTGCTTTCCTGCCACTTTTGGGGATACTGACCATATTCTTACCTGATAACCGACATAAAGCCTGATTTTTTGACGACCAAAGCTAGACTTTGGTCGTCATCACTTACAGTGACCATCAGCGTTTGCCTCAGACATCCCCCCCTGGTTTTCCGATCCGTGCTTTTTTTCCTTTAAAATCCTGTTTTCATCAAAATTCAATAATTATTCATCAACATAAACATCAAATTTGTCATAAACTATTACTCGGAATTTGGGTTTTCAGGATCAACACAGCAACCAAAGGAGACGGAATGCATCACGCCACCCCGCTTATCACCACCATTGTCGGCGGCCTTGTGCTCGCTTTTATATTAGGCATGATTGCCAATAAACTACGTATTTCTCCTCTGGTGGGATATCTGTTAGCGGGCGTTCTGGCCGGTCCATTTACACCTGGTTTTGTTGCTGATACCAAACTCGCGCCTGAACTGGCTGAGCTTGGCGTGATCCTGTTGATGTTCGGCGTCGGGCTGCACTTTTCCCTGAAGGATTTGATGGCGGTAAAGTCAATCGCCATTCCCGGCGCGATTGCCCAGATAGCGGTGGCAACGCTACTGGGTATGGCGCTTTCAGCGGTAATGGGCTGGTCGCTGATGGTGGGTATCGTCTTTGGACTGTGTCTTTCGACCGCCAGTACCGTAGTACTACTGCGTGCTCTTGAGGAACGACAACTTATTGACAGCCAGCGCGGGCAAATCGCTATAGGCTGGCTGATTGTTGAAGACCTGATGATGGTGCTGACGCTGGTGCTCCTACCCGCCGTCGCCGGAATGCTGGAAAAAGAAGATGTTGGGTTTGCATCGCTGGCCGTCGATATGGGCATTACCATCGGTAAAGTGGTGGCGTTTATCGCCATTATGATGCTGGTTGGCCGTCGCCTGGTGCCCTGGATCATGGCGCGTAGCGCCGCAACCGGCTCACGAGAACTGTTTACTCTGTCAGTCCTTGCCCTGGCATTAGGTATCGCCTTTGGCGCAGTGGAATTGTTCGATGTCTCTTTTGCACTGGGCGCGTTCTTCGCCGGTATGGTGCTGAATGAATCGGAACTGAGTCACCGTGCAGCGCATGATACTCTGCCGCTGCGCGATGCGTTCGCCGTATTGTTCTTTGTATCCGTCGGGATGCTGTTTGATCCGTTAATCTTGATCCAGCAGCCGCTGGCGGTACTTGGCACGCTGGCGATTATTGTCTTTGGTAAATCCGTTGCCGCCTATTTCCTGGTGCGCCTGTTTGGTCACTCCCAACGCACAGCACTCACCATTGCCACCAGTCTGGCGCAGATTGGTGAGTTTGCCTTTATCCTGGCGGGTCTGGGAATGGCGTTAAACCTGCTGCCACAGGCCGGACAGAATCTGGTCCTGGCAGGGGCTATCCTGTCCATTATGCTCAACCCGGTGCTGTTCGCAGTGTTAGAAAAATATCTCGCCAAAACCGAAACGCTGGAAGAGCAGACGCTGGAAGAAGCCATCGAAGAAGAGAAGCAAATTCCGGTGGATATCTGTAATCACGCCTTGCTGGTGGGCTTTGGCCGCGTCGGCAGCCTGCTGGGTGAGAAACTGATGGCAGCAGGGATCCCGTTGGTGGTTATCGAAACCTCGCGTACCCGGGTGGATGAACTGCGCGAGCGTGGGATCCGGGCGGTGCTGGGCAACGCTGCTAATGAGGAAATTATGGGTCTGGCGCACCTGGATTGCGCACGCTGGCTGCTGCTGACCATTCCGAATGGCTATGAAGCGGGTGAAATTGTCGCTTCAGCTCGTGAAAAGTGCCCGTCGATTGAGATTATCGCCCGCGCGCATTATGACGATGAAGTGGAATACATTACCGAGCGGGGCGCCAATCAGGTGGTCATGGGTGAGCGTGAAATCGCCCGCACCATGCTGGAGCTGATTGAAACGCCGCCTGCTGGTGAAGTTGCTACTGCCAGTTAATGTTACGTGCCGGATAGCGTTATCGCTTATCCGGCCTACGCAAGATTTAACGATCCCAGTACGACTCTTCCAGGCTGTCCTCACGTTCCGGCAAGCCGCGCGTCAGACGCGGGGAATGCTGGTTCAGCACCTGGTAACTCACGCGGTTAGCATATTTACACACCTGCGCTAATGACGAATAGGTCAGCCAGGTAAACTTGTGCTTGCTGGAGTTAGGCACGTTGCTACGGTGATAGCTGTTGGCAGTAATATCATGCAGCAATGCCGCCAGCGCGCCGTCACCAGCACCGTTGGTGTTCATGATCTTTTCTGGCCCGCCCATATACGGCGCGATGTGTGAATACACACGTAACGGATTCGTACAGTCTTTATGACGCATGGCGCGGCTAAATTCGTATTGGTTAAATTCGGCAATCGCCCCAGGCAGCAGCGGATGCTGGGTTTTACGTTTGACTTCTTCTTCCGTAAAGCCCGCCATATACAGACCCGCCGGGCCCGCAGTGCACAGCACCAGATCCACCCAGTCCAGCGCCTTGTCGGACGCCAGTAGCGGATCGTTCTCGCCGGTCAGCGCTTCGGCCTCTTCTTCATTCATCGCCAGAATAGAGACATGCTCTTTCAGAAATGCCTGCCACCACTGCGGATTATCGGCAATAACGAATTTGGTGCCCAGCGTCAGTACCACCGGCACATTGTGTTTTTTGGCATATTCAATCGCCTTCATGGTTGCTTCCGGCATCGGCTCGCCCGGTTCGCAGCGCACCAGATAGGACGTCAGCACCAGCGCGGACGCACCAGCAATGACGGATTCAGGGATGCTATCCGCTCGCAGTTTGTTCATATGTCCGGGGCTGATGGCGAAGGTACGCTCTCCGGATTCGCCAATCAGCGTAAAGCAGCGGCCAATCGGTCCATTAACGCCTTGCAGGTAGTTCAGATCGGTACGGCTGGAGGTATTGCACAAATAGCGGTACGCATAGCTGCCGATCTCGATATTGCTGCACATCACGCCCAGTAGCACCGAGCGGTCATCCGCCAACACGGAGTAGTTGTGCATGGTGTTACCGATAGTACCGCCCGCAAACTGATGGGTGATCAAATTTTCGCGCACCAGCTCCTGGTAGAGCGCTTCAGCGACATCATCGGCAATTACCAGAGAGTGCCCGGCGCTTAATCCATAACGTTTGACAAAGCCATCATCCACTTTGGCTTCAATATCCACCAGCGTCTGGTCGATGCCCACCACCCAGGCAGCGCTGGTTTCATTTTCTGGTTGAATTTGTTGCAGCAACGGATCGCGCGCGCTGACGGGAAAATAGTGTTTGGATTTACGTTTACCGGGAAATTTCATGGTCGATTTTAGGGTGGTTAACTGAGCGAAGCATGGTAGCACATTCCCTGCTGCGCATGCGATGCGGCGCTGAGTTTCAATATCGGACGGTGAGATCGCAGTTTGTCCAGGATTAATTTCTACAATAACTCACCTTTACAAGGAGTGTTTTATGAAACCGGAAAACAAAATCCCCGTACTCGACAAAATTTCGGATGAAATGAAAAGCGTGGTGAATTTTCATCGCGACGATTTGCCGCCATGGCCCGCTGCCGATGACTTCGTGGCTCAGCGCCAACACTACATTCATGAGCGGCAACTGTGGAATGCCGATGCCCCGCAGATGGATACCCGAGAATGCGTGATTTCTACCGCGTGCGGTCCCGTTGCCACACGAATTTACGCTCCGCAGCCCCAAAGCCAGGCGACGCTGTATTACCTGCACGGCGGCGGTTTTATTCTCGGTAATCTGGATACCCACGACCGTATTATGCGCTTACTGGCGCACTACACCCAGTGCACGGTGATCGGCATTGACTATTCGCTGGCGCCGGAAGCCCGCTACCCGCAAGCCATTGAAGAGATAGTCACCGTTTGCCAGTACTATCATCAACACGCTGGCGACTATTCCCTCAATGTAAATACGATTGGTTTTGCGGGCGATTCCGCCGGAGCGATGCTGGCGCTAGCCAGCACTCTGTGGCTGCGAGATAAAAACATTGCCTGCGGCAAAGTCGCTGGCGTGCTGTTGTGGTATGGCCTTTACGGCCTGCAAGATTCACTAAGTCGACGGCTGATGGGCGGCGCGTGGGATGGTTTAACCCGCGAAGATCTGCAGATGTACGAAAACGCGTACCTACGCAGCGCTGACGATCGCGAGTCACCGTACTATTGCCTGTTTAATAACGATCTGACGCGCGACGTACCGCCATGTTTTATCGCCGGTGCGGAGTTCGATCCGCTGATCGACGATAGCTGCTTATTATTCCAGACGTTACAAGCGCATCAGCAGCCTTGCCAGTACAAAATGTATCCCGGCACGCTGCACGCCTTCCTGCACTATTCGCGGATGATGAAAACCGCCGACGATGCCCTGCAGGACGGCGCGCGTTATTTCAGGTCGCAGCTTTAAAGGTAGGCGGCGGTCAGTTTAACCATCATTTCGATATGTTCCGGTGTGGCATTCAACGCCGGAATATATTCATATTGCTTACCGCCAGCCTCAAGGAAAATCTCCCGGTTTTGCACCGCTATCTCTTCCAGTGTTTCGAGACAATCAGCCGCGAAGCCCGGACACATAACCTGGATATGTCGGGTCCCTTTCTCCGCCAGCATTTTTAACGTTTCATCGGTATACGGCGTCAGCCACGGTTCGCGGCCAAAGCGAGACTGGAAGGTCATCATGACTTTTTCCGGCGGCAGACCAAGCGCCGAAACCAGCTCACGCGTCGTGTCGCGACAGCGCTGCGGGTAGTCATCGCCCTCATCGGCGTAGCGCTGCGGAATGCCGTGGTAGGAGAGCAGCAGCAAATCAGGTTCGCCATGTTGAGCAAATGAATCCCGGGCACTCTTGGCCAGCGCATCAATGTAGCTGCTGTCATCGGCGTAATCTCGAATAAATGAGACACCAGGAATAGCGCGTTTGCGCGCTAAGATGCGCGCCAGCTCATCCCAGACTGCTGCAACCGTCGAACAGGAATATTGCGGGTACAGCGGTAACACCACCATGTGTTCCACTCCGCTTGCCAACAGTTCATCAACCGCGCTTTCGAGCGACGGCGAACCGTAGCTCATCCCCAGCGCGACAGGCGTATCAGGCAGACGTTGTGCCAACGCCTGCTGTTGCGCCTTGCTGTAGACCATTAGCGGGGAACCGTCTTCCATCCAGATTGACTGGTACAGCTTTGCCACACGCGGCGCTCGCAACGGCAAGATCACACCACGCAGCAACGGCCACCACAGCGCAGGGGACGTATCGACTACGCGTTGATCGCTTAAAAACTGGCGAAGGTAGCGCTTAACGGCTTCGGGGGTTGGGGCATCGGGAGTGCCGAGGTTTGCCAGCAGGATACCGGTTTTCGTCTGACGCATTACCGCCTCTTATCGATTCAAATTGTTGATAATTGTAGCGGAAAAGTGGTAAAGAAGAACTAATTGCTGTGAAAGGTAAGACGAGAATTTGCCTGATGGCGCTACGCTTATCAAGCCTACAAAGAATCGTAGGCCGGATAAGGTGTATCCACCGCCATCCGGCATTAACTGCGTTAAAAATTAACCGAGGATTTTTTCCAGCGCTGCGCGAACGTCAGCCACGGCCTGAGTGCCGTCAACTTTCGCGTATTTAGTGTTACCCGCCTGTGCTTCTTTCGAGTAGTAGCCGATCAGCGGTGCGGTCATCTGATGGTATTCCACCAGGCGCTTACGTACGGTCTCTTCCTGATCGTCTTTACGGGTGGTCAGCTCTTCGCCGGTCACGTCGTCTTTACCTTCAACCTTAGGCGGGTTGAATTTGATGTGGTAAACGCGGCCAGAAGCAGCGTGTACGCGACGACCTACAATACGGTCAACGATCAGCTCGTCCGGAACGTCGAATTCCAGAACGTAGTCCACGTTGATACCCGCTTCCTTCATGGCATCTGCCTGCGGAATAGTGCGCGGGAAGCCATCAAGCAGGAAACCATTACGGCAGTCTTCCTGAGCAATACGCTCTTTTACCAGCGCGATCACCAGCTCATCAGTCACCAGCTTACCGGCGTCCATGATGTCTTTCGCTTGTTTGCCCAGCTCGGAGCCAGATTTCACGGCGGCACGCAGCATATCACCGGTGGAGATTTGCGGAATACCATACTTCTCCATGATGAACTGAGCCTGAGTTCCTTTACCCGCGCCCGGAGCGCCAAGCAGAATGATACGCATTACGAAAATCCCCTTAAAGGTTGTCGATATTTTTTAAAAAGCGCTAAACGATACCACCATCACGCAATTGGCTCAAGGAAGGTGCCTGCGCTGAAACGGTTAATGATGGAAAATTGAGTTCAGAAGGCGAAAAAAAGCCGGATGGCGCTAGCGCCAACCGGCATCACATTATCGCTATCAGGATACCAGCAACTGGTTCATACGGCGGATGAACTGGTTCGGATCTTCCAGCGTGCCACGCTCGGCAAACAGCGCCTGATCCAGCAGCAGTTCAACCCACTCTTTGAACTGCGCTTCGTCCTGAGTATCCGCCGTGCGTTTTACCAGCACGTGGTCCGGGTTCAGTTCAAAGATATATTTCACTTCCGGTACCGCCTGGCCCGCAGCGGCGAACAGTTTCGCCATCTGGGTGCTCATTTCATCCGCATCGGTGGTGACGATAGCCGGTGTGTCGGTCAGACGGTGAGTCAGACGCACTTCTTTTACGCGATCGCCCAGCAAGGTTTTCACGCGCTCAACAAACGGCGTCAGCGCTTTTTCCGCTTCTTTTGCCGATTCGTCAACTTCATCCGCCAGTTTGTCGATGGACTCGTCGGCTTTGGCCACGGACTGGAATGGTTTGCCATCGAACTCGGTCAGGTAGTTCATCATCCACTCATCGATGCGGTCAGAAAGCAGCAGCACTTCGATGCCTTTCTTACGCAGCAGTTCCAGGTGCGGGCTGCTCTTCGCCGCCGCATAGCTGTCTGCGGTGATGTAGTAGATTTTCTCCTGCCCTTCTTTCATCCGCGCAACGTAGTCTTCCAGCGACACGGTCTGTGCGGAGGAGTCAGTATGCGTAGACGCGAAGCGCATCAGTTTGGCGATAGTTTCCTGATTAGCATGGTCTTCCGCCGGGCCTTCTTTCAGAACCAGACCAAACTGTTTCCAGAAGGTCTGGTATTTTTCCGCGTCGTCTTTCGCCAGTTTTTCCAGCATCTGCAGTACGCGTTTGGTCAGCGCGCTGCGCAGGTTACGGGTGACGGTGCTGTCCTGCAGGATCTCACGGGAGACGTTCAGCGGAAGATCGTTAGAATCTATCAGACCACGGACAAAGCGCAGGTAGTTCGGCATGAACTGCTCTGCATCGTCCATGATGAATACACGCTGGACGTACAGTTTCAGACCATGCTTGTGATCGCGGTTCCACATATCCCACGGCGCCTGCGATGGGATATACAGCAGGCTGGTGTACTCCTGCTTACCTTCCACACGATTGTGGCTCCAGGTCAGCGGGTCGGTGAAATCGTGGGCGATATGCTTATAGAATTCGTTGTATTCGTCGTCTTTGATTTCCGACTTGTTACGCGTCCACAACGCCTGCGCCTTGTTGATCTTTTCCCAGGAAACCACGGTCTCGCCGTCTTTCTCTTCGGTTTTTTCGATCTCTACCGGCAGCGCGATATGGTCGGAATATTTGCTAATGATGGAACGTACGCGCCAGTCATCGAGGAACTCGTCTTCGCCTTCGCGCAGATGCAGAGTGATTTCGGTGCCGCGATCGTCTTTGGTGATATCAGCAACGGTGTACTCACCCTCGCCCGCAGACTCCCAGAACACGCCGTTTTCCGGTTTATCACCCGCAGCACGGGTACGCACGGTGACTTTGTCCGCCACGATGAAGGCTGAGTAGAAGCCAACCCCGAACTGACCGATCAACTGGCTGTCTTTCGCCTGATCGGAACCCATGGATTCGAGGAAAGATTTGGTGCCGGATTTCGCAATGGTCCCCAGATGATCGATAACGTCATCACGGTTCATCCCCACGCCGTTATCGGCAATGGTCAACGTACGCTTATCTTTATCGAAGGAAACACGCACACGCAGCTCACCGTCACCTTCATACAGATCCGGGTTAGACAGTGCGCGGAAACGCAGCTTGTCTGCCGCATCCGAGGCGTTAGAGATAAGCTCACGCAGGAAGATTTCTTTATTGGAATACAGAGAATGGATCATCAGGTGCAGAAGCTGTTTTACTTCTGACTGAAAACCACGAGTTTCTTGTCCTTTCATGTAGATCTACCTCAACAATGCCATTTTCAATGGTAAAAACACGTTGAGGGTGAAATGGGGACAAGCGGGAAGGATTTCAAGCGGAAGCCGCCGTCGCGGCCTCCGTTTGTTCAGAATTTAATCTTGTGCCGTCCTGCCAGAGAGTGCGATAGCGTGGTGCCATCGACCATTTCCAGCTCGCCGCCGACCGGAACGCCATGGGCGATACGGCTGGCTTCAACGCCATACTGCATGCAAAGCTCAGCAATATAGTTGGCGGTCGCTTCTCCTTCGACCGTGGGATTAGTCGCAAGGATCAGTTCGTTGATTTGCTCAGACGCCAGTCGCTGTTCAAGACGATCCAGCCCGATGTCATCCGGCCCGATACCGTCCAACGGCGACAGGTGTCCCATAAGCACGAAGTAACGTCCGGAAAATTGCCCGGTTTGCTCAATGGCGTAGATGTCCGCCGGACTCTCCACCACGCAAATCTGACCGTTTTCCTGGCGACGCGGGTTCGAGCAGATGTTGCAGACGTCCTGCTCGGTGAAAGTGCGGCAATCGGCACAGTGGCCGATTTCCGACATCGCCTTCGTTAACGCCTGCGCCAGACGCATCCCGCCGCTGCGATCGCGCTGAAGCAGCGTGAACGCCATGCGCTGCGCAGACTTCGGACCAACGCCCGGCAGACAGCGCAGTGCTTCCATAAGCTGAGTTAACAGCGGGCTGGTTTGCATCAGAACGGCATCTTAAAGCCAGGCGGCAGCTGCATTCCGGAGGAAACAGAAGCCATCTTCTCTTTCTGCGTCTCTTCAATACGACGCGCCGCGTCGTTGAATGCCGCAGCAACCAGGTCTTCCAGCATCTCTTTGTCGTCTTCCAGCAGGCTTGGATCGATCTCCACGCGACGGCAGTTATGCGCGCCGTTGATGGTCACTTTTACCAGACCCGCGCCAGATTCGCCGGTCACTTCCAGCTTGGCGACTTCTTCCTGCATCTGCTGCATTTTTTCTTGCATCTGCTGGGCCTGTTTCATCAGGTTACCCAGACCGCCTTTACCAAACATAGGCTTCTCTCTCAATCACGTTAAGGGATGACGACCGTCAAACCATTTGGCTGACGATCAAATGGGGCGAATACTTTCTTCATCCAGGTCCGCATCGAAAAAACGACGCAGCGTCTGGATGTTATTATCCGCAATAATCGACTCACGCGCCTGCGCGAGCTTCTCTTCATAGATGGCCTGACGCCACTCCAGCGGCGTGCGCACCGCAGGATTATCATCTTCAACGATGGTCAATTCAACCGTTGACCCCGTTAAGGTACTCAATGCTTCGGCCAGTTTTTGCTGCGCGCCACTGGAATTAAGGTGCCGCTGCGTGGAACGCAGGTGCAGGCGCACCATGTTGCCATCCTCTTCTTTCCAGGCATTAAGCGCCACCTGCTCCACAAGTTTAGGTAGCGAGAGCTGGCTTACCTGGGCGGCCCACGGATCGCGTTCAATAGCTTCAGCCGCAAGCTTTGCCGCCAGTTCCGGCGTTTTTTCATGCTCAAGCGCTTTTTTCAGTGCTTTCGGCGTGGCAACGACGTCTTTAACTTCTGCAACAGGATTGGTCGCCTTCCAGCGATACGCTTCTTTCTTCGCCGGAGCCTTTTCCAGCGCAGAGACCGCCGGACGCGCCTGAACACGTTCCGACACCGAAGCCAGTCTTTCCAGCGCAGCATTATTCACCGGCCGCGCGCGGGAAGCGGCTGCCGGTTCACTCTTTTTTGGTTTGGTTGCTCCCTGGGCGCGTTGCAGCTGGCTACGTGCAGCCAGCACCTGGCTGGTAGCATCGGAGAGCGGCACATTCTGTTGCTGTTGCGCTGACGCAGGCTGCTGCGGCACCTGCGTTGGGGTTATCACCGCAGTGGGTGCGACCGGGGCAAACGACTGACGCGGAACTTCAGGTTCCGGGAGCGGCATGCGCGGATGAAAAGCCAGCGCACGCAGCAGCGTCATTTCGACGCCCATTCGTCTGTCCGGCGCATACGGCAGCTCTTTGCGCCCGATTAACAGGGTCTGATAATAAAGCTGCACATCGGTTGGCGGGACGATTCGCGCCAGTTCACGCATACGCTGTTCAATGGCGGCCATATCGCTGCCGAGCGCGGCAGGTGAAAGCTGAACCATGGCAATACGATGCAGTAAAGCCGACATTTCTACCAGCAACGCTTCCCATTCAATACCGCGCGCGGCAGCGTCGTTAACTAACGTCATCACGCGTTCGCCGTCGGCGGCCACAACCGCTTCAACAAGCGAGAGTGCCTGGTCGTCGTCCAGCGTGCCGAGCATGGTGCTGACCGCGTCGGTCGAGACCTGACCATCGCCGCTGGCGATCGCCTGATCGGTCAAACTTAGCGCATCGCGCAGGCTGCCGTCCGCGGCGCGAGCCAGCAGTTGCAGCGCACGCGGTTCATGGGCGATATGCTCTTCTTTGAGAATATGCTCAAGCTGATGGCGAATCTGTTCGACATCCAGCGCTTTAAGATGGAATTGCAGACAGCGCGACAGGATGGTCACCGGCAGCTTCTGCGGATCGGTAGTCGCCAGCAGGAACTTGACGTGCGCGGGCGGCTCTTCGAGCGTTTTCAGCAAGGCATTAAAGCTGTGGCGCGACAGCATGTGCACTTCGTCGATCAAATAGACCTTAAATCGCCCGCGCGCAGGCGCGTACTGGACGTTATCCAGCAGATCGCGAGTGTCTTCGACTTTGGTGCGTGAGGCGGCATCGATTTCAATCAAATCGACAAAACGCCCCTGCTCAATTTCCCGGCAGTTATCGCACACGCCGCACGGCGTCGCGGTGATGCCGGTTTCACAGTTTAATCCCTTCGCCAGCAAGCGGGCGATAGAGGTTTTTCCGACGCCACGGGTGCCGGAAAACAAATAAGCATGATGAATACGCCCTAACGACAAGCCGTTCGCCAGTGCCGTCAGCACATGTTCCTGGCCGACGACGTCAGCAAAGGTTTGTGGGCGCCATTTTCGGGCTAAGACCTGATAACTCATTGGCAGGCTCTGAAAGGCTGGAGGGTGGATTCACAGGAGGGTAATGCTAACACAACCTCGCAGCGACGGCGAGGTTGTGTGTCTCGGTATTACTTCAGACGGGAAAAGATAGCCCGACTTAGTGGCCCGGGAATGGTACCAGGCTGTAACAGGTCAGCCCCTGCTTTTCCAGACGCTGTTCGCCGCCCAGATCAAACAGGTTAATGATAAAGGCAGCATCGGTCACTTCGCCACCCAGACGGCGGATCAACTTCACGGTCGCTTCAATCGTGCCGCCGGTTGCCAGCAGGTCGTCTACAACCAGGACTTTATCGCCCGGTTTGATGGCATCAACGTGAATTTCCAGCTGATCGGTGCCGTATTCCAGCTCATAGCTCTCAGCTATCACCTCACGCGGAAGCTTACGGGGTTTACGTACCGGAACAAAGCCGACGCCCAGACCCAACGCTACCGGCGCGCCAAACAGGAAGCCACGCGCTTCGGTGCCAACCACTTTAGTGATACCCGCATCTTTATAGCGTTCAACCAGCAATTCAATGCTGAGGGCGTAGGCTTTCGGATCTTCCAGTAAACTGGTGACATCACGGAAAAGAATGCCCGGTTTTGGGTAATCGTGGATGCTTTTGATGCTATTTTTGAGAAACTCAAGCTGCTGTGCAGTCGCGGTCATAAGTTTGTGCCTGATTGATACAGTATTACTTCACGGCGCACTATAGACTTCATCTTCGACGTATCTTGAATGATTTTGTGTCTATATTAAGGGTCAGGGTTACACTTGCTTAACCTTTGACCATCTGCGCCTGTGCTCGAAAACGGTCGAATTTACTGGCTGCGAGAGACAATTGCAACAGCGATTATTGCGGTTTACTGCTTTTGTTGTTTTTCATCAATCACCGGGATCCGCCACATAAAAATCAGTAAACAGGCGAGAATAACCAGCAGCAGGCCGCGCACCCACATCATATTGACCAGCCAGAGTGAAATAGCAAACGTCACCAGGATTAACAAAATTGCGCGTGGCTTCGCTCCAGGCGGCATCGCGCGGTGTTTTTGCCAGTGACGCAGATACCCGCCGAACCACGAACGGTACAGCAGCCAGTCGTGAAAGCGCGGCGATGAGCGGGCAAAACACCAGGCGGCCAGCAGGATAAATGGCGTCGTGGGCAGCAACGGCAATACAACGCCCAGCGTGCCTAACACTACCGCTATCCAGCCAATGATGATTAGAATAATGCGTTGCATAATATCAGTACTTAACACAGAGAATCGCTACTTTAGCATAACAGTTCTCATTTTCATCGGAGTGTTGTCGTGAAAACCGTCATGCTGCTACAGACGCTCGAAAACCAGCTTAACCGCCTGCGCCAGCAGTGTGCCCCGCTGGCGCATCACGCCACGCTGAGCGCCCGCTTTGACAGGCATCTGTTTCACACTCGCAGCACGTTGCTCCAAGCTTATCTGGTTGAAGCTGAAGATAATCTCGCAGCCTTGCGGCGCGCAGTTGAACAGCAACAACTACCACAAATTAGCTGGCTGGCGGAACACCTTGCCTCACAGTTAGAGGCGATTTCGCGTGAAACCGCCAGTTGGTCACTCCGCGAGTGGGACTGCGCATCTCCAGGCCTGGCGCGCTGGCAGCGCAAGCGAGTTCAACACCAGGAGTTTGAACGCCGACTGGTGGAAATGACGCATGAACGCAAAAAACGTCTGGCTCAGGCAACGGGTTTTGAAGAACAGCAAAAACTGCATCGTGAAGTAGAAGCATTCGAGGCGCGACTGGCACGCTGTCGCCATGCCCTGGCGAGAATAGAAAACGTGCTGGCGCGTTTAACCCGTTAATCCCGGAGAATTTATGTCATTAGAGAACGCCCCGGACGAGATCAAACTGGCCGTCGATCTGATTGTCCTGCTTGAAGAGAATCAGATGGAGCCTGAAATTGTGCTGAAAGCGCTGGAGATTGTGAAGCAGGATTACGAGAAGAAACGGCTCTCTTTATCTAAAAAAGATCTGTAACTGAAAACCTGATGGCATTGCACTTATCAGGCCTACGAATGAATCGAAGCTCGCAGGCCTGATGATTTTTCTATTAACCTACCGAAGGCGTCGGGTCATCACCTTTAATGATGTCACGCTTAACCTCGGTCACGGTGTCGCCCTTCGCGTTGTGCAGGTGCACTTCGAGCTGGTTAAAGGCAATATCAATGTCGTTTTCACGGCACAAACGATCGACCGCACGGTTAAGCTCATCAACCGTATGGCTACGATCACGCAATTCGCGCACGTATAAACGCAGCTCATGATCCAGCGTGCTGGCGCCGAAGGCGGTAAAGAACACCGCTGGTTCCGGATCGTGCATCACTTTCGGGTGCTCCATCGCCGCCTGCAGCAGCACCTTCTTAACTTTGTCCAGATCCGAACCATAGGCCACGCCAATGCGAATCACCAGGCGCGTGGTAGTATCGGAGAGCGACCAGTTGATCAAGCGCTCCGTCACGAACGCTTTGTTCGGGATAATCACCTCTTTGCGATCGAAGTCGGTAATGGTGGTGGCACGAATTCGAATCTTGCTGACCGTTCCTGAGAACGTACCGATGGTAACGGTATCGCCGATGCGGACCGGGCGTTCAAACAGGATAATCAGGCCGGAAACAAAGTTACCGAAAATTTCCTGCAAGCCAAAACCCAGACCAACCGACAGGGCGGCGGCCAGCCACTGTAGCTTATCCCACGAAACACCGAGCGATCCGAAGACCGTCATTGCGCCGATGGCGATGATCGCGTAGTTAAGGATCGTAGTGATCGCATAGGAAGCACCCTGGCGCATTTTCAGTCGCGACAGCACCAGCACTTCCAGCAGCCCTGGTAAGTTGCGGATCAACGCCCACGCCACCATTGATGCAATAATCGCAAACAACAGGCTGCCCATGGTGACGTCTTTCACCACTGCCGCACCCGCTTCGGTGCCGTTGTAATGCCAGAGCGTAATGCTGTCGAGATAGCTGAACACGGTGATCAAATCAGACCAAATGGCCCAGAACAAGACACCAAACAGGGCAACCATTACCAGCATAGTTATACGCAGCGTTTGTTGGTTAACCTGCTCCAGCGCGATGGTCGGCTCTTCCTGCGGCTCTGCACCCTCCGCCCCTTCTTTCACCAGGTTCTGACGACGCGCCAGCGCGCGACGCCAGGCGATACGACGTGCCGCGACGCTCAACCCACGCAGCACGGTCTGGTACAGCAGGTTCCAGAGAATGACCAGATAAACCGTTTCAATCCAGCGTCCCGCCAGGCGCAGCGTGGTGTAGAAATAGCCGGTCGCCGTCAGCACCATTAATGCTATCGGGATAATAGACAGCACGGTAATCGTCACCAGACGCAGACCATGCGACTCCTTATCACGCCAGCTTTCGCGGCACATTGGCCATACCAGGAAGGCGATCAGCAGCAGGTTGAGGAAAATGACCGCCTGCCCAAGCACATCGTCCATTAAATTAAGCGGTGACAACTCAGCAATAACCGACCAGAAGTTCAACGGCAACAGTGCGAGGCTGATGCGCACAATCTGACGACGCCAGTGGCTGGTCTGCTTCGCAGGCATGCCAAAATGACGAATCGCTACGCCATCCTTTTCCAGCACCTTCCAGCACAAACCAAACACCAGCCAGAAGACAGTCATCTTCTTGCTGAACGCCCACAGCAGGTCGCTGATATTCAACTGCATAGTCAAAAGAATCAGACCTACCGCGAGGATAATCAGGCACGCCGGCAAGGCTCTGATGAGATCGATCAGAATCGCTTTTGGTGTATTGAGCTGACTGTCATTACGCAGGTTACCCACCGCAGCGGCTAATTTCGCCTGATACTCTTTCAACCATTTCAGACGCCAGCGGATTAACCCGGCAATGAGCAATAGCGGCAATCCCGCCAGGAACGCAATAAACACCGCGGGCCATGCTTTCTCCCAGTTAACCGTGATTTTCATCGACTTAAACTGGTCTTTAAGCGTTTGCGGGAAAGCTTTGATCCAGTCCCAGTCCATCGGACGGTTACTGTTAACCCAGAAAATCTGCTGCGTGAGGATCCCTCTCAGGTTTTTCGACACACTCATTAACTGCTGCTGGTTAATTTGCAGATTAATCGCCATCATCAGCTGATTGCCAAGCTGCTTATTTAGCTGATCCAACAGTTCACGACGCATATCCACGACCTGCAGTAAGGCATCATGGACTTCGCCGTTCACTTCGTTGCGGTGCCCTTCTTCCAGTTTGGCGACAAACGCATCATTCTGGAACAGCGCGTCGCGCTGCTGGTTGACCTCAAACTGCTCCAGACGCAAGTCGGCGATCCGGTTGGTCATATCGGCAAGTTCATCCGCAGACGGCAGTGTTTGTTGTTGCTGATACAGAATACGCGACAGCAGCAGACTGCCCTTCAGAACGGCGATCTGTTCTTTAATGTTGCGTTCGGATTGCAGCGCGCGGTCAAGCCAGTTTTTAACTTTGATATTTTGCTGCATCAGGCTGTTGCCATTTTCGGTCGCGGCAATCAGACGCTGGCTGAGCTGATGGTTAACATCAAGCTCCTGCTTCACTAACGGATTGGACTGAATACGCTCGGCCTCGTCAGGATTGACCGCTTCCTGCGCCGTTTTTTCGGTTAACGTCAGTCGCTTGCTGTTCACCGCTTCCTGCAGGAGCTGGAGCTGATGCTCAAGGCGGTTACTGTTCGCCGTCACGTAATCACGTTGTTTTTGCAAGGTATCCTGCAAAATCGTATTCCCTTCGAGGCTCTTACGCTGTTGGTCGATCTGCGCATTCAGCAGCGCCTGCTGCGCCTGTAACAGCACCTGCTGGCTGGGGCGTAAAGCTCCTTCGCCTACATTAGTGCCATCAAGTCGGTTGCGGATTTGCTGCATCTGCTGCGACGCGGTGTACATCGCATTTTGTACGCGCTCTGGCTGGGTCTGCAGTGATACCAGTTGGCTGTTATACGTGGCCAGATCGTTTTGCGAGCTTTGCAGGTCATCCAGGACCTGCGCTACGCGCGACTCAAGTTGTCGTAAGGAAAGCGTGCTCAGCGTTTTTCGCGTTTCGTCGTCATTATCGACATCGCTGAGTGAATTTAGCGCATCCGTCGCCTGGCGCATTTTCTCTGGCGCCTGGGCCACTTTCTGGCGAAGCTGTACGGTCTCATCTTTCACGCGATCGATTTTATCCAGCGTGGCAATGGTATCGATGAGATCCTGTTGGACCAGCTTATCCTGCGCGGAGAGATCTTTTTGTTTATTCAGCGTGTCTAACTGGCTCTGAATATCAGCTTTCGTCGGCAGTTCACCACTCTGTTGCGCCCGCGCAAATGCAGATGACTGGCAGGATAAGAATAGAATGAAGAAAAGAATGCTAATAGCAATTACATGCTGTGAACGTTTATAGAGCTGCAACATAGTCATGAGAATGAATGTTTCTGAACCAGGAAAGTGACCGGAAATAGTCAAGTGACAAGAATATCACGGCTGTGAACGGCAGAATAGCAGAAGGCAAAATGACCAGGAGAATTCCTGGTGCAGAATGGCAAACTAGCTTGTCTCTCCTGCCTGCAGACGCAAGCTTGGACAAAGCAGACACATCTCCAGCAGTACCGCCACGTACTGGCGAGCCTCATTCTTCAGATCAAATGATTCGGGAGCAAATAACCAGTTCTCCATGATCCCGGAAATATAGCTACGCATTAACACCGCTACACGACGTGTGTTCAGGTTTTCCGGCAACATGTTGACATCCATACAGTGGCGTAACGTTTTTTCTATGCGGTCATAGTTTTCCAGACACAGGCTACGTTCGACTAACTGAACTGATGCTATTTCCCCGACAAATTCGCATTTGTGGAATATAATCTCCATCAATAAACGTCGGCGTTCTTCTGTCACGGTAGTTTCAAGAACGTAAATTAAAATTTCTCTTAATACTGATAGTGGATCGTCAGGGAATTTTGCCTGATACTCAGTCTCTAACTCATCAATGTTAGGTTTTGCTAGCTCCCAGATTTCACTGAATAAATCCGATTTGTTTTTGAAATGCCAATAGATTGCACCGCGCGTCACACCAGCGGCTTTTGCGATCTCAGCCAGCGAGGTGGATGAGACCCCTTGTTGCGAAAACATACGCAGAGCGACATCGAGAATGTGTTGTCGTGTTTCCTGTGCTTGTTGTTTGGTTTTTCGTGCCATAGGTCAGTGAATTTACAGGCGTTAGATTTACATACATTTGTGAATGTATGTACCATAGCACGACGATAATATAAACGCAGCAATGGGTTTATGGGCTTTAAGCCATTGATCAATTTGAAATCGGACACTCGAGGTTTACATATGAACAAAAACAGAGGGTTAACGCCTCTGGCAGTCGTTCTGATGCTCTCAGGCAGCTTAGCGCTAACAGGATGTGACGACAAACAGGCCCAACAAGGGGGCCAGCAAATGCCAGAGGTTGGAGTTGTTACGCTCAAAACTGAACCTCTACAGATCACAACCGAACTTCCGGGTCGCACCAGTGCGTTTCGTATTGCTGAAGTTCGTCCTCAGGTTAGCGGGATTATCCTGAAACGTAATTTCACGGAAGGTGGTGACATCGAAGCGGGTGTATCTCTCTATCAGATTGATCCTGCTACTTACCAGGCCGCTTATGAAAGTGCAAAAGGTGATCTGGCCAAAGCACAAGCCGCAGCAAATATCGCTCAACTGACGGTGAAACGTTATCAGAAACTGTTAGGTACGAAGTACATCAGCCAACAGGACTACGATAGCGCGCTGGCTGACGCACAGCAGGCAAACGCCGCCGTTGTTGCCGCGAAAGCCGCGGTAGAAACTGCACGCATCAATCTGGCTTACACCAAAGTGACGTCGCCGATCAGCGGTCGCATTGGTAAATCATCCGTTACGGAAGGCGCTCTGGTACAAAACGGTCAGGCGACCGCACTGGCGACCGTTCAGCAGTTGGATCCCATCTATGTAGACGTGACGCAGTCAAGTAATGACTTCCTGCGCCTGAAACAAGAGCTGGCCAACGGCACGCTGAAGCAAGAGAACGGTAAAGCGAAAGTTGAGCTGGTGACCAATGACGGCATTAAATACCCGCAGTCCGGTACGCTGGAATTTTCTGATGTGACGGTAGATCAAACCACTGGGTCGATTACGTTACGCGCAATTTTCCCGAACCCGGATCATACCTTACTGCCGGGTATGTTCGTCCGCGCACGTCTGGAAGAAGGGATTAACCCAACTGCATTACTGGTTCCGCAGCAAGGCGTTACCCGCACACCGCGTGGCGATGCCAGTGCATTGGTTATCGGTGCTGACAACAAAGTTGAAACGCGTCAAATTGTCGCCGCACAAGCGATTGGCGACAAATGGTTAGTCACTGATGGACTTAAGCCGGGCGACCGCGTGATTGTTACTGGGCTGCAAAAAGTACGTCCTGGCGCGCAGGTAAAAGCGCAGGAAATAACCGCAGATAACAACCAGCAAGGCGCAAGCGGTAGCCAGTCTGAGCAGTCCAAGTCTTAACTTAAACAGGAGCCGTTAAGACATGCCTAATTTCTTTATCGATCGCCCAATATTTGCGTGGGTGATCGCCATTATCATCATGTTGGCAGGGGGGCTCGCGATCCTCAAATTGCCGGTGGCGCAATATCCAACTATTGCACCGCCAGCAGTGACGATCTCCGCGACCTACCCTGGCGCTGATGCCAAAACAGTACAGGATACTGTTACGCAGGTTATCGAACAGAATATGAACGGTATCGATAACCTGATGTACATGTCCTCTAACAGTGACTCAACCGGTACGGTTCAGATCACCCTGACTTTCCAGTCAGGCACTGATGCTGACATTGCGCAGGTTCAGGTGCAGAACAAACTGCAACTGGCGATGCCGCTGCTGCCGCAGGAAGTACAACAACAGGGCGTGAGCGTTGAGAAATCGTCCAGTAGCTTCCTGATGGTTGTCGGCGTTATCAACACCAACGGCACCATGACGCAGGAAGATATTTCCGACTATGTGGGCGCCAACATGAAGGACGCGATCAGCCGTACTTCAGGTGTGGGTGATGTGCAGCTGTTCGGTTCCCAGTACGCGATGCGTATCTGGATGGATCCGAACAAACTGAACAACTTCCAACTGACCCCGGTTGATGTGATCAGCGCCATTAAAGCGCAGAATGCCCAGGTTGCAGCCGGTCAGTTAGGCGGTACGCCGCCGGTGAAAGGCCAGCAACTTAACGCGTCGATCATTGCGCAAACCCGTCTGACCTCCGCAGATGAGTTCGGCAAAATTCTGCTGAAAGTAAATCAGGATGGTTCCCAGGTGCGTCTGCGCGACGTCGCGAAAGTCGAACTGGGTGGCGAAAACTACGACATCATTGCGAAGTTCAACGGTAAACCGGCTTCCGGTCTGGGTATCAAGCTGGCGACAGGCGCGAACGCCCTCGACACCGCTAACGCTATCCGCGAAGAGCTGAAGAAGATGGAACCGTTCTTCCCGTCAGGTCTGAAGATCGTATACCCGTATGACACTACGCCATTCGTAAAAATCTCTATTCACGAAGTAGTGAAAACGCTGGTTGAAGCAATCATCCTCGTATTCCTGGTTATGTATCTGTTCCTGCAGAACTTCCGCGCGACGTTGATTCCGACTATCGCTGTGCCAGTAGTGTTATTGGGTACGTTTGCCGTCCTTGCGGTTTTCGGCTTCTCGATAAACACACTGACGATGTTCGGTATGGTGCTCGCCATCGGCCTGTTGGTGGATGACGCCATCGTTGTGGTCGAGAACGTTGAACGTGTAATGGCTGAGGAAGGTCTACCGCCGAAGGAAGCAACGCGTAAATCAATGGGCCAGATTCAGGGCGCACTGGTGGGTATCGCGATGGTACTGTCAGCGGTATTTATCCCGATGGCGTTCTTCGGAGGGTCTACCGGTGCAATCTACCGTCAGTTCTCCATCACCATTGTTTCGGCAATGGCGTTGTCAGTGCTGGTGGCATTGATTCTGACCCCTGCCCTGTGTGCGACCATGCTCAAACCGATTGCAAAAGGCGATCACGGAGAAGGTAAAAAAGGCTTCTTCGGCTGGTTTAACCGCATGTTTGATAAGAGCACGCACCATTACACCGACAGCGTAGGCGGTATTCTGCGCAGCACCGGTCGTTATCTGGCGCTGTATCTGATCATCGTCGTGGGCATGGCCTATCTGTTCGTTCGTCTGCCAAGTTCGTTCCTGCCGGATGAAGACCAGGGGGTATTCCTGTCAATGGCTCAGCTGCCAGCGGGTGCAACGCAAGAGCGTACCCAGAAGGTGTTGGACGAGATGACGGATTACTATCTGACCAAAGAAAAAGCGAACGTTGAATCGGTGTTTGCCGTTAACGGTTTCGGTTTTGCGGGTCGTGGTCAGAACACCGGTATCGCGTTCGTCTCGTTGAAAGACTGGAGTGAACGTCCCGGCGAAGAGAACAAAGTTGAGGCCATTACTCAACGTGCGATGGGCGCATTCTCGCAGATTAAAGATGCCATGGTCTTTGCCTTCAACCTGCCAGCAATTGTGGAGTTAGGTACTGCTACCGGTTTCGACTTCCAGTTGATTGACCAGGCGGGCCTGGGCCATGAGAAACTGACGCAGGCACGTAACCAGCTGTTTGGTGAAGTCGCGAAGCATCCTGACCTGCTAGTCGGCGTACGTCCTAACGGTCTGGAAGATACGCCGCAGTTCAAGATCGATATCGATCAGGAAAAAGCGCAGGCTCTGGGTGTTTCCATTAGCGACATTAATACAACGCTGGGTGCGGCATGGGGCGGAAGCTACGTGAATGACTTCATTGACCGTGGTCGTGTGAAGAAAGTTTACGTCATGTCTGAAGCGAAATACCGTATGTTGCCGGAAGACATTGGAAACTGGTATGTCCGCGGCAGCGATGGACAAATGGTACCGTTCTCTGCCTTCTCGACCTCACGCTGGGAATACGGTTCACCGCGTCTGGAACGCTACAACGGTCTGCCTTCCATGGAAATCTTAGGCCAGGCCGCACCGGGTAAAAGTACCGGTGAAGCCATGGCAATGATGGAGCAACTGGCCAGCAAACTGCCATCTGGTATCGGCTATGACTGGACCGGTATGTCCTACCAGGAACGACTGTCCGGCAACCAGGCCCCTGCCCTGTATGCCATTTCACTGATTGTCGTATTCCTGTGTCTGGCGGCATTGTACGAGAGCTGGTCCATTCCGTTCTCCGTTATGCTGGTGGTACCGTTGGGGGTAATCGGCGCATTGCTGGCAGCAACATTCCGCGGCCTGACCAACGACGTTTACTTCCAGGTGGGCCTGCTCACAACCATTGGGTTATCGGCGAAGAACGCGATACTTATCGTCGAATTCGCCAAAGACTTGATGGATAAAGAAGGCAAAGGTCTGATAGAGGCGACGCTGGACGCAGTCCGCATGCGTTTACGTCCGATCCTGATGACCTCGCTGGCCTTTATTCTGGGCGTAATGCCACTGGTAATCAGCTCCGGCGCAGGTTCCGGCGCGCAGAACGCCGTTGGTACTGGCGTAATGGGCGGGATGGTGACGGCAACCGTGTTGGCTATATTCTTTGTGCCGGTGTTCTTTGTGGTGGTACGCCGCCGCTTTAGCCGTAAAAGCGAAGATATTGAGCATAGCCACTCAGTAGACCATCATTGACACCTTTCTAAACATAAGGCCGCGCAAGCGGCCTTTTTTCTGAAAAATCATAAAATTCACGTATTGCGATTTCGTTTATTTTCTCCAGGTTAAATAATCGATATAATCCTTGTAGCCTTAAAGGCTATTCTTAAAAAATGATTAAGAGTACTTATTAACCTTAATAAATATTAAGATTATTCCTGGTAAGCAGCTCACATTGTTGGCAGTGGCCTTGCATTTGTTAACCTAATCAAGATAACCCGATGATTGCCCGAAGAATAAAGAAGTTGTCCCATTTCGAATAGCGGCAGAGATCTGTTAAAATGTAAAAATGACCCTGCATCATAATTTTGCATAATTGTAATTTTTCGTGATATGACGATGAAATCTTTTTTAGAGTAGATTATAGTTAAATCATCAGGAGTCGCGGGCAAGTTCCAGGTAGTTTGTTGTATCCATCCCGAAAGGTGTTCGGTTAGTTTAAGCCACTAAGAAGGGGATGCGTTATGGATGAATACTCACCCAAAAGACATGATATCGCACAGCTTAAATTTCTCTGTGAAACCCTGTATCATGACTGTCTTGCAAACCTTGAACAAAGTAACCATGGCTGGGTTAATGACCCTACCTCTGCCACCAGCTTGCAGCTCAATGAACTGATAGAGCATATTGCAACCTTCGCACTTAATTATAAAATTAAGTACAATGAGGACAATAAGCTGATTACGCAGATAGATGAATATCTGGATGACACTTTTATGTTGTTCAGCAGTTATGGTATTAATATGCAGGATCTGCAGAAATGGCGGAAGTCAGGTAATCGACTGTTTCGCTGTTTTGTCAATGCCACCAGGGCTAATCCTGTTAGTTTGTCTTGTTAAAAATTATTACAATCATAGGTAAGAGTTATGTCCGATAAACCATTAACTAAAACTGATTATTTGATGCGCCTGCGACGTTGCCAGACAATTGACACCCTTGAGCGCGTTATTGAAAAAAATAAATATGAATTGTCCGACAACGAACTGGCTGTATTTTACTCAGCAGCAGATCATCGCCTTGCTGAATTGACCATGAATAAGCTCTACGACAAGATTCCAACTTCTGTTTGGAAATTCATTCGCTAATACTCACAGGTTAAGTCAGGTATCGCGGCACATTTGTCTGGCTGACCATTTTCGTATTTACAATGATTATTTAATTCAAATCACGTGACTACGATCACAGCGAAGAAACGGGAACGTTCCCCTTGAGTGCATTGCGTTTTACTGTGTTGAAATGACTACCAGACACAGGGAATTCGTAATGAGTAATGAAAAGCAAAAAATGATCGCTGGCGAACTTTATAGCCCTGCAGATGAAACGTTACGCCACGACCGGCTACGCGCTCGTCAGTTGACCTGGCGCTACAATCTTACCGCTCCTGATGAAAAAAGTGAGCGACAGGCTATTCTGCATGAACTGTTGGGCCAGAGTAAAGGCGCTTACATTGAACCCTCTTTTCGCTGTGATTACGGCTACAACATCTATCTCGGTAAAGAATTTTACGCCAACTTCGACTGCGTTATGCTCGACGTCTGCCCAATCCATATTGGCGACAACTGCATGTTAGCTCCAGGAGTCCATATCTATACCGCGACCCATCCGCTGGATGCCACCGAGCGAAACAGTGGCATGGAGCTTGGCAAACCTGTGACTATTGGCAACAACGTATGGATAGGTGGATGCGCGGTGATAAACCCTGGCGTAACGTTGGGTGATAATGTGGTTGTGGCCTCAGGCGCGGTGGTTACGAAAAGCGTTCCAGCAAATAGCGTGGTCGGGGGCAATCCCGCCAGGATTATCAAAACGCTGTGATCTTAAATGTAACTGTTATGCTAAATTGTGGTTAATCTGTTACTTTCATCAAAAGGTATCCCCTTTTAAAATAGGGCGATCGTACCTGAACATCGCAGACACCACGAAGGCAAGAGATGACAGAAATACAGCGCCTGCTTACCGAAACCATCGACGACTTAAATATTCGCGAAAAACGCGACAACAAACCGCGCTTTAGCATCAGCTTTATTCGCAAATATCCTGGCCTGTTTATCGGCATGTATGTTGCGTGGTTTGCCACGCTGGCGGTGATGCTACAGTCAGAAACGTTAGTCGATTCAGTATGGCTGCTGGTGGTTCTGTTCGTCATACTCAACGCGTTTTTCTTTTTCGACGTTGCGCCAAGATACCGCTTTGAAGATATCGACGTACTGGATTTCAGAGTTTGCTATAACGGCGAATGGTATAACACGCGCTTTGTTCCCTCTTCACTCATAGATACCATCATGCACTCACCTTCCGTCGATAGCGAACATAAAACGCAGTTGCAAAAGATGATATCCCGTAAGGGCGAGCTCTCTTTCTACGATGTGTTTACGCTAACCCGGTCCCAGAACAGTTAGTAAGGGCGTCTCAGCGCAGATAAAAAAAGTGCGTCCCTGTAAAGGGAACGCACTTTATTCCCTGAAATGCTGGCAAAGAAACTAACGTCTTTTTTTACGTCCTTGAACCGCTTTAAAGCGCGGATTCGTTTTGCAGATAACGTACAAACGCCCTTTGCGTTTCACTATCTGGCAGTCGGGATGACGCTGTTTTGCACTACGAAGTGAATTAAGTACCTGCATCTTAACCTCGCTTAGTGCCAATAAAATGACCAAAACGCTTCTGGAAACGTGCTGCACTGCCTTCGTTATCAAAGGTTTTTTGTTTCCCGGTGTAGTACGGATGCGATTTGGAAGAGATATCCAGAGTCACATACGGGTACATTTTCCCCTCAAACTCAATCTCACGCTCCGTTTTGATGGTCGAACCGACCTTAAAGAATTCATTGGCGCTGGTATCGTGAAACACCACGGTACGGTAAAAAGGATGAATATCCGGTTTCATGGCAACCTCAATTTGTTATGTTATAACATACAAATAAAAATACACCACTCTTGTACGAATCTCAACCCGATTTACGTTGTGGTTTTTTTAACGGGACGATAAATGGCCGTAAATATATGATGCCAATCGGATTGCTTTTTCGGCTTTCAGATATACTTTCCCTACGCTGTGTAAATAAGGATATAACCGTGACAACACGACATCTGATAAGCCTGGTGACAGGGGTACTGTTTCTTTCCATCCTCGCCCCCGTAGGTTTAAGCCTGTGGCTGGCGCATCGTCAGGTTGAAACGAAATTTATCGATGAACTCGATATGTTCTCCATGCGCGCTGCATTACGTACGGAACGCGTTGGCGAACAGGCCAAAAAAGCCTTACGCAGTATCGAGTCCTTTCAGGGCGTGCCATGCAGCGACGAACACTTGCTGGAAATGCGTCGTTTATCATACAGTTACCGTAACATTCAGGAAGTGCTGTACCTTAAAGATAACGTTCCACAATGCTCATCCCTGGAAAAAAGAAGCCAGGCGGTCGCGTTTCCTCCGGCAATGAAAGTCACGCCAGATGGATATCGCGCGTGGCTGACCACGCAAAACGATTTGGGCATCAAACGTTTTATGGCGGCATTAGGTAGCCAGCATTACGTCGTGATGATCGATCCCGGTTCTTTTATTGACGTCATCCCGTTTGGATCCTGGCCGATTGAAGTCGCCATCATTGGCACCGCGCGTAACATGGTGGTAGCCAGTAGCGCCGATCTGCCATCGGACGTTTTACACCATGTGCAACAAGAGCGTTCGATTACCCATTTTCAGAAAGATGGCAGTATTTATAACGCCCGCCCTTTCCCCGAGTTGGGCATTACGGTTGTAACATGGGCATCCACATTACCTGTGCAAAAAAGCTGGCATAGACAGGCGCTGATCTGGCTGCCGGCAGGAATTCTTATCGGTTTACTCACCGCCGCCTTTATTCTGCGTATTTTACGCCGTTTACAGTCTCCCCATCACCAATTGCAGGACGCTATCCAGCATCGGGATATCAAGGTTCACTACCAGCCGATTATCTCGCTTAAAACGGGCAAAGTGGTCGGGGCAGAAGCGCTGGCTCGCTGGCAGCAAGCCGACGGAAGCTATCTGTCGCCGGAAATTTTCGTCGCAATGGCACAAGAAACCGGGCTTTCTGAGCCGCTTACTCTTTTGATTATTGAAAGCGTATTTGACGATCTTGGAAGATGGCTGCGTCAACATCCTGACCAGCATATCTCCATTAACCTTGAGTCAGCCGATCTGACCTCGGAAACGCTTCCTGCGCTGTTGAGCCGCAAGGTGAATCAATGGCAACTAAAGCCTGAGCAAATCGCGCTGGAGCTGACCGAACGCGAGTTTGCCGACCCGAAAAACAGCGCGCCCTTTATTGCCAAATACCGTCAGGCTGGTCATTCAATTTATATTGATGACTTTGGCACCGGCTATTCCAGTCTGAGCTATTTGCAGGATCTGGATGTGGACATCCTGAAGATAGACAAATCGTTTGTCGATGCGCTGGAGTACAACAACGTCACACCGCATATCATCGAGATCGCGAAAACACTGAAGCTGGAGATGGTGGCTGAAGGTATTGAAACCGAGAAGCAGGAAGCCTGGCTACGCCAGCATGGCGTACAGTATGGTCAGGGCTGGCTTTATAGCAAAGCGCTGCCGAAGGCGGCATTTATTCTGTGGGCGGAAAAACGGCTTTAACGTAGCGGTTGATACTGAGATGGCTGGCGGCACGCCGCACAGCCAGTCACATCACTCTTCCATGATGGGCGCAAATCCACCGTAGATCATCCGCTTGCCATCAAATGGCATAGATTCCCCGAATTCCTTCATCCGGGGATCGGACATCATCTTCTGATTCGCCGCGTCACGGACCTCTTTGGAAGGGTATTCAATCCAACTGAATACCACCTCTTCATGATCCAGGGCTTTCACTGCCATGCGAAAATCGGTCAGTTTGCCGTCGGGAACATCATCTGCCCAACACTCCACCACGCGCAATGCGCCGAACTCCTTGAAAAGCGGAGCTGCTTTTGCCGCCATCGCAATGTACGCCTCCTTGTTTTCAGCGGGTACGGCAACCACAAAGCCATCAACATACTTCATGAGAAAAACCTCCGAAGTGTACTGCGCGGCAAGCCGATTCCGGCCGCGTCAGTCGAGACTAAGTTTAGTCGCCAGCAGACGATCGTGCCCCAGGCGCATTCCTGGGACGGATTCGCGACTGCGGCTGATGGCGAAACCACGGCAGGCAAATCTGAATGAGCGGCCCGATAGCCAGCGCATACAGCACCGTCCCAACCCCAACGGTTCCCCCCAGCAGCCAGCCGATAAGCAAAACAGACACTTCAATTGCGGTGCGAATTCGTCGTACTGGCCAGCCGGTACGCGCGTGAATACCAGTCATCAGACCGTCACGCGGGCCTGCGCCAAAACCGGCGCCAATGTACAGACTGGTGGCTAACGCATTCAGGATCACCGCTGACACCAGCAGCCCGCTGCGCGCCATCAGGGATTCAAATCCCGGTATCACCACCAGCGCGACATCTGCCGCCAGCCCGATCATAATCACGTTGCTCAACGTGCCAAAACCCGGGCGCTGGCGTAGCGGTATCCATGCCAGCAGCACCATTACGCCCACGGCGATAATCACGACACCGATATTCATCGACACTAAATTTGCCACGCCCAGGTGAAATACGTTCCACGGATCGGCCCCTAGATCGGCACGGACAAACATCGCCGTCGACACACCGTACAGCGTCAGCCCGATAAACAGCTGAAGTAAACGACGCAGCATGTTATTTCCCTCTTACTCTCAGATGGCTTTCATCTTCACCGCAATTGGCACTATGATTAATGTCCAGTTTTCAAAAAGTGGACTGTTATGTCATCTCGCCGTTACGGAAGTCAATCTTTGCAGCGCCTGCTCGGGCACTGGCAGGAAAGCCCCTCACGAACGCCTATCTGGCGACAACTGGCGGAAGCATTACGTCTGCTGATCCTTGATGGTCGACTGGCGCTGGATAGTCGCTTGCCCGGTGAGCGCGAGCTCGCCGCCGTTCTGGAAGTAAGTCGAACCACCGTCGCCAGCGCCATGGCGCAACTGCGTGAAGAGGGATATCTGGAAAGTCGTCATGGGAGCGGCTCACGGGTGATCCTGCCGGAACACATTCGCCATGTGCCAACGCGAACCAGCACCGGCACAGCGCTTGATTTGTCCACGGCGGCACTGAGTGCTGGCCCTGAAATTCACCAGGCTTACCAGCAAGCGCTGTTTGCGATGCCGCAGCATTTGCTCAGCTCTGGGTATCTGCCACAGGGACTGGCTGTTTTGCGTGAATCCATCGCCCGGCATTATTGCGAACGCGGACTCCCGACACAGCCCGATGAAATAATGGTCGTGAACGGCGCGGTCAGCGGACTGGCGCTGATCCTGCGTTTACTCACCGGTCCCGGCGATCGCGTAGTGGTCGATCATCCCACTTATCCGCTGGCGATTGCAGCAATACAAGGGGCGTCATGTCGCCCCGTTGGCGTGTCGCTGCCTGAGCACGGTTGGGATACGGCGGGTCTGGTTGCCACTCTCGCGCAAACCGCCCCGAGAATGGCCTATCTGATGCCGGACTTTCACAACCCGACCGGCCGCTGTATGGACGCCGCAACTCGTCAGGTCGTGGCGGATATTGCTGAAAGGACGCGCACTACACTGGTGGTCGATGAGACCATGGTGAACCTGTGGTATGACGCCCCGCCTCCACCGCCACTTGCTGCATTCAATCGCGATGCACCGATAATTCTGCTGGGTTCGGCAGGGAAAAGCTTTTGGGGCGGATTACGTTTGGGCTGGATTCGGGCCTCGTCGCGTACCATTGCCGCGCTGGTACAAACCCGCGACACCTTCGATTTGGGCTCTCCGGTGCTGGAACAACTCGCCACCAGCTGGTTGCTGGATAACGCCGCCGACTTTCTTCCTGGCAGAAGACGCCTGCTCACATCGCAGCGAGACTTGTGCTCGAGCCTGATGAACTCACATTTCCCGGAGTGGCAATTTACCCAGCCACAGGGAGGACTCTCTTTCTGGGTTGAACTACCCGATACGCTGGCAACGCTCTTTGCCACGCGCGTCGAAAGCGCTGGCATCCAGTTGGGTACCGGTACGCGATTTGGCCTTGATGGCGCATTCGATCGCTTTTTGCGTATGCCCTTCACGTTACCGGGTGACACTGCGCGCGCCGCCTTCAGAGTATTGCAACCCATTTGGGATAATCTGCGTTTACAGGCCAGCAGCGGGAAAATGCGTAAAATAATCTAAGCGACGAGTCAACGGACTCGCCCAGGAATGCCGCAATGGACGAGGAAGTCCCGGCAATATTACCGCTGAGGGGGAACCGGAAATCCCTTCAGCGAAATGACGAAATTCTCACCATCTTTTTTAATTTTTGCCCCTGCATCACACCAGTCGGAGGCAATACGAAAGAACTCATCGCTGCCGACATTCCAGCTCAAACGAACATGTTTCACATAACCGGAGCGCAGCATTTCACAGGCTTCGCTGTAATTACAGGCGGTTGAGAGCGGTTGTTGTTTCATTTTTTCTTCTTCAGCAACTTTCGCAATGCTTTGATTTCTTTAGGAGTCAGAGCGTCAACTACGGATTCTTCCGTATGCTGGCTATCGATATCCTCAGCAGAGACTCCTGCCTCTTCAACGGCGGAAAATGCGATTAGCAGCAGTTTTTCCGTTGCGATACTTAAATTCTCGTTATGTACTTCAGCGTAATAGCGAAGCTTTTCTTTTAGCGCCTCATCAATTTTGACATTCAATACAGCGGTCGACATCGTAAAAAATCCTTGTGGTCAGCCAAAACACATCGGATGCAAGACCCATGGCATTACAACGCGATGGCAGCGGCAAAAGCATCAAATAACATCCCCGAAACACATTGACAGCATTTGATGACATTAAAATGACAATACGATGACAAAAAAAGTAGATAAGCAGAAGGAAAATTGCCGGACGGCAGAATTGGGTGGGGGCCCTGCCAGCTACATCCCGGCACACACGTCATCTGCCTTGGCTGCTTCCTTCCGGACCTGACCTGGTAAACAGAGTAGTGTTGCGGGAGAACCAACAGAGCCCCCATTGAGAGCGTTGTTAACCAACGCGCAGGCGCATTATCACTGCTGCACCCTGTAATTGCAACCCATCCAGCACCGGATGCTGTTTTCTTGCGCAATGCGGCTTCACTCCTTCACCATTCGGCATTATGCTGAAGGATTAGCGCAGGAATAAATGATGGATATACAAGACACTTTCCCCCAACGCGTCTGGCAAATTGTCGCGTCAATTCCCGAAGGTTTCGTCACCACTTATGGCGATGTGGCCAGGCTTGCGGGATCGCCTCGGGCTGCGCGTCAGGTAGGCGGCGTGCTTAAACGTCTTCCCGAAGGGAGTAGCCTGCCCTGGCATCGGGTGGTCAATCGCCATGGTATTATTTCGCTGACTGGGCCTGACCTGCAACGCCAACGTCAGGCGTTACTGGCAGAAGGGATCGTGGTTTCAGGAAGCGGACAGATCGATTTACAGCACTATCGCTGGGTGTACTAACCCTCCCCAGGCGGAGAGGGTTATGAAAACCTTAGTACTGCGTGGGAGCAGGAACCGCAGAAGACGGATTCATCTGGGTTGGTGACGTTGACGGCACCGTGGTTGCAGAGCCACCACTCGCCTGAACCGGTACTGCCGTTTGCTGCACAGGCACCAGCGTCAGGTCGGCTTTCTTACCACCCTGATTAATCACCGGCTGAACGGTATCGGTGATAAAGACCAGTTTGTCATTAACCGTAATGGCCGCACTCAGCAGGATACGCGCGTTAGGCTGAATATCTGCCGGGTTAAACGGTAATACGAAGCTGAACGGTGCTTGCTTACCTTCAGTACGAACCGCTTTTTGCGACAGCACTTTTGACGGCGCATCAGCCAGTGACGCATCCGACAGCGTCACGGTCAGCACCGCATCAGGTGGCAAGGCCACTTTCTGACGGATCCATACTGTACCGGAGACATTCGGCTGTTGAATTTTAGACTGTGTGTCAGCAATTGACGTATTAGGGCTTGGCGCAGGTGTCTGAATATCCGCGCTTTTATCAGCACAGGCCGCTAAAGCGACCGCAACCGCTAAACCACTTACCATGTGCACGAGTTTCATTAAATTCTCCTTATCATCTATGCACCAGCGAGAACTTTCCTCGCCAGAAGAGTGGTTAACAAAAACATAACGTGACTAAGTGTGGCACATGACAGCTGGTTTTGCCTGTAATCGGCCAGTAATTCAGACAATTGCACCCATCGGACCACTTTTAAAATTGCGTTATACTCTGCCTACCTCGCTGCGACATCGATATCACCTGGAGAGCACGTATGAGTCTGGCACTGAAAAATTTGCTGACATTGTTAAATCTGGAAAAAATTGAAGAAGGACTCTTTCGGGGCCAAAGTGAAGACTTAGGGTTACGTCAGGTTTTTGGGGGACAGGTTGTCGGTCAGGCGCTATATGCCGCAAAAGAAACCGTACCGGAAGAGCGCCTGGTGCACTCCTTTCACAGTTATTTTTTACGCCCCGGCGATAGCCAAAAGCCGATCATCTATGATGTGGAAGTCCTGCGTGATGGTAACAGCTTTAGCGCACGTCGCGTTGCCGCGATCCAGAATGGTAAACCCATTTTTTACATGACTGCTTCGTTTCAGGCACCGGAAGACGGATTTGAACATCAGAAAACCATGCCAAAGGCACCGGGTCCCGATGAGCTGAAATCAGAAACGGAAATTGCCCGCTCAGTGGCGCATTTGCTGCCGCCGTTGTTGAAAGAAAAATTTATTAACGATCGTCCGTTGGAAGTGCGACCAGTGGAGTTTCATAATCCCTTAAAAGGTCACGTCGCACCTCCGGCGCGTCAGGTGTGGATCCGAGCCAACGGAACACTACAAGACGATCTGCGCGTTCATCAGTATCTGCTGGGGTATGCCTCAGATCTGAACTTCCTGCCTGTTGCGCTGCAGCCCTACGGGATTGGCTTCCTGGAGAAAGGGATTCAGATCGCCACCATTGACCATTCCATGTGGTTCCACCGTCCGTTCAATATCAATGAGTGGCTGCTGTATAACGTCGAGAGTACTTCGGCCTCCGGTGCCCGGGGCTTTGTTCGCGGAGAGTTTTATACCCAGGACGGCGTGCTGGTCGCTTCTACCGTCCAGGAAGGGGTAATGCGTAATCGCAATTGATGCCTTATCCGGCCTACAGACTAAATCATCGTAGGCCGGATAAGCGTTTAGCACCATCCGGCAGTTTGAGATTCAGGCGTTATAAGCGTTCTCACCATGGCTGTTCACATCCAGACCTTCGCGCTCCTGCTCTTCCGGTACGCGCAGACCAACCGTCATGTCCGCCAGCTTATAACCAATGAAAGCCACCACACCGGACCAGACGATGGTGATCGCCACGCTTTCCAGTTGTATCAGCAGCTGATGCCCCATGGTCACACCCTCGGCAAAGCCCACGCCTCCCAGAGAACTTGCAGCGAAAACTCCGGTCATGATGCAGCCGACAATGCCGCACACACCGTGAACGCCAAACACGTCACACGGGTCATCCACGCGCAGAAAACGCTTCAGCATGGTTACGCCCCACAGACCTGCCAGCCCCGCAACGACACCAATAATCAGCGCACCGCCAACACCGATATAGCCACATGCAGGTGTTACGCCTACCAGACCGGCAATGGCGCCAGAACACGCGCCCAGCAGAGACGGTTTGCCACGCAGCGCCCATTCGCCGAAGATCCATCCGAGGATGGCGGCCGCGGTGGCAACCACGGTATTGACGAAGGCCAGTGCAGCGATTTCATTCGCCATACCCGCAGAACCAGCGTTAAAGCCAAACCAACCAATATAAAGGATAGCGGTACCGGTGAAGACCATCGGCAGATTGTGCGGTTTAAAGGCTTCTTTACCAAAACCGACGCGTTTGCCAATCAGATACGCCCCCACCAGGCCGGCAATCGCCGCGTTGATGTGCACCACCGTTCCACCTGCAAAATCCAAGGCGCCATGGGAAGCCAGCAAGCCGCCGCCCCAGACCATATGGGCAATGGGGATATAGGATAGCGTTAGCCACACCACCACAAAAATCAGCACCGCAGAGAAGCGAATACGTTCAGCTAGTGCCCCAACGATAAGTCCCACGGTGATGCAGGCGAACGAGCCCTGAAAAGCAACGTGAATGTACTGGTAGAAGCTCCCCGTGACCGCCGTCAGCGCGATGTTCTTCAGCAATACCCAGTTAAAGTTGCCGAAGAAATTATTCCCTTCACCAAAGGCCAGTGAGTAGCCATAAACCACCCATAAAATACAAACCAGAGCAAATGTCACTGTAACCTGGGTCAGCATCGACAACACGTTCTTACCGCGAATCAAACCGCCGTAGAACAGCGCAATGCCTGGGATAGTCATAAACAGCACCAGTGCGGTACAGATCATCATAAAAGCATTATCCGCTTTATCCGCAACAGCCGGTGCCGCCATCGACAGCCCCGGCAGCAGCGCCAGTGAAGCAATACCCGTTTTCATCGTCGCTATCTTCATTTTTTGGTTTCCTATCACTGTGTGCCAGAAATTACAGTGCGGCTTCGTCGGCTTCGCCGGTACGAATACGAATCACACGTTGCAGCTCGGCGACGAAGATTTTGCCGTCGCCAATTTTTCCGGTGTAGGCCGCCTTACTGATGACATCAATCACGCCATCCAGTTGGTCGTCGGCAATCGCCACATCAATCTTCACCTTTGGCAGAAAGTTGACGCTATATTCTGCCCCACGGTACAACTCAGCATGACCTTTCTGTCGGCCAAACCCCTTCACTTCGGTGACGGTTAGCCCCTGAATACCAATAGACGACAATGCTTCACGGACGTCTTCGAGTTTGAACGGTTTGATTACCACGGTAACCAGCTTCATAGATCCCCTCCAGTCAGAATTCAGTAGTGGCTGCAGATACACCTGTTGAATGTTGCAAGGGATGTGCCAGGAATGAAAAATGCGGAATAGTTCAGGCTTACAGGGTACTGTCGAGGGAGAAAAAGAAAAAACGCACTATGGCGGTGCATAGTGCGTTACATTTTTGCACCAGATTGTTGATTGTCGTATCAGAGCTACGCTATCAGGCGAGCACAGAATCCTCTTGCGTGCTGGCGGCTAACTCCTCACCCGCCAGCTGCAGCTGGTACATCTGCCAGTAACGGCCTTGTGCCGCGAGTAATTGCTGGTGCGTACCACGCTCAACCGCCTGCCCACGATGCAGCACCAGAATGGTATCCGCATCGACAATCGTCGATAACCTATGCGCAATCACCACCAGCGTGGTGTGTTCACGTATCGCCGCCAGCGCGTGCTGTATGGCCTGTTCAGTGCCGGAGTCAATACTGGCCGTGGCTTCGTCGAGGATCAGCACCTGCGGCGTTTCAACCAATACCCGTGCCAGCGCCAGCAGCTGTTTCTGCCCAACAGAGAGATTATTGCCCTGCTCGCCCAGCCGGGTATGAATCCCCTCACTTAGACCCCGCGCCAGTTCCGCTAGCTGTACGGTTTCCAGCGCCTGCCACACCCGTTCTTCTGAGATATCACGACCCAGCGTGACGTTTGCCAGGAAAGTATCTGCCATCACCACCGGATCCTGCTGCACCATCGCGATGCCCTGACGCAATGCACTGTGGCTCAGTGAAGACAACGGCCGTCCATCAAGACGGATTTCACCCTGCGTCAGAGGGTAGTACCCCATCAGCAGGCTGGCGAGCGTACTTTTGCCGCTGCCAGTGTGTCCGACCAAAGCCACAAAACTGCGCGATGGTACGGACAGGCTGATGTTTTGCAGCACCAGATTGTCGTCACGATAGGCAAATGAAACGTTATCCACCTCAATGTCCCCGCTCTTCAGCGGTCGCTCATCGTCACCATAGCGCTGACGTGGTCCGTCCATCAGCTCGAACACTCGCTCACCGGCGACAACCGCCTGTTGCAACATGGATTGCTGGGTAGTCAACTCAATCAGCGGTTCGTTCAAACGGCCAAGATAGCTGATAAACGCGTACAGCACGCCAACCTCGATGGCGCTGCCAGAGGTAAAGCTGAACAACATCAGCAAACCGCAGAGGATCAGCGCCGAGAAAAGGCTCAACAGCGGACGCAGCAAAAAGCCATCCAGGCGCAGAGTCTGCATACGCGCCATATAGTGCGAACGGCTGGCCTCGCCCATTCTCTCGCCAAATCGCGCCTGCTGACGGAACTGTTGGATAACGCTCATGCCGTTGATAACTTCGTTAAAGCCATCGTTAATATCCGCCAGATAAGCGCGAACCCGGCGCACAATCGGGGTACTGTAGCGTTGATAAATCACCATCACCACCAGCACAGCCGGGAAAATGGCCATCGCCACCAGCGCCATACGCCACTCGAGGCTAAACATCGCTACCAGCATGGCGCCGATTAAGGCCGCGCTGCGCAGCACCGTTGCAACCACCGTCACGTACAAATCGCGAATAACTTCGGTGTCATTGGTCACGCGGGAGATAAGCTGCCCGACAGGTTGCGTATCAAAGGCGCTCAGCGGCTGGCGTAACGCCGCGTCCATTACGTCGGTGCGTAACTGTTGTACTACGCCAACCGCCGCCTGGTTAAACAGCAATGACTGTGCGTAATGCAGGCCTGCCGCCAGCAGTTGCAGACCGATATACGCCGTAACCAGCCCGGCGACCATTGCCAGCGGCAGATTATTCTTCGCCACCATGTTATCGATAAAATAGCTAATCAGCAGCGGGCCGCTGACTTCCGCCGCCGCCGCCACCCACAGCATGACCACCGCAATTGCCAACTGTTTTCGCCACGGAGAGCCGTACGCCAGCAGTCTTTTCAGGGTCGGCCATAGCTGCCCAAAACTACGCATTAGCCGCCTCCTCGTTTATTTCTGGTGTATCAGACAGCGCCGCTTCCAGTTGCTGATAGCGGTACATATCGCGATACCAGCCAGGCTGCTGCACTAAGGCCTCATGTTCGCCGCGCTGGGCAACATGCCCATGTTGCATCACAATAATCTCGCTGGCCTCCGTCAGGGCGGATAAACGGTGGGCGCTGATAATCACGGTTCGGCCTTCGCCCCACTGGCGCAGGTTATGCAGGATCTGATGCTCGGTACGACCATCTACTGCCGACAGCGCATCATCCAGAATCAGGATTTCAGCGTTCAGCAGTAGCGCTCGGGCGATAGAAATACGCTGTTTTTGTCCACCCGACAGCATCACCCCGCGTTCGCCTACTTCGGTGTTATAGCCTTGTGGAAGCCGTAGAATATCCTCATGCACGCTGGCGAGGCGCGCCACATGTTCGATCTCTTCTTGCGTGGCCTGTGGGCGTCCCAACGCGATGTTGTTGCCGACGGTATCCGAAAACAGGAATGGCGTCTGGCTGACAACCGCCAGTCGGCTGCGCCAGCTATCCAACTGTAAGCGCGTCAGCGGGATATCATGAAAGCGCACATCGCCCTCGGTGATATCAAAATGACGCTGGATCAGCGACAACACCGTACTTTTTCCCGCGCCGGTCGGACCACAAATGCCCAGCATTTGCCCTGGATTGAGCTGGAAGTTCACATTTTCCAGGGCCGGGTGGGTGGTTTGCGGGTAGCAAAATTCGCGAATCGCCACCGCCAGTTCACCGCGTCCTTCCGGCACGGGTTCTGTGCCGTCATCCACCACCGGTGCCTCAGCCAGCATGGCGCGAATACGGCTGTACGCGGCGCTGCCACGCTCGACGATGTTAAACATCCATGCCAGCGCCAGCATCGGCCAAATCATCAGGCCGAGATACATCATAAAGCTGGTGAGCTGGCCGAGCGTCAGCGAACCGTGTACCACCATCCAGCTTCCTCCGGCAATCGCCAGTAGATTAGCCATCCCAATGGCGATATAAATTGTGGGATCAAAGCGAGCGTCAATGCGTGCCACGCGCAGGTTTTTCTTACCGGTATCTTCGGCATCTGCGGCAAATAATGCCGACTGCCGATCCTCGAGACCAAAGGCCTTGATCATGCGAATACTGGTCAGACTTTCCTGAGTACGATCGTTGAGACTGGAAAACGCCGCCTGAGCCAGCTTAAAGCGGTTGTGGAGTCGATCGCCGTAACGCTTGATCATTAAGGCCATCACCGGCATCGGCAGCAGCGCAATGAGCGTGAGCTGCCAGCTTATCTGCGTGGACATCACGATCAGCACCGCGCATCCCATGACCAGAGAATCTACGAGCGTCAGCACGCCTTCACCAGCGGCGAATACCACGCGATCGACATCGTTGGTGGCACGCGCCATCAGATCGCCCGTGCGGTGACGCAGATAAAACTCTGGATGCTGGCGACTCAACTGACGGTAATAATCTTCCCGCAGCTCAACCGCCAGTTGGTAGGATGCGCCAAACAATAGCACGCGCCAGATATAGCGCAGCAAATAAACCACCACGGCGATCAATGCAATGGTTCCCACCCACATCAGCAGCCGCTCGGTGGTGAAGCGTTGAGTGGTTACCCCATCGACAATGATCCCAACCACTTTCGGCGGAATAAGCTGAAGAATAGCGATGATGATAAGCAGGGCCACCGCCCCGAGGTAGCGACGCCACTCCCGGCGGAAGTACCAGCTTAATTGAGCAAATAATCGCACGCGTAATGTCCTGACAAAATTTTCGGCAATAAGCGCCGGGAGAATTATTCAATAGGGAGAGCTGTTGTGTATTTAATCTGTTCCATCGCAAAGCTGGAGGTGACGTCAGACAGGCCCGGTACGCTGTTCACCAGGCGTTTATAAAACTCATCGTAGCTTTTCATATCAGCAACCTGCACTCGCATCAGGTAGTCATACTCCCCTGCCATACGCCAGAACCCCAGTACTTCCGGCATACCGGTGACTTCGGTAACAAAGCGGCAATACCATTCGCTGCTGTGGTGCTGAGTTTTGATCAGCACAAACGCGGTTAAGCCCAGCCCCAGTTTTTCGGGGTCCAGCAAAGCGACTCTACCCAGCAGAACACCGTCATCCTCGAGCCGTTTGAGGCGTTTCCAGCAGGGGGTGGTAGTCAGATTAACGGCATCTGCTAACGCCTGCAAAGAAAGGGTGCAGTCCTGTTGCAGTAAGCCAAGCAGCTTACGGTCAATTTTGTCTAACATATCCACTCCACAGAGAAGAATTTTCTCCTTACATTCTATTTTAAAGGCTAAATGGCAACAATTTTTTCCGTGCTTTTCGCTATTCTGGGCACAAAATGACAAATGGATATCCATTAATTATGAATAGCTCCTGGGTTAAAAACGCCATCAATGAAATCAACGCGGATTATCAGCGTTCTGCGGATACGCATCTCATTCGTCTGTCGCTACCGGCGTTTCCGGGTATTCAGCTCTATTTGAAAGATGAGAGCACGCATCCTACCGGGAGCCTGAAGCATCGTCTGGCGCGTTCACTGTTTTTGTACGGACTGTGCAATGGCTGGATCAAAGAAGGCACCACCATTATTGAATCATCGTCCGGTTCAACGGCGGTCTCTGAGGCTTATTTCGCCCGACTGTTAGGACTGCCGTTTATTGCCGTCATGCCTTCCTGCACCGCGAAACGTAAAATTGAACAGATTGAATTTTACGGCGGTCGCTGTCATTTCGTGGAAAGCGCCTGCGAAATCTATGCAGCCTCTGAACAGCTGGCGCGTGAGCTGAACGGTCATTACATGGACCAGTTCACTTATGCTGAGCGCGCCACCGACTGGCGCGGCAATAACAATATTGCCGACAGCATTTTCCGTCAGATGCAGTGCGAGCCCAACTCCGTCCCCCGTCATATCGTAATGAGCGCCGGAACCGGCGGCACTTCAGCAACCATTGGCCGTTATATTCGCTGTCAGGGCTACGACACTCGTCTGATGGTAGTAGACCCGGAGAACTCGGTTTTTCTGCCCTTCTGGCAGGAGCGCGATGCGACATTGCGCAGCCCGGTCGGAAGCAAAATCGAAGGCATCGGTCGCCCGCGTGTCGAACCGTCCTTTATTCCTGACGTAGTTGATGAAATGCTGCGCGTACCGGATGCCGCAAGCGTGGCGACCGCGCACTGGCTGGAAACGCAGTTGGGTCGTAAAGTCGGCGCCTCAACCGGCACCAACATGTGGGGAACGCTGCAACTTGCCGCGCGCATGCGCAACGCCGGAGAAACGGGTTCACTGGTGACGCTGCTGTGTGACAGCGGCGAACGTTATCTGGAAACCTACTACAACCCGCAGTGGGTCGACGCGCACATTGGTGATTTAACGCCGTGGAAAGCAGAACTTGCCCAGTTGCTGAATACACACTGAGCAGACAAAAAAAAGCCAGACGCGAAGTCTGGCTTGCTGGAAGGGATCTCTCATTCGGGGGAATAAGGTAGATGCGGATTGTCCAGCCAATGCGTCAAAAAGTGTGACACCGCCTGATTACGGCAATGCCCAATCACCGATAAATGAGGCAGTTCAGCCATCAGTTGCGGCATTGCGTTACCCATAATAAGACCACGCCCAACGCTGCCTAACATTTCGCGATCGTTCATAGCATCGCCAAATGCCATACACTCGGCCATTGAATACCCTAAGTGGTCACTCAACACCGCCAGCGCGGATCCTTTGTTACAGCCCAGCGGCAGCACCTCGAGGCAATCAAACGCGGAGAAACAGAGATGCGCCTGTTCTCCCAGCGCTTCATTCAGTTGAATGCGCAATTGGATCAGAGACTCATGATCGCCACAGAAACAGACCTTCGTTACCTGATGAGCCGGAATACGTTTCACATCGACGATCTGGTAGCGAAATCCGCTATATACATGCGCCTGTAACAGCGAGGGGATCTCTTGTCCGGTGAACCAACCGTTGTCATTAAAGACATGCATGCTGGCGGTGGTATCCCATTTCTGATGTAACACGATATCCGCAACATTCGGATCCAGATCCTGTCGGTGCAACACATCGCCCTCCTGGGAGTGAATGCGCGTGCCGTTACCGGTGATCAAAAAGGCGTCCAGTGAGATCGAACCCAAAATATGGCGCATTTCCAGCACATGGCGGCCGGTGGCAAATGTCAGGGTGATATCGCGTTCACGCAGGCGCGCCAGCGTTGAAAGCGTTTCGTCACCTAAATGGTGATTCGGCATCAAAAGGGTGCCATCCATATCAAATGCAGCCAGACGAGCCATTTCTTTCTCCACACTGTGACGCGGTTAACTTGTGATTCAGTATCACCTGAGATATACGGAAGTAATAGTGAATAGATAAAATGAATTGTTCCGGGTTTATCTGCGCAAAAACCGTTAACGGGCCATCCTGAAGGATCAAGTATCAATGCGTCTGCTTAATCGCCTGAACCAGTACCAACGCCTGTGGCAACCGTCGCACGGCGAACCGCAGTCGGTGACCGTAGGGGAACTGGCCGAACGTTGTTTTTGCAGCGAGCGCCACGTACGCACCCTGCTAAAGCAAGCTCAGGATGCTGGCTGGCTGGAGTGGCACGCCCAGTCGGGACGCGGGAAACGCGGGCAGTTACGCTTTTTGGTGACGCCAGATTCCCTGCGCAACACCATGATGGAACAGGCGCTACAAAAGGGAGAACAGCTTAGCGTGCTGGAGCTGGCTCAACTGGCACCGGGAGAATTAAGAACGTTGCTACAGCCGTTTATGGGCGGTCAGTGGCAAAACGACACGCCAACCCTGCGTATTCCCTATTACCGCCAGCTTGACCCTTTGCACCCTGGATTTCTCCCCGGTCGCGCGGAGCAACACCTCGCCGGACAAATTTTCTCTGGCCTGACCCGGTTTGACAGTAATACGCAACACCCCTGCGGTGATTTGGCCCACCACTGGAATATCTCCGCCGACGGTCTGCGCTGGGATTTCTATATTCGTTCCACCTTGTACTGGCATAACGGCGATGCGGTCAGCAGCACGCAGCTACATCAACAATTGCTGAAGCTGTTAGCGCTACCGGCATTGAATAAGCTGTTTATCAGCGTAAAGCGTATTGAGGTGACGCATCCCCAGTGCCTGACCTTTATTTTGCATCGCCCCGATTACTGGCTGGCGCATCGTCTGGCAAGCTACAGCAGTCACCTGGCGCATCCTGCATACCCGGTTGTGGGTACTGGCCCGTTTAGGTTGACACTATTTACTCCTGAGCTGGTGCGTATCGAGAGTCACGATCACTACCATTTGAGACATCCGCTACTAAAAGCCATTGAATACTGGATAACCCCGCAGTTGTTCTCTCAGGATTTGGGCACCAGCTGTCGCCATCCTGTGCAAATTGCAATTGGTAAACCCGAAGAGCTGCCAATGCTAAGCCAGGTGAGCAGCGGGATCAGCCTCGGTTTTTGTTATCTCACGCTCAGAAAAAGCGCACGCCTGAATACGCAGCAGGCCCGTCGGCTGGTCAATATTATCCATCGTTCTTCCCTGCTACAAACGCTTGAGGTGGATGAAAATCTGATCACGCCAAGCAATGCGCTGTTGCCAGGATGGACTATCCCACAATGGGATGAGCTGGACGAGGTAGCGCTACCGGAAAAACTGACGCTGGCTTATCACCTGCCGGTAGAACTGCACGCCATGGCTGAACAGCTTCGACTGGCGCTGGCACAGCTCGGCTGTGAATTAACCCTTATTTTTCATAATGCTAAAAACTGGGATGGCGAGCATCCTTTAGCTCTGGCCGACCTGATGATGGGCGACAGATTAATTGGCGAAGCACCTGAATATACGCTCGAGCAGTGGCTGCGCTGCGATCAACTCTGGTCACACGTATTGAGCGCACCAGCATTTACTCATCTGCAAACTACCCTGGATGCCCTGCAAATCCAGGCCGATGAAGACGATCGTCATGCGGCCTTACAACAAGTTTTCGCCACGCTGATGCATGACGCAACCCTGACGCCGCTGTTCAATTATCACTATCGTATCAGCGCGCCGCCGGGCGTGAACGGCGTACGCCTGAATCCTCGCGGCTGGTTTGAGTTCACCGAAGCCTGGCTACCGCCCCCGTTGGCATGAAGAAGCTGGTCGGCGACACGCCCAGGCGCTACCATAAGGGTTTTGTTATTTGTCAGGAAAAGCCATGAAACGTGCCGTTGTTGTATTCAGTGGGGGCCAGGACTCCACGACCTGTCTGGCGCAAGCGCTACATCAATATGATGAAGTACATTGCGTAACCTTCGATTATGGTCAGCGCCATCGCGCTGAGATCGATGTCGCACGTGACCTGGCCTTAAAACTCGGCGCACGCGCGCACAAGGTACTTGATGTCACGCTGCTCAGCGAACTGGCCGTCAGCAGCCTGACCCGCGATAATATTCCGGTACCTGATTACGAACCGGATGCGAACGGCATTCCCAACACCTTTGTGCCAGGACGCAATATTCTGTTTTTAACGCTGGCAGCAATTTACGCATATCAGGTACAGGCAGAGGCGGTCATTACCGGCGTGTGTGAAACGGATTTCTCTGGATACCCGGACTGTCGCGATGAGTTCGTCAAAGCGCTGAACCATGCCGTGAGCCTGGGGATGGCGAAAAATATCCGCTTTGAAACCCCGCTGATGTGGATCGATAAAGCCGAAACCTGGGCGCTGGCTGACTACTGGGGTAAGCTGGATCTGGTACGTGAAGAAACGCTGACCTGCTATAACGGCATCAAAGGTGACGGTTGCGGACACTGTGCGGCGTGTAATCTGCGCGCCAACGGCCTGAACCATTATCTTGCAGATAAACCGGCGGTGATGGCGGCAATGAAGCAGAAAACCGGGTTAAAGTAATGTGTTGAGTGATGCCGGATAGCCTTTGCTTATCCGGCCTGCAGACACTTGCAGCCACTACTGCACCATCTGCTCCAGCTTTTCGCGTAACTCCCCTTCCAGCGGCAGCGCTTTTTGCGTTTTCAAATCAATACAGACGAAGGTTATCAATGCGTCTGCCACCACCTGCCCTTCCGGCTCCAGGGTAATTGTCTGGTTTAACACCCCGCTTTTGCCATTTAATTGCTGAACCTGGCTGGTAATGGTCAGCAGGTCGCTGAGTACCGCTGGACGGCGGTAGTTAATATTTATATTCACGACCACAAAAGCGATATTGTGCGCAGTCATCCATTGAAAGCTGTCGCTGTTTTCCAGACCATCCCAGCGGGCTTCTTCCAAAAACTCGAGATAGCGGGCGTTGTTGACGTGCTGATAGACATCAAGATGAAAACCACGGACTTTGATTTGTGTTTGCATAGCGCAGAAACCTTAGGTTGTTTTTATAAGAACATACTTTAGGGTAGAGAGGTCATAACTGGTATGACCTCTCTAGTCTGGCAAATTTTCAGCGCTGTGCAAGTTATTAAAGTGTTAAAACTGCCAGGTTACGCTCCACCAGCGAACTGCCCATACCCGGTACCTGCTTTAAGTCCTCCACCGTTTTAAACGGCCCGTACTCCTCACGATAGCTCACAATCGCCTGTGCTTTCTTCAGGCCGACACCGTTCATGACTCGCGCTAAATCCTCCGCGGAAGCGCTGTTGATGCTTACCCTGGTGCCTTCATCGTCGCTTGCCTTAGTCGGCAGTGTGGCTTTGCTTTGTGCCGCCCCTGAGGTCTCCGCTTTAGTTTGTACCGCCTGACTTTTGGCGACAGGCTCTGCAGCCAGTGCGCTTTGAGCCATGCCAGCACAGGTCAATGAAAGGGTGATAAGCAGAGCTTTGATTCCATGTTTCATACTGTTTTCTCCTTGTTTGTTAACAGTGGAATCACGATAGCGAGGTGCAGTACGGCAGACAAATAGCAAATATCAGAATTGGAAAAGGCCGCGAAAGCGGCCTTTGGGGGATACAACTTTTTGCAATTTTTTGCGAGCAGCCTCGGTTATTGCTGCTGATCCAGCGCATCACCGATTTTAATTTTTGCCGCTTTGCGCAGGTTGCTCATTAGCGCTTCGAAGACAATCTGCGCGTTGTTCTGGGTAATCCCCTGTACCATCGCTTTCTTCTGCGCTTCAGGCATAGAACCGGCTTTCACCTCGTCCAGCGCCAGCAGAACAACGTTGCCCTGCATGTCGTTTGCCACGCCGTAGCTCGGTTTATCCTTCGTCGGCAGAGGCAGACTAAACGCAGCCTGGCTCAGCGGATCCTGACCAGTACGGCTCAGGGTTTTCGCTTCACCAAAGCTCAGACCCGCCGCTTTCATGGCTTCATCGCCTTTACCGGCCTTCAGATCCACCAGCAGTTTATCAGCATCCAGCTTCGCCTGTTGCACTGCTTTATTGTGCTTAACAAGCGCAGTTACCTGCTCTTTCACTTCCGCCAGCGGCTTAACGGCTTCGGCTTTGTGCTCTGCAATACGCAGGACAAATGCGCGATCGCCATCCACGGTGATGATGTCAGAGTTGCTGCCAGGCGTTCCGTTCTCGCCAACCAGACCGCCATTGAAAATGATGTCTGAAACAGGTTTGAAATTCAGCTCTTCCGGCAGGCTGTCACGGCTAAACCAGCCCGTTTCAACCGCTTTCATACCTGCTGCCTGCTCTGCACCCGCCAGAGATTCGTTATCGTTGCTGGCCGCATCGCTGACTTTCTGTTGCAGCGCATAGTATGCATCCAGCGCTTTTTCCTGCTTCACTTTCGCCGCAATGTCGTCACGGGCTTCGCTCAGCGGTTTAACCTTCGCAGGCTGTACGTCATCAAGACGCGCAACGAGGAAACCAACGGAAGACTTAATCACGCCAGACAGCTGACCTTTTTCTTTCAGACCGGCATTCTTCAGCTCGTCCGGGGTGGTGGAATCTTCCAGCCATCCCATGTCCCCGCCTTTGCGCGCAGAGATGATGTCAGCAGATTTTTCTTTTGCCAGCGCAGCGAAATCACCACCTTTGTTCAGCGCGTCCAGTACTGCTTTGGCTTCATCTTCCGTTTTGGTCTGAATGATGCTGTAGCGGTTACGCTGCGGCTGCGTGAACTGGTCCTGATGCTGGTCATAGTAAGACTGAATATCAGCATCGCTGGCCGTCTCCTGCATTGCTGCAGCATCCAGCTTGATGTAGCTCACACGGAACTGTTCCGGCGTCATAAAGTTGTTTTTATTCTGCTCGTAGTAGCTGGAAATTTCCTGCTCAGTAACAGACTGCTTCGCGGCCAGAGCGTTAACGTCAATTGTCGCCTCGCGCACGATACGCTGCTGTGCAACCAGCGCTGCCAGCTCATCCGTTTCACCTTTGAGCATAAAGTCCGTACCGGCAACGCCGTTAATCAGCTGCTGGGTAGTAAGCTGATTACGTAATGCCTGTGCGTACTGATCCGCGGTCATGCCCATCTGATTAACAATCGCGTTGTAGCGGTTGTTATCAAATTTGCCATCGACCTGAAAAGCAGGCGTGGCAAAAATAGCCTGCTTAATCTGATCGTCGCTGATATTGAGCTTAAGCTCGCGGGAATACTGATCCAGCAGCGCTTCGTCAACAAGACGATTCAGCACCTGCTGACGCAGCGTTTTCATGTAGCCTTCGTTCGCGGCCAGCTCGGAGTATTGATCGCCCAGCTGTTGCTGCATGCGGTTACGTTCACTGTTGAACGCATTCTCGAACTGCCCGCGGCTGATCTCCTGGCCATTCACTTTGGCGGCGAAGTTATTGCCCCCGCCAATCAGGTAACCACTCACGCCGGTCAAAATGAACGACACGATAATGATACCGAAAATAATCTTGAGCACGAGACTGTTAGCAGCCGTGCGTAAGCTGTCCATCATGGTGTAACCACACTCCGCTGTAGATGACTATACGCGTTATCTCTCAAGCCGCCTGCGCGTTGACACAACAACGGCGGCAAGGATTTTGAGTATATATGCTTCACGCAGCATAGCGTTTCCTGAACGCTGCGCACAAAGGCCTATTGTGACAAGAAACAGGGGTAATTGTCAGCCCACAACACGTAGAAAGTACCGGAATTACAAATAAAAAAGGCACATCAGTCGATGCGCCCTTGTACTTCGTCACATCCCCAAAGGGGAAATCACTTAGTTTACCGCGTCTTTCAGTGCTTTACCTGCACGGAAGCCCGGTACTTTAGCCGCGGCAATGGTGATCTCTTTACCTGTTTGCGGGTTGCGACCAGTACGGGCAGCACGCTCTTTAACGGCAAAAGTACCAAAACCTACCAGCGCTACGTCATCACCTTCTTTCAGAGATTCGGTAACAGAAGCAATAATTGCATCTAACGCACGTCCAGCCGCAGCTTTAGAGATATCAGCCCCTGCAGCAATTTTGTCGATCAGTTGAGATTTATTCACTCTTCTCTTCCTCTTTATAATTTATATCGCACATGAATCCTTCAAAGTGCGAACGCGCAGCAGTTATATCAGGCCTGCCATGCCCTTACAACACCCGTTAATGATGGCAAGCCCAATCCGTCATCTAAATTAGCTATACAAAAAAAGGCTGGCAAGTCCGAAATGGCCTGCCAGCCCAGTTTTTATTAGTGCTCTTTGCGCGAGGTCACTATTTTGCGGTCACAACCTGCATTCCGGAGGGTTCATTTTGCAACGCGAGAGTCAGTACTTCCTCAATGCGTTTCACCGGATGGATGTCCAGATCGGCAATCACGTTGTCCGGAATCTCTTCCAGGTCACGTTTGTTTTCGTCTGGAATTAAGACCGTTTTAATACCACCACGGTGTGCCGCCAGCAGTTTTTCTTTCAAACCACCGATCGGCAGAACCTGGCCACGCAGGGTGATCTCGCCGGTCATCGCCACGTCGGCGCGGACCGGGTTACCGGTCAGGCAAGAAACCAACGCGGTACACATGGCGATACCCGCACTTGGACCATCTTTCGGCGTCGCCCCTTCTGGAACGTGAACGTGGATGTCGCGTTTTTCGTAAAAATCCGGATTAATACCCAGTTTTTCCGCACGCGCACGCACCACAGTCAGCGCAGCCTGAATGGATTCCTGCATGACTTCACCCAGCGAACCGGTGTAGGTCAGCTTACCTTTACCCGGTACGCAGGCGGTTTCGATGGTCAGCAGATCGCCGCCCACTTCCGTCCACGCCAGACCGGTCACCTGGCCCACGCGGTTTTCGTTGTCCGCACGGCCATAGTCAAAGCGCTGTACGCCCAGATAGTCGTGCAGGTTGTCGCCGTTGATCTCAATATGTTTCAGTGACTTATCAAGCAGCAGCTGTTTCACCGCTTTGCGGCACAGTTTGGAGATTTCGCGCTCCAGACTACGCACGCCCGCTTCACGGGTGTAGTAACGAATAATGCCTACAATGGCGCTATCGTCGACCGTCAGTTCACCTTTTTTCAGCGCGTTACGCTCAATCTGTTTCGGCAACAGGTGACGTTTAGCAATGTTCAGCTTCTCGTCTTCGGTATATCCAGACAGACGGATCACTTCCATACGATCCAGCAACGGGGCCGGAATATTCATGGAGTTAGAGGTCGCAACAAACATCACGTCGCTGAGATCGTAGTCCACTTCCAGATAGTGATCGCTGAACGCCACGTTCTGCTCTGGATCCAGCACCTCAAGCAGTGCGGAAGCCGGATCGCCACGCATGTCAGAAGACATTTTGTCGATCTCATCAAGCAGGAACAGCGGGTTTTTCACGCCTACTTTGGCCATTTTCTGGATCAGTTTACCCGGCATTGAACCGATGTAGGTACGACGGTGACCGCGGATTTCAGCCTCGTCACGCACGCCGCCCAGGGCCATACGGATGTATTTACGCCCAGTAGCTTTAGCAATGGACTGTCCCAGAGAGGTTTTACCCACCCCCGGCGGTCCTACCAGACACAGAATTGGGCCTTTGATTTTGTTTACACGGCTTTGTACCGCGAGATACTCAAGGATACGGTCTTTGACGCGTTCCAGACCGTAATGGTCGGTATCGAGGATTTCCTGCGCCTGACGCAGGTCTTTTTTGACCTTACTACGCGCATTCCACGGCACCTGTACCATCCAGTCGATGTAACCACGCACCACGGTCGCTTCCGCCGACATCGGAGACATCATTTTCAGCTTCTGCAGTTCTGCTTCCGCTTTCTCTTTTGCCTCTTTCGGCATTTTCGCCGCGTCGATCTTACGCTTCAGCGCTTCGTTTTCGTCCGGCGCGTCGTCCATCTCGCCGAGCTCTTTCTGAATCGCTTTCATTTGCTCATTCAGATAGTACTCACGCTGGGATTTTTCCATCTGCTTTTTCACGCGGTTGCGAATGCGCTTCTCAACTTGCAGCAGATCGATTTCAGACTCCATCATCGCCATCAGATATTCCAGACGTTCGTTAACGTCGGACATCTCCAGCACGGACTGTTTGTCAGCCAACTTCAGCGGCATGTGCGCTGCGATGGTGTCCGCCAGACGCGCAGGATCGTCAATGCTGTTCAGCGACGTCAGCACTTCTGGTGGGATTTTCTTGTTCAGCTTGATATAGCCTTCGAACTGGCTGATAGCAGTACGTACCAGCACTTCCTGTTCGCGCTCATCAATAGCAGGCGAGTCAAGGTACTCCGCTTTCGCAGAGAAGTGCTCGCCATTGTCAGACAGCGCTGAAATACGCGCGCGCTGTAACCCCTCGACCAGCACTTTTACGGTGCCATCAGGCAGTTTCAGCATCTGCAAAATAGAGGCCACGGTCCCGACGGTGAAAAGATCGTTTACACCCGGCTCATCTGTTGACGCTTCTTTCTGCGCGACCAGCATGATTTTTTTATCATGGTCCATAGCCGCTTCCAGACAACGGATAGATTTTTCCCGCCCTACAAATAAGGGTATGACCATGTGCGGATAAACCACCACATCGCGCAACGGCAATACGGGGATTTCAATGCGTTCAGAACGCTCAGGATTCATAGAGCTCTCTCTTAGTTTAGTTTCCGCCAGGTAATCAGGTGGTACGACTGTGCTCCACACCACCTTTAACATGTATGTCAGTATATGGGGATGTTTCCCACACATTCAACGCCATGTTTACGGAAAAATAAAAGGGGAGATAAAATCCCCCCTTTTAAATTAAATGTCTGTATGAATTGATGAATTATTCGCCAGATGCCTGCTGTGCTTCCGGCTTACCGTAAATCAGCAATGGCTTGCTCTGGCCGCCAATCACCGACTCATCGATCACCACTTTTTCGACGTCTTCCATAGAAGGCAGATCGTACATGGTGTCGAGCAACGCAGCTTCGACGATAGAACGCAAACCACGCGCACCGGTTTTACGCGCCATCGCTTTCTTGGCGATCGCATCCAGCGCTTCCTCACGGAATTCCAGATCAACACCTTCAAGATTGAACAGCGCCTGATACTGCTTGGTCAGGGCATTTTTCGGCTCTTTGAGGATCTGGATCAGCGCTTCTTCGCTCAGTTCGCTCAGCGTTGCCACAACCGGCAGACGACCGATGAACTCAGGGATCAGACCAAATTTGATCAGATCTTCCGGTTCCACCTGCGACAGCAGTTCACCTTCGCTGGCTTTGTCAGACTGCGCTTTTACCGTTGCGCCAAAACCAATGCCGGAGCCGGTTTCAACACGATTAGCAATGACTTTATCCAGACCGGCAAATGCCCCACCGCAAATAAACAGGATCTTGGAGGTATCAACCTGCAGGAATTCCTGCTGAGGATGTTTACGCCCCCCCTGCGGCGGAACGGCGGCAACCGTACCTTCAATCAGTTTCAACAGCGCCTGCTGAACGCCTTCGCCAGAAACGTCACGGGTAATAGATGGGTTGTCAGACTTACGAGAGATCTTGTCGATTTCATCGATATAGACAATCCCGCGCTGTGCTTTCTGCACGTCGTAATCGCACTTCTGCAGCAGCTTCTGAATAATGTTTTCAACATCTTCACCCACATAACCGGCTTCGGTCAGCGTGGTGGCATCAGCCATGGTGAACGGAACGTCCAGCAGGCGCGCCAGCGTTTCAGCCAGTAGCGTTTTACCGGAACCCGTTGGGCCAATCAGCAGGATGTTACTTTTGCCCAACTCGACGCCATTGCTGGTGTCGCCGTTGCGCAGACGTTTGTAATGGTTGTATACCGCGACCGCCAGCACTTTCTTCGCCTGCTCCTGGCCGATAACATAATCGTCCAGATGGTTGCGAATTTCATGTGGCGTCGGCAGCGCACTGCGTTCACGGTGCGGTGCTACTTCCTTAATCTCTTCGCGAATGATGTCGTTACATAAATCAACACATTCGTCGCAGATATACACGGATGGTCCGGCAATCAGCTTACGCACTTCATGCTGGCTTTTGCCGCAAAAAGAGCAGTACAACAATTTGCCCGAGCCATCTTTGCGTTTATCTGTCATGGGTCAAAACCTCTTCTTTGTTCTTTGTGCCGCACACGACGACGCAAATGCCATTCTCAGGCGCAAGACGCTAGTCAGCGTTGTGCCGCTCCAGGTAATTATAGCGGCACACATGCGCGCTGGGCATTAATTACGATGGGTCAAAATCGAGTCGACCAGACCGTACTCTACCGCTTCAGAAGCAGAGAGGAAGCGATCGCGCTCGGTATCACGTTCAATCTGCTCAAGAGATTGACCCGTATGATGCGCCATAAGTTCGTTCATGCGCCCTTTTACCTTCAGGATTTCACGGGCATGAATTTCAATATCCGTTGCCTGGCCCTGGTAACCGCCCAGAGGTTGGTGGATCATGACGCGAGAGTTAGGCAGGCAAAAACGTTTACCCTTCGCCCCGGCGGTCAGCAGGAACGCGCCCATTGAGGCCGCCTGGCCCATACAAATGGTGCTGACGTCCGGCTTAATAAACTGCATGGTGTCATAGATAGACATCCCGGCAGTGATCACCCCACCAGGGGAGTTGATGTACAGGTAGATATCTTTTTCTGGGTTTTCTGCTTCCAGGAACAGCATCTGCGCCACGATCAGGTTAGCCATATGGTCTTCGACCTGGCCGGTCAGAAAAATGACGCGTTCCTTAAGTAGACGAGAATAGATATCAAAAGAGCGCTCACCACGTGAGGTCTGTTCAATGACCATCGGCACCAGCGCCATATGGGGTGCAAAGTTATCTCGTTCGCCGCTGTATGACATTTCCGTCTCCTGGATAAAATTTGAAAAAACCTGCTGTGCTGATTGTAACCTTATGGACGGATTATCAGCTAGTCCCTCAGTAATGGGTACGACATCGCCATAATTCAAGCATAACAATCTTTTGTTGTAACGCTAACACTGAAACGCTGTTTTCGCACTCTTCCCATGCAAAATGCGTGACAAAAAAAAACCCGCCACCAAAAGGTGACGGGCTTGCGTAGGAAATTCGTGCTAAAAAAGCAACGAATTACGCCTGCTGGTTCATCAGTTCGTTGAAGGAAGTGGCTTTTTCAGTCACTTTCGCTTTCGCCAGAACGGCTTCAACAGCCTGCTCTTCCAGAGCGACGTTACGCATGTTGTCCATCAGCTCTTTATTTTTGCTGTAGAACTCAACAACTTCTTTCGGATCTTCGTAAGCAGAAGCCATCTCTTCGATCAAGCCTTTAACGCGATCTTCGTCAGCTTTCAGCTCGTTGGTGCGAATCACTTCGCCCAGCAGCAGACCAACAACTACACGACGCTTAGCCTGTTCTTCGAACAGTTCACGCGGCAGTTCCAGCGCTTGTTTCTCGTTACCGCCAAAACGCTGTGCAGCCTGACGACGCAGAACGTCGATTTCGCTGTCGATCAGCGCAGCCGGAACGTCGATGTCGTTAGCTTTTACCAGACCTTCAATCGCCTGAGACTTAACGCGGTTACGCACTGCGCCTTTCAGCTCGCGCTCCATGTTTTTACGTACTTCAGCGCGCAGACCCGCGACGGAACCATCTTCAACGCCGAAACGTTTGATGAATTCTTCAGTCAGTTCCGGCAGTTCACGTTCTTCAACTTTCTTCAGGTTGATAACGAACTTAGCGGCTTTACCTTTCAGGTTTTCAGCGTGGTACTCTTCCGGGAAGGTCACGTCGATAGTGAACTCTTCGCCAGCTTTGTGGCCTTTAACGCCTTCTTCGAAACCTGGGATCATACGACCCTGGCCCATCGCCAGAACGAAGTCAGACGCTTTGCCGCCTTCGAACTCTTCGCCGTCTACAGAGCCGGTGAAGTCGATGGTTACACGATCTTCTGCATCAGCAGCGCCGTCTTTGTCTTTCCAGGTTGCCTGCTGCTTACGCAGGGTGTCCAGCATCACGTCAACGTCAGCGTCAGTAACTTCAACAACCGGTTTTTCAACTTCGATTGCTTCCAGGCCAGTCAGCTCAACTTCCGGGTAAACTTCGAACTCTACCGCGTAAGTAAAATCTTCACCCAGCTTGTATTCACCCGGAACGTAGTTCGGTGCGCCAGCCGGATTGATTTTTTCTTTGATGATCGCGTCAACGAAGTTGCGGCTCATCAGGTCGCCCAGAACGTCCTGGCGAACAGACGCGCCATAACGCTGAGCAACAACATTCATCGGTACTTTTCCTTTGCGGAAACCGTCAATACGCACTTTCTTCGCTACGTTGACCAGCTCGCTTTTCACAGCGGTCTCGATGCTGTCAGCAGCGATAGTAATCGTTACACGGCGGCCAAGGCCTTGAGTGGTTTCAACTGAAACTTGCATCTTGTTACCTCAAAAAATCACAGTGCTCGGTCAACTCTTCTCCGCAAGCACAGGTTGTTGGCTTCGCGGAACTGGGATGTTCTCATAATCAATCACATTCCCTGTCGTCAGAATCATCCCGAAGACATTCCGAAAAATAAGACGCGCATTATAGCGGCATCACTTTTATGAGTCGAGAACGGTTATCGCGCGTTGCTGCGGCTTTTTTCACAATTCCCGGCTAATTTTTGTCTGAATACTGTACGCCCCCCCCAGAATTCAGACAAAACAAAACGGCCCGCAGGCCGTTTTCACATAATCTGTAGCAACATACTGGAAAAGCGTCGGTTGTTGCAAATCCGTTTTTACGCGATGCTTCCCGCCCCACGACACGGAGGCGATGCAAAGATCGTATCCTGCAACGCTTCCCACTCCTTAATGGTGTAGGTATGCAGGGCAAGGGCATGAACGGTTGTGGAAAGCTCCGCCGTTAACGTGCTGTAAATCATCCGATGGCGATTAAGAAAACGTTCACCTGTAAAGCGATCGCTAACCAGCACAACCTTAAAGTGGCTTTCAGAACCGGCCGGGACATTGTGACGATAGCTTTCATCCACAACTTCGAGGAATACGGGTTCGAACGCTGCCCTTAATTTTTCTTCTATTTGCTCACGAATCATCATGAAATTTTTCCTCCGACAACGCTGAGATGTCACCCATCCCTTTAAATACTAGCCGCTTTTACCGTTTTCATTACACCTTAGCAACAAAAAATTAGCGCTTGTCTGATTTTCTCAGCCAAACGGATGAAGTTCACTGAATCCTCACTTCGATTTATTGCAAAAATCCCGTTTATGGTCTTTAGAAAGTCATAAAACGGACAACACAATGAATTTACATGCGTTACCCACTTCCCCTCATCGTTGGCGATGTTATGATGGCGGGAATTTTCTCCAACCATACAATTTAGATTCGCTGAGAGCCCTGGCATGTTTAAAAAAATCCTCTTCCCGTTAGTCGCGCTGTTCATGTTAGCTGGATGCGCAACGCCGCCAACCACTATTGAAGTCTCCCCGAAGATTACGCTGCCGCAGCAGGACCCAAGCCTGATGGGCGTGACCGTTAGCATCAACGGTGCCGACCAGCGTCAGGATCAAGCGCTGGCAAAAGTCACCCGCGACAACCAGCTGGTTACCCTGACCGCGTCCCGCGATCTGCGTTTCCTGCTGCAAGAAGTGCTGGAAAAACAGATGACCGCACGCGGCTATATGATTGGGCCGAACGGTGCAGTAAACCTGCAAATCATTGTTAGCCAGCTGTACGCTGACGTGTCTCAGGGTAGCGTGCGCTATAACATTGCCACCAAAGCAGATATCGCCATCATTGCGACCGCTGCTAACGGCAACAAGATGACCAAAAACTACCGCGCAAGCTATTCTGTTGAAGGCGCACTGCAGGCCTCTAACAAAAATATCGCTGACGCCGTTAACAGCGTGCTGACCGACACCATCGCTGATATGTCTCAGGACACCAGCGTTCACGATTTCATCAAGCAGAACGCGCGTTAATTTCTGCCCATATGGCCCGGCGTTCGTCGGGCCTATAGAAGCCCATGTCCAGTCATTACTTACGTATTTTTCAGCAACCACGTTCAGCTATCCTGCTCATTCTGGGGTTTGCTTCCGGTTTACCGCTCGCACTGACCTCAGGTACGCTTCAGGCATGGATGACGGTTGAGAATATCGATCTTAAAACCATTGGTTTCTTTTCTCTGGTCGGCCAGGCCTACGTGTTTAAGTTCCTCTGGTCCCCGCTTATGGACCGCTACACGCCGCCATTTTTAGGTCGACGCCGCGGTTGGCTGCTGGCAACCCAGGTGCTGTTACTCATTTCTATCGCCGCGATGGGCTTTCTTGAGCCCGGCACACAACTGCGCTGGATGGCCGCACTGGCCGTGGTGATCGCGTTTTGTTCAGCATCGCAGGATATCGTCTTCGACGCCTGGAAAACCGACGTGTTACCTGCCGAAGAACGTGGCACTGGCGCAGCAATCAGCGTGTTGGGCTATCGTTTAGGGATGCTGGTTTCCGGTGGGCTGGCTCTGTGGATGGCCGATCGCTGGCTGGGCTGGCAAGGCATGTACTGGCTGATGGCGGCGCTGCTGATACCTTGCATCATTGCCACATTGTTGGCACCCGAACCGACTGATGCCATTCCGGTGCCCAAAACGCTGGAGCAGGCAGTGGCGGCTCCGTTGCGCGACTTCTTTGGTCGTAACAACGCCTGGCTTATCCTGCTGCTTATTGTGTTGTATAAGCTTGGGGATGCCTTCGCCATGAGTCTGACCACCACCTTTTTAATCCGCGGCGTCGGATTTGATGCGGGTGAAGTCGGCGTGGTGAATAAAACGCTCGGGCTTCTGGCAACCATCGTTGGTGCATTGTACGGTGGGATCCTGATGCAGCGTCTTTCGCTGTTCCGCGCATTGCTGATATTTGGCATTCTGCAAGGGGCGTCAAATGCAGGCTACTGGCTATTGTCCATCACTGACAAACACATGTTCAGTATGGCGGCCGCCGTCTTCTTTGAAAACCTGTGTGGCGGAATGGGCACGGCAGCGTTTGTCGCTTTATTAATGACGCTGTGCAATAAGTCCTTCTCAGCGACCCAGTTCGCCCTGCTCTCCGCGCTTTCAGCCGTTGGTCGCGTTTATGTTGGCCCGGTAGCGGGTTGGTTTGTCGAAGCGCACGGATGGCCGACGTTTTATCTGTTCTCGGTGTTTGCCGCGATCCCTGGTCTCATACTGTTGCTGGTTTGTCGTCAGACCCTGGAGCATAGTTGGCAAAATGAAAGCTTTCTTCCACGCACGGAATTTCGTGGAGCGTACGGTCTGGCATTAATGACGCTGGTAGTGGGTTGCTGTTTGCTGGCAGTCTGGCTGCTACTGCTGACGATGAACGCCCTCGATTACACTCACTTCTCCTTCCTGCCGGAACTGCTTGAAGTCTCAGTGACGGTCGCCGTCTGCGGGGTCATTTTTGGCGGATTGCTGGATTATCTGGCTCTGCGCAAAACCCGTCTGGCGTAAAAATCCGTATTAATAAGCCGTTGTAATCACCCTGCGTAATTATAACGGCTAAATAAACAACAATTGATAAAAATAATATTTGTTATTTTGTGCGCCAAAGAATTTGGAAATTATTGACGCCTTTTATATATTCTATTTTCCTTACTCGATTCAGCCACTACAGATTTATTTTTTGTTCCTGAGTTGTCTTTTTATTGATAATTAATTGTTAATTAATTGTTTTATTTTCGTATTGGTTATACCAATTACCCTCAGCATCTCCTCCGCCTGTCCGCTTTCGTTATAACGTGATGTTGCAACAGGTTCTTAAAGTCAAAGCGACATATATTGTAACATATGTGACACGCATGGCAGAACCCAGTAACACAGATCCAAGGATGTTTACAGTAATGTAACCTTCCCGTAAAATGCCCTCACACTTTAAACGCCACCCGGTCCCGTGGAATTGAGGTCGTTAAATGAGACTCAGGAAATACAATAAAAGTTTGGGATGGTTGTCATTAATTGCAGGCACTGCGTTACTCAGTGGCTGTAATTCTGCGCTGCTTGACCCTAAAGGACAGATTGGACTGGAACAACGTTCACTGATACTGACGGCATTTGGCCTGATGTTGATTGTCGTTATTCCAGCCATCTTGATGGCTGTTGGTTTTGCCTGGAAGTATCGTGCAAGCAATAAAGATGCGAAGTACAGCCCGAACTGGTCACACTCCAATAAAGTGGAAGCTGTGGTCTGGACGGTGCCGATCTTAATCATCATTTTCCTTGCCGTACTGACCTGGAAAACCACTCACGCTCTTGAGCCAAGCAAACCGCTGGCGCATGACGAGAAGCCCATTACCATCGAAGTGGTTTCCATGGACTGGAAATGGTTCTTTATCTATCCGGAACAGGGTATCGCTACCGTGAATGAAATCGCCTTCCCGGCGAATACTCCGGTTGAGTTCAAAGTGACATCTAACTCCGTGATGAACTCCTTCTTTATCCCGCGTCTGGGTAGCCAGATTTATGCCATGGCCGGTATGCAGACTCGACTGCATCTGATCGCCAACGAAGTCGGTACTTATGATGGTATCTCCGCAAGCTATAGCGGACCAGGCTTCTCCGGTATGAAGTTCAAGGCTATCGCAACAAAGGACCGCGCCGAATTCGACCAATGGGTTGCTAAAGCTAAACAGTCTCCGAACACCATGAGCGACATGGCTGCGTTCGAAAAAGTGGCTGTGCCAAGCGAATACAACCAGGTGGAATACTTCTCCAACGTGAAACCTGATTTGTTTAAAGACGTTATTAACAAATTTATGGCTCACGGTAAGAGCATGGACATGACCCAACCCGAAGGTGAGCACAACGCACACGAAGGCATGGAAGGCATGGACATGAGCCACGCGGAATCCGCTCACTAAGGGGCCGAGGAAGAATACGATGTTCGGAAAATTGACGCTGGATGCAGTGCCGTTCCATGAACCCATTGTCATGGTTACGATCGCTGCCATTATCATCGGTGGTGCGGCCTTACTGGGCCTAATCACTTACTTCGGTAAGTGGACCTACCTGTGGAAAGAGTGGCTGACTTCGGTTGACCACAAACGCCTTGGCATCATGTATGTCATCGTCGCAATCGTCATGTTGATTCGTGGCTTTGCAGATGCCGTCATGATGCGTAGTCAGCAAGCGCTGGCTTCAGCAGGTGAAGCGGGTTTCCTGCCACCTCACCACTACGACCAGATCTTCACGGCTCACGGCGTGATTATGATCTTCTTCGTGGCAATGCCATTTGTTATCGGTCTGATGAACCTGGTGGTTCCGCTGCAGATCGGCGCACGTGACGTTGCGTTCCCATTCCTGAACAACCTGAGCTTCTGGTTCACCGTTGTCGGCGTAATCCTGGTTAACCTGTCTCTGGGCGTAGGTGAATTCGCTCAGACCGGTTGGCTGGCATATCCGCCGCTCTCGGGAATAGAGTACAGTCCAAGCGTCGGGGTCGATTATTGGATATGGGCAGTCCAGTTGTCCGGTATTGGTACAACGCTGACTGGTATCAACTTCTTTGTGACCATCATTAAGATGCGTGCGCCAGGAATGACCATGTTCAAGATGCCGGTATTTAGCTGGGCGTCTCTGTGCGCGAACATCCTGATTATCGCTTCTTTCCCAATCCTGACGGTTACCGTCGCGTTGCTGACCCTGGATCGCTATCTGGGCACCCATTTCTTTACCAATGATATGGGCGGCAACATGATGATGTACATCAACCTGATTTGGGCCTGGGGCCATCCGGAAGTGTACATTCTGATCCTGCCAGTATTCGGGGTATTCTCCGAAGTCGCTGCAACCTTCTCGCGTAAGCGTCTGTTTGGTTACACCTCGCTGGTGTGGGCAACCGTGTGTATCACCGTTCTGTCGTTCATTGTTTGGCTGCACCACTTCTTCACCATGGGTGCCGGCGCAAACGTAAACGCCTTCTTCGGTATTACCACCATGATTATCGCCATCCCGACCGGGGTGAAGATCTTCAACTGGCTGTTCACCATGTATCAGGGCCGTATCGTATTCCACTCAGCAATGCTGTGGACGATTGGCTTTATCGTGACCTTCTCAGTCGGCGGCATGACCGGCGTACTGCTGGCGGTTCCGGGTGCCGACTTCGTACTGCACAACAGTCTGTTCCTGATTGCGCACTTCCATAACGTTATCATCGGCGGCGTGGTATTTGGTTGCTTCGCGGGGATGACCTACTGGTGGCCGAAAGCGTTTGGCTTCACGCTGAACGAGACCTGGGGTAAACGCGCATTCTGGTTCTGGATCATCGGCTTCTTCGTGGCATTTATGCCGCTGTACGTGCTGGGCTTTATGGGTATGACCCGTCGCCTCAGCCAGCAGATTGACCCGCAGTTCCATCCGATGCTGGTTGTTGCCGCTTGTGGTGCCGCGCTGATTGCACTGGGTATCCTGTGCCAGTTCATTCAGATGTACGTGTCCATTCGCGACCGCGAGCAGAATCGTGATCTGACCGGTGACCCATGGGGTGGTCGTACGCTGGAGTGGGCAACCTCTTCCCCGCCTCCGTTCTATAACTTTGCCGTTGTGCCGCACGTTCACGAGCGTGATGCCTTCTGGGAAATGAAAGAAAAAGGTGAAGCGTACAAGCAGCCTGCGCACTATGAAGAGATTCATATGCCGAAGAACAGCGGTGCCGGTATCGTCATTACCGCCTTCGCAACACTGTTTGGTTTCGCCATGATCTGGCATATCTGGTGGCTGGCGATTGCAAGCTTCGCAGGCATGATCATCAGCTGGATTGTGAAAAGCTTTGATGAAGACGTGGATTACTACGTGCCGGTCCCGGAAATCGAAAAACTGGAAAACCAGCATTTCGATGAGATTACTAAGGCAGGGCTGAAAAATGGCAACTGATACTTTAACGCACGCGACTGCCCACGCGCACGAACACGGGCACCACGATGCAGGCCAGACCAAAATCTTCGGATTCTGGATCTACCTGATGAGCGACTGCATTCTGTTCTCTATTCTGTTTGCAACCTATGCCGTTCTGGTGAACGGCACCGCAGGTGGCCCGACAGGTAAGGACATTTTTGAACTGCCGTTCGTTCTGGTTGAAACATTCCTGCTGTTATTCAGCTCCATTACTTACGGCATGGCAGCGATTGCCATGTACAAGAACAACAAGAGCCAGGTTATCTCCTGGCTGGCGTTGACCTTCTTGTTCGGTGCCGGATTCATCGGGATGGAACTCTATGAATTCCATCACCTGATTGTTAACGGCATGGGCCCGGATCGTAGCGGTTTCCTGTCTGCGTTCTTCGCGCTGGTCGGCACGCACGGTCTGCACGTCACCTCCGGTCTTATCTGGATGGCAGTTCTGATGGTGCAAGTCGCTCGTCGCGGCCTGACCAGTACTAACCGTACCCGCATCATGTGCCTGAGCCTGTTCTGGCACTTCCTGGATGTGGTATGGATCTGTGTGTTCACTGTTGTTTATCTGATGGGGGCGATGTAATGAGTCATGCTAACGAGAGCGGCGGCGCATCCCATGGCAGCGTAAAAACCTACATGACAGGTTTTATCCTGTCGATCATCCTGACGGTTATTCCGTTCTGGATGGTGATGACAGGTTCTGCCTCTCCGGCCGTCATTCTGGGAACTATTCTGGCAATGGCAGTGGTACAGATTCTGGTGCACCTGGTGTGCTTCCTGCACATGAATAGCAAATCTGATGAAGGTTGGAACATGACGGCCTTTGTCTTTACTGTGCTAATCATCGCCATCCTGGTTGTGGGCTCCATCTGGATTATGTGGAACCTTAACTACAACATGATGATGCACTAAGAGCGGCGATTATGATGTTTAAGCAATACCTGCAAGTAACGAAACCAGGCATCATCTTTGGCAACCTGATCTCGGTGATTGGGGGGTTCCTGCTGGCCTCGAAAGGCAGCATTGATTATCCCCTGTTTATCTACACGCTGGTTGGGGTGTCACTGGTTGTGGCGTCGGGTTGTGTATTTAACAACTACATCGACAGGGATATCGACAGGAAGATGGAGAGGACCAAAAACCGCGTGCTGGTTAAAGGTCTGATTTCCCCTGCGGTCTCACTGGTATACGCCACCCTGCTGGGTATTGCTGGCTTTATGCTGCTGTGGTTTGGCGCGAACCCTCTGGCCTGCTGGCTGGGGGTAATGGGCTTCGTGGTCTATGTGGGCGTCTATAGCCTGTACATGAAGCGCCATTCCGTTTATGGCACGCTGATTGGCTCACTCTCCGGCGCTGCGCCGCCGGTGATTGGCTACTGCGCCGTAACCGGTGCGTTCGATAGCGGTGCGCTGATTCTGCTGGCTATTTTCAGCCTGTGGCAGATGCCGCACTCTTACGCGATTGCGATTTTCCGCTTTAAGGATTATCAGGCTGCCAACATCCCAGTACTGCCGGTGGTGAAAGGCATTTCAGTCGCGAAAAACCATATCACGCTGTATATCATCGCATTTGCTATCGCCACGCTGATGCTAACCCTGGGCGGCTATGCAGGTTATAAATACCTGATTGTTGCTGCGGCGGTGAGCGTCTGGTGGTTGGGCATGGCGCTGCGCGGTTATAAAGTGGAAGATGACAAAGTCTGGGCGCGCAAGCTGTTCGGCTTCTCCATCATCGCCATTACCGCGCTTTCCGTGATGATGTCCGTCGACTTTATGGTGCCAAACTCGCAGAACCTGCTGACTTACGTCTGGTAAAATCTGCTGATACGAAAAGGGTGCTTCGGCACCCTTTTTATTGGCAAGAAAGCTATTCAATCATATAGCCATTTCCCGGCCTTTGCTGACTCAATAATCATCCCAACTGTCAGAGGTTTTAACTCAATATCGGGAGGATCTTTTTTCCAGAAAGGGTATTCTTGTTCAATATAATTCCTCCCATCAAAATTCGAATATTCAATATCAAAATGTTCAAATAAATCAGCTAAAAAATCATATGCATCTTCCGGAACAAACTGAAAATCATCCTCAAGGGTCCATTGTTTAGTGACCTGCTTAAGACCAGGTCTAAACCAGCGTTCCCTGATTGGGTAATTCTTCATGATGTACTCAATAACTTCAGCTTCATAATTTCTCATCAGAAAGATGTCCACTGTATGCGATATTTAGTCGTACTAATATCATGATATCATTAGACTTTATGATGTATTATTCATACACCCTGTTGACCTTGGTTGGGTAAATTCAGCGAATGCTAAAAGGGTACTTCGGCATCCTTTTTATTTACTACCCGATTTTGACAGCGTCAGGTCTCGTCTTTTTGTTCATCAGGCCAGATCTCAAACAACCATTTCCCCGCCTTTGCTGACTCCGCAAACATCCTTACGGTTAAAGGTAAACGTGTGCCTTCTACTTCTTCCCATTTAGCTTTGAACCATCTAGTGAATAGTGGCAAATTGTGCCACGGATAATACGGTTTCCAGTTCACACATGATAAATCGACTTTAAACTCTTTCTCATATCGAGTCAGAGCACTGTGGAGGTCATCACCGGGGACATCAAATAGTTCTGAGTCGAGTTCTAAAGGAACCTCTTTCCAGTTTTCATCCAAATACCCGGGTATTTCTTCCCTGAAAAGCTTTAACACATCGTCTTGAATACTCATTAGAATGATGTCCATTGAATACCGTCATCAGCCTGAATCAATTGGTGATATTTATTACGAAATACCATTTTCCTTTTCCCTGTTTCCATTAGTAATAACCACAAAAAGACTACACCTGTAATTATCGCAAGTAAATTAGTTGCAATCGTAACTATTTAAGTTTCCGTGCTACACAATTCCACATATCGTAGAGGTTTACCCCATTCCTTCCCCGCTTTACACTAGGCGCGAAATTAATACAGAGGTGGGAATGAACGATTACAAAATGACGCCCGGTGAGTTGCGCGCCACCTGGGGTTTAGGGACCGTATTCTCGTTGCGCATGCTTGGCATGTTTATGGTTCTGCCGGTTCTGACCACGTACGGCATGGCGCTACAGGGTGCCAGCGAAGCGTTGATTGGCCTTGCCATCGGTATTTACGGTCTGGCACAGGCCGTCTTCCAGATCCCCTTTGGTTTACTCTCTGACCGCATCGGCCGTAAGCCGCTTATCGTCGGCGGACTGGCGGTATTCGTTCTCGGCAGCGTGATTGCCGCGCTCTCCGATTCAATCTGGGGAATTATTCTTGGCCGCGCCCTACAAGGCTCTGGCGCCATTGCCGCCGCCGTAATGGCGCTGTTGTCCGACTTAACCCGCGAGCAAAACCGCACCAAAGCGATGGCGTTTATCGGCGTCAGCTTTGGTATCACTTTCGCCATTGCGATGGTGCTGGGGCCCATCGTTACCCACGCGCTGGGGCTACACGCGCTGTTCTGGATGATTGCCGCTCTTGCCACCACGGGTATCGTGCTGACTATTTGGGTCGTTCCCAATAGTACCAACCACGTGCTGAACCGCGAGTCGGGCATGGTAAAAGGCAGCTTCAGCAAAGTGCTGGCGGAGCCCAAACTGCTGAAACTCAATTTCGGCATCTTGTGTCTGCACATTTTGCTGATGTCCACTTTCGTCGCGTTACCAGGACAACTGGCGAAAGCCGGTTTCCCCGCCGCAGAACACTGGAAAATTTATCTGGTGACGATGCTGCTGTCCTTTGTTTCCGTGGTGCCGTTCATCATTTACGCCGAAGTAAAGCGCAAGATGAAACGCGTATTCCTCGCCTGCGTGTTACTGATCCTTATTGCAGAGATTGTATTGTGGAGCGCTAACATTCGTTTCTGGGGTCTGATTGCGGGCGTGCAGATTTTCTTCCTCGCCTTTAACCTGATGGAAGCCCTTCTCCCCTCGCTTATCAGCAAAGAATCACCTGCAGGTTATAAAGGCACGGCGATGGGCGTTTACTCCACCAGCCAGTTTCTTGGCGTGGCGATTGGCGGTTCACTCGGCGGTTGGGTGGTCGAAATGTTTGATGGTCAGGCCGTATTCCTGGCTGGCGCGCTGCTGGCAGCCATTTGGTTACTGGTGGCAAGCACAATGAAAGAACCGCCGTACGTCAGCAGCCTGCGCGTGGAAATCCCACCAGAGATTGCCGCGGATGACACGTTGAAGCAGCGTCTGCTGGCGAAAGAAGGGATAAGCGAAGTGTTAATTGTCGCAAAAGAGCACTCGGCCTACGTGAAAATCGACAGCAAAGTCACCAATCGATTTGAGGTTGAGCAGGCCATCAGCCAGGCGTGATAATTGCCGGATGGCGACTATCGTCTTATCCGGCCTACAAATAGCGTGTGCGACCTGTAGGCCGGATCAGGCATTACGACTTAATCGCGGAAATTTTTAAACTGGAACGGCTGGCCGAGATCGCCACCGCGAACCAGCGCCATGACGGATTGCAGATCGTCACGCGCCTTACCGGTCACACGAATTTCTTCACCCTGAATCTGCGCCTGCACCTTCAGCTTGCTGTCTTTGATCAGCTTAACGATTTTCTTTTGCACCGCACTTTCAATGCCCTGCTTCAGCTTAGCTTCAACAAACCAGGTTTTACCGCTGTGCACGAAGGTCTCTGGTACGTCCAGCGACGTGCCTTCAATACCGCGTTTCAGCAGCTTTGCACGTAAAATATCCAGCAGCTGATTGACCTGGAAATCAGACTCGCTCAGCACCTTAATCGTCTTATTTGACTCATTCAGCTCAAAAGTGGCTTCAACGCCACGAAAATCAAAGCGTGACTCGACTTCACGGCTGGCGTTATCCACCGCGTTACGGGCTTCCTGAAGATCAACTTCAGAGACAATATCGAAAGATGGCATCTTTTCCTCTCCCTTCATTTTTGATGCGAAGCATAATACCTGCAAAGTTACTCAACAGACAGCGCTATACTAGGCTGTATCCCTTCATTGTACGTGGTAGTGACATCTGCGAACAATAATGGGGTGCGGTCGAAATGGATTAACACCTGGTGTTGTTGCAGGTGAGGAGGAAGAATGAAAATTACCGTACTGGGATGTGGAGCGTTAGGACAGCTATGGCTTACAGCACTGTGCAAACATGGACATGAGGTGCAAGGGTGGCTGCGCGTACCGCAACCCTACTGCAGCGTAAACCTGATCGACACGGATGGCTCAGTTTTTAATGAATCCCTGACGGCAAACGACCCCGACTTTTTGGCAAAAAGCGACCTGCTGCTGGTCACCCTGAAAGCCTGGCAGGTTTCTGATGCGGTAAAAGGCCTGGCCGCAATTCTGCCTGAAACCACGCCCATTCTGCTTATTCACAACGGCATGGGCACGATTGAAGAGTTACATAACATTAAGCAACCCTTGCTGATGGGTACCACCACCCACGCAGCGCGCCGTGACGGGAACGTCATCATTCATGTCGCTCAGGGAACAACGCGTATTGGACCGGCGCGTGAGCAAGACGGAGATTTCAGCTATCTGGCTGAAACCCTGCAAGAGGTGCTGCCGGACGTCGCCTGGCACAACACTATTCGCGCCGAGCTGTGGCGCAAGCTGGCCGTCAACTGCGTCATTAACCCGCTGACCGCATTATGGGATTGCCCAAACGGTGAGTTACGCCACCATCCGGAAAAAATAGCGCTCATCTGCGAGGAAGTGGCAGCGGTGATCGAACGCGAAGGCCACCACACATCAGCGGATGATTTACGCTATTATGTCGAGCAAGTGATTGACAGTACGGCGGAAAATATCTCATCTATGCTGCAGGACATTCGCGCCATGCGTCATACCGAGATCGACTACATTACCGGTTATTTGTTAAAACGCGCACGCGCGCACGGCATCGCCGTTCCGGAAAATGCCCGCCTGTTTGAAATGGTTAAAAGAAAGGAAAGTGAGTATGAGCGCTCAGGCACTGGTATGTCTCGCCCCTGGTAGTGAAGAAACCGAAGCAGTTACTACTATCGATCTGCTGGTTCGCGGCGGACTTAAGGTCACAACCGCCAGCGTCGCCAGCGATGGCAACCTGACGATCGTGTGCTCGCGCGGTGTGAAACTGCTGGCGGATGCGCCATTAGTCGAAGTTGCCGACGGCGATTTCGACATCATCGTGCTGCCCGGTGGTGTCAAAGGTGCCGAGTGCTTTCGCGACAGTCCCCTGCTGGTCGAAACCGTGAAACAGTTTCATCGCTCCGGACGCATAGTCGCGGCAATCTGCGCCGCTGCCGCGACCGTCCTCGTCCCACACGACATTTTTCCCATCGGCAACATGACCGGCTACCCGGCGCTGAAAGACAAGATCCCCGCGGAGCAATGGCAGGACAAGCGCGTCGTGTGGGATCCGCGCGTTAACCTGTTAACCAGCCAGGGACCGGGAACCTCCATCGATTTCGGTTTAAAAATCATTGATCTGTTGGTTAGTCGTGAAAAGGCTTACGAAGTTGCATCACAACTGGTGATGGCAGCGGGAATTTATAACTACTACGAGTAACAAATATGATATGCCCGATGGCGTTGCACTTGTCGGGTATATTGCCGCCTCCAAATATATATTCTGGTTTTCACTTTTTCGCATTCTCACGGAGCTTTTTATTGATAAACTCCCGCATGGAAGTACGCGGATAATCAGCCAACGCAGCGGGTATCCACAAAAATCCAAGCGTACCTAAATCATAATAATCAATACCATCATGTGTAGTAACGCCCTTCAGCCGTTCCCACGCAACAAAAGAATAGTAGTCATCAACACTCCAGGAAATGCCCGAGTCGGTAATCTGCAGATTATATCCGCTGTGAATTCCGCTATTAGATTCGTAAAAACTATGGTGTGAACGCCGTGAATAATTTGCAAAGAGTAAACGAGCCACCAATATGCCGAGGATATAACATCCCAGACAAATAGATATTACCCCTTCTCCCTGGAGTTTAAAGAGATATTCACCCGTTTCTCTCGACCAACTTCTGAATACAACCTTATACGTGCCCAAAAAATAGCTAATACAACATAGCACGACAGCAATACAGAGCCATATCAACAACTTCTCAAGCCTACGATGATGTGCAGGCAACCACCGCAACGCCAGCCGACCGCCCCAAAGATATTGCGCGAACGATAATGAACCGCCCGGCACGCTGACGCTGAATAGTGCCTGTTTCTGATGATCCGACATCATAATCAATGCTCCGTCCCTGTATTAATCAAATATGTTCTTTATATTTTTGGCTTACGTAGCCATGTAACTGATGCAGTTTCCGGAAGATAGTGGTCACTTTATGCCATATAATTTGTTTGTGAATAAGTTTTATTGGGCGTCACCATTTTGCTAAGGCGCGTTGATACACTATGCTCTACCATAAGGGATAATGTAATTGGCGCAACTATAGAATACAGAATCTAAAATGGCATTGCCTTATCCATAAACGCACATAAAAAAACCTCGCATCGCGAGGTTTTTTTTGCTACAAGCGTAACGCTTACGGGCGATACACCTTCACGTTCTCAAAGCCCTGCTCGCGCAGGTAAAGCGCCTGCAGACGGCTCATCACCCCGCGTTCACACCATAGCAGCCAGGTTTTGCTCTGATCCAGATCGCCGAATTTGGTGCTCAGCTTGTAGAACGGCAGAGAAACGACGTCCACGCCGTCAACCTTCAGCGGTTTGTCATCCTGTTCATCCACAGAGCGGATATCCAGAATCACATCGTTCGGGCCGAAGCCGCTCACGGTTTCCACTTCCACCACGGTCTGCTGCGTCTGCTGGGCGATATCACGAATATCGATATTGTTCGCTTCTTCAACCACTTTATCGAGGATCGAGAAATCGAAGTTTTCTTCTTCGGCCTCAATCTTCGCCTTAATTGCTTTCACCGTCGGGCTTTTTGAAATCACGCCGCAGTATTCCGGCATAGTACGGGCAAAGTCCTCGGTACCAATTTCACGTGCCAGATTGATAATGTGCTCTTTATCATGGGAGATAAGCGGTCGCAGGATCAGGGTGTCAGAAACGTTATCGATCAGGCGCAGGTTGGTCAGCGTCTGGCTGGACACCTGGCCCAGCGCTTCACCGGTTACCAGCGCCTGTACGCCGTAGCGCTCAGCGACTTTCGACGCCGCGCGTACCATCATACGTTTGAGGACCACGCCCATCTGACCGTCGTCGACTTTCTCCAGGATCTCGCCCACTACCGGCTCAAAGTTGATGGCAACAAAACGCACGCGATGCGAGCTACCAAAGCGGTTCCACAGATAATGCGCCACCTGGCGAACGCCGATTTCATGCGCTGCCCCGCCAAGGTTGAAGAAGCAGTAGTGCACGCGGCAGCCGCGACGCATCAGCATGTAGCTGGACACGCCGGAGTCGAAACCACCCGAGATCAGCGACAGTACGTCTTCCTGTGTCCCTATCGGGAAACCGCCGATACCTTCATAGCGGCCTTTAACCAGCAACAGGCGGTCGTTTTCGATTTCAAGATTCACCGTCACGTCCGGCTTCGTCAGCTTCACGCGCGCGGATTCAATATGCTGGTTCAGTCCACCGCCAACATAACGTTCCACCTCAATAGAGCTAAACTCATGCTTACCGCGACGTTTGACGCGAACGCAGAAGGTCTTACCTTCCAGTTGATCGCGATACTGTACCAGTGCTTTCTCGAAAATATCGTGCATATCGGTAAACGGCACGTCTTCTACTTCGAGAATATGGTGGATCCCCGGAATACGGGTTAGCGCGTCGCGAATGTCCAGGCGTTGGCTTTCATCTTTCGCGCGAACCTCAACGTGATCCCAGTGACGGACAACGGCAAGGTCTTCATCATAGTGCTTTAAAACGTTACGAATGTTCCCTGTCAGAATTTTTATAAAGCGCAAACGCACAGATTGGCTTTTGATGGTGATTTCTGGGAACAATTTAATGATAAACTTCATGGCGGCAATGGTTCTTTGGCAAGTCTGAATGACTTGTAATGGAAAAAAATACAGCAGCCCATACCCTGCGGCTGCATCCAGGCGCGCAAGTATACCACCATCATGGTCATCCTGTGCACATCGCCTTACCATTGCGCGTTATTTGCTTATCAGTGCGAGTCCGTTACCATAGTCTTGTGCTGCCAATACAGAGAGTCAGACATTCATTATGCCGAAGAAAAATGAAGCGCCAGCCAGTTTTGAAACAGCGCTGAGCGAGCTGGAACAGATTGTTACCCGCCTGGAAAGCGGCGACCTGCCGCTGGAAGAAGCGCTGAACGAATTCGAACGAGGCGTACAGTTGGCGCGTCAGGGACAGGTTAAATTGCAACAGGCTGAACAGCGCGTGCAAATCCTGCTGTCAGATACTGAAGACGCCGCCCTTACGCCTTTTACACCGGATAATGAGTAAATGGATTTTACGCAGCAGCTACAGGCTTGCGTTGAGCAGGCCAATCAGGCACTGAGCCGTTTTATCGCGCCACTGCCCTTTCAGAACACTCCCGTGGTCGAAACCATGCAATATGGCGCATTATTAGGCGGTAAACGTCTGCGCCCGTTTCTGGTGTACGCGACCGGTCAGATGTTTGGCGTCAGCCTGAGTACGCTTGATGCTCCCGCGGCAGCCGTCGAGTGCATCCATGCTTATTCGTTGATGCACGATGATTTACCTGCGATGGACGACGATGACCTGCGCCGCGGTCTGCCGACCTGCCACGTAAAATTTGGCGAGGCAAACGCGATCCTCGCCGGAGATGCGCTGCAAACGCTGGCGTTCTCCATTATCAGCGACGCCCCGATGCCGGAAGTGTCTGACCGTGACCGCATCGCGATGATCTCTGAACTGGCCCAGGCCAGCGGTATCGCCGGAATGTGCGGCGGCCAGGCACTGGATCTGGCAGCCGAAGGCCATCAGGTTGAGCTGGCTGCGCTGGAGCGTATTCACCGCCACAAAACCGGGGCATTGATTCGCGCCGCCGTACGTTTGGGGGCATTAAGCGCAGGTGACAAAGGGCGAGAATGCCTGGCAACACTCGACAAATATGCAGAAAGCATCGGCCTGGCTTTCCAGGTTCAGGATGACATCCTGGATGTGGTGGGCGATACTGCAATATTGGGTAAACGTCAGGGTGCTGACCAGCAGCTTGGCAAAAGTACCTATCCTGCACTTCTGGGTCTTGAGCAAGCCCGGAATAAAGCCCGGGATTTAATCGAAGATGCCCGCCAGTCGCTGAATCTGCTGGCCGCACAGTCACTCGATACCTCGGCACTGGAAGCGCTAGCGGACTATATAATCCAGCGTGATAAATAAACCAACATATCCCATGAGCTTGCGATGAGTTTTGATATAGCCAAATACCCGACCCTGGCGCTGGTCGACTCCACCCAGGAGTTACGCCTGCTGCCAAAAGAGAGCCTGCCAAAGCTTTGCGACGAACTGCGCCGCTATTTGCTCGACAGCGTAAGCCGTTCCAGCGGGCACTTCGCCTCTGGTCTGGGCACGGTGGAACTCACCGTCGCGCTGCACTACGTCTACAACACCCCGTTTGACCAGTTAATCTGGGATGTGGGGCATCAGGCTTACCCACACAAAATTCTGACCGGCCGTCGCGATAAAATCGGTACGATTCGCCAAAAAGGCGGTTTGCATCCGTTCCCGTGGCGCGGTGAGAGCGAGTATGACGTACTGAGCGTCGGACACTCCTCGACCTCTATCAGCGCTGGCATCGGTATTGCGGTTGCCGCCGAGAAAGAAGGCAAAGAACGTCGTACCGTCTGCGTGATTGGCGACGGCGCCATCACCGCTGGCATGGCGTTTGAAGCGATGAACCACGCGGGCGATATTAAGCCCGACATGTTGGTTATTCTGAACGACAACGAAATGTCGATCTCAGAAAACGTCGGCGCGCTGAATAACCACCTGGCGCAATTGCTCTCCGGCAAACTTTACTCTTCGCTGCGCGAAGGCGGAAAGAAAGTGTTCTCCGGCGTACCGCCGATTAAAGAGCTGCTCAAACGTACCGAAGAACACATCAAAGGCATGGTTGTTCCGGGTACGCTGTTTGAAGAGCTGGGCTTTAACTATATCGGCCCGGTGGATGGTCACGACGTGCTGGGGCTTATCACTACGCTGAAGAACATGCGCGATCTGAAAGGTCCACAGTTCCTGCACATCATGACCAAAAAAGGTCGTGGCTACGAGCCAGCGGAAAAAGATCCAATTACCTTCCACGCGGTACCCAAATTCGATCCGTCCAGCGGATGCCTGCCGAAAAGTAGCGGCGGCCTGCCAAGCTATTCAAAAATCTTCGGTGACTGGCTGTGCGAGACCGCGGCGAAAGACAATAAGCTGATGGCGATCACCCCGGCGATGCGCGAAGGTTCCGGCATGGTGGAATTCTCACGTAAGTTCCCGGACCGCTACTTCGATGTGGCAATTGCTGAGCAGCACGCGGTGACGTTTGCTGCCGGTCTGGCGATTGGCGGCTATAAGCCGGTCGTGGCTATTTACTCTACCTTCCTGCAACGCGCTTACGATCAGGTGCTGCATGATGTCGCCATTCAGAAACTGCCAGTCCTGTTCGCCGTTGACCGGGCGGGTATCGTTGGTGCAGATGGACAAACCCACCAGGGGGCGTTCGATCTCTCCTTCCTGCGCTGCATCCCGGAAATGGTCATTATGACCCCAAGCGATGAGAACGAATGTCGCCAGATGCTGTTCACTGGCTATCACTATAACGATGGTCCAACGGTAGTGCGCTATCCGCGCGGTAACGCGGTGGGCGTTGAGCTGGCGCCGCTGGAACAGCTGCCTATCGGGAAAGGTATAGTGAAACGTCACGGAGAGAAAGTCGCGATTCTCAACTTCGGTACCCTGATGCCGGAAGCCGCTCAGGTCGCCGAGTCGCTGAACGCCACGCTGGTGGATATGCGCTTTGTGAAACCGCTGGATGAAACGCTGATCCTGGAAATGGCAGTTCAACACGAAGTGCTGGTCACCATTGAAGAGAACGCCATTATGGGCGGTGCTGGCAGCGGCGTAAACGAAGTGCTGATGGCTCATCGCAAGCCCGTTCCGGTACTGAACATTGGCCTGCCTGATTTCTTCATCCCGCAGGGGACTCAGGAGGAGGCTCGCGCCGATCTGGGTCTTGATGCCGCTGGCATTGAGACCAAAATCAAGGCCTGGCTGGCATAATCCCCTCTCCGCTCCTGCTATGCTTAACCCATCACGAGCTAAGCAGGAGTGGATTGATGAAATACAACACCTTAGGAAAAACCGACCTTCGTGTCTCCCGCCTTTGCCTGGGCTGCATGACGTTTGGCGAACCCCATCGCGGCAATCACGCCTGGACGCTACCTGAAGAAAGCAGCCGCCCGATAATCAAACACGCCCTTGAGGGTGGCATTAACTTTTTCGATACCGCCAACAGTTACTCCGCTGGCAGTAGCGAAGAGATTCTCGGTCGCGCGCTGCGTGATTTCACCCGCCGCGAAGATGTCGTGGTCGCCACCAAGGTTTTTCACCAGGTTGATGATTTAGCAGAAGGATTATCCCGCGCACAAATCCTGCGCTCGATCGATGACAGCCTCAGACGTCTGGGTATGGACTATGTCGACATCCTGCAAATTCACCGTTGGGATTACAACACGCCAATCGAAGAAACGCTGGAAGCTCTGAACGACGTTGTTAAAGCCGGTAAAGCGCGCTATATCGGCGCCTCATCCATGCACGCTTCGCAGTTTGCTCAGGCGCTGGCCTTACAGAAACAACACGGCTGGGCGCAGTTCGTAAGCATGCAGGATCACTACAACCTGATTTATCGCGAAGAAGAACGCGAAATGCTGCCGCTTTGCTATCAGGAAGGCGTTGCGGTGATCCCATGGAGTCCACTGGCGCGTGGTCGCCTGACACGCCCCTGGGGAGAAACCACTGCACGTCTGGTTTCTGATGAAGTCGGTAAAAATTTGTACAACGAGAGCGATGAAAACGATGCACAAATTGCCGCACGGCTCGCCGGTATCAGTGAGGAATTAGGCGTCACGCGGGCACAGGTCGCACTGGCCTGGCTGCTGAGCAAACCCGGTGTGGCCGCACCGATTATCGGTACGTCTCGTGAGGAACAGCTGGATGAATTGCTTAATGCGGTGGATTTAACACTGAAGCCGGAGCAGATCGCCGAGCTGGAGACGCCGTACAAACAACATCCGGTGGTAGGATTTAAATAATCTGGCAATGCCCGATAGCGCTGCGCTTATCGGGCCGTTTGTAGGCCGAATGAGGCATTTACGCGGCCATCCGGCAAAAGCATTTAAATGATACCTACCGGCCAGTGATGGCCGATAAAATAGAGAATCCCAGCAGAAAGTATCCCGGCCACAATATCATCGATCATGATCCCCGTTCCGCCATGCACGTTGCGATCGAACCAGCGGATCGGCCACGGTTTCCACATATCCAGAATACGGAAAATCACAAAACCCGCAGCAACCCACCGCCAGTCATTGGTCGGAAGCGCCATCAGGGTTATCCACATCCCGACAAACTCGTCCCAGACAATGCTGCCGTGATCGTGCACGCCCATATCTTTCGCCGTTTGATGGCACAGATAAACGCCAATACAGATAGACAACATGACCACCAGTGAATACAGTTGCCACGGCAAAAACGTCATTAAATACCAAAATGGGATCGCCGCCAGCGATCCCATCGTGCCAGGAACAATTGGACTCAGCCCACTGCCAAAACCGGTGGCCAACAGATGCCACGGGTTGCGCATGCTCAGGCGACTTTTGGCGACATCTTTTTTAAGGCGCGGCAAAATGGTCATATCCTTTCCAGTCGAACGTGACGGGTTTTCCGTCGCGCGTAAAGTGAATACCTTCCACATCCGCGCTCATCTGCCCGATACAGGTAAACGATGCGCCGAGATTCCCCAGCGCGACGTCCAGCGCGCCACGGTTAATTTCCGGTACAGTAAAGCATAACTCATAATCTTCACCACCCGAGAGCGCCCAGCGCAGCGCTTGTTCCGATTCCACGTGTTGGGCAAATGCCGGAGAGTAAGGCAGCGCATCAACGTTAACCCGCGCGCCGCAGCCGCTGGCATTAATAATGTGCCCGAGATCGGAGATCAGGCCGTCAGAAATATCGATAGCCGCACTGGCAAGATCGCGCAGGGCTTGACCCTGCAAGATGCGCGGCGTTGGCCGCAGATGACGTTTAAGCAGATAGTCTGCGTCTTTTGCATCTCCAACCTGCAACCGATTCTGTAAAATCGCCAGCCCCGCCGCGCTGTCGCCCGGTGTGCCAGTCACATAAATCCAGTCTCCCGGTTTCGCTCCGGAGCGTTTTAAGGCCCGTCCGACAGGAACGTAGCCATGGATACCCAGCGTCATCGCCAGTGGCCCACGCGTGGTGTCACCGCCAATCAGCTGCATATCATAGTAATTAAGCAGTTCAAACAGGCCATCGCTGAAGGCTTCAAGCCAGGCTTCATCGACTTCAGGTAACGTGAGCGCTAACGTCAGCCATGCAGGGTCCGCCCCCATCGCCGCCAGATCGCTCAAATTCACCGCCAGCGCTTTCCAGGCGAGATCGGTGGGATCAATGTCAGGGAGGAAGTGGTTGCCAGCCACCAGCGTATCGGTACTGATCGCCAGCGTCTGTTTTTCAGGGATATTCAAGAGTGCGCAATCGTCGCCAATACCGGTTTCGACATCAAGACGAGAGGTTCTTACGCGGTCAAAATAACGGGCAATCAGGGAAAATTCGCCACATGCCATACGTTATGCCTCAGCAGAAAAAAAGAAAAAGCCGGGGATAGTGGAAACACGTTCCACCATCCGACCGGCCTCGGAATTACTTTTTGTTGGGGCGAATCACAGGTGCTGCTTTATCCAGTACACCATTCACGAATTTGTGGCTGTCTTCAGCGCCGAAGGTTTTCGCCAGTTCAATCGCTTCGTTGATGGCCACTTTGTATGGCACATCGCTACGCTTAGACAGTTCAAACAGCGCAATACGCAGCACGGCTTTTTCTACCTGACCCAGCTCTTCCAACAGGCGAGACAGGTAAGGCTTCATTAAGCCATCCAGGTACGCGCTGTTAGTCGCCACCCCGGACAGCAGTTCACGGAAATACAGAACGTCGACATCTTTTACGTCCTGTTCCGCCAGGAACTGATATTCAACATCAGCGATGTCGTTCTGGGACAACTGCCAGGAGTAGAGCGCCTGGACGGCACACTCACGGGCGCGGCGACGAGCAGCAGGTTTCACGGATTTCCCCTTACAAAAATCAGGCCTTGATGGCTTTCAATACATTAATCATTTCAAGCGCAGTCAGTGCAGCTTCTGCGCCTTTGTTACCGGCTTTAGTGCCAGCACGTTCGATGGCTTGTTCAATACTTTCGGTGGTCAGAACACCGAAGGCTACCGGAATGCCGCTGTCCTGAGCGACATGCGCCAGGCCATTGCTTGCACCGCCAGCCACATATTCGAAGTGCGCGGTACCGCCACGGATCACCGTACCGAGCGCAATCACCGCGTCGTATTTACCGGTTTTCGCCAGAGCGTCAGCCGCCAGCGGCAGCTCATAGGCACCAGGAACCCAAACAACGGTAATGTTTTCATCTTTAACCTGACCAATACGTTTCAGGGCGTCGATCGCACCTTCCAGCAGGCTGTCATTGATAAAGTTGTTGAAACGCGCAATGGTGATGGCGACGCGAGCGTCCGGGGTAGCAACGTTAGCTTCAATAATGTTCATATTCTTCCTTCGGGTTCGATTTATAGCCCCGTAAGGGGGGCGGATTTTATCATAATATTCTGTGCGCTGCTTCCTCTAAATCAGAAAGCCTCACGCAGTCGTTAAATGCAGGCAAACGTCCGGGCCCACCTGGCGTATCTCATTGAATTTGAAATGGGGGGCGTCGGCCAGTTTCTCAAGGCCTGGAAGCACACATAATCCTCGCGCATCGCTGCCTAACAGTTTAGGCGCAACATACACGATTAGCTCATCAACCAAACCGGCCTGTAGTAACGCGCCCGCCAGCGTTGGGCCAGCTTCAACCCAAATGCTGTTAATTTGCTGCTTACCCAGTTGCATCATCAGCACCACCAGATCCAGATGCCCGTTATGTTCCGGCACTTTCAGGCTACGCACCGTCTCCGGCCAACTGCGAGGGTCGTCTTTAGTCCGGGCAATCCAGGTTTCTCCTGGCTGTTGCACAATTCGATGCTCCGGCGTGACCTGATTCTGGCTATCAAGAACAATGCGGATCGGCTGGCGCAGATTTTCCTGCGGGTAACTGGCCTGGGTAGACTCTCCAAGCTCCGACCAACGCACAGTAAGCTGAGGGTCGTCGGCTAATACCGTAGCGCTGCTGGTTAAAATAGCATGGCTTTGCGCTCGTAAACGTTGCACATCGCGACGCGCCTGCGGCGAGGTTATCCACTGGCTTTCACCGCTGGCCATCGCCGTACGTCCATCAAGCGAGGCACCAAGCTTAAGCTGCACATAGGGGAATCCCGTACGCATACGCTTCAGGAAGCCCTTATTAAGCTGCTCAACCTCGCTCATCATTAGCCCGTGGCTGACGTCAATGCCAGCCTGCTGCAAACGATAGAGCCCACGACCTGCTACCTGCGGATTGGGATCCTGCATCGCGGCAACCACACGTGACACGCCTGCGGCAATCAGCGCCTCGCAGCACGGCGGCGTACGCCCATGATGACTACAGGGTTCAAGCGTGACATAGGCCGTTGCCCCTTGCGCTTTTGCTCCCGCCATCCGCAAGGCATGGACTTCGGCATGCGGTTCGCCCGCGCGGTGATGATACCCTTCACCGACGATCTGCCCATCTTTAACAATCACGCAGCCCACGTTGGGATTGGGGTGAGTGGTAAAACGTCCGCGCGCAGCAAGCTTCAGCGCGCGCGCCATGTACAATTCATCCTGCATGGCTTAGTCCTGTAGGCGAGCAATCTCTTCGCCAAATTCTTTGATATCTTCGAAACTACGGTACACCGAGGCAAAGCGGATATAGGCGACTTTATCGAGTTTTTTCAACTGCTCCATCACCAGGTTGCCAATCATCTTGCTCGGCACCTCACGCTCGCCAGTGGCACGCAGTTGTGATTTGATATGGTTCAACGCCATTTCGACGTCATCAGAACTGACCGGGCGTTTCTCAAGCGCTCTGAGCATGCCGCTGCGCAGCTTATCTTCATTAAAAGGTTCACGCACATCGTTGCTTTTCACAACGCGCGGCATGACAAGTTCAGCCACTTCAAAAGTGGTGAAACGTTCGTTACAGACCAGACACTGCCGACGGCGGCGTACTGAGGAGCCCTCGCCGACAAGACGAGAGTCAATTACCTTAGTGTCTACGGCGAAACAGAATGGGCAATGCATACGGCGTCCTGTACCTCAGTGGTTAACAGAAATCTATTTTACCCTGAACTGGCGTGACAACAAAGGCGCAGCGCTTTTGAGACAAAGGATCGATGCCTTCGCGCTCAGTGCGCACTACCATTATGCTATCGCGACAATAAAGGAAGTGATCACAATGACAAGACGTTACCTAAGAATTCTCCTGGTGGGAAGTCTCTTTAGTCTTAGCGCCTGCGCGCAGCAAAGTGAAGTACGCCAGATGCATCAAAGCGTTAGCACGTTGAATAAAGAGATGACGCAGCTCAATCAGGAAACGGTAAAAATTACCCAGCAAAATATGTTGAACGCAAAATCGACCAGCGGCGTCTATCTGCTGCCAGGTTCCAAAACCCCTGCCCGACTGGACAGCCAGATAGGCACGTTACGCATGTCGCTGATAAATATTGCGCCGAACGCCGACGGAACGCGCCTGACGCTGCGGATTCAGAGTGAATCCAACACGCCTTTACCCGCCTTTAGCGCCACCGTCGAATACGGGCAAATTCAGGGTACCACGGACAACTATCAGGAAGTGAACGTTCACAACCAATTGGTCAACGCCCCGGCAAGTATTCTTGCCCCCAGCGACGTCGACATTCCGCTGCAGATAAATGGTCTCACTCGCGAACAGTTAGGTTTTGTTCGCATCCACGACGTTCAACCTGTTAGTCAATAAACTTTTTTGCGGAACGTTTTGTGCGTTCCGCAACATCACTCCCGTCTATTTTGTTACTCCTCTGACATAACCGATATTTCTGGTAAAACTTGGCAACATTGATGAGAGCCAGTACAATTCGCCGCCTAAAGTACGCAAACGTGAACGCAATCGATTACGTAAATGATAGAACTGTGAAACAAGACATATTTTTGTGAACAATGATTTTTATAATAGGCACCGAAGAATTACGAAATATTTAGAAACGCAAATTGCGCATTTTTCACTCCCGAAAGGGATTTCAAACAGTGGCATACATATGAAAAAAACATTACTTGCAGCCGGTGCAGTGCTGGCGCTCTCCTCGTCTTTTACTGCCAACGCAGCAGAAAATGACAAACCGCAATATCTGTCCGACTGGTGGCACCAAAGCGTCAACGTGGTGGGCAGCTACCACACCCGTTTCTCCCCGAAACTGAACAACGACGTGTATCTGGAATATGAAGCGTTTGCCAAAAAAGACTGGTTTGACTTCTATGGCTACATCGATATTCCTAAAACCTTCGACTGGGGTAACGGCAACGATAAAGGCATCTGGTCTGACGGTTCTCCGCTGTTTATGGAAATCGAACCGCGTTTCTCCATCGACAAACTGACCGGCGCTGACCTGAGCTTTGGTCCGTTCAAAGAATGGTATTTCGCCAACAACTACATCTACGATATGGGTGATAACAAAGCCAGTCGCCAGAGCACCTGGTATATGGGTCTGGGTACCGATATCGATACCGGTCTGCCGATGGGCCTGTCTCTGAACGTGTATGCTAAATACCAGTGGCAGAACTATGGCGCATCCAACGAAAACGAGTGGGATGGCTACCGTTTCAAAGTGAAATACTTTGTGCCGATCACTCAGGTATGGGGCGGTCAGTTAACTTACATCGGCTTCACCAACTTCGACTGGGGCTCAGATTTGGGTGACGATCCGAACCGCACCAGCAACTCTATCGCTTCCAGCCACGTTCTGGCGCTGAACTACGATCACTGGCACTACTCCGTAGTGGCGCGTTACTTCCATAACGGCGGTCAGTGGAAAGGTGGCGACACTTTGAACTGGGGCGAAGGCGATTTCAGCGCGAAATCTACCGGTTGGGGTGGTTACCTGGTTGTAGGTTACAACTTCTAATTCAGCCAATCTGTCCGCAGACAAGCCAGCTTAACCGCTGGCTTTTTTATGGCTGGTCTTCACAGCGTACTTTACGTAAAAAGTCACTTAGCGAGCGATCCGCTGATTCGCGAAAGTACCTGTCGAGTGGCGTGATCTTCAGACATCGATCAACGCGAAAGCAGCGATAATCGTCACGTTTTTCACACCAGGCAACGAGCAGCCAGTGCTCACCCCAGAAAAATAGTCCCAGCGGCTGAACATCGCGCCAGGAAAGATTCCCGACCTCATCGCGATAATGCAGCGCTAGTGTCTGCTGCGCCGAAACCGCGCGATGAATGAGATCGAACGCACTGCGTGAATGCGGCTGATTACCAAAATCAGGTGCGAAAATCCGTGTTTGCTCGGCCCTGCGCCGACTCTCTGACGGCAATATCGCCAGCACTTTTTCCTGCGCAGACTCCAGCGCCTGTGAGAGTGAATCCCCACCCCATGTTTTCAGCAGCCGAATAGCCACCATCAACGCTTCTGATTCGTGTTGCGTTAACATTAACGGCGGCAAATCAAACCCTGCCATTAGGCGGTATCCACTGCCCACTTCACCTTCAATGGGCACGCCGGATAAAGAGAGATCGCGGATATCGCGATAAATCGTCCGTTCAGATACCTCCAGACGTTCTGCCAGCAGCGCCGCCGTTGTCACTCGCCTGCCACGCAGGATTTGTACAATCTGAAACAAGCGGTCGGCGCGTCTGGACATATTAATCCTCAGTGCTGAAAAAATTACGCGGGTTGATGTAAACCAACGCGATTGCCTTCGCTGTCAGTAAACAGCGCAATCGTGCCAATGTCTTGCCCCAGTTCGAGCGGGCCAAACACGCAGTGGCCGCCAGCGGTGGCGACACGCTCAAGCGTTGCAGCCAAATCGTCCGTATGCAGGTAAATAATAGCGCCCTGCGCTGAAGGCGTAATGCCGTCAAATTTAGCCAGCGCCCCACCAGGAGCAGGATCCTGATGCGGGAATACGGCCAGCTCGGCGCAGTCCATATTTTCCCGACGCAAAGAAACCTGCATCACGGGCTCATAAAATGCAATGGCACGATCCATTTCTGCCACGGGAATTTCAAACCAGTTAATGACGTTGTTCATACTTCCTCCTGCCTGTGTGAGTAGTGTCAGAAGGACTATAAGACAGTGCTACTGACAGCATACTGTCAGTAGTGTGGCGACCGAAACCAATAATGGTCTGCCGCTAAATCACAGGCAAAAAAAATCCCGACCTTACGATCGGGATTCCAGTATTTCCACTCTTGATGGGTTAAGGCAGAATCGACGGTTGATCCGCCCCTTCTTTCTCAACCTTCTGCTGCAGCATGTGCTCACGCTTCATACCCAGCTTCAGCGCCAGCGCCGATGCCACGTAGATAGAAGATGCAGTACCGATGGAAACACCGATCAGCATCGTCAACGAGAAGCCTTCCAGTACCGGACCACCGAACAGGAACAGCATCAGAATAACCATCAACGTCGTACCGGACGTAATCAACGTACGGTGCAGCGTCTGAGTCAATGACACGTTAAAGATTTCGTAAGGCGTACCGCGACGAATTTTGCGGAAGTTTTCACGAATACGGTCAGATACAACGATACTGTCGTTCAGCGAGTAACCGATTACTGACATCAGCGATGCAACGATAGTCAGGTCAATCTCGATATGGAACAACGACAGGATCCCAAGTGTAATGATTACGTCATGCGCCAGCGCGATAACTACCCCTGCCGCCAGTCGCCACTCAAAGCGGAAACCGACGTACACCAGGATGGAGATCAGCGCCGCCATCAACGCCATCGCACCCGTTTGCGCCAGGTCTGCACCCACACTCGGCCCCACGAATTCAATTCGCTTCACCGCCGCGTTTTGGTTGGTGGATTCGTTAATCACACTCAACACTTTGCTACCCAGCACCTGACCACCGTCTGCGCCTTCGGTTGGCGGCATACGCACCATAATGTCGTGGCTGCTGCCGAAGTTCTGCAGCAGCGGGTCAACAAAGCCCGCTTTCTCCAGCGCATCGCGCATCACGTCCATTTCCGCTGGTTTTTCCAGCGTGATTTCAATGACCGTACCACCGGTGAAATCGAGACCCCAGTTAAAGCCGCGCACGCCCATAATCACAATGGCCGCGATCAGCAGAAAACCTGAAATGCCGAAAGCCCAGTAGTCCCAGCGCATAAAGTCCCAGACTTTACGGCCGTGGTTCAATTGTTCAACAGTATATTCCTGTGCCACTTCGCACTCCTCAGATTGACAGCTTTTTGACGCGCTTGCCGCCATACAACAGGTTTACGATGGCACGTGTACCGACAATTGCGGTAAACATCGACGTCGCTACCCCAATACCGGTAGTAATCGCGAACCCTTTAATTGCCCCGGTGCCAACTGCGTACAGGATAATGACCTTGATCAGCGTCGTAATGTTCGCATCAAAGATGGAGCTAAATGCGCCCGCATAACCTTCATTGATGGCCTGCTGCACCGAACGCCCGTTACTCAACTCTTCTTTGATACGTTCGTTGATCAGTACGTTCGCATCGACCGCGACAGCAAGGGTTAAGACGATCCCCGCAATCCCCGGCATACTCAGCGTAGCGCCCGGCAGCAGCGACATAATACCGACAATCAGTACCAGGTTCGCAATAAGCGCACTCGTGGCGATCAGACCGAACTTCTTATAGAAGAAGATCATGAACAGGATAGACACCACCAGACCAGCCAGACACGCTTCCAGACCCTGTTTAATGTTCTGCATACCCAGGGTTGGGCCGATGGTACGTTCTTCCACAATCTGAATCGGCGCAATCAACGCACCGGCACGTAACAGCAGAGAAAGCTGACGCGCCTCATTCGGGTTGTTGATACCGGTAATACGGAAGCTGTTGCCCAGACGAGACTGGATGTTGGCGATGTTAATCACCTCTTCCTGTTTCACCAGCACGGCGCGACCGTTGGCATCTTTCTTACCGCTGTCTTTGTACTCCACGAACAGGGTCGCCATCGGCTTACCGATGTTGTCCTTGGTGAAGTTGGACATGATGTTACCACCCGCGCTATCCAGCGAGATGTTAACCTGCGGCTGATTGTATTCGTCCTGGCTGGAAGTGGAATCGGTGATATGGTCACCGGTCAGGATCACGCGTTTGTAAAGCACAACCGGCTGACCTTCACGAGACTGTTTCACTTCCGAATCACCCGGTACACGCCCGGATGCCGCAGCAGACTGGTCAACGTTGGTGTTTACCAGACGGAATTCCAGCGTCGCGGTAGCGCCCAGAATTTCTTTCGCCCGCGCGGTATCCTGAATACCCGGCAGTTCGACCACAATGCGGTCAGCACCCTGACGTTGTACAACCGGCTCAGCAACACCCAGTTGGTTAACACGATTACGCAGAATGTTGATGTTCTGCTGTACCGCGTATTCACGGGCTTCGCTCAGGCGCGCATCGGTCATCACCGCACGCAGTGCATTGCTGCCCTGGCTAGAAATAACCAAATCCTGGTGACGCTTGCTCAGGTAAGAGATAGCTTCATCACGGGCGCTGCTATCACGAAAAGTGATGCTCAGACCGTAGTTATCTTCTTTGCGAACGGTAGTATAAGGAATGCCTTTTTCACGCAGATCGCTGCGCAGGCTATCAATATTTTGTTCCTGCAACTTACTCAGCGCGGTGTCCATATCCACTTCCATCAGGAAGTGAACGCCGCCACGCAGATCAAGACCGAGTTTCATCGGTTCTGCGTGAATGGCTGCCAGCCAACGCGGGGTTGCCGGAGCAAGGTTAAGCGCCACGACGTATTGATCACCCAATACGCCCATTAACACTTCACGAGCGCGCAGTTGGGTATCAGTGGAGTCGAAGCGCGCGAGAATAGCACCCTCTTCCAGAGCCACAGACTTAGGTGTGATTTTATCTTCTTGTAACGTTTTCTGGACCTGGATCAGCGTTTGCTCACTGGCGGCGGCACCGCGCACGCCAGTGATTTGAACAGCCGGATCCTCACCATACAGGTTGGGAAGCGCATAGAGCAGACCGACGACAATCACGACGATCAGCATGACATACTTCCACAAAGGATAACGGTTTAACACGGCAGTTCCCTTTGGGAAAACAATAAATTACAGCGCCTTCATGGTGCCTTTCGGCAGAACGGCAGCTACGAAATCACGTTTAATAACCACTTCAGTGGTGTCGTTCAGCGCGATAGCGATGTAGCCGGATTCTGCTACTTTGGTCACGCGACCCACCAGACCACCGTTAGTCAGCACTTCATCGCCTTTCGCAATGGAGTTCATCAGATTTTTGTGTTCTTTGGTACGCTTTTGCTGCGGGCGCAGGATCATGAAATAGAAAATCAGACCAAACACCACCAGCATCAGAATCAGAGACATCGGGCTGCCCTGCGCCGGAGCACCTGTTGCCGCTACCGCATCAGAAATAAAAAAGCTCATTCAAATTCCCTCATTATTAAAATTAATCAACGTTCACAGGTGGAACTGGTCTACCCTGACGTTGGTAAAAATCGGTCACGAAGCTCTCTAATTTACCCTCTTCAATAGCCTTGCGTAAACCCGCCATCAAACGCTGGTAGTAGCGAAGGTTATGAATCGTGTTGAGTCGCGCGCCCAATATTTCGTTGCAACGGTCAAGATGATGCAAGTATGCGCGCGAATAATTGCGACAGGTGTAGCAATCACACTCAGCATCGAGCGGACTGGTGTCGCTTTTATGTTTCGCGTTACGAATTTTTACCACGCCGTCAGTCACAAACAAATGACCATTACGGGCATTTCGCGTTGGCATCACGCAGTCAAACATATCGATACCACGACGCACGCCTTCAACCAGATCTTCTGGTTTACCAACGCCCATCAGGTAACGCGGTTTATCAGCCGGAATCTGCGGGCAAACATGCTCCAGAATGCGGTGCATATCTTCCTTCGGTTCACCAACAGCCAAACCGCCGACAGCGTAGCCATCAAAGCCGATATCTACCAGACCTTTGACGGAGATATCACGTAAATCTTCGTAAACGCTGCCCTGAATGATGCCAAAAAGCGCATTTTTGTTGCCGAGGCTATCAAAACGGTCGCGACTGCGCTTCGCCCAACGCAAAGACATCTCCATCGATCGTTTAGCATAGTCCCAGTCGGCCGGATACGGTGTACATTCGTCGAAGATCATCACGATATCGGAACCGAGATCGTATTGAATCTCCATAGACTTCTCAGGATCGAGGAAGATCGGATCGCCGTTGATCGGATTACGGAAATGCACGCCCTGCTCGGTTATCTTACGGATGTCGCCCAGGCTGAATACCTGGAAGCCGCCGGAATCGGTGAGGATCGGTCCTTTCCACTGCATGAAATCGTGCAGATCGCCGTGCAGCTTCATGATTTCCTGACCCGGGCGCAGCCAGAGGTGGAAGGTGTTACCGAGGATGATCTGTGCGCCGGTCGCTTCAACTTCTTCCGGCGTCATGCCTTTCACGGTGCCATAAGTACCGACCGGCATAAAAGCAGGCGTTTCCACTACGCCACGATCAAAAACCAGGCGGCCGCGGCGGGCGCGACCGTCTGTGGTGTCCAGTTCAAATCTCATTTTAACTCCTGCGTCAGAAAAACAGTCCGACGTTAAACACTCGCATCGCGGATTTATTCCCCAACGCGCTCAGAAATAGCCTGCGGATTGTACGTGATAAACATGGCATCACCGTAACTAAAAAAGCGATATTCCGCTTTTACCGCTTCATGATAGGCGTGCATGGTGTTTTTATAACCAGCAAATGCGGAAACCAGCATAATCAGTGTCGATTCCGGCAGGTGAAAGTTGGTTACCAGGGCATCAATCACCTGATATTTATAGCCTGGATAAATGAATATTTGCGTATCACCGAAGAACGGCTCGATAAGGTCATTTTTGGCCGCCTGCGCCGCGCTTTCCAGTGAACGTACGGAGGTGGTACCTACCGCAATCACGCGGTTGCCGCGTGCTTTCGCCGCCAGCACAGCATCAACCACATCCTGTGGCACTTCCGCATACTCGGAGTGCATAATGTGATCTTCGATGGTATCTACGCGCACCGGCTGGAAGGTACCCGCCCCCACGTGCAGCGTAACGAACGCCATCTCGATACCTTTATCACGCAGTTTTGCCAACAGTGGTTCGTCAAAATGCAGACCGGCGGTCGGCGCGGCGACAGCCCCTGGTTTTTCGCTATACACGGTCTGGTACAGCTCGCGGTCAGCGTCTTCATCCGGACGGTCGATATATGGCGGCAGCGGCATATGGCCAATCGCGTTGAGGATATCCAGCACGCTACGCTCGTCATCAAACTCGACTTCAAACAACGCGTCATGGCGCGCCACCATCGTTGCTTTAATGCTTTCGTCATCGCCCAGCAGCAGCTCGGCACCCGGCTTCGGCGCTTTAGAGGCGCGAATATGCGCCAGAATCCGTTTGTCATCCAGCATACGCTCGACCAGTACTTCAATCTTGCCGCCGCTGGCTTTACGCCCAAACAGACGCGCCGGAATAACGCGGGTGTTATTAAAAACCAGCAAATCGCCAGGGTTGAGCTTATCGAGCAAATCGGTGAAAGTACCGTGCGTCAGCGCGCCCGTCGGCCCGTCCAAAGACAGCAAGCGGCAGCTACTGCGTTCAGCCTGCGGATAGTGGGCAATCAGGGATTCGGGTAGTTCAAAGGTGAAATCGGTAACGCGCATGACACTGACTCAGACTAAAATAAGAGGCGGGTAGTCTAGTGCCGGGGCGTTCTCCCTGCAACCTTTACCCCTCTGGATAAACATTTAACTATGAATTTTCTTGCACATTTGCATCTGGCTCACCTCGCCGACAGCTCGCTTTCCGGTAATCTACTGGCGGATTTTGTCCGGGGTAATCCCCAAACGCACTATTCGCCCGACGTGGTGGAGGGCATCTTTATGCACCGTCGTATCGACGTGATGACCGATAACCTGCCACAGGTGCGTGAAGCCAAAGAGTGGTTTCGCAGCGAAACGCGCCGCGTCGCACCGATTACGCTGGACGTCATGTGGGATCATTTTCTGTCGCGCCATTGGTCGGAAATCTCCCCCGACTTCCCGCTGACGGACTTTGTACGCTATGCCCGCGCCCAGGTGACCCCTATTTTACCGGAATCGCCGCCGCGCTTTATCAATCTGAACAACTACATCTGGTCGGAGAAATGGCTCGAGCGCTATCGGAATATGGATTTTATCCAGAACGTCCTGAACGGCATGGCCAGCCGCCGCCCGCGGCTCGATGCCCTGCGCGACTCATGGTATGACCTCGATACGCACTACGATGCGTTAGAAGAACGTTTCTGGCAGTTTTATCCCCAAATGATGGGACAGGCGCGACGTAAATCCCTTTGATTATAGCCCGCATCATGCACCGGATAAGCAGCAGCCGCTATCCGGCAAAAGATTGATAGACAAAACCTGTCTCATTGATTGCCAGCGCCTCTTTGTCTTATTCCCGAACACTCTCTATACTGGCCCGCGTTGCGTTCCAAAAACCCCTTAACATTGCAGGAGAATTATATGGTACTGGTAACTCGTCAGGCTCCGGATTTCACAGCAGCTGCGGTACTGGGTAGCGGTGAGATCGTTGAAAACTTCAACTTCAAGCAGCATACCAACGGTAAAACTACCGTTCTGTTCTTCTGGCCGATGGACTTCACCTTCGTTTGCCCGTCTGAACTGATCGCATTCGACAAACGTTACGAAGAATTCCAGAAGCGCGGCGTTGAAGTTGTTGGCGTTTCCTTCGACTCTGAATTTGTACACAACGCATGGCGTAACACCCCTGTCGAAAAAGGCGGCATTGGTGAAGTGAAATACGCAATGGTTGCTGACATCAAACGCGAAATCCAGAAAGCCTACGGCATTGAGCATCCTGAAGCAGGTGTTGCTCTGCGCGGTTCTTTCCTGATCGACGCTAACGGCGTTGTTCGCCACCAGGTGGTTAACGATCTGCCGCTGGGTCGTAACATCGACGAAATGCTGCGCATGGTTGACGCGCTGCAGTTCCACGAAGAGCACGGCGACGTATGTCCGGCACAGTGGGAAAAAGGTAAAGAAGGTATGAACGCGTCTCCGGACGGCGTAGCAAAATACCTGACCGAGAACGTTTCCAGCCTGTAAATGGCATGAATCGTAAGAGGCCCGCAAATGCGGGCCTTTTTTACATCTGGTTATTAGTCTCCAGTCATCCCTTTCTCCTTATACCTCTCCGCTCATTTTGAAGTAAGTAAATGACGTCATAACCGTTTTTTTGTCCTATCTCTGGATAAACATCCTTAACGCATCAACATATTTTTCTCTAAGAATTTTCCTAACAATTTTAAGATGATATCTGAATTTTTAAGACAAAGAGCAATAAAGGAAGAGTGAACTCGCTAAATTTAACCAACATGCAATAAATATATTTAATGTCTTCACATCTGAATAATGCCGCCACACACATTGCATTTTAATTCTTATCCCATTGTTATATAAGGCATTCCTCTTTCTTTTCAAAATAGCACGCTATAAAAAACCCATGTTAATCATAGCGCTTATAAATAAGTTATAAATTTATTAACTGTGCTAATTATTCCAACAAATATTAACACTTTTTACTTATCATTCTACAAATTCAATTAAAAAAACAGATCTTATCGATCGATTTTAATCATTACACATCAATTTATCAGCAGATTAGGATTTCTCCAGGAAACCACATTGTTAACAGTGTTTTTCTTGCAGATTAGGGAGAGATATGCATGAGCAGTAAAGATAAATGCACGCGGTTTTTTATTTATTCCGCAGACTGGACGCATGCGGCTGCATTACAAAATTTAATCAGCGGTAAAAAAACTCCTGATAACTATATTTCATTGCCACAACTCACCATCAGTGAGTTGTGCGAATATACCGGACCGCCACCACATATAATCATCCTGGATGTCCCACCAGGAAGATATGTGGCATTAATCCTGGCTCTCCGTAAAAGTTTTCCTCAAGCACAAATGATTTGTACTCAGCATTATTTTCTCTACTCAGATCGTATGGTTGCTGAGTATTTTGGTGGGATATTGCTAAAGGAATATGATGCTTTAATATCTGGATATCCCAATATAGGCATTGCTGAGCATCTTACGTCACCAATATTCTCAGCTGCATATCCTCGGCTCAGAGTTTTTTGTGCAAGCGTTCCTCCGCAGGTGGTATTAGGTTCACTTGAAAGGTGGATCAGAAGAAGGTTATCAGAAGTGATACCTTCATCACGCACACGAACAATTACGCTGGATTGGTTAGCCAGAGGCATTTCACTTCGGGAAACTGCAAAACAATTGAAAAGAAGTGAAAAAGTGATGTACCACTATCGCTGGATGATGATGCAAGCTTTAGGTATACGCCATTGCAGCAGAGATTTCATTCACTCACTGACGGTAAATGCAGGACCAACAAACTGGAAAAAACCCGACAAGAAAGCCGCGCATAAATAATAGTATGTCGCGTATATAGAGCTCATTTAAATTCCAAAATAAAAAATCGCTATCAATCACGATGCGGTTTCTATTGTTTCACCCCTATTTTATAGAAGTGCCATGTGTTAGCAAATATAAGGATTTATTTATGTCGCAAAAAAGCGTTTCTTTCTCAAAAAAGATATTAGTCGTCTCTATACTACTCGCAATATCAGGTACTGCTACAGCTTCTGATGAAGGCTCTGGTATGGTGAGTGGGCTTAACTGGAGTTTGTTGGAGCCTAACTCTGGCGCCGGTGATACTGCCGTTAAAGGAATTTATGCCTGGAACTTTAGTAACACCCAGGAGGAAGCCTCTCTCGATTCCGCCAGTAATAAAGGTAATATCTATTTTAACCCTCCACATCACGACCTTCTAAGTCGAACAGTAAATGTTACTGATCTTGACCTGAGCGGATACTACATTAATTTTAGCAAAACCGATCTTGCTGGTAATCAGTCTACCCTCAATCTGACCAAGGCCACCGTTGATTTTATCGAATCAGGAGGGTCTGGCACCGACACTAATATAGCCATCAACTTAAAGGACGCTCAGCTTAACGGCGCTCAGATGGATACCAACTATGATAATGCCCTTAAAAATGGGGTGGCAAAGAACAAAAACTGGGTGGCAAATCAAAATGGTGATGGCGGATATGGTATTTATGTCGATCTCGGTGACACAGGCGATGTAATTGTCGATATTGATAACAGTCAGTTAGGCTCAGAAACCTGGAAAGCAGGTATTTTTACCGGCGGATCTGACTCCGTTAACATTACTGCTTCTGAAAGTAACATTTTCGGTTCTGTACAAGCCGGATATTCTGAAGATGTCAATATTGAACTGACAAAGCAAACAACACTCACCGGTAATATTGTCACCGGTAAGGGCACAAGTATTGTCAGTATTAATGACAACTCGAAAGTACTCGGCGACATCAACGTCAGCAAGAGCAATCAAGCCCAGGTGTCTCTGGGCGATAATGTTGCAACCAGCAATGTTAATAAAATCACCGGCAACAAAACCAATTCCACTCTTGAGTTAGGCCAAGAAGTCACTGAATTAGACGGCAGTAAATTTGTCGATTTTACGGTGTTAAACGTGCTGGGTAAAAGTACCATCCTCAATGGTCTGAATGACACAAACGTAGGGTCAGCACTCAATCTGACGGGGAATCACATCATTGCTGATGTTAATATAACGGGCAATGGCGCACTCACCGTAGCAGGTAATTCCACGCTACAGGCAGATTATATCTCTTTGAGCAGCGACGCTTCGTTAACCATCGATAATGGAACTTTGCAAACCAGCTCAGCGCAAATATTTACTGATGGTCTGGGTAGTAACGGTCTTAATACTTCTGCCACCGGCCTGAACACCACAGGCCAGCAGGTATCTTTCAACGATGGCACATTAGCGCTCTCTGATGCGCTATTTAACCTCGATTATGTAAAATCTGTTAATGGTCTGGTGGACAATGCCAAACTTATTATGCTGGGCAACGTGGTGTCTGCTGATGGTACTGGTCCTGCTGGTAGTGTAGATTTTGACACGGTTGGTGCTGTGGGTGAAAACACCGTGCTTGCCGGTGTTACTGTCGAATCAACAAAAAGCGACATCGTTATTGGTGGTGAAAAAAACAGTGAAGATCAAGACGGCAGCTCAAACAGTGTTGGCGTAAAAAACCTTGTGTTGGCTGCCAGTGAAAGCAACACCGCCAGTGTCACTGTGAAAGGCAACAAAACGCTGACCTTAACCGGTGATGTAGCTGGTAAAGACAACACCAGCCTTGTTTCCGCAGGGGAAGACGCCAGTGTCAGTGTTAATGTCAAAGAGGGTACATTGCAGTTGGGTCATGCTTCTCTGTCCGGAGCCACAGGTTCGTTGAATGCCACCGTAAACCTGGACAATGGGAATTTACAGGTCGCTGGTGGCAAATACAGCGTTTCCGGAGAAATTTTAGCAAACAAAAACAGCGCCATTACCATTGCAGACAGCGCGGCGTTACAAGCGTCTAAAATTGATATGAAAGACGCCAATATGCAGGTCAATGGTGTATTGCAAACCGCTGCACTCAACGCCGACTCAGGTACGACTATCAATGTGGGCACTACCGCAGATCAGGGCGCTGCGGGACATCTGCTCGCACAGAACGTAAGCCTGAACGGGGCATCTCTGTTCCTTGATCCGCAATGGCAAACCAATAGCACCATCAGTCAGGCTTCCAAAGCTGCGCTGCAATTTATCGATGACAAAATTGACGGCAAGCTCACTGCCGGGCAAAACGCCTTACTGGTCCTGGGTGAGGCAACGACCGAGTGGGCTGAAACACAGTTTGCCAAAACGGGTCTGCAATGGTCTGCTGACGGGATTACCGCCGCATTAGCCATTAATGCCCCGCAATTGCTGGATAAAGACCATGGTAGTCTGGTTGTGGATGGTTCACAGACCTCAGCCCCCAGCGCAAATGCCAATACGGCTACTTTTGCCGATAATTCACTGTTAATGGTGAATGGCAAAACCATTGCCGGCGGGCAGTATGCGCTCACAGCTGAAAATGGAACGCTCAACGTTAGCGACAGCGCCAGCCTTTACATTGCCGACGCCAAAGCCAGTCAGACCTATTATATTGTCGACGGTTTTAACGGTGGTTCACCAGGTCCTATCGATGATTCCACTCAAACAGGTGTATCGGAAAAGGGATGGAATGGTGAAAATTTACTGACCAACCGACTGCTATCTGCAACACGTCACTGGGATGTAGACAGCGGACAATTGCAGGTCACCACGGAGGCTAAATCCTCTGCTGACGCGTTACCTGGCGTCGCACTGACGCAAACGCTGGATACTATGATGAGCCAGGGAATCAATGACACGCAAAGTCAGTCTGCCGGCGTTCGTTTCCTGTCACGTGCGATAGATAATCCTTACGTCTCTACGCAGGATATCGTGAAAACCATTAACAGTGCAGCGCAGTTGGCTGTGGCCGGAGGTGTGCAGAACACTACCCTGTCCACAGGGTTGTCTGCCACCAAAGCGATCAACGATCGTAACTCAGTGCTTAACAGCAAACTCCAACCTGACGCAGGAGCTGAAGGTCTGAATTTCTGGGCCAGCACACTGTATGGCCACGACAGTAACAGTGGTTTTAAAACTGGCGCACTGGAAACCGGCAATAATGTTAATTACTTTGGTTTAATGATTGGCGCAGATATCACTCATCAAACCTCTCTGGGTAATTTGCGCAGCGGTTTAGCATTCCATTCCGGAACCGGTAAATCATCGTCCAAAGGAGATCTGCAATATACCAAAAATGATGTTGATTTTTGGGGTGCAACGTTTTATGAAAACTGGACAAATAATAATTTCAGCGTGACCGTTGATTTAGGATTGTCCAGGAACAGTAATGACGTTGAGCAGAATCTTCCGGCTTGGGTGGATATGGGCAGTAAGTTAAAAGCGGATATTGATTCCGAAATGCTGACTGCGGGAATTACGGGTGAATACCTGTACAACCTGTCCTCTATCGATATCGTTCCACACGCCGGTGTACGCTATGTACAACTCAAAACTGAACGTTTTGATACTACTACCCAGTCCGGAGAGAAGCTGTTTGATACCGCTGAGCAGAAGCAGAACCTCTGGCAATTCCCGGTTGGCGTGCGTTTAAGCACCACATACTCGCTTGATTCTGGCTGGGCAGTTAGCCCGCAAGCCGATCTGTCGGTCATTCCGGTTACTGGCGACACCAACGCGAAAACGCATATTCGTACCTACGGTATTAACGCATCCGATACACTGTCTTCAACGATTGTTGATGATACTTCGTTCTCAGGACAACTCGGTGTGAAGGCGCAGAAAGGAAATGTAAGTTTCGGTATCAACTACAACCTCGACGCATCTGAACACCAGACAGGTCAGGGGGCAATGGCCGTATTTAATTATAACTTCTGATGTGATTTAAAAAATACTCGCCCTCCTCAAATCGGGAGGCGAGTATTTCTTTTCAAGAATGACGTACAGGAGAAAATATTTATGTTTAGATATCACAAAGTGATGCAAGCCATTTTCTTCATACTGACACTTGCCACAATAAGTTGCACCATCACTTCGCTTTGTTTAGGCTATGGGAACTGGGCTTTTTATTATGGTATTGTTTCGGTAGGCTCGATGATAATTTATATGATTCACCGCTGATTATTAATTATTACGGATTATTTAATTTATCCCCCGCTTCTTACTTCTGTATAACACGTTTAACCGGTTAGCACTTCTACAGCCGTTGGCACGACGGCATTAGCCTGAGTCACAGACGCTTGCACCACACTGCACAGCCCCTGGGCAGGGACTGCAATGAGAGATTAAAACGCGAAACAGGAACAGCCAAGCGCGCCCCAGAAAGCCCGGTCATCCGACACCGGAATGCCTGATTGACGCGCAATATCATGCTGATGACCGTGTACGCCGCAGCTACCGCAGCACTGGTGCATCTGCACTATGGCGCCAATTTTTGCCGCACCAGGCGGCGCTGCGCGATAGTGCCCCGGCACCTTCACTACCGGCGACCAGTCCGGCACAACCGGGATGGCCGGCGGTGCAAGTGGGGTGAAGTGCCCGGCCGCATACACCACGTTGCCATCGACAATGGTCATCACTGACTCAATACCTTTGATCTCTTCTTCCGGCACGCTGAAGTAGTCTTTGGACAGCACCACCAGGTCGGCCAATTGATCTTTCTCGATGCGCCCTTTCTTACCCTGCTCGCTGGAGAACCAGGCGCTGCCAGCCGTCCACAGTTCCAGCGCCACGTCGCGCGGCAGGCGGTTGTTATCATCGTACATCGCCATTCCGCCAACAGTACGACCCGAAACCAGCCAATAGAGCGCGGTCCACGGGTTGTAGCTGGCCACGCGGGTGGCGTCAGTTCCCAGCCCGACCGGAACTTCAGCCGCCAGCATTTTTGCCACTGGCGGTGTATGTTTGACCGCATCTTTGCCATAACGATCGACAAAGTATTCCCCCTGGAATGCCATTCGGTGCTGAACCGCAATCCCGCCACCCAGCGCTTTAACGCGCTCGATATTCCGTTCAGTAATCGTTTCGGCGTGATCGAAAAACCAGTGCAGGCCATTGAACGGGATATCGCGATTTACCTTCTCAAACACGTCCAGCATACGGCTGATGGATTCATCGTAGGTGGCATGCAGGCGGAACGGCCAGCGGTGCTCCACCAGGTGACGAACCACGCGCTCCAGTTCATCTTCCATACCCTCCGGCAGATCCGGGCGCGGCTGGAGGAAGTCTTCAAAATCCGCAGCCGAGAAGACCAGCATTTCCCCTGCCCCATTGGCACGGTAAAAGTCAGTCCCCTGCCCAGGCTTGAGCATGTCGGTCCAGCGTTCAAAGTCTTCCAGCTCCTGCTTAGGACGCTGGGTAAACAGGTTGTAGGCAATACGCACCGTCATCTGCTTGTTGGCATGTAACTGTTCAATTATCTCGTAATCTTCCGGATAGTTCTGGAAGCCACCGCCCGCGTCAATGGCGCTGGTCAGTCCCAAACGGTTCAGCTCTCGCATAAACTGGCGGGTCGAGTTAACCTGCATTTCCAGCGGCAGTTTTGGTCCTTTTGCCAGCGTCGAATAGAGGATCATGGCGTTGGGTTTGGCAATCAGCATGCCGGTCGGGTTGCCGTTGCTGTCACGTACAATCTCGCCGCCCATCGGTTCCGGCGTTGCTTTGGTGTAGCCGACGGCTTTCAGCGCGGCGCGGTTCAGCAGCGCTCTGTCATAGAGATGCAGAACAAAAACCGGGGTATCCGGGGCCGCTTCATTGAGTTCTTCGAGGGTTGGCATGCGCCGTTCGGCAAACTGAAATTCACTCCAGCCGCCCACCACGCGTACCCATTGCGGCGACGGCGTTCTGTCCGCCTGCTCTTTGAGCATACGTAGCGCGTCCGCCAGTGACGGCACGCCTTCCCAACGTAATTCCAGATTGTAATTCAGACCGCCGCGAATCAGGTGCAGGTGTGAATCGTTCAGACCGGGGATCACCGTATGCCCCTGCAGATCGACAATCTGCGTCCCTTCGGTGGCAAAGCTCATGATCCGATCATGGCTACCGGTCGCCAGAATCTTACCGTTGGCGATCGCCACCGCCTCGACCTGCGGGTTTTGTCTTTCGAGCGTATGAATTTTTCCGTGAGTCAGAATCAGTGTGGCAGTTTGCGACATAACAATCTCCTGAGAAACCGGTCAGACTTTTTTCAGCCATCCGGCAAACAGACGGGTTACGATGGGCATCCAGAACCAGACCACCAACGCAACCACACAGGCATCATTGATCAGATGCAGGAGTAACGAACCCTTCAATGCAGGCAACACAATGCCGGTCAACCACGGCACCAGATTGGTGCTGGGAAAAATCACCAGCAGGGTTATCAGAAACTGTTTCCAGCGTCTCGGCTGACGTACATGGGGCGCGGGCGGAGTAAACCAGAACGCGGCTTCGGTACGAATTTCGGTTTTATCACCTTCCGCCAGCATCGGAGCAATCTCTTCTACCAGCCCACGGCGCGTATCGGACTGGGTCCAGTTATAAAGATGCTCAAGCGTGTCGAAACGAATAATGATATTCCACAGGTTGTCGCCATCCACAGGGCGAATCACATTCGCCCCGAGATGACCGGGAAACTCGGCCGCCACTGGCATAATTTTCCCCAGCCATTGCTCATATCGCTGTGCCTGCTCAGGCAGCAGGGTGTGGGTAATCACCAACGTCACATGTTTGTTCTGCGCCATGAAGGGTTCCTTGTTGAGAGGAAACAGACCGCTTAGGCCAGGAAAGCAATACACAAAATCATTCATGGTGCATCGAGGCGGCAAGGTTGTGGATCCCCGGGAGCTTACATCAGTAAGCGACCGGGGTACGCAAGCGAAGCCAACAAAGATGCAGCATGAAGGATGAAGTGTATTCAGGCTTTACGTTCCGGCGCGCCATGCACCATGGTATAGGCGTAATCCACGCCCATCCCGTAGGCACCGCTGTGCTCGCGCACCAGATCCATGACAGCGTCGTAGGTTTCTTTACGGGACCAGTCGCGCTGATACTCAAGAAGTACCTGTTGCCAGGTCACGGGTACGGCACCCGCCTGTACCATGCGGTCAATGGAACGCTCATGGGCATCCACCGACGTGCCGCCTGAAGTATCTGTTACCACATACACTTCATAGCCCGCTTCCAGCGCCATCAGCGCCGGGAAAGTCAGACACACTTCGGTCCACAGCGCGGAGATAATCAGTTTTTTACGCCCGGTCGCTTCTACGGCCTTCACAAACGCCGCATCTTCCCAGGAGTTCATCGAGGTGCGTTCAATCGGTTTCACATCAGGATGTACCGCTAATAATTCTGGCCAGATATATCCGCTAAAACTTTTTGTTTCCACAGAAGTATAAATCACTGGAACATTGAATATTTTCCCGGCTTTCGCTAATGCGACGGTATTATTTTTCAATGTCTGGCGATCGATATTCGCCACACCAAATGACATTTGCGGCTGATGATCAATAAAAATTAGCGTAGAGTTTTGTGGGTCAATCAGTTCCCGAATAGACATAGCACACCTTCTTAATCAATAAGTTAAAAGGCAACGGTCTGTTTCTGCCGTCAGCAGCAGGATCCTGAATCAGAAAGCTTGTTGAGTATAGCGGGAAATTTCTAACGAGTTATTAAAGAAAACTTACCGTCTAGTGAAACTATTCGTTCTGTGTTGCGATATATCTTAAACAATGTCAAAAAAATGCGCATGTCTCATCTAATTTATTCACTGGCATTGTTTTTCTCCATTCGGTAAAACAGAGGGGTTTAATTTTCAGGATATTTTTTGCTTATGCGCATCAATCTGGATGTATTGCTAATCCTCGACGCACTCGACAAACAGGGGTCCTTTGCTGCGGCGGCCGAATCGCTGTTTAAAACCCCTGCTGCACTCAGCTATATGATTCAGAAGCTGGAAAGCGATTTGAATATCGAATTGCTTGACCGCTCTGGGCATCGGGCAAAATTTACCGACACCGGGCAGATGATGCTGGAAAAAGGACGTTTGCTGCTGAGCGCGGCCAAAGATCTCGAAAAGCAAGCGATACAGCTAAGTTCAGGCTGGGAAAAAGAGCTGGCGATTGCGTTGGACGACTCTTTTCCTTTCACCGCGCTATTGCCCATTATCGATGAATTTCACGCGCTTAATATGCAAACCCGCCTGAGCTTTACCCACCACACGCTGGCAGGATCATGGGAGGAGCTGACCCATAATGGAGCAGATATCATTCTGGGGGCGATTAATGAACCGCCAACGTCAGCGGCCTGGTCTTACAAAATGCTCGGCACGCTGGACAATGTGTTTGTCGTTGCGCCTGATCATCCGCTGGCTGCAGCACCTGACGGTCTGACGAACGAACAGCTGTGTCTGCATCGGGCGATTGTTATCAGCGACAGCGCCCGCTTTTGTCATCCGTTACAAACCAACCTGATGGAGGAGCAGGCGCAGATCCGCGTCGATGATTTCCACAGTAAGGTGATGCTATTGCGAGCAGGCATGGGATGCGGATTTCTCCCCCGCCATATTGCCAACCCGTGGCTTGCCACGGGCGAGCTGGTGGAAAAAGCGGTCATCTCATTTCGCCAAAAAGACGTGGCCTATATGGCATGGCGTAATAACCGCGATGGGCTGGCGCAGCGCTGGTGGCGGGAAGCGCTGCTGGCAAGCCCGGAGGTGGCGCGCTTGTATCAATGACCTGACCACACCGAGGCGGAAATTGCCGGCAGCGTCAGGATATCGTCGACAAGCACGCCTGTTCCTTCTTTGAGCTGCCATTGACTGACGCTCAATAATGGCGAGGCAGGCAGGACCACTTCGCAGGCGTGACCACGGTTAATCGCCACCAATACGCGCTGGCGGTTTAGCACCCGTACAAACACCACCACGTTCTCCTCGGCGTAAATCACCTGACATCCACCGTGGCGGAGCGCCTGGCTCTGGTGACGTAATTTGGCCAGACGCTGATACAACGTCAGCAGCTCAGCGTCCTGTTTTGCAGGCTGCCACGGGAACGGTTTGCGACAAAACGGATCGTTATTTCCGTCCAGTCCCACTTCGTCGCCGTAGTAAACACAGGGTACGCCCGGCCAGGTAAACAGCCACACCACCGCCAGCGGTAAACGTGCGACGTCTTTACCGAGCAGAGACTTAAAGCGAGCGGTATCGTGGCTGTCGAGCTGGTTGAACATGCGCAATTGCTGTTGATGCGACAACCCCGCGCGGTAGTTATCCATCCACGCCATACAGGTCTGGGCGTCAATAGATTGCGGATCGTATGAGATATCGGTATTGGCGAGAAATCCCCAGATCGGAAAGGTAAAACCGCGATAGTTCATGGCGGCATCTTCCGCGTCGGCCTGCAACCACTGGCGCGCGTCGCCAAAATGCTCGCCCACTATATACGCCTCTGGCTGGGTTTCTTTCGCCGCCTGCGTAATGCCAGCCACGTGTTGTAGGTTGTTACGTGCGCCTCCTGCCTCTCCCAGCATGTGCACCACATCAAGACGCCAGCCGTCCATACTCCACGGCGCTTTCAGCCAGTGACGGACGATACTGTCTTCGCCGCGATAAATTTCATTTACCAGGCTTTCCGAAGAAAAGTCCAGCTTAGGCAAGCTGGCATATCCCAGCCAGTCGAGCGCAACGCCGTCGGCTGAGAAATGATACCAGTCGCGCCAGGGAGATTCTGGGTTATGGCACGCCCCGTCCGTTCCCCGATTATGTCGGTCAAACCAGGCGTGCGAATCGCCGCTATGGTTAAAAACACCGTCCAGAATCAGGCGCATGCCCTGCTGTTGCGTGTTGTGACGCAGGCGCAGCAGCGCCGTGTCGCCGCCAAATTGCGGATCAACATGACGGTAATCTTCGGTATCGTATTTATGCACGCTCGGCGCGGTAAACACCGGATTCAGGTACAGCGCCGTGATCCCTAACGTTTTCAGGTACGGCAGCTTTTCGCTGATACCGTCCAAATCACCGCCATAAAACGTTGAGCCACCAGCCTGAGCCGTAAGCGGTTCATCCCATTCGCGCCGCACAATATCGTGTCCGGCAGCGTGGTGATAATAGACGTTATCCTGATCAGCTTCACGCGACTGGCTGCGGGCAAAACGGTCCGGGAAAATTTGGTAAAAAATCTGGTCAGCGACCCACTGAGGACCATTATCCGGCACATCAACCGCAAATTGTTCCAGACGCGCAGGCGGAAAACGGCTGAATCCTTGTGGGGTAAACCACAGCTGACGGTCGCGCCAAAGTAATTTAAAACTATAGCGTCTTCGAGGCTGACCGCTGGAGAGATCGATCGCCGCTCGCCACGCGGTCACGCCCGACTGCGGCTGGCTACGCTGCTTGTGCATGCTCAGCGAAATCTCTTCGTTATCATTTTCTGCGCGTAGCGTCACCCGCTGGGGTGGATTTTCCCCCGCCAGCCATAACGTAATCGTCAGTTGATCTTTGTTTTGCTTAACAAATGGGGCAACCGGAAGGTGCCAGGCGTTCAACATCACGTATCCCCTTTGATGATAATGACGTCACCTTGCCATAGCGAAGTGCAGGATCACTCCTCATCTTAACGTTTATTGGGGGAGGAGCTTGGGGGAGGAGAAAATTGCCGGGTAACGACAGGCTACCCGGCAAAAATATTACTGCGCTTCAGCCAGTTGACGCTCGCGACGGCGTTTGAAAACCCACCCAGCCAGCAGCAGGACAATCCATGCAAAGCCAACGTACAGCGAAATGCGAGTATCCGGATGGTAGCCGATGAGCCCGATGATAAAGACCAGGAAAATCAGGCCAATAACGGTCGTAACCACCCCACCCGGCACTTTAAATTTCAGCGCTTTGACCTCTTCCGGCGGCAGACGACGACGGAAAGCAATTTGTGAGAGCAGGATCATAATCCACACCCAAACAGTTGCGAAAGTTGCCAGAGAGGCGATCACCAGGAAGACATTTTCCGGCATGATGTAGTTAAGATACACCGCAAACAACAGCGCAATGGTCATCACCATCACCGTGACCCACGGCACGCCACGACGCGACGTTTTGGCAAACATTTTCGGGGCGCTGCCCTGCTCCGCCATACCATGCAGCATACGACCCACACCGAAGACGTCAGAGTTGATCGCCGACAGCGATGCGGTCAGGACGACAAAGTTGAGGATCCCGGCGGCAAAAGTAATCCCCATATGCTGGAATGTCAGAACGAATGGACTACCGTCGGTACCGACCTGGTTCCACGGGTAAATCGACATAATGACGAACAGTGTCCCCACGTAAAACACGAGGATGCGCATCGGTACAGAATTGATGGCGCGCGGAATAGATTTTTCCGGGTCTTTGGCTTCACCTGCGGTAATACCGATAATCTCAATCCCGCCGTAGGCGAACATCACCATTTGTAGCGACATCACCATGCCGAGCCAGCCGTTGCTGAAGAAACCACCGTTACTCCACAGATTATGGATCCCGGTTGGCTGCCCGCCGTTGCCAATCCCCCAAATAATGATGCCGAACCCGGCGACAATCATGATGATAATGGTGGCAACTTTAAAGAACGAGAACCAGAACTCCAGCTCGCCAAACACCTTCACGCTCATCAGGTTGATGGCGCAGATAATCAGCACCACGCTGAGTACCCATATCCAATGCGGTACCGCCGGGAACCAGACGCCCATGTAAATACCAAAGGCGGTCACATCGGCAATGGCGACAATCAGGATTTCAAAACAGTAGGTCCAGCCGGTGATGTAGCCTGCCAGCGGTCCGAGGTTTTCCTGCGCATAGCGCGAGAAAGAGCTGGCAGCCGGGTTATGAACTGACATTTCGCCCAGCGCGCGCATAATAATATACGCCGCTACGCCGCCGATAATGTAGGCCAGCAACACGCTTGGCCCCGCCATTTTGATGGCATCGGCCGAGCCGTAGAACAGCCCGGTACCAATTGCTGAACCTAATGCCATAAAGCGAATGTGCCGGGTGCTCAGCCCACGCTTTAGCTTGTTATTACTTTCCATCGATTCCTAACCTGTTAACACAATAAAAAAACCACGGGGCCATGTTAATAGCCCCGTGGTTAAAACTTATTGTCAGTGATATTAGTGTGCGCTGGAGGTCACTTGTCGACCCGCCGCGCGATCCCAGATAACGGCCAGGACCACCATCACGACTGTTGGCATCAACCACGCCAGCCCCTGCTCCGCCAGCGGTAAACGCTGGGTCCAGGCTGGTAACACGTCGCCAATTGCAGAAGCTTTAATGCCATCAAGGATACCAAAAATCAGGCTGATAAACATCGCAGGTGCAATGACGCGGGAAGAATTATGCCACCAGGAGCGGGTAAAACTTAATACAACCAGTGCGATACATGGCGGATAGATGGCCGTCAGCACTGGAATAGAGATCTGAATCAGATGGCTCAGTCCCAGGTTAGACACCACCATCGAGAAGCCGCCGAGGATGAATACCAGCGTACGATAAGACAGTGGAACATACTGGGCAAAGAACTCTGCGCATGCGCAGGTCAGGCCAACCGCGGTGACCAGACAGGCGATAAAAATCAGCGCCGCCAGCAGGAAACTCCCTGCACCACCGAAGGTATGCTGAACATACGCATGCAGAATTGCCGCGCCGTTAGCAGACTGATCGACCAGAATCGCGCTATCTGAACCCAGACGGAACAGCGCGAGATACAACAGCGTTAAGCCCACGCCCGCCATCAAACCCGCCCAAACGGTGTAACGGGTCAGCAGACGCGCTTCTGTAACGCCACGCGAGCGAGCGGCGTTAACGATAACAATACCAAAGACCATCGCGCCCAGCGTATCCATGGTCAGATACCCGTTCACGAAGCCATTAGAAAACGCCGCAGTTTGATAGGCTTCCATCGCATTGCTGATCGGACCTGCTGGCCAGACGATTGCGGCGACAGACAGAACCACCAGCGCCAGAATTTTCAGCGGAGCCAGGAAATTACCCACCGTATCCAGCAGTTTGCCGGGATACAGCGAAACCAGAATCACAATCGCGAAGTAGACCACGCTGTAGATAAGCAGTGGCAGTGCGGAGTCACCGGTCAGCGGTGCAATCCCGACTTCGAAAGAGACCGTCGCGGTACGCGGGGTAGCAAATAACGGCCCAACAGCCAGATAGCAAACGGTCGCCAGCAGCAGTCCAGCGACTTTACCAATAGGCGTGCTCAGTCGGTCCACACCGCCACCGACTTTCGCCAGTGCGACAACGGTAAGCACCGGCAGACCCACGGCGGTAATCAAAAAGCCAAAAGCCGCAGTCCAGACGTGTTCACCTGCCTGCAAACCAACCATTGGGGGGAAGATAATGTTACCTGCACCAACGAACAGTGCAAATGTCATAAATCCCAAAGCGATAATATCGCGCGATTTTAACTGATGGGTCATAAAGTCTTACTGCCTGTGGATGTGGTGTTGAAAATAGTAAATTTTTGCCTTTCCCTGGGGGACAATACAGCGGCATTTTTGCTCAATTCCAGCGGGAAACACTCCCGACCTGGCGCGGCGAAGAATAGTTTTTCGATTTACCGCGTAAATGCAGTCGGTATGACAGCACCTGGAGCGCAATTTAAACGCTTATAACGTTTTAAAGCAAGGTGGGATCCAAAAACCAGAACAATATAGCGATATGAAAAATAGGGTTAGCACAAAACACCATTTCATGGAAAAAGGTATGGGTAATAGTTCGAACAAAAAACAACCAAACGTCGTAAAATTCAGGATACTTATATTGACCATATAGAAAAAGCCAGCTTACGCTGGCTTTTGGAAAGATTATCTTACGAATACGCCTTAACCGTTATTTTTGGCAATTAAACGTTCCGGGATCACGAAACTAAATCGCGTCCCTTTGCCGGGTTCGCTGTCGATATTCAAACGGCTGTCGTGATGATGCAAGGCATGCTTCACGATGGCCAGCCCGAGTCCGCTCCCGCCCGTTTGCCGCGATCGCGCCTTGTCTACGCGATAAAAACGCTCGGTCAGGCGTGGAATATGCTCGGCGGCAATGCCTGGACCGTTGTCTTCCACACAAAATTCCGCCCCCGAAGGCACATGCTGCCAGCGTACGGTAATGTGCGTTCCCGCAGGCGTATGGTTCACCGCGTTATAGACGAGATTCGAGATAGCGCTACGCAACTGCTCCTCGTTACCCCGCACATTCAGGCTGTTATCAACATCAAAAGTAAACGTATGTTTGTGCTGGCTCAGCGTTTGCGCTTCGTGCTCAACCACGCGCAGCATCATGGGCACATCGACCTTCTCATTCAATTGCAGCGCTGGCGCAGCCTCAATTTTTGACAGCGTTAGCAGTTGCTTCACTAACCCTTCCATCCGGTACGTTTGTTCACGCATGGTATGCAGCGCTTTTTCGCGCGTTGTCCCTTCTAACGGATGCTCCTGCATCATTTCCAGATAGCCTTGCAGCACCGTCAGCGGGGTACGCAGTTCATGGCTGGCATTGGCGAAAAAGTTACGTCGTGAACCTTCCAGTTGATGCATCTGGGTAACGTCGCGCGCCACCATCAGCAATTGCTTATCGGTATAGGGCATTACGCGAATTTCCAGATGCCGTCCGGTATTGAGCACCAGATTGATGGGCCGGCTAAAATCGCGCGTTTTTAAATATTGTGTGAATTCCGGGTAGCGCAGCAGGTTAAGAATATTTTGCCCGCTATCGTCCGGCCAGCGCAGTCCAAGAACCTGCTGAGCCAGTCCGTTACACCAGAAAATACCGCCTTCTTCGGTGGTTAGCACCACTGCGTCGGGTAGCGATTCCGCCCCGCTGCGAAAGCGCTTAATCAGATTACCCAGTTCACGACGGCGCTTTTTGTTGCGCAACTGCATTTGATGCAGCCCATGCAGCAGCGGTTCCCAACTGCCGCGCCCCGGCGGGGGCGTCATACTTCTGTCGACCCATAGCCACCAGGACAAACGTAATAAATTCCAGAAATGCCAGATAAGCAGGCCCGTTACCGACGCCAGTAAAAACCAGGGCAGGTAACCAAAAAAAGCACTAAGGATAAATGCCGGTATGCAGCACAGGATCAGCTCCAGTACCAACCTTTTCCATGACAATCGTTCTAGCAAACGCCTTACTCCCTAAACGGCCTAATCCTTCAGGCCCTGATTCTTGTCAGTCAGAAGCGGGTCGAAAAACGATATCCCGTTCCGCGAACCGTCTGCACCATACGATCGTGTCCGCTGTGCTCCAGCGCCTTACGTAAGCGGCGGATATGCACATCGACAGTCCGGTCTTCCACGTATACATTGGTTCCCCAGACATGATTGAGGAGTTGCTCGCGGCTGTAGACACGCTCTGGGTGAGTCATAAAGAAGTGCAACAGCTTGAATTCGGTCGGCCCCATATCCAGCGGATCATCACCAGTCATCACGCGATGCGAGGTGGGATCAAGGCTTAGCCCCTGCATCTCAATAACCTCTTCCACTGCCATCGGCGAAATACGACGCAAAACAGCTTTAATACGCGCCACCAGCTCCTTAGGAGAAAACGGTTTGGTAATATAGTCATCCGCGCCGGTTTCCAGACCACGAACGCGGTCTTCCTCTTCTCCCCTCGCCGTCAGCATCATCACCGGGATGTCCCGCGTCATCGCTTCACGCTTGAGATGTTTAATAAACTGTAGACCCGAGCCACCGGGAAGCATCCAGTCAAGCAGGACGAGGTCCGGCCAGGGTTCATTGAGTTGGTTCACAGCACTGTCATAGTCTTCGGCTTCTACGGGTTGAAAACCGTTTTGCTCGAGCACGAAGCAGACCATTTCACGAATTGGAGCTTCATCTTCTACGACCAGAATACGTCTCGCCATGATTTGCCCTGTTATTAGTTGCTTGTCATCATCAGTATCAATACGGCGTCATTATGCGTCAGATTTATGACAGATTTATGAAAAGATCATCCAGGTTTAACGCAGGCCATTGAATTATGACAGCCCGGAGACAAGATATTCTCTCCCATGCAGGGTTATAATCCCCGCCATTGTTTTATCGTCATGGAACTCTTATGCGCATCCTTCACACGTCTGACTGGCATCTGGGCCAAAATTTCTACAGCAAGAGCCGCGCCGCTGAACATCAGGCCTTTCTCGACTGGCTGCTGGAAACGGCACAATCCCATCAGGTGGATGCCATTATTGTGGCAGGCGATATTTTTGATACCGGCTCACCGCCAAGCTATGCCCGTGAGCTGTATAACCGTTTTGTCGTTAATCTGCAGCAAACCGGCTGTCATCTGGTGGTACTGGCAGGCAACCACGACTCCGTCGCCACACTCAATGAGTCCCGCGATATTCTGGCGTTTCTCAACACCACAGTCGTTGCCAGCGCCGGTCATGCGCCGCAGGTTCTGCTGCAACGTGACGGCACGCCGGGGGCGATCCTGTGCCCGGTTCCTTTCTTACGTCCGCGCGACATCATAACCAGCCAGGCGGGGCTGACCGGACAAGAGAAACAGCAGCATTTGCTGTCAGCCATCACCGACTATTACCAGCAGCAGTATCAGGACGCCTGCACGCTACGTGGTGACCAGAATCTGCCCATCATTGCGACCGGGCATTTGACCACTGTCGGCGCCAGTAAAAGTGACGCCGTCCGTGAGATTTATATCGGTACGCTGGACGCCTTCCCGGCGCAAAACTTCCCTCCGGCGGACTACATCGCGCTGGGCCATATTCACCGGGCGCAGGTTATTGGTGGCACAGAGCATATTCGCTACTGCGGCTCGCCGATTGCGCTCAGTTTTGACGAGTGCGGCAAAAACAAATGCGTGCATCTGGTGAGCTTTGATGCCGGGAAACTCAGCGCCGTTGAAAATATCACCGTACCGATCACGCAGCAACTTGCGGTACTGAAAGGCGATCTAGCCGCCATAACCGCCCAGCTTGAACAGTGGCGCAACGTACAGCAAGAGCCGCCGGTGTGGCTGGATATTGAAATTACCACCGATGACTATCTGCATGATATGCAGCGTAAAATCCAGGCCTTGACCGAAGATTTACCGGTAGAAGTGTTACTGGTGCGCCGCAGTCGGGAACAGCGCGAACGTATTATGGCCAATGAACGTCGTGAAACATTAAGCGAGCTGAGCGTGGCGGAGGTTTTTGACCGCCGCCTGGCGCTGGAAGAACTCGAAGAACCGCAGCGCGAGCGGCTTAATCAGCTGTTTAGCGCAACCGTACAGACGCTTGCGGGGGAGGCTGAAGCATGAAAATACTCAGCCTGCGCCTGAAAAATCTCAACTCCCTGAAGGGAGAATGGAAAGTCGATTTCACGGCAGAACCTTTTGCCAGCAACGGGCTGTTCGCCATCACCGGGCCCACGGGCGCGGGAAAAACCACCCTGCTGGACGCAATTTGCCTTGCGCTGTACCACGAAACGCCGCGCCTGAATACCGTGTCACAGTCGCAAAACGACCTGATGACCCGCGACACCGCAGAGTGTCTGGCCGAGGTGGAATTTGAGGTGCGAGGCGAAGCCTACCGCGCATTCTGGAGCCAGAACCGGGCGCGTAATCAGCCAGAGGGCAATCTGCAGGTTCCGCGCGTAGAGCTGGCCCGCTGCGCCGACGGAAAAATCCTCGCCGATAAAGTCAAAGACAAACTGGAGATGACCGCCGAGCTTACCGGGCTGGATTACGGCCGTTTTACCCGCTCGATGCTGCTGTCACAGGGGCAGTTTGCCGCATTTCTCAATGCCAAACCGAAAGAGCGCGCCGAACTGCTGGAAGAGCTGACCGGCACCGAGATCTACGGACAGATTTCGGCGATGGTATTTGAAAAGCACAAATCAGCGCGCACGGAGCTGGAAAAACTGCAGGCCCAGGCCAGCGGCGTGGCGCTGTTAGCGCCAGAGCAGGTACAGTCCCTGACGGAAAGTTTGCAGGCACTTACTGACGAAGAAAAACAATACCTTACCAGCCAGCAAGCCCAGCAACAGCACCTCAACTGGCTCATTCGGCAAAATGAGCTACAGGCGGATTTAAACCGTCACCAGCAGGCATTACAGGCAGTGCTTCAGGCGCAAGAAGATGCGCAGCCGCAGCTGGCGGTACTGAGCCTGGCACTGCCAGCCAGAGCGTTACGTCCGCACTGGGAGCGAATCCAGGAGCAAACGGCTACTATTGACCGCACAAGACAGAAGATTCAGGAAGTAAATGCTCGCTTACAAAGCAGCTTAGCGCTGCGCGGTCGTATTCGTCAGCAGGCGCAAACGCAGTCAGCCGCCATGCTCGCCGGACAACAAACGTTAACCGACTGGCTGAAGGAACATGAAAACTTCCGCTTATGGAGTAGCGAACTGGCAGGATGGAAAGTGCTTCTGGCCCAGCAGTCCGACGCCAGAACCCAACTGCGCCAGTGGCAGCAGCTACGGGAGAACGATACGCGCAAGCTCGATGCGCTGACGCAACCCTCGCTGACTCTTTCGCCGCAAGAGGTAGCGACGGCGCTGGCGCAGTATGCGCAGCTTCGCCCATTACGCCAGCGGTTGAGCAATCTGCACGGGCAAATTGCACCGAAGCAAAAGCAACTGGCGCAGTTACGCACCACGCTTGTGCAGCGTCAGCAAGAGCTGACGCAACGTAACGTGGTATTAGCCGAAAAACGTCAGCGCTATAAAGATAAAAATCAGCAACTTACTGATGTGAGAGTCATTTGCGAGCAAGAAGCCCGCATCAAAGATCTGGAAAGCCAACGGGCATTGTTGCAATCCGGCATGCCTTGCCCGCTTTGCGGCTCGACCGCTCATCCGGCAATTGAACGCTATCACACGCTCGAACTGAGCGTGAATCAGACGCGACGTGAAGCACTGGAAAAAGAGGTCAAGGCGCTGGCCGATGAAGGTTCAACGCTACGCGGTCAGCTCGAAGCAATAACTCAGCAGCTTCAGCGAGATGAACGCGAAGTACAGACGCTTTCTCAGGAGGAGCAAGCGCTTACTTTGGAATGGCAGACGGTCACCGCCAGCCTCAACATAACGCTGCAACCTCAGGATGATATCGTCCCATGGCTTGCCGCTCAGGAAGAACACGAGCAGCAGCTTCACCAGCTGAGCCTGCGTCATACCTTGCAGGCGCAAATCACCGCGCATACGGAACAGATTACTCAGCTCCAGCAACATATTGACCAGCGACAGGCGACGCTAACCACCGAGCTGGCACGCCATGGTCTTGTCCTGCCTGCCGAGGATGACGTCGCCTCATGGCTGAGCGAACGGGCGAACGAAGCGCAAATTTGGCAACAGCGCCAGAACGAACTGGCCGCTTTACAGACCCAAATAGCCCAGCTTGCTCCGCTGCTGGAAACACTGCCAGAAACCGAGGCGCTATCTGAAAGCACTGAGGATCTGTCGCTGGAAAACTGGCGGCAGGTGCACGACGATTGCCTCTCTTTACAGGGACAGTGGCAAACGTTGCAACAGCAGGAGGCGCAGGACGTTCAGCGCGCTGCGGAAATCCAGGCACAGTTTGATGCCGCATTGCAGGCCAGCATCTTTGCCGATCGCGACGCCTTTATTGCCGCCCTGCTGGACGAAGAGACCTTTAACCGCCTGGAGCAGTTAAAGCAATCACTGGAAGGCCAGCGACAGCAGGCGCAAACGCTGCTTAATCAGGCCCAGCAAGCGCTGGCGGCTCATCAACAGCAGCAACCAACAGAAGTGGATCTCACGCTGACGGCGCAGCATCTGCGCGACGCGCTGGCTCAGCTCACCCAGCAGTTACGGGATAACACCACGCGTCAGGGTGAAATTCGCCAGCAGCTCAAACAGGATGCAGACAACCGCCAACAGCAGCAGACGCTGATGCTGGAGATTGAAAGGGTCGCACAACAGGTCGAAGACTGGGGCTATCTGAATGCCCTGATCGGCTCAAAAGAGGGGGATAAATTCCGCAAGTTCGCCCAGGGGCTAACGCTGGATAATCTGGTCTGGCTTGCCAACAACCAGCTAACCCGTCTTCACGGCCGCTATCTGTTGCAGCGCAAGGCCAGCGAAGCGCTGGAGCTGGAAGTGGTAGATACCTGGCAGGCCGATGCGGTACGTGACACGCGTACGCTTTCAGGCGGTGAGAGCTTCCTCGTCAGTCTGGCGCTGGCGCTGGCGTTGTCCGATCTGGTCAGCCACAAAACGCGAATTGACTCCCTGTTCCTCGACGAAGGTTTCGGCACGCTGGATAGCGAAACGCTGGATACCGCTCTTGACGCGCTGGATGCACTCAACGCCACCGGCAAGACTATTGGCGTCATCAGCCACGTTGAAGCGATGAAAGAACGTATACCGGTGCAAATCAAAGTTAAAAAAATCAACGGACTGGGCTACAGCAAGCTCGACAAGATGTTTGCGGTGGAGTAATCGACCCGCGGATATGATTTCACAGGCTGGATAAGCGCCAGCGCTATCCAGCACGCTATGTAGCACAATATTGCATACTCAGGGACGGATATGAAATGGCATTCCACTTCGCTTATCCGCAAGCTATCCCGATTGGCAGCGAACGTTCGCCGCTATGGCGCAAATCCTGCGTCTTTCTTGTTGGCAGGTGGTATGAAAAAAGTCATTTTCTCTTTAGCGTTGGGAACATTTGGGCTGGGCATGGCCGAGTTTGGTATCATGGGTGTCCTCACTGAGCTGGCGCGGGACGTGGGAATTTCCATTCCTGCCGCTGGCCATATGATTTCGTTTTACGCCTTTGGCGTGGTGCTGGGCGCGCCCATTATTGCGCTCTTTTCCAATCGCTTTTCGCTCAAGCATATTTTGCTGTTTCTGGTCACACTGTGCGTAATTGGCAACGCCATCTTCACCCTCTCTTCCTCGTATTTTATGCTGGCGGTGGGCAGGCTGGTTTCCGGCTTCCCACATGGCGCATTTTTTGGCGTTGGCGCTATTATCCTGTCGAAGCTGGCTCGTCCGGGAAAAGTCACCGCCGCCGTCGCGGGCATGATTTCGGGAATGACCGTTGCTAATCTGATTGGCATTCCCGTTGGCACCTGGTTGAGTCAGGAATTTAGCTGGCGCTACACGTTTCTGCTGATCGCCGTTTTTAATATCGCGGTGATAGTCTCGGTCGCGTTTTGGGTACCCAACATCAGCGATGAAGCAAAAGGGAAACTGCGCGAGCAATTTCACTTCTTAAAAAACCCCGCCCCGTGGCTCATCTTTTCCGCCACCATGTTTGGTAACGCCGGGGTTTTCGCCTGGTTCAGCTACGTCAAACCGTACATGATGTACATCTCCGGCTTCTCCGAGGCGCTAATGACTTTCATCATGATGCTGGTGGGATTGGGAATGGTGTTGGGAAATCTGCTAAGCGGTAGGTTGTCTGGCCGCTATACGCCGCTGCGAATTGCGGTAATAACCGACTTCGTCATTGTGCTGGCTTTGCTGTTGCTCTTTGCTTTTGGTGGGATCAAAGCCGCGTCGCTGACCTTCGCTTTCATTTGCTGCGCGGGTCTGTTTGCCCTGTCGGCACCACTGCAAATTTTGCTGCTGCAAAATGCTAAAGGGGGCGAGCTAATGGGTGCTGCTGGGGGGCAAATTGCCTTTAATCTCGGCAGCGCGATTGGCGCGTACTGCGGGGGCATGATGCTGACGCTGGGATTTGCCTACAACTACGTGACGCTGCCGGCGGCACTGCTGTCGTTTTCTGCGATGTCGTCGCTGCTGCTCTATGGTCGCCTGAAGCGCGGCGTGCAACAACAAGTTGCACCCGCGACATAGAAACCGTTTATATATGCGGCCACAGCCAGGCTGCGCCGCGTACACCGCTGGAGTCACCGTGCAACGCCTTGCGTACAGGCGTTTCACACTCGCCGCCAAAAACAAATTGCTTCATCAACGTCGGAACGGTTTGATACAACCTGTCGACATTACTCATTCCGCCGCCCAGCACAATGACGTCTGGATCAAGAATATTCACTACATGCGCCAATGATTTCGCCAGGCGAAGCTCATAACGACTCAGCGCCTGCTCTGCCAGCGCATCCCGCACATTAACAAGGTTGATAATTTCACTGCCCTTGAGCGGATTACCGCTCAGACGCTGGTAATCGGTGGCAAAACCGGTCCCGGAGATGAAGGTTTCAATGCAGCCTTGCTTGCCGCAATAACAAGGTACTTCCTGCCGATAACGCAGCTCATCTTCGTCCATCCACGGCAGTGGGTTATGTCCCCACTCGCCCGCAGTACCGTTGCCGCCCGTGTGCGCCCGGCCGTTCAGCGCCACGCCTGCACCACATCCGGTGCCAATAATCACCGCAAACACGGTTTGCGCCCCTGCCGCTGCGCCATCCACCGCTTCAGAAACCGCCAGGCAGTTGGCATCATTTGCCAGCCGCACTTCGCGGTTAAGACGCGCACTTAAGTCTTTGTCAAAAGGCTGCCCGTTAAGCCAGGTCGAGTTGGCATTCTTCACTACTCTGGTGTAGGGCGATATTGAACCGGGAATGCCCATCCCTACGCTTCCCGTCTGCCCGGTGGCTTTTTCCGCCATCTCCACCAGCGCGGCGATGGTTTCTATCGTTTGCCGATAATCATCACGCGGCGTAGGCAGGCGATGGCGAAAAAGCTGTTCGCCCGCATCGCCAAGCGCGATAACTTCCGTTTTTGTACCGCCCAAATCGATACCTATACGCACTGTTTGCTCCTCTTCCCGATTAACAATGCAAGCATAGCGACAATTCGCTATCATGCCCGCTGGATTTAACGACAAGGCCGTGGAAATTATCATGCTGTGGTTCAAAAATTTAATGGTTTACCGTCTTAGCCGCGATGTTTCTTTGCGTGCCGAAGAGATGGAAAAACAGCTGGCATCAATGACGTTCACCCCTTGCGGTAGCCAGGATATGGCAAAAATGGGCTGGGTTCCGCCGATGGGATCGCACAGTGATGCATTAACGCATACCGCCAATGGCCAAATTATTATCTGCGCCCGCAAAGAAGAAAAAATTCTGCCGTCGCCGGTTATCAAACAGGCGCTGGAAGCCAAAATATTCAAACTGGAAGCTGAGCAAGGTCGCAAACTCAAGAAGACTGAAAAAGACTCGCTGAAAGATGAAGTTCTGCACTCATTGCTGCCGCGCGCCTTTAGCCGCTTCAGCCAGACAATGATGTGGATCGACACCGTCAACGATCTGATCATGGTCGACTGTGCGAGCGCGAAGAAAGCGGAAGATACGCTGGCGCTACTGCGTAAGAGCCTCGGTTCGCTGCCGGTCGTTCCGCTGACGATGGAAAACCCTATTGAGCTGACGCTGACTGAATGGGTTCGCTCCGGCACAACGGCACAAGGATTCCAGTTGCTGGACGAAGCCGAACTGAAAGCGATCCTTGAAGACGGCGGCGTGATCCGCGCGAAAAAACAGGATCTGGTCTGCGACGAAATCGCCGTGCATATCGAAGCAGGCAAACTGGTCACCAAACTGGCCCTCGACTGGCAGCAGCGCATTCAGTTCGTTATGTGTGATGACGGCTCCATTAAGCGTCTGAAGTTTAGCGACGAGCTGCGCGATCAGAACGAAGATATCGACCGCGAAGATTATGCTCAGCGTTTTGATGCTGATTTCATCCTGATGACGGGTGAACTGGCTGCTCTGATTAAAAGTCTGGTGGAAGGATTAGGCGGCGAAGCACAGCGCTAAGCCGTATTTACCGAATGGCGGCTCAGTGTCGCCATTCGTTATTTTTACGCTTACAGATAGCGGCAAAGATAGGACGTTGGCTCTGCCACCTGCAGATGAAACTCGCTGTTGCCCGGTACGTTAAACACGTCCCCTGTGGCATACACCTTCCACTCTGTTTCCCCTGGCAGCAACACGTTCAGTGCGCCACTGACGACCGTCATCTCTTCAGGCGCCGCAGTACCAAAGGTATATTCACCTTCAGCCATTACGCCAACACTGGCGCGGCCAGTACTGCTGCTGGTAAAACCGATCGATTTTACTTTGCCGGAAAAGTATTCATTACTTTGAAGCATACAACTGGCCCTGTCTCGTGATTAAGTTAACAACCAATATAGGGGGCTGACGTTCCACCTGTCACGCAAAATTACGTCAACAATTCCGAAGCCAGTCGGGCAATTAGCACATTGGACAGAAGTACCGGGACATCCAGCGATTTTTGCAGTAGATCACGGTGGCGTTGATTAAACCCAAGGCAATCCAGCATGATCACATCCGCACCTTGCTCCAGCAGTTCTTTCCCCGCATCAATCAATTGTTCTTCGCTACCGTCGATCGGATTTGCCACGGCATACACTGGCGGCGTTTGTAGCACCTGCCATTTTTGCGTCTGGGCTTTGAGTAATTCGGTGACGGGGACAATCACCCCGACCTGATGCCCATCGACAATCGAGGCCACCAGTGGCGGGATAATCCGTAACGGCTCCAGCAAAATGCTATTGCGTGCGGTCAGACGAGCGATTGAGGCGGTACTCATCAGCAGGATAACGTCAAAGCCCTGGTTATCCAGCACCTCTACAATGCTTTGCAGGGAGCGCTCCACCTTCTGACGTGAGACATGTGCAAGTTGATGGTCACTGAGCAACGTTAATAATAGCTCGTCACCGGGCGAAACCCCGTATTCAGCCATCACATCTTCTCGCCGCATCTGCCCCAGCAGGCTGTGGTGAGTAATGTGCTGTTCATCGATATATTCCGTCAGGAGCGGTAACACCTCACACATTGGCACCACGCCAATCGTGAGGATAGCCAACGACGTACTCATTTGTTGCTCCACCGTCTTCTTACTTTGCTGTGAAATCCCGGACAATTGCCGGGCGCTGACCTGCACTATAAATGCTCAAAAGCGTAGCAGTAGATCGGCGGTGTATTGTGTAAAGATTCCAAATCATTCCAGTACTGGATTGTTATTGTTTAATTTTCAATTTTGACTGTACACGGCGAAATTTAAAAAAATGTGATGCACGCCCGTACTGGCACTTTTAAGACACGTGCCCGGGCGGTGCTTATATCAGGTTTTATTGGGGTCTTCGTAGCGCTTTTTGGCATCCATGGCTTCCTGCGCAGAAGGGTGCTCACTGATCAACGAATTCGGTTTAGGGTGATCGGCTCGAAGTTGATACCAGGTTACCGTCTGGCCTGGCGTCCCTTTTTCAACCGTAACAATGGTCGCTTGACGTGGGTAAGGTGGTTTTGTCGGCATAGTTCTTCCTTTTCACTGGATGAACACTAAGTATAGACACCGCCCTGTAACCGTGGTGCTGCCTGCGCCAGTATCCCAAGAATGTCTTCCACCACCTGCGCAGGTTCATTGGTGGCATCAACGATATAGTGCGCGACCTCACGATACAGAACATCGCGCTGGGCGAGAACCTCCTGCACTTCCTCAGTCAGAGGTTTACCGGTTAAGGTTGGACGCAAGCCCTCTTCAGGCGTGGCCTCCAGACGATCGACCAGTACCGATACCGATGCGCTTAAATAGATAACCACGCCGTGGCTGCGCATGTAGTGACGATTAAATTCGGTAAGAATAATGCCGCCGCCGGTCGCAATAACCGTTGCCGGGGCTGTGACGGCCTGCAGCGCGGTCGTCTCCTGGGCACGAAACCCTTCCCATCCTTCTCTTTCAACGATCTCCGCCACGGTCATCTGCACGTGCGATTGCAACCAGCGATCGGTATCGACAAACTGGAAATCGATAGCCTTCGCCAGCGCCATACCGGTAGTTGTCTTACCACACCCCCGGGGGCCAACAAGAAATAGAGGTTGCGTCATCACAGAAATTCCCCAGAGAACCGCAAACGAGCGGGATCTGATGCGGTTAAAGATCTAATCATATCATCAAACTAGCACATCACCAATTCGTAAAGATTAAATTACAGATAGAGTGGCGATACCTATTAAAACCCACTATAACAAGAATTCACAACGAATGTAGTGTAAATAATAAATTACACATTTTATTTTCTCCGCTGTACTTCCAGCCACCACTTATCAAGTTCAGCCGCAAAATGCTGCCTGTCACGAGGGGAAAGGCTGTCTGGTCCCCCGGTCTGAATACCGCTGGCGCGTAGCGTATCCATAAAATCACGCATCATCAGACGCTCACGGATCGTGGCTACGGTATAACGTTCGCCGCGTGGATTAAGCGCCGCCGCACCTTTTTCAATCACTTCTGCCGCCAACGGGATATCCGCCGTGATCACTAAATCACCGGCGCTACACTGGCGCACAATCTCGTTATCCGCCACGTCAAATCCGGGGGGAACGCGTAGCGTACGGATAAGACGCGAAGCAGGGACGCGCAGGCTTTGGTTCGCTACCAAAATAAGCGGCATTTGCATGCGCTCTGAAGCGCGGTACAAAATGTCTTTGATCACATTCGGACACGCATCGGCATCCACCCATATTGTCATAACCTCTCCCACTGATGTGCAATCGCACATTGTCGCGTGCTTTTACTTTCAGGCAAAGTGCTGTTTATCCTTCTGCACATATTCTTTCCGCGCTAGACTTAGCTTTCCCCGGTTTACCTTAAATAATTCAAGTTACTTGAAGTAATTAGGGTATAAAACAATGAATATCATCCATAGGGAGTGACAAATGGACAAGAAAATTGGTTTTATCGGCTGCGGTAATATGGGCAAAGCGATACTTGGCGGCATGATCGCCAGCGGCCAGGTTCTCCCCGGCCAAATCTGGGTCTATACTCCCTCCCCCGATAAAGTCGCTGCGTTGCACGACCAGTACGGTATTAATGCGGCGCAGTCTGCACAAGAAGTCGCACAAATCGCCGATATCGTATTTGGGGCCGTAAAACCAGGCATCATGATTAAGGTGCTGAGCGAAATTACCTCCAGCCTGAACAAAGACTCTCTGGTCGTCTCAATTGCCGCAGGCGTCACCCTCGATCAACTCGCCCGCGCGCTGGGCCATGACCGTAAAATCATTCGCGCGATGCCAAACACGCCGTCTCTGGTGAACGCGGGAATGACCTCCGTCACACCGAACGCTTTAGTCACGCCGGAAGATACGGCCGACGTGCTGAATATCTTCCGCTGCTTTGGCGAAGCAGAAGTCATTGCGGAGGCAATGATTCACCCGGTTGTTGGCGTCAGCGGTTCAGCACCGGCCTATGTCTTTATGTTTATCGAAGCAATGGCGGACGCCGCCGTACAAGGCGGCATGCCTCGCGCACAGGCTTATAAATTCGCGGCACAAGCGGTAATGGGTTCGGCGAAGATGGTGCTGGAAACGGGTAAACATCCCGGAGAGCTGAAAGATATGGTGTGCTCGCCTGGTGGAACCACCATTGAAGCGGTACGCGTCCTTGAAGAACGCGGTTTCCGTTCAGCAGTGATCGAAGCGATGATTAAGTGCATGGAACAGTCTGAAAAACTCAGCCGCTCCTGAGTCAACACCTCCGGACGTCAGGCCGCCGCTTCAGTGCGGTTACGTCCGGAATTCTTTGCTTTGTAAAGAGCCATATCCGCCGACTTTAACCATTCCCGATAATGCTCGGTTTCTGAGGTCAGCGGCGCAACGCCCACGCTAATACGCAGGGCAACCTGTGGCGCGCAGGATAAACGCAAGTGGCTAAGTCGTTCGTGCACACGAGACATCGCTGCTATCGCGCTGGTTGCCGGCGTACCACACATAATCACTGCAAATTCATCACCACCAAAGCGCCCTATCACATCGCTACCGCGTAAGGTCATTTGCAACTGGCGGGTCAGCGCGACAATCGCCTGGTCCCCAACGTCATGACCCCAGGTATCATTAATGCTTTTGAAATGGTCAATATCGATAATCAGTAACGTGGCGTCACGCTGGTAGCGGCGACAATTATCAAATTCATTACGCAGTAACAGCTCCCAATGACGACGGTTATACACTCCGGTCATGCCATCTCGCGTACTCATCACCTGTAAGCGGCGCTTATGCTCCGCCAGTTTGATGACCGTTTGATAACTTACCCAGGCAAAAATCAGCGGATAGATCACCAGCACCGGCAGCGTCAATAGCACGCTAAGTTGAGTACTGCTGAACGCGACGGAGATATCGGTTAACTGTAACGTCACCAGGCATGAAACCACCATCAAAACAGCGCCTGCAATGAATATTCGCATCCCCCCTGCACCCATCAGGTTGATGCAGGTAATCATCAGCAGCGCCGTGGATGGCAACAGATTCACTCCCATAATTCCTATCCACATACCGGCAAGAATGGCATCAGCTTTTAAGTTGGTAAATTCACTATGCAGAGGATCGTCAGCTTTGCTTGCCAGCTGCCAGGCCAGATGCGGCCAGACAAACGCCCATCCCACAAGTAACAGCCACCAGCCACCGGTAATGGGCTGAGTAACGAGTACCGACGCGATAGATAAAAACATTCCCCCCAATCCCACCGCTCGCGGCAGCCTGATCCGTCGGGCGAATCGCAGACCGGAGCGCTGGTGGTCATTCTGATGAAGCGATAAAAACGCGTCATTCGGGACGACCTTCTTTTGATAAAAGTTTTCATCATTCATCGTATTTGGGAATATTCTGAAACAAATTTCCCAAATTATAGGAAGGGGTCTGGCGGCGGAAGTATGATATTTCGGGTGAGCGATTTTACCTGCTCACCCGTAAGTGCTACGCAGATTTTTTCAGGCAAGCGCTCATAAATTTATTACGATCATCACCTTTCAGGGACTGCTCCGTCGCCTTGACGTTGCATTCACGCATTTTCTGCTGCTGCGGCGTCAGGCTCTTTTCCTCAGGCGCAGATTTACTGTTTTTCAGGCAATCACTCATATATGTCTTACGCGCATCCCCTTTTAAGGTCTGCGCCGTTGCCTGCTGATTGCAGGTGGTCATACGTTGTTGTTGCGGGGTTAATGTCTTCTCGGCAGCACCGACGGTAGTTAAAAAAATAAGACCAAAAAGCAACGTCATTAATAATGTAATTTTCATAGCACCATCCTTTTCTGAACGACGACACACAGGTAAGTTTGGCTGCTAACGATAAAAATACCACCCGACGGCAAAAGTATTGCCGCCGGGCGTCGGGTTATTTCAGTCCTAACGCCGCTTTCATGGTGTAGAACAGGTCGGTCTGGTCGGTCAAACCAACCACATTCGCCGCATGCGGGCCGTAGGCTGCAATTCGCAGTTGGCTACCAGTGTGCTCCTGAGATTCCTCTTCAGAGTTACCGTAGCTAATAACCATCACCGCGCCATCTTTGGTGTTCAGTGCCTGAGTCAGGCCTGGTGCTTTGGTATCCGGTGCGACAATCTGGCTGGCATGCGCGTGGTCTGCGGTTACCACTACCAGGGTGTTGCCATCTTTCTTCGCAAAGGCAAGCGCGCGCTGTACCGCTTCGTCCAGATCGACCGTTTCGCCAATCTGTCCGCATGGGTTGGCGGCGTGGTCCTGTTTATCAATTGACGCCCCTTCCACTTGCAGGAAGAAACCTTTCTCATTTTTGCTTAACAGCTCAATCGCTTTATCCGTCATCTGCGCCAGCGTCGGCACACTGTCATTACGCTTTGGATTTGGCGCACAGGTCACAACCGGTTTATCCAGATTGCCATGATAAGATGCCTTCGGTCCTTCCCAGCGTACCGGCATATTGCCGTCAGAGAACAGACCCAGCAGCGGTTTATCCTGATTAGCTTCAGTAATCGCCGCCAGCGTGGCCGCATCACTCACCAGTTGATAACCGCGGGCCTGGGCTTGTTCACGCAACGTTTTACCCTGCCATTCGCCTGCCGCTGCGGTTTCCGCAAACGTTTTTGCCCCGCCACCCAACGTAACGTCAGCCCTGGCATTGAGTAATTGTTCGGTGATTGACCCTTTGCCGCCTTTTTCCAGCGCATTAGTTGGACATTTTTCACGGGTCACGTCAGGGCCATAGCACTTACGCGAGGTCACATGAGCAACCAGCGCTGCCGGAGTCGCATCCTGCAATTCAGCGGTAGAAACGTTGCCCGTCGCCAGCCCCGCTGCTTTTGCCATTTCAAGAATTGTGGTGTGATCTTTTTCGTGGATATCCACGCCCAGAGCACCATTATAGGTTTTCACACCGGTGGTCCACGCCGTGGCGGATGCCGCAGAATCCGTCACATAATCGGGTTTGCCCGTTTTTTTATCCAGCGCATAATGCGTGTATTGTCCGGTCAACGGTAAAGCATCAATACCTTTAAAAAAGCCGCCTGCGCCTTCGGCATAATTTCGTGCTGCCGTTATTTCTGAGTCACCCATCCCATCACCAATCAATAGAATAATATTTTTGGCAGGTTTATCGTTCAGAGAATCGCGCAGAGCCGCCGTTTGATCGGCAGCCAATCGGCGGGCACCGCCCTGTGTGGTGATATCACCCTGAGCGGCACGATTATCCAGAACCGGCATAGCAGATGATTCTGCATAAATAACCGGGGTAAACAGCAAAGGTAACAGGGCAATAGCGAGTGCGCTTTGTTTCACTTTATTTTCTCCATGTATAAATACAGTAAAATTAAAACAAAGCGACTATAAGTATTTGATGTGACACTTTTATGATAATTCGTGGACGACGCGCCACAGATGACTCAAAACGCTTTTGGCACACTCTCGCCTGCGTCATGAATGCTGGTCAGAAATGCAGGCATACGGCCTACCCCAGCCACAGCACCCTCTATCTGGCGAATAAAAATTTGCCGATCGTTCCACGTCATATTACGCAGCATTTCGATGATTACCTGCTCGAGCGTTTCAACCTGCGTCGCCAGCTCTTGCGACTCTTCTTCTTTTTGGGCGAGCTTAAGTAACAACTCAGTGATGAGATTTTTCATTTGCGTATTCCCTTAACCAAATATGAGCCACGTTATCATTAAGACTCACCACTGCCTAGAGGATGAAAGTTGTATTTTTATAAAAAATAAAACATTTTGCGAAAACAATCACAACACAAAATAAGGAGGGGCGTAGTAACGTAGAATCATTGCATATAAAAGGGTATGGGAATTAATAATAACATAGATATATAATGCACAATTATGGATTAACAACGCTGACGAGCAGCGTTGTTAATCCGAACTTCAGCGTACGCTACGTCGACGTCGCAGCGCGATAGCCAGTTGCCAGATATTGATAAGCACAATGCTCGCCGTGGCAATAAACACCCAGCGAAAGCCCGCCATTGCTGATACCGTTGCTCCCATTAATGGCCCGGCCACGTTACCGAGGTACATAAATGACTGGTTATAACCAAAAATTCGCCCGGTTATCTGGTCGCTGGAGTATTTCACCAGCAGTGTCTGCACTGCGGGCAACATTGCGCCGTCGGCAAATCCGAGCAGAAAACGTAAGATTCCCAACTGCAATGGCGTGGTGACCCATGACATGGCGAAAAACAACACTACCGCGAAGATTAACGTCGCCATTAAAATCCGTTCGGTCCCAATACGGTCGCCTAACTTACCTAGCCGGGGCGCTGAAATCAGGGCCGAGACGCCCGGCACCGAAGCAATCAACCCGCTGAGAAAGGCAATATTCGAACTGTCTGGCACCATCGATTTAATAAACAGCGCCAGAATCGGTCCAATTGAGCCGTTACACAGTTGGATAACCATAGTAGTAAAAAACAGGCTAATCACCAGCGCCGGGTAAGGCAGTGAGGCAAAGACGGCCTTACCGCTCAGACGTTCGCTTTTTTTGATAGTCGGGCGCACGCCCTCTTTGATTAAGAACAGCGTGACCAGGAAACTCACCACCAGCAAGGCTGCGGTAATACAGAATACTGCCCGTAAACCAACATGATCGGCAATAAAGCCCCCCATCAGCGGCCCGCCAATGACGCCGCTAATTTGCGCCGTCGAAAGTGTACTCAGTGCCCATCCGCTGCGTTCGCGCGGTACCTGTGAGGCCACCAGCGCCATCGCATTGGGAATATAGCCAGAAGTTAACCCCATCACCCCACGCAGAAGAAAAAGCTGCCAGACGTTGGTGGCAAAGGCCTGCAGTAAAATCGCAATCGCCATCCCCAGAGAAGCACGCAGCAACATCAGCTTACGTCCTTTACGGTCCGCTAAACTGCCCCACATCGGAGAGACAATGGCTGAAATCAGGAAGGTGACGCTGAACGTTAAGCCGGACCACATTGAGAGCGCTTCATGCGAGGTCACTCCCAGTTGGGAGATATAGAGCGGTAAAAAAGGCAGGATTTGGCTAATCGCCAGTCCGGTAAAAAAGCAACCGAACCACACGGAAATAAGGTTAACTCTCCAGGATTCCATAAGGACTCATAACGATAAATAGCTGAAAACTGAGAGCAGCTTAACAAATTACTTAGCCAAATAAGGGTTCACAGGTGCGATAAATCACAGTTTAGGATTTTATCTCCCCGCTCATCATATTTGTGATACACCTCACACCAAACCCATAATTTAAACAGGGAATTATGCTTCACGGTCGATCTGCGCGTTTACGCCTATCACTTCCCCGGTTATCCACTAAAACAATCTGCCAGAAGCCGAGGAAACCTACGTTTTGTCGTGGTAATGTATGTGCTTTGCATTCATGGAATGGGTTTTTAAGATGGCAAAGTTGCGGGTAGGAATCGTATTTGGTGGTAAATCAGCGGAACATGAAGTGTCATTGCAATCGGCAAAAAATATTGTCGATGCCATCGACAAGACTCGCTTTGACGTTGTGCTGTTAGGTATTGATAAACAAGGGCAATGGCACGTTAGCGATGCCAGTAATTATCTGCTCAATTCAAACGATCCGGCGCATATTGCGCTGCGTCCCTCCGCGACCAGCCTTGCTCAGGTACCGGGTAAACAAGAACATCAGTTGATCGATGCGCAAAACGGTAAGCCGCTGCCTACGGTCGATGTTATTTTCCCAATTGTACACGGCACGCTGGGTGAAGATGGCTCTTTGCAGGGGATGCTGCGCGTGGCGAATCTACCATTCGTCGGATCTGATGTATTAGGTTCTGCGGCCTGTATGGATAAAGACGTGACCAAACGTCTGCTGCGCGATGCCGGATTAAACATCGCCCCGTTTATTACGCTGACTCGCGCCAATCGCAACAGCATCAGCTTTGCCGAGGTTGAGTCTCGCCTGGGTCTGCCGCTGTTTGTAAAACCGGCCAACCAGGGATCGTCCGTTGGCGTCAGTAAAGTGACCAGCGAAGCACAATACGACCAGGCCGTCGGACTGGCATTTGAATTCGATCATAAAGTCGTCGTCGAACAAGGGATCAAAGGCCGCGAGATCGAATGCGCGGTGCTGGGTAACGATCATCCGCAGGCCAGTACCTGTGGCGAGATCGTGCTGAACAGTGATTTTTACGCTTACGACACCAAATATATTGACGACAACGGTGCCAAAGTGGTTGTTCCGGCAGCAATCGCACCGGAAATTAACGATAAGATCCGAAACATTGCAATTCAGGCTTATCAGACGTTGGGCTGTGCCGGCATGGCCCGCGTGGACGTTTTCTTAACCGCAGAGAACGAGGTTGTGATCAACGAGATCAACACACTGCCGGGCTTTACCAACATCAGCATGTATCCAAAACTGTGGCAGGCGAGCGGTTTAGGCTATACCGATTTGATCACTCGCCTGATCGAGCTGGCGCTGGAACGCCATGCGGCAGATAGCGCGCTGAAAACCAGTATGTAAACCCGTCAGGATGCCCGATCTCTATTGGGCATCCTTTGTTTCATCTTCATCTTCCACCCGGCGACGAATAATTAATCCGGCCAGCCAAAAGCTAATCACCCAGGTAACCAGCCCCACCGCATAGGTTTGCCACCCCTGCGCTTCAAAACCGAGCAAGCCCACCACGCCGTTCAGAATAAAGATAAGCCCGATTGCGAAGGCATAGTAGTGCCAGTCTCGGCGGATTTTTACAGGCAGGTTCATAACAGCTCCGGTAGAAATACAACATGGAAGCGCATCCTCGCACATTTCCTCATGGACGTCTGTGGCCTGTACGGAAATTCTGAAATGTAACTTAATTTCACTTAAGGTTACTCAATTGTGACGGAAAGCAAAAAACCGAAATCCAGGAATAATCTCTACCTGAAATTACCATCATTCTGATATTGACATTGCCGATCACCTGTCAGACTCACGGTGAGTTCCAGGCATTACGTCAAAAAAGCAGGTTATTTCCGGAGGTCTTTATGGCTGATTTTACGCTCTCAAAATCCCTTTTTAAGGGCAAGCATCGGGACACCTCCTCCCTGCCCGGCAACATTGCGTATGCCGTATTTGTGCTGTTTTGCTTTTGGGCGGGCGCGCAGATTTTAAATCTGTTGGCCCACGCTCCCGGCATCTATGAACAACTAATGCAGTTACAAATGCAAGAGACAGGGCGACCGCGAGTTGAAATCGGTTTGGGTGTCGGTACCCTTTTTGGGCTGGTCCCTTTCATCACCGGAAGCCTGATTCTGGGTGCTATCGCGGCATTCGTGCACTGGCGCCGTCATCATCATAACGACGACTGACCCATACATCTCGCCCGACGATCGTCCACGCGTTTCGCAAACCACGCGGTAGTCAGATTTCGCGTGATCTTCGGGCTTTCCAGTTGAATGCCTGGCAGCATTTCACGGGGGAGCGCTTTCCCGGTCTTCGCTTCCGCCAGCTTATAGACCTTCTCGTACAACGCAGTCTCTTCAAACGCCAGGCTGTCACCTTTTTGCAATTGACGGCTGATCTCACTCTCGCTCATATCCAGTTTCCCGGCCAGTTTACGCACTGCCAGCTCGGTTTTACCCGGTTCGCTGCTACCGTAGAGAATCAAATCCCCATCCATCGCCAGCTTCACGCCGCTGGCTTTACTGACCGCATACTGGAAAGCTGCATTGCGGCTGGCATACCACCCGGCATTGAAATCGGCGAAGCGGAAAATTGGCGCACTGTAATTCGCCGGGTAGTTAAGCAGATGATACGTACCGAACCACAGCCCACCGCGACGGCTAAACACTTCCTGGCGCACGGTTCCCGCCATTTTCCACGGGTAGCCGCTGGCATGCTGCTCAGCAAAGGCGATGCTAACCTGCATCGGCCCACCGGTATGCACCGGATTAAGCGAACCAAATAACGTCTGCCCCATCGGTACTATGTTGATAAAATCATCAAAGATCGCGCTAAGCTGTTTTTCGGTTTTCACCGTATCCAGGCGCTCGCTGTAGCTTTTCCCCGTTGGCGAGTTAATCTTCAGCGCGGTATGCACCACAAACAGCGGAATGTGCATACGCTCGGCGCGGCGGTCGATTTCTTTCCAGGCGATTTTATTCAGTCCTGGAACAGCAGGGTCCGCCTGATAGTTAGACTCCTGCTGAGCCACCGCCAGCACCGAACAGATATTTTCAACCGTCGGCGCCAGCTTCTGGCTTTCAAACGTCTTTGCCAGGTCCTGTGCCCACGCGTCCCTGTCTTTCACGCTGGCGGGCATTTTCTGGCGCACCACGCTCGCTACATCGACGGCTTTCTCCCCCTTTTTTAACGGCTGCGCGGGTTGGCTACTACATCCCACCAGCACCAGAGCGGCCAAACCGGACAAGGGGTAAAGACGGGAAACCGTCGACATAACATCTCCTCATTATTAACCAAGGGTATGGGTAACTTCCTGAATATCCTGATCATCAAGCTCACGTTCAAAGCTGCGCAGACGCTTATATATAGACATCAGTTCAACTAACGTTGTCCAGGAGTTAATCAAATACTGGAACGAGCCGCGCACCTGACCAAACACGTTTGTAATTTGCGTCATCAAACCAAGCGTAATCGTACCGGCAACAATCGACGGAAACAGCAGGAACAAACCGAAAACGTTATCAACCTGCAGGTACAGAATACGGGCGATATTGAAGTACATATAGTGAAAATAGAGGCGGAAGTAGTTCTGGCGTACCGCGTGAAACAGTTCACGCACCGTTGGCGGTGTCGCACGATTGGCGTCATCTTCACCGTATACCAGTTCTTTACGGTAGGCCGCCTCCACGCGCTGGTTTTTAAACTCCAGCCCTGGAAGTTTAATCCCGACTACCGCCAGTAAGCCAGTTCCCATCAGGGACCAGACAATCGCGGCAATCACCAGGCCATAAGGCACATGCCCAATAATTGGCAGGTCAGGAACATGGGCAGAAAGTGTGACCAGCACGGGCAAAAAGGCGATCAGCGTCATAATCGCGTTGATAAAGCTGACTCCCATATTTTCCAGCGTGGAGGCAAAACGCATAGTGTCTTCCTGCACACGCTGCGCAGCGCCTTCGATATGACGCAGATGCTGCCAGTGCGCCATATAGTGTTCATTCATTGCGGTCCGCCAGCGGAAGACATAGTGACTGACAAAAAAGTTGTTCATCACGCCAATAATTACGGCAATCAGTGCAATGCCGAGAAAGATGCCCACTTCATGATAGAATTGCTCAATCTTCACCTTGTGCGGCGCGCTGAGTGCGGTTTGAATCAGATCATAGAATGGCGCATACCAGGCGTTGACGGCGACGCCAACTTCAACCAGAAACCAGGTCACGAAAATAATCAGCGATGTGCCGAGTATCGACCAGTACTGCCAGCGGTGCGGGCTGTAGATAAACCAAAACAGCGCGAACACCCCAACGCAAAGAATGTAATACGCATAAAAAATCAGGTAATCCAACGACCAGAATCGGGCCGCGCTAATCGGTACATCTCCCGACGCGCCGGTAAAGCGTGCAACCCAGGCTCCCCCACCTGCTTGCCAGAATACAACAGCGACCAGTGCCCAAATAAATGCCGAAATAAAGAACGCTCCCGGCTTTGGGAAAAAAGACTTAAACATAGTGCTCTCCTGCTAACTTCTTATCGTTATGACGACTGCTGTGCATTTGCCACTCTGAAAGTACGTGGCCAGATGGCTTACGCCCAAAAACACAAGCTGAAACCCACATTGTGACCAAAACCGGGGCACTTAGTTCGCCCCCCAGTTATGAAGAATTGTTTCTGTGGTTTTCACACTCGACAACGTTCCAATCTGTGCTGATTATCACAGCGTGAGATCACAAAAGCGAATATGCATAATCCCGAAAACGCTCGCGTTTACTCATCGTTACGTTTTTCACACTATCATTGGCTGATAAGCGCTTTGCAATACGCTGATGAGTAGTATAAATACGCATACGTACGACATCCTTTTTCACTTTCTCTAACTCATGGACACCACCGTTGAAACGTAGTCTGCTTTTTTCTGCCGCGCTGTGTGCGGCGTCATTGACATCTGTCCAGGCGGCACAGCCTATAACCGATCCGGTCTTCGCCTCTGATATCGTCGATCGTTATGCCGACCATATATTTTACGGCAGTGGTGCTACAGGGATGGCACTCGTGGTGATTGATGGCAATCAGCGCGTATTTCGCAGCTTTGGCGAAACGCGTCCCGGTAACAACGTCCATCCGCAACTGGATTCCGTAATTCGTATTGCCTCCATCACCAAATTAATGACCAGCGAAATGCTGGTAAAATTACTCGATCAGGGCACAGTTAAACTCAACGATCCGTTGAGTAAATATGCACCACCTGGCGCACGCGTGCCGACTTATCAGGGCACACCGATTAGACTGGTGAATTTGGCGACGCATACCAGTGCGCTGCCGCGCGAACAGCCAGGCGGCGCAGCAAAGCGCCCCGTGTTTGTCTGGCCAACCCGCGAACAGCGCTGGAGCTATCTCTCAACCGCCACGCTAAAAGCCGCACCGGGCTCGCAGGCTTCTTATTCCAACCTGGCGTTTGATCTACTGGCCGATGCGCTGGGAACCGCCTCAGGTAAGCCTTATCCGCAGCTGTTTGAAGAAAAAATCACCCGTCCGCTGGGGATGAAAGACACCACCTTTACGCCGTCCCCCGATCAATGTCGACGCCTGATGGTCGCGGAAAAAGGAGCCAGCCCTTGCAACAACACGCTGGCGGCGATGGGCAGCGGCGGCGTCTATTCAACACCCGGCGATATGATGCGCTGGATGCAGCAGTATCTCTCATCTGATTTTTATCATCGTAGCCAACAGGCCGATCGGATGCAGACGCTGATTTATCAGCGTACACAGTTGACCAAAGTGATAGGGATGGATGTTCCGGGCAAGGCCGATGCACTTGGTTTGGGCTGGGTCTATATGGCACCGAAAAATGGCCGACCGGGAATTATTCAAAAAACCGGCGGCGGCGGCGGATTCATCACCTATATGGCGATGATCCCGCAGCAAAACGTTGGGGCGTTTGTCGTGGTAACACGTTCTCCGCTGACCCGCTTTACCAATATGAGCGACGGTATCAACGATCTGGTTGCAGAGTTGAGCGGAAACAAACCGCAGGTTATTCCCGCATCCTGACTTAATACTCAAAAGGCAAACGGTTAATGTTCACCAGTTTGCCTTTATTCATTTCAATGTAACCACCTTTACGCAAAGCTGCGAGAACTTCAGCAACAACTGAGCGTGAAATTCGCGTGCGTTGGTGAATATAGTTCATGACACCGACACGCGAACGCAGTTCGTCGTCCCATTTCGTCATGGATATCAGCGTCGCGCGGATCTGATCGTAGGAGTTATTGCCAATTAACTGTAAGTCGCGCATTTCAAGCATGCAGTTTTGCCACGCTAACCAGCAGAAGGCTTCGCGCCAAACCTGGCATTGTTCAATTATATTAATCGTTTGTGAAGCCGGAAGATGATATCCCGTACAATTACTTTCGGTTATTAATCTGTAAGGTACATCTGTTTTCATCACGCCATCCGAAAGCCCCATAATAAACGGAGCCTGCGCGATGCCAACCAGCACATTTTCTCCTCGTCGCAGGGAAATTACGCCGCTTAATATAATAAAGGTATCGTCACTATTTATATCACTGGAATATATAATTTGCTTTTCGTTATCATATTTGAAATGTTGTCCGTATTTTGACAAACATTTATCAAGCTTACCAAATTCCAAAAGAGGTTTATTCGTCGAGAACATTTGTGCATTCCTTGCAACAAATGCCCGTCAAATCCGTGACGGGCATTATTCTGAATTAAATTACCTTATACTTCTCAGCGAGAAAATTCTTACCAGGTATATTTAACACCAACGTTTGCAGCCCAGTCTTGATCAACATCACCGCCACCGAGGTAGTTAGCATCGGTGTAAGCACTGAAGTTCTTGGTGAAGCTGAACTGAGTACCCAGTCCAACACGTACCGCAGAACCTTCTACGCCATTGTCGATAGAGTCTCCGTTTACGTTAGAATCGTTGTTAGAGTCATCGTAAACATAGGCCAGTTTGAAGTACGGGGTCAGCGCCTGATCTTCGCTGTAGGCGAAGGTATAACCTGCATCTACACCCAGTTCATAACGCATGCTGTCATAAGACTGACCGTCAACTTTCATGTCGTTGCTCAGCTTATAGTCATCACCAGACTGGAACAGACCGGATACACTACCGTAAGGCGTCACGTAACCGGCATCACCCAGTTTCAGGTCGTAACCCAGTTTCAGGCCAAAGCCCCAGGCATCAGCAGAGGTGCTGCCATCAACATACTGACCGTTGCTCATGTTAGCAGACAGATCGTTGTTGAAGTGGGAGTAGCTTAAGTTACCGTCAACAAAGATGTTGTTGTCAAAGCGAGCAGAAGAGTAGATGTAGGCCGTCTGGCTGTCTTGATCCACCTGACCAGTACGGTCGCTCATATCACCTTTCGCAAAGCCTGCCGCAGCACCGACAATCCACTTAGCGTTGTTGCCATCGATTTTGGAATCAACACCGACCATGATGCCGCTGACATCCTGATCGTAGCTAATACTGCCGTTATCCGCGTCGAAGCTGCCGCCGAAGTAGCTTACCCATGCACCACCGTTATCTGCCAGACCATGACGAGCGTTAGTCAGACGAGTTCCAACGGTGTCTTGTTCCAGGTTCCAGATATTGGTGTTAGCAGACGGAATGCTCAGCGCCATGTTCGCGTAGTCGGTCAGCTCCATCTGCTGCAGAACAACGGTGTTACCCTGCTGCTGCGCCTGATAGGTGTAAGCACCCAGATCCGCTTTGTTAGCTGCAGAGAAGGTCGCAGTGCTGTTGGTGTCGTTAACATAAACCAGTTCTTTGCCTTTGTAATCAGCAATAGAACCAGTACCGGTCGCGTTATCGATACGTACTTTATAGTTACCAGTTGCAGCTGCAACGTGGTCACCATAGTTATCAACTTCAGACTGATCGTAGGAGGTGTCGGAATCGCCGTTACCATTGATAGTCAAGTGACCATCAGAGTTCATTGCGATCACGCCGTAACCATAGTTAGCCTGAGTTTTGTCGTTAGTACGGTCGTTGGTCAGGTCGGCATTCAACACATAGTTGGTACTGTTGATGTCGAAAACACCCGCATTAACATGGTTGTAAGCGTCGGTGTAGCTGGTCAGATTCAGCGTATCAACCTGCAGTGCATCACCTGTGCTGTTACCCACATCCAGAACACCATTGTTGGTAACGTTGATGGTGTTGGCATACAGCGCAGCATCACCTACGCCCCAGCCAGCAGCAACATCATCCGCAATTGTGACGGTACTGTTGTCAATAGACAGGGTATCGGTCGCAACATGACCATCCTCGTTGATGTTCAGGGCAGAAGCACCGGTCAGCGCGATAGAGTCAGAAATCAGATCAGAATCGCCTACATTCACGACGGAACCACTGTTGATGCTCAGGGTATCAATCAGAGAAGTTTTGGTGGTATCCCACTGTGAAGCGCCGTTCAGCGTGACGTTGAACAGACCGCTCTGGTAGACGGCGTTGCCAACCACATGACCATTTTCATTATAAGAACTCGTATCGCTGTCAATACCGTAGGTTGAATCAGGCCACAGGCTATTGGCTGCAATATCAATCAGCGTAGCGGTAGCTTCTGTACCCGCAGTATAGCTGTCGTAAACACCATCGCCATCAACATCAACCTGATGTACGGACATCGCTGCGCCAACCCACTTGCTGCCGTTGTTCAGGGTCAGATCCAGACGGTCAGTACCGTCCCAACCATTGGTATCCAGATCGGCATCAGTATCACGGTAAGTATCAGCGCCGTTCGGGAAGAAGTTCTCATCGAAGTTGCTGGAGAACACCACGTCGCCCATCAGCGTGGAATTGTTAAAGGTGGCAGTAGTCTGCATCGCGTTGTCGGCATCTGGATGCGCAATAACAGCCAATGCAACATCATCAGCAGTATAAGAACCGCTATAATCGCTTGCATTGCTGGTGTTACCAAACCAGCCAGAAGTGCCTTCATCAGACCATGAACCTGAGGTCACAGTAGAATCACTGACAGCAATAGTATTATTAAATACTTCGCTGCTGTTTACACCAGTACTAACGGTATTATCGTCAATATCTTCCCACTCGTAACCCTGAGTCAGCGTAATACCCGCAACGTGAGAGTTATTGGAGATAGACAGATCAACTTCCTGATCCAGAGTAATAGCCGTGCCCAGATTATAAACATCGACAACATGCGTATCAGCGGCGTCATTATACGTACCGTTGTAGGTATAATGTTCGTAGTTGTCATCGATAGTTGAATTAATGACGTTCATCGCCAGACGATCGTAGTAATAGTCGGTGCCCGTACGGTTAGTACAATCCGTGGTCATACACTCGGATGTCACCATACCGTGAATAGTACTATTTTTAATCGTCAGGCTATTGTTATTGCTGTCAGCATAAACTCCATCATCCAGGTAATAAGTCGAAATAACGCCGTTGACAGTAGCGTTATTGATTACCGGATAAATATCACCGTTATAAATACTATCAGTGTCGTAATTATTCCAACCGACATATCCATCATAGTAAACGCCATCAATATAAGATGCGTCGTTATAATGCGTGAAAGTAGTATAAGTAGTGCCAGAGATATCAGTGGAAGCATTCGCCTGAGAAGTGATTGCCAAAGTGCAGGCTAATGCTAATTGTGAGACTACAAGTTTCTTTTTCCAAGTGTGCATTTGTCATCCCTCCTCAGGGACGTAATATAGTTGATCCATCAATTATCAATGCATAGAAAACATTTTATGTTTCGCAGGAACGATTATGCGGCGTCATGGAGGAAAGGTTCAATTATTCTTTGCCCGTTGTCCGAAAACGGACAACACCACGAATGCCAACTTCTTTATTTAAGAAACAAAAAAATCATTACCTTCAATTAATTACGGACAACCAGTCGTTCAAAACATATTATTTACCAATGAATTACGATGCATACAAACAAATAACTAATAAATAGACGCATCTTATGCATCGGGATATAAAAGCAAACATATAGATATTTAAAATAATAAACAACATAATGAATATGAATAAATGGCTCTAATGACTCAACCTTCCATCAAGGGAAATCCAGATATAACGCCAACTTTCGTAACCCCCTCGCCTTCAGGTTCGGGTATACTGCGATCTTCGATTCCACAAACATCAGGCATACCATGACAGACCTAATCCAACGCCCTCGCCGCCTGCGCAAATCTCCTGCGCTGCGCGCTATGTTTGAAGAGACAACACTCAGCTTAAATGACCTGGTGTTGCCGATCTTTGTTGAAGAAGAACTCGACGATTACAAAGCTATTGACGCCATGCCTGGCGTGATGCGTATTCCAGAGAAGCATCTGGCGCGCGAAATTGAACGCATTGCCAATGCGGGCATCCGTTCGGTCATGACTTTCGGCATTTCCCACCATACGGATGACACCGGCAGCGATGCCTGGAAAGAAGACGGTCTGGTGGCGCGCATGTCGCGTATCTGTAAACAGACCGTGCCGGAAATGATTGTCATGTCCGACACCTGTTTCTGTGAATACACCTCGCATGGCCACTGTGGTGTGTTATGCGATCACGGCGTTGATAACGATTTAACCCTTGCTAACCTCGGCAAACAAGCGGTCGTTGCCGCAGCAGCGGGTGCGGACTTCATTGCGCCTTCTGCCGCTATGGACGGTCAGGTGCAGGCGATTCGCCAGGCGCTGGATGCTGCGGGCTTCACCGATACCGCGATCATGTCCTACTCCACTAAGTTTGCCTCTTCTTTCTACGGCCCGTTCCGTGAAGCTGCAGGCACCGCGCTGAAGGGCGATCGTAAAACCTATCAGATGAACCCGATGAACCGCCGCGAGGCGATCCGTGAATCACTGCTGGATGAAGCCCAGGGCGCAGACTGCCTGATGGTAAAACCGGCTGGCGCATACCTCGATATTCTGCGCGATATTCGCGAGCGCACCGAGTTGCCGATTGGCGCTTATCAGGTCAGCGGCGAGTATGCGATGATTAAATTCGCAGCAATGGCGGGCGCTATTGATGAAGAGAAAGTGGTGCTGGAAAGCTTAGGGTCGATCAAACGCGCTGGCGCGGATCTGATCTTCAGCTACTTCGCACTGGATCTGGCTGAGAAAAAAATCCTGCGTTAATAACGTCGCCTTATCGGGCCTGCTTTTTCAGGCCCGATGAAAAAGCACCACCGGACTGTTAGCCTGCACGGAAGTAAGGCTTATCTCCCAGAATCGTTGCCCGATGCATAATGCGCCGCTGCGGTAGATAATCCGCATTCGCATAATGCTGTGTCACGCGATTATCCCAAATCGCGACATCGTTAGGCTGCCAGCGCCAGCGCACCTGGAACTCCGGTTTAGTGATATGCGCGAACAGAAATCCCAGTAACGTTTCGCTCTCTTTTTCCGTCACATCGACAATTCGCGTCGTAAATCCCTCATTCACAAACAGCGCCTGTTTTCCGCTTACCGGATGTGTGCGCACCACCGGATGCAACAGAGGCGGATGCTTCACTACCGCCTCCAGCCAGCGCTGATGCTCCTCCTCCGTTTTGCGGTATTTATATTCCGGGAATGATTTACGGAAATCATGCTCTGCCCGCAGACCGCTCAGCAACTGACGCAAAGGCTCTGAAAGCGCCTCAAAAGCAGCAATTCCGCTGGTCCACAGGGTATCGCCTCCGGTTGATGGCAGCTCTTTCGCCGCTAAAATCGCCCCGGCAGGCGGCGTGTCAATAAAGGTTACATCGGTGTGCCAGTTGTCGTTATCCGGGGGATTATCATTATGTGTATCCAGCACGATAATCTCTTCTACCCCTTCGGCATGCGGATAGACCGGATGAATATGCAGATCGCCGAAACGCAGCGCCAGCGTACGCTGCTGTTGCGGCGTAATCACCTGCTCACGCAGAAACACCACCTGGTGACGCAGTACTGCGTGATAAAGCTGCTCGAACTGGTTATCACTCAGCGGGCGCGCCAAATCCGCACCGGTAATTTGTGCGCCAATATACGGCCCCAGCGGGGTAATGATCAGACGTTCACTCATTGTACTTCTCCATGCCAGGGCGTCAGACGGCGCTGAAGCGCACGCAGACCCAGTTCTAAAATAAACGCGATAACGGCAATCACCGCGATCCCCGCCAGCACCACATCCGTTGCCAGAAACTCACCGGCTGACTGCACCATAAATCCTAAACCTCGCGTGGCGGCAATCAGCTCTGCGGCCACCAGCGTCGACCAGCCCACGCCAAGCCCGATCCGTAACCCGGTGAGTATGTCCGGCAATGCCCCCGGCAAAATAACAAACCACAGCACCTGCGCACGGCTGGCTCCCAGCGATTGAGCAGCACGTACTCTCACCTGCTGCGCGCTTTTGACCCCCGCCAGCGCAGACATTGCTACAGGGGCGAAAATCGCCAGATAGATCAGCAGGATCTTCGAGGTTTCACCGATGCCAAACCAAATGACCATCAGCGGTAGATAGGCCAGGGGCGGAACCGGACGATACAGCTCAATGATCGGATCGAGAATGCCGCGCATCGTCGGACTCAGTCCCATAGCGATTCCAACCGGAACGCCCAGCAGCACCGCCGCCAGCAGCGAGATAACAATACGTGTCAGACTCGCCGCCAGATGCTGCCACAGCGTGGCATCCATAAATCCCTGCGGACCGGCAATAACGATCAGCTTTTGCAAAACCTGCCCTGGTGGCGGCAAAAACAGCGGGCTGATTAACTGCAGCGCCGCCACAGTCCACCACAACACCAAAATGACGGCCAACGTACCAAGGCTTAAGGTAATCTGCCGCGAGAACGGCCAGCGCCAGTTGAGCGCGCGCTGGCGACGGGGTTTATCATTAATGACCACGCTCATGAAAATGCCTCCCGTTGTTCAAAGACTCGACCTAACACGTACTCGCGCATGGCGATAAACTGCGGATCGGACTTAATGCTGCGACTCGACTCTCCAGCCACAAAGCGACGGGCGAAATTCAGCGGCAGACGCTCCAGTACCCGGCCAGGGCCTGGCGATAGCAATACCAGCTCCGTTGCCATAAACACGGCTTCTTCAATATCGTGGGTAATCAACAGCACCTGTTTGCCCGTCTCATGCCACAGCTTCAGCAGCAGAGTTTGCATCTGCTCGCGAGTAAAAGCGTCGAGCGCGCCAAAGGGTTCATCCAGCAGCAACAGCTGCGGGTTGGCTGCCAGCGCCCGGGCAATACCGACGCGCTGCCGCTGTCCACCGGAAAGCTGCCAGATAAAACGTTTGCCCGCGTCCTCCAGCCCGACTTTCTGCAACATCTCCAGGGCAATACGCTGACGCTGTGGTTTATCCACCCCCGCTAGCTGCAGACCAAAAGCCACGTTGTCCTGCACGTTGCGCCAGGGCAGCAGGCCTTCGTTCTGGAACACGACTCCGCGATCTGCGCCGGGACCGTCAACTTTCTTGCCCGCCAACGTAATGCTACCGTGCTGATACGGCGCAAACCCGGCAATCAGATTTAACAACGTGGTTTTCCCGCAGCCGGAAGGTCCGAGTACTACCAGAAGTTCGCCGCTATCAAGCGTCAGGTTGATATCCTCCAGCGCCGGTTTTCCACCGTAGCTGGCGGCAAGATGTGAGATTTTCAGCATCAGTGCCTCCTTATTTATTGCACGAAGCGATCGGTCACGTACTGGCTGTAATCTGTCGCCACGGCGGGGACTTTGCCCTGCTCTTTAAGGAACTGCGCGGTGTCGATAATCGCTTTATTCACCGCTCCATTTAGTTCGGCAGTCTGCTGTTGCGGCGTCAGGTAAGCGTTACCTTTCACCAGCCCCGGTACATCCGCCTCCGGCACACCGCTTAAACGCGACAATTTACTGATATTTTCTGACTGCTTTAGCCACTCATCAGGATTGGCGATATAAGGTTGCTGCGCGTCGATAGCGCTTTTGGCAAAGGCTTTAACTACCTCTGGGTATTTCTCGGCAAAATCTTTGCGCACCACCCATACGTCCAGCGTCGGCGCGCCCCACTCGCCAACCTGCGATGAGTCGGTTAACACCCTGCCATCTTTTTCCAACGCATTGACCGCAGGCGCCCAGACGTACGCGCCATCAATGTCCCCACGCTGCCAGGCGGCAATAATTGCCGGTGGCTGCAGGTTCACAATCTCAACCTGACCGGGCTTGATGCCCCAGTGTTTTAACGCTGCCAACAGGCTGTAATGAGTAGTAGAGATAAACGGCACGGCAATGCGTTTACCTATCAAGTCTTGCGGTTTACTGATATTTTTCTTCACCACCAGCGCTTCAGAATTGCCAAGTTTTGATGCCAGCAGGAAAACCTCAATCGGCACCTGCTGACTGGCTGCTACCGCCAGCGGACTGGAGCCAAGATTACCGATCTGCACGTCGCCGGAGGCCAGCGCCCGGACGATGCTCGCGCCGCTGTCAAATTTGCGCCAGTCAACAGTCGCGCCGCTCTCCTTCGCAAAAGTGTTATCCGCCTGCGCCACTTTGGCGGGTTCGGCGGAGGTCTGATAAGCGACGGTGACGTTCACCGCCTGTGCCTGAAATGCGATGAATGCCAGTACGCCGAGAAATGCGTTACGCGATGAAATAGCCATGATTTTCTGTTCCCCTGTCTTGTTATGGGGGCAGTATTTCGTTGCGGCACAATTTGATAAAGGAATTAAAAATTCTGGCTAAGAACAAAGCGTTTTTAGAAAAAAAGCGGCAATGCTTATACACAAAATCATTCAAGATACGTTGAGGCGGTAACGGAAGCCCCCCAGGAGCATAGATAACTATGTGACTGGGGTTTCTGACAAATCTGCCGGGAGCAGATTTGAACGCTGTTTGCAGCGGCCCCATAAGGGGCGAGGCCCAGGGATGGGCCGAGTAATCCGCAGCCAACAATGAGGCAGCTTGAAGGATGCCTTGTATTGCGATTTTGTTACATTCGTTACATAACTGCACCTGGATGATTGCCAGCGCGGCGCTGGCAGGCATCATAGACTGCATTATCAGGCAAGAGAGCAATATCATGATTCATGTTGTGCTGGTGGATGACCATGTGGTGGTGCGTTCCGGCTTTGCGCAATTACTCAGTCTCGAAGACGATCTCAACGTTACCGGTCAGTACAGCAGCGCAGCTCAGGCGTGGCCTGCGTTACTGCATGATGACGTAAACGTTGCGGTGATGGATATCGCCATGCCGGATGAAAATGGTCTGAGCCTGTTAAAACGACTGCGAGCACAAAAGCCCGGTTTTCGTGCCATTATTCTCAGCATTTATGACTCTCCCACATTTGTGCAAAGCGCGCTGGATGCCGGCGCCAGCGGTTATCTGACCAAACGCTGCGGACCAGAGGAACTGGTGCAGGCGGTACGTTCAGTCGGTATGGGCGGGCATTACCTGTGCGCCGACGCGCTGCGGGCGCTACGCGGCGGCGAACAACCCGCACGGGTCCTGGAGGTACTGACCCCCCGCGAGCGCGAAGTGTTTGATCTGCTGGTCAAAGGCGACAGCGTGAAAGAGATAGCCTTCAAGCTCGATCTCAGCCATAAAACGGTGCATGTTCATCGCGCGAACGTGCTGGGCAAACTGCAATGCCACAGCACCATCGATCTGGTGCATTTTGCCCTCGACCACCAGTTGCTGACGGGGCATTAATGTCGCGTAACCTTCGTCATTGGGTTATTTCTCTGTTTATTCTGCTGGCCTGGGGATCGGGCTGGCTGATGCTGTGGACGCTGGGTTTTTACCTGACCCACAACGGCCAGCAGGCGGCGCTATTCCTGCCGCACGGCGTCTATCTCGCGCTGCTCATCCTGCTTTCTCGCCGTTACTGGCCCGCGCTGATATTGCCGCCGGTGCTGATGTTGTTCTGGCTGCACAGCGAGCAATTATTGAGCGGCTATATCCTGCTGGCTGCGCCGTTTATTAGCCCTATTCCGGCAAGCATCGGCCAGTCATACTGGCACCGCTTCCCCCTTTACTGGCAGCGCTTAACGCTACTGCTGGCTGCGGTGACGCTTACCTCATTGCTCAATACCGCCCTGCTTTCACCATTTATCCAAAGCCCGGCAACGTTAATTGGCCTGGCGTCATTTACCGGTGGCGTGCTGCTGACGCCGTTTGTCTATCTGATCTATGAATTTCTGCGCCAGCAGCACCGCTATCATCTGCTCGGGTTGGATACCACCAATCCCCCGCTGCGCACCTCACTTATCATCTGGTGCAGTCTGTTTTTTATTATTGGCATTGGCACCCAGATGGTGCTGTCACCAGAGATTGAGCGTCTGCTGCTGATCGTGGTGTTCCTACCGAACGTGGTGATGGCATGGAAATTCGGCTGGCAGGGCGGCGTGTTGTCCGGATTGCTCGGCAGTATGATGATCACTATCGCCCGGCAAATCGGCGTCGGGTTCAGTAATTTACTGGAGCTGGAGATTTTCCTCGCCACCCAGGCGCTGCTGGGCATCGGGCTTGGGATCGCTATCAGCCGCCAGCAACATCTTGCACAAAACCTGCACCATTATCGCCAGCGTCTGGAAGCCGAACTGGCGGCACGCCGCGAGCTGACCGAGCAACTGATCCGCACCGAAGAAAATACGCGCAAAAGCCTGGCGCGGGAACTGCATGACGAAATTGGTCAGAATATCACCGCCATTCAAATTCAGTCGCAGCTGGTCAAACGCGCGCCGGGACGCGAGCAAACGCTTGTGGCGGCAAATCAGATCAACGACCTTGCCCGGCGTATTCACCACTCCACCCGCCAGCTGCTGCGCCAACTGCGCCCGCCCGCGCTCGATGAACTGGCCTTTAAAGATGCCCTGCATCACCTGGTGAATGAATTTGCCTTTGCCGAACGAGGCATTCGCTGTTGGTTTGACTATCAGCTTGAAAATACGCCAGAAAATGAAACGGTGCGCTTCACACTGTATCGGCTGCTGCAGGAGTTACTCAACAACGTCTGTAAACATGCCGACGCCAGCGAAGTATCGATTACGCTGCGTCAGCAGGAACAGCGCTTGTTTCTGGAAGTCGCTGACAACGGCGTGGGCATTCTGCCGGAAAAAATTCCCGGTTTCGGTATTCAGGGGATGCGTGAGCGGGTCAGCGCTCTTGGCGGCGAACTGACGCTCGAATCGAACGGTGGCACACGGGTAATTGTTAACCTGCCCACAAATTTGCAACAAATCAGCCGCTAACCAGGAAAAAGTCTTAGCCACTCTGGACTTTCTCTCATCCTCTTTTGCTTTCACTTTCCTATAGTCAGCACAAACGGAGACAGCCATGCACGCACGCTCAGCCAGCGAAACAGACCAACAATACCGGGCGCTACGCCCTCGGCTGCTGATGTGTATGGTAATTGGTTACGCCGCGTTTTATCTGACACGCAAAAGCGTCAACTACGTTCTCCCGGCGCTGCAAACGGACCTCGGTCTGGATAAAAGCGATATCGGCCTGTTGGGGTCGCTGTTTTACCTGACCTATGGCCTGTCGAAATTTACCGCCGGACTGTGGCACGACAGCCACGGACAGCGCGCATTTATGGGCATCGGCCTTTTCGCCACCGGCGTTTTGAATGTGCTGTTCGCCTTTGGTGAATCGCTAACGCTGCTGCTGGTGGTGTGGACACTAAACGGTTTTTTCCAGGGTTGGGGCTGGCCTCCCTGCGCCCGACTGCTGACTCACTGGTACTCGCGCAACGAACGCGGATTCTGGTGGGGCTGCTGGAATATGTCGATCAACATGGGTGGGGCAATTATCCCGCTGATAAGCGCCTTTGCCGCCCACTGGTGGGGCTGGCAGGCGGCGATGCTGGCACCGGGGATTATCAGCATGGCGTTAGGCATTTGGCTCACCCTGCAACTGAAAGGCACGCCCCGGGAAGAGGGATTACCAACGGTTGGAGAATGGCGACACGACCCGCTGGAACTGCGCCAGGAACAGCAAAGCCCGCCGATGGGACTGTGGCAAATGTTGCGCACCACCATGCTGAAGAACCCGATGATCTGGCTGCTCGGCGTGTCGTATGTGCTGGTCTATTTGATCCGTATTGCGCTTAATGACTGGGGCAATCTCTGGCTGACAGAAAGCCACGGCGTGAATCTGCTCAGCGCCAATGCCACGGTGATGCTGTTTGAGGTCGGCGGCTTGTTCGGCGCGCTGTTTGCCGGATGGGGATCAGATCTGCTGTTCAGCGGTCAGCGTGCGCCGATGATTTTGTTGTTCACGTTGGGGCTGATGGTCTCTGTCGCCGCGCTGTGGCTGGCACCGGTACACCACTACGCACTACTGGCAATGTGTTTCTTTACGGTGGGCTTTTTTGTGTTTGGCCCACAGATGTTGATTGGCCTCGCGGCGGTGGAGTGCGGACACAAGGCGGCGGCAGGTTCAATCACCGGTTTTCTCGGACTGTTCGCCTATCTGGGGGCCGCGCTTGCGGGTTGGCCGCTGTCGCTGGTCATAGAACACTACGGCTGGTCGGGAATGTTCAGTTTGCTCTCGGTCGCTGCTGTCTTTATGGGTTTATTGCTAATGCCGCTGCTCATTGCGGGTATTACCCCTTCTCTCAGTCAAAGGATAAAACAATGAAACTGACGCTTACCTCTACCCTGATTGCTTCCGCTCTGACGCTGGCGGCCTTCAGCAATGCCGCTCAGGCGCAGGGCCGTCTGGTGGTGTATTGCAGCGCCACTAACGAGATGTGCGAAACCGAAACCAAGGCCTTCGGTGAAAAATATGACGTGAAAACCTCATTCATTCGCAACGGCTCGGGCAGTACGCTGGCAAAAGTGGATGCCGAGAAGAAAAACCCGCAGGCGGATGTCTGGTACGGCGGGACGCTGGATCCGCAGTCCCAGGCCGGTGAAATGGGTCTGCTGCAGCCCTATAAATCCCCCAATCTCGAACAGATCATGGAGAAATTCCGCGATCCCGCGAAGGTGAAAGGCAACCTGTCCTCTGCGGTTTACGTCGGTATTCTGGGTTTTGGCGTCAATACCCAGCGCCTGAAAGAGAAAAATCTGCCGGTGCCAAAATGCTGGAAAGATCTGACCAAACCGGAATACAAAGGCGAAATCCAGATTGCTGACCCACAAAGCTCCGGTACCGCCTACACCGCGCTGGCGACTTTTGCCCAACTGTGGGGTGAAGATCAGGCCTTTGACTACCTGAAACAGCTCAACGCCAACGTCTCTCAATACACTAAATCAGGCATTGCCCCAGCGCGTAACGCCGCACGTGGCGAAACAGCGATTGGTATTGGCTTCCTGCACGACTACTCGCTGGAAAAAGAACAGGGCGCACCGCTGGAGCTAATTTCACCGTGCGAAGGTACTGGCTATGAGATCGGCGGCGTCAGCATTCTGAAAGGCGCGCGCAACCTCGATAACGCCAAACTTTTCGTTGACTGGGTACTGTCAAAAGATGCTCAGGAACTGGCGTGGAAGAAAGGCAAGTCCTATCAGATCCTGACCAACACCACCGCCGAGACGTCTCCTAACTCGCTGAAACTCGACGACCTGAAGCTTATCAATTACGACATGGATAAGTACGGCTCAACCGATGTCCGTAAAGCGTTGATCAATAAGTGGGTCAGCGAAGTGAAGATGGGTAAATAAACCTACATCGGCGATCATTTGCCGGGTGCGGCGTAAATACCGCATCCGGCCTGGAATACCGGAACCGCTATGTCACACACACTTGCACTCCATCCCGTGAAAAAACGGGATGCGATATTTCTTTGGGTTTTGCTTGGCTGGCTGGCGTTTGCCCTGTTACCAAGCTGGAGCCTGGACTACGGCCTGCTGGAGTCGACGCGCGAGGAAATACTCGCCGCCTACGGTTGGTCACAGTTCAATATCAGTTGGTTATGGTATCTGCTGCCGAGCCTGCTGCTGGTACGTCCGTTCCATGAGGCCAGGCGCGAACAGCGCGGCCGCCATTATCTTGACGCAGGCTGGGCATTCTTCTGTATGGCGTTTATCGTCGCCAGCGCGACTCTTGAGGGGCGCGGCTTAGGCTATGCCACCATTGTGCTGTTTGTGGCACTTGGCGCGATCATGACCCTGGCACTCACCCGTCTGGAATGGCTGGGCGGCGACCGTTTCGTCATCGGTTCGCTCACCGCGATTGTCGCGCTAATCGGTATTTTTATCGTCTGGCCGAGCATCGCTATTTTTATTCCGATGTTCACCAACGACGCCGGAGAATTTGCCCCGCTGGCATTTATGAATGTGCTGTCTCAGGCGCATATCATTCAGGTGATCCTCAACTCGATTATGCTGTCGATTGCCGTCGGCGTCGGCTGCACCTTCTTTGGCCTGGTGCTGGCTATCTACACTACCCGGATCGCCAAACGCAGCGCCATTATCGGACGAATTTTCTCGATTCTGCCGATCGTCACCCCGCCGTTTGTTGTGGGGTTAGGCGTCACGCTGATGATGGGGCGATCCGGTTACATCACCGAATTTATGGTCGAATGGTTTGGCTTAACCAACACCAACTGGCTGTACGGTTTTACCGGCATCTGGCTGGCGCAAGTACTGGCCTTCACGCCGATGGCATTTATGATCCTCGACGGGGCGATTAAAACCATTCATCCGTCGCTGGAAGAGGCCTCTTACACCCTGCGCGCCAGCCGCTGGCAGACCTTTAACGGCGTGTTTGTCCCGCTACTGAAACCAGCACTGGCCAACGCCTTTTTGATTGTGGTGGTGCAATCGCTGGCTGACTTCAGTAACCCGCTGGTGCTCGGCGGAAACTTCGACGTGCTGGCAACGCAAATCTACTTCTACATCACCGGTTCTCAGCTCGACTACCAGGCCGCCAGTACGCTGGGCGCATTCCTGCTGCTATTCTCACTGCTGGTGTTCTGCGTGCAGTACATGTGGATTGGTAAACGCTCGTACGTCACCGTTTCCGGTAAATCCTACCGGGGCGACGTACAGCCACTGCCGGTGACGCTGGTGTGGAGCGTGGTCGCGCTGCTGGCAGTGTGGATTGCCTTTAACGCCCTGTTGTACGGCAGCATTTTCTACGGCAGTTTCACCGTTAACTGGGGCGTGGACTACACGCTGACGCTGGCGAACTTTACCAAACTGTTCGGCCAGGGGATGAGCGACGGCGCGTGGCCTTCACTGCTCGACACCCTGCTCTACGCCGGGATTGCCGCGCCGATCACTGCTATCTTCGGCCTGCTGATCGCCTGGATTGTGGTGCGCCAGCAGTTTAAGGGCAAAAAGACCATCGAATTCACCACTATGTTGTGCTTTGCCGTTCCGGGCACCGTCGCGGGCGTGTCGTACATTCTGGCCTTTAACAGCGCCCCGGTGTACCTCACTGGTACGGCGGCGATTGTCATTATCTCGATGGTAATGCGTAACGTCCCGGTCGGTATTCGGGCAGGTATCGCGGGCTTAGGCCAGATCGATAAATCACTGGATGAAGCTTCGCTTAGCCTGCGCGCTGGCTCGTTGCGGACCATTACGCACATCCTGCTGCCGCTGCTGCGCCCGGCGATCCTCTCGGCGCTGATCTACAGCTTTGTGCGCGCCATTACTACCGTCAGCGCCATTGTGTTCCTCGTCACGCCGGATACCCGCGTAGCCACAGCCTATATCCTTAACCGCGTGGAAGACGGCGAATACGGCGTGGCGATTGCCTACGGTTCTATTCTGATCGTGGTGATGCTGGCGATTATTTTCATCTTTGACTGGCTGATCGGTGAATCACGAACCTCCCGTTCAAAAGCCAAAAACCAGGCGTAATGGAGCGCACTATGACTCAGAAAAATTTCGTTGAACTGCGCAACGTCACCAAACGATTTGACAGCAACACGGTTATCGACAATATCAATCTCACCATTCCGCAGGGACAAATGGTCACGCTGCTCGGCCCGTCCGGCTGTGGCAAAACCACCATTTTGCGCCTGGTCGCCGGGCTGGAAAAACCGAGCGAAGGACAGATTTTCATTGATGGCGAAGACGTCACCCATCGCTCAATTCAGCAGCGTGATATCTGTATGGTGTTTCAGTCTTATGCCCTGTTCCCGCATATGTCGCTGGGAGAGAACGTTGGTTATGGCCTGAAGATGCTCGGTGTGTCCCGCGCTGAGGTGAAATCCCGCGTCAAAGAGGCGCTGGCGATGGTCGATCTGGAGGGGTTCGAAGAACGCTATGTTGATCAGATCTCCGGCGGTCAGCAGCAGCGCGTGGCACTGGCGCGCGCACTGATCCTCAAACCGAAAGTGCTGCTGTTTGATGAACCGTTAAGTAACCTCGACGCCAACCTGCGTCGCAGCATGCGCGACAAGATCCGCGAACTGCAAAAGCAGTTTGATATCACCTCGTTGTACGTCACCCACGATCAAAGCGAAGCCTTTGCGGTTTCCGATACCGTGCTGGTGATGAACAAGGGACACATCATGCAGATCGGTTCACCGCAGGATCTCTATCGCCAGCCCGCCTCGCGCTTTATGGCAAGCTTTATGGGTGATGCCAACCTGTTCCCGGCCACCTTCAGTGACCAATACGTTGATATCTACGGCCATCACCTGCCGCGCCCGTTGCACTTTGGTACGCAAGGCGAAGGTATGGTCGGCGTGCGCCCGGAAGCGATCACGCTCAGCGATCGCGGCGAAGAGAGTCAGCGCTGCGTGATCCGCCACGTGGCCTATATGGGCCCCCAGTATGAAGTCACGGTGGAATGGCACGGGCAGGAGATCTTATTACAGGTCAACGCCACACGTCTGCAGCCGGACGTCGGCGAGCAGTATTATCTCGAAATCCATCCGTACGGCATGTTTGTTCTGGCGGATGCGGCATGATTTATGCCGGGTGGCGCTGCGCTTACCCGGCATTATTCTTAGCGCTGCGCGTTCAGCTCAGCAATATCTTTCGGCGTGGTGCGACAGCACCCGCCAATCAACCGGGCGCCAGCGGCCTGCCACTGCGGCAGATAATCCGCCAGCTGCGCACAATGCTCACCGTGATGATGCCAGGTTTTGCTCGCGGCATCGTAGTGCTCACCCGAGTTCGGATACACCACCAGCGGCAGCGTCGTTAAGCTGTGTAGATGCTGCAACGCGGCGGTGGTGTTTTCCAGCGCAATGCAGTTAATCCCTAACGCCACCACCTGCGGATAACCCGACAGCAGCGCGACTACGTCACGCAGCGGCGTACCGTCACTCAGGTGTTCGCTATCGCGCAGGGTAAACGAGAACCACGCCCGTGCGCGCGGATACGCTGTCAATAGCTCAGCCAGCACGCTAATTTCGGCAAAATTTGGCAGGGTTTCACAGGCTAACAGATCGGCCCCGGCATCCAGCAAGGCTTCCACGCGCGGGCGGTGAAACGCCTGAAACTCTTCAGCGCTACATTGGTAATCACCACGGTATTCAGAACCGTCCGCCAGATATGCGCCGTAAGGCCCGACGGATCCTGCTACCAGCAGCGTGCCTGCCTGCGGGTTCTCGGCCAGATACGCTTCACGGGCTTTACGCGCCAGCTCCACGCTTTTACCAATTAGCGCTTTCGACTGCGCTTCATCCAGACCACGGGCGGCAAACCCCGCCGGTGTCGCCTGATAGCTGGCGGTGATCGCACACTGCGCCCCCGCCCGGTAGTAATCGAGATGGACTTCGCGGATAAGCTCCGGATTTTCGACCAGCACTTTGGCTGACCACAGGCTATCGGCTAAGTTACAGCCACGCGCTTCCAGCTCCGTCGCCATCGCACCATCGAGCAGCAGGAAATCCTGTTTATCGAGGATGACGCTTAACGGATTATTCTGCGACATGTTCGGGCTCCTGTTTGGCTTTACGCGGTTGAGTAAGGAAATAAGCACCATAACACACCGCCACAAACGGTAACCCGCACCACAGCGCAATTCTCTGCGCTGGATCGAATGCCAGCCCGACACAAGCCACCAGACACAGCATAAATCCCAGTACCGGCACCAGTGGATACCACGGCGCGCGATAATGTAATTCACTCAATGCTTTACCCTGCTGCAGATGACGGCGGCGAAAGACGAAGTGCGAAGCGCAAATGCTCAGCCACACCGCCACCACTGCGAACCCGGAGATTGCCGACAGCGCGACAAATACCGTATCCGGGGCCACCACGCTGGAAAATAGCGCCAGTACGCCGCCAAGCATACTGACCGACAGCGCCGTCAGCGGCACGCCATTTTTCGTCACTCGGGCAAAACAGGCTGGCAGCGTGCGTTCATTCGATAGCGACCACAGCATGCGTCCGGAGGCATACAGCCCGGAGTTCGCCGCGGAAAGAATAGCCGTCAGGATCACGAAGTTAAAAATATCGGCGGCGTAAGGAATCCCCACCTTTTCAAACACCAGCACAAACGGGCTTTTCTCCACGCCCGCCTGCTGCATCGGGATCAGCGCCGCCAGCACAAACACGGTGCCGATAAAGAAAATAATCAGTCGCGCGATGGTAGTACGGATCGCCACCGGAATGACCTTGCGCGGGTTTTCTGTTTCTCCGGCGGCAATACCGATAAGCTCGGTTCCCGAAAAAGCAAAATTCACCGCCACCATCGTCATCAGGATCGGTAAGCCACCGTGTGGAAACCAGCCTTCCGCCGTGATATTACTTAGTCCAGGCGCGGGCGAGCCATCCTGCATCGGGATAAAACCAAAAATCGCCGCCCCGCCGAGAATAATAAAAGCGATGATGGTGACCACTTTCACCAGCGAGAACCAGAACTCCCCTTCGGCAAAAAAGCGCGTGGAGATGACGTTCAGACCAAAAATAATCGCGCAGAACACCACGCACCAGACCCATACAGGCACCTGTGGAAACCAGTATTGCATACAGAATCCGGCGGCGGTAAAACTCGAACCCAGCGCGACAGTCCAGGTCAGCCAGTAGAGCCACGCCACGGTATATCCTGTTGCGGGGCCGAGATAACGCGCAGCATAGACGTGAAACGCCCCGGTCTCCGGCATCGCGACCGACAGCTCGCCCAGACACTGCATAACCAACCAGACCACCAGCGCGCCAATCAGATAGGCCAGTAGCGTTCCCGCCGCCCCGGTGGTGGAGATGATGTACCCGGTATTGAAGAATAACCCTGTGCCAATCACGCCGCCTAAGGAGAGCATTATCAGGTGACGCGTTTTCATTGTGCGCTTCAGTGGCGCATTTTGTTGTGCTGTTTGCATATAACCTTCTAACCGTATGGACATCTAAACATCCAAAGAAGGTTTGTTATACCGCGTTTGTTAACAGAATGCAAAGTCAACCCTGCACCAGGCGCAGATGCCCGCGCCGGGCGCTTAAGATCGGGTGGGGATTAATAATCAAATACAAAAAGGGCCGCCAGCTCATAACGCCTCCGTTGCCAGGTTTTATGTAAACTCTGGCAACGTCCTCACCGACTGGCGTTCACCCGGAAGTGGGAACCGTATCTCCCTGCTCATACTACCGAATGAGCGCTTAAGCACCGCTGGCCGGGATCGGCATCTGCGATTTGCGGCTCATCAGAATAAATACCGCCAGCCCTGCCAGCAATATCCCCGGCGCAGAAGCCGCCATCACCCCCACCGTTCCGGTGCCGAGCGCTAACATTTTTCCTGCCAACAACGGACCACTCATCGCCCCCAGACGCCCGACGGCAACAGCGGTACCCACGCCGGTGGCGCGGATCTGCGTGTTGTAAAACAGCGGTGCCAGCGCATACAACACGCTTTGCCCGCCGGTGGCAAACATCCCCGCCACAAATCCGGCCATCAACATGCCGCTCAATGACGATACCGTGCCCAGCGCCAGCAGAGATGCCAGCATCCCGGTGTAGATCAGCAGCGACATAACCACCGGGCGCAGTTTGTCCATTAACGCCCCGAGGATTAAGGTGCCGCTGGCTGCGCCAATTTGCAGGGCAAACATCACGCCCGCCGCCTGCGAGGGCTCAAAACCCTGCCCGACCAACAGCATCGGCAGCCAGTTGATCAGCATATACACCACCAGGAGGGTGAAGAAATAGCATAGCCACAGCAACAGCGTGGCGGTGGCCGTCGCTGGCGCAAACAGGGCGCGCAGCGGTGCGGCGGCAACCTGCGTTTGTTGGGCGTAAACCTGTGATTCCGGCAGCCAGCGCATCAACAGCGGCACCAGCAGCAGCGGGATCGCCCCGCCGACCCAGAACACCGTTTGCCAGGCTGAAGCCAGGCCGCTAAACCCGAGCGCCGCCGCCAGCGCCGCGCCAATCGGCACGCCGCAGTACATCAGGCTTACCGCCGTACCGCGAAAACGCGGACCCGCCGCCTCGGAAGTCAGCGCAATCAGATTCGGCAACGCCGCGCCCAGCCCGACGCCGGTCATCAGACGTGCAAACACCAGCGATGAGAAATTCCAGGAAACCGCTGTTGCCAGCGAGAAAAGGCCGAACAGCGCCACGGAGGCAATAAGAATGCGTTTGCGACCATAGCGATCGGCCAGCATGCCGCCCACCAGCGCGCCGGGCAGCAGCCCGAGAATGCCCGCGCTGAAGATCCAGCCCATTTGCATTTTATCCAATGCAAACGCATGGGCGATACCGACAGCAGCGATCCCGGCGGCCTGTAAATCCAGTCCTTCCATCAGGGCGACTAAAAAACACAACCCGACGGTCAATGTCAGGCGGGATGAGGATGCGGGGGTACGAGTAGTCATAAGATGTACCTCTGAGGTCACGATGCAGGTGAATCGCGGCTGATACATTGCCAGCCGCGTAATCATTTTTATTTGCTGTTGCGCAGATCCAGCGCCACGTCGACGATCATATCTTCCTGGCCGCCTACCATCCGGCGTTTGCCCAGTTCAACCAGAATATCTACCGCACTCAGGCCATAACGCGCCGCCGCGACTTCACAATGGCGCAGGAAGCTGGAGTACACCCCGGCATAACCCAGCGCCAGCGTTTCGCGATCCACCCGCACCTGGCGGTCCTGCAACGGGCGTACCAGATCGTCGGCGGCGTCCATCAGCGCATACAGATCGGTCCCGTGCCGCCAGCCGAGCTTATCCGCCGCGGCGATAAACACTTCCAGCGGTGCGTTGCCTGCGCCTGCACCCATACCGGCCAGGCTGGCATCGATACGGTCACACCCCTCTTCCACCGCGGCAATCGAGTTCGCCACGCCGAGGCTCAGGTTGTGGTGGGCGTGCATCCCGGTTTCCGTCTCCGGTTTCAGCACCGCTTTCAGGGCGCGGAAGCGGGCGCGAATATCGCTCATGTTCATCGCCCCGCCGGAATCGACCACATAGATACAAGTTGCACCATAACCTTCCATCAGTTTCGCCTGCTGCGCGAGGTTTTCCGGCGTGGTCATATGGCTCATCATCAGAAAGCCGACGGTATCCATACCCAGTTCACGCGCATACTGAATATGCTGGGCCGACACATCCGCTTCGGTGCAGTGGGTCGCCACACGCACGACGCGCGCCCCAGCCTGATACGCATTTTTCAGGTCATGAATCGTGCCGATGCCCGGCAGCAGCAGCGTGGCGATCTTAGCGTGCTTCACCACGTCCGCTGCCGCTTCAATCCACTCCAGATCGCTGTGCGCGCCAAAGCCGTAGTTAAAGCTGGAACCTTGTAAGCCGTCTCCGTGTGCCACCTCAATGGAATCGACCCGCGCGTCGTCCAGCGCTTTGGCAATCTGGCGCACGTTTTCCAGCGAATACTGGTGACGAATAGCGTGCATGCCGTCGCGCAGGGTCACGTCAGAGATATAGAGTTTTTTACCGTTCATGCTGCTTCTCCTGCCTTGCGTACCAATGACTGCGCCATCTTCTCAGCGGTCGCCAGCGCGCTGGAGGTCATAATATCGAGATTGCCCGCGTAGGCTGGCAGATAGTGCGCCGCGCCTTCCACTTCCAGATACACCGCTGTTTTCAGCCCGGAGAACTGACCGATGCCCGGCAGATTGACCGGTTTATCCTGCGGGATGACTTCAAATTGCACGCGCTGTTTAAGCCGATAGCCCGGCACGTACGCCTGTACCGCCGCCGCCATCTCATTAATAGACGCTTCAACTTCAAGCTGGGAAGCCGCTTCGCTCAGCACATACACCGTGTCGCGCATCATCAGCGGCGGCTCGGCCGGGTTAAGGACGATAATCGCTTTACCTTTTGCCGCGCCGCCAACCACTTCAATCGCCTTCGAGGTGGTTTCAGTAAACTCATCGATATTAGCGCGCGTGCCTGGACCCGCAGATTTACTGGCGATCGAGGCGATAATTTCGGCGTAATGGACTTTTGCCACGCGAGAAACTGCCGCCACCATCGGGATAGTCGCCTGCCCGCCGCAGGTCACCATATTGACGTTCTGTTGGTCAACGTTAGCGTCCAGATTCACCACCGGGACGCAGTACGGACCGATCGCCGCAGGCGTCAGGTCGATCAGGCGGATCCCCGGTTTTACGGCGCGCAGCGCGGCGTCGTTTTTCACATGCGCACCCGCACTGGTGGCATCAAACACGATGTCGATATCGGCAAATTCCGGCATGGCGATAAGTCCCGTAACCCCTTCATGGGTGGTAGCAACGCCCATACGTCTGGCACGCGCCAGACCATCGGATTGCGGGTCGATACCGACCATCACCGCCATTTCAAGCTGTTTCCCGTGACGCAGAATTTTAATCATCAAATCGGTGCCGATGTTACCGGAGCCGATAATGGCCACTTTACGCTTACTCATGACTGACTTCCTTTTGTAACCGCCGCTGAAAAGGTGGCGGCGACTGAACCAATACCCTCGATATGGGCTTCAAAACGATCGCCCGCATTCACCGCTACCATCGGACCTAAGGCCCCAGTGAGAATAATGTCTCCGGCGCGCAGCGGCTCGCCGAGGCTGGCCATTTTGCGCGCCAGCCAGACGGCGGCGTTGATCGGATGTCCCAGACATTCGCTGCCGCGCCCGCTGGAGACCTCTTCGTTATTGCGCGTCATTTTCATCGTGCAATTTTTCAGCTCTAACCCTGCCGGACGCTGTGCCGGACCACCGACCACATACACGCCACAGGAGGCGTTATCCGCCACGGTATCAACAAACTTGATTGACCAGTCGCGGATACGGCTGCCGACCACTTCCAGCGCGGGCAGTACCCACTCAATGGCGTTGTACAGCTCGTCAAAGGTAGTGTCGGCATTGGGCAAATCGCGGTTCAGCACCAGCGCGATTTCCGCTTCAATTCGCGGTTGCAGCACGCGCTCAAACGCAATGGTGTCGTTATCGCCGTAGCACATGTCGGCAAACAGCGTGCCGAAATCCGGCTGATCGACCCCCAGTTGCTGCTGCACTTTCGGGTGCGTCAGCCCTACTTTGCGCCCCACCACGCGACGCCCACGTGCCACGTCGTACTGTACGTTGATGCGCTGAATAGCGTAGGCCGCTTCGCCGTTGTCCACGCCGATCAGTTCACGCAGCGGAGCAATCGCTTCCCCTTTTTCCTCAGCCTGACGTAAATCGGCGGCTAACTGCTCAAGATTAAGATTGGTCATGTCCGTTCCTTAAGGGCGTGCGAGGAAATTCAGCACCAGCTGGTTAAAGGCATCCGCATGTTCCCACTGCGCCCAGTGTCCGCAGTCGCGGTAGATGTGCAGCTCAGAACCCGCAATTCCGGAGAGCAAGCGCAGTCCGGCGTCCATCGGTACGAAGCGGTCATTGCGTCCCCAGACAATCAGGGTCTGGGCTTTAATTTCCCCCAGGCGTGGGCCGAAGTCCGGGAACTGTTTCGGGTTGGCTTCGAGGCTTTTCACAAAGTTTTCCAGGTGATCGCGGCGCGACAGCATATTGTTCAGACGCGCTTCAAACAGCGCCTCAGTGAGATCGCTGGTATCGAAGACAAAGATCTCCATCATTAGCTTCAGGTTCTCGATGGTCGGCTCGCGGTACAGCTGATTCAGCCGCTTGATACCTTCGGTCGGCATCGGGGTAAACAGACTCATGCCGCCCGTTCCGCCGCCCATCAGCACCAGTTTGCCCACGCGCTCCGGCCAGCTCAGGGTAAACGCCACAGCACTGTGACCGCCCATCGAATTACCCAGCAGGTGGACTGTTTGAATATCCAATTGATCGACCACGCTTTTCAGGATGCGAGCGTTGAGATCGGATCGCGAACCGCGGTTAACGATCCCATCGCTTTTACCCCAGCCAGGACAGTCCAGCAGGATCACCCGGTATCCGGCCTGCACCAACGGATCGATATTGCGACTGAAGTTCGCCCAGCCGGTCGCCCCCGGACCGGAGCCGTGCAGCAGCACAACGGTTTCTTCTCCCTGTCCACAGTCATTGAAATGCACGCGTAGGGTTTCGCCTGCTTCCTGCACCTCCAGGAAACGACTGGTCGCGGCTTCGGTTTGCGGTTGGTAAGTCATGGTTTTCTCCTGCATATTCAGTTCTGTTTCAGTTCTTTGTGGTGGCGCTCAGGGAGCCGAATCCGGCGATCCACTCCGGGATCGGGCGGTAATAACGGCCTTCGCTGCGCCAGTTGCCAAAGGCAGAAATAGCGGCGAAGGCGGCAACCCAGGTTTTTACTTCGTGCGTTGATTTGCCCGCCATCGCAGACAACTCTTCGTTACTGACCGCGTCCAGCTCCTGCAAACGCCCCTGTTCAAGCAGGGTCATAAAGCGGTTATCCCAGACAGGGTTCAGCGGGTGCAGCGTGTTTTGATCGGCCACGAACTTCTCGGCGGCGCTAATCACCCGCTGCTGGCGCAGCTCGCGCTCGTTTTCGGGCAGCTGCTTACCGCTGCCGAGCAGACGGTCGCGCATATGAGCATCGGCCTTCGCCAGCTCCGGTACCGGCGGCTGATGTGACAGCCCGCCGGAGCCTAAAAACAGTACGCGTTTATTCAATGAGCTGGCGAAACGGCCAATCGCTTCCCCGAGCATGCGGGTACGCTGAAAGCCCGGCAGCGGCGTGGCGACGCCGTTAATAAACACTGGCAGCACAGGGACCTTATCCAGCCCCCCGAGCAAGAACTCCAGCGGCTGGGCGAAACCATGATCGACTTGCATGTTGTAGGACACGGCGAGATCGATGCCGCTTTTCATCACCGCGTGAGCGCAAGCTTCAGCGAGATCTGTCGGCACTGGCAGTTCCCCCGCCGCGCTGCCGAAATCGCCGATCGCCGTGGCTCCCACACCTAAACAGAACGGCGGCATCACATCGTAAAAAAAACCGTTGTAGTGATCGGGGGCAAACAGCACTACCAGTTCAGGGTCAAACGCCGCGATACGCGCCCGGGCGTTGGCGATCACGCCGTTAACCTCGTCGAGCACGGCCTGAGCCGGGTCGACGTAACCCACCAGCGGCGAGTGGGAGAGACAGTGAAGATAAGCATGCATATCAGGCTACCTTTTCAACGGGAATGTCGGCGCTTACTCGGGTGAGGGTCATCACCGACGCCAGTTTATTCAGGGTACTGCCCAGGGTTTGCGGAATAGCGGTAGCAGCGACGAAACGGTCCGGGCGCATAATCACCAGCGAGGCGTTATGTTGGGCAAACCACGCGCGCAGGCGGTTTTGCGTATCGCCAAGGCGGGTCACGCCGTCATAGTTATCCTGCTCGGTGCTGATTTGCGTGTCGGGTACCACCTGGATAAACCGCGTGCCCAGCGCCTGCCACTGTTGGATCTGCGCCTCGCTCATGCCCCATAGCGGGTTACACCCCCAACCGATCACAGCGAAATTCGGTCCGATGACATTGTCGAGCAGCGTCACGTCGCCAGTTTCCAGCGTCACCTTCGGCTGGATAAACATCTTGCCGACCGGAGAAGTTTTCGCGTCGCCCTCACGCACCAGCGCCCCGGAGTGGTATTGCGGCATCGGTTTAAAACGCATCTCAAGGAAGTAGCGTTTGACCGGCGGAATGTAGTTCAGCAGCAAGGAAACCCCGTCGCGCACAGCACCGTGCCAGCGTTTCGGCGGCGCCAGTACGTTGCCTGCGGTCACGGAGAGATCGATCATCGCTTTGGCGTGGTCGCGACGTTCCTGCTGGTAGGTATCCAGCAGCGCATCACCGGCTTTGCCCTTAATCACCAGCGCCAGTTTCCACGCCAGATTAAAAGCATCGCGCATGCCGCTGTTGTACCCCTGCCCCTGCCAGACCGGCATAATGTGCGCTGCATCGCCCGCCAGCAGCACGCGGTCAACGCGAAAACGTTCGGCCAGACGGGCGTTATGGGTGTACACACGCTGGCGGATCAGTTCGACGTTGTCCGGGTTCGGCAATACTTTGCTCAGCAACTGGCGCATATTTTGCGGCTCACTGAGCTGTGCTTCGGTTTCTCCCGGCATCACCATAAATTCAAAGCGGCGCACCGCATGCGGCAGCGCGGCGGAGACATACGGGCGCACTGGATCGCAGCACAGATACACATGCGGCGTGCTGAGCGGATCGTTGGCGATATCCACCACAATCCACTGATTTGGAGCGGTTTTGCCTTCAAATGGCACATTCAGCGACCGTCTGACGTTACTGGCCCCGCCGTCGCAGGCCACCAGCCACTGGGCTTTCACCGTTTCGCGCTGGCCGTCCGGCGCTTTCAGATTCAGCGTTACTTCCCCGTTCTGTTGGCTGAAGGCTTCCAGTTCACGGGAAAACAGGCAGCGCACGTTGGGAAAACGCGACAGCCCTTCCAGCATCACTGCATCCACCTGCGGCTGAATAAACGCGTTGCGCCGCGACCAGCCAAATTCGTCGGTCATCGGCTGGATATCAGCAAAGCAGCGGCCTTTCGGGGTGAGGAAACGCATCGCGTGCCACGGAGTGGTATGCGGCAGCACGTTTTCGACCAGACCGACGGACTGCATGGTGCGCAGCGCTTCATCGTCAATCCCGATAGCACGGGGATAGTCGATAAGCGTGTCGAGCTTCTCCACCACCAGCACTTCAATGCCCATCTGGCCAAGATAGTTCGCCATCATCAGCCCTACCGGACCGGCTCCGGCAATCGCGACCTGAACGGTGTGTTGCACTGCGGGTTGGATATCAGGGTTTATTGTTGTCATTTCAGAACCTCACGACTCGGTCAAAACGCAATTACTACCCCAGGTGAGGTGCAATTGCGTTTTGTTAAAAAGATGTAAATTATTTTTTATTGTGCGGTCAGTATAGAAGTGAGTTTTTGCGCTACAATCAAAACATGCCTGGATGTGCACCAGGTGCACAACGTTGTTTTACCTTTAGATTTGTCAACGAATATGAAAAATGATGACAACACCGAATACAAAACCGTGCGCGGGCTAACGCGCGGATTAATGTTATTAAATATGTTAAATCGACTCGATGGCGGGGCCAGTGTTGGCCTGCTGGCTGAGCTGAGCGGCCTGCACCGCACCACGGTCAGGCGGCTGCTGGAAACGTTGCAGGATGAAGGTTACGTCCGACGCAGCTTGTCCGATGACAGCTTTCGCTTAACCATTAAAGTCCGCCAGCTTAGCGAGGGATTTCGTGACGAGCAGTGGATTTCTGCGCTGGCCGCCCCGCTGCTGGGAGATTTACTACGCGAGGTGATCTGGCCGACCGACGTTTCCACGCTGGATGTGGACGCCATGGTGGTGCGTGAAACCACCCACCGCTTCAGCCGCCTGTCGTTTCACCGGGCGATGGTCGGGCGTCGACTGCCGCTGCTGAAAACCGCCTCCGGCCTGACCTGGCTGGCATTTAGCCCGGAAAATGAACGTCAGGAACTGATTGAAATGCTGGCCTCACGACCGGGAGAAGAGTTCCAGTTGGCGCGAGAACCCTTAAAGCTCGACGCCATATTGGCTCGTGCGCGAAAAGACGGTTTTGGTCAGAACTATCGCGGCTGGGATCAGGAGGAGAAAATTGCCTCTATCGCCGTTCCCATCCGCAGCGAACAGCGGGTCATCGGCTGCCTGAATCTGGTGTATATGGCCAGCGCCATGACCATCGAACAGGCTGCGGAAAAGCATCTTCCAGCCTTACAAAAGGTGGCGAAACAGATAGAGGACGGCGTCGAGTCACAGGAGATTTTGGTTGCCGGGAGGTGAAGTTGATCACAGTTATGCAGATAATCTGATTGAGCGCTGGAATAACTCACTCACCGACCGATATATCACTGTGGCGTCTTCCCCGCAATATATCTTCATTACATAGTGTGCTTACGTTTTTTGCCAGGAGGTTGAATGTTAAAGATTATTGCCGAATGATTTCATCAAACTTGAGTATATTGAAACCGGTCTTGCTTTGTATCGTGAGCAAATATCGACCACCAGGAAAGAACCGCGCTGTATTGCTTACAACCTTTATATTGATGAAAAAGATCCGGGCCATGTTATTTTTATAGAAGAATGGCCAGAGCACGCGGCTCTCGATGGCATTTATTACAGAAGGCTTAAATTACTGAGTTGACTATTTGATGCAAAAAAACCGAAACCCGCTCAGAAAGAGCAGCGTTTCGGCATTCATTCACTCTGAAGGGCTTCAGACTTTAAGCAGTTTCACCGTCTCGTCGATATCGATTTCATCTTCCGAGAAGATCAGCGTCGTGCCCTGGAAGGTGGTGATGGCCAGCTTTTTCAGCGTGCGCATTTCGCCAGGCTTGACGTCTGATTTCGGTCGGATGCTGTTCATCAGCACGCCAACAGACAGTACCGCGTTCTCTTTATCGATACGGGTCTCGGCAGGAACGTCTTCGCTGTAGACCAGGTATGATTTGATAGAGGTAAGCTTCAGGCGCTCACCTGCAATATAGATGTATTTGCTGTCCGGAATGACTTTCACCGCATAGGCAGACAGGCCTTTGTTGTTGGTGGTGGGTTCAAAGGTCACCGCCGCGTCTTTTTTGATCAGCTCAGGATTCGCAACCTTAATCACATGAAAATAGCGGTTATCGCCGTTTTCATCTTTGATAAATCCAAAGCCTTTATCTTTAAACCACGTTGTGATTGTTCCGTTCATTGCTGTTTCCGCCTGATTAAACCTATTACTTGTAGAGTATACCTACTCAATTTGCGCGCAGTGTAAAACACAGGCCACACCTTTGGCTACTCGTTACCCCAACGATTGAGAAACTCCGCGATATCATCGATGCGCTGCGCGTCGACGCCGGCCAAGGTTGCCATCTCCTGCTGTGCTTCTTCGCTGATCTCTTCGTTGTTCATTAGACGGGTGATCAACTGCTGGAAGTAGTGCGCCAGCGCGTCGCGTTCAGCGTCGCTCACCGGCTTTGCCGCTTCGGTCGCGTACTCGTCAGCGATATCATAATATTTTAGCGCTATGTCGTTGTTCATCAGGTACTCCGGGGTGAATGCGTGGGCCAGCAGGTTCCTGCCGTGTCTGATGTGAATGATAGCATTCTTATTTCGTGGTTCGCGATCTGTTTCCTGTCTGTGATGCGTAGCAGATATCAACACTATTTTCCGGAGTCGCTTCGAATTTAATAAATCTTCCTTTTATTAAAATAACTGCATTTTTATTCAGACTCTGATAATACCTGCAGAATAAATAATGCAGAAAAAAGGAAGATAGATGTTTATTAATTTAGGCAATGAGACGGAGATTAAACGCAGTAAATAACATTTACTGCAGGCTGAATGCAATTGGCCCAATCTCATCGCTAGTCGCCCATTTGCCCACATTCATCTTCTGGACAACACTCTACGATGACACCACAGACCCAACACGTGGAGTAAACACCATGAACATTACGCAAATCCGTAACGCTACGCAGCGCATCATCTTCGGCGGTAAAACTTTTCTGATTGATCCGATGCTGGCGAAGAAAGGGGCTTATCCAGGCTTTGCCGGAACGGCGCGCGCCGAGATCCGCAACCCGACCGTGGAATTGCCTGTCGATATCGACACGCTGCTCAACGTTGATGCGCTGATCGTCACCCATCTGCATGAAGACCACTGGGATGAAGCTGCGGCTCGCATCGTCCCGAAAGATAAACCGATCTATGTGCAAAATGAGCAGGACGCACAGGTGTTGCGGGGTCAGGGGTTCACACAACTGACCGTCCTGATGCAGAACACCGTGATCGGCGATATCACCCTGCGTAAAACCGGCGGCCAGCACGGCTCAGATCGCGCCTACGCTATCCCACAAATGGCGGAGCGTCTGGGTGATGCCTGTGGGGTTATATTCCAGCATCCGGCAGAAAAAACGCTGTATCTGGTCGGTGACACCATCTGGCGCGATGAGGTGGAAACTAACATGCGGACATTCCAGCCAGACGTGGTTATTTTGAATGCAGGTTTTGCCCACGTTATCGGGTTTGGCCCAATTATTATGGGCGCGGAAGATGTGCTGAAAACCCACTTCAAGCTACCCGAAGCACACATTGTGGCGACCCATATGGAGGCGATTAACCACTGTCTGCTGACCCGAGAGGTGCTGAAAGAGTACGCCCGCGACAACCAGATTGCGCAATTCATTAACGTGCCGGAAGATGGCGAAACCCTGACGTTCTAACATCCACAGAGGAATCGTATGCAGCCGCTCAACGTCGCCATTGTTGCCGTGGAAGATTTCAGCCCGTTTCACTTCTCGGTGCCGTGCATTATTTTCAGTGACAAAGTGGCAACGAAAAAGCGTTTCGAGGTGCAACTGTGCGCCGAAAAACCGGGCATCATTTCCTCGCAGGATGGCTTCTCAATTACTGCCGCTTACGGCTATGGAGCGGTAGAGGCCGCCGACATCGTGGTGATCCCCTGGTGGAGCACCACCGCACATCGTCCACCACAAAGCTTGCTGGATGCGCTCAACCGCGCACGACAAAACGGCGCACAGATTGTCGGGCTATGTCTGGGAGCGTTTGTCCTTGGATATGCCGGCCTGCTGGATGGAAAACGGGCGGCTACGCACTGGGAGTTCGAGCAGGATTTTCAGGCGCGCTTCCCGGCGGCCCGTCTGGATATCAACGCCCTGTACGTGGATGACGACGGAATTATTACCTCGGCAGGCACCGCTGCGGCGCTGGATTGCTGTCTGTATGTCATCCGTCAGCGTTTTGGCAGCACGGTGGCGAATCAGATTGCCCGACGGATGATCGTGCCACCGCACCGCGAGGGCGGTCAGGCGCAGTTTATCGAACAACCGGTAGCGAAAAATACCCAGGATCAACGCATCAACGCCTTGCTCGACTATTTGCGCCAGCATCTCCACGAACCGCATAATCTCGACGAGCTGGCACAGCGGGTGATGATGAGTCGCCGCACCCTGACCCGCCACTTTATGAAGGCCACCGGGTCGAGCGTAGCCGACTGGTTGATTACCGAGCGTCTTCGGCGTAGCCAGACGTTGCTGGAATCCAGCCCATTACCCGTTGAGCGCATCGCCGAACAAGTTGGTTTCCAGTCGCCCGTCACCTGGCGCCAGCATTTTAAATCCCACTTTGGCGTTAGCCCGGCAGAATGGCGTAAAACCTTTCGCGGCGACTAGCTTCTTTTTTGCGCCAACCAGATGGTATGCCCGGCGCAGTGCGGATCTTCCATCACCATCTCGACCACCGTAAAGCCGTGTGCTGACAGCAATGCGCGGTATTCATCCGGCGCGAGGCTGGCGTGAAACAGCGGTTCGCCCTCAAATTCCCCCATCGCAATGCCGTTTTCCGTACCACTGGTAAACATCAGCGCGCTGCCAGGATGGCTGAGCTGGTCAAAAATCGGGAATATCTTTTGCTGATCCGGTTGGGTTAAATGGAAAAAGCTGTCCCAGGCGATCAGTCCGTCGAATGTCTCGTTAAGCGCCAACTCGCGCATATCCTGCTCCAGCCAGCGCTGTGCGGGGAAAGAGTGCCGCGCCCGCGCCAGCATTTCCGGGGAACCATCAACGCCCGTCAGCTGAAAGCCTTGCTGGATAAAATAATCCGCAATCGGCTGACCATTGCCGCAGCCAATATCCACAATGCAGCCCTGCCCGCCCATTACGGTAATGAACTTGTCCAGCCAGCTTTTCTCAAACAAGGCGCGAGAGCGCTGGCTGGCAAAAGCCTCCGCATGGCGTCGGTAGATGGACAGAATATTATTTGCCGCAGAGTCGCTCACGATGTCCTCACTTTTTATTCCGTTCAGCATCACGACGATAAATCCTCCAGCACACAATCCGCAACCCTGGAATGCACCTCGCATAACCCATGCGTAAATACCCCAAAACCTTCCCGCTGTGGCATCATAGCGCGCAGATAACGTCATGACAGGGGTGATAAACGTGAAACCGGTAACGCTATACGATGTGGCAGACCATGCAGGTGTCTCTTACCAGACCGTCTCTCGCGTCGTGAATCAGGCCAGCCACGTTTCCGCAAAAACCCGACAGAAAGTTGAGGCCGCGATGGCGGAGCTCAATTACATCCCCAACCGCGTCGCACAGCAGTTGGCAGGTAAACAGACGCCGCTAATTGGCGTCGTGACGGCGAACCTTGCCCTGCATGCCCCCTCGCAAATCGTAGCCGCCATAAAATCCCGCGCCGACCAGTCCGGTGCCAGCGTGGTGATCGCCATGGTCGAGCGTAGCGGCGTTGAGGCATGTAAAGCCGCCGTCCACAACCTGCTTTCTCAACGCGTAACTGGGCTTATCATCAACTATCCGCTGGATGAAGAAGATGCCATTGCCGTGGCCACCGCCTGCGGTACGGTGCCGGTACTGTTTCTCGATGTCTCTGACCAGACACCGATTAACAGCGTGATTTTCTCCCATGACGACGGCGCACGCCTCGGCGTTGAACATCTGGTACAGCATGGACATCAGCGGATTGCTCTGCTGAGCGGGCCGCATACTTCAGTGTCGGCAAGGCTTCGCCATACGGGGTGGCATAAATATCTGGCGCACTACCAGCTAAAACCCGTCGCGGAGCTGGAAGGCGACTGGAGCGCGATGTCCGGTTTTCAGCAAACGCTGCATATGCTTAATGACGGCAACCTCCCCACCGCCATGCTGGTCGCTAATGATCAAATGGCGCTAGGCGCGATGCGAGCAATCAGCGAGTTCGGTCTGCGGGTGGCGGTGGATATCTCGGTGATAGGCTACGATGACACCGAAGACAGCGCCTGCTACATTCCACCGCTGACTACCATCAGGCAGGATTTTCCGTTATTGGGTGAAACCAGCGTCGACAGGCTGCTGCAACTTCCCCGTGGTGAATCAACCGTTGGCAATCAATTACTGCCCGTCACCCTGGTTAAGCGCCAAACAGTTCTGCCACCCGATACACAGACCGCCTCGCCCCAGGCGCTGGCCGATTCACTGATCCAGCTTGCGCGGCAAGTTTCTCAGCTCACACCAAAATTGTGAACGCGTAACAATTGTGTGAGTCAGTTCACTCATTGAACGCCCCATCCTTTACAGTTGGGATCGCTTATCCGTATTTTGATTGAAATTGTGAGCGAATAACAAATTCAAACAGGATACCGTTATGAACCTGAACACAGATTCACTCTCCGCTGTTCTGAAACGTCGCGACTGGGAAAATCCCGGCGTTACGCAGCTCAACCGCCTGGAGGCGCACCCACCGTTCTGTAGCTGGCGTTCAGCAGATGACGCGCGTACTAATCAGCACTCGACTCAGTTACACTCGCTGAATGGCCAGTGGCAATTTGCCTGGTTTCCCGCGCCAGAGGCAGTGCCGGAAAGCTGGCTGACAAGCGATCTGCCTCAGGCTGACATTATCAACGTCCCCTCTAACTGGCAGATGGACGGCTACGACGCCCCAATTTATACCAATGTCACCTATCCGATTCCGGTTACCCCCCCGTACGTTCCGGCACAGAACCCGACAGGATGTTACTCGCTCACATTCAATATTGACGATGCATGGTTAGATGAGGGTCAGACGCGCATTATTTTTGACGGCGTGAACTCCGCATTTCATTTGTGGTGCAACGGCCGCTGGGTGGGATACGGACAGGACAGCCGCCTGCCATCTGAATTCGATCTTAGCGATTATCTGCTGCACGGCGAAAACCGTCTGGCAGTGATGGTGCTGCGCTGGAGCGACGGCAGCTATCTGGAAGACCAGGATATGTGGCGCATGAGCGGTATTTTTCGCGACGTATCTTTACTACATAAGCCTACAACGCAAATTCGCGACCTGCGCATTAATACCCGTTTTAACGACGACTTCAGCCGCGCTGCGCTGACAGTGGAAGTCAGAGTGGCGGGCAACGCGAGCGAAGATTTACGCGTAGCCCTTCAATTGTGGGAGGGAGAAACGCTCACAGCCGAAACGACTTCTCCACTCGGCAGCGAGATTATTGATGAACGCGGTGCTTATCATGACCGGGTTACCCTGCGTCTGAACGTCGAACACCCGGCGCTGTGGAGTGCCGAAACACCCAATCTGTACCGTGCCGTTGTGCAGTTACGCACCGCGGACGGAGCGCTGATTGAAGCGGAAGCCTGTGACGTCGGCTTTCGTCAGGTTTGCATTGAAAACGGACTGCTGTTACTCAATGGTAAGCCACTGTTGATTCGCGGCACCAACCGTCATGAGCACCATCCGGTCAATGGTCAGGTGATGGACGAAGCAACGATGGTGCAGGATATTCTGTTGATGAAGCAGAACAACTTTAACGCCGTGCGCTGCTCGCATTACCCGAACCATCCGTTATGGTACACGCTGTGCGATCGCTACGGGCTGTACGTGGTGGACGAAGCCAACATTGAAACCCATGGCATGGTGCCGATGAATCGCCTCACCGACGATCCCGCGTGGTTGCCAGCCATGAGCCAGCGCGTTACGCGCATGGTACAGCGCGATCGCAACCATCCGAGCATTATCATCTGGTCTCTGGGCAATGAATCCGGTCATGGGGTCAATCACGACGCGCTCTACCGCTGGATAAAATCAGAAGACCCGTCACGCCCGGTACAATATGAAGGCGGCGGCGCAAATACTACGGCGACTGACATCATTTGCCCGATGTATGCCCGCGTCGATCAGGATCAGCCCTTCCCCGCCGTACCCAAATGGTCGATTAAAAAGTGGCTGTCGATGCCCGGCGAGCAACGTCCACTGATCCTTTGCGAATACGCCCACGCCATGGGCAACAGTTTTGGCGGCTTCGCCAAATACTGGCAAGCGTTCCGTCAATATCCGCGCCTGCAAGGCGGCTTTGTCTGGGACTGGGTGGATCAGTCGCTGATTAAATATGATGAAAACGGCAAGGCATGGTCCGCCTACGGTGGTGATTTTGGCGACACACCTAACGATCGTCAGTTTTGCATGAACGGACTGGTGTTCGCCGATCGCACCCCACACCCGGCGTTATATGAGGCCAAACATGAACAGCAGTTTTTCCAGTTCACGTTACTGCCGGGCGCTGAACGCCAGATTGAAGTGACCAGCGAATATCTGTTCCGCCGCAGCGATAACGAAGTTCTGCACTGGTCGATCGCCCAGGATGGCAACCCGCTAGCCGCCGGAGAAATCGTTCTGGATATCGCTCCACAGGGTCGCCAGGTGATTACCCTGCCAGATGTCACGATGCCGAAAACCGCAGGTCAGGTGTGGCTGACGGTACGCGTAGAACAACCTCAGGCAACTGCGTGGTCAGACGCCGGGCACATCAGCGCCTGGCAGCAATGGAAGCTTCAAGAGAAACTCAGCCTGCCGCAACTGCCAACTGCCCACATCGCGCCACAGCTTAACGCTAGCGAAAACGTCTTTACTGTTGAGAGCGGCAACAAGCGCTGGCAATTCGACCGTCAGTCTGGCCTGCTGGCACAGTACTGGATTGGCGATACAGCCCAACTGTTAACTCCGCTAACCGACCAGTTCATCCGTGCCCCACTGGACAACGACATCGGCGTGAGCGAGTCAACCCGCATCGACCCTAACGCCTGGGTCGAACGCTGGAAGTCTGCCGGTCATTATCAGGTCGAGGCAACGTTACTGCACTGTGCAGCCGACACGCTGAGCAATGCGGTTCTGATTACCACCGAACATGCGTGGCAGTATCAGGGTGAAACGCTGTTCATCAGCCGAAAAAGCTACCGTATTGACGGCAAGGGTGAAATGCAGATAACGGTGGATGTCAACGTCGCCAGCGACACGCCGCATCCGGCCCGTATCGGTCTGAGCTGCCAGTTGACGCAGGTCGCTGAGCGGGTGAACTGGTTAGGTCTTGGCCCGCATGAGAACTACCCGGACAGGCTGAGCGCCGCCTGTTTCGACCGTTGGGATTTATCGCTCGATGAAATGTACACGCCGTATGTTTTTCCAAGTGAAAACGGTCTGCGCTGCGGCACGCGAGAACTGCACTACGGCGCGCACCAGTGGCGCGGAGACTTCCTGTTCAACATCAGCCGCTTTAGCCAGCAGCAATTGATGGAAACCAGCCACCGCCATCTGCTGCAACCGGAAGCGGGTAGCTGGCTCAATATTGATGGCTTCCATATGGGCGTCGGTGGCGATGATTCGTGGAGTCCTTCGGTATCACCGGAATTTCTACTGAGCGCAGGGCGTTACCACTACCAGGTTATCTGGGGTTAAACATAATAAAGGGTAGGTCGCAACCTGCCCTTATTTTGCCTAAGGAAGTCCATTATGTATTATTTAAAGAACACGAACTTTTGGATGTTTGGCTTTTTTTTCTTCTTTTATTTTTTCATTATGGGTGCATATTTCCCCTTCTTCCCTATCTGGTTACACGATGTAAACCACATCAGTAAAGGGGATACGGGAATTATTTTCGCCTGTATTTCGCTATTTTCATTATTGTTCCAGCCGGTTTTTGGGCTGCTTTCCGATAAGCTTGGTCTGCGTAAACACCTGCTGTGGGTGATTACCGGAATGCTGGTGATGTTTGCCCCGTTCTTTATTTACGTCTTTGGCCCGTTGTTACAGGTTAATATTTTACTGGGGTCGATTGTCGGTGGAATTTACCTTGGTTTTATTTACAATGCCGGTGCCCCGGCGATTGAAGCCTATATTGAAAAGGCCAGCCGCCGAAGCAACTTTGAATTTGGTCGCGCGCGTATGTTCGGTTGCGTGGGCTGGGCGCTGTGCGCCTCGATTGCCGGAATTATGTTCACCATCAACAACCAGTTTGTCTTCTGGTTAGGTTCTGGCTGCGCGGTGATCCTGGCATTGCTGCTGCTCTTTTCAAAAACCGATGCGCCCTCTTCTGCAAAAGTCGCGGATGCGGTAGGCGCCAACAACTCGGCATTCAGCCTGAAGCTGGCGCTGGAGTTATTCAAACAGCCGAAGCTCTGGTTCCTCTCTCTGTACGTGGTCGGCGTGTCCTGTACTTATGACGTGTTTGACCAGCAGTTCGCCAACTTCTTTACCTCGTTCTTTGCCACCGGCGAACAAGGCACTCGAGTGTTTGGCTACGTCACGACCATGGGGGAATTACTCAATGCCTCAATCATGTTCTTTGCGCCGCTGATTGTGAATCGCATCGGCGGTAAGAACGCTCTGCTGCTGGCGGGGATGATTATGTCGGTGCGGATCATCGGCTCCTCCTTTGCCACCTCTGCGCTGGAGGTCGTTATTCTCAAAACGTTGCATATGTTTGAGATACCGTTCCTGATCGTCGGTTGCTTCAAATACATCACCAGTCAGTTTGAAGTGCGTTTCTCGGCGACGATTTATCTGGTGTGTTTCTGCTTCTTCAAGCAGTTAGCCATGATTTTCATGTCAGTCCTGGCTGGAAAAATGTATGAGAGTATTGGTTTCCAGGGGGCTTATCTGGTACTGGGAATAATTGCGCTGAGCTTCACCCTGATTTCCGTCTTTACCCTTAGCGGGCCCGGGCCGTTTTCCCGCGTTTTCACTCAAACAAGCAAACAAGTCTGAAGACGAATGACAATAAAGGAATAGCTGCGATGAGCATGTCTATGAGAGACAGAATAAAAGCAGGCAGATTGTATACCGATATGTGCGAAGGGCTGCCGGAAGAGAGATTGCGCGGAAAAGAGTTGATGTATGAATTTAACCACACGCGTCCATCGGAGATTAAAAAGAGGGAAAAACTGATTCGTGAAATGTTTGCCACCGTGGGAGAGAATGCGTGGATCGAGCCCCCGATTTATTTCTCTTACGGCAGCAATATTCACATTGGCAAAAACTTCTACGCCAATTTTAACTTTACCATTGTGGATGATTACACGGTCAGCATTGGCGATAACGTATTAATTGCGCCAAACGTCACCATCTCAGTAACAGGTCACCCTGTTCATCATGAATTAAGGCAATCCGGAGAGATGTTTTCCTTTCCGGTCACCATCGGCAATAACGTATGGATTGGCAGTAATGTGGTCATTAATCCAGGCATAACGATTGGCGATAATTCCGTGATTGGCGCGGGGAGCGTCGTCACAAAAGACATTCCGGCAAATGTCGTGGCAGTGGGGATTCCCTGTCGGGTTATCCGCGAGATAAATGACAGAGATAAGCAATATTATTATAAAAACTATAAATTAGAACATGCTCTTTGATACCGGGCATAAGAGCCGAATGGTGCCGCATTGCGACTCATCCGGCTACCAGTTGTGCCGTTTGTAGGCCCGGTGAGCTTCGCGCCACCGGGCCTGGTCAAAACAGCTATTCCTCGATAGCCTGACGGATTTGCTGCAACGACGCGGGATCGTCAATGGTCGTCAGATCGCCGGGATCGCGGCCTTCGCAGATCGCCTGGATCGTCCGTCTGAGCATTTTACCGGAACGTGTTTTCGGCAGTTGCGATACAAACCAGACGTGCGCCGGACGGCCAAAATTGCCAATCTGGCTGTCCACCAGCGCCATAATCGCCTTCTCTTCGGAATGCGCGATGTCGCTGTCTTCCAGGCTGTCGCCCTGTTTTGGAATGACAAACGCCACCGCCACCTGCCCTTTAAGCGCATCCTTCACGCCGACCACCGCCACTTCCGCAACGTTCGGATAGCTGGAAATACTCTCCTCGATCTCTCGCGTACCGAGTCGGTGTCCAGCCACATTTATTACGTCATCCGTACGTCCCAGAATGAAGTAATAGCCATCGGCGTCGCGAATGCCCCAGTCAAAGGTGGCGTACACCTGGCGAGAAAACAGCGACCAGTAGGTATTCACAAACCGCGCGTCATCGCCCCAGATGGTCTGGATACAGCCCGGCGGCAGCGGGCCTTCAATCACCAACATGCCCTTTTCGTTCGCCGCACAGGGTTCACCAGTGACTTCATTGAGCAGTTGTACGTTGTAGCCGTACATCGGCACCCCGGGACTGCCCAGACGCGACGGCCTGTCGTCCAGCCCGCGGGCAATCGCCATAATTGGCCAGCCGGATTCGGTCTGCCAGTAGTTGTCGATAACCGGGACACCCAGCGTTTCCGTTACCCAACTGGCAGTTGGTTCGTCCAGCGGTTCCCCCGCCAGATACAGCACCTCCAGCGAGGAGAGATCGTGATTGCGGATTTGCGCGGTCGGGAATTTCTTCAGCACGCGGATAGCTGTCGGGGCCGAGAACATCCTACTGACCTGATACTTCTCAACAATTTTCCACCACACGCCGCAGTCCGGGTACGTTGGCAGCCCTTCATAAACTACCGTCGCCATCCCCGCCAGCAGCGGGGCATACACGATATAGGAATGTCCAACTACCCAACCGATATCCGACGCGCAAAAGAACACGCCGCCCGCTTTACCACCGAAAATGGTATCCATCGAGGTCGCCAGCGCCACCGCGTAACCGCCAACATCGCGTTGCACGCCTTTCGGTTTACCGGTTGTCCCGGAGGTATAGAGAATGCAGGAAGTTTCGTTCGATTCCAGCCAGGTCACCGGCACCCGCGCCCCGAGATGCTGTTGATGCAGGGTAGCAAAGTCGAGGTCACGCCCCTCGACCCGCGCCATTTTCGCCAGACCACGATCGACCAGCACCACATGACGCGGCTGGTGATGCGCCTGTGCGATCGCATCATCAAGCAGCTTTTTATACGGCAGGATCTTGCCCCCACGCGCCCCGGCATCCGCCGAGACGATAACCACCGGCCGGGCGTCGTCGATGCGCGCTGCCACGCTGTGTGAAGCAAACCCACCGAACACTACCGAATGAATTGCCCCAATGCGCGCGCAGGCCAGCAGCGTAATGTGCGCCTCGGCGATCATCGGCATATACACCAGCACCCGATCGCCACGCTGTACGCCCAGCGACAGCAGCATTGCCGCCGCGACGTTCACTTCGTCATACAGCTGACGAAAGGTAAACGTGCGCTCTTCTTCGGTTTCGGATGACACCGCAATCAGCGCCAGCGCCTCGGGCTGTTTCTCCAGCCAACGGTCGATGGCGTTATGGCACAGATTGGTCGTGCCGCCGCAAAACCAGCGGGCAAACGGCGGGTTGCTGTGATCCAGTACCTGCGTATACGGCTGCTGCCAGTCAATACGCTGGGCCTGCTCGGCCCAGAACGACTCCGGTTGCGTTATAGAACGTTGATAAAACTCGCTATAAGACATAATGCTCTCCTGTTGAACTTACGCCTTGCTGCACGCTGGTTTAAATAATGAAGAGATCCATATACTCATTGACCGGCATCTGCTCCAGGCGAGTTCTGTCCAGGGAGACATCCAGAATGCGCTGCTGCTGTCGGGTCGGGAACTGACGCGCCAGGTTGATTTTGAACTTCTCGACCAGCTTCGGTATGCCGTCAGTACGACGACGCGCGTGGCCGATTGGGTACTCCACCACCACTTCTTCAAAGCGTGAACCGTCGGTGAACTCCAGAGTGATGGCGTTGGCGATGGCGCGTTTTTCCGGATCGTGGTAATCAGCGGTAAAAGCCGGATCTTCGAAGCAGTTGATCTTCTCGCGCAGGGCATCAATGCGTTTGTCCTGCGCCACGCCATCTTCGTAATCTGCCGCCGTTAAGCGCCCGAACAGCAGCGGAATGGCAACCATATACTGGATACAGTGATCCCTGTCCGCCGGATTATTCAGCGGGCCTTTTTTGTCGATGATGCGGATACAGGCTTCATGCGTGCGAATAGTGACTTTTTCGATATCCGCCGCCGTTTTACCTGCGGCCTGTAGCTGCTCGTACAACGTCATTGCCGCTTCTACCGCGGTCTGCGAGTGGAACTCTGCCGGGAAGGAGATTTTAAACAGCACGTTTTCCATCACATAAGAGCCGTACGGGCGCTGGAAGCGGAACGATTCGCCTTTGAAAGAGACATCGTAAAAGCCCCAGGTTTTCGCCGTCAGCGCGGACGGATACCCCATCTCACCGGTTTTCGCCATCAATGCCAGACGTACCGCGCGTGAGGTCGCATCGCCTGCTGCCCAGGATTTACGCGTACCGGTATTTGGCGCATGGCGATAAGTACGCAGCGACTGCCCGTCGACCCACGCCAGCGACACGGCGTTGAGAATTTCATCCCGGTTCAGCCCGAGCATCTCAGCGACCACCGCCGTGGAGGCCACTTTTACCAGCAGGACGTGATCGAGACCAACGCGATTAAACGAGTTTTCCAGCGCGATACAGCCCTGAATCTCATGAGCTTTGATCATGCCGGTCAGCACTTTTTTCATGGTCAACGGCGCTTTCCCCACCGCCACCGCATTGCGTGACAGCCAGTCAGCCGTGGCCAAAATACCGCCGAGGTTATCGGAAGGATGACCCCACTCAGCGGCAAGCCAGGTATCGTTAAAATCCAGCCAGCGGATCATCGCGCCGATGTTAAACGCCGCCTGCACCGGGTCGAGCTGGAACTGGGTGCCAGGTACGCGTACGCCGTTCGGCACCACTGTACCAGGGACGACCGGTCCCAGCAGTTTTTTACAGGCCGGATATTCCAGCGCTTCCAGGCCGCAGCCTAATGTATCAAGCAGGCAATAATGCGCGGTGTCATACGCCACCTTCGAGGTGATCTCGTAGTTCATGACGTAATCAACGATATCAACGATTTCACGGTCAAATTCCGGGCGGACGTTCGAAATATGTGCGGACATAGGGTACATTTCCTGTTTTTTATCTTTAGAGGTTTTTGAATTAGCAACGTTTTTCAATCGGGACAAATTCGCGATCTTCCGGGCCGGTGTAATTGGCGGAAGGACGGATAATTTTGTTGTCCTGACGCTGTTCGATGATGTGCGCCGCCCAGCCGGTGACGCGGGCGATGACAAACAGCGGGGTGAACATTTCAGTGGGGACGCCCATCATGTTGTAGGAGACCGCCGAGAACCAGTCGAGGTTGGGGAACATCTTTTTCGTTTCCCACATCACGTCTTCCAGACGGTCGGCAATGTTGTACATTTTCAGCGAACCGCCTTCCTGAGAAAGCTGTTTCGCCACGCGCTTGATCACCTGATGGCGCGGGTCAGCGATGGTGTAAACCGGATGACCAAAACCAATCACCACTTCTTTGTTTTCCACGCGTTTACGGATATCCGCTTCGGCTTCGTCCGGCGTTTCGTAGCGCTGTTGGATCTCCAGCGACACTTCATTCGCTCCGCCGTGTTTCGGACCACGCAGTGCGCCAATCGCGCCGATAATCGCGGAATACATATCGGAGCCGGTCCCGGCAATCACGCGGCTGGTAAAGGTGGAGGCGTTAAATTCGTGCTCGGCGTACAGCACCAGCGAAATATGCATCGCTTTTTCCCAGCTTCGCGACGGCTTTTCGCCATGCAGCAGGTGCAAGAAGTGACCGCCAATAGAATCATCGTCAGTTTCTGGCTGAATACGCTCGCCGTTATGGCTGTAGTGATACCAGTACAAAAGGATTGAACTGAGCGACGCCAGTAGCTTGTCGGCGATATCGCGCGCACCGGAGACGGTATGACCTTCTTTTTCCGGCAGCGTACAGCCCAGCGCGGAGACGCCGGTGCGCATCACATCCATCGGATGCGAGGCGGCAGGCAGCGCTTCCAGCACGGTGCGCACGTTAGCCGGCAGTCCGCGCAGCGCTTTGAGTTTGCTTTTATAGGCGGTGAGTTCATCGCGGGTGGGTAATTTCCCGTGGATCAGCAGATGTGCGACTTCTTCAAATTCGCACTGCTGCGCCAGGTCGAGAATATCGTAACCGCGATAGTGCAGGTCGTTACCGCTTTTGCCTACGGTACACAGCGCGGTATTTCCGGCGGCAACGCCTGACAGCGCAACCGATTTTTTAGGTTTAATGACATGGGTACTATTTTGCAGGATCGTTGTGTCGCTCATGTTGTCCTCGTCATTTTTATAATATGTAGGGTACAAATTTATTGCCGGATGGCGGCTGTGCCTTATCCGGCCTACGACGGTTACTTTTTGCTATACAACGCGTCGAGTTTCTCTTCGAACTGGTAGTAATTGATGCTTTCGTACAGTTCGTTGCGCGTCTGCATAATGTCGATCACGCTCTTCTGCGTTCCTTCCTGGCGCAGCACGTTGTACACTTTTTCCGCAGCGCGGTTCATGGCGCGAAAGGCCGATAACGGATACAACGCCATCGCAACGTTCGCGCTACGCAATTCATCGGTGGTGAACAGCGGCGTAGCACCAAATTCGGTAATGTTGGCGAGGATCGGCACCTGCACCGCGTCGGCAAACTGGCGGTACATCGCAAGCTCGGTGATGGCTTCCGGAAACAGCATGTCCGCGCCGGCTTCGACGTACGCCTGGGCACGATCGATGGCCGCCTCTAACCCTTCCACTGCCAACGCATCGGTCCGCGCCATGATGACAAAGTTGGGGTCAGTACGTGCATCCACCGCAGCGCGGATCCTGTCGACCATCTCTTCTTTAGAGACGATCGCTTTGTTCGGGCGATGGCCGCAGCGCTTGGCGCCGATCTGATCTTCAATATGCAGCGCGGCAGCCCCAGCTTTGGAAATCGACTTCACGGTACGCGCCACATTGAACGCTGACGATCCAAACCCGATATCCGCATCCACCAGCAAGGGCAGCGGGCAAACATCAGTAATGCGACGAATATCGGTCAGCACATCATCAAGGGTAGAAATACCGAGATCCGGCAGCCCTAACGACCCTGCCGCCACACCGCCGCCGGAGAGATAAATCGCCTGATACCCGGCGCGTTGGGCCAGCAGAGCGTGATTGGCGTTGATGGTGCCAACGATTTGTAATGGATTTTCTTTAGTGAGCGCAGCGCGAAACGCCAGCCCTGGGGAGTGTTGAGACATATCCCGTCCTCTTGTTATCAACTTGTTAGCATTCGTTGATTTACCTAAAGCAAGGGATATGCCAAAGACCTTAATTTTTAATCAATTTATATATTCACCTTCAAAAACAATAGATTACAATAAATTCCTGTATCTTTGTTGTACAAAAGCGTGTCAGCTATCGTTTCATGAAACCGACCTTAACGTTTCATTGCAACATTTATGAAACACGACTAAACCCATTATTCGGTTCCTTACTTTTTTGGGTTGGTTATGGCTGATAGGCATCTTCCGCCGCGGGTGAACGACGACAAACCGGTTATCTGGACGGTTTCTGTCACCCGTCTGTTCGAACTGTTTCGCGACATCAGCCTGGAGTTCGACCACCTGGCAACCATCACCCCTATTCAGTTGGGTTTTGAAAAAGCGGTGACGTATATCCGAAAGAAGCTGGCCACCGAGCGTTGCGATGCCATCATTGCGGCAGGCTCCAACGGGGCGTATCTGAAAAGCCGTCTATCGATCCCGGTTATTCTGATTAAACCCAGCGGGTTTGACGTGCTACAGGCGCTGGCAAAAGCAGGTAAGCTCACCTCGTCGATTGGTGTCATTACCTATCAGGAAACTATCCCTGCGCTTCTCGCCTTTCAAAAGACCTTCAATTTGCAACTTGAACAGCGCAGCTATATCACCGAAGAAGATGCTCGTGGACAAATCAACGAACTGAAGGCCAGCGGTACACAAGCGGTAGTCGGCGCGGGGTTGATTACTGACCTGGCTGAAGAAGCAGGCATGACCGGCATCTTTATCTATTCGGCGGCCACCGTGCGCCAGGCCTTTGTTGATGCACTCGATATGACGCGTCTGACGCTGCACAGAAACGGTCAGTACGCGTCCGGCGATACGCTACGTACCCGCTATGCGCTGGGGGATATGCGCGGCCACTCTGCGCAAATGGAACAGGTGCGGCACACTATTATGCTTTACGCCCGCTCCCGCGCCCCGGTGCTGATTCAGGGCGAAACCGGCACCGGTAAAGAGCTGGCGGCGCAGGCCATTCATCGTGAGTTTTTCACCCGTCAGGAGAATCGGCGCGGTAAACCTTCGCCGCCGTTTGTCGCCGTCAACTGCGGGGCCATCACCGAATCACTACTGGAAGCGGAACTGTTCGGCTATGAGGATGGCGCCTTTACCGGCTCCCGTCGGGGAGGACGCGCGGGCCTGTTTGAAATCGCCCACGGCGGAACGCTGTTTCTTGATGAGATAGGCGAAATGCCGCTGCCGTTACAAACCCGGCTGCTGCGCGTGTTGGAAGAAAAAGAGGTTACCCGGGTCGGGGGACATCAGCCGATTCCGGTCGATGTACGGGTGATCAGCGCCACGCACTGCAACCTGGAGCAGGAGATGAAACAGGGTGAGTTTCGCACCGATCTGTTTTATCGCCTGAGCATATTACGCCTCACGCTGCCGCCGCTACGCGAGCGCTTACCCGATATCCTGCCGTTGGCGGAAGGTTTTTTAAAACAGTCGCTGGCGGATCTGGACGTGCCGTTTTCTGAGTCTGTGCGCAAGGGGCTGAGTCTGAGTCAGCCGACGTTACTGAATTATGGCTGGCCGGGAAATATCCGCGAACTGCGTAATATGATGGAGCGCCTTGCGTTGTTCTTAAGCGTCGAGCCACAGCCGGAACTAAACATACAATTTTTGCAGCAGCTATTACCAGAACTGGCCGCTGCGGCTGACACGCCACAGGTATCCTCAGCGCTAACGCCGCAGCAGGTACTGGCGCAATTTAATGGTGATAAAACTGCGGCCGCGCGATATCTCGGGGTAAGCCGAACCACATTCTGGCGTAGATTAAAAGAAAACCCGCCAGCACAATGACCGACGGGAGTCGTGATTTTTACAGCAGCGTATTATTTTTTCTTGTAGATATTGGCTGTGCCATGGATTTTATTATCCGTTTGACCGGAAGTTAATACCACAACATCGGCACCTTTCTGTTCGGCTTTCTTCAGCAGTTCTTCTTTGGCATCTGCGACAGAAACTTCATTACTCGTTGAGATATCACCGATTTTTGTGTACTGCGACTCAACCTTTTCAAACTCAAGTTTTGTCATAAATTCTGCGGCATATGCGTTGGTCACGACAAAAGCTAATGCACCAATAAGTACTTTAATTCCAGTTTTCATAGACGAGCTCCAGGTTTTGTTATGATGCCATCATCCATCCCTGAACATGAGGTAACGCGATTCAAGGATGATTAATAACTAGTCCAAACTGGATAAAAAATCCACACTCAGCAGAAATATATAGAAATTTTGTGGCGCAGATAAAACTGCGCCATCGAGTATCAGCACATCAACTTGTTCAAAGTTTCAATAGCCAGTGTGAGTTGATCCTCAGAACAGCCCGCTCGCTGAAATTATAGTGTTAACTTTATGAATATTTGAGGAATGGTTGTCTATGGAACCGCTACATGCCGTCGTGCTCACCATCAGCCTGTTTGTTTTAACCTTTTTTAATCCCGGCGCGAACCTGTTTGTGGTGGTGCAAACCAGCCTGGCGTCAGGGCGGCGTGCGGGGGTGATGACCGGTATGGGTGTGGCCCTGGGCGATGCGTTCTACTCCGGCCTTGGCCTGTTTGGTATGGCGACGCTCATCACCCAGTGTGAAGAGATATTTTCATTGATTAAGATTGTTGGCGGCGCCTATCTGCTGTGGTTTGCCTGGAATAGCATTCGCCATCAGGCGACACCGCAAATGCCAACGTTACAGCAGCCGCTTTCCGCCCCGTGGTATGTGTTTTTCCGCCGTGGGTTATTAACGGATTTATCTAATCCGCAAACCGTACTGTTTTTTATTAGTATCTTCTCGGTCACCTTAAGCGCAGACACGCCAACGTGGGCCAGGCTGATGGCCTGGGCTGGTATTGTGTTGTCTTCCATTATCTGGCGTATTTTTCTCAGCCAGGCATTTTCGTTACCCGCTGTACGCCGTGCATATGGCCGAATCCAACGCGTTGCCAGTCGGGTGATTGGCGCAATTATTGGTATCTTCGCGCTCAGGCTTATTTATGAAGGTATTAGCCATCGATAAGAGAGTTTAACTTGACCATCGTGAGGTAATTGTCCGTAATACCGCCTGAATTTTTTAATCGTATTTTGAGTGGTTGTGAGATGGAACAAGTTGATCCGGTAAACGACACATTACTCCTTACAGAATGGCAGGCGCTGTTACGTCAAACATCTCCTGAAGTTCATTCGCTCCTGATGTCATTAAGCGATGAGGAGATTCGTCATTTAGTAACCGTTTTTTATGACTATATGCTCTCCCACGCGGAGAGCGCATTGTTCCTCAATACAGAGCAGGTCAGCACCCGCCTCAGCGGCAGCATGTTTGACTGGCTGCGCAGTGTCCTTGGTAGCGCACATGAAGATCTCTCACAACTCCTGGCCAAACAGCGCAAAATTGGCGTGGTGCATGCCCGTATTGGTCTGCCCATCGATCTGGTGAACCGCGGCGCGCGTAAACTGAAAGATGAATTGTATCGGGTCCTGAAAAACAAAGCGCATGACTCATCCGCCCTGCTGAGCGATGCCATCTGTTTCAGCAGCCTGGCAATGGACACGGCGCTGGAGGCCATGACGGTCTCCTATTCCCCCAGTTTTCAAAACTCAATGCATACGCAGGAGCAGTACCGCCTGCAGACTATTTACGATGACGTTAACGTCGAGCGCGAGCGGCAAATCCGTTCATTTACCGACTGGGAAAACCAGTTTATCTATAACATCGCCACCGGAATGCCTTTCGGTGAGATGGTGCTTCTGGCGAATTCTGATTTCGGTATGTGGTTCTCACACAAGGGAAAACACATTCTCGGCAGCAGCAATCTGTTGAAAAAGATGGAATCACTGATTACAGAGATCGACAGCCGTCTGACAACCACCCTGTCGCATCAGCATCAGCCGACAGAATCTGAGCGGATGAGCTTATTGCAGGATATTCGCCAGCTATCGGCACAAATCCATTTCCTGCTCGCCTCAATGTTTGACGCGCTGGTTAAGCAGGAAAATGGTAAGGACTCACTGACTCAGTTGCTTAACCGGCGTTTTATTCCAACGATTATGCGCCGTGAGATTTCGCTGGCGTTGCATACGCGTAAGCCTTTTACCCTGGCAATGCTGGATATTGACTACTTTAAGCAAATCAACGACAGCTACGGACATAACACCGGCGATCAGACGCTCAAAAACGTTGCAGCGATCATATATGATCATATCCGCAGCAGCGATTACGTATTCCGCTACGGTGGCGAAGAATTTATGATTCTGCTCGTCGAGTCTGACAAATCGCAGGCCAGTATTATTCTGGAAACACTGCGCATGAAGATTGCCGAGATGCGCATGACAACCTCAGCAACAGAGTCATTTTCTATTACCGTCAGTATTGGTATTGCCGAATATGACTATCATCCCGACTATAAACAGTTGGTTGATAAAGCCGATCGCGCACTATATCTGGCAAAAAGCAATGGCCGCGACCGCGTTGAGGTTTACCATGAATGACCGTTATCATTCGCTTAATAAGATGCAAATCAAATACATCATATCTGAGTCGCGTTAGCATATCCCTGAGCTAACCCCGCTGAATGTAAGTGGGAAAATATGAGGGAATGTAGAAGACCATGAACGGGAAGAAGAGAATGCGCTGGCAGCGCCGTCCAGGCACAAGCGGGGGCAAACTGCCGTGGAATGACTGGCGCAACGCCAGCAGCTGGCGAAAAGCCACCCAGTTTCTGCTGCTGGCTATCAATATTTATATAGGTGTAACGTTCTGGTACTGGGTTCGCTATTTTGAAACCGCCGGTAACAGCGTCTATATATCAAGACCCGGCGGTATTGAGGGATGGCTGCCGATAGCGGGCTTGATGAATATCCGTTACACGCTGGAGACTGGTTTTCTTCCGCCCATCCATGCCGCCTCTATGCTGCTGTTAGTTGCGTTTATCCTGATTAGCCTGTTGTTAAAAAAAGCTTTTTGTTCGTGGTTGTGCCCAGTGGGCACGCTTTCCGAATTGCTCGGGAATCTGGGAAAAAAAGTATTTGGTCGTCAATTCACGCTACCGCGCTGGCTGGATATCCCGCTGCTCAGCCTGAAGTATCTGCTGCTGAGTTTCTTCCTGTATATCGCCCTGTCGATGCCTGCTCAGGGGATCCAATATTTTCTGACGTCGGCCTATGGCATCATTATCGATGTGAAGATGCTCGATTTCTTTCGCCATATTGGCTCCGCCACGCTCATCTTCGTAGGAGGTATCAGCGTCCTGAGCCTATTTATTCGCAACGCCTGGTGTCGTTATCTGTGCCCTTACGGCGCGCTGCTTGGTCTGTTTTCGCTGCTCTCGCCGTTTAAAATCCGCCGCAACGCTGACAGTTGCATCGACTGCGGGAAATGCGCGAAAAACTGCCCGTCGAATATCCCGGTCGACAAGCTGATTCAGGTGCGTACCGTGGAATGCACGGGATGCATGACCTGTGTTGAATCCTGCCCGGTGGCCTCGACACTGACCATGTCACTGAAAACACCACCTGGCGCGCAATCAGGGCACAGTGCAGCGTCTAAACCATGGTGGCGACAAGGTAGGTTATCAGGGTGGACAATGACGCTACTGCTGCTCGGTATTCTGTTTGCCGCCGTAGGCTATGCGATGTATGCCAATGTCTGGCAGACGCCGGTGCCGGATCATATGTATTTCCAGTTGATCCCGAAGGCCAAAATGATCGGCCATTAATTCTTCACCGTATGCTCAAAAACCCTGCCAATTCTGGCAGGGTTTGCCGCCTGATACGCCATTTTAAGACTTTTGAACTTGTCCCCCCGCCTCCCCGTTTATACAACCTTAAATATCGCCCGTAATAGCTGTTATGGGTGACCGGGACCACAATAATGAACGGGACAACATCATGACTAAACTAAAACTGGCGCTGCTATTACCTCTGTTTCTGGCGGGTTGTACGATGAGCGACGGAGAATTAAGAAATGCTTATACTCAGCATTATCAGCAACCCGCCGCGTATGTCGATATCTATAAGCAGAAAATAGCCGGGATGGATATTAATGCGCTGGCGCAATATGCCGCCGCAGAAGATAAGAAAAAAATGCGTGGGCAGCCAAGACTAAAGATCGACGAATTCATTACCATTGAGAACGTGCAGGCAAAAGGAAATCGAGTGGTCTACGATTACTCGCTGTCCGAGAGCTGGCTGGCGCTGTCTGCAGATAAACAGCGCGAGAAGCAAAGCAATATGAATAAAGACCTTATCTACCGTACTTGCTCGCTGGAAACGGTACGTCTGGCGCAGGCGAAAGGGTTGGAAGAAGAACATAACTATTACAGCCAGTACCCAGATAAAGTCGCCTTTACTCTGAGAACCAGCGCGCAGATTTGTATGCAAAACGGTTTTACGCAATAACCGCACCACCCAGCCGGATGGCGCTTCGCTTATCCGGCCTGGATAAGTGTGCCCCCCTTAGGCCGGATAACGTGTCAGCGCCGCCATCCGGCTGAAGCATCAGAATTTCCAGGACACGCTACCGACAATGCTACGCTCGGCGCCGAAATAACAGTATGAGAGCGAATTACAGGCCGCAACGTAACGCTTGTCGGTCAGATTGTTGACGTTCAACTGCGCGCTCCAACCTTTAATACCAATACTCGTTAAGTCGTAGCCAACCGCCATATCCACCAGCGTGTAGGAAGGCAGGGTGTGAGTATTCAGGCGGTCGCTGGTAATACCGTTGACGTAACGCACACCTGTGCCCAGCGTCAAACCGTTCAGCGGGCCGCTTTTTACATCGTAACTCAGCCAGGTACTGGCCTGATTACGCGGCGCGTATACCGCGCGCTTGCCCTGCTCTGCCGGGCTGCTTTTCTTATAACGAATATCGGTATAGGTATATGCCGCCTGCAGACGGAAACTCTCCGTCAGTTGGCTAATCGCCTCCAGTTCTATCCCTTCAGACTCAATTTCCCCAATCGAGCGATACGGATCGGTCGGTTCTTCTTTGGTGGCGATATTGGTTTGATTGATACGGAACACCGACGCGCTAAACTGGCTGTTGAGTCCCTCCGGCTCATATTTCAGGCCGGCTTCCCACTGCTTACCTTTCATCGGGTCCAGCAGATTCCCGTTCTCATCAGCAAAGCTGGTTGGCGTAAAGGCAGTGGAATAACTCACGTACGGTGCAAAACCATTATCGAACAGATAAAGCAGCGCGGCGCGGGTGCTGAAGTTGTTTTTATCCAGGTCGCTGCGGGTATCGTTTTGCTTATCAATGTTAGATACGCTGACTTGATCGTAACGACCACCGAGCGTAATACGCCAGCGATCCCATGACATCTGATCCTGCAAATAGTAGCCCGTCTGACGTAGTTTGTGCTTCTCACGCGCATACATGTTGATGTACTCAGGCTTTGCACCATACACCGGATTAAAGGCATCAATCGGCGGAAACGCCCCGTAGTAGCCGGTGGTATTGTTACTGCGATCCTGATAGTCGATCCCCACCAGCAGACGGTGGTTAACCTGCCAGGTATCAAAGCTGCCATCGAGCTGGTTATCCAGCGTAATCGCCGACATTTTTTCATCAGAACCGGAGTAGCCGCGATTAAGCTCGGCTTCATTCAGCCAGCCTGCCGCATACACCTGGTTCAGTTCAACGTCGGTATGCAGATAGCGCAGCTTTTGCCGTACCGACCAGCCGCTGTCGAACAAGTGCTCAATGTTGTAGCCCACCATGTTTTCGCGACGATCGTATTTATCGTAATCATCCTCGCCTTCATAAAAGGTGTTGGAGATCTTTTGGCCGTAATGTGGAACCACGGTACCGTCATACGGCAAACCGGAGTGGCTACCACCTTCGGGGTCACGGTGCAGATAGGCCATCAGATCCAGACGCGTTTGATCGGTGATGCGCCAGGTGAGGCTCGGCATCAGCGCGTAACGTTCTTCCTTCAAGGGACCAAACTGCGAGTCCGCATAACGCGTCATTCCACTCACTCGTGCGGCGACGCGATCGTTATCATCCAGCGCCCCGGTAACGTCAAACGCCGCGCCGCGCTGGTTGTTGTTGCCGGCAAACAGCTTCACTTCTCCGCCCGCATCAAACGACGGCTTACGTGATGTCAGCGCCACAATACCGCCCGGAGAGGAACGGCCATACAGTACGGAAGCCGGGCCGCGTACCACTTCGATATCTTCAAGGAACCACGGATCGACCACCAACGAGCTGTGCGAATTGGTGTCGCCCATCATCTTGAGGCCGTCGAGATAAACGTTGTCCAGGCTACCGTCGGAGAAACCGCGCAGTACGATGTAATCAAAACGGTTAGAGGCGCCAATTTGGTTGCTGTACACCCCTGGCGTGTAGCTGACGGCCTGACGCACGCTGGTAGCGCCCTGCTCTTCAAACTGTTCGCGAGTAATAATTGACACCGACTGTGGGGTTTCAATATCCGGCGTGGCAAGTTTGGTGGCTCCGCTCTGCATTTGCGAGGTAACCACCACTGTATCGTTTTTTGTTGTTTCCTGCGCCAGCAGAGGAAAAGCTACGCTACCGGTCACCCATCCCACCATCAGCGCCAACCGAGTCTTCGCGAACATGAATATCTCCCAAGGCATGTCTAATTGTAAGTGAGAATTATTACCTTTTTGCTGGCAGAGATAGCTATGCCGGATGCCAGGTTGCCTATGCGCAGTGCCAAATTGTCAGGCAGAAACGTGCGCAAAACGCAAAAATGGATTAGCAAAGTTTGAGCATATCGCCCGGCGAAAAGCCGTAACGACGACGAAAAGCGGTAGAGAAGTTAGTCGCGTGCTGATAACCCGACATCCAGGCCGCCTGCTGTACGCTGTATCCTTCCAATAAATATCCGCGCGCACGTTCCAGACGGCAATCGCGCAGGTGGTCAAAGACGGAACAGCCATACGCCGCACGGAACTTGCTGCGCAGGCTGCTGGGACTCATCGCTGCGCGTTGGGCCAGTGCGCTGAGGGTGTAGTCATTCTCGGGACTCAGCTCCAGCAGTCGGCGCACGATCTCGAGGCGCTGCTGTTCGCTGCTGGCGGCCTGGCGCTTACCGCTCTCCAGCTGACAAATGCTGAGGCCGTGGCCAAACAACTGCAGAATTAGCCCTTCCAGCATCAGTTGGCGAGAAACATAGCTGAGCGTACTTTGCTGGGCATACTGTAATCCGCTAAGCAAAAAACCCGGCACCTGCCAGATAAGCGTCGGCGTCAGGCATCTTTCCCACTCGCGCATCAACGCCTCCAGCAATCCCGTACGCCACGCGCCATCAGGATACAGCCCCAGCGATAACGTACGCAGTTTGCAGTGCGCAGCGTGACGGGCATTCATGGTCTGGTGTTCGCTAAGGCGCGAGCTAAACGCCATCCCGGAGCGCACCACGTGTTCCAGCCCGTTGATCGTCAGGATCACACAGCCTTCCAGCACCACCAGCATATACAGAGGGCTACTATGACGGGAGGTGGTTTCGTAGGGTTGCAGCACCTGGACATCAGAGTGGGTGACGCACATTCCGCAGGGTAATGTCATCTCTTCGACATTCCCCTGCAGTACGGGACTAGAGTGAAGTAAAGCTGGCTTTTGTGACAGTTGCGGAAAGCGGTAATCAATTCCGTAGCGCTCACCAAAATCCATAAATTCACTGACGGAGTAGGTACGTGTCAGGCGTGCGGATGTATTTTGGCCGGTGGTGTTGTTCATGCTCTCTTCTGCACAGAAAATGGGATTAATGGTTTATGACTGATAGCAACATTACCATTCCGCGCAGAACACAACAATAATAATGAGAACCATTATCAATTAAGTGATAAAAAGTTTCTCAGTAGCCAGCCATCTCATCAGGCTGAATAACCCACTGATGAGATGAGCAGTGCCTGGTTAACGTCTTGAATACTATGCTACGATTTTTCTTCCACCTGGAACACAGCCACCGCCTCAGATAACATTGCCGATTGTTCTTCCACGCTGCCAGTCGTCGCAGCAATTTCTTCCACTAACGAGGCATTTTGCTGGGTCACCTGCTCCATTTGAGTCACGGCAACACGGATCTGCTCTATGCCGCGACTTTGTTCCCCTGATGCTCCGGATATATCTTCCATTAGTACATTAATGTTGCGTATTGCCTTCGCAATATCCGCCATCATGGCGCCACTATTTTCGGCTATTTCCACCCCTTCTTTGACGCTAATTGCCGCTTTGGCAACCAGTTCACTGATCTCTTTCGCCGAGGAGGCGCTGCGCTGCGCAAGGGTTCGGACTTCACTCGCCACTACGGCAAACCCACGCCCGGACTCACCCGCGCGTGCAGCTTCCACCGCCGCGTTTAATGCCAGGATATTGGTTTGAAAAGCAATACTATCAATAACATTGGATATTTCGTTCACGCCTTGCGCATTTCGGCTGATCAGGTGAATTTTCTCAACCATATCGCTCATTAAACGCTCACCACGCAATGCCATTTCCGTACTTTCACTGGTCATGACGGATGCCTGATGTGACTTATCCGTATTATTTTTTGTGGTAACTGAAATCTGCTCCATACTGGCTGCCGTTTCCACCACTGCCGCAGCCTGTTGTTCCGTACGGGTTGATAAATCGGAATTACCGGAAGCAATTTCCTGCATACCGACATTAATCGATTCAACACCATCACGAATAGTGCTGACAGTCTCCCGCAGGCCGTTTTGCATATTATGCAAATTTAAGCACAATACCCCGATTTCATTGTTACCCGACACCTTGACAGGATGGCTTAAATCACCTTTACCAATCCGCTCAAAATGCTCAGATACGATTTTTAAAGGCTGAATGATGGTCCGGTTCAACCAGAAGTTACAAATAAAGAAGATAAGCACCGTAATGACCAGGATCACCGATACCTTCAGGATTGAGTTATTAAACTGAACGTGTGTTTGTGCAACGATCTTCTCACCAATCAGCATTGTTGACTGGTAATAATTCGTCACTTCGTTATCAAAATTTTTGCGGGCCGCGAGCAGTTCTGCATTAGCATTTTCTTGTGTATTAATCACACTATTGCTGGAAAGCGTCACGTTTAATTTATCAACAGACTTTTGTTCAGCATCCATTTGTTGCTCAAAAGCCGTTCTGATAATTTTACCGATTTGCGGATCGTCAGCAGTCAAGCCAGGAATCCCCCAGAAAACATCGAACTGTTTTCTGGCATACGCCAGCTGATCTTGCACCTGTTGTAATGTCTGTTGGACATCAGTCGGATTATGTTGTTGAATATTATCAAGCACGCTTCTTACTTTATAAACAGCCTCAACGACATTATGCAGTGTATCCTGCTCCTTAATGATATTATGTAGTAACAAGGTGTTTTTTTGATTTCCTTTGAGATCTACCAACTCAAATCCATTGGAAAAAAACTGCATGAAAGTAAATAGCAACAGCAATAATAACAGGCTGGTTTTAATTCTCATATCCTTTAACATTTAAACATCTCCATAACAATAAAGTCATCTGCGACTTAATAGTTATCGACACATCACGCAATATCTTAACCTGTAAAATGGTTAATTATTAGAAAGTTTCCGCATTCATTCTCACGTAATAAATTAATTACACAGGTGTACATACTGCGATTAACAGCCACCCTTTTGTATCGGCAATAATAAGGCCAAAACCATTCAACATTAATATTACTTATAGATATGAACGGTAACCTCTTCCTGATAATCGACGGGCGCCCGCACCCAGGACAACGAATCAACAACGATCTGCGCCATTTCATTTTCTAAACGTAACAAAGGTGTACTGGCTTCTGGCGCGCCTGTGCTTTCAGCTATCTCGAGAACTCCGCGAAAAGAAATGGACACGCTGTCTGGAATATCAGATAACCTTATCCATTCGCTGGTAATCACTAACTTTCGAGTAAACATTCGCTATCCCTGGAACGTGGTTTATATCCGATAATCTCACATGTTGATCAACACAATGTTTTAATTAACAGCACACTGCTCATTTCTTCAGTTAAGCATTACTTACCAAAAGAAAATGGAAGTGATAAAATTCATTTGAAATGTGCTTTACAAACTCAGCCGGAAGGTTATGTTTAATGAAAGTTAACTTGGCAAACTCAACATCACCATATACCCGGATACAGAATGGTTTGACAATCTCACCCTGTACGCCAAAACACTCCTGAAGCCGTGTGTCATCCATAAAAATAAAATCACCTGCTCTTACTTTAATCTTTTCATGCAGATCACGCCACTTCTCTGGCGTAAGCAGAAAGCTTTCCCAGCCATTATTTCTCAATACCTCAATCGAATGAGTAAACTTAAAGTAGTCATTTTGCATCGATACATCACCACTCGACGTTGAGTATAGATATTCTATTTTAAATTTAAGTTGCGCATTGAGACTTTTTTTCTTTCCTTCATCAATTAACCATTGAAGTTCATTGACGACGTTCCTTGAGAAGAGCTTTCTTTTTTTAGCGATCGCCAGCCATTGCATAATAAAAAGATGCTCTGACATTTTAGAGTGAATCTTGCGGTCCTGTATTGCGATACCAATTGCGACTAATGCACTCCAGGTAAATGCTTCAAGATCATCCTGATAATGGTGTCGTAACGTACTAACTTTTCCTGAATCCCTTACCACTTAAACCTGCCCAAATAAATCATTGATACATGTAAACATTGCATTATTCCATTTGAAAAATTACTACAACTAAAAACATCAAAATATGATCCAGATTAAATTATCACTATGTAATAAAAATGCAATTTCAATACATTATTCTTATTAATCATTGATGACAGTGTGGTTCAGCAATAAATAATAAGAATTATATAATAAAGACAAAAACTAATAATACTTACCAGTTATCAACTCCGCCTTTCGTTAGCAATATGATTATCATAAAATTTCAAAAATTGCTGATTTGAGGAAATATCCTGGCATGTTCCGCCTGACATTCCAGGAAATCCCCCCTTTCAACACAAAACAGACTTTAAATATCCTGATGAAATCACATTTTTGCCTACGCAACGCAACGGATAGCCTCGCGGCCACAGGCCGTTTTTTTTAAAGAGGTATCAGTAATATTAACGCTTTTAATTTCGTCCAATACAAAAAAGCCCCCCCCGAGTCGATGCACAGGAGGTTGGCTTGTCTCAGATACCGTTAATAGAAAATACCGATGATCAGGGTGTGAGTCACAAACCCCACAATCAACGGTACGGCAGTACGCTTTACCACATCGAATGGGGTTATTTTCGCCCCACTGGAAACGGCAATCACCACGCCGGAAACCGGCGAAATTGCCCGGCCCATATGCGACGCCTGCTGCATCGGCAGGATCATAGCAACGGCGTTAGCGCCCATGCTGGCGGCGATTTGCGGAATGAGCTCAACAAAGGCGAGGAATGGTGCATTCCCCGAGCCCATAATGATAGCCGCGGCCAGCGTCACCAGCGCAAACACCACCGCCATAGCAAACGGCGGTAATCCCACGTGTTCTGCCATCAGAATGAGTTGATCGATCGCACCGATTACTTTGATGCCGTGAGCAAAAACCCCTGCAGCAACTAGCAGTCCAACCACACCGGTAAACGCGGTCCCCATTCCTTTGAGGAAATGGCTGAACCCTTCGCATACCGACTTTAAATCACGCACTCGAATCCATTCAATCAGCATACAAATGGTCATTGAAATAAGGACAATAGTGATGATATTCAGGTTAATCCCCCTGACGAACATTTCGGATGATCCCACAGCCATCAGTATCGGAAGCATGGGGAGCAGTGCGTAAAAAGCAGGGGCTTTTCCTGAGTCAGTCACCTCAGCGCTCCCTATTTCCCGCGGTAACGTCCCTGCTTTACGGTCGCAATGCCGCTGCCAGAAAAAATGACATACCCCGACGACCAGAACCGTAGCCAGCGCGGCGGGTCCCTGGTGGTAGACAACATATTCCACCACATCCATGTTCACCGCTTTAGACCCCCTGATAGCATCGATTGCCGTCGGGGTGTATGCCACGCCAAGCGAAGTCGCAATGACCCCGGCAGCTGAGGCTGCTGAGAGGCCTAATCCCAGCATAATGGGGAACATCGTCCCCATCAGCAATACGGCAAGCCCGGTTGCTGAAGGAATGGCCAGTTGCAGAAGGCTGGCGAGCAGGTAGGAGAAAAAGAGCAGCACATAGGGTGAACGCAGCGCCCGTAAGGGTTTCGTGACGACACGCACGACCGCTTCATTTGCGCCGATATGATCCATGTAATGCGCAAATCCCATTAACGCCATGATCATCAGACCGAGATCGGCGGCGCGCGTGCTGAAGAGATCGCGCATCACCTCAAAAGGATCGAGAAATGAAATTCCCGTACTGGCAACGCCCTTCGGTAATACGGAACCCCATCCGGTTAACGCGGTGCAAATCATCAGGACTAAGCCTGCAATGAATAGTACGGGCTCAGCGCGATAACCTTTCAGAATCAGACGCGCGACCACCACGATAACCAGTAGCGCTATTAACACCTGAATCATGGCTGGGTTCCCCGCTGCGCGAACTCAGCATAAGTTTCCTCAATGACAGCCACCACAACATCACTGGCAGCCCGAAGGGAACGCACCGGCAAATACTCATAAATTGAATGGAAGTTATGAGCACCGGTGAAAATATTTGGGCATGGCAACCCTTTCTGCGACAACACGGCACCATCATATCCGCCACGCATGGCGACAGGGGTTGGCGTTATGCCGCATTTCTGATAAGCGCGTAATGCAATATCAATCGGATAACGCGCATCACCTTGTAGGCTATTAAACACATTCTGATAGCGATCGGCTAAATGACAGACCACGCTGTTTTCTCCCCACAGCGCACAGGTGCTGACGGCAAGCTGGCGGATAAACGCCATCCGTGCCTTATAACCTTCTTCACTGAAATCGCGGATATCCAGCTTAAGTACCGTGCGGGCACTGTTCCCCTGCAGCTGTTTTACCCAGTAATAACCTTCGCGCCCTTCCGTATACTCAGGCGCTTCTCCCCCGGGTAGCATGGAAATAAACTTATGCGCCATCAGCAGCGAGTTCTTCAGCTTACCTTTGGCCGACATTGGGTGTGCGGACTGGCCGGTAAAGATGATTTCCGCATCACCCGCATTCCAGTTCTCGTAAACAAACTCACCGATACCGCAGCAGTCCAGGGTATAGCCAAAATCAGCGCCAAACGTGGCAACATCAAACGCTTTTGCGCCACGCAAGCCCTGCTCCTCATCCGGGACAAACCCCACTTTTACCGGCCCATGTTTAATCTCCGGGTGAGCGACCAGATACGCAAGAGCATTCATGATCGCAGCGATGGCGGCTTTATCATCAGCACCTAACAGACTGGTCCCGTCGGTCACCAGCAGGTCATCACCGATATAATTTTTCAGTTCCGGGAATTCACTTTCGCGCAGGTAAATATTCAGCGCTTTGTTCAGGCATAAATCCCCACCGAGATAATGCAGGCGCTGTGCTTTGGTGTCTGCGGTTTGTTCCGCACTGGTATCCAGATGACCAAAAAAGGAGACGACCGGAATTGTGTCGTCGGTATTTGCTGGTAGGGTTGCCGTCACAATAGCGGTATCCCTGACCTTAATGTTTTCCATTCCTAATGCTTCAAGTTCTGCTGCAAGCAGTTTTGCCAGTTCCATTTGACCGGGAGAAGAAGGCATTATCCCATTAGCGCCGTTTTCCCGTGACGTCGTGGTATTGATTTTCGTGTAGTTAATAAAACGTTCAACAATATCCATTCCTGGAGATCCTTTAATTTGTCATTTACGAGGTACTGCGAGAGGTGTTCGGCATGCAGCGCGGGTTGAATTATCTGAAACCAAATAAAATCAGCGTTCATCCTGGAACGCTGATTTTATGGGCATTACGACAACGATTTATGTAAAGGAAGATAAAAAAGGCCAGTAATTATACCTGTGATTATAAAACTCCTTTCTGATTGATAAAATCATATTCCCTGTCTGTTTTTACTGCTATTTCCCATGGCGTTAAGCTAACAGAAGTCATAAACAGTATGCCTAACCTAAGAGATAATAGAAATCATTTAGATTCCTGTGTTCTGTATTGGCACAAGACATACTATCGCTATATTTTTTTAATGAACAAATACTGTATCAGCTACATGCAACCGTTTGCACCTCTCTACAAATAGCCACTTAGCACACTAAAATCCGTGAACAAAATCACAATTACCTCAAAAGCAAAAAACTTCTATCGCACTGAAAAAAAGGCAGTTATAAGAAAAACTATATAATACCCATACAAACATAGTTACATTTATACTATTTCAGTACGAAATAGCTTCAGAGTAATACGATTACAACACAGCCGTAGACTTCGACAAAACAGCATCGTCATAATTAAGAAAACAAAACTTAAATATTAATAACATTAATATTTAGGTTTCTATTTATGGTAATTAACCAAATAACACCCAGGCAAAAAAAACCTCTCCCCCGAGAAGAGATTCAGGGCAGAGGCAATACGGGTGTCAAGGACATACTTATAGTTTTAATGATAACAGAAGAGCTTCTTGCAGGATCGAGTATACACACTTAGCCACGTTAAGAAAATTCCCAAAACCATCAAATTGAAAATTTGATTTAAAGCTACAATTATAATACAGGAGTATTTATCAAAGTGTTTAAACAACCAACAAGAAGATTAAATCAAACTAATCAATGATGTAATACGGATAAAAGCAACAATGCTGCATGGCTACCGATAACGTTACTGGTGATAATGGAACATTAAATTACTTTAATGAATCAATGCGTTTTCACTTAACGAGAATTAAAAAGTTAGTAAATAAAAGAAATACAATTTCTCGTTACAGATCACACTTACTCCAAAAGGGGTTTTCCCCTGAAGTTCCTTGCTGGTATGATTCAGCAGGTAAATACCTTTCAACTCAACCCGAGGCTTTGATGCTGGAGAATGTAATCATCTGATAATCAGCTTCCCGACCTTTTCAGGCCGGACTGGTTATCAATGCGCCGAATTCGAATGCGGACACCGTTGTGTGTTTGCACGTTTTGCACATGATGATTAAACAGGTTTTCCAGTATGAATTTATCCCGTCAGGAACAACGTACTTTACACGTTCTCGCCAAAGGGGGCCGTATTGTTCACGTCCGTGATGCCTCAGGCCGCGTAACTTCTGTCGAATGCTATAGCCGCGAAGGGCTGCTGCTCTGCGACTGTACCCTTGACGTATTCAAAAAGCTCAGAACCAAAAAACTGATCAAATCCGTCAATGGTCAGCCCTACCGTATCAATACTACCGGGCTGAACAACGTTCGCGCCCAACTGGATAATCGCTAAGGAGAGAGAAATGGATATCCCGAAGATTTTTACTATCAGCGAAAGCGCACATCGCATCCATAACCCGTTCACCGCGCAGAAATACGCTACGTTAGGTCGGGTTTTACGGATGCCCCCGGGCACCCGCATTCTGGATCTCGGTAGCGGTTCGGGTGAGATGTTGTGCACCTGGGCACGCGATCACGGTATTTCCGGCTTGGGTATCGACATGAGTCTGCTGTTCAGTGAGCAAGCTACCCTGCGCTCCAGGGAGTTGGGCGTCACTGAGCACGTGCGTTTTATTCATGCCGATGCAACGGGGTATATTGCCGAAGAAAAATTTGATATCGCCGCCTGCATTGGCGCGACCTGGATTGGCGGTGGCGTCGCCGGAACGGTCCAACAATTGAAGCAGAGCCTCAAACCAGGCGGGATCATGCTCATCGGCGAACCGTACTGGCGTCAGATCCCCGCAACGGAGAAGATTGCCCAGGCCTGCGGCGCTACTGCGATGACTGATTTTCTTTCTCTGCCTGAACTCGTTTCGTCTTTCGGCCTGCTCGGTTACGACATGGTTGAAATGGTACTGGCTGACCAGGAAGGTTGGGACAGATACGAGGCGGCAAAGTGGCTGACGATGCGCCGGTGGCTGGAGGCAAACCCGGACGATGAATTTGCCCCAGAAGTTACAGAGCAACTGAGAAGTTCACCAGAACGCCACGTTGCCTTCACCCGGGAATACATTGGTTGGGGCGTGTTCGCCCTCATGCAGAGGTAATATGCGCAGTCGGTATAGCCGGACGGGTTATACCGACTTTCTCATCGCTTACTTCATTAATACTTCCACAAATTTAGCCAGCCATTGCGGATGCGCTGGCCATGCAGGCGCGGTAATCAGATTGCCATCAACGTGGGCCTGATCAATGCCAATATCTGCGTAATGTCCGCCGCTCAAACGAACTTCTGGCGCACAAGCCGGATAGGCGCTACAGGTCCGATTTTCTAACACCCCCGCAGCAGCTAACAGCTGAGGTCCATGACAAACTGCAGCGATGGGTTTATCAGCAGCATTGAAATCTTGCACCAGTTTAATGACATCCGGATTGAGTCGGAGATATTCTGGTGCTCGCCCACCGGGGATTAGCAGCGCGTCGTAATCTACCGCCCGCGCGTCAGAGAAATTCGCGTTCAACGTGAAACGATGCCCGGGCTTTTCACTGTAGGTCTGCGCCCCATCAAAATCATGAATAGCAGTTTGAACGTAATCACCCTGACTTTTATCCGGACAGACGGCATCAACACGATGGCCCAGCATTTGCAACGCCTGAAAAGGCACCATCGTTTCATAATCTTCGACATAATCCCCGACCAGCATCAGTATCTTCTTCATTCGTATCCCCTACTCCCGGTTATTAATGATGAGAAATAACGGCCTCCTTTACTATAGCCCACACGTCTCACGGCATTAATAAATACAGCAGAAAACACCGTCACCCGACGTCTGAAAGTAGTTATCCTTGTCCCTCCGATATAGGCATGTGATGATTCACCGCCGGCTGAACCCATTTTAATCTCTGTAATGATGCCGTGATTGCACCACTATTAGATACTATTCTGAATAATGGCGGCCTTTACAATATTCTATTTATCAAAGAAATATGAGAATCCTGCCATACATCCTCAGGGCTAATAAATCCTTTCGGATTATATGCAATGTTAACTCCGGCATTGTTGAAGCAAGCGTAGACGAGTTCAGAGCAAATGTACTCCCTGTCCTTTTTCGCTTTTCCTTTCCCAAGTGCGATCCTCGCAAGGATGCGTGCTATTTCTTCTTTATCATATGGGCGGGTTAGCTCATTAAGACCAAAAGCGGCTATTTGCTCAACGGCAGATTTAGCCAACGTATCATATCGAGCAAGAACAACCCGGCCTTTATAAGGTTTTCCAATATCATCATAATCAGATAGATATTTTGATAATGGAGCGAGTCGTACCCCCATATCTTCCACGCTTTCCAGGAGCAACACGCGATCTATTTGCGGTAAAACAAAAACAATCCCCACATGGCTCCATGGCGAATCCGTCACCTTTTCAATTGCTTTTGATACCAGGTAGTCTCCGGAGGCGAAAAAAAGGTCACCTGATTTTAGCGTTTCACGCAACGTGGCATAATTAACCACTTTCATCGCTTTGACTTGTGCTAAATCAATATGCTTTGGCATATGAACCTCGAAGAGAAAAAGGGTGGCATTAAAAGCTTATCCAACCTGGTGCCATATCTCTCTACGAAGAATTTACGAGGCCCGAACTCTTTTTACAGCTGAGGGCGTCCCTGACGGCACGCCCTGTGGTTTACGCCCGAAGGGACATTTAGCTGAATGTTATTTCTATCACTCCCAGGCGCGCTCAGATTTCGCAGCGTCAAACTGCGGCGGCGGTTTGCGAAAGCGTCCGGTCAGGTACGCGAGATAAATCAGCCCTAGCCCGGCCCACACCAGCCCAAGCGTCAGCGATGTCACCTCCAGGTTCACCCACAGTACGGCAACGGTAGCAGCGCCGACCATCGGCAGTACCAGATAGTGCAACTTTTCCTGCCAGGTATGCTTACGTCCTTCACGACGCCAGAAGTGGTTAAACACGGAAAGATTAACGAACGTAAAGGCCACCAGCGCGCCAAAGTTAATCAACGCCGTGGCGGTCACCAGGTCAAAAAACAGCGCCGAGAGTGCCACAATCCCGACCATAATGACGTTCAGCGCAGGCGTGCGCCATTTCGGATGGACATAACCGAAGTACTTCTCCGGAAAGACATTATCGCGGCCCATCACGTACAGCAGACGCGAAACGCTGGCATGCGACGCCAGACCGGATGCCAGCGTATTCACAAAGGTGGTACACAGAAAAATAGACTGGAACAGTTTGCCGCCGACGTACAACGCAATCTCCGGCAGCGCTGCATCCGGATCTTTAAATCGACTAATGTCCGGGAAGAACAACTGCATAAAGAACGAGGCGGCAATGAAGATCAGTCCGCCGTACAGCGCGGTGAGAAAAATGGCTTTCGGGATAGTACGTGCGGCATCTGGCGTCTCTTCTGAAAGCGTCGTCACCGCATCAAAACCGAGAAACGAAAAGCAGACGATGGTCGCCCCGGTAATAATCGGGATCAGATGCGCATTCTGACTGACAAACGGTTGCAGCGACCAGACGGTGCCGACCCCTTCGCCTTTATGCAGCCCCTGCACCACAAGGAAAATGAATACCACTATTATCGCGACCTGCACCAGTACAAACAGTGCATTAAAGTTCGCCACCAAATTAACGCTTTTCAAATTTGCCGCGGTGAGGATCGCCACGAACACCACCACCCAAATCCATGGCGCAACCCCCGGGAACAGCGCGGAAAGGTAAATTTTCGCCAGCAGAACGTTAATCATCGGCAGGAAAAGATAATCAAGCAGTGACGACCAGCCAACCATAAACCCTACATGCGGGTTGATCGCTTTTTGCGCATAGGTGTAAGCCGAACCGGCTTGTGGAAACTGGCGTACCAGCTTGCCGTAACTGATGGCGGTAAACAGTACACCCGCCAGAGCCAGCAGGTAGGACGCCGGAACATGACCATTACTGATACCTGAAACAATGCCAAAGGTATCAAACACCGTCATCGGCGTGAGGTAAGCCAGCCCCATCACCACCACCTGCCACAGCTTGAGAGATTTGCGCAGCTGTGCTTTGCCTGGCTGGGCTGCGAGATCCGCAGAAGAATTAGTCGACATAGCTTTCCTCCCCGCTACGCGCCCAGATCTGCGTTCGAAACGTGGGTACAGCAGATCGGGGTCGTGTCGGGGCGAACCGCCAAAAATAAGATGTTAATGTCATACGGTACAAAAGTGGTCCGTAATTACTGCGGGAGCCATGGATGCTCACGCGGGGCGGGTTTTTAAACATTGGCATCATCACATTTCCTCGTCACAAACTCTGTCGGTTATCTGAAGACCCGTTGTCGCCCGCGCTCCATTACGCGACATCCGGGAAATGGCAGGTAGTCCTGCAATTTTGACGGGCTGGCTCCGCTCAGCCCGCATGATGCGACTTCTTTTTAAATGGCCTGCAGGGTAGTCAGGCGTTTTTCAACATCCACTCAATTTCCGTGTCGGTAATCAGGCGTTCAAACTGGATCAGCTCATCGTTTTTACAGGCGTGGTATACGTGGCTAAAACGTTCACCAAGTAATTCGCGCAAACGATCGTTTTGCATAAACTCCCACAGCGCATCGCTCTGACGGATAGGAAACGGTAACCCTTCCTGTTCCAGGCCGTTACCTTCCACCTCTTCCTGCAACGGCAGATCGTTATCCAGACCGTGAAGGATCCCGGCCAGAATGGTCGACATTACCAGATACGGATTGGCATCCGCCCCCGCCACGCGATATTCAACCCGATGGTTATCACGATCGCCGCAAGGAATGCGCAGCGCCACCGTACGATTGTTATGCCCCCAGGAAGCCTGAGTTGGAACATACATCCCCGGCTGGAAGCGGCGATAAGAGTTCACATTCGGCGCCAACAGCGCCATTGACGCGGGCATCAGATCAATCATCCCGGCAAGCGCACGCTTAAGTAACGCAGAATCATCGCCATTCGCATCGGCCAGTACGTTCTCGCCTTTATTATTCATAATGCTGATGTGGATATGCATCCCGCTCCCTGCATGCTCCTCATAAGGTTTTGCCATAAACGTGGCATGCATCTTGTGTTTCTCCGCCACCAGCCGTACCAGGCGTTTCAGTGCCAGCGCATCGTCGCAGGCGTCGAGCACGTTATCGGTATGGTAGAGGTTGATTTCAAACTGCCCGGGAGAGGCTTCAGCCACTGCACCGTCAGCCGGGATCAATTGTAAACGGGCCAGTTCATCAATATCGTTCAGGACATCTGCAAAGTGGTTCAGGTTATCAACGGAGTAAACCTGGCTTTGAGTATTACGATCGTCCGTACCCGGCGCGCACGGCGGCTGCAGATAACCTTCAGGATCGCGCTTACGATCGAGTAAATAGAACTCCAGCTCTACCGCTACGACGGGGAACAGACCGCGCTGGCGAAGTTTCTGCCAGAGTCGGTTCAGAACGTTCCGCGGCTCAACGTCAAAGGGAGCGCCATCTTCATCCAGCATCGTCAGCATCATCTGCGCAATAAATTCCGGATCGGCAGCCGAAGGGGTTAATGTGCCTGGTACCGGTACACAGGTCCGATCCGGCTCGCCAAGCTCCTGACCTAATCCCGCCTCTTCGACCACATTGCCGAGAATATCCATCGCGAAAACGGATGCCGGAAAATAGCAGCCTTTCTCTAACTTATGTAATCCCGCAACCGGAAGGCGCTTACCGCGAAAACACCCATTAAGATCGGTTAACAGCACATCCACATACTGCGTATTGGGATAGCGTTCCAGATACTGCTTAACCTCACGCGCAAACGCGCTACTTCGTCTCTCTTCAGAATGCTGCACAAAATTCTCAACTTCTACGATATTGGTTTCCATGATTCACCGCCGTTGGCCTGTAAGCTGTTCTGTGATTTGACTGTTAAATATAATGTCCACCCTTCGACTCTGGATGCAAATAAATTGTTTGTCAAATGTTAAATTAAGTTTGCTAGAAGGTTATTACACTGCTAGATTGAGAAAATAATGAACGGAATGGCACAACATGGAACCGTTTGGCAATAATTTATTCCAAAACGTGAGGTCGATCATGGGCAATATATTTGACAAGCCAGTTATTGGTGTAGTGATGTGTAGAAACAGGCTTAAGGGTCATGAGACCCAGACTCTGCAAGAAAAGTACCTGAATGCGGTATTACATGCCGGTGGATTACCGATAGCGCTGCCTCATGCACTCGCGGAACCCGAATTACTGAACGCACTGTTACCAAAACTGGATGGTATCTTCCTGCCAGGAAGCCCAAGCAACGTGCAGCCGCACCTCTATGGTGAAAATGGCGATGAGTCTGACGCCGATCCCGGGCGTGATCTTCTGAGCATGGCGCTAATTACCGCCGGGCTCGAAAGGCGCATTCCCATTTTCGCCATCTGCCGGGGCTTACAGGAATTAGTTGTCGCCACTGGCGGGACTCTGTATCGTCGCCTGTGCGATCACTCACAGTTTCTGGAACATCGTGAAGATGCGGAACTCCCGGTGGAGCAGCAATATGCGCCATCTCATGAAGTTCAGGTTCAACAGGGAGGATTGCTATCTCAGCTAATACCAGGTTGCAGCACGTTTTGGGTTAACTCCTTGCATGGTCAGGGTGCAAAAACCCTTGGCCCGCAGTTGCGCGTGGAAGCACGCTCGCAGGACGGATTAGTGGAAGCAGCCAGCGTTCAAGACCATCCTTTCGCGCTCGGCGTGCAGTGGCACCCGGAATGGAACAGTAGCGAATACGCCCTGTCGCGTATGTTACTTGAAGGTTTTATCACCGCTTGTCAGAACCACCTCGCTGAAAAACAGCGACTCTGACTACTACAGTTAAGGAAATGCAATTATGAGCGATGACGGCCTGGCGCCGGGTAAACGTTTGTCAGAGATCCGCCAGCAATTGGGTCTTTCGCAGCGTCGTGCCGCCGAACTGTCTGGGTTAACGCATAGCGCCATCAGCACCATAGAGCAGGATAAAGTTAGTCCTGCCATCAGTACGCTGCAAAAGCTATTGAAAGTCTATGGGCTGTCGCTCTCCGAGTTCTTCGCGGAACCGGAAAAGCCTGACGAACCGCAGGTGGTTATCAATCAGGAGGATTTGATTGAGATCGGAAGTCAGGGAGTATCCATGAAGCTGGTACACAACGGCAATCCGAATCGTACGCTGGCAATGATGTTTGAGACCTATCAGCCAGGCACGACAACCGGGGAGAGAATTAAACATCAGGGTGAAGAGATTGGCACAATACTGGAAGGTGAAGTGATACTGACCATCAACGGTCAAACGTATCATCTTGTTGCAGGACAAAGTTATGCCATTAACACCGGCATACCCCATAGCTTCAGCAACACCTCGGCAGGGATCTGCCGCATCATCAGTGCCCACACTCCCACCACATTCTAATTAGTACCGGCCTGAGTTTCTCAGGCCTTCTTAAATAACGCGCATTAACAGGGTACATCCCTGGGGCATCGTGCAGCCTGATTTTGCCTGAATAGATCAGCAACGAACTTTATCTTATTGATATAAAAGGGGTAGCTATGAACTTTCAGAATCTTAAATATTGGCGTGAGAAAGCCAGCCATTATTCGCCAGAAACCCGTTTATTTATCAACGGCGAATATTGCGCAGCCGCCGATAACGAAACCTTTATTACGCAGGATCCAGCAGGACAGCGCCCACTGGCGAAAGTCGCCCGCGGCAAAAAAGCGGATGTAGACCGCGCGGTCACCGCAGCCCGCAGCGTCTTTGAACGTGGGGACTGGTCGCAAGCATCACCCGCAGAGCGCAAAGCAGTACTGCACACGCTCGCGGATTTAATGGAGCAGCATCACGAGGAGCTGGCGCTACTGGAAACACTCGACACCGGTAAACCTATCCGCCATAGCCTGCGTGATGATATTCCAGGCGCAGCGCGCGCCATCCGTTGGTACGCCGAAGCGATAGATAAAGTCTATGGCGAAGTAGCCACCACCTCGGTAAACGATCTGGCGCTGATTGTGCGCGAGCCGGTGGGCGTAATTGCGGCTATCGTGCCGTGGAATTTTCCCCTGCTGCTGGCCTGCTGGAAGCTAGGTCCGGCATTGGCTGCGGGCAACAGCGTGATCCTCAAGCCTTCGGAGAAATCACCGCTGACCGCGATTCGCCTGGCCGCACTGGCTAAAAAAGCAGGTTTGCCCGATGGCGTGCTCAGCGTTGTGAGCGGATACGGTCATGAAGCAGGCCAGGCGCTGTCTCAGCACCCGGATGTCGATGTGATCACTTTTACCGGATCGACTCGCACCGGCAAACAACTACTCAAGGACGCTGGCGACAGCAATATGAAACGCGTCTGGCTGGAAGCCGGCGGTAAAAGCGCCAACATCGTGTTCGCTGACTGCCCGGATCTGCCGAAAGCCGCCGCCAATGCCGCGGCAGGTATTTTCTATAACCAGGGCCAGGTTTGTATTGCCGGTACGCGTCTGCTGCTGGAAGAGAGTATTGCCGACGAGTTCATCGCGCTTTTAAAAGAACAGGCGAAAAACTGGCAGCCGGGCAACCCGCTGGATCCGGAAACCACGATGGGCACGCTTATCGACAACACGCATGCCGACACCGTACACAGTTTTATTCGCGACGGTGAAGCGCAAGGCACGCTGGCGCTGGATGGCCGCAGCCACGTACACCCGGCGGCCATCGGCCCGACTATTTTTGTCGACACCGCGCCGCAAGCCCACGTCAGTCGCGATGAGATCTTCGGGCCGGTACTGGTCATCACCCGTTTTAGCAGTGAAGCCGAAGCTCTGGCGCTGGCCAACGACAGCGACTACGGTCTGGGCGCCGCAGTCTGGACCCGTGATTTGTCGCGCGCGCACCGCATGAGTCGGCGCCTGAAGGCCGGTTCCGTCTTCGTGAACAACTATAACGACGGTGATATGACCGTGCCATTCGGCGGCTATAAACAAAGCGGTAACGGACGCGATAAATCCCTGCATGCGCTGGAAAAATTTAGCGAATTAAAAACCATCTGGATCTCCCTGGAGTCTTAATCATGACTGAACATACCAGCAGTTATTACGCCGCAAGCGCCAATCAGTACGAACCGTTTCCTACCCTTAGCGAATCGGTGAGCTGTGATGTTTGCGTCGTCGGCGGCGGTTATACCGGACTCTCCTCTGCCCTACATTTATCAGAGATGGGTTACGACGTAGTGCTACTGGAATCCGCACGAATTGGCTTCGGGGCCAGCGGGCGCAACGGCGGCCAGTTGGTAAACTCCTACAGTCGCGATATCGACGTCATTGAACGCACCTACAGCCCGGACGCCGCTAAAATGCTTGGCAGTATGATGTTTGAAGGCGGCAATATCATTCGCGAACGTATCAAACGTTATCAGATCGACTGCGACTATCGTCCTGGCGGGCTGTTTGTGGCTCTGAACCACAAGCAGATGGAAACGCTGGAGGAGCAGAAATCGAACTGGGAACGCTACGGCAATACGCAGCTTGAACTGTTAGACAGCAGCGAAATTCGCCGCGAAGTCAGCAGCGATCGTTATGTCGGGGCACTGCTCGACCACAGCGGTGGTCATATTCATCCGCTCAACCTGGCGATTGGCGAGGCTAACGCCATTCGTCTGAACGGTGGGCGCGTCTTCGAACAATCGCCTGTGACGCGTATTCAGCACACCACCCCGGCGGTAGTTAGCACCGAAAAAGGTCAGGTTACGGCACGTTTTGTGATTGTCGCGGGCAACGCCTACCTCGGCGACAAACTGGAACCTGCGCTGGCAAAAAGCAGCATGCCATGCGGCACGCAGGTGTTAACCACCGAACCGCTGTCGGCGGAGATGGCGCGCTCGCTGATCCCGAAAAACTACTGTGTGGAAGATTGTAACTACCTGCTGGATTACTACCGTCTGACCGGCGATAACCGCCTGCTGTACGGCGGTGGCGTAGTCTACGGCGCCCGCGATCCGGACGATATTGAGCGTCTGGTGATGCCGAAACTGCTGAAGACCTTCCCGCAATTGCAGGGGGTAAAGATTGATTACCGCTGGACCGGTAATTTTCTGTTAACCCTGTCGCGCATGCCGCAGTTCGGTCGTCTTGATAGCAACATTTACTATATGCAGGGCTACAGCGGCCACGGCGTGACCTGTACTCACCTGGCCGGACGCCTGATTTCCGAACTACTGCGCGGGGATGCCGAGCGTTTTGACGCGTTCGCCAAACTGCCGCACTACCCGTTCCCGGGAGGCCGCAGCCTGCGCATTCCGTTTACCGCCATGGGAGCGGCATATTACAGCTTACGCGATCGCCTTGGGGTTTAAGTTCTTCCGCGATAAACCCGACGCACAGGGTGGTCCCCCCTGTGCGTTTTTTTATTGCCAAAAAGCGAAAAACAGATAACAGGCACGAAAATATCGCAATAGGACATAACCACATGCTTTGCATTGTTTCTCCCCGCTAATCGGATAGGCTTTTTTAGATTATCGCTGGCGGCGTACGCCAGAACTCAACGGGGGAAGAAACGCGTGTTATGAATACGAATAACGAGGAGACCTTTTATCAGGCGATGCGCCGCAAGGGCGTGAGCAGACGCAGTTTTCTTAAATATTGTAGTCTCGCGGCAACATCGCTAGGGTTGGGAGCCGGAATGACGCCCAGAATCGCCTGGGCGCTGGAAAACAAACCCCGGATCCCGGTCGTCTGGATCCACGGTCTGGAATGCACCTGCTGTACCGAATCATTTATCCGCTCCTCTCACCCACTCGCCAAAGACGTCATCCTCTCTCTGATTTCCCTTGATTACGACGACACCCTGATGGCAGCCGCCGGAACACAGGCCGAAGAGGTTTTTGAAGACATTCTAAGCCGCTACCACGGCCGATACATTCTGGCAGTCGAAGGTAATCCTCCTCTGGGAGAACAAGGGATGTTCTGCATTAGCGGCGGGCGACCGTTTATTGAAAAACTGAAAAGAGCCGCCGCCGGAGCCAGCGCGATCATCGCCTGGGGCACCTGCGCCTCCTGGGGCTGCGTGCAGGCTGCGAGGCCTAACCCAACCCAGGCCACTCCGATCGATAAAGTGATTACCGATAAGCCGATCGTGAAAGTGCCCGGCTGCCCGCCGATTCCGGACGTCATGAGCGCCATAATCACCTACATGGTGACGTTTGACAGACTGCCTGAACTCGACCGTCTGGGGCGTCCGCTGATGTTCTACGGTCAGCGTATTCACGACAAATGTTATCGCCGCGCCCACTTTGACGCTGGAGAGTTCGTTGAAAGTTGGGACGATGACGCTGCCCGCAAAGGCTATTGCCTGTACAAAATGGGCTGCAAAGGGCCAACCACCTATAACGCCTGCTCCACTACCCGCTGGAATGGCGGTGTTTCTTTCCCCATCCAGTCCGGTCACGGTTGTCTGGGGTGTTCGGAGAACGGCTTCTGGGATCGCGGTTCGTTCTACAGCCGTGTGGTCGATATTCCACAGATGGGCACCCATTCAACCGCCGACACAGTGGGCCTCACCGCGCTCGGCGTGGTGGCGGCCAGCGTCGGCGTCCATGCGGTTGCCAGCGCCGTCAATCAACATAACCGCCACAAACAGCAATTAACTGAAGCCGAACAACCGCAGCCGGACAAAGAGGATAACCAGGCATGAGCAATTCGTATCAAACCCAGGGATACACGTTAAACAATGCGGGTCGCCGTCTGGTTGTGGACCCAATAACCCGCATTGAAGGACACATGCGTTGTGAAGTGAACATTGATGAGCAGAACATCATCACCAACGCGGTTTCCTGCGGCACCATGTTCCGCGGACTGGAAATCATTCTGCAGGGGCGCGACCCACGTGACGCCTGGGCGTTTGTCGAACGTATTTGCGGAGTATGCACCGGCGTACATGCCCTGGCATCGGTGTATGCCATTGAAGATGCTATTGGCATCAAGGTACCCGACAACGCCAACATCATTCGCAATATTATGCTGGCCACACTCTGGTGCCACGATCACCTGGTACACTTTTACCAGTTAGCCGGAATGGACTGGATTGACGTTCTGAATGCCCTGAACGCAGACCCGCGCGCCACATCACAACTTGCCCAAAGCCTTTCCGCCTGGCCAAAGTCCTCCCCAGGCTACTTCTTTGACGTCCAAAATCGCCTGAAGAAATTTGTCGACGGCGGTCAGTTGGGGATTTTCCGCAACGGTTATTGGGGTCACCCGCAGTACAAACTGTCGCCTGAGGCTAACCTGATGGGTTTTGCCCATTATCTGGAGGCACTCGATTTTCAGCGCGAGATCATAAAAATCCATACGGTGTTCGGCGGTAAGAACCCGCATCCTAACTGGATTGTCGGCGGTATGCCGTGCGCGATTAATATCGATCAGCGCGGCGCGGTAGGTGCGGTTGATATGGAACGCCTGAACCTGGTGCAGTCGATAATCACCCGCACCGCCGACTTCATCAACAACGTCATGGTTCCGGACGCACTGGCTATTGGCCAGTTCAATAAGTCCTGGAGCCAGATTGGCACCGGGCTTTCTGATAAGTGCGTTTTGAGCTATGGCGCGTTCCCGGATATCGCTAACGACTTCAGCCAAAAGAGTCTGCTAATGCCGGGCGGTGCGGTGATTAACGGTGATTTTAAAAACGTGCTGCCAGTGGATCTGGCCGATCAACAGCAAATTCAGGAGTTTGTCGATCATGCCTGGTACCGTTATCCGGACGATCAATTAGGCCGTCACCCGTTCGAAGGGATCACTGAACCCTGGTATAACCCGGGTGATGTCAAAGGCAGCGATATTGATATTCAGCAGCTCAACGAACAGGAACGCTATTCGTGGATTAAAGCTCCGCGCTGGCGCGGACATGCCATGGAAGTTGGCCCACTGGCGCGCACGCTGATTGCCTATCACAAAGGGGATGCCGCCACGATTGAATCCGTCGATCGCATGATGTCTGCCCTCAAGCTGCCGCTGTCAGGTATGCAGTCAACGCTGGGGCGTATTCTGTGTCGCGCACACGAAGCCCAGTGGGCCGTGAGCAAACTGCAATATTTCTTCGACAAGCTGATGACTAACCTGAAAAACGGCAATCTGGCAACCGCAAACACCGAAAAATGGGAGCCAGAGAGCTGGCCGCAGCAGTGCCGCGGGATCGGTTTTACCGAAGCACCGCGCGGCGCGTTAGGTCACTGGGCATCGATTCGCGACGGGAAAATCGATCTCTATCAGTGCGTGGTGCCGACCACCTGGAATGCCAGCCCACGCGATCCAAAAGGACAAATTGGCGCTTACGAGGCGGCATTGATGGGTACTCAAATGGCGATTCCCGATCAGCCATTAGAGATCCTGCGCACTTTGCACAGCTTCGACCCCTGCCTGGCATGTTCAACACACGTGCTCGGCGACGACGGCAGCGAACTCATCGCCGTCCAGGTTCGCTAATCGCTGAGGAAAGGAACGATGACTGGAAAGACATCCCCCCGCGCCGGGGAGGCGCGTGATACCGCTATCAGCCACTATGTGTTTGAAGCACCTGTGCGCCTGTGGCATTGGCTGACGGTCGGCTGCATGTTGGTGTTGATGGTGACCGGCTACTTCATTGGCCGACCACTGCCGTCGGTCAGCGGCGAGGCCACATATCTGTTCTATATGGGCGACATCCGGTTGGTGCATTTCGCCGCCGCCATGGTGTTCACGGTGATCCTGCTGGGTCGCATTTACTGGGCCTTCGTCGGGAACCGTTATTCGCGCGAGCTGTTTATCGTGCCGGTCTGGCGTCGTAGCTGGTGGCAGGGCGCGTATTCGGTGGTGCGCTGGTATCTGTTTCTGGAGAAAAAACCGGGAAATGATATCGGCCATAACCCCGTCGCACAGGCGGCAATGTTCGGCTATTTCCTGCTCTCCGTTTTTATGATCCTCACCGGCTTCGCCTTATACAGCGAGCACAGCCAGTACGCCATTTTTACCCCTTTTCGCTATGTGACGGAGTTTTTCTACTGGACCGGCGGCAACTCTCTCGACATCCACAGCTGGCATCGGCTGGGGATGTGGTTCATTGCGGCCTTCATTGTTGGTCATGTCTACATGGCGATTCGCGAGGACATCATGTCTGACGATACCGTCATCTCCACCATGGTCAACGGCTACCGTAGCCACAAATTTAACCGTCGTCAGCACGACAAGGAGGCGTTATGAGTGAACCACACGTCATCGTGATGGGTCTAGGCAACCTGCTGTGGGCAGACGAAGGATTTGGCATTCGCGTCGCCGAGCGCCTGTACGCCCATTATCACTGGCCGGAATACGTTGAAATCGTCGACGGCGGCACGCAGGGACTGAATCTGCTGGGCTACGTTGAGCAGGCCAGTCATTTGCTACTGTTGGACGCCATCGACTACGGACTCATGCCGGGTACCCTGCAAACCTACGCCGGTGAAAAAGTCCCCAGTTACCTCAGCGCCAAAAAAATGAGTCTGCACCAGAACAGTTTCTCCGAAGTGCTGGCGCTGGCGGACATTCGCGGTCATTTGCCCCCGCACATCGCCCTTGTAGGACTTCAACCGGTACAGCTGGACGACTATGGCGGCAGCCTGACCGACATCGCCCGCGCTCAGCTTCCGGCGGCGGAGCAGGCCGCACTTACGCAACTGGCTGCGTGGGGGATTGTGCCACAGACCAACGATGACACGCGTTGCCTGAACTATGAATGTCTGTCGATGGAAAACTATGAAGGCGTGCGTATTCGCCAGTATCGCGTAACGCTGGAGAGATAAGCAAGATGTTGAATGACAACCCGTTTTCTACTCTATGGCAACGTATGATAGCGCGAGGCTGGCAGCCGCTAAACGCCTCCGAACTGGATGACTGGGTAACCCACGTTCGCGACGGTGTGGTGCTGCTCAGTAGCGATCCCCGCCGGACCCCCGAAGTCAGCGATAACCCGGTGATGATTGCTGAGTTGCTCCGCGAGTTTCCCCAGTTTGACTGGCATATCGCCATGACGGATCTTGAGCACAGTGAGGCGATTGGCGATCGTTTTGGCGTATTCCGCTTTCCAGCCACACTGGTGTTTATCCACGGCGAACTGCGCGGCATTCTCAGCGGTATCCACCCGTGGGCCGATCTGCTTAACCTGATGCGCCCGTTAGTTGAACCACACATGCCGCCGGAGTCCGTACGATGAGCGACACTTTTTTTCATCTTCTGGGGCCGGGGACGCAGCCAAACGATGACAGCTTCAGCATGAATCCTTTGCCCCTTACCTGCCAGGTTAACAGCGACCCCAGCATGGCGTCCCTGGAAAACTGCCCGCACAGTCCGGCGGTAATGGGATTGTTAGCCGATGTGCGCCACCAGCTCAGGAGGCGTATTCCGGCCAAACAGGACGTGCTGGGGTGGGAATTATCCGCGCTCAACGCAGACGATCTCGCGTTTTTAAATACGCTACTCGGCGAAGGCGAAGTTTCAGTGCGCATCCAGCATGCTGACGGCAGAACGAGCGAAATTCAGGAGTCGATTTTCTGCGGTATCTGGCGGGTACGTAGTCAGAATGACAAGGGACAGTGGGAGGAGCATCTGGAAGCAGGTAGCGCGCCGCGGGCGCTGTGGCTGGCGGCAACATTCAATACACTGCCGGACGACAGCTTGTTGCCCCCGCCGGTGGACGGGCTAATGAATGGCCTGACGCTGGCACAGGAACTGCTGGCGCACGTGCGCGATCCGGCCTTGCAACCCCATAGCATTAACCTCACCCAACTTCCGATTAGCGATGCGGATCGCCTGTTTCTTGCTCGATTATGTGGCGAAGGACGCATCCAGATCCGCACTATCGGTTACGGCGAGAGCCAAATCGATGCCACGGCGCTGCGCCATGTCTGGCATGTGCGCTGTCTGGATACCCTGAAAGGGCTTCTGCTCGAAAGTTATGAGATCTGCCCATTACCAGAGCTGGTGCAGGCTGCGCCGGAAGATCTTCGCGACTCGCTCCAGCGCCTGGATGAAGTCTGCGGCTGGCTGGCATCCGGCCCACCGGCCTGAACATTCTCTTCGGACCCGCGTATTTTTTGCAGCGGGTCTGACGTTTTCTTCCTTACCTATTCTCTCTCTAATGCCTGATGGAGTTCGCATGTGGGACGTCATTGACTTATCGCGTTGGCAGTTTGCGCTGACCGCGCTATACCATTTTCTGTTTGTTCCCCTGACGTTGGGGCTGATTTTTATGCTGGCCATCATGGAAACCATTTATGTGGTGACCGGCAAAACAGTCTACCGCGACATGACACGTTTCTGGGGTAAGTTATTTGGGATTAACTTTGCGCTCGGCGTGGCGACCGGCCTGACCATGGAGTTTCAGTTCGGTACTAACTGGTCGCTGTATTCCAACTACGTGGGTGATATTTTCGGCGCGCCTCTGGCAATGGAAGCCCTGCTGGCCTTCTTCCTCGAATCGACGTTCGTTGGTCTGTTCTTCTTCGGCTGGCAACGCTTAACCAAATACCAACACCTGATGGTCACCTGGCTGGTCGCGTTTGGTTCTAATATCTCGGCCCTGTGGATCCTCAACGCCAACGGCTGGATGCAATATCCCACCGGCGCTCACTTTAATATTGATACCTTGCGTATGGAGATGAGCAGCTTTAGCGAGCTGGTCTTTAACCCCATCAGCCAGGTGAAATTTGTACATACCGTGATGTCCGGTTATGTCACAGGCGCTATGTTTGTGATGTCCATCAGCGCCTGGTATCTATTGCGGGGTCGCAATCGCGAGTTCGCCCAACGCTCCTTCGCAGTGGGCTCCGTCTTTGGCACGTTGGCGATTCTCGGCACCCTGCAACTGGGTGACAGCTCAGCCTATGAGGTGGCACAACGCCAGCCGGTAAAACTGGCAGCAATGGAAGGTGAATGGCAGACCGAGCCAGCACCAGCCCCCTTTCATCTGATCGCCTGGCCGCAGCAAGAACAAGAACGTAACGCCTTTGCCGTGAAGATACCGGCTCTGCTGGGCATCCTGGCGACGCACTCTTTAGACACGCCTGTTCCCGGGCTGAAAAACCTGATGGCGGATGCTCTCCCCCGCCTGCAACGAGGTCGGGAAGCGTGGCTGCTGATGCAGGAAATCGCCAAAGGTAACCGTACGCCACAGGTGCTCAAGGCGTTTTACGACGTGGAAAAAGATCTGGGTTACGGCATTCTGCTGGCAAACTACGCGCCTGATATGAACCATGTCACTCCTGAGCAATATCAGGCAGCGCAACGCGGCGCAATCCCGCAAGTTGCGCCGGTATTCTGGAGCTTTCGCATCATGATTGCATGCGGTTCGCTGCTGTTGCTGGTAATGGCGATTGCGCTAATACAAACCTTACGCAGGCGCATCGACCAGCATCGCTGGGTGCTGCGCATGACGCTGTGGAGCTTGCCGCTACCGTGGATTGCCATTGAAGCTGGCTGGTTTATGACGGAGTTTGGCCGTCAGCCGTGGGCGATTCAGGATATTTTGCCAACCTGGTACGCCCACTCCGCGCTGACCGCAGGCCAGTTGGCCTTCTCCATGGGGCTAATCCTGACGCTTTACACTTTGTTCTTAATTGCAGAGGTCTACCTGATGCAGAAATACGCGCGTCTGGGCCCGGATACGATGCAACGTCAGCAACCGGCGCAACAACAGGGATAAAGGAGATAATCATGTTGGATTATGAAACGTTGCGGCTCATCTGGTGGCTGCTGATTGGCATCATCCTGGTGGCATTTATGGTCACCGACGGGTTTGATATGGGGGTTGGTTGCCTGTTGCCGCTGATCGCGCGCAACGACGAGGAACGTCGGGTACTAATCAATAGCGTCGGGGCGCACTGGGAAGGTAATCAGGTGTGGCTCATTCTGGCGGGCGGCGCATTATTCGCAGCCTGGCCGCGGGTCTATGCCGCCGCATTTTCGGGGTTTTATGTGGCGATGATTCTGGTGTTGTGCGCGCTCTTTTTTCGCCCGCTGGCCTTTGATTACCGTGGAAAAATAGCCAATGCACGCTGGCGCGCCATGTGGGACACAGGGTTTGTGATCGGCAGTCTGGTGCCGCCGGTTATCTTCGGCGTGGCGTTCGGTAATCTGTTTTTAGGGGTACCTTTTCTCTTCACGCCACAGCTTCATGTGCACTATCTGGGTACCTTCTGGCAGCTACTTTCTCCTTTTGCCCTGCTGTGCGGCGCATTAAGCCTGATGCTGGTTATTCTGCAGGGAGGCGTGTGGTTACAGTTGAAAACCGACGGCATACTTCGCCAGCGTGCGTTATCTGCCACCCGCCGCAGCGCGATGCTGGTAGTGCTCTGTTTCCTGCTAGCCGGATACTGGCTGTGGACGGGGATTGACGGCTTTGTGCTGCTTAACCAGGATCCTAATGGTCCTTCCAACCCGCTATTAAAAGTCGTAACGATCGCACCGGGCGCGTGGATGGGGCACTTTGAAAACTCACCTTCACTGCTGTTGATCCCGCTATTGGGCATGATTTTCCCGATGCTGACACTCTATACCTGCGACCAGCATCGGGCCGTGTGGGGATTTTTGTTTGCTTCGTTGACTCAAGCCTGCGTGATCTTCACCGCCGGCATTACCCTGTTTCCATTTGTGATGCCTTCAAGCGCGTATCCGCTCTCCAGCCTGACGGTGTGGGACAGTACCTCCAGCCAGATGACGCTCAGCATCATGCTGGTTATTGTGCTGATTTTTTTACCGATCGTTCTGCTTTATACCGTGTGGAGTTATTACAAGATGCTGGGGCGCATAAATGTAGAAACGATCCGCCGCGACAACCACGAACTTTATTAGGGAGGAGTGTACGATGTGGTATCTATTTTGGTTTGTCGGCATTCTGCTGATGTGCGCGATCTCCACACTGGCGCTGGTCTGGCTTGAGCCCCGGCTGAAATAATCCTGAAACCGGAGGGAGCGATGGACTGTCTCCGGTTTATTTTTGATTGCTGCAAGCCATACCGTATTTAAATATTATTTTCCTAAAACCATGCAGGTTTATGCTACACCTAAGATTTAATTATACTCCTGCCAGTTTACACAACCTGATTTATAAATCAGGATCGCTAATCTGGTGACTCACCATCCAGTATAATTTCCAGCTAATGAACAAGGTTGTCCATGAAGTATTTAGTAGCAGTGTTAATCCTTTCTTATTCAACATTTGCGATGTGTAGCGAGAAAACGTTGTATGCGATCAATCCGACCGCATTCGTTTATCATGCCTATAATCCAGCCAAAAGCTATACCCAATATTTTCAGAATCAGTATGTTGCTTTTGAGAGAAGGCTTAGCCCGGATTCTGACTATAGTTTGGCCATCGGTTCACTGAAAAATAGTTTTGCTGACAGATGTTTACTGCTAGGCGTACGCAAAGACTGGATTACCGAGGGACGCTGGATCTTTAAAGGTGGATATGCCTATGCCGGGGAGTTTTTCCTCAACACCTTTAGCCATTGTGGCGATGAAGGAGTCTATAAAAACATTAAGGATGTTACCGGCATAGGATTTGCACCTTACATCTATCATGCTTTGCAATATAACATTAATAAATCTGCCAGTGTTGAAGGTGGGGTGATATTACCTGGGATTGTTATTTTCAGCGTACAACTGCACTTTTAGTAATGGATATCCAATTGTTATCTCAATTATCACAAAATAAGATAATTTTATTTAGCCATTAATACCACAATCATTATTTAGTTGATAAATCTCATCAACTCCCTCCGAATTCATATAACACAGACAAAAATTTTCACGGTATATAGTTAGTTATGAAAGTAAAAACATTGTTATATTCCTGGCTGTTAATCAACTCAGGCGCGTCAGCGCAGCCTTTGACTATTGACCCCCAAGATATTGCTGGCAATTTTCCCGATAACGCCACCTCCAAAATTACCGCCATTGCCAAAAATGGTTCTCATGCGGTGGGAACGGTCACCATCAAGCAAAACAGCCAGGCGTTTATTATCAATCTGGATAATCTTATTGCGCATGATTTAGGTACGTTGCAAAGTGATAACCAAGGGTATTCAGAAGCAACCTCCATTTCCAATGACGGGAGCGTTATTGCAGGTTGGGCGGATACCAATACCAGCAGAAGCCAGGCCTTTGTTTTCCGCATTGGCGATACGCATCTGACGCCAATCGGTACTTTCAGGGCGAATAATATCGGTTATTCCAGCGCTCATGCCTTATCGGGTGACGGTCAGGTGGTTGTTGGAGAGGCTGATGTCGACGCTCGTTATTCTCACGCTTTTCGTTATCTGGTGAGCAGTGGCAGCCTGAGCGATCTGGGCACACTTCGCGCTAAAAATCAGGGTTATTCTTCGGCCACCGCGGTTTCAGATGATGGCAGCATTCTTACTGGAAATTCAGATACCGACTACGGTAGCAGTCAGGCCTTTTTCTATCGTGATGGAAGTACTCACCTGACAGGGATAGGGACGCTACGCAGTGACAATAAGGGCAGTTCACAGGCGACAGCCATTTCTGCCGATGGAAAAATCATCGTCGGCTCCGCACAAACCGACAGAGGTGTCAGCCAGGCATTCCGCTATTCTATCGATGAATTACAGATGACAGGATTAGGGTCGCTGCGCGCTGATAATAGCGGTTCTTCGCTGGCCCTGGCCACTTCGGCCGATGGTAACGTTATTGTCGGGAACGCCGCCAGCGACAGTGGCGGGATACAAGCATTTTTGTATAATGCAGGCGATCGGCGCATGACCAATCTTGGATCGCTGCAAACAGATAATAACGGTCCTTCCTACGCTTATGCCATTTCTGCTGATGGTCAGGTTGTTGTCGGTAGCGCGCATACCGATTCAGGCGATTCCCAGGCATACCTGTACCGTCAGGGAAACGCGAAGATGACGGGACTCGGGACTTTACGCCGGGACAACAGCGGCAGTTCTGTGGCGCGGGTTGTTAATCACGATGGAACCCTTATTGCAGGCAGTGCTGACACTGATGCAGGAGAAACTCACGCCACTCTCTGGAGAATAAAATACCCCGCGCCTGTTCCTCCGGTAAATCCCCCCGTGGCACCACCACCGGTTAATCCGCCCGTGACACCACCGCCGGTTAATCCGCCCGTGACACCACCTCCGGTTAATCCGCCCGTGACGCCGCCAGCGGTTAATCCGCCCGTGACACCGCCAGCGGTTAATCCGCCCGTGACACCGCCAGCGGTTAATCCGCCCGTGACACCGCCAGCGGTTAATCCGCCCGTGACGCCGCCACAGGACATCCCTCAGGAAAAACCGGAGATCACTATCATTGATGTTATCAATAGCCGCCAGGCAATGGCCGACACAGCAAAGAGAAGCTACCAGGTATTGGATTTATACCAGCAGGCATTAACATCACTGTCGGACCAACGTTGCTATAGTACCCCTGGCAACCGTTACTGCCTGAAGTCTTTTTTCCAGGCCGACGCGATGCAAGGCAATCGCCGGGATAGTGCGGGCTTCAATGCCAGTATGTCACTTCTCGCGGATGGTTCACTGGTATCGGGGATCGCATTGAGTTTTCCGCTCGGAGGCAGGATCAACGATAATTATCGTTTTCGTAACAACCTACACCCTGGTATCGCCGGATATCTGCAATACCACCGGGGAACACAACCCGCAGGATTGACTGTCGCTCTCTCAATGGCAGGGATCCGGGATAACGTTACTATCCAACGTAATACACGAGCTAACACCGAGGCAGGAAAAGGTCACTCGACCATTAAGGGTTATACTGCATCGGCCGAGGCAAGTTATACCTTTGTCGTCTCGGAACCGTTTTTTTTCAGCCCATTTACCGGGCTTCGGTATTCATCCTTAACCCGCGATGGCTATCAGGAGAACAGAGATATAGCCTTCCCTGCACATTTTGAGCGACTTGAAATAGCCACAACAGAATTACAGACCGGGCTCAAAACTCAGTATCAGCTCGCCAAAACGCTCAGGCTCAATTCGCAATTCGGCGTCAGCACCAATCTCTCCAGCCGTTCTAATGGCTTTCAAGGGGATATTGAATATGCCGGGGGATTCAGCAACAAACCTCATGAAAATCATAGATTAAGACCATTCATGGCGATAGGCCTGACGGGTAACGTGACCGCGAATGCCGCCTACACGTTACAGGCGGGGTATCAGAAAAATAGCAGCAATAAAGGCAGCACGCAGGTCGGTTTTAATTTCTCACTAGGATGGTAGCTGGAAATGTAATTTAATTATGCCCTTTTCATCAGCTCTGCAAGACGCTTAATCTGCCGTCCCTGGTTATCGAAATTACCCTCATCGAGCCACATATCGTAGGCGGATCTGAGCGTCGGGTACTCCCCGTCAATGATTGAGTACCATGCAGTATCACGATTACGTCCACGGGTAACGATAGCCTGACGAAATATGCCTTCAAAACTGAAGCCAAAGCGCTCTGCCGCTTCACGGGAAGGCGCATTTAAAGCATCACATTTCCATTCAAAACGACGATAGCCCAGGTCCTCAAAAACGTACTTTAAAACCAATGACATAACTTCCGTTGACGCTCGCGTGCGTTTCATCAGAGGGGAGTAAGAAATGTGCCCAACCTCAATCACACCATTGGAGGGATCAATACGCATAAGCGCAAACGTACCCACAGGTTTCATACTGGCTAAATCGATCACGGCAAAATGCATGGGATCTGTTTGTTCTTCAATCTTTTTTAAATAAACGAAGAAGGCATCAAAGGTCTCAAAGGGTCCTACCGGCAAGTAAGTCCAGTCGCGAAAATCACTCGCTTCGCAGTACGCTTCGTAAAGACCCTTTGCATGGCGAGCGGCGTTAATACGTTCAAGCTGGCAATAGCGACCTGTAATTTGTTGAGCCTCGGGAAAAGGGGCTCCACGCCAGTCAGACAAAGACATACCAATGGGTTGATGGAATTGATTAAAGATGTCTGACATATCCGTACCTCTTACAAAACAGGATTAAACCCGCACAGAGTATGATCAAACTGACCAGGCCAAAAGAACCACAATGCGTATTTTTTACGGATCCACTGTATTAATGATAAAAATTGAATAAGTTACAATTTAAATAACCTGAGCAAGGCGACGTATCCCATCAACAATTTCCTCTGACGGATGATTGGCAAAGCCAATCAAAATTCCCTGTCGTAAGACATCCCCGTGGTAATAACGGCTTAGGGAGAGTATTCCCATGCCAAGTAATCTGGCTTTCTCTTCAACTTCATTTCCGGTTAAGCCATTTTGTAGCCAACACACAATATGAACGCCGGAGTCAGAAGGCTGAACGATCATTTTATCAGCGAGATAATCCTGAATGGCATTGACCAGCGTCGTTCTTCTTTCATAGCACGCCTTGCGGATTCGACGCACATGACTGGCATAATGCCCATCCTCAATAAAACTCGTCATCACTGCCTGCTCAAGATAGCTGGTGCCGAGATCGGTAAAATATTTCGTCACCATAATCTGTTCTTTTAAACCAGGAGGGACAACTAAAAAACCTAAACGGAATTCTGGATACATCATTTTAGAAAATGTTCCAGCATAGATTACCCGTTGATTCTGATCTAATCCCTGTAATGCTTGTAAAGAACGATCGGCATACCGGAATTCGCTATTATAATCATCTTCAAATATCCATGCCTGGTTTGACTTCGCCCATTCCAGCAATTCAAAACGCCGGGTTAAACTCAACGTTCCGCTTAATGGATATTGATCCGACGGAACAACATAGGCGAGATTAGCGTTTGGAAAATTCTCAATGCCATAGTGGACGTTCATTCCTTCGCTATCTACCTGGACTGGCCTCACCATAGCGCCAACTGACATAAAAACCCCTCGCGCACCTTTGTAACCAGGGTTGTCCAGCCAAACATCACTTCCCGTTGAAAGTAGCGCTCGCGCAGTAATGTTCAATGCCTGTTGGATGCCATTTACGATAATGATCTGATCTTCGTTACAGTTCACTCCACGCGTTGTTTTGATATAACGGCAAACCGCTTTTCTCAGAGGAAGATAGCCGCAAGGATGAGTGTGAGCGCCCAGTTGATGCCTGGATTGTCTCCAGACCCGCTGCAGTAGTTTTCCCCATAACGCATGTGGGAAGAGATCCGTGCACCCAACGCCAACCGCAAACAGACGGTTCATGCCGCGCCCTTCATACTCATTCGACCATAAATCCAGAACCGGGTCATTTCGGTTGTTTACTTGTTCATCTGGCGCGACGACTTCCCCTAACTCTATCTTCGGATAACTATTGCTGATACTTAGATCCGGAATATTGTGCGCTACATACGTACCAGACCCTTTTCGGGTCAGGATATACCCTTCATCTAATAACCGGTCATAACCGGCAATCACCGAGTTGCGTGAAATTGATATCATCTCGGACAACGCCCGGGTTGAAGGCATTTTTGTTCCTGCGGGTAATCGGCCTGTAAGAATGTGATCACGGAGTGTGTGATAGATCTGTTCCTTCACGATGCCGTTGCCTAAAACAAATCCTTGAAATAAAGGTGCATTGTTTTTCTTCATTTTATTAACCTTTATGCTAAAAGTGGATCCTATCAATTGATGAAAAGTGTCACTTTACAAGAAGTTATAAAAAATCCAGGATAATCATCCGGGCACATTATTCTTATAATATCAGGATAAATATATGAACGACAAAAAGACTATTACTATAGTAACCGCAGAACAACAAGACTACACCAACTGGCTTCCTTTATGGCTAAACTACCAAACATTTTATCGCACTAAAATTTCCGAGGAAGTAACAAAATTAACATGGGAGCGTTTCCTTACGCCGTGCGAGCCTGTTTATTGTGCTGTCGCTAAATATGATGGACAAATAGTAGGTCTGGTGCATTATCTCTTTCACCGTTCAACCTGGACAGATTCAAATTATTGCTATCTTGAAGATTTATTTGTTAGCGAAGATGTACGCGGACAACACATCGGTAAACAGCTTATCGAGTATGTTCAACAAGAGGCTCAAAAACACCACGCGTCAAGATTATATTGGCATACACATGAAACCAATCTGCGTGGACAACGCTTGTATGACTGGATTGCTAAAAAGAGCGGGATGATCGAATATCGTATGTGAGGGAAATGATACTCTGAGCAAACTTTAATTATTCAGTACTTAAAATCAAAGATTAGCCTCTGAGTAAATATACTCAGAGGCTGTATTGGTGATAATCAAGCTGGAGAAGAGGCTGATTTTCATAATTCAGACTTTCTTTAAATTTACTTTGTATTATTACGGCGGCAAGAAAAGCCCCGCGGTCGCGATTAGGTATAGACAATAGCGCGGTAGCAATATGCCAGAGGCCCGGCAAGTTGGTAGGATTCGACCATGTCTACATTCGATAAATGGAGCAAGGCGAGTAACATCACCCGCCCCAGCCTTCATCTAATGGAGTCGATTTACTTAAAATACCAGAGGCTAATACGTCGTCGGCTCAACCGGATGACTGTCTCCCGGAATATGCGGAGATTTAACAAAGACGCCTTTCCACGGAACCTCACCTCTGTTCACCAGAAAATGTGCTTCACCGGGATCGCAGTGCAAAACATCCCCCGAGCCTAACGTGTAGGGCTCACCGTTCAGATATAACGTCACTTCACCTGCCAGGGTATAAAAAATCTCGCAGGCTTCGATGTGACGATGGTTGGGAAAAGACTGACCGGGCTGGAGCATGACGACGCCCATGTCACATACCGGACCGCGAATGAGATATTTCGGGCCGCTATCACCAAAACGGTACTCATGCTGCGCTTCGTTCGATTTAATCATGGCGATCTCCTGTTATAAACCCGGCGCTTTCCACAAAGAGGTCGTCAACCCGTGATCGACCAGACCTAACTGCTCCTGATATACCGCCTGCCATTTCTCACGTGATTCCCGATAAAGCTCGTGCTTCTCTTTATCCGGCACATGTTCCCGCTCCCAGCGTACCAGTCGTTCACCGGTCTCGGCCATAGATGACCAGATCCCTGCCCCGACACCGGCAGCAATGGCGCAGCCGAGCGCCGTTGCCTCTTTGACGACCGGCACATTAACCGTCAGCCCTGATACATCCGCCAGAATCTGGCTCCAGAGTTTGCCCTTCGAGCCCCCCCCAGCAAATACCAGTGAAGTAGGATGGATGCCGGTAAAATCCGCGATTTGCTGCAAATTACAGGTCGATACAATGGCCGCATTCTCTTCCAGCGCACGAAACAGCGTAGCTTTATTGCATTTTTCCGGATCGATGGACAGGTTGATAAACGAAGGAGCGGCGTGATACCAGCTCTTGAAACGCATCCGGTCAGAGAAAATTGGCATCACTCCCCATGCACCTGCCGGTACCCGGGAAGCCATCTCCTCCAGAAGGGTGTAGGTATCTACCCCCAGACGCTCAGCGATCAGCTTTTCTTCTGCACAGAAAGCGTCACGAAACCAGCGCATAGTCAGGCCAGTAAAAAAGCTGATGGATTCGGTTTGCACCATTCCCGGAATGACGTGCGGATTAATGCGCACATTCATCTCCGGATCAACAATCGGAGCGGGTAAATTCACCACCTGCTGCCAGAATGTGCCGCCCAGCACGGCAGTTTGCGCCGGACGTACGACCCCAAGGCCAAGGCAGCCCAACTGAACATCTCCGCCGCCTACTACCACTGGCGTACCTGCTTTCAACCCGCACTGTGCAGCGGCCTGGGCCGTCACCCTTCCCAGGAGCGTTCCTGTCTCTTTAACCGGTGAGAGAATATCCGACCGCAATCCTGCCATCTGCAACAATGACGGTTTCCAGTCTCGCGTTTTGAGGTCCAACAGGCCCGTTGTTCCGGCATTGGAAGGATCCACCGCCAGCTCACCGCTGAGCATGTAGGCCATCCAGTCGCTGATCATCGTGACCGTTGAGGCGCGACGATAGATATCCGAACGATGATGCGCCAACCAGAGCAGGCGTGGGATGGCGCTCAGCGCCAGCGTCTGTCCCGTGCTGCGATAGACCTCACTTTCGAAGGTGTAATCGTGGATCTCCTTAAGTTCGCTGACTTCCCGTGCCGCTCTGGCATCCACGTTTGCGCAGGCCCAGACAGGCGTCCCCTCTGCATCATAGACCACAATGCCTTCACGCATCGAACAGGCTGAAACGGCAGCAATCGCTTCTGGCGCAATCCCGGCGTTATGCAGCGCCTGACGAATACACTCACAGGCCAGTTGCCAGTTTTTCCCCAGATCAAACTCCATCGAGCCGGGCACATCCGGTACGGCGAGATGCCGCCATTCCGCTTGCCCCACCGCGATTTGTTTACCTTCCAGGTCGAAAATCACGGCGCGAACGCTTCCGGTTCCGGCGTCCAGTGCCATCAGGTAATGTGCTGATTCAGAGAGGGTACAGAGTCGGGCCATCGTTTTTGTCCTCGGCTTATTATATTTGTCAGGTCGTCAATGCTTTCTCCACAGTACAAACGGAAATTCTGTTACTTCCCTGCCGCGCGACTGCACGGCAGATACGCATTACTGCCCGCTGACAATGGCGGCGGCAGTTTCCTGGTCAGTGACCAATGCGTTGATATAACCCCCTTTCATCGCCGCAGCGATCGCTTCCGCTTTATTCACGCCCCCGGCAACACCGATCACCGTTGGGATCGTCTTCAGGGTATTGAGGGTTAACCCGATAAGTTCATCGTGGATCTTCATATCCGGAATCACCTGCCCTTCGCCATCAAAGAAGTAGCCCAGAATGTCGCCCACAGCGCCTTTGCGGCCAATCATCAGCTGTTCACCCTGAGTGATATAGCCTGAGCGAATAATGGTGGCCTCATCTTTCTGGTTGATTGCGCCGATACCGACAATGGCCGCGTCGGCAGCCTGGGCAGCCAGCAGGACATCCTGGACGCTGTTTTCATTTTTTAACGTCCGGGCAATCTCTGCTGAGGAGGCGCGAAGCGGAGCCGGAATAATACTGACCGGACAGGCCGCGTTGAGTTGTCCAATCCCAGTCATGTAAGGCCCCACGCCACCCGAGAGCGTCACCAGGCGAATTTGTTGAGCAGAGATAAATCCGCTCAGTCGCTTTAACGTGTTCATGGTCGCTTCGCCGAAACCGGCCGCCAGAATCTGCTGTGGCTGGAGTGACTCCATCAGCATATGCGCGGCGCCAATCCCCAGGCGAACGCAGGCATCTGCTCCGGGAAGTCCCGGGATGACCCGTACATTGTTCAGCTCAAAGCGACGACGTAATTCAGTTTCATATTCCAGACAGCCTTCAAAGCGAGAATTAATCTGTACACGAATAATCCCGGACTGATGCCCCTTCTCCAGCAGGCGCGACACTTTAAGCCGCGTCAGCCCCAGCCTGTTGCTGATGTCGCTCTGCGTCATACCGTCGTGGTAATAGAACCACGCAATGCGTGCCACCAGCTCTTCTTCACACATCCCTTGCCCGGAAATCATCGGGTCGTTAATAGTCATCATTCTGTCTTCACTTTGAACATATCAAATTTCTGAACGCAATTGTTCATTCATTGGTAGTTAATAACTGTGATTAAACCCACATTTCGGTGGCTTTTTATTGAACAAATTTAATTACTCCGATCATTTTAGCATAAAACGTGATCTATTCGTCGGTTTTATGAGCAGTTAGGTCATAAGGTTATGAACAATTCGAATCGCTCAATACATTTGTTCAACCTGATTCTACCTAGGCCGAACGGAGGTGGCACGTAAATGAGTCACGAAAAAATCGCTCCGCTACTCAGCGCACAGTCTGTCTGTAAGCAGTACTCCGGCGTTAAGGTACTGAAAGGTATTAACTTTACCTTGCGTAAAGGCGAAGTCCATGCGCTGCTGGGAGGGAATGGTGCCGGGAAATCCACGCTGATGAAAATTATCGCCGGTATTACTCCGGCGGACAGCGGAAGCATTGAGATTGAAGGATCCCGCTGTACAAAACTGACGCCGATCCTGGCGCATCAGTTGGGGATCTACCTTGTACCACAGGAGCCACTGCTCTTCCCCAGCCTGACGGTAAAAGAGAATGTCCTGTTTGGTCTGCCCAAACACCAAAGCTCGGCGCAAAAAATGAGCGCGATGCTCGCCGCGCTGGGCTGCCAGTTTGATATCAACAGCCAGGCCGGTTCACTGGATGTCGCCGACCGGCAAATGGTCGAAATCCTGCGCGGGCTGATGCGCGATTCGCGAATTTTGATCCTTGATGAACCCACAGCCTCACTCACACCAGCAGAAACAGATCGGTTGTTCAGTCGTCTGCGTGAGTTGCTGAGTGCCGGCGTAGGGATCGTTTTCATCTCCCACAAGCTGCCTGAGATACGCCAGATTGCGGATTACATTAGCGTGATGCGGGACGGAACCATTGCGCTCTCCGGTAAAACGGCGGACCTGAGCACAGACGAAATTATCCAAGCCATTACGCCAGCGTCACGTACTAACACGCTGAGCGCGACCCAGAAACTGTGGCTGGAATTGCCTGGCAACCGTCCGCAGCACGATGCAGGCACACCAGTATTGAGCCTCGAAAATGTCACCGGTGAAGGATTCATGAACGTCAGTTTCGAGGTTCGTGCCGGGGAAATTTTAGGTCTGGCTGGCCTGGTCGGCGCCGGGCGCACCGAACTTGCAGAAACGCTTTACGGGCTACGACCTCTGCGGGCCGGACGCGTCGTACTCGGCGGCAAGGATATCTCCACGCTTTCCACACGCGAGCGTCTGCAGCATGGTCTGGTATATCTACCGGAGGATCGGCAATCATCAGGACTGAATCTGGATGCCTCGCTGGCGTGGAATGTTTGCGCATTAACCCATAACCACAGCGGTTTCTGGGCAAATCCGGCAAAAGACAGCGCCACGCTCGAACGTTATCGCCGCGCGCTCAATATCAAGCTGAACGATCCCGAACAACCTGCCCGCACGCTCTCCGGTGGTAATCAGCAAAAAATTTTGATCGCCAAATGCCTCGAAGCTTCGCCGCAAGTGCTGATTGTGGATGAGCCGACGCGCGGAGTGGACGTCTCTGCCCGTAACGACATCTACCAGTTGCTCCGCAGTATTGCGGCTCAGAATGTCGCGGTGCTGTTCATCTCGTCCGATCTGGAGGAGATCGAACAGATGGCCGATCGCGTTTACGTCATGCACCAGGGGGAAACAGGCAACGATGCCCTGCAGGGCGACGAGATTAATGTCGACACCATCATGCACGTTGCGTTCGGCGACCGCCCGTCAGGGACTACGCCACATACCGGGGAGGCGCCATGCTGAAATTTATTCAGAATAATCGCGAGGCAACCGCACTGTTGGCAGTGCTGTTGCTGTTCGTTCTGCCGGGGATGCTTGACAGCCAGTACCTCAGTGTTCAGACGCTGACGATGATCTTCAGCAGCGCCCAAATTCTCATGCTGCTGGCGATGGGGGCGACGCTGGTGATGCTGACCCGCAACATCGACGTATCGGTCGGCTCGATAACCGGGATGTGCGCCGTGCTGCTGGGGCTGCTGCTGAACGCGGGATATCCCTTGCCCGTGGCCTGCGTAGCGACGCTGCTACTGGGATTGCTGGCGGGGGTTATTAATGGCGTGCTGGTCGCCTGGCTGAAAATCCCGGCAATTGTTGCCACGTTAGGAACGCTGGGTCTGTATCGCGGCGTCATGCTGCTCTGGACGGGCGGTAAATGGATTGAAGGACTGCCTGCACAGCTTAAGCAACTCTCCGCCCCGGTTTTCCTCGGGATCTCCGCCATCGGCTGGCTGACCCTACTCCTGATGCTGCTGATGGCCTGGCTACTGGCAAAAACCGCCTTTGGTCGCTGTTTTTATGCCACTGGAGATAATTTGCAGGGCGCACGGCAACTGGGAGTACGTACCGAAGCCATCCGTATTCTGGCCTTCTCGCTCAACGGTTGCATGGCGGCGCTGGCTGGGATCGTCTTTGCTTCTCAGATTGGCTTCATCCCTAATCAGACCGGAACCGGGCTGGAAATGAAAGCCATTGCTGCCTGCGTACTGGGTGGAATCAGTCTGCTGGGCGGTTCCGGGACAATCATTGGCGCCGTGCTTGGTGCCTATTTCCTGACTCAAATCGATAGCGTACTGGTCCTGCTGCGCATTCCGGCCTGGTGGAATGACTTTATTGCCGGTCTGGTCCTGCTGGCGGTGCTGGTATTTGACGGCCGACTGCGCTGCGCGCTGGAACGTAATATCCGCCGACAAAAATATGCCCGCTTCACTCCGCAGCCTCAGCCGTGTCCGTCGACAAAAAGCGCCACGGATACTGTGCGCACCGCTAAAAAACGTGAGGTTGCCTGATGACTCGTTTACATCGTTACGGCTGGGAACTGGCGCTCGCCGCGCTACTGGTGATTGAAATTCTGGGATTTGGCGCTCTGAACCCTCGACTGCTGGATCTGAACGTACTGCTGTTCAGCACCAGCGACTTTATCTGCATTGGTATTGTTGCCCTCCCCTTAACCATGGTGATCGTCAGCGGCGGGATCGATATCTCTTTTGGCTCCACGATGGGGCTGTGCGCTATCGCGCTGGGCGTGATGTTCCAGGGGGGCGTACCGTTGCCGCTGGCCATTATCCTGACGCTCGCGCTGGGCGCGCTGTGCGGATTGATCAACGCCGGGCTGATTATCTACACGGGCGTGAATCCTCTGGTTATCACGCTGGGAACGTTGTACCTGTTTGGCGGCAGCGCATTGTTGCTGTCGGGGATGGCAGGGGCGACCGGTTATGAAGGTATTGGCGGCTTCCCACAGGGCTTCACCGATTTTGCCAACCTTGATGTGCTGGGCCTGCCCGTGCCACTGATCTTCTTTCTCGTCAGCGTGTTCTTTTTCTGGCTGTTGATGCACCGAACCCACGCCGGACGAAATGTCTTCCTGATTGGGCAAAGCCCCCGCGTGGCGCTGTATAGCGCTATCCCGGTGAATCAGACGCTATACGCATTGTACGCGATGACCGGCTTTGCATCGGCAGTCGCAGCGGTGCTGCTGGTTTCTTACTTTGGCTCTGCTCGCTCCGATCTGGGGGCCTCCTTCCTGATGCCGGCCATTACGGCGGTCGTCCTGGGCGGTGCCAACATCTATGGCGGTTCCGGGTCAATTCTCGGCACAGCCATCGCCGCGCTGTTAGTGGGCTATCTGCAGCAGGGGTTGCAGATGGCTGGCGTGCCTAACCAGATATCCAGCGCCCTCTCTGGTGCATTACTTATTGTCGTTGTCGTAGGTCGTTCCGTCAGCCTGCATCGTCAGCAAATTAAAGACTGGATGGCACGTCGTCGCGCTGTTCGGCAGGCCTGAAACCCATTGCCCTAAAGGAAAAGTACATGACTATTCAGAGCATTAAAAAAATTGCCGTAATCAGTACCCTTAGCCTGGCGGCGTTCACCCTCAACGCTTATGCCGCAGAGCGAATCGCATTTATCCCGAAACTGGTTGGGGTGGGGTTCTTTACCAGTGGTGGTAACGGTGCCCTGGAGGCCGGTAAAGAGCTTGGTGTCGATGTTACCTATGACGGTCCGACAGAGCCCAGCGTCTCTGGTCAGGTTCAACTCATCAATAACTTTGTTAACCAGGGGTATAACGCCATTGTGGTTTCCGCTGTTTCACCTGATGGGTTATGCCCGGCGTTAAAGCGCGCCATGCAACGCGGTGTGAAAGTCCTGACATGGGATTCTGACACCAAACCGGAATGTCGCTCGTACTACATCAACCAGGGTACACCAGCGCAGTTAGGCGGCATGCTGGTTGATATGGCCGCAAACCAGGTCAAAAAAGAGAAAGCCAAAGTGGCCTTCTTCTACTCCAGCCCGACCGTAACCGATCAGAATCAGTGGGTGAAAGAGGCCAAAGATAAGATCTCCAAAGATCATCCGGGCTGGGAAGTTGTCACCACTCAGTTTGGCTATAACGACGCCACCAAATCGCTGCAAACCGCAGAAGGCATTATTAAAGCTTATGCCGATCTCGACGCCATCATTGCGCCGGATGCCAACGCCCTTCCTGCTGCAGCTCAGGCCGCTGAGAACCTGAAGAATACCAGCGTGGCGATTGTCGGTTTCAGCACACCAAACGTAATGCGTCCTTATGTTGAACGCGGCACGGTAAAAGAATTTGGCCTCTGGGACGTGGTCCAGCAGGGCAAGATTTCCATATACGTGGCTGATGCCTTGCTGAAAAAAGGCGACATGAACATTGGGGACAAGCTGGAGATTCCGGGTGTTGGGCAAGTTGAAGTCTCGCCGAACAGCGTGCAGGGCTACAGCTACGAGGCGAAGGGAAATGGCATTGTGCTTCTGCCTGAACGCGTGGTGTTCACTAAAGATAACATCGACAAATACGATTTCTGATTTTCATTCCGTAACCGTGGAGTAAAAAATGGCTGATTTAGATGACATCAAAGATGGTAAGGATTTCCATACCGATACGCCGCAACGCAATACCCCGTTCACACTTAAGGGATGCGGCGCACTTGACTGGGGGATGCAGTCCCGACTGTCGCGCATTTTTAATCCTGAGACCGGAAGAACGGTTATGCTCGCGTTTGACCATGGCTATTTTCAGGGACCAACAACAGGACTGGAGCGTATTGATATCAATATCGCTCCCCTGTTCTCTCTCGCTGATGTACTGATGTGCACACGCGGCATCCTGCGCAGTGTGGTCCCCCCCGCCACCAACAAACCGGTAGTCCTGCGCGCCTCAGGCGCTAACTCAATTCTCACCGAGTTAAGCAATGAGGCGGTCGCGCTCTCCATGGATGATGCCGTTCGTCTCAACAGTTGCGCCGTAGCGGCACAGGTGTATATCGGCAGTGAGTATGAACATCAGTCGATCAAAAATATCATTCAGTTGATCGATGCCGGCATTAAAGTCGGCATGCCAACAATGGCGGTGACCGGCGTGGGGAAAGACATGGTTCGCGATCAGCGCTACTTCTCACTCGCCACCCGTATCGCCGCAGAGATGGGGGCGCAGATCATCAAGACCTACTATGTCGATAAAGGTTTTGAGCGCATCGCCGCGGGTTGTCCGGTTCCGATTGTTATCGCGGGTGGTAAAAAATTACCTGAACGTGAAGCGCTTGAGATGTGCTGGCAGGCCATCGATCAGGGCGCATCCGGCGTCGATATGGGGCGTAACATCTTCCAGTCCGAGCACCCAGTCGCCATGATGAAGGCCGTCCACGCGGTAGTGCATCGTAATGAAACCGCTGAACGCGCGTACGAACTCTATCTGAGCGAAAAAAACTAAAAAGGGTATGGGCCTGCCCTGGTGGGCCCATGCGTTTTAAGGAGAAAAGTATGCATGTCACTCTGGTGGAAATTAACGTCCACGAAGATAAAGTCGACGAGTTTATCGAGGTATTTCGCCTCAATCATTTGGGGTCGGTGCGTGAAGAGGGGAATCTCCGCTTCGATGTGTTGCAGGATCCGGAAGTTGAGAGCCGCTTTTATATTTATGAAGCCTATAAGGATGAAGCCGCCGTTGCGTTCCATAAAACTACGCCCCACTACCTTGCCTGTGTGGAAAAACTGGAATCACTGATGAGCTGCCCACGAAAAAAACGCGTCTTCAATGGATTGATGCCATAAGGATCTAAAAATGAACCGTTCCTTTTCCGGTTTGAATCGCACAGAGTGCGTATCGTTAATGAAGCACTACCCGTTAAGCATCGGCATTCTTGCCGGTCAGTGGCTCAAACTCGGGGAGTATCAGCAAAATCTTCGCGCGCTTGAACAACCCGTTATTCACCTGGATCTGATGGACGGACATTTTTGCCCTCAGTTCACCGTTGGCCCCTGGGCTATCGCACAGTTGCCACAGCAGATGATTAAGGATGTCCACCTTATGGTGGATAATCCCTGGCCCGTTGTGCAGGCAAGCGTAAAGGCAGGAGCACACTGCGTCACGTTGCAGGTGGAAAACACGCCGCATCTACACCATATGCTTCATTGGCTTGGTGAGCAAAATGCTGAAGTTTCCGGTGGCACTATGCCGCTTTTGCGAGGGATTAGCCTGTGCCCTGCAACACCACTGGAATATATTCTACCGGTCATTGAAGACGTTGAAATAATACAAATTCTGGCGGTAAATCCCGGCTACGGTAGCAAACTCAGCAAGTCAGCGTTACTGAGACGCATCGCGCAGGTTGTCGCATTACTCAATGCAGCCGGCAAGCGAGACGCCATTCTGCTGGCAGTTGATGGTTCGCTAAACCTGGAAGAACTTCCAGAGATCATCGCCAGCGGAGTGGATCGTGTAGTATCCGGCAGCGCACTCTTCAGGAACGATGCTCTGACGGACAATATCTCTCACTGGCTCGCTACAATTCATTCAGCGCAATAAGTACTGCTATATTTTCTTTTATCACCAGGATACTAACGATTTACCACATGCCATTAAGTTCTACGCTCCCTTGGTAGAAAACCTGGATATACACAGGCATAAAGAGGGAGCGTCCTGCAACAAAGTGGGCGATAACAGTTACCGCGTTTTATTCATCCTCATTATTTCAAGCATAAATACTGGTCTCTCCAGCCCGTAACTTTCACAAACGTTGAGCGTTTTTATTCCACCCGGTTCACATTATTTTTTATTTGTGCAGCTTTGCGCGTTTTCACGTGAGCGTTCTCACAATTATTCGACCAGTGAGCGCCTATAAAACGCTCAACGAGTGATTGTTTTACGTTCTACGGAGATAGCTATGTCATTTTCTGTTCAGGAAACCCTGTTCTCGCTTTTGCAGCATAATGCGATCTCAGGACACGAAAACGCAGTCGCTGATGTCATGCTGCGCGAATTCAGGCGTCATGCAAAAGAGGTCTGGGGAGACAGGCTTGGGAATGTCGTCGCACGCTACGGTAGTGATAAACCTGATGCACTGAGACTGATGATTTTTGCGCATATGGATGAAGTCGGTTTTATGGTGCGCAAAATAGAGCCGTCTGGATTTTTACGTTTTGAACGCGTAGGCGGTCCTGCGCAAGTAACTATGGCTGGTTCCGTCGTCACCCTCGCCGGGGACAATGGGCCGGTGATGGGATGTATCGGGATTAAGTCATACCACTTTGCCAAAGGCGACGAGCGCACGCAGTCACCTTCCGTAGACAAACTGTGGATTGATATTGGCGCCAAAGACAAAGATGACGCCTTACGGATGGGCATTCAGGTCGGTACGCCTGTCACTCTGTATAACCCGCCCCAACTCCTGGCAAACGATCTGGTGTGCAGTAAAGCGCTTGACGATCGTCTGGGCTGTACTGCGCTGCTCGGTGTAGCGGATGCTATCAGTACTACGGAGCTTGATATCGCTGTTTATCTGGTGGCTTCGGTACAGGAAGAATTTAATATCCGTGGCATTGTTCCCGTATTACGCCGTGTAAAACCAGATCTGGCGATTGGTATTGATATCACGCCATCGTGTGACACCCCTGATTTACACGATTATTCCGAAGTCAGGATTAATCAGGGCGTTGGGATCACCTGCCTGAACTACCATGGTCGGGGAACGCTGGCAGGATTAATCACGCCTCCTCGCCTGATACGGATGTTGGAACAGACGGCTCTTGAACACAACATTCCGGTGCAGCGAGAAGTGGCTCCCGGCGTGATAACAGAAACCGGTTATATCCAGGTTGAGCAGGATGGTATTCCCTGCGCCAGTCTCTCTATTCCTTGTCGCTATACCCATTCTCCGGCGGAGGTTGCCAGCCTGCGTGATTTGACTGACTGCATCCGCTTATTGACTGCTCTGGCAGGTATGCCAGCAGCACATTTCCCCATTGAGCCTGATTCAGGCGCTACACAAGAGGCACATCCATTATGAAAAAGATCCTTGTGGCATGCGGTACCGGCATGTCGACTTCAACCATGATTGCACACAAGCTGCAAGAGTTCCTGACTGAACAGGGCATTGCAGCCACTACCGCCCAATGCTGTCTGAATGAGATCCCTCTTAACTGTAACGGTATGGACCTTATTGTTACCTCCATGCGAACCAACAGTGATTACGGCATCCCTACGCTTAATGGCGCCGCCCTGCTCACAGGGATCAACGACGACGCGTTAAAACAACAAATCAAGGCTCTGTTAACCCAATAAAAGGAGGCATTATGTTTGATTACATCCTGTCTCTCGGCGGTACCGTTTTCGTCCCTATCATCATGATCGTGATTGGCCTTATCTTCCGCATCCCCTGGCTGCAGGCGATTAAGGCAGGGGTAACGGTCGGGATCGGTTTTGTCGGTATGGGACTGGTGATCGTCATGGCGATCGACAGCCTCAGTCCCCCTATTAAAGTGATGATTGAACGCTTCGGCCTGACCCTGCATGTCTTTGACGTTGGCGCAGGACCCGCCTCCGGCGTTGGTTATGCGACTGCCATTGGCGCCATGATTATCCCGGTTATTTTTCTTCTCAATGTCGCCATGCTGGTCACCCGTCTGACCAAAACGATGAACGTCGATATTTACAATTACTGGCACTACGCCATTACGGGTACGGTGGTCCAGCTTATGACCGGTAGCCTGATTTATGGTGTGTTGGGGGCAATCTGCCATGCGGCGCTATCGTTAAAAATGGCCGACTGGACGGCAAAACGGGTACAGAACATCGTCGGGCTGGAAGGTATTTCGATACCGCAAGGCTACGGTTCCAGTTCAGTACCGCTTTTCGTTCTACTTGATGCTATCTATGAAAAAATCCCTTTCATGAAGGGACGCAATATCGATGCTCAGGAGATCCAGAAACGCTACGGCATGGTCGGCGATCCGGTGATCATCGGCGTAGTGCTCGGTCTGATTTTTGGCCTGGCAGCTGGCGAAGGCTTTAAAGGTTGCGCCAGTCTGATGATTACCGTTGCGGCAATCATGGTGCTGTTCCCACGCATGATCCGCCTGATTGTTGAGGGCTTAATGCCCATCTCCGACGGCGCAAGAAAATTCTTCCAGAAGTATTTCAAAGGACGTGAAGTGTATATCGGTCTGGATACCGCGGTGACGCTGGGCCATCCAACCACCATTGCCGTTGGCCTACTACTGATTCCCATTATGTTAATTCTGGCCAGCATTTTACCGGGCAACAAAGTATTACCCCTCGCAGACCTGCCGGTAGCGCCGTTCTTTATCTGTATGGCTACGGTTATCCACCGCGGAGACCTGATCAGGACGTTAATAAGCGGGATCATCGTGATGATTACCGTCCTGCTGATCGCCACCCAGTTCGCGCCTTACTTCACCGAAATGGCGCTCAAAGGCGGTTTCAGTTTTGCCGGTGAAAGTGCGCAAATCTCAGCGTTGTCCGTGGGCAATATGTTCGGTTGGTCGATTTCTGAACTGATGTCGCTTGGCATTATTGGCGTTGTCGTGGCGGTCGGTATTGTCGCCAGCGTCGTTCTGTTCTTACGTAAACGTGAATTATCGGAATAAGGAGTACTTTCAATGAGTTGGCTGAAAGAGGTTATTGGGACGGAAAAAGCGGTCATCGCCATGTGCCATCTACGTGCATTGCCCGGCGACCCGAGTTTTGATGCGCAACTGGGGATGAATTGGGTTATCGACAGAGCCTGGGACGATCTGATGGCGCTGCAAAATGGTGGGGTAGATGCAGTCATGTTCTCCAACGAATTTAGTCTTCCCTATCTCACGAAGGTGCGTCCGGAAACGACTGCGGCAATGGCACGAATCATCGGGCAATTGATGAACGATATCCGCATCCCATTTGGCGTGAATGTACTGTGGGATCCGGTCGCCTCATTCGACCTGGCGATGGCTACCGGCGCTAAGTTTATCCGCGAGATCTTTACCGGAGCCTATGCCAGCGACTTTGGCGTTTGGGACACTAACGTCGGTGAAACCATTCGCCATCAGCACCGCATTGGCGCAGGCGGAGTGAAAACGTTATTCAATATCGTCCCTGAAGCTGCCGTCTATCTGGGCAATCGCGATATCTGTTCCATTGCTAAATCGACGGTATTTAACAACCATCCCGATGCGCTCTGCGTTTCAGGCCTGACCGCCGGGGCACGTACCGACAGCGCGCTGTTAAAACGGGTCAAAGAAACGGTGCCTGACACCGTCGTGTTGGCCAACACGGGCGTCTGCCTGGAAAACGTGGAGGAACAACTCAGTATCGCCGATGGCTGTGTGACCGCAACCACCTTTAAAAAGGACGGCGTTTTTGCCAATTTCGTTGACCAGGCGCGAGTCAGTCAGTTTATGGAGAAAGTGCATCATATACGCCGATAAGATGGGGATAAGCAGAGCGCTTATCCCCGGCAGAGAGCAATAACCCTTCTGCGATCCCTGCCGCCTTCGTCAAAAGTATCGACGGGGATCGCTACCAGAGTAACCCGAATCGGCATGGAGTCAACGACGGATGATTAACGATATTAAATGGGTACAGTCACAACTTGAAGCCACAGACTGGCGTCAGGCCGTAGAAATCGCCGCCCGCCCGCTGGTAGCCTATGGTGCCGCGCAGCCATGCTACGTTGATGGGATCATCGAAAATACCCTTAACTGGGGGCCTTATTATTTGATAGCCCCGGGCGTTGCGTTGCCTCACGCTCGACCAGAGCAAGGCGCAAACTATAATCAGGTCAGCATCACCACGCTACGCACTCCGGTCGCCTTTGGTAACGAAGAGTGCGACCCCGTCTGGTTGCTTCTCTGCGTCAGTGCCACGGATGCCAACGCACATATTTTGACCATTCAGCGCATCAGCCAGTTTATTGATTCGCCACAATGGTTAGCGGCAGTGCGAAATGCCAGCACCGACGATGCACTTTTTGCGCTGGTATCAGGTTAACGGAGGCGCTTATGATCCTGCACCCTTCTCTCGCCAGCGCAAATCCTCTGCACTATGGTCGCGAGTTAACGGCATTAGACAACCTGGATTTTGGGTCCCTGCATCTGGATATTGAGGACAGCAGCTTCATTAACAACATTACGTTTGGGATGAAAACGGTGCAGGCCGTTGCCAGACAGACGCCTCATCCACTTTCCTTTCATTTTATGGTTGCCCGGCCACAGTTCTGGTTTAACGCGCTGGCTGAAATCAGACCCGCGTGGATCTTCGTTCATGCGGAAACGCTGGACTATCCCTCGGAAACATTAGCAGAGATCCGCCATACCGGCGCACGAGCCGGGCTGGCATTTAATCCGGCAACCCCGATCGACGCCTGGCGATATCTGGCGTCTGAACTGGACGGGGTGATGGTGATGACCAGTGAGCCCGATGGGCAGGGACAGCGGTTTATTCCCTCCATGTGCGAGAAAATCCAAAAAGTACGCACGGCTTTTCCTGAAACCGAGTGCTGGGCCGACGGTGGAATTACGCTGGCGGCGGCACAGCAACTGGCAGCAGTTGGGGCGCAACATATGGTGATTGGGCGCGCCCTGTTCTCTTCATCTGACTATCGCGCGACCTTAGCCCAATTCGCCCCCCTGTAAGAGGAGATTGTTTCTGATGAGCCAACAGAGACCTGACCGTATCAAACAGATGCTGCATTACCTGTGGCAACATCGTCACCTCTCCACACAGCAGGCCATGGAACTTTTTGGCTATGCGGAAGCGACTGTTCGCCGTGATTTTCAGTATATTGCCAACCAGTACCCGGGCATGATCCGCGGTCACGGTTGTCTCGACTTCGACGACAGTACCGACGACAAAGAGTACGTCTTCGATGTGAAACGCACATTGCAATCTGTGGCGAAGAGAGAAATAGCCGCCCTTGCCCGAACAATGATCAAAGATGGCGACTGCTTTTTTCTCGACTCCGGCTCAACCTGCCTCGAACTGGCGAAATGCCTGGCCGATGCGCGGGTAAAGGTCATCTGCAACGACATTAAAATCGCCAATGAGCTGGGCTGTTTTCCCCATGTGGAAAGCTACATTATCGGTGGACTGATTCGCCCGGGTTATTTTTCGGTAGGAGAGAGTCTGGCGCTGGAGATGATCAATGCCTTTTCCGTAGAACGTGCGTATATCTCCTGCGATGCGCTGTCGCTGGAGACGGGTATCACCAATGCCACCATGTTTGAAGTCGGGGTGAAAACACGGATTATTCAACGCTCGCGTGAAGTTATTCTCCTGGCCGATCACTCTAAATTTGATGCCGTTGAGCCGCATGCTGTAGCAACACTCTCATGTATTAAAACGATCATCAGTGACAGCGGGTTACCTGAGACTATTGCACGGCGTTATCAGCGAGCCGGATGTCAGTTGTTTTTGCCTCATTCAATAAAATGATAAACAGGTTCGTTCGAGAGGGATTTCAAGCAAAAATGCTCAATGGCACCCGTTGAAAAATATTGACGATGCACTCGAAAGAATAAAGAAGTCCTATACGCGATCCACACTCAACTATGTTGCAACAACACTCCATCTACTTTTTATTCTCATTTACTAAATGTGACTGTTCTGGATTCATTATTCAAACTGCGTACAAGATCACATTTAATCACTCCATTACGGTTCAGCATGCTGAACAAAGCATATTTTCCATTATGTAATGTCGATACCATTTATTCCATGAGCAAGGAGGAGCCATTATGGTTCGCAAAGGATGTAATTCATTAGTCCGTGCCGAAAAAATATTAACCCACATTGCATGGGTTGGCATGGCCAGTTATATGGAGTTATTAAATAAATTCCAGTATCCAAAAAGCAGCCTGCTTAATTTATTAAATGTAATGGTGGAATGCGGTTTCTTAATTAAAAACAAAAACGGCTACTATTCACTGGGAATAAAAAACTACGAGTTGGGTTGTCAGGCGTTACACCGCCAAAATATATTTGAGGTGACTAAGCGGCCAATGCAGGAGTTGTCGCTGAAAAGTGGACTGGTTTGTCATCTTGGGGCGATGGAGAGCATTTCAGCTATCTATCTCGACAAGGTCGAAAGTCCGGACTCGGTACCGACGAGCAAAAGCTGGATTGGTAAAAAACTTGAATTGCATATTACTGCGTTAGGTAAGGCGTTATTAGCCTGGAAGACACGAGAAGAACTGGATTATTTTTTAGAGGCACTCACGTTAACCCCGCATACGCACAACACATTTACCGATAAAAAGTTGTTTCTGGAAGAATTACAAAAAACACGACTTCGGGGATGGGCCATAGACAACGAAGAATCAACCTATGGAGCGGTATGTTTAAGTATGCCGGTATTCAATATGTATAACAGGGTTAACTATGCAATCTCTCTTTCTGGCGATCCAGTGGTTTATTCAGGAAATAAAATAGACAGCTATCTGGAATTGCTCCGGAAATGCGCCGGGCAAATATCATATGGGCTGGGATACAGAAACGAAAATGAGCATTTACGAAAAGGAAACTGAGGTAATGAAAAAATTCCGCGGCATTATTCCCCCGGTATCCAGCACGTTTCATCGTGACGGAACCCTTGATAAAACGGCAATGCGCGAAGTTGCCGACTTCCTGATTAATAAAGGGGTCGACGGACTGTTTTACCTGGGTACCGGTGGTGAATTTAGCCAGATGAATACAACCCAGCGCATGGCGCTCGCCGAAGAAGCCGTGGCCGTTGTGGGTGGGCGAGTGCCGGTATTGATTGGCGTCGGTTCGCCCTCCACTGACGAAGCGGTGAAACTTGCGCAACATGCACAAGCCTGCGGCGCTGATGGTATCGTCGCTATCAACCCCTACTACTGGAAAGTCGCACCACGCAATCTTGACGACTATTACCAGCAGATCGCCCGTAGTGTCACTCTGCCGGTGATCCTGTACAACTTTCCGGATCTGACGGGTCAGGACTTAACCCCGGAGACCGTGACACGGCTGGCTCTGCAAAACGAGAATATCGTTGGCATCAAAGACACCATCGACAGCGTTGGTCACTTGCGTACGATGATCAACACAGTTAAGTCGATACGCCCGTCGTTTTCTGTATTCTGCGGTTATGACGACCATTTGCTGAATACGATGCTGCTGGGCGGCGACGGTGCGATAACCGCCAGCGCTAACTTTGCTCCGGAACTCTCCGTCGGCATCTACCGCGCCTGGCGTGAAGGCGATCTGGCTACCGCCGCGACGCTGAATAAAAAACTACTACAACTGCCCGCTATTTACGCCCTGGAAACACCGTTTGTCTCACTGATCAAATACAGCATGCAGTGTGTCGGGTTGCCTGTAGAGACGTATTGCTTGCCACCGATTCTTGAAGCATCAGAAGAAGCAAAAGATAAAGTCCGCGCGCTACTTACCGCGCAGGGCATTTTACCAGTCTGAGGAGAAACTCATGTCTGTTCGCAATATTTTTGCTGACGAGAGTCACGATATCTACACCGTCAGAACGCACGCCGATGGCCCGGACGGCGAACTGCCATTAACCGCAGAGATGCTTATCAATCGCCCGAGCGGGGATCTGTTCGGTATGACCATGAATGCCGGAATGGGCTGGTCTCCGGACGAGCTGGATCGGGACGGTATTTTACTGCTCAGTACACTCGGTGGATTACGCGACGCAGAGGGTAAGCCCGTGGCGCTGGCGCTACACCAGGGGCACTACGAGCTGGATATCCAGATGAAAGCGGCGGCCGAAGTCATTAAAGCCAACCATGCCCTGCCCTATGCCGTGTACGTCTCCGACCCTTGTGACGGACGCACTCAGGGCACAACGGGGATGTTTGATTCGCTACCATACCGTAATGACGCCTCAATGGTGATGCGCCGTCTTATTCGCTCTCTGCCCGGCGCGAAAGCTGTCATTGGCGTGGCGAGTTGTGACAAGGGGCTGCCAGCCACTATGATGGCGCTCGCCGCACAGCACAACATAGCGACGGTGCTGGTGCCCGGTGGCGCGACGCTACCCGCAAAGGACGGAGAAGACAACGGCAAGGTGCAGACTATTGGCGCACGCTTCGCCAATGGCGAATTATCTCTACAGGACGCACGCCGTGCGGGCTGTAAAGCCTGTGCCTCTTCAGGTGGCGGTTGTCAATTTTTAGGCACCGCCGGAACATCTCAGGTGGTGGCCGAAGGATTAGGGCTGGCAATCCCACACTCAGCACTGGCTCCTTCCGGCGAGCCTGTGTGGCAGGAGATCGCCAGAGCTTCTGCACGAGCGGCACTGAACCTGTGTCAAAAAGGCATCACCACCCGGGAAATTCTCACCGATAAAGCGATAGAGAATGCGATGACGGTCCATGCCGCGTTCGGTGGTTCAACAAACCTGTTGTTACACATCCCGGCAATCGCTCACCAGGCAGGTTGCCATATCCCGACCGTTGACGACTGGATCCGCATCAACAAGCGCGTGCCCCGACTGGTGAGCGTACTGCCTAATGGCCCGGTTTATCATCCAACGGTCAATGCCTTCATGGCAGGCGGTGTGCCGGAAGTCATGTTGCATCTGCGAAGCCTCGGGTTGCTGCATGAAGATGTTATGACGGTTACCGGCAGCACGCTGAAGGAAAACCTCGACTGGTGGGAGCACTCCGAACGGCGTCAGCACTTCAAGCAACTCCTTCTCGAGCAGGAACAAATCAACGCTGACGACGTGATCATGTCGCCACAGCAAGCACAAGCGCGCGGGTTGACCTCAACTATCACGTTCCCGGTGGGCAATATTGCGCCAGAAGGATCGGTGATCAAATCCACCGCCATTGATCCCTCGGTGATTGATGAGCGAGGTATCTATTACCATAAAGGTGTGGCGAAGGTTTATCTGTCCGAGAAAAGTGCGATTTACGATATCAAGCATGACAAGATCAAGGCGGGCGATATTCTGGTCATTATCGGCGTTGGACCTTCCGGTACCGGGATGGAAGAAACCTACCAGGTTACCAGTGCCCTGAAGCATCTGTCATACGGTAAGCATGTTTCGTTAATCACCGATGCACGTTTCTCGGGCGTTTCTACTGGCGCATGCATCGGCCATGTGGGGCCAGAAGCACTGGCCGGAGGGCCCATCGGTAAATTACGCACCGGGGATATCATTGAAATTAAAATTGATTGTCGCGAGCTTCACGGCGAAGTCAATTTCCTCGGCACCCGTCGCGATGAACAATTACCTTCACAGGAGGAGGCAACTGCAATATTAAATGCCAGACCCAGCCATCAGGATTTACTTCCCGATCCTGAATTGCCAGATGATACCCGGCTATGGGCAATGCTTCAGGCCGTGAGTGGCGGGACATGGACGGGTTGTATTTATGATGTAAACAAAATTGGCGCGGCTTTGCGCGATTTTATGAATAAAAACTGAAAGCATAAATAAAAACATCCAGACACCTGAATTATCCGGCTACACATCATTCGTTATTTACTCAGTCGGATAATGACGGGTCGCTACCCTGTTATGAGAGGACGTTATGCCACTAATTATCGTTGTGGCAGGGATTGCTTTACTCCTGCTTTTAACCATAAAAATTAAGCTTAATACGTTTGTTTCGTTAATTATTGTATCGATTGCTGTCGCCATCGCCAGTGGTATGGATTTGAGTAAAGTCGTCACCTCAGTCGAATCCGGACTTGGCGGTACGTTGGGACATATTGGCTTGATATTTGGTTTCGGTGTTATGCTCGGTCGCTTGCTGGCCGATGCGGGTGGTGCACAGCGAATAGCGCTGACCATGCTGAATTATTTCGGGAAAAATAAACTTGACTGGGCAGTGGTCTGTTCGGCGTTTATTGTCGGTATTGCACTTTTTTTCGAAGTCGGTTTAATTCTTCTGGTACCTATTTTATTCGCTATTGCCCGTGAAGCAAAAATATCACCGATGTTTATGTGTGTGCCGATGCTTTCCGGTTTGCTGGTCGCGCACGGTTTTTTGCCACCGCACCCCGGCCCGACAGTTATCGCCAGAGAATATGGCGCTGATGTAGGATTGGTACTGATATACGGTATCATTGTCGGCATTCCAACCTTTATTCTTTGCGGCCCGATATTGAATAAATTTTGCCAGCGCATTATTCCAGACGCCTTTAAAAAAGAGGGGAATATTGCCTCTCTCGGCTCGACCCGCCGATTCAGCGAAAGCGAAATGCCTGGCTTTGGGATAAGTTTTCTCACGGCAATGCTGCCGGTGATCCTGATGGCGGTTGTTACCATCATCCAGATGACTCATGCCAAAAGTGCTGCGGATTCAGGCTTATTCTACAACGTGATACTGTTCTTAGGTAACTCGACGATCGCCATGCTGATTTCACTGCTGTTCGCGATCTATACCATGGGCCTGGGGCGCGGGAAAACAATCCCTGACCTGATGGATTCTTGCGGAAAAGCTATCGCGGGTATTGCTGGTCTGCTGCTGATTATCGGTGGTGGTGGTGCATTCAAGCAAGTTCTCATCGATTCTGGCGTCGGTCAGTATATTTCCACCCTGGTTTCGGGTATGGATATTAACCCGATCCTGATGGCCTGGGGCGTGGCCGCATTCCTGCGTATTTGTCTGGGTTCAGCCACCGTCGCGGCGATCTCTACCGCCGGTCTGGTCATCCCACTGTTGGCAGTACATCCCAATACCAACCTGGCCTTGATTACGCTGGCTACCGGTGCCGGATCCTGTATTTGTTCTCACGTTAACGATGCCAGTTTCTGGATGATTAAAGACTTTTTTGGCCTTACCACCAAAGAAACGCTGTTATCCTGGACGCTGATGTCCACACTCTTATCCATCAGTGGGCTGATTTTTATTCTGCTCGCCAGCTTAGTTTTATAATCGGGTTCTCGCCAGTGAGCCAACCTGTCGGTTCACTGGCCCTCATCATTTAGTGAGTGGCGGCAACTGTCTGCGCGGTGACGAATCGCTGACGATCAAAAAGGGGCGATATTGAACCGTTTATTGTGCTGAAGGAGTGTACTCCCAGTAATACTGATAAAGCCGGAGCATGCCTCCGGCTTTTTTACCAACCGTTATGCAATTAAGGGATACAGCCTAGAAAATTATCTGGATAAACATCGGGCAATAACTGAAATTTTCTGAATACCGCGGTGTAAGGTAACTAAGTCACTACATATGAATAATAGGGCATAACTTAATTTTACTGCTTATGGTCGAATGGCCTGATACCCATGAGGTAAAGCAGTAATTTATCAGACATGAAAAGCAAACTCAGAATATTTTTAATATGTTACAATTGATTACGCAGTACAAAATCACTCGATCTTTATTGGTTCATAACTTTAAATGAAGAGCAGTAACCGACTGATTAATCGGTAACAATGAATAGTTCTAAAACACTACAGAAAATGACAACGGCAGAATATGACCAGCACATAACAGGGAGGGATGCTCAAAACTTCATGGAACTAATATTTGTCTGTTCACATATGTTCATTATGCTTTAAAAAAGGGAACAATGTAAGATAAAATAGTACGAGAGAAAATGCCCAGCGTAAATTCCGTTATTGCAGATATGTTTTTCGCCCCCTCATAATGAGAGGGCATCATATTTATATTTTTTAAAGGTAAGTCAGTAAAACTATTCATATGAAATTACAAATGTACCCGAGGCTCTAAGATTTCCTGGTTTGTAGTCATTCCTTCGTTTTATATAAAATGCAGTGATAGGAATTGATATTTGCGACGGATTATATATTTCAATCCCTGCTTGATTCTTCCCCTTCCAATAAACAGGTTGTTTATTTCCAAACTGATCCTTATAGATAAAAATAAATCCTAAACCACTATCTTCACCATTTTCATTTTTTGCTATAAGAGAAGTACTGTCGGAAGATATAGCACTTGAAAAAAATTCAAACTTAACCTTTTGAACAGATGAGCATACGGCATTAAGAGTATTACTACTAGATGCAGTATTTAATATAACACCCAACGGAGTATCAAGAAAGTCACTACTTGATATTACAGGTAGTGAAAAGTTTAAATCTTTAGTATTTAGTACACAAGCTGGAGCTTCTACTCTTCCTTTTAAAATAAAATTATAACTATTTGTGTATATTACTGATCCTGATGAGTCTACGCGACGAACATTCATTGAAAATAAAGACTGAGAAATGTTTGTCATTCCTAAATTAACATTGGAGGTATTTAGTAAAGATATAATCATATTAATTTTTGTATTTACATTTGGTTTACTTAATCCGCCTGAATTTTCAAAAGTATATGAAGCAGAAAAAGGTGTGCTACTAATTCTAATTAGGTTCGGACCTGTTATAGATACCCCTGGTGCACCTGAGACATTATTTATAGTTGGTGCGCTTAATGAATAGTAAATAGTCGTACGCTTACACTCTGTATAAGAGTTGCATACTTTTGGTAAAGTTATCATTTGAGAGTGAAAAGGTTCAGTATCACTGATTATTTTATCTGGTGCCACTGACACATCATTAAAGTCAATGATAATCTCCTCTGCATAAATGTAGCCAGAATAAATCAATATGATAATTACTTTAAAAAAACATTTAAGCATGTTTATGGTCCTATTGATAGCAGATGGCATTTACCACAGTAATTGGAGATGTACTTTCTGGCAAACTATACTTGGCTAAACATCTTTTGTCAGCAGTTCTTCCCCAACTCACATTCAAAACCCCCTTCATAGGCAAGCCAGCTAAGTAAACTTGTCCATTCTCAGAAGCAATTCCGGTTTGAATATTATCATCATCTTTTAACGTTACAATGGAACCAAATGGAACCGCTTTGTTATTTAATGAAATAGATATTAACGCTCTGTTTCCTATCGATGTTTTATACTGTGAGAGAACCACGGCTCCTTTTGTTGGTATAACGGATTTATCTGCACTGATTATCTCAACATTATCAGGAATGCTATTCACATCCAATGATATGGTGTTTTTTGAATAAGGCATTAAATTAGTAATAACGCCTAATCCGAATCTATTGGTCTTCGCATAACTATTACCGTTAAACTGAATACCTTCTGCATTAGGTGTTCTTATTAGAGCATTCCCTCCTGAAAAGGAAAGCGGTGTAGACATAGCAACCCCATACCTTGAAATTAGTAAACCGCCACGTCCATTGGCACTAATCTGTCTACTGTTTTTGCTCGAACTATAGCTTCCTCCAATATCTCCCATTGAACTATGGTAATTGGTATTAAAGCCAAAAGCATTATTTGAATGATTTCCTTTACTTCCATAAAGTGAATAACTTAAATTATTATGCTGAAACATCGATCCACTTATGCCTATTTGGTTTTGTGTTTTCCCAGAACTGTTTGCCATCATATAATTTGCTGAAGCATTACCATTTTTTAAAGGAACGGATAGCATTAAAGAAATGTTGTTTTCTTTTTTATTAGAGTATATACTTTTTGAAGTTCCGGCGGCTAAATTCATAAATACAGTCCCAATTAATAAATTATACCCAACTTGAAAATTTTGGCTTGGAAGTGAACTCCCCCAATAACTATCCTGACTTCCTGATAATGTTAATGAACCATATGAATTGAGATTTTGTGAAATTGATATTGAAATTCTTGATTTTATATGGGTATCGTTTATCGGATTTATCTTTGACAGGTTTTGTGTCTCACTAAAATTATAAAAATCATGTGAGTTATATTTCACCCCAGTAACATTTATATTAGTATCAGTTTGCTCAAAGTTTCTAGAGTAATTAATACGTAAAGATTGTCCTTTTTTATTATCAAAATTACCATATTTATCTAAAATTCTTGCATTTGCCTGCGTTATGTCAAAAGATATTGCCCCTAAAGTTTCTAAATATTTAGCTATACCTAACAATTGTGCATTATAATCTTTTGATAGTTGAAATCCGCCATATAGCGTTTCTGTTCCAAACCCCCACCCAAGAGTTGTTTGAATTATTGGGGATTCTCTAAACATTGATTTATCATCTGCACGATATTTCCCTATTGCTAATGAATACCGTGCCCTACCTTTGCGCAATAGCATTGGGACCGAAGCCGCCACCTGATTGTAAGTCTGAACCTTGCCATCTGAACCTCTGATTTCAACTTTTAGATCACTACCGCTTATCGCTTGAGGAATATCATTAAATTCAAATGGGCCAGTTTCAACATTCTTTCGGAAAATTACATTGTTATTTTGTTTAACTGTTACAACAGATGGTGACGATGCTATGCCTCTAATTATTGGTGAATATGATGTCATGTATGGTGCCAACATTGAATCATTTGAAGCTAGCTGTAGTCCAGATAATGGGAAGCTATCAAAAATGACACCATCACTATTGGCCTGGCCTAAAGTTAATTCACCACCTTGTAATACCGAATAATCTTTTTGTAAATATGTATTTAATATTTTAAATTGTTGTTTTCCTCGGCTCTGCTTACTCCAACTAAAATCCCGACGAAACCTCCATGCGTTGATATTAACACCTGAATTTATTCCAATAAAACTCGATGTGTAATATTTATTGTTATTCTTTTGATTGTTTGTATTATAGTCATAATTCAACAAAATGGAATTAATGCCTTCATTCCATTTGTCTGGCACTGTATTATAGATTCCTGGTTGTTTTAAATATATTTGAGGAATTGAGATGTCTAATCTCATTTTCTTATGATCAAATTTCACTCTTGCATCAGGAATAATTGATTCAATTTTCTCGCATTCATCTAAACATTGTTGTTTCCCTAAAAAATAAATATCAATCCCCCATGAGGAAAGCATTTCCTTAGTAATGTAAGGGTATACCTCTCCGGATTTTTCTTTACTTTCTATAAATTTTATATTCTCAGAAGTGATATTTTCATTGTTGATGACAATGTCGACTTTGTATGTACCAGGCAACACACCAGAACCATCTTGCGAGAAGTATTTTAAATTAATATCCTTCGAACTTTTACCATCAGAGTAAAATAACAAATCATTATCAAACTCCATATCTGAGTATGCCAGAGATGAGTGATATTTGAATATTAAAATAATTGCAATTGCAATTTTTTTCTTATGCATTGATATAACCACAACTTAAAAATTTAATTTTTTTTCTGATGTCAATCCACCAAAATCATTTATGGCTTTAAATTTTACGCTATTGCAATTTTTCACACATTTCAAATATTCACTTCCAAATGGAGATAACATTAACCCTTCATAACCTTCATTTTTATTATTGCCTATTTCTATTTGTGTTAATGTTATATAATACGGAGTTGGATTTTTTAATGTAAATCCTTTAGGTTCTTTTTTTACTGAGATTTTATTGAAGGCTTCATTAGCGTTGCTCTGAGAGTTTATTGATTCAGGCCTATAAAACATTTTTATTTTATTGTTTATTGAAAATTGAATTTTTGTACTATCTGTAGATTTTTTATCAACCGGTGGAATAATCATTGCATTTATATAAAAAAGAGATTCTTTATTTTTTGGCAGGGCATCTGACAACCTGTTTATTTTTAAGTTTATGGTATTTTGTGGATCTAACCTATATAAAGGTGGTGTAATGATAAAATCATTGTTTTTTTCATCATCAGAATCACCTAAAGATACCCAAGAACGAACAAGCCAAGTTCCATTTTTACTAGAGTTTGTCACTGATAAAGATTCAGATGTTGCTGATGAAGGAAAAATAACTCGAGTGCTTCCAAGGTAAACACCACCATCATTAGCAAATGAAAATATTGTTGGTATTAATAAAAGAAGGAATAAGTATTTCATATATCTCTCTATCGGCAAAGGTTTTACCTCCTTTGCCGAATTGCCTTATTGTGCTATAAAATTTATTGGTATGCTAATGTATAATTAATGGTTCCTGCTAGAGGACCAGTCAGTCCTGACAGTGATCCGCTACCACGAACCAATTCAATATTCAATGGAACGACCTTATCTGCGGTATTAGCACCTGTTACAGCAACTAAGTTTGCAGCGCTTGTTACATTACCATTCAAATCAAGAAGTTTACTGTTATCTTGAGTGTATGTGCGATAATAAATTGTTGTCGTATCCTTCCCTGCGATTGTCAACGCACCTTTATTAGCAGAACCAGCAACTAATTTATTTGCAGTTAATCCGAATTTAATCGTTCCTGCTGGGCAGTCACCAAATGTAAAATTAACTTTCTGAGCAGCACCTTTAATAAATGAGTTTGGGTTTGTAGTTTTAACTACGTTAGCTTCTACATTACCAAAGTTGAAGGTGGTTTTATCTAAATCAACCGAGCATGTTGCAACTTTAAGCTGACCACTAATTGTGAGAGTTCCTGTGTTCCCAACAATTGGCGTCGTAGCAGCAAGGCATGAGGTAGTAAAAACAGAACCAATAACCACAGCAAAAATTGTTTTCTTTAAGGATGTCTTCATTTAAATACCTATAAAATGAAATATTATTTGAACTATTAATGTTGATACAAGCACATGTAACAACTGACTTCATTAAATCATTATGGATGCTGACTTTTCAAGTTGAATAAAAGCGCCAGTAATAAGTCTAATGTTTATATTCGAGATTTTATTTGCGTATTTATATCTAATACTTTCACTTCAAGATAGTTTACAAAGATGATGATTTTATTTTTCAGGCTGTTTTTGATATTTTTACAATATTACAAATTTGAAAAAATCCGATTATTATGTTTTTGGACCTTATATTGGCATCAATGATTTTGAAAACCAATTCAATTATCTTGTTTGTTACTTTTATTCTAGGTAAAATGAACCGTCAGATGCACCTAAGCTATTGTGTATTTAATGATTTTGAAATTATCACTCAATAATGAGTTTGTTTCTCAACTGTGATTCCAATCCGCTTAATCTTCCAAGAGGAAAGGATTTTTACATTAAAATGCAAATTCGCCAGCGGGATTCATTGGGAATGTTAAGATTGGTTGCACTGATCGAGCCGCCAGACGGTATCTCAGATACCTTAAGCTGCCAGGCAGAAAAACAAGCTATAGAACAGTTACACGTAAACCTTCATGAACTGAATCGTCATAGGTTTAACAGACACCTCAGAGTCATTTATGGACTGACCCCGCCACGCTAGACGATCCTGCCCTATAGTTTGAGCATAGGGTAAGTATATGTGCACACTACAAGACGGCGAGGTCATCGTACATATCGATAGTAACAATGCAATGTCAGTTTTTATCATCACTCAGTTTGCCGTTTAACCGGATTGGTGTGATTACTGATGCAGTGAAGACCTTCCCGCATCCTGACTCACGCAGCGATCGACATTTTGTGTCCTGCCCTGGACTCGTCGGTTGCCGGAAGCATCTTCATGCGAGGCATCTCCTCACCGGTGCGCGTGACCCAAGAAGGACCTGACGGCTTGTTTCTTTAAGTTATCTGTCAGGAGATTCAATTCTGTTTCCTCACAAGAGCTCTGTCATGGCTGATAAAGTTACCGAAGCTGCCATTATGGTTGGCATGGATACACATAAAGATCTGCATGTTGTTGCTGTCGTTGATCAGAACAATAAAGTTCTGGGGACCCAGTATTTATCCACAACACGGCAAGGTGACCGGCAGATGCTGGCATGGATGACCTCATTTGAGGTGTTAAAGCGAATTGGCGTTGAATATACCGGTACCTATGGTTCCGGGCTGCTTCGCTATTTTCAGAACGCCGGGTTGGAAGTTCTTGAGGTGACTGCGCCAGATCGGATGGAGCGACGCAAGCGGGGTAAAAGTGACACGATTGATGCTGGGTGTGCTGCTCATGTAGCATTTTCGGGTATCAGGATTGTCACCCCAAAAACACGTGATGCCATGATTGAATCTCTCAGGGTGTTAAAAACTTGGCGAAAAACAGCGATATCAGCCCGCGGAGTCGCTCCCCAGATTATCCATTCCAATATTATCTCTACACAGGATGAATCACGTGAACAGCTCAGAAATATGACGCGTATGCAACTCATCAGGACTCTGAGATCCAGTCGGCCTGATGCCAGTGAATACCACAACGTTACAAACATTTATCGCATTGCATTAAAGTCCCAGGCATGGCGCTATCTCGAATTACATGATCAAATCGCTGATCTGGATGCCCTGATTGCAGCGATTGTCGACGAGCTGGCACCTGAACAGATCAAACGTAATGCTGTTGGGTATGAAAGCGCTTCACAGTTGTGATCACTGCCGGAAATAATCCCCAACGACTAAGCTCTGAATCATGATTTGCAACACTGTGTGGTGTTAGCCCTGTTCCTGTATCTTCTGGAAAAACGAATCGCTACCGACTTAACCGGGGCGGAGATCGTGCTGCGAATAGTGCACTTCATATCATCGCCATCGGGTGTTTAAGAACAGACGCAAAAACTAAAGAATACGTCACCCGGCGAGTAGCCGAAGGACATACAAAAATGGATGCAATACGCTGTCTTAAGCGATATATCTCACTTAAGGTTTATACACTACTACGAAATCAAAACAGGCAGGTCAACAGCATCCCGATAATGGCTTGACTCTTAGAAGGACGTTCAGGGTAGCCAGTATAGCAGCGGCGACTAGCAGCGCTTCTGTCGGTCCAATAACCTAGCACCTAGCATGAACCTCCGTGGCAACTGCCAAGATAATGCGGTTGCTGAATCGTTCTTCAGCTCACTGAAAAATGAACGCATCAGGAAGAGGATATACAAAACCAGGACTCTGGCTCGGACGGATATCTTCGTTACGATAAAAATTATTTTCAGTAGTAATTCGGGTAGTTAATCCACCTAACATAGTGACTTTTTTAATAAACTCTAATGGAGGAGTGTTTATAAGGATATTGTTCTTGATCTGTTCTCGAGAAAACCAGTGGGCTCCATAATATCATTCATTCCAGACAGCTGACTAACACAAATTAAGTTAACCTATTGTTTGTAAATTCAGAGTAGGTAGTCTGTTTTTGGATGATATGAAGTAAGTGAAAATACAGAAGAAAAAATCAATAAAAGCTATCACCATATAGAGTTAGGAGTTTTTAATAAAAAAACAAAAGACTTGACAGTCTTATGCAACAAAGAAAGGCAGAACAACAGTACTAACAAAAGTGTTATATCAAGAAGCCAAACGCCATGACTTAACCAGGTCTTTATTTTATATGATTGCGTCTATTATTGTCTTTTTACTGTAGGATTTTACTTTTAAAATATAAGAATAATATATCAATTAACTTTATTTGTTATTATTGTTTAGTTCAGTTAATAATACGTATACTTCTCATAAGACACTTAATTTAGTAATCACGATAATTTTACAAGGTGTAAAATGGTTAATCATGAAAATTTATTCATAAAGCAAGTCTCAACTGGAATTTATGATGAAAAAATCAGAAACTTAGAAATATCTTTGCCTTTTTGTCTTTTGCTATATACAAAAGATAAACCTTTTTATATATCATTTGACGGTGTAATTCATTTAATTACTAAAGATTCAGCTGTTTTTATAAACAAGTCAATACCATTCTCAGTGTTGCTTAATTGGGGGAGGTTAGAAAATGGTTTAGCCAGGACTGATATTGTTTCTTTAAAAATACCTCAGCAAGCAATTAGTGAGTATATTCGTGACTATTTACAAGAAGATCTACTTGAAGCAAAAAAAGCATCAATGGATGATTATGTTTTGATAAATTTAAATGATAAAATATCAGAGGACTTTAAAATAATTGACTCACTAATAAACAGCTTTCATGTTACCTCCACAGGAGATGTTATTTACGACGATGTTGACAAGGCAAAATATATGCTCATTCTATCGTTAATACAAAAAACATCACCTAAACTAGAGGGGATAATATTGTCATGTTCATCGCTTACAATATCTGAAAAAGTTTCTAATCTTGTCATGAGTGATTATAGTAAAAACTGGACAAGTAAGGAAATAGCAAAAACATTAAACATGAGTGTATCCACACTCAAAAAGAAAATGTATCAGGATGTTGGTGCTGTTAATCACTTTATCACAAAGGTAAAAATGATAGAGGCTCTTAGGCAATTAAGACGAACGAACTTACCAATAAACATTATAGCGATGTCCCTAGGTTATACATCAGCATCTTATTTCACAAGTGTTTTTAAGAAACATTTAAATATATTTCCTTCGGACGTAAAAAAACAAGATAATAATTTAGATTAAATAGAGACTTATTTTCAACAACATAAAACCATCATGAAGATTTATTTAATGCTGATTAATTCAACTATCTAATTGTGGTAAGTAATTATGGAGTAGAAAAACAATTGATTTGTTGTTTCTTTCAATATTTTTATGAAGACGCATTTAATTTATTGTTTTCTCACTCGCATCAAATACATCAGTAACTTATTATAAAAAACCAATGATAAATCGCGATTTAGAGGTATATTTGAAGAAATTAATTTTCATTATTAATCCCTTGTTTAACTTGGATTAGTTGATATATAACTTAAAGACATTAAGAGGGTAACTGTATCTGTTAAGATGATGACATTGCGATTGTCATAAGTGCTGATAATACAGCAGAACAGGCTCCAATAGTGCAGTGTGATATAGGGAATATATCCTTAATGACTGCTTCACGGAAAAATTTGGATTGGCAGGCAATCCCTATTATTATATTATTGATTCTGAAGGCACTGGCTTTGTTGCTATACAACGCCAGTGCTTTATAGTGCTTTTCCAGATCGGACCGGGTGGTTTCAAAGTAAGTGAAGGTTGATTCCGATTTCACAAATTCGAGTTGTATCGTCAACGTAGACCAGATCAGTATAAGCGGGAGCGCGGTTCTCAACCAATAGTGGTTACTACAATCTGGATCAGTTCATCGCAGCAGGCACGGCGATAGCGTGGCTGCTGAATTTTTGGTGCTCGTTACTTGCGGGGCCCCATAGACCGACTTTAACTATAAGTGACCGGACAATCCAGATACTGCCAGATATGAAGATCTTTTCTCAGAAAATGATGATTTTCTTTGTCTTCAAAAGGATAAAGATTATATGGTGTCAGCTTTTTAGAATTTATGCTGGACCAGCCAAGTAAACATAGCCTGCAAATTCTCATCATTATCCAGAAGATGGTGAACATCGAAATCATCAATATGTCTTTCCGGGATATGATATGTCATTCATATAATATGCCATATTTATTTTTTGATGTGATGCAGAAAGTTAAGTCACGGCATTTATATTTTATTACTTATGTTTTTAAGAAATCTACAAGGAGTAACTCCATAAAAACACTTAAAGACAGATATGAAATATGATGGATTATGGTAACCACATAGTTCTGATATTTGATTTATATTCAGTTCACTAGTCCGCAAGAGCTTCGCTGCATGATGCATTCTACAATTAGTTAATATTTTACCATAACTGACTTTCTCAGATTTTAACTTCTTCTTTAAAATACTACTGCTTAAATATAGTGACTTTGCAACTATATTTAAATTCCATTCAAACTTCAAATCACTATTCAGTAGTTGGCGAACTCTATCACTTACACGTATTCGATTTATATCTATCAAATATAATAGGAATTCAGAATTAGTAAGAAAATTAGATAATAATGTAAAAAGGAGAAAGCGCATGCGCTGTGATTCACAAAAGTCAACTATTTCTGCTGAACTGTATTGCGACGCAGTCTTGAATATTTCTGGTGTTCGATTATAACAAACGAACACTGGTGGCAAAGGAGGCTTATTCACTCTATGTTTAAAGCCAATAGAATCGCACTTGATTGAGTTTAGATAATCTACAATCACATCATGACCAATGTGAGTAACAAGTTTTGTATTTAATGATGAAAATTCTACATGCTCCCTTCCTGACAGAAATACCAGATGCCCCTCAGGTATCGTTATAGGCTGTAAATCATTGACTCTTACTTTAGTTGATTCCTCAGTTAATACTATCGCACACGTTTTTTTTGTATAAAAAATCATTTTCTAATCCAACTTGTTATTTGCTTTTAAATTATTAAAACTGAAGTTGAATGTCTTAACAACAATGTAATTAATGAATAAAACATCAACAAGCATAGTTCGTAAATTAAATTACATTTCAATCAACTCTTGTTGATAATAATAAAACAATAAAAACAATGTGTTTCAACATGTAGTTATCATACCATGATTTTTTTTGAAAAATGTAAATATCAGATAAATATACTGCAATTAATAGCAATAGAATAAACTACCTAATTCTTAAATTTAAATAACTAAAAGTGGTATAAATCATGTCTTAATATAATAAGGTAAATGCATTTTAGACTGGTCACGTAAATCACCAGACACTTCGCCTCTCTAAAAATAAGAGAGGGACTTAGCTTTATATTAAACATCAGTCAAAATGATTAGACGGTTGAAGTGTTATCATGACCTGAGCGGCGTCGACTCTATACACTGAATAAAAAAACAGCCATTATTCAGTAGATTATGGCGCCCGATATGACGGTGTCTCAAGTAACCCATCTGTATGGTATCAATGCTAGCTAAATCTTCAAATGACGCAGGCAGTATTAGGGCGGATCTCTGACCGCCGTTGCATCGAGCGAAGAGGTTGTACCCACCTATGAACTTGCTGCGACCAATAAGTAAATCCGCGAGCCCCAGCGTCTTCTGGGCAAAAAGACAGTAGAAGCTAAGCCTTACGCCAAATCGGACATCCGGGTAGTGTTAGCTTTCAATTATTACAACGAACCTCATCCGCGCAGCGCGATGGGATATCGTTCACCACAGGAGCATAAATGCAGAAGGCTATCGCAACCGTAGGAGATGAAACATGTAAGGATATATAGGTTAAAATCCATCTAAATATAACACTTAAATGCCAAATGTTTTTATCCTAAATATTTACGACATGATACTATGTAAAAATATATTAAAACACCATTTCTAGGATATATAAAGTAGGATGCACATGAAAAATAAACAGTATGATGAATGTCATGTTCTTAACTCAGAATCATTTGAACCCTATTTCCAACCGATAATTGATATTAATAATGATAGATGCATAGGTGTAGAGGTTTTGGCTAGACTGGTAAGTACTGAACATTCTTTTGCAAGTATTTTCCCAACGTTATTGGCGACTTATGTCGAGCAAAAAGAAATAACCAGGATTATGTTTGATAAAGTTATTTTACTTCTTAAAGACATTCCTTTCCCTCATGATTTTAAATTAAGCTTTAACATTCCAGCAAATCTTCTTTCTGAAGATTGGTTATCAATAGTTTGCGATGATTTTCTTCGAGCCTGTAATAATAATTTAAAATTAATACTTGAAATAACTGAGCATACTTCTCTTTCAATCAATAACGACTCAATTAAATCTGGCTTGTCTAGATTGAATAATAAAAACATTCAAATTGCTCTTGATGATTTTGGAACTGGATATTCAAATATTATACTGGTTAAAATGTTACCTGTGGATATAATAAAAATACCTAAAGATTTTATAGATCAGTTACCTAATAGTAAAATAGACAGTGCTATCATTGATAGCATTATTAACTTATCTCTGCATGCCAGTATTCAGCTTGTAGCTGAGGGAGTCGAATCAGCTAAGCAATCTCACTATCTTGTAAACAAAGGAATTAATTTTCAGCAAGGCTATTACTTTAGCCATCCAATAAACTCGAGCGACCTTGCGATTTATTTAAATAAAAAGTTTAGTTTATATAACCAAATTGATAACTCTATGCCTTGTACAGAGAAACATAATTCTAATTTTAAATTCCCACAATCTTTATTAGTTAAGTGCGCAAATGAATTTAATTTATCCGGTCGAGAAAAGGAAGTTTTAACCTTTATATCTAAGGGGGTCAGTGTAAATACAATATCAAGAATTAAGCATAGAAGTTATAAAACCATATGGGCACATAAAAAAAACGCTTATAAAAAAATAGGTGTAAAAAATGATGCGGACTTTATCAATTATCTTCATGTATTAGCATCTGTTCTTTGATTTTATATATAGAGAGAATAGTATGTTATGGTATGTTGAAACATCAGTTAGACTAAGTTACCGAGATAGATACGCCCTGATTATTTATTCTACATCTTTAAGAATGATAGTTAAAGTTTCAACAACAGCGCAAATCGAAAAACAGACTTGCTTTATCCTATCGAAAATGCATTATATACCATCAATAAAAAAACAGATAAAACATTGAAAGTGCTATATGCGATAAAATACTCACGTCAAAAGTGGAATGCTATAATAAACATTACTCCATAAATTAATCATAATGATACTTTGTATTACTAAGTATCATTGAGTGGTAATTAGGAATGGCCATCTGCGATGAGTTATTACTGTTATTAAACATAATCACTGACGTTATAGCTGTCATCTAAATAGCTATGCCGAATACCGCTATGCTTTTGCCAGACCATGTTTATCTTTGAGGAGAGTGGGCTGGCTGTTTCCATAAAATGATGAACCGTTCTCAACAGTTGGTACATAGAACGTCACTGATGATTGCGCGTTATCGTGTCATGAAGCTCCTGCCATAGTCTCTCAACATCATTTACACATAGAGAGTAAATCATCTGAAAAATCATCCTAAATATTTAACCTGCGCTGTGTTTCTTTGCTTTTGTGGATAATGTAATTGTCCACAATGAGTGTTATCGTTTTTGCTAATCGGTACGTCAAATTAAAGTGATTTAATAGGCTGATAAAAATGACTGAGCTTTTGCTGTTACCCGCCATATAACTGAAGGGTCCCGTTCCGCTGCTCAATTCACCCACCAGATAGTATTTTTCATCTGTCCCGTCGTTACTGTAAAAGGCCCCGTTTTAGTTCCATGAATTTTTTGAGATCCCGGCCAAATAATGGTGCTGTCGAGACTCCTCCGGCGTCATATTGTTCAGTGATTCATGAGGGCGTTCACAGTTATATTCTGACCCCCATCTTTCCGTGATTTCCCGCACTTCATTCAGCGTTCTGAATAGATAAAAATCGAGTATTTCTTTACGGTATGTTCGGTTAAAGCGCTCAATAAAAGCGTTCTGCGTCGGCTTACCCGGCTGGATAAACTCCAGTTTTACTGCATGTTGCTCTGCCCATTCAGCCAGTGCAAGTGAGATAAATTCCGGACCATGCGTAGAGCTGGCAGATTCAGATCGATTTCAATCGACAACGCCTCACGGTTAAAGTCATCAACGACATTGAACGTGCGAAAACGACGCCCACAGACCAAGGCATCATGCATGAAATCGACTGACCAGCTCTGGTTCAGCGCTTCCGGTGTGGCCAGTGGCGAGGGATTACGCACCGGCAAACGCTGTTTGCCCTTACGGCGAAAATTCAGTTTCAGCAGACAATAAATACGATGGATCCTTTTGCGATTCCACGGGTATCCCTGATGCTACAAAACTTGGAAAAGTTTTGGAAAAGTGTGTCGTGGATATCGCTCTGCCACTTCCTGCAAGGCAACAATTACGGGGTCATCACACGTGTTATCCGTACGGCAATAGTAAATCGTTCTGCCCAAATGCTGGATGAGACAGGCTATCTGCAGATGACCCGCGAGGAAGCCAGTCTGTCCTTCTGGTTGCTGCACCGTAGATATGAGAAAGCGAGCATCGTGCTGACGTCAAATACTGGGTTTACCGACTGGGGAGAGATGTTCGGCGATATCATGCTGGCAACGGCAATCCTGGATCGGTGCTACACTACTCAACCACACTGAACATCAAATGAGAATGCTACCGGTTAAGGGAAAAACGCAAAGCTGGAGTGCTGGAAAAAACTCCACGCCTATGAGTGATGATGAAATGGCGGAGAGCGGACAACATTAATGACCAATAGCGGATATTAAAAATGGCGAAAACGGCCAACAATCTTGGCCGTGACATTATGCGGGATACTTACATTACCACACGTTTTTGTTGTACGTGAAGTTGCTAGTCCGCATCTACTCTGGGATTAAGATGTATATCCACTTCATATTCATAAAAAACTGGATATTCTGAGCTACCTTTTTCCGGGGCTTTATGGATTGCTGCCATCTTTTCGTGTTTTATGTGGGGCACGGATATGCAGAGTTGACGCAACCCTGCGCCAAACAAGCTCTGCAGAGGATATCGGCGGCGAACAGAACAAGAAAAGTGAATTAACAAGTTAATTTATATAGTTTTTAAAAGCCCTTTTTTATAAAAGAAAGGGCTATAAAATATTATGGGAGTGTTGTAATGTCCTTTGGAATAAAAGCGTCTAAGATTACATTATTTTCGTCACATGTAATTACTGCGCGAGCATAAATGTTTAGTTCTATGATCCTCAATCCCGAATCAGACATGAATCGATGGTCAGAATAATCAGATAGAAAAACAATACTTTTATCAATATTATTTTCATTAATAAATCTAGTTTGTGCAAATGGAGTATCAACACTTACAACAAACCATTCATGATTTTCATCATCACCATTTATTCTGAGATCATTACTTAATGATTTTATTTGATGCTCACAAACAGGTGTATCTAGAGACGGAACTGTTAGGATCGTCTTTTTTTTCCCCATCTTAAATGATACTTTCTCAAGTGCAGTATTTACTAAACTGATGCTTGGTGGCAGTACCCCTCCCTTACGCATGATACCTTTATCAAGAGTGAGACGCATATCAGCAAACCATACACAATAATCTTCACCTAACATCAAATTTTCTGTGGATTTTTTAAATTCCATGTCTTACCTCTACCTTATATAAAAAAGTAATTACTTAAACGCACTCTCAACTTTCTATCGCTAAATACTAAAATTAGGTGTTTGAAGTATAACTTATAGATAACCTATATTCACTTTGATAGCTCTGTGAGATTAAATATATACTGATAAAATAGCAATATCAGAAATAGAACAAACAGGCATTAAAATAAAACATTTGCGCAAATATTTCTGTATCCTGTAACCAATATAAAAATGTACACTATAACTAATCATTATTGGGCCTCTAGCTATTCTGGTGTTCATTCACATTGATTATCATTACGGGTTAACCCGGGTAGGTAGCAGTTGTCATTTCCTCCCTGAAAACGGTGCCTTGATAAACTGAAACCTCCGGTCTTTCTCATATATCAAAGAGAGGCATATCGCCATGAAAAAGACCCGTTATACTGAAGAATAGATCGCGCTTACCATGAAATAGGCAGAAGTTGGTACTCACTCCAGAGAAGCCTGAAGAAAGATAGGCATTTTTGAAGCCACATTCATATCTATGGACTACCTTTGTTTGAAACTAGAGAGACTCATATGGCTAGTGTTTCATGGCATTGGCTAATATTACTGTTATACTTTAGAATCCATCATAATTTAGTCATAGTTACAATAGTTCTATTAAATTAAGATATAATTAACGTTCTGACAAGATCTGCGCCCGGAACTATTGTAATGCGGTGTAACTTTTAGATCTTTCCTTGTCATAAATTGGCATTTAAGTTTATTTTATGTTGATGGTTTCATTTTTATCATCTACCTTGAACGAGAACTCAGAGTACTGAGTTTCATCTATACGTTGTTGCGTTTATTTTTCTCTTGTTTATATTTTTACTTATGCGGCTTATGGCCGCATTTTTTCTAAACAAGATTTTAATTTTAGTAAAGGGATGATATAACTGATAAAAGCATTAGAAGCATACAGGGGTAAAGAATTTACAACTCCTAAGGAATGGAGCAGAACAACCTGAGTAGAGATTATGCAAGGCGCATTCAATCAGAAAAGTATAAAATGCTCAACATCTTCTTTCAGAAGGTAACTTGTCAGGTATTAAAGCCATAGCTTATGAAATTAAATAAATTAGAAGCACGTGGCATAATAACATCAAAACGTTACTCATCCGTGCAGTTGAGTAATAGAGTAGAGAAATACTTAAGTAGAATGAATGATTCATTTAATAATTCCGCATTCCATTCATGAATCCGAAATTAAAGATTTTCATCCTCGAAATTTTTAATAAAGAAGTGCAGTTTATACAAAAAATAACCGCGACTCCAGATATTAAAGACGCACATACTAAAAAATTTCAGAACACTATCCAAATACAGTTCACTCTGTTGAGGGACAGGCACATTCCGCAATATTATACTTAATAAGTCATTTCAAAAAAACACGAACAATTTGTTATGAAATTGTTTAAATGGAGATAGTTTTATTGATATAATTAAAAACCTTAAAAAGGATATTAATAATATAGAAATTTCAACTATAAAACCAAGAAAATAAAAAACTTTTCAAGCGAGAATAGTGTTAATTGAACGTCACGTGAAGATGATGTGTGCGGGATTTTCAAGACCTTATCATCTATTATTTTTTGCTATAGATGAGTCTATATATAACCAATTACAAATAGATACTACATCATGGGATGTAAATAACGAGTTAGTTTCATAACTTAATACTAACTAAATATATTTCTTTACAAACATAAAACACTTCTCTTTAATAAGACCGAATACGGCCCTGAACTTTTGTAAGAGTTCATTAATCTATTCAAATACGTAGATAGAAAATAAAGATAGATTGTAAAAAGCCATTTGCAACTAAAAAGTCTCTTTTTATGAATGTTCTTTAATCCTTGTAATGGTGCTGTGCTAGACAAGGAATTGCTATGGGACACACTCTAAATTCATTTTCTATAAACTTTGCATACCACTGCATCATTTGCCTCCTCCCTTCCAGATATTGAGGATGGTTATCCGTCCCGCGAATTGAGTTTTATAGACGGGAGCCAACTGAGTCTCAATCCGAGCCGTATTGAACCCTTCCTCATGCAAAATTGTACTCATAGTGTGCCTAAAACCATGTCCAGTAGCCTTTCCCGTATACCCAATCCGCTTGAACACCTGATTAATACTCGCTTCGTTCCTCGGTTTGCGAGGATCATTACACCCAGAAAACACCAGAGGAAATTACCCAGACATCACTTTGAGCTGCTGTATGATCTCCAGCGCTTGGGTAGAAAGGGGGATAAGGTGAGGCTGTTTCATCTTCATTCGCTCGGCAGGAATTTCCCACACCGCTTTCTCAAGATCTAACTCACTACAGAAAGCACCTCGAAGCTCGCCAGTACGAACTCCCGTAAGGATCAGCACATGAGGCAAGAACAACTAGCGGGCTTCCTGTATAGCTGGATAGGGCCTTAAAGAAGTTTGGTAACGCTTCAACGGTAAGGAAGGGATAATGCTTCGACTCATGCCCTGACATCGCACTGGTAAGGTCCGCAGCAGGGTTGTATTCCGCACGGCCGGAAACGATGGCGTAACGAAAAATCCGCTGCAGCGCTGGCGAACCTTCCTGACCTTTTCGGTCGCGCCACGACTTTCCATGCGACGTAGCACATTCGGCAGAACAAGGGGTTTAATGTCGTTGACTAGCTGCTGACCATCTCCAGGTAATTAGGCTTTAGCTTCAGGCTTAGCGCGGCGAATCTGCATATCCTTGAAAGGCATGTGTATAGGAATCCAGACCGAACAGGAACATATACACAATCCTATACACATTCAGTACCGGATTCTATTGGATGGTTACGGACTACTATGGACTTAAAAAAATAAAAAACGTTATAAGTCAAAGATTTTATGGACTAATACGGACGTTTGAGGAAATTGAGATGGTGCCGATAATAGGAGTCGAACCTACGACCTTCGCATTACGAATGCGCTGCTCTACCAACTGAGCTATATCGGCCCTGAAAAGGACATGTCCACGAATGTGAGCACGGGTAGAAGGTTAAAACTAACCGGGCGACGCGTCAATGGCCTTGCTAATCAAACGCCTATTTTTGCATCATCCGGTATCAATTAGGCACGAATCATGTCGTCACAGGAAAGCTTGTACACGGTCGGGTAATTCTATAACCAGCGTCAAACACGCTACTCTTAGCGTTCCCATTCCAGCCCCAAATGTATCCGCAGTTGCTCCTCTTCAAAATCAATATGCAATCTGGCAACCGCCAGCATAATCAATGATACAACCAGTCCCCCAACCAGACTGACACCAGCCAGCAATGCACTGATTACGATACTCACTGCGCCAAAGATGATGACAATTGTTTAACCGAAACGCTGAAATAACGTGCCGAATCTGTTGTCTTGGTAATTTTTTTCGATAATGAACTCTCAGCCAAAGTCATTATCGACGTGATATCACCAACATTAATTGCCCAGCCGGAAAAAGATGTTACTAATCCTACCAACATCGCTGCCGGTAAATATTTATTCATGACATCATTCCTGATAAATTCTGGAGAAAAAAATCTCCTGAATTTTTATTTCTTAGGCAGACGGAGTCGTCCAGATTGCATTGAACTGTATTTTTACATCCCCAGTCCAGTAGCCGTCTGGCAGACGCGGAGTAATCTGTGACCGGTGTACTACCATCAGGAACAAGACGTGAATTGCGGTCCAGGAAAATTCATGTGGGCACGGAAAATTCTGCGATATGCAGACTTCTGACGCGACGAAGGAGAGCAAAGATGATTAATAAATTGCAGAACGGAAAACAACCACGTACCAGAAGCAACAGATAAAACTAACCGGGAGATGCATTAACCTTGCGCATCAACGCCTGCTTGTGCATCACCCGGTTTCAATTACGCTCGGATCGTGTCGTCGCCGAAGCCAACCCACTTATATGTGGTCAGTGCTTCCAGCCCCATTGGACCACGCGCGTGCAGTTTTTGCGTACTTACCGCTACTTCCGCACCCAATCCGAACTGGCCGCCATCGGTGAAACGCGTAGAAGCGTTAACGTACACGGCAGAAGAGTCTACTTCATTCACGAAACGATCGGCGTTACGCAGCGTGCGCGTCAGGATCGCATCGGAATGTTGGGTCCCATGCTCGCGAATGTGGGCGATGGCATCGTCCAGGTCAGTAACGACTTTCACATTCAAATCCAGCGACAGAAACTCGTCGTCATACTCTTCGGCTTTCACCGCGACCACGTTAGCGGGCCCTGACTGCAATGTAGCCAGCGACATCTCATCGGCATGCAGCGTGACGCCACTTTGCGCCATCTGCTCGCTCAGTGCAGGCAGAAAACGTGGCGCGATGTCCTGATGCACTAACAGAGTTTCTACAGTGTTACAGGTGCTCGGACGCTGGGTTTTGGCGTTGACGATAATCTTCAGCGCAGGGGCGATCTCTGCAGTGTCATCTACATAGATATGACATACGCCAATACCACCGGTGATCACCGGAATGGTCGACTGCTCACGACATAACTTGTGCAGACCCGCGCCACCGCGAGGGATCAGCATGTCGATGTACTTATCCATACGCAGCATTTCAGCGACCAGTGCGCGGTCCGGGTTGTCTATCGACTGCACGGCTGCGGCGGGTAAACCGCAGGCTTCCAGCGCCTTTTGGATCACCGCCACGGTTGCGGCATTCGTCCGGTACGTCTCTTTTCCTCCGCGCAGGATCGCCGCATTGCCGGTTTTCAGGCACAGGGAAGCCACGTCGACGGTGACGTTTGGACGCGCTTCATAAATCACGCCAATCACACCCAGCGGGACACGACGACGCTCCAGACGCAGGCCGCTGTCCAGCAGACCGCCGTCAATCACCTGCCCGACCGGATCGGCGAGATGACACACCTGGCGCACATCGTCAGCAATCGCTTTCAGACGCGCCGGCGTCAGGGTCAGGCGGTCGAGCATCGCATCGCTCAGGCCGTTGGCTCGCGCCTGCTCAACATCTTGTACATTTGCGCTGAGGATGCTTTCGGTTTGTGCTTCCAGCTCATCAGCGATTGTTTCCAGTACGCGATTTTTTTCGCGACTGGAGAGCAGCGCCAACTTGTATGACGCGGCTTTGGCAGCAATGCCCATTTTTTCCAGCATATGCCTGTTCCTTAACGGGTAATCATGTCATCACGATGGACAGCAACCGGGCCGTATTCATAGCCCAGGATGGTATCAATCTGTTGTGAGTGGTGTCCGGCAATACGGCGCAGCGCGTCGCTGTTATAGCGGGTTACGCCGTGGGCAATATCGCGCCCTTCCAGATTGCAGATGCGGATCACTTCACCACGAGAGAAGTTACCTGTCACGCTTTTAATACCTTTTGGCAGCAACGAGCTGCCGCGCTCCAGAATAGCTCCTGTTGCGCCTTCATCGACGGTAATTTCACCGGCAGGCGGCGCGCCGAAAATCCAGCGTTTACGATTTTCCAACGGAGAAGCCTGAGCATGAAAACGCGTCCCAACGGAAACGCCTTCCATCACGTCGCCAATCACGCCTGGCTTGCTGCCTGCGGCAATAATGGTGTCGATCCCGGCGCGGCACGCGACATCGGCGGCCTGTAGTTTAGTCCCCATGCCGCCGGTTCCCAGGCCAGAGACGCTGTCCCCGGCAATAGCGCGCAGCGCATCATCAATACCGTGCACGTCTTTGATCAGCTCCGCCTGCGGATTAGTACGCGGATCGGCGGTGAACAGTCCCTGCTGATCGGTCAGCAACAGCAGCTTATCGGCCCCGGCCAGAATCGCTGCCAGCGCCGAAAGGTTGTCGTTGTCACCCACTTTAATTTCGGCGGTAGCCACCGCATCGTTCTCATTAATGACCGGAACGATGTTGTTATCGAGCAGCGCGCGCAGCGTATCGCGGGCATTGAGGAAGCGCTCTCTGTCTTCCATATCCGCACGCGTTAGCAGCATCTGCCCGATATGAATACCGTATATCGAGAACAGCTGTTCCCACAGTTGAATCAATCGGCTCTGCCCTACCGCCGCCAACAGCTGTTTCGAAGCTATCGTTGCCGGGAGCTCAGGGTAACCAAGATGCTCACGTCCGGCAGCAATCGCGCCCGAAGTAACGATAACAATACGATGCCCTGCGGCATGGAGCTGCGCGCACTGGCGAACCAGTTCTACGATATGGGCGCGGTTCAGGCGGCGCGATCCGCCCGTTAACACACTGGTGCCTAGTTTTACCACCAGCGTCTGGCTGTCACTCATGATTCTCTGCCATTCAAAATTGGGGAAATGATATCAAACGAACGTTTTAGCAGGACTGGCCCCGGTTGCCAACAACCAGCGTACAAAGCATGAAATTTTATTGCGCAGGATCAGCAAGCGTAGCGGCTGATTTTGACGCCTTTATTACAGAAACAAAAAAACATCCTTTTTTAAAATTATTCTTACTTTGTCATAAAACGTTCATTGCCAGACGTTAAAAACCTTCCTGTCTTTTAGCGGGGATCACACCCAGTAAATATTAGCGCGTACTTTTTAATCAGGAATGAAAATGAAAAAGAGCACTCTGGCATTAGTGGTGATGGGAATTGTTGCGTCGGCATCCGTACAGGCAGCGGAAGTGTATAACAAGAACGGCAATAAACTGGATCTCTATGGCAAAGTAAAAGCCATGCATTACATGACGGATTATGACAGCAAAGACGGCGACCAGAGCTATGTCCGTTTAGGTTTTAAAGGTGAAACGCAAATTAACGATGAACTGACGGGATATGGCCGTTGGGAAGCGGAGTTTGCCGGTAATAAAGCCGAAAGTGACTCCAACCAGCAAAAAACGCGTTTGGCTTTTGCTGGTCTGAAATTAAAAAATCTTGGCTCATTTGATTATGGTCGTAACCTGGGCGCGTTGTACGACGTGGAAGCATGGACCGATATGTTCCCGGAATTCGGCGGCGACTCCTCTGCGCAAACCGATAACTTTATGACCAAACGCGCCAGCGGCCTGGCGACCTACCGCAACACTGACTTCTTCGGTGTTGTGGATGGCCTGGATCTCACCTTGCAGTATCAGGGTAAAAACCAGGACCGCGATGTGAAAAAACAGAACGGAGACGGTTTTGGTACTTCCGTGACCTATGACTTTGGCGGAAGTGATTTCGCGGTAAGCGGCGCGTATACCAACTCCGATCGTACCAACCAGCAGAATCTGCAATCGCGCGGTACGGGCGATAAGGCAGAAGCCTGGGCGACCGGTTTAAAATATGATGCTAACGATATTTATATTGCGACCATGTACTCCGAAACACGCAATATGACGCCAATTTCCGGCGGCTTTGCCAATAAAACACAAAACTTCGAGGCGGTTGTTCAGTACCAATTTGACTTTGGTCTGCGTCCGTCACTGGGTTATGTGCTGTCGAAAGGTAAAGATATTGAAGGCGTTGGGAATGAGGACCTGGTGAATTATATCGACGTGGGTGCAACGTACTATTTCAACAAAAATATGTCTGCGTTTGTTGATTATAAAATCAACCAGCTTGATAGCGATAATAAGCTGGGTATCAATGACGATAATATCGTTGCCGTCGGTATGACCTACCAGTTTTGATTATACCCTTCATACTTCAAGCTGCATGTGCGTTGGCCTTCCTGCAACGCGAATTATTTAGGGTCTAGCATAAAAAATGCCGGATGGGGTTGCGCCGCCATCCGGCATTTTGCTGTTCGTTATGCCGTTAATTTAACCGGTTCATCCTTAAAATCATCAGCAGGCTCCAGCGCCAGATTCAGCGACGTTAACAATCCATGTAATTTTTCATGAAACTCACGCAAGGTGTATTCCAGTCGCTCGACCACTTCGGTCTCTTTCACTGGCACCGCAGTCCAGTTACCATCTTTATCAAACAAACCAAAATGATAGCTGTAGGTAAAGCGTTTTTCCTGCGCTTCCAGTTCCATCCACCAGCCCCAGAACTCGCGTTTCTCGGGGGCGGGTTTCACGTTGACGCAAACAGCCAGACAATCGAAGAAAAATCGATTATCTTCGCACTGTCCTTCGCGGATATACGGACCCAGCGCGGTGAATTTCTTGATCAATCTACTTTTCGGATGCCCACTCAGTAACGTCATTACGATCTCCTTAGGTGAAGCACCTGTTTTACCAAATCGATAAAATTTAGCAAACTTTTAACACAATCTCTGATTGATCCAACCGGTTATTTCCTGCAGCCCTTTGTCAAAATTGCGATACACCGGGTTGAATGGAATCTCCAGCAACTTACCGTCAGAAGATGAAGATGTGATTAAACGCGACTCCTCTTCCGGGCTAAATGGATCGTTTTTCCAGAACCCCGACAACATTGGCGTCGGACAACGTCTGCCCAGCAGCCCCTGCACTTTTAATGAATAGCGATTAAGCTCTACACGCAGCGCTTCATCGGAGGCGTCATGCATCCCCAGACGACTTGCCAGAACGTCAAGATACATTTCCGGGACGCTTGCCTGGCGCTGCGGGTCGCTAAGCAGCGCGTGAACCACTGGCCCCAAACAGGCCACCGCTTTCAGACGCGATGATTCCAGATACGCCAGGCGTACCGCCACGTTAGCGCCAAAGCGAAAACCGAAGGCCGCCACGCGGGTGTGATCCACCCAGGGAACGTTTGGCAACGCTTTTAATACGTGCTGGTGCAGCAGGCTGGAATCCTGGGTCAGTTTCCATTTTGACGAGAACCCGACCGACGGCATATCCAGCGTCAGCATGGCGATACCGCGCGGGGCAAAGTAGCGCTCATACAGACTGTAGTAATCCGTTTGCATAGAGTCGAGGCCACCGCACATCAGCACCGTCGGGAACGGACCGTCGCCTTTTGGCATATGCAGGAAGCCAGTGATTGGCGCGCCGCCGGTAACGGCAAATTCCATCTCACGCAGCGTACCCGGCAGACGCTGTGCGGCCTCTTCATAGGCACGGTTGGCCAGAGCCTGCGCCTGCTCTGCCAGCTCATCGCCTTTTAAGTGGGGATAAGCGGCAATGTTGTACAACGTGGAGGCATGTAGCCAGTGGCGTCCGCTCACCTGCGGATCCGCTTCCATAGACGCTTTCTGTTGCCAGTCCATCGCCTGCTTCGCCCACTCGTAGATCCAGTTCCCGCCGCGATACCCGATGACCGTGTCGTAGAGTTCTTTATCCGTACGTTCGGCTTCACTCATGACGATGCGGGCCTGCACTTCGAGAATTTCACGCGGATCGACGCCACGCCAGATCCACATCAGGCGATTCACCATGCGATACCAGTGCGGAACTGTTTTGCCATCAAGAGCCGATTGTACGGACGGCTGCGCGCCGCGATTAAAACGACGAACCAGCGTTGACGTTTCAGGGTGTTTGAAGCGGGGTTTAAACAGGACTTCGCTGAGGTTAGCCTGTGACATGATTGCAGCCTCCATGAATACTCACTAAGGCATAGTGTAACCTGACACCGCAAAAAAAGAACAACGCCCGGCATTGCCAGGCGTCGAAAACGTTATTGATTAGCGACCAGAGATCGGCGGGACAAACACAACGCCCATATCCCACGGCTGCTCAATCCAGGTATCCTGAGGGATATCAACAACATAATCATTCACCAGCGGACGACCGGCCGGCTTAGCGAAGATCGTGACGAAATGCGCTTTAGGATACATTTCGCGGATCGCAACGGCGGTACCACCGGTATCAACCAGGTCATCAATTACGATAAAACCTTCACCGTCGCCTTCGGCACGCTTCAGCACTTTCAGTTCGCGCTGGTTGTCGTGATCGTAGCTGGAGATGCATACGGTATCGACATGACGAATACCCAATTCACGCGCCAGCAATGCGCCCGGCACCAGACCACCACGGCTAACGGCAATAATGCCTTTCCATTGTTCAGAAGGCATCAGGCGGCTTGCCAGTTTACGTGCATGGATCTGCAACATGTCCCAGGTGACGACGTATTTTTCGCTCATGTGAAGTGTCCCAGCCTGTTTATCTACGGCTTAAAAAGTGTTCGAGGGGGAAATAGGTTGCGCGAGATTATAGAGATCTGACGCACTAAAAACCAGTGTTTCGCGGAATCCGCGCCTCTTTTTGCATGCTTTATGCTAGCCGTCGGCGGAGAAAGTGGTATTCTCAATCGCATCGCGCAAGCCTGACTTGTGGTGTTTTTAATTCTGCTAACCCTGTGGCCTGCAAGCAAGTTTTGCAGGACATCGCCAAGGAGACTCAACGTGTCTGAACTGTCTCAGTTATCCCCACAACCGCTGTGGGATATTTTTGCCAAAATCTGTTCTATTCCTCATCCGTCCTACCATGAAGAGCAGCTCGCTGAACACATTCTTAGCTGGGCCCAAGAGAAAGGTTTCCACGTCGAGCGCGATCAAGTCGGTAATATCCTGATTCGCAAACCCGCTACCGCAGGAATGGAAAACCGCAAGCCGGTCGTCCTGCAGGCGCACCTGGATATGGTCCCGCAGAAAAACAACGACACCGTGCACGACTTCACCAAAGATCCTATCCAGCCTTATATTGATGGCGAATGGGTAAAAGCCCGTGGCACCACGCTGGGTGCGGATAACGGTATCGGTATGGCGTCCGCGCTGGCCGTTCTGGCTGATGACAATGTGGTACACGGTCCGCTGGAAGTCCTGCTGACCATGACCGAAGAAGCAGGTATGGATGGCGCATTTGGTCTGCAGGCTAACTGGCTGCAGGCGGATATCCTGATCAACACCGACTCAGAAGAAGAAGGTGAGATCTATATGGGTTGCGCAGGTGGGATCGACTTTACCTCTAACCTGCCGCTGTCCCGTGAAGCAATCCCGGCTGGCTTCCAGAGCTTTAAGCTGACGTTAAAAGGTCTGAAAGGTGGCCACTCCGGCGGTGAAATCCACGTGGGTCTCGGCAACGCGAACAAGCTGCTGGTACGCTTCCTGGCGGGTCACGCTGAAGAGTTGGATCTGCGTCTGGTTGATTTCAACGGCGGTACGCTGCGCAATGCGATTCCGCGTGAAGCCTTCGCTACCCTCGCCGTGGCTGCAGATAAAGTTGATGCGTTAAAAGCGCTGGTCAGCACCTACCAGGAAATCCTGAAAAACGAGCTGGAAGCTAAAGAGAAAAATCTGGCTCTGCTGCTGGATGCCGTTACTAACGACAAAGCCGCGCTAACCGCACAGTCTCGCGACAGCTTTGTACGTCTGCTGAACGCCACCCCTAACGGTGTGATCCGCAACTCCGACGTCGCCAAAGGCGTGGTAGAAACCTCCCTGAACGTCGGTGTGGTAACTATGACTGACGATAATGTCCAGATCCACTGCTTAGTACGTTCGCTGATCGACAGCGGTAAAGACTACGTGGTGAGCATGCTGGATTCACTGGGTAAACTGGCTGGCGCCAAAACTGAAGCCAAAGGCGCGTATCCAGGCTGGCAGCCGGATGCAAACTCTCCGGTTATGCACCTGGTTCGTGAAACCTATCAGCGTTTGTTCAATAAAACGCCGAACATTCAGATCATCCATGCTGGTCTGGAATGTGGCCTGTTCAAAAAACCGTATCCGGAAATGGACATGGTTTCCATCGGGCCAACCATCACCGGTCCGCACTCCCCGGATGAGCAGGTTCATATCGAAAGCGTCGGCCACTACTGGACGCTGCTGACTGAACTGCTGAAGTCTATTCCGGCGAAGTAAGTCTGCGTTAAATGCCGGATGGCGCTGTGCTTATCCGGCAATGCATCTATGTCACAGCCCCAATAACAGCTGCCTTTCTATTTGTGGATCCAGCAGCGTGACGTGTAACCCCACCAGCCTCACACCTCGCCCTCCCCGACGTGCTTCCCAGGTTTTGTGTGCCGTCGCAATTAAGTCGTCTTTATTTAAGCGCGGCCAGACATGCTCCTGAGTGGTCTGCTGAAAATCATTAAACTTGAGTTTTATTCCCTGGCGGGCGATCAGGAGATCCGGCTTAACCTTTGCCAGACGCCGTTCCAGTTCGGGATAGAGCCGCTCAATAATCGCTTCACACTCTGACCACTGATGAATATCTTCCGCCAGTGTCCGCTCGACGCCGACGGATTTGCGCAGCCTGTCGCTGTTGACGTCCCGCTCGTCAATTCCCTGACTGCGCTCCCACAACACACGGCCAAACTTACCAAAACGTTTGAGCAGCGTAGCCAGATCGTATTTTTGAATATCTTCGCAGGTACGCAATCCCATCGACTCCAGCTTAGCGGCGGAGACTTTACCGACGCCAGGAATTTTCCCCAGCGGTAACGTTTTGAGAAATTCAGGGACATCAGCAGGGGTTATCACATATTGCCCGTTGGGTTTATTAAGATCGGAGGCGATTTTTGCCAGGAATTTAACCGGCGCAATCCCCGCAGAGGCGGTTAGCTGTAGTTCATTGAAGATCGTCTGGCGGATCTCCTGGGCGATCAGCGTCGCGGAGCCGTGGCAGTAAACGCTGTCGGTGACATCCAGGTAGGCTTCATCCAGCGAAAGCGGTTCAATCAGCGAGGTATAGCGGGAGAAGATCGCCTGAATCTGGCATGACGCTTCTTTGTATGCCTCATAACGACCGGGTAACAGGGTAAGATGCGGGCACAGCTTTAACGCCATTCCGGTTGGCATTGCGCTGCGCACGCCAAATTTACGCGCCGGATAATTGGCTGTGCTGATAACCCCGCGGCGTTCACGACTGCCGCCAATGGCAATGGGAATGTCACGCAGGGCGGGATTATCACGCATTTCCACCGCCGCGAAAAAGCAGTCCATATCGACATGTATGATTTTGCGCATGACTCACCTCTCACAACACTGTTTAAGTATACAGTATTTTTGCGACATGAGAAGTCAGTTCCTCTGCAACGTCAGTGCGTGTCCATTCATCACAAAGCGCGCATCACACAGATAACGCACAAATTGTCCGTCGCGTACACACGCTCGCGCAGCGTCTCATTTAACTCATGAGGTTCGGTGTACCATAAAGTTCGCTAACCCACAAAATACGCCACGCCTGACAGACTTTAAGCACAATTTTCCGTATAAAGAAAATCTAAAGTGTAAACGCAGCACGAGAGACTTGCGAAAAACTCTCTGGGTGATAATGTGAGCGCTCCAGATCCAGATTTATCCGATTTGGGGACTCTTTTTGCCGTCCTGGCGTGTGTAATCGTTTTATCAAGGAATAAGTAGTATGCGTAAAATCGCATTTTTTCTTGCGATGCTTTTATTGCCGTGCGTTTCGTTTGCCGGTTTGCTGAGCAGCAGCAGCCCGACTACGCCTGTCAGCAAAGAATATAAGCAACAATTAATGGGCTCCCCTGTCTATATCCAGATCTTCAAAGAAGAGCGAACGTTGGATCTGTACGTCAAGATGGGCGAACAGTATCAATTGCTCGACAGTTATAAGATCTGCAATTATTCCGGCGGCTTAGGGCCGAAACAGCGTCAGGGTGATTTCAAAAGTCCGGAAGGATTTTACAGCGTACAGCGCGGACAGCTGAAACCGGATAGCCGCTTTTACAAAGCGATTAACATTGGTTTCCCTAACGCCTACGACCGCGCACACGGTTATGAAGGTAAATACCTGATGATTCACGGTGCCTGCGTTTCCGTCGGCTGCTACGCGATGACCGATAACGGCATTGATGAGATTTTCCAGTTTGTCACCGGTGCGCTGGTGTTTGGGCAGTCCAGCGTGCAGGTCAGCATTTATCCGTTCCGTATGACCGACGCCAACATGCAGCGCCATAAATTCTCGTATTACAAAGAGTTCTGGTCACAGCTAAAACCGGGATACGATTACTTCGAACAAACGCGTAAGCCACCAACAGTTTCCGTCGTAGATGGCCGTTACGTTATCAGCAAGCCGTTGAGTCACGAAGTGGTCCAGCCGCAGCTGGCATCAAACTACGCGCTCCCCGAGACAAAATAATGCCCACTCGCCTGGCATAATCTTTTGCCAGGTTTCATTGCCGGTTAACGGCTGCGTGGCAATCACGGTGACCACATCATTGGGTGTGGTCTCTGAGCTAAAATCGATTTCCACATCCTGATCCAGCAACGTCGCTACACCAAATGGCGCACGCCGGGTGATCCAAAACAGGTTGGTCGAACAGAAGGCCATCACATAACGCCCGTCAGACAGCAGCATGTTGAAGACCCCCTTCTCTCGCAGTTCTCCTGCCAGCACCGCGATATACTTAAATACTGCCGTCATATTGCCAGGCGTGCGTGGATAGCGCTCAGTCAGCTTATGCAGTAGCCAGCAAAATGCTTTTTCGCTGTCGGTTTCCCCGACCGGACGGAAATTACCGGTTTCCAACGATTTATAGCCGCTGAGCTGGCCGTTATGAGCGTACGTCCAGTTACGTCCCCACAGCTCTCGCGTAAATGGATGGGTATTTTCCAGTGCCACTTCGCCACGGTTCGCCTGACGAATATGGGCAATCACAGAACAGGATTTGATGGGATAGTCTTGTACCAGTTTGGCGATAGGCGAATTAAAGCTGGGTTGCGGATCTTTAAACGTACGGCAGCCCTTACCTTCATAAAAAGTAATCCCCCAGCCGTCTTTGTGCGGACCGGTACCTCCGCCGCGCTGAACCAACCCGGTGAAGCTAAAGCAGATATCGGTTGGCACATTGGCGCTCATCCCGAGCAGTTCGCACATATATCACCTCCACAACAGCGGGGGCGACGAGCCCCCAGCGAAGTCTTATTTAACCATCTCTTTTTCGATCAACTGGATCAGGATATGAATAACTTTGATATGAATTTCCTGAATGCGGTCAGCGTAGCCAAAGTGCGGCACGCGAATTTCGATATCCGCGCTGCCTGCCATTTTACCGCCATCTTTGCCGGTCAGGGTGATGACTTTCATTCCCTTCTCACGCGCCGCAGCAATCGCTTTAATCACGTTACCGGAGTTACCCGAAGTGGAGATGCCTAACAGGACATCGCCCTCGCGACCCACAGCTTCCACATAACGGGAGAACACATAATCGTAACCGAAATCGTTGCTGACGCAGGAGATATGGCTAACGTCAGAGATAGCGATCGCCGGGTAGCCAGGGCGGTTTTCGCGATAGCGTCCGGTCAGCTCTTCGGCGAAGTGCATCGCGTCACAATGGGAGCCGCCGTTACCGCAAGAAAGTACCTTACCGCCCGCTTTAAAGCTGTCTGCCAACAGGACCGCCGCGCGCTGAATGGCGTGAATATTGGCGTCATCTTTAAGAAAATTAGCCAGCGTTTCCGCCGCTTCGCTCAGTTCGTTACGAATAAGATCCTGGTACATGAGGATATCCTTCAGCATGAATGTAAATGACAAGGTGCAGTGTACCGGATAGCGCTACCAGCGAGAAGTACAAGCCACAGGAATGGCTACGGCTTTTGATTTTTTGTGCCGGTTAAAACAGCAACAATGTGAGCTTTGTTGTAATTATTTTGTAAACACATTGCTAAAAGAATTTACATCCACTACAACCATATCATCACAAGTGGTCAGACCTCCTACAAGCAAGGGAGCTTTTCGTTATGATGATTTTGAGTATTATCGCTACGGTTGTCCTGCTCAGCGTTCTGTTTTATCACCGCGTGAGCTTATTCCTCAGCAGCTTAATTTTGCTCGCCTGGACGGCTGCGCTTGGCGTAGCTGGCCTGTGGTCAGTCTGGCTGCTGGTTCCTCTGGCCATTATCCTCGTACCGTTTAACTTTACGCCGATGCGCAAATCCATGATCTCTGCGCCGGTGTTCCGCGGTTTCCGTAAGGTCATGCCACCGATGTCGCGCACTGAGAAAGAAGCGATTGATGCCGGTACGACCTGGTGGGAAGGCGACCTTTTCCAGGGCAAGCCAGACTGGAAAAAACTGCATAACTATCCTCAGCCACATCTGACTGCTGAAGAACAAGCGTTTATTGATGGCCCGGTGGAAGAGGCCTGCCGCATGGCGAACGACTTCCAGATCACCCACGAACTCGCGGATCTACCGCCGGAGCTGTGGGCATATCTAAAAGAACACCGCTTCTTCGCAATGATCATTAAGAAAGAGTACGGCGGGCTGGAATTCTCCGCCTACGCTCAGGCTCGCGTTCTGCAAAAACTCTCCGGCGTTTCCGGGATCCTGGCGATCACCGTTGGCGTACCTAACTCATTAGGCCCTGGCGAACTGCTGCAGCATTACGGCACCGAAGAGCAGAAGAATCATTACCTGCCGCGTCTGGCACGTGGTCAGGAGATCCCATGCTTCGCCCTGACCAGCCCAGAAGCGGGTTCCGACGCAGGCGCGATCCCGGATACCGGCGTGGTTTGTATGGGTGACTGGCAGGGGCAGCAGGTGCTGGGTATGCGCCTGACCTGGAACAAACGCTATATCACGCTAGCGCCTATCGCTACCGTGCTGGGTCTGGCATTTAAACTCTCCGACCCGGAAAAACTGCTGGGTGGCGAAGAAGATCTTGGCATTACCTGTGCGCTGATCCCAACCTCAACGCCGGGTGTACAAATTGGACGTCGTCACTTCCCACTGAACGTACCTTTCCAGAACGGCCCAACGCTGGGTAAAGATGTCTTCGTACCGATTGATTACATCATCGGTGGCCCAAAAATGGCCGGTCAGGGCTGGCGTATGCTGGTGGAATGTCTGTCCGTAGGACGCGGTATTACCCTGCCGTCTAACTCGACGGGCGGCGTGAAGTCGGTCGCGATGGCAACCGGTGCGTATGCGCACATTCGTCGCCAGTTCAAAATCTCTATCGGTAAGATGGAAGGTATTGAAGAACCGTTGGCACGTATTGCGGGTAACGCCTACGTGATGGATGCTGCGGCATCGCTGATTACCTACGGCATTATGCTGGGTGAAAAACCGGCTGTGCTGTCGGCCATCGTGAAGTATCACTGTACCCACCGTGGGCAGCAATCAATCATCGATGCAATGGATATTACTGGCGGTAAAGGCATTATGCTTGGGGAAAGCAACTTCCTCGCTCGTGCTTATCAGGGCGCGCCGATCGCCATTACCGTTGAGGGCGCCAACATTCTGACCCGTAGCATGATGATCTTCGGTCAGGGTGCGATTCGCTGCCATCCGTACGTTTTGGAAGAAATGGCGGCGGCACAGAGTAACGATGTGAATGCCTTCGACAAACTGCTGTTCAAACACATTGGTCACGTCGGCAGTAACAAAGTGCGTAGCTTCTGGCTTGGCCTGACGCGTGGTTTAACCAGCAGCACGCCAACTGGCGATGCGACCAAACGTTACTACCAGCACCTGAACCGTCTGAGCGCCAACCTGGCCCTACTTTCAGATGTGTCGATGGCTGTACTGGGCGGTAGTCTGAAGCGTCGTGAACGTATCTCCGCACGTCTGGGCGATGTGTTAAGTCAGCTGTATCTGGCCTCCGCGGTGCTGAAGCGTTATGACGACGAAGGCCGTCATGAAGCGGACCTGCCGTTGGTTCACTGGGGCGTTCAGGATGCGTTGTACAAAGCGGAACAGGCGATGGACGATCTGCTGAAGAACTTCCCGAACCGTCTGGTCGCGGGCTTGCTGAATGTGGTTATCTTCCCTACCGGTCGCCACTACCATGCACCGTCTGACAAATTGGATCATAAAGTCGCGAAGATTTTGCAGGTTCCGAGCGCTACTCGTTCTCGTATTGGTCGCGGTCAATATCTGACGCCAAGCGAGCATAACCCGGTTGGTTTGCTGGAAGAGGCGCTGCTGGACGTGATTGCAGCCGACCCAATCCACCAGCGGATCTGTAAAGAGTTGGGTAAAAACCTGCCATTTACCCGTCTCGACGAACTGGCGCACAATGCGCTGGCGAAAGGGCTGATTGATAAAGATGAAGCCGCGATTCTGGTGAAAGCCGAAGCGAGCCGCCTGCGCAGTATCAACGTGGATGACTTTGAACCCGAGGAGCTGGCGACTCAGCCGGTAAAGCTGCCAGAGAAAGTGCGTAAAGTCGAAGCCGCATAACGACACTCGCACGACGTTTAGCCCCGCTTAATGCGGGGCTTTTTATTGCCACATTTTCATTAATGCTCATGCTACAGTGTCAAAATATTGTTCAACGAGGAGCCTCGATCGTGCCTGGTTTGAAAATTACGCTGCTGCAACAACCACTGAGCTGGATGGATGGCCCAGCCAACCTGCGCCATTTTGACCGACAACTGGAAACCGTCGCCGGACGTGATGTCATTGTATTGCCTGAGATGTTTACCAGCGGATTTGCCATGGAAGCGGCAAATAAATCGTTGCCGCAAGAAGAAGTTGTAAGCTGGATGCGTAGCAAAGCGCAGCAGACAAATGCCCTGATAGCAGGTAGCGCGGCGATACAGTCTGAACGGGGGCCGGTGAATCGTTTTTTGCTGGTTGAACCCGAAGGTAATGTGCATTTCTACGACAAGCGCCATCTGTTCCGTATGGCGGATGAGCATCAGTATTATCAGGCCGGTGACGCGCGGGTGATTATTGAATGGCGCGGCTGGCGTATTCTGCCGTTGGTCTGTTATGACCTGCGTTTTCCGGTGTGGTCACGCAACCGCGGCGACTACGACCTGGCATTGTATGTTGCCAACTGGCCGGCGCCGCGTTCGCTGCACTGGCAGGTTTTGCTCACCGCCCGGGCGATTGAGAACCAGGCTTATGTAGCAGGATGTAACCGCGTGGGCACTGACGGTAACGGACATCATTATCGCGGCGACAGCCGGGTGATTAATCCGCAGGGTGAGATTATTGCCACCGCCGAACCGCATCAGGCCGCGCGTATTGACGCTGAACTGTCTCTCTCGGCGCTGCGTGAGTATCGCGAAAAGTTTCCCGCCTGGCAGGATGCCGACCCGTTCACACTATAAATATCGCCAACCCTCCCGCTGCGGAACATTTTCCGTGGCGGGATTGTTTCACTCCGTAACCAACCGCAAAACAAATTCGCGTGGCGACACGCTTCTGGCAACGTATCCTGCCAGGGATAATTACTCGTAACCGACAAGTGGCAAATATTGTCGATAATTCCCTTCTCAGGATTGCAATAATGAAGAACTCCGTACGCATGACTTTGCTGGCAGTTACCGTGGCTGGCGCGTCTTTTAGCACGTTTGCAGCAACCACATCTAATGTTCCGGCTCCTGCCCAGGATCCGATAGTACAGCATCTTAAGCTGAGCACTGACCAGGTTGCGCAGATTAAAAAACTGCACCAGCAGCTTGAAACCAATGTCGGGCAGATTTCGGTGAAGGATGTGAAAGGCGGCGCGTTGATTGACGTCATCAAGTCCGGGAAATGGGATGAAGCTGCCGTCAAAAAACAGCTTTCCGCGTTCAGCAATATCGAACAGCAAGCGCGTTATTACCGCGTGAAATACTATTTTGATCTGAACAAAGTGCTGACTCCAGCACAGCGCCAGCAGGTACAAAAAGATATCGCGCAGACGCTGAGCGAGTAACAGCGAAGCCTGCAATAACACATGGTTGCAGGCTTTTATTTTTCTGGGTTAAAACGACGAAAGCCTGAATCATTTCTGACTCAGGCTTTCTGAATATTGGCGGAATGGACGGGACTCGAACCCGCGACCCCCTGCGTGACAGGCAGGTATTCTAACCAACTGAACTACCACTCCGCGTTGTGTTCCGCTTGGGAACGAAGCGAATATTACGGATTGCCTCGCGCCTCGTCAACGCTTTTTCTCACGATTTTTAATCGTTTGCTGCAAAAATCACCCGAATGGTCATTTCCATACGAAAAACGTACAAACTATGCCCGCCAGAGGCAACTTCCGCCTTTCTTCTGCACCAGGTCAAGGCGCGACTCATGGGCCGCTAACTCTTCATCAGTGGCGAAAACAACGCGTAGTTTGCTGGACTGTCGCACAATGCGCTGGATCCCCGTGTCATTCTGCTGCTGGCTGTCACCTTCCATTGAGAACGCCATCGTTGTCTGCCCACCGGTCATCATCAGATAAACGTCGGCCAGAATCTGAGCATCGAGCAATGCGCCGTGCAAGGTACGTTTACTGTTGTCTATTTCATAGCGTGAGCACAATGCATCAAGGCTGTTGCGCTTGCCAGGAAACATTTTCCTCGCCAGCGCCAGGCTATCGGTTATTTTGCAGAATTCGTTGGTCTTCGGAATATCCCGCTTGAGCTTAGCGAATTCGTAATCCATAAAGCCAATATCAAACGATGCGTTATGGATGACCAGCTCCGCGCCGCGAATGTAGTCGAGAAACTCATCGGCCACATCGGCAAACGTAGGTTTATCGAGCAGGAACTCGTCAGCGATGCCATGCACGCCAAATGCTTCCGGGTCCACCAGCCGATCCGGCTTCAGGTAAACGTGGAAGTTATTCCCGGTCAGGCGGCGGTTCACCACTTCAACCGCACCGATCTCAATGATCTTGTGGCCTTCGTAGTGGGCACCAATCTGGTTCATACCGGTGGTTTCGGTATCGAGGACTACCTGTCGTGTAATTCCAGTGCTCATAACGGTCATTTATGTCAGACTTATCGTTTGATTTCGATTTGCTAAAACAGGAAGTCTACCAGAGATGCTTAAACAGGTAGAAATTTTCACCGACGGTTCTTGCCTGGGAAATCCGGGGCCAGGTGGTTACGGAGCGATTTTACGCTATCGCGGGCGCGAAAAAACCTTTAGCGAAGGCTACAACCTCACCACCAATAATCGCATGGAGCTAATGGCGGCAATCGTTGCGCTGGAAGCCCTGAAAGAACAGTGTGAAGTGATACTCAGCACAGACAGCCAGTATGTGCGTCAGGGCATTACGCAGTGGATCCACAACTGGAAGAAGCGCGGCTGGAAAACCGCAGATAAAAAGCCGGTGAAGAACGTCGATCTATGGAAACGTCTGGATACCGCGCTGGGGCCGCATCAAATCAAATGGGAGTGGGTGAAAGGCCATGCGGGTCATCCGGAAAACGAACGCTGCGATGAGCTTGCGCGCACCGCAGCCATGCGTCCAACTCAGGATGATATTGGGTATCAGGCTGAGGCTTAAGCGTCGGGTTTGCGGTATTGCCGGGTCGCGCCGACGGCCTGGCGGATAGGCGTTTTGCTTTTATTTTGTTTCATCGGGTTGAGCGTGAGCGGAATGGTTCGCTTACGCGCAACCACCAGTTGCAAACATCCCAGCGCGGGAATATGGGCGCTTAACATTTTTCCGCCCTTCTTATTCCAGGGCAGGACGTGAAAACGGCTGTAGTGCAGCACTTCAAAATTCAGCAATGAAAGCCAGTCCAATTGCCGCATGAGCGTAAACATCCGGCTGTTGTAGGGTGATGTTTTACGCAATACGGGCACCAGTTTACGCAATCCCATCAGGCTTACCGGGTTAAAACCGCTCAGAATCAACCAGCCGTCATCAATAAGCACGCGATCGGCCTCACGCAATAAGCGATGGGGATCGGAACACCACGGTAGCGTATGGGCCAATAAACAGACATCCACAGACTTATCGGCAAAAGGTAGATGCAAAGGATCGGCCGTCACCTGCATGGGAGACCCTTGCAAAGAAACATTAACCTGATGAGAAACCGCGCACGCTTCGGAATCGATTTCTGCGCTTAAATTACCAATCTTAAGCAGATGAAAACCGTACATTTTTGCGAACCACGGGTTAAGCTGATACTCCAGCGCCTCACGATAGTATTCGCCCCATGGCAAATCATTCCAGCTAACGGGCGCTACGACAGTTTGAGGGATCCTTGCCGGTTTCATCACAACCTTCCGTTACGCATTGAGAGGTAATCTATGAATCTTAACAGTATTCCTGCATTTCAGGACAATTACATCTGGGTCCTGTCGAATAATGACAAGCATTGTCTGATTGTGGACCCGGGCGAAGCAGCTCCCGTTTTGAAAGCTATTGCAGAACATAACTGGGTTCCTGATGCCATTCTGCTGACCCACCATCATCAGGATCACGTGGGCGGCGTGAAAGAACTTTTACAACACTTCCCACAAATAGTGGTGTATGGACCGGCTGAAACGCAAGATAAGGGAACGACGCACGTAGTTGAAGATGGCGATAATGCACTGGTTTTGGGGCATGAATTTACGGTAATTGCTACGCCGGGTCACACTTTAGGACATATCTGTTACTTTAGTCACCCTTATTTATTTTGCGGCGACACGCTCTTTTCCGGCGGCTGCGGACGTCTGTTCGAAGGAACGGCATCTCAAATGTATCAATCACTTAAAAAAATAAACTCACTTCCTGACGATACGTTAATTTGTTGTGCACATGAATACACATTAGCAAACATGAAGTTTGCCTTAAGCATTCTGCCTCACGATTCGTTTATTAATGAATATTATCGTAAAGTTAATGAGTTACGGGTAAAAAAACAAATGACACTACCCGTAATTCTGAAAAATGAGCGACGAAATAATCTTTTCTTAAGAACGGAAGATATTGATTTAATTAATGAAATAAACAAAGAAACAATATTGCAACAACCTGAAGAGCGTTTTGCCTGGTTAAGGTCAAAGAAAGATACGTTCTGACAATTCCGGGTTGCCTTTTGAAAACTTCGCCGTTATGATCGGTCGTCTTTTAAGCAACTATTGACACACACATGAAGGCAAAAGCGATATTACTCGCCTCTGTCCTGCTTGTTGGGTGCCAGAATACTGGTAACGTCCAACAACACGCACAGAGCCTTTCTGCAGCTGGTCAAGGGGAAGCAGGAAAGTTTACAAGTCAGGCGCGATGGATGGACGACGGAACGTCTATCGCTGCTGATCAAGATTTGTGGGCTTTCATTGGTGACGAGCTAAAGATGGGAATTCCGGAAAACAGCCGGATTCGCGAACAGAAACAGAAGTATTTACGCAATAAGAGCTATCTCCACGATGTAACTTTACGGGCAGAGCCGTATATGTACTGGATAGCCGGGCAGGTTAAGAAACGTAACATGCCAATGGAACTGGTACTACTACCCATAGTGGAGAGCGCTTTTGATCCTCACGCAACGTCTGGCGCCAATGCCGCAGGTATTTGGCAGATCATTCCGAGCACGGGGCGCAATTATGGTTTAAAACAGACCCGCAATTATGATGCACGTCGCGACGTTGTGGCTTCCACCACCGCCGCACTGGACATGATGCAGCGTCTGAACAAGATGTTTGATGGCGACTGGCTGCTGACCGTAGCTGCTTATAATAGCGGTGAAGGACGTGTCATGAAGGCGATTAAAACGAACAAAGCCCGTGGTAAACCCACTGACTTTTGGTCGTTGCCATTGCCTCAGGAAACAAAGCTGTATGTGCCTAAAATGCTGGCATTGAGCGATATACTCAAAAACAGCAAACGCTATGGCGTGCGTCTGCCAACAACAGACGAAAGCCGCGCGTTGGCACGTGTTCGCTTGAGTAGCCCGGTTGAAATGGCTCAGGTTGCCGATATGGCGGGTATCTCCGTCAGCAAGTTGAAGACCTTCAATGCTGGCGTGAAAGGCTCCACGTTGGGTGCAAGCGGCCCGCAATATGTGATGGTGCCAAAGAAGCATGCAGAGAAGCTGCGTGAGTCTCTGGCTTCAGGCGAGATTGCGGCCGTACAGTCAACGCTGGTTGCGGATAACACGCCGCTGAACAGCCGTAGCTACAAAGTTCGCTCTGGCGATACGCTTTCCGGCGTCGCTGCACGTCTTGGCGTGAGCACGAAGGATCTGCAGCAGTGGAATAATCTGCGTGGGTCGTCGCTGAAAGTGGGCCAAAGTCTGACGGTAGGTGCGGGTACCAGCGCACAACGGTTAGCTAATAACAGCGATAGCATCACCTATCGTGTGCGTAAAGGCGACTCACTGTCGAGCATTGCCAAGCGTCACGGGGTTAACATCAAGGATGTGATGCGCTGGAACAACGATACGGACAATCTGCAGCCTGGCGATCAGCTAACGTTGTTTGTGAAAAACAACGGCATGCCGGACTCCTGATAGTATTGTAGAAATAAAGGCACTGGCTTCCCCCCAGTGCCTTTTTTATTTATCCCGCTTTATGCGCCTCAACCATGATCGTGTCGCTGGTAAACGAGCCATCTTCCTGCAACGCAAAATAGGTTTTCACTTCGGCAGAAGCACTCTGTTGGTAAACACGAATCGCGTCACTCAACGCTGCAGGCGTGCGCATCCGCGCCACCCACGAACTGAACTCCAGCGGCAGACGATCGGTTAACAAGGTATCGGCAATCAGATTGGCGTTATTGATTAATGACAGCCACTCTCCGCTGGAGTAGTTGCGGACGTGCGCGGTATCACGTAACGCCTCCACGGTTTGCAACCAGATATCACGTACAGGATGGCCTGGCGACATCACATCCATCACAATCAGCACACCGCCGGACTTCAGAACGCGATTCACTTCCCGCAGCGCACTCCCGACATCATGCCAGTGATGCGCGGAATAGCGGCTAATCACTACATCAAATACGTCATCTTCAAATGGCAGGCTTTCAGCATACCCCTGCTGTGTGACGATATTTTCCAGACCTCTGTCTTTTGCCGCTTCAGAGACCACTTCAAGCATCTGTGACGATAAATCATAAGCCACGACCTGCTTTACGTGTTGCGCAGCCACAAAGCTGACGTGCCCCGCTCCGCATCCCATATCCAGTACGCGGGCCAGCGGAAATGCCGACAGCCTTTCTGCCAGACGTTGCAAGTCACGACCAGAGGCATGCACCGCACTGGTTAAATAGGCATTTGCCTGAGAGCCAAACTGCTTTTCGACGTTGTCATGATGAGAGCGTGTTGTCATTGTGTTGTCCTTCGGTTGTTGTGAAAAATGAAGGGCAACCATCACAGGCCTGCCCTACGGCAGACCTGACACACCGTTATTGTTCAGGTTTGCCGGGACTGAATTCAACGAGTAGCGGGTTATGGTCGGATGCGCGGGTAACCAGCACTGAGGCTTCACTCACGTTCAGACCGCGATAGAACACAAAATCGAGAGGACGACCAAACGCGCGGCGACGCTGATCGTCGGTAAAGCGCACCTGGCGCAGCGACATTTCACGCGCAAAGCGGTACAGCGCATTCATCCGTCGACGGCTCCAGGCATTAAAATCGCCAGCCATGATCACCGGGCCGCTGTGATGAGCAATCTGATCGCCAATGGGAAGTAATTGCTTACTATAGACATCAACGCCAAGGCTAAAGTTAACCGCGTGGATATTCACCACCATTAACAACCGAGTGTCAGGCAACGGGTACACCGTCACCAGCGCCGATTTCGCCAGCCGTAAAATAGGCTCACGCTCGCGCAATGGGCAACAGTATACTGGGTGAGCGGAGGAAAGCGTCATAACGCCAGAGGGATGCTGAGGCAGCACAAAGGCCGGAACCTGATCGGCCGCAAGATAATTAGCGGTCGCAAACTGCACCAGTTCTGGCGTGGTTTGCGCTTCCTGCAATAACACCAGATGCGCGTCTTTGCCAAAATTCTTCAACACCGACTGCCATTCAGCTCGCTGCTGTTTAAAAATATTCCATACCAGCACGCGAATGCGATCTTCACTGCTCAACGGTACGCCTGCGGGTAATGCCTGGCCAATATGCGCAAACGACCCTGGCGGTAAAATCCGCTCGGCGGGTTGTCCGGCAACATAACGCATGGCATAGGTGTTTTTTCGCACTTTAGACTTTCAAACCTCTGTAACGTCAACCAGTCCGCAGCCGGACTGGTTCTTCTGTTATAGGGATTTTAGCAGTCACTTTCAACGAACAATTGCAGTTTGTTTTGTAAGTGGGCGCTTACATCAATGATTTACCCCAAAACAACGCGCGCGGGCTTATCAAGACGACCGCTGAGCCACATTAGCAGGAAAGCAACCAGGACAATAAGTGCGCCAATCCACGGCGTCTGCGCCAGACCATAATGCTCGACCGTTTGTCCACCAATCACTGAACCCAGTGCAATGCCAATGTTAAACGCCGCAATATTCAACCCTGACGCCACATCAACAGCATTAGGCGTAAATTGTTCCGCTTTCTGTACCACGTAGACCTGCAACCCTGGTACGTTGCCAAAGGCAAAGATCCCCATCACCAGAATGGTAACCAGCGCGGCGTATTGCGTGGAAGCCGTCAGTTGGAAAACCATCAGCAGAACAAACAGCGCGGCGAAAATGAATTTCAACGCAGGAACCGCACCATGCTTATCCGCCAGCTTACCGCCCCAGATATTGCCGATAGCCACTGATACGCCGTAACCCAGTAAGATCCAGCTTACTGCTGCCGGAGAGAATCCCGCCAGATCCTGCATCATCGGTGCCATGAAGGTAAATGCTGTGAACACGCCGCCGTAGCCCAGTGCCGTAACAGCGTAAATCAGCAACAGACGGGGATGAGTCAGCACTTTCACCTGGTCGCGAATGCTGGCGGCTGCACGACCGGGAATGTTGGCGGGGATCAGCAGTTGACTGCTGATCAGCGCAATCACGCCTAACATTGATACTGCAAGGAAAGTCTCACGCCAGCCAAAGTGCTGACCGATAAACGTACCCAGCGGCACACCCGTTACCAGCGCCACCGTTAAGCCGCCAAACATAATGGCAATGGAGGAAGCCGCTTTCTCTTTTGGCACCAGACTGGTCGCGATAGTAGAGCCAATCGAGAAAAATACACCGTGAGCTAGTCCCGTCAGCAAACGGGCGACAATGAGTGTCATATACCCGGGAGCTTGCCATGCCAGCAAATTCCCTGCCGTAAACAGGACCATCAGCGCTACAAGTAACTGTTTACGCGGCAGACGTCCGGTGAGAGCGGTTAGCACCGGTGCGCCAATCGCCACACCCAGCGCGTAAATTGAAACCAGCAGTCCGGCGGAAGGTAACGAGATCCCCAGCTGTTGCGCGATAGTCGGTACCAGGCCAACAATCACAAACTCAGTCGTCCCAATAGCGAAGGCACTAATTGTGAGTGCAAATAAAGCGAGAGGCATAAATAACTCCATAACATCAGTAATCAGATGACACGCAGTATGCCGGGATGTTTTAATGACAAAAATATTCAAAATCTAAATATAATTTTGCTCCAGGTGCAAAAATGAAAGCGACATCCGATGAACTTGCGATTTTTGTGGCCGTTGTGGAAAGCGGCAGTTTCAGCCGGGCAGCAGAACAGCTCGGACAGGCTAATTCTGCGATCAGTCGGGCAGTAAAAAAACTGGAGATGAAACTGGGCGTAAGTTTGCTTAATCGCACGACCCGGCAGCTAAGTCTCACTGAAGAAGGAGAGCGTTACTTCAGACGTGTGCAGCAGATACTGCAAGAGATGGCAGCCGCAGAAACGGAAATCATGGAGTCGCGTAATACTCCGCGCGGTCTGCTGCGTATCGATGCGGCAACGCCGGTGATGCTGCATTTCCTGATGCCGCTAATCAAACCGTTCCGTGAGCGATATCCTGAGATGACGTTGTCTCTTGTCTCCTCAGAAACGTTCATCAATCTTATTGAAAGAAAAGTGGATGTCGCGATACGAGCAGGTACCCTGACTGACTCGAGCCTGCGTGCGCGCCCGTTATTTAGCAGCTATCGCAAGATTATCGCGTCCCCTGACTATATTGCCCGTTTTGGCAAGCCCGAGACCATCGAACAGCTAAAACAGCATCTGTGTCTGGGGTTTTCCGAACCCGTTTCACTCAATACCTGGCCGATTGCCTGTAGCGATGGACAGCTCCATGAGGTTGAGTGCGGGATTTCTTCCAACAGCGGGGAAACGTTAAAACAGCTTTGTCTGAGCGGTAACGGCATCGCATGTCTTTCAGATTATATGATTGATAAAGAGATTGCGCGGGGAGAACTGGTGGAACTGCTGGCCGATAAACGTCTGCCGGTCAAAATGCCTTTCAGCGCCGTTTATTACAGCGATCGTGCGGTCAGTACACGCATTCGGGCATTTATAGACTTTTTAAGTGAATATATAAAAACAGCTCCCGAAGGAGCTGTGAAAGAGGGTTAAAGAGTACAAAGGATCGAGCAATTAATCCCAGGCAGGAGCCAGTCCTTCCGGGCTGACAAGACGATCGTTGCAGTCCAGTGCTACGATCGCTTTTTTATCTTCGCCATCCAGATGCAGACCCAGCGCCAGCATGAACTCCTTAACGGATACTGCATCGCCCGGAGATGGCCAGTGGATCAGCGTCAGATCAACATAATCTGTACGCAGTTTCTTCAGGCTTTCTTTCAGGCTTGGGATTAGTTTGTCTTTGCTAAGATTTTCAATCCAGATCTTGGTGGTGAGGTACAACTCGTTACGCGGTACGCCGCTTTCGGCAATCACCTACCCCACAGCCGCTTCATTATCATAGATTTGCGCAGTGTCGACAGCACGGTAGCCCAGCTCAAGCGCCGTTTTAACAGAAGCGATAACCACGTCATCTTTCAGGCGGAAAGTGCCCAAACCGAATGCAGGGATAGCCATAGAATTCCTCTTTATAATCACTATGTTCGTTAATTAAAAAGATTATGGCCTTCAGCTCTTTATAGAAAAAGAGTGATAAATGCAGAGGATTTTTGCAGATGTAGCAATAATTAAATTGCAGGAAAAGAAAAAGCCCTGAGCTAATGCTCAGGGCTCTTAATAAGTGGCGGAACGGACGGGACTCGAACCCGCGACCCCCTGCGTGACAGGCAGGTATTCTAACCAACTGAACTACCG
>NZ_JAOWID010000023.1:0-348156 GCF_030332285.1 Citrobacter sp. Cu096
CCATGCCGAACTCAGAAGTGAAACGCCGTAGCGCCGATGGTAGTGTGGGGTCTCCCCATGCGAGAGTAGGGAACTGCCAGACATCAAATAAGCAAAAAGGCCATCCGTCAGGATGGCCTTTTTGCGTTTATAAGCGAAAAAATCCAGAACGGTATCCGCCATATCTATTTAATGAATAACCTGCGACAAAAAGGCGCGTGTGCGTTCAGATTTTGGATGAGCAAAAAACTCGTCCGGTGGCGCCTGTTCAACAATCTCACCAAGATCCATAAAGATCACCCGGTCGGCCACTGTGCGGGCAAAGCCCATTTCATGGGTAACACATAACATGGTCATGCCCGATTGCGCCAGACCTATCATGGTATCCAGCACTTCTTTTACCATTTCAGGATCCAATGCTGATGTGGGTTCATCAAACAACATGATTTTGGGTTTCATGCACAGCGAGCGTGCAATGGCCACGCGCTGTTGCTGCCCACCAGAGATTTGTCCGGGATATTTATGCGCATGTTCAGCAATGCGAACTCGCTCAAGGTAGTGCATTGCCAGAGTTTCCGCCTCTTTTTTCGGCATTTTTTGCACCCATACAGGTGCCAGCGTGCAGTTCTGCAGAACCGTTAAATGGGGAAAGAGATTAAAGTGCTGAAAGACCATGCCGACTTCTTGCCTGACGCGCTCAATATTTCGGATGTCCTCATTGAGTTCAATTCCATCCACCACAATACGTCCTTGCTGATGCTCTTCCAGGTGGTTAATACAGCGGATGGTTGTCGATTTACCTGAGCCGGAAGGCCCGCACAATACGATACGTTCTCCCTGCTTTACCTTCAGGTTGATGTTTTTCAGGACGTGAAATTGTCCGTACCATTTGTTGACGTTTTCCAGCGTAATCATCGCGTCGGTAGACGGCATTAATAATTGGCTCATAAATTCCTCAGTGCGGTGTACGCCCGGTGTTAAAACGTTTTTCCAGATGTTGGCTGTAACGTGACATGCTGAAACAGAAGATCCAGTAAATCAGAGCGGCAAAAACATATCCTTCCGTCGACATACCCAACCACGCAGGGTCCACAGTTGCCTGCTGCACGCTGCTGAAGAGATCAAACAGACCGATAATGATGACCAGGCTGGTATCCTTGAACAGAGCGATAATTGTGTTAACCAGACCGGGAATAACCAGCTTAAGGGCTTGCGGAAGAATGACCAGCCCTTGTGTTTTCCAGTACCCTAGCGCCAGTGATTCAGCGGCTTCATACTGACCTTTTGGCAGGGCTTGTAGTCCTCCGCGAACCACTTCTGCGACATAAGCCGACTGGAAAAGAATAACGCCGACCAGCGCCCGGATAAGTTTGTCGATACTGGTTCCTTCGGACATAAACAGAGGGAGCATAACTGAGGACATAAACAGGACGGTTATCAACGGCACACCGCGCCAGAACTCAATGAAAATGACAGATAAAATCCGCACTATTGGCATATGGGAACGACGCCCCAGTGCCAATAAAATACCCCACGGAAGCGCGCCCGCAATCCCTACGGATGCGATGATAAGTGTCAGTGTTAATCCTCCCCACTGTCGGGTTTCTACGCGCTCAAGTCCGAAAAAACCACCGTACATCAACCACCAGACCACCACCGGATACACAATGGCCCAGACGGTAATATAGCGGCCACGATGGGGGATAAATTTCCAGAACATGGGGATGATAGAAACCAGGCCAATTATCAAGGCCAGATTTACGCGCCAGCGCTGATCGTGGGGATAAAGTCCATACATGAATTGCCCAAAGCGTTCATGAATGAACACCCAGCAGGCTCCGGCTTTGGTACAGTCTGCTCGGGTCGAACCGACCCAGTTGGCCTGAAAGAATACCCAGTTCAGCAGTGGTGGAAGAAATGACCAAATCAGCCATACGCATAGCAGCGTGAGCAGGCTATTTGACCAGCTGGAGAACAGGTTTTTACGCACCCAGAGTAGACTGCGGCCAGCCGGGTTACTGCTCTGGCGCGAGGGGGGAGACAGCAGTGCTTTTGTCATCATGGCTCCTTAGCGCTCAATCAGTGCGATACGGCGGTTATAAATATTCATCAGCAGAGAAATGCTCAGGCTGATGATTAGGTACACCGACATGGTGATGGCGATAGTTTCAATGGCTTGCCCTGTTTGGTTGAGCACCGTACCGGCAAACAGTGAAACCATATCCGGGTAGCCAATGGCGGCCGCAAGGGAGGAGTTTTTGACGATGTTCAGATACTGGCTGGTCAATGGGGGAATGATGACGCGCAGCGCCTGTGGGATGATTACCTGGCGCAGCGTTACTGGATTTGGTAGGCCCAGTGAGCGTGCGGCTTCATGTTGGCCATAAGGAACAGCCTGAATTCCCGCCCGAATAATTTCTGCAATAAACGCCGAGGTATACACGGAAAGCGCCAGGGTCAGGGCAGCCAGTTCGGGAATAAGCACCATACCTCCACGGAAGTTAAAACCGCGAAGCGCGGGGATGTCCCAGTGAAGCGCCGCGCCAAACAGCCACTGTGAAATCACCGGTAAAAGCACGATCAGCGCCAAAGCCGTTGGCCAGGTCCGGCGTAACTGACCTGTTTTAGTCTGGTGCATTCTGTTGTAGCGAAATAGCCCGATGGCGACGGCGATAGCGATAATGACAGCGATACATAACGCAAAAAAACCTTCTCCCATTTGCGGTGCCGGAATATACAATCCCCGGTTACTCAGAAACAGTAAATCCAACGCGTTAATGGCCTGACGTGGACCGGGCAGGTTACGTAATACGGCGAAATACCAGAAAAAGATCTGCAGCAGCGGCGGTATATTGCGGAACGTTTCGATGTAGATCGTTGAGAGCTTTCGCAATAACCAGTTATCTGAAAGGCGTGCCAGGCCGAGAAAGAAACCGAGAACAGAAGCGAAAACAATACACAACGCAGAGACTAATAGCGTATTGAGCAGACCGACTACAAAGACACGGCCATACGTATCGCCTTGCTCGTAATCAATAAGATGCTGGACAATACCAAATCCGGCGCTGCGATCGAGAAAAGAGAATCCCGAGGTAATACCGCTATTGTTCAGGTTATTTATTGTGTTATGAATGAGATAGACCGCAATGCTGATGACTGCAATGACGGTAAGTATTTGAAATAACCAGGCGCGGACCGCAGGGTTAGAAAAGGATAACGATCCTTTTACGGTTGAGCGGCGATGGAACATAAGAAAACCTCGGTAACGATGACCCTGGACTGAGCGCCGCAGTCGCGGCGCCCGTTACATCACTACGCATTAGCGCACCGGTGGTGCATATTGAATGCCGCCGTTATTCCAGAGATTGTTCTGTCCACGTTTGATCTTCAGTGGACTTTCCGCTCCAACGTTACGCTCAAAGATCTCCGAGTAGTTACCTACCTGCTTGATTATGTTGTAAGCCCACTTGTTATCAAGCTTCAGGTCCTTACCATAATCCCCTTCCTTGCCTAACAGGTGCGCCATATCCGGCGTGGCAGGATTAGCCGCTTTTTCATCGACGTTTTTCGAGTTAACCCCCATTTCTTCCGCATTCAGCATGGCGAACAGCGTCCAGCGAACAATGGAGAACCACTCATCGTCGCCACGACGTACGACAGGTCCCAGCGGTTCTTTAGAAATAACTTCTGGCAGGACAATCCACTCCGCAGGATTACTCAGCTTGATTCGCAGGGCGTACAGCTGAGACTGGTCGGAAGCTAGCGTATCGCAGCGCCCAGATTCGAGAGCTTTAGCGGATTCATCCGAGCGGTCGAAAGTGACGGGGGTGTACTTCATATTGTTGGCTTTAAAATAGTCGGCCACGTTCAGTTCGGTATCAGTTCCTGCCTGGATACAAACCGTTGCGCCATCCAGCTCTTTAGCACTCTTCAGACCTGCTTTATTGTGGGTAAGAAAACCAATGCCGTCGTAATACGTTACGCCAGTGAAAGACATTCCCATTCCTGCATCGCGAGAGGAGGTCCAGGTAGTATTACGAGAAAGCATGTCAACTTCACCCGATTGTAGCGCGGTGAAACGTTCCTTGGCGGTAAGCGGGGTATATTTTACTTTGCTATCATCGCCAAATACGGCGGAGGCAACGCCACGACATACGTCGACATCAATACCTGAAAACTTACCGCTTGCATCGGCGTAAGAAAAGCCAGGCAACCCGTCACTGATCCCACACTGCACAAAACCTTTTTTCTTTACTGCATCCAGTGTTGCGCCGGCATGTGCCTGATTTGCAACCGCAAGCAGCACGCCGGCCGCAGCCAGGCTGGCTATTATCATCTTTTTCATAGAGCATCCTGTGTGGAGGAATTATTGTTATGGAAACGTTCTGAAAACGTCTTTTACCTGTCTGTGGCTTTGGCCATACTCTTTTAAGCAAAGGTAGTGCCAGGTTTTTGCGCACGATTATTCGACGCAATATGCAGAGTGTAGACAGGAAAAAATAAATGCAGCGCCCTGAAGTGGTGCAAAATTGAAACGTAAGCCACATTTCGGCGCAAAAAATTCAAAAATCAGACTGGACGCGTGATAACGATTTCGTGCGTTAATATTGATCACGTGAGAATAATGGAAAGAAAACGTGGTGTTACTAAGAAAAGAAAAAATGCTAATTTCAAATCGTGGAGATGTGAGAGAAATCTATAATAATTTTATTATACGTTAGGTGCTTTATACCAACGCTTTGTCTTATATATATTTTATTTTTATAACTAAAAGCGCGGTAACAACCGCGCTTTTAAGAGGAATTATTTGGTTAAGGCAACGATCCCTAACGTCAGTCCGGCAACGGCTGCGGCACCACCGGCGATGGCTCCGGCGGTTTCCCAGTTATCCTGCGTGGTGCCTTTCATACATGTATTGGTATGAACCAGGCGTCCCTGATCGTCGTATACAGGTACGCAAGGAGAATCGTGTGCACAGCCGGCCAGAAATGCGGTTAGCAATGCAACGGAGATTAATCTTTTCATGGTGTTACCTCAAAAATAAGCGTTTCGCTAATCGGGCAAAGACAAACGCTAAGCCATCTGCGAACCTGGAGGCTATTTTACCACTTCTTAAAAAAATACTGACATGAGGAATAATCTCAATTCATGTGGATTGTAAAAATAATGAATAAAAAGAAAGGCGACGGGCGAATTTTCAGGAAAGATTAAAAAGAAATTAATGGCTATCTTATTAATAAATAAAGAGGGACACCATCGATGAAAAAGGCGTCCGAAGACGCCTTTTTTTACAAATTAGTCGTTGTGTCGACTAAAACGCCGTCTGACGACAACAAAGAAGACAGGGACGAAGAAGATTGCCAACAACGTCGCGGTCAACATTCCCCCCATTACGCCCGTACCGACCGCATTCTGCGCGCCGCTACCCGCTCCGTGGCTGATAACCAGAGGCATAACCCCCAGAATAAACGCCAGAGATGTCATCAGGATTGGACGAAGACGCATGCGCGACGCCTCCAGAGTGGCTTCTATCAACCCTTTACCCTCTTTATCCATCAAGTCTTTGGCAAATTCGACGATCAGGATGGCGTTTTTAGCCGAGAGGCCAATAGTGGTTAGCAGACCGACCTGGAAGTAGACGTCGTTATTCATCCCACGCAGCGATGCAGCTAACAATGCGCCTACCACGCCGAGTGGTACAACCAGCATGACGGAGAAGGGAATTGACCAGCTCTCATACAATGCGGCCAGGCAAAGGAAGACGACGATTAGCGAGATGGCATAAAGTGCAGGCGCCTGGTTACCCGACAGTCGTTCCTGATAAGACATACCTGTCCAATCATGACCAATACCGTTTGGCAGCTTTTCTGCGAGGCTTTCCATTAATGCCATTGCTTCACCCGTACTTCGACCAGGCGCGGCTTCCCCCAGTATTTCCATCGATGGCATACCGTTGTAACGCTCCAGGCGCGGTGAGCCGTAAACCCAATGCGATGCGCTGAACGCAGAGAACGGAACCATTTCGCCATTGGCACTGCGGATATACAGATTACTGATGTCCGTTGGCAGCATGCGGTATTTAGCATCCGCCTGAACGTAAACTTTTTTCACACGACCGCGGTCAATAAAGTCATTGACGTAATAGCCGCCCAACGATGCAGAGATCGTCTCGTTAATGTCCGACAGCGAAACGCCCAGTGCTTGTGCTTTCTCCTGATCGACATCCAGTTTGAATTGAGGGGTATCTTCCAGGCCGTTCGGGCGTACGCGGACTAACAAATCTGGGTGTTTAGCCACCATACCCAGCAGTTGGTTACGTGCTTGCGTTAACGCCGTATGTCCCAAACCGCCTTGATCGATCAGCTCGAAATCGAAGCCGGTTGCGGTACCCAATTCAACTATCGCTGGCATGTTGAAGGGGAAGACCAGGCCATCGCGAATCCGGCTGAAGGCGTAAGTGGCGCGTGCAATGACAGCTTCAGCGCTGTTTTCTTCTCCACTACGCTCATCCCAGGGCTTGAGGCTGACGAACGCCAGACCGGAGTTTTGCCCCTGGCCGCTGAAGCTAAAGCCGTTAACCGTGAAGACGCTTTCGACGTTAGCTTTCTCATTGTTCAGATAATACTGAGTAACCTGATCCAGCACTTTCTGGGTGCGCTCTTGTGTTGCGCCCGCCGGGAGCTGAATCATGGTCATAAATACGCCCTGATCTTCTTCCGGCAGGAAGGAAGTCGGCAGACGCATAAACAGCACCGCCATTCCGATCACGATGATCAGGTAGACAACCAGGTAACGCCCGGTTTTACGCACAATACCGCTGACGCTATTGGTGTAGTGGTTGACGCTGTTATCGAATTTGGCATTAAACCAGCCAAAGAAACCGCTTTTTTTCTCGTGATGTTCAGCCAATACCGGCTTCAGCAGCGTTGCGCAAAGCGCGGGAGTCAGGATCAGCGCGACCAATACAGAAAGCGCCATGGCGGAAACAATGGTGATGGAGAACTGCCGGTAGATAGCACCTGTCGACCCACCAAAAAAGGCCATTGGGATAAAAACCGCAGACAGCACCATGGCGATACCGACCAGTGCTCCCTGAATTTGTGACATAGATTTTTCCGTCGCCTCTTTAGGCGGCAGATTATCTTCCATCATCACACGTTCGACGTTTTCCACCACCACTATTGCATCATCGACCAATAGACCGATGGCGAGCACCATCCCGAACATCGTCAGGGTGTTTATCGAGTAGCCAAACGCGGCAAGTACGGCGAATGTGCCTAATAATACGACGGGGACAGCGATGGTTGGAATGAGCGTTGCCCGGATGTTCTGCAGGAACAAATACATGACCAGGAACACCAGCACGATCGCCTCAAACAGCGTTTTTACCACTTCGTGGATGGAGATAGTCACAAATGGCGTGGTGTCGTACGGATAGACCACCTTCATTCCCTGCGGGAAGAACGGTTGTAACTCAGCCAGTTTGGCTTTGATTGCGTTAGCGGTATCCAGCGCGTTTGCCCCGGTAGCCAATTTAATACCGAGACCGGATGCAGGCTTACCGTTAATACGCGCAACGACGTTGTAGTTCTCACCACCCAGTTCGATCCGCGCGACGTCTTTCAGATGAACTACCGAACCATCGCTGTTCACGCGTAAAGTGACTTTGCCGAACTCTTCAGGGTCTTTCAGTCGCGTTTGCGCAATGATAGAAGCGTTAAGCTGCTGGTTAGGTAATGCAGGCGTCCCCCCTAACTGACCCGCGGCAATTTGATCGTTCTGGACCTTTAACTGATTGATCACATCAACCGGCGTAAGCTGGTACTTGTTCAACAAGTTCGCATCCAGCCAAATACGCATAGCGTACTGCGCGCCAAACAGTTGTACGTCGCCTACGCCATTCAGACGACTGATTGAGTCTTTAACGTTTGAGGCGACGTAGTCGGAAATATCATCCTGCGTGGTTTGCGGGTTATCAGAAACAAACCCCGCGACCATTAAAAAGCTGCTGCTGGATTTCTCAACGCCGATCCCCTGCTGCTGGACTTCCTGCGGCAGTAACGGTGTGGCGAGCTGCAATTTATTTTGCACCTGAACCTGGGCGATATCGGGGTCGGTACCGGACTGGAAAGTCAGTGTGATGGTCACACTCCCGGCGGAATCGCTGGTGGAGGACATATACATCAGGTTATCGATACCGTTCATATTCTGTTCGATAACCTGCGTAACAGTATCTTGCACCGTCTGTGCATCCGCGCCTGGATAGGTTGCGGTGATTGCGACCGCAGGAGGTGCAATGGTCGGGTACTGCGCTACGGGAAGCTGCATGATTGCCAGAGCTCCCGCCATCATCAGAATGATGGCCAGTACCCAGGCAAAAATAGGACGCCTGATAAAGAAGTTAGCCATATCCGGTACCTTATTGGGCTTTCGTGGCAGAGGTTTCGGTGTCGGCAGTTGCTTTAACCTGGACGCCTGGGCGTGCTTTCTGTAAGCCGCTCACGATAACTTTGTCACCCGGTTGCAGACCTTCACTGATGAGCCACTTGTCGCCAATGGCTTGTGCGGCAACAACTGTGCGAGACTCAACCTGGCTCTTGTCGTTAACGACCATCACGGTGGCATCGCCGCGAGGCGTACGCGTTACCCCTTGCTGCGGAACGAGAATCGCATTTGGCTGAACACCTTCATCAACGCGCGCGCGCACAAACATGCCCGGCAGCAATGTGTGCTGCGGGTTAGGGAAGACGGCCCTGAGGGTGATGGATCCGGTACTTTCATCAACCGTCACGTCAGAAAATTGCAAAGTGCCTTTCAGCGGGTACGACTGACCATTTTCCATTACCAGTTCTACAGTACTGCTGGCATCGTCTTTATGCAGGCTCCCTTGCTCAATAGATTGTTTGAGGCGCATAAAGTCATTGCTGGACTGCGTTACGTCGACGTAAATAGGATCAAGCTGTTGAACGGTAGCAAGCTCAGTCGCTTGGCCATTCGTGACTAATGCGCCTTCGGTGACGTTAGATTTACCGATACGTCCGCTAATGGGCGATATCACTTTGGTGTAGGCCAGGTTAATACGTGCGCTTTCGACCGCGGCTTTTGCTGCGATTACGGATGCATCGGCCTGGCGGGCATCAGCAATGGCCTGATCGTACTCTTGCTGGCTGATGTACTTAGTGCCAACCAGCGGAACATAACGTTTTACCGTTAAATGCGCGATAGCTGCCGCCGCTTCACTCTTTGCCAGTTCGCCTTTGGCGCTGTCATAGTCAGCCTGGTAAGTCGCGGGGTCGATCTGATAAAGCGACTGACCGGCTTCAACATCGCTTCCCTCAGTGAAATTCCGTTTAAGTACAATCCCGCTAACCTGAGGACGGACTTCTGCAATACGAAATGCCGTTGTGCGCCCGGGTAATTCGGTCGTCACGGCTAAGGGGGCCTTTTCGACGACATGGACAGTCACCTGCGGCTCTGCGGGATGAGCTTGTGTTTCTCCCTGATCGTTACAACCGGCGAGTAATGCAGCGGAGATGATGATGAATGAGGGCAGGAGTGAAAACCTGGCATTTTTCGTCATTTCTATTCCTTAAAAAACCGAACGCTCGTTATTAACCGGGTAACGCAGAGGCGATAACGCGCACAAGAAAAATAATAGTTGGCTATCCTACAAATTATTAGCCTGCGATGTAAGTAATACTTATTTATGGACGCGACACACGGCACATAAAAACAAAAAAGGATTAATCTTCTGATGTTTCATTATGGTGTTAATAGCAATACTATGATGCGCATAAATACATGTCGAAATAAGCATTTGATTGGTGAATATATTTAAGTTTTTTATATGTTTTATTTATTCGTGTGCAATGTCAGCAATTAACGCTTTTAGGCCTCGTCTAAATATACGCTAAGTGATACATTTATTCCGTTCAGCAAATATTAGATAAGAAAGTTAATCATTCTCCACTCTACTCCGGGCAGTCGGGATCATGGCCAGAAGAACAAAAGCTGATGCCCTCAAAACGCGACAGCACCTGATTGAAACAGCGATTGTGCAGTTCGCCGCGCGTGGCGTGAGTAATACGACGCTCAACGACATTGCGGATGCGGCCAACGTTACGCGAGGGGCACTCTATTGGCATTTCGAAAATAAAACGCAGCTTTTTAATGAGCTTTGGTTACAGCAACCACCCTTGCGTGATCTTATTCAGGAGCAGCTCGTTGGGCGTTGGGGAGATAACCCATTACAGCGGTTACAAGAAAGATTAGTCGTGGGTTTGCAATATATTGCTGAGAATCCTCGACAGCAGGCATTAATGCAGATTTTATATCATAAATGTGAATTCCATAATGATATGATATCGGAACAGGCTATTCGTGAAAAAATTGGTATCAATCATCTGGATATGCGCATTGCCTTGCAACAATGTATGGACGAAGGGCTTGTCGCAACCGGCCTTGATTTAGACGTTATAATAATTATTCTTCATGGCAGTTTTAGTGGCATCGTTAAAAACTGGCTCATTAATCCAATGAGTTATGATCTTTATAAACAAGCGCCAGTATTAGTTGATAATGTATTAAAAATGTTAAGCCCAGATGGTATCGTAAGGCAATTAACGCAGAGTGAGAGTCAGGTAGGGTAGTTTTAGCCGCCAGGCCTGACGGCTGCTGAAGTGGGGTGGGCGGCACTATTCGAGATCGACGCAGTTGACCAGCTTAAGGGGATTCACCGAGTTCATGTTCCGACACTTGTCGTGCTCTGTCGTCATCAGCTCTATCCACTGAATAAGCAGCGCATCAAAAAGAAAAACGAAGACCGCAAAAATAACCAGCCACCAATACTTGCGTATCATTACCAAACCCTGTGTATTCATGCCCAAGCGTGCAGGGAATATACACGAAATCTGCACGCTGAAAAGCGGACTTACAATGCCTTTACTTTGCTGAACGATCGCCACACTTTGCCGTCAAATGGCTCTTTTTAGACATGTTTTTTGTCTTACGCTTTTTCACCTTTGCAAGTTCAATTTCTGAAAAATGAGAACCAATACTCAGTCTTCTGAGCCCCATTTTCACGTATTCAGTATTGATTTCAATCCCGACAAACTTGCGACCTAACTCCACGGCGGTGGCGCCGGTCGTGAAGCTACCGGCAAACGGATCCAGCACTTTGTCATCTGGGTTGGAGGAAGCCAGAATGATGCGCTCCAGTAGAGCTTTGGGTTTCTGCGTGGGGTGATTTTCGTATTCGTCCATCAGATAGCGAACGCGGGGAAACGCCCAGACATTGCCAGGCACTTTTTTCTGATTATATGGCTGGGGTGGATTCTTTCTGTAATCTATCAGCGCGCGTTTAGCGCCCGTTTTGGCTTCCACCAGAATATCATCGCGATTAAACGTATAGTTTTTCTGATCTTTTACCATCATCAGGATCGGTTCATACATCGAACCAAAGTACTTTTTGGCCTGCACCCCAGAGCTATCATATGACCACACGATGCGGCTCTTGATGGTAAAAAGCTGGCGGCATTTGAGGTCGATGTATGGCATGTTCTCCGTACTGTTCATGATGTACATGGTGCCATGCGGTTTGAGAATACGATGGCATTCGTCAATGCATTCAAACAGCCATGTCAAAAAGCTCTGTTCGTCCCAGGATTCCACCATTCCGTCAAAGTTTTTACCGATATTATAAGGTGGGTCGGCAAAAATGAGCTCGACGCTTTCAGACGGCAGCTTTTTCAGTTCGGTCAGCGCATCACCCAGGATTATCTTTTTAGATTCATCGCCAAAATAGACAGGTTCACATCTCGCGTTCATCGCCAAAGCCTCCCGTATGACGTCAATAAAAAAGGCGCTTCCCCATGCCGAGTAGCGCCTTTTAAAACAAACATTTAACTGATTAGTATCAGTTCATGCCGTATTTTTTCAGTTTTTTACGCAGCGTACCACGGTTGATGCCCATCATCAGGGCAGCACGGGTCTGGTTGCCGCGGGTGTATTGCATCACCATGTCCAACAGGGGCTGTTCTACTTCAGCCAGTACCAGCTCATAGAGATCGTTAACATCCTGACCATTCAATTGAGCAAAATAGTTCTTCAGTGCCTGTTTAACCGAGTCACGCAGGGGTTTTTGAGTTACCTGGTCCTGAGAGTTAACGGTAGAAACGGTCAGTACGTCAGAATTTACGCGTTGTTCGAACATAGTTCTGTCAGCTCTTTATTTCTGTTTACGCAAAATTTTCGAAGTATGCCTCCAACGCCGCCAGCTGTTCGCTGGAATCTTCAATGGCGTTGAATGTGCGCCGAAACTGGTCATCCGGAGCGTGTTCCTGGAGATACCAGGATACGTGTTTACGCGCAATTCGGTACCCTTTTGCCTGACCATAAAAGTCGTGCAGTTCCCGAACGTGCGCACAAAGCAAGCGCTTAACCTCTGCCAGAGGCAGCGGGGGCAGCAGCTCCCCAGTGTCCAGATAATGCTGGATTTCCCGAAAGATCCAGGGTCTTCCCTGAGCTGCACGTCCTATCATAAGGGCATCCGCCCCTGTATAGTCGAGTACAGCTCTGGCTTTATGCGGGTCAGTAATGTCGCCATTCGCGATAATCGGAATGGAAACTTTCTGCTTAACTGCCCGAATACTGTCGTACTCAGCATCTCCATTGAACAAACAGGCGCGGGTGCGTCCATGAATGGTCAGAGCCTGAATGCCACAGTCTTCAGCCAGTTGGGCAATCTCTACGCAGTTACGGTGTTCCGGAGCCCAGCCGGTGCGAATCTTGAGCGTGACAGGAACGTCCACTGCATTGACGACCTCGGTTAGTATTGATTTCACTAGATCCGGGTACTGCAAAAGGGCTGAACCTGCGAGCTTACGATTCACTTTTTTAGCCGGACACCCCATATTGATATCAATAATCTGGGCGCCGCTTTCCACGTTAATTCGTGCGGCATCGGCCATCTCAACAGGGTCGCTACCGGCAATTTGCACCGTGCGAATTCCTGGCTCATCAACGTGCACCATCCGTAAACGAGACTTGTCACTTTCCCAAACCTGCGGGTTAGATGACATCATCTCGGATACCGTCAACCCGGCTCCCATCTCATAGCACAGCGTCCTGAATGGTCTGTCAGTGATGCCAGCCATAGGTGCTGCGATCAGGCGATTTCTGAGCTGGTATTGTCCGATGCGCATGAGTTAAGAAATGACCATACTGTGACTGCAAGGCGGCGTATATTACGCATTTTTCGCACGAGATGAAAGGCCAAACTTTGACCAATCCACTGAGGTGGATCAATGAATTGCCGTAAATATGAGCGCATTAAAATATTTGATCATGTAAATCATAGTGTTATAAAAAAGTGCCGATTTTATATACACATATAATTTTGCGTAACTTCTCATTTTTTCTTCAGCGGCAGAAGGGACTGACAAGATATTCTGCTGAATTAATCAGCAAATAACCTCACCATTGTGTGATCGCTACCTCATTTTAGTACAGGATCTCGGTATCCCCGGAATTGCTTTCCTCAATTTTGCGTTCATTCAGCGGCTGCGGCGGGCGATTATTCGCAGACCCAACAATGTAGTGAAATTTATCCAACTGGTCGGCGGAAAGGGTAACTGGCGTTTTCAGTACAGTCCAGGTCACGCCTTCAGTGCAGGGAGGAGTAGTTAGCGAACCGCTATAACGCCAGTAGGATTTATCATCGGGTAAAAGGTGGTTGATATTGACTGGCGAAAAAATGGGCATGCTATTGTCCTTCATGGTTGGAAAGGATTCCCACAGATTTTGAATCGCCTGGTTAGGTTCATCGACATCAAACATGACCGCTACGATGGCGATGTCTCCGTGTTGGTTTTTGTGGACTAACTGCAGCTCCAGAGGATAGTTTTTTCCGTTGAGGGTATGTTCGCTCGGTGCGTGAAAATCTAATTGTTTCAGATAATAAATTTTTTCATCAACATTAATAGAGTTTGAAGTATAGGGACTCATTGTTCCCTGTAGCGTATGGTTGATGCTACGAAATCTTGTCGGGCCATCGACGTATTGTATGTTGAGCGCAGGAAGGCTGAGTTTATTGGTTGTGGCGGTCTGGATATCAATGGGTGATTGATTTATTCCAGTTTGGCACGTTGCATACTCACTGCTAATTTCTCCCCACCGTGCAGGGCCGGTCTCTCCGATATATCCCCATGATGCGGCAAGCGTTGTCAGGGGCATCAAGCATGCTGTTAGTAAAGTTGTTGTAAAACGATAGAAATGCATACGTACACTCAACGAAAACAATATAAAAATTAACAAAATCAATTAAATATTGTATATCGAGGAGAGGTATCGCTGTGCTGGTCAATTGTCTGAAAATGGCGTGGTCAGATAACCACGCCGGAAGGGATTATTTTTTCTTACCGGTAATGCGGCACCATTCTTCTTTCTCGATAACCGGATCGAGTGTAAAGAGATCGGCATAGGCCTCACAGACGCTTTCCGCCTGACTGGCAAGAATGCCAGAAAGCCCCAGTAAACCGCCCTCAACGGGCAGTACGCTGATTAACGGCGCCAGTTCACGTAATGGACCCGCGAGGATGTTAGCGACCACCACGTCGGCTTTCATCGCTTCTGGCTGGTCTTTCGGTAGATAAAGCTCAAGACGCTCAGAAACACCATTCCGTTGAGCGTTATCACGGCTGGCCTGAATTGCTTGCGGATCGATATCGACACCGATGGCTTTCGCTGCGCCCAGCTTCAGGGCCGCAATCGCTAGAATGCCTGAGCCGCAACCAAAGTCGATAACCGTTTTGCCGTTTAGATCGAGACCGTCCAGCCATTGCAGGCACAGCGAAGTGGTTGGATGAGTACCTGTACCAAACGCCAGACCCGGGTCCAGCATTACGTTGACGGCATTCTCATCCGGGACATCGCGCCAGCTCGGGCAAATCCACAAGCGTTCACCAAAACGCATCGGGTGGAAGTTATTCATCCATTCGCGTTCCCAGTCTTTATCTTCAAGCTGTTCGATTTTATGCGCGAAGCCTTCACCCAGCAGCGGATGCTGTTCCAGGATGGCAACGACTTCTTTCATGTCGGTTTCTGCGTCGAACAAGCCGATAACATCGGTATCACCCCACAGGCGAGTCTCGCCCGGCAGAGGCTCAAATACCGGCGTATCATGCGTATCCTGGAAAGTAATGGAAACGGAGCCCGCTTCCATCAGCGCATCGCTTAACTCTTCAGCGTTGGCACCGGTCGTGTTCAGTTTTAGTTGGATCCATGGCATGGCAAAACTCTTTATTTATCAGTAGTCAATATGGCAGCTTGCGGGACGGTGGAACCGAAACGGTTACCGATCAGGAAAGCCAGCAAGCTTATCAGTAACGAAGGCACAATCGGATGAAAGCCCAGGTACTGAACGTTAAAGGTCGCGAGTACGGCATAAAGCACGCCGCCGACAATCATCGCACTCAATGCGCCAGCAGCATTTGCTCGTTCCCAGTACAGGCCCAGCACCAGCGGCCACAGGAAGACGGCTTCCAACCCGCCAAACGCCAGCAGGTTAAGCCAGATAATCATCTCTGGCGGTTTCCAGGCAGCCAGCAGCAGTAACGCACCGAGCAGCAGGGTAATCACGGCCGACATGCGCTTCAGCCGGGTTTCATTTTTAAGCTGTTCCGGACGAAGGTTCAGGTACAGATCCTTAATGATCGTAGCGGAACTTTGCAGCAATTGGGCATTGATCGTCGACATGATCGCGGCCATGGGAGCCGCAAGGAAGATCCCGGCAGCTACCGGTGGCAACACTTTTACCATCAGGGTCGGGATAACCAGATCCGGTACCGTCAGATCAGGGATTACCGCCCGTCCTAATGCACCTGCCAGATGCATACCAAACATCAGGATCGCCACTACGATGGTGCCGATGATAATTCCGCGGTGGACTGCTTTGCTGTCTTTATAGGAGATACAGCGTACTGCCGTATGTGGCAGGCCAATTACGCCAAAACACACCAATACCCAAAATGAGGTCATAAACGTGGGTGACAGAATGTCATCCGCACCCTGCGGTGAGACCAGTTTCGGGTCGATGGTCTGTAGGGTTACCACTGCATTGCTAAGGCCACCGGCGGCATGAACGACGCCGATCAGCAGCACGATAGTACCAATCAGCATTACCATGCCTTGCATGGTATCGTTCAGTACGCTGGCACGAAATCCGCCGAACGCAGTATACAATGCGATACTGACGCCAAAGATCAGCAGACCGGTTTCGTAAGGAATGCCCGCTGCGGTTTCCAGCAATCGTGCGCCGCCAATAAACTGTACGGTCATTGCTCCAACAAACGCGACCAGCAGGCTCAGGCTTGCCAGCCACACCAGTAGACGACTCTGGTAGCGGGCAAACAGCATGTCGTTAAGGGTAACGGCATTATAGCGGCGCGCCAGAATGGCGAATTTCTTCCCGAGAATCCCCAAAGAGAGCCACACGGCAGGCAACTGGATCATTGCCAACAGCACCCATCCCAATCCGTATTTGTAAGCCGCGCCAGGGCCGCCAATAAACGAACTGGCGCTAATGTAGGTTGCCGTTAGCGTCATGGCTAACACGACCCCACCCATCGAGCGGCTGCCGAGGAAATATTCGTTCAGGAAAGTACCGGTCGCTCTCTTACGCATGGCGTAAACAGAGAGACCGAAGACCACCAACAGATAGGCGACCAGCGGCAAAATAACTTCAAGCTGCATCGTCATCCTCCAACGGAATGTCGCGATAGATAAACTTCACCATCGCCCAGCACAGTACGATGAAAACCAGCGGCGTTAGCAGGCAGGCCATTTCGAACCAGTGCGGTAAGCCGGTAAAGCCGAGCGTGGAATCTGGTAAGTAAGCGGCCACTAACCATGTGGCAAGATATAAAAGGGTCAGCCACAGCGCCCAGCGCGCCTCTTTATGGGCCTGAACAAAACGAGCGTCCATTTTTTGTCCCTTGTAGATAAAGAAAGCGGGGATTGTACCTTATGGCGCGTACGGGAGGGGAGAAAAACAAAAGGCCGGAATTTCCGGCCTTTTCGGTTAACGCATGCTTACTTTTCCTGGAGTCCGAGTTTTTTCTCCAGATAGTGGATATTCGTTCCACCATGCTGGAAGTGCTCGTCATTCATGATGCGGATCTGCAGATCAACGTTGGTTTTGATACCGTCGATGATCAGTTCCTGCAATGCGTTTTTCATACGGGCGATTGCTACGTCGCGGTTTTCACCGTAGCAAATGAGCTTCCCGATCATTGAGTCATAGTACGGAGGTACTGTGTAGCCTGCGTAAATATGAGACTCCCAGCGCACACCAAATCCGCCCGGCGCGTGGAAACGCGTGATTTTACCCGGGCTTGGCAGGAAGGTGTTCGGGTCTTCGGCGTTGATACGGCATTCAACCGCATGGCCTTTAACCACAACTTCATCCTGCTTGATGGACAGCGGTTGTCCCGCAGCGATACGCAGCTGCTCTTTGATCAGGTCAACGCCGGTGATCATTTCGGTAACCGGGTGTTCAACCTGAATACGGGTGTTCATCTCAATGAAGTAGAACTCACCGTTTTCGAACAGAAACTCGAAAGTACCCGCGCCACGATAGCCGATATCAACACACGCTTTGGCGCAACGCTCACCGATGTAGCGACGCAGTTCCGGGGTAATGCCCGGTGCTGGTGCTTCTTCGACGACTTTCTGGTGACGACGCTGCATGGAACAGTCACGCTCAGCCAGATAAATCGCGTTACCCTGACCGTCTGCCAGCACCTGGATTTCGATATGGCGTGGGTTTTCCAGGTACTTCTCCATGTAAACCATATCGTTGTTGAAAGCCGCTTTCGCTTCCGCTTTGGTCATGGAGATGGATTGTGCCAGTTCGGCATCGCTACGTACGACGCGCATACCGCGACCGCCGCCGCCGCCGGAGGCTTTGATGATAACCGGATAACCGATGCGTTTAGCATGAGCGCGGTTAGCGTCCATGTCATCGCCCAGCGGGCCATCAGAGCCTGGTACTGTCGGTACGCCAGCTTTCTTCATGGCGGTGATCGCAGACACTTTGTCGCCCATCAGGCGGATTGTGTCGGCTTTCGGACCGATGAAGATAAAGCCGGAACGTTCTACCTGCTCAGCAAAGTTGGCGTTCTCAGAGAGGAAGCCATAACCCGGGTGAATTGCCACCGCGCCAGTGATTTCAGCAGCGCTAATGATAGCCGGAATGTTCAGATAGCTTTTTACGGACGCAGCCGGGCCAATACAGACCGTCTCATCCGCCAGCAATACGTGTTTTAAATCGCGATCCGCGCTTGAATGCACCGCGACAGTCTTGATGCCCAGTTCTTTACAGGCACGAAGAATACGCAAGGCAATCTCGCCGCGGTTGGCGATAACAATTTTATCCAACATGTTCGCCTCGTTATTCGATGACGACCAGCGGCTCGTCAAATTCTACCGGTTGACCGCTTTCTACCAGAATCGCTTTAACTACGCCGGATTTGTCGGCTTCGATCTGGTTCATCATTTTCATGGCTTCAACGATGCACAGGGTATCGCCCGCATTCACTTTCTGGCCGATCTCGATGAACGCTTTAGCATCCGGGCTCGGGGTGCGGTAGAACGTACCAACCATTGGGGAGCGTACGATGTGACCACTGATTTCCGCTGCTGCCGGAGCTTCCATACTTGGAGAGGCAGTTTGTGCGACAGCGTTAGACAGAGCTGGCTGCTGCATCACTGGTGCAGCATAAGCTTGTTGCATCATTGGAAAACTTGCAGCTGGCGCTGCACGGCTGATGCGTACAGACTCTTCGCCTTCAGAAATTTCCAGTTCGGAGATGCCTGATTCTTCAACCAGCTCGATCAGTTTTTTAATCTTACGAATATCCATGAGTGGGTTCCGTACTCTTTGTTTAGTGAGATTGTGACAAGCGTTTTACCGCCGTCTGTATAGCATTTTTATAACAGTGAGTGACAAGATGCCACGCATCTCAGGCGTTGCACTGGGTGCTGCGGCCATTATATGAGATTGCCAGACTTGTTAGTCATTGTGCGGCTATCTTCTGCCATTTTCGGGTAAAAGACAAAATATACCTTCAATATGCGAATGTCACCCTTTCCACGCCGTAAAAACGCTACCGGGGATAGCAAAGTCGCACATTATAACTATTTCGTAGCAATTGGCAGCTAAATACTGGTCTTATCAGGGAAGATAATCAACCGTTAACATGTAAAGAAAATCGGATCGTCCGCATTTTGCAACGTACTGCACATATCGTGAAACTACCGCCACCACTGGCGAAACTTCTTGTAGCGGCAGGCTAACAGCACCGCCGCGAGTGCGGCATAAATAATCGGTTGAGGGGAGATAATTTTTACCGACCACAGATAATGTATGGGTGCCAGAATCGCCACAAGATAGACGAAGTTGTGCAGATACTGCCATTTTTTCCCCAGCTTTCGCTGTGCCGCCTGCGTGGACGTTAAGGTGAGGGTGAATAAGATCACCCAACTGACAATGCCCAGCATCAAGTAAGGTCGCGTGATTAACTCCCGCCCTAACAACGTCAGATTATTAATACCCAACTCCAGGAGCGCATAGCTGGTTAAATGCAATGTCGCCCAGGCGAAACACCATAGCCCTAACAGGCGACGCGTGCGTATCAATAATGGCTGTTTAGCGTAGCGCGCGAGTGGAGAGACCAGCAAGGTCGCCAACAAGAATTTCAGAGCTGTCCTACCGGTAAAGTGCTGGATATCTTTGACCGGGTCGGCGCTCAGTCCACCGTGGTTTACCGCCCAAAATAGCCAGACAAACGGTAAAAAGCCTGCAAGATGCAGGCAAACTTTCAGCCCGGTAATGTGCTTTGCAGTCAGGCGCACTTAAAAATTCTCCTGCAGATTAAGTCCTCGATACAGCGAAGCGACTTCGTCGGCGTAACCGTTAAACAGCAGCGTGGGCTGGCGCTGAACGTCCAGAATACCGCCTGCGCCAATAAAACGCTCTGTGGCCTGGGACCAGCGGGGATGATCGACATGCGGATTAACGTTGGCATAAAACCCGTATTCGTTGGGGGCAGCCAGGTTCCAGGTGGTCGGGGGACGTTCGCGGGTGAGTTTAATACTCACGATCGACTTAATGCCTTTAAATCCGTATTTCCACGGCACAATCAGGCGGATGGGCGCGCCATTTTGTGGGGGAAGGGCCTTACCATAAACCCCTACGGTGAGCAGTGTGAGTGGATGCATCGCTTCATCCAGACGCAGCCCTTCAACATAGGGATACTTCAGCCCGCCGCCAATAAAGCGATCCTTTTGTCCTGGCATTTCATCCGGCGCGTAGCGCGTTTCGAACGCAACATACTTTGCGTTGCCGGTCGGTTCAACCTGTGCCAGCAGTTTATGTAACGGAAACCCAATCCACGGCACGACCATTGACCAGGCTTCCACGCAGCGCATCCGATAAATCCGTTCTTCCAGCGGGAAACGGGCGGTTAGGGCATCGTGATCGAGGGTGAGTGGTTTTGCCACCTCGCCACTGATTTGCAACGTCCACGGATCGGTTTTCAGGCTGCCAGCATTGGCTGCCGGATCCGCCTTATCGAGACCGAACTCGTAGAAGTTGTTGTAGCCAGAAACCTTATCCGCAGGCGTTAAAGGAAGCGAATTTTGCCAGACGGCGGGCTTACTGTAATCAAGCGGCTTACCTGCGGGTGCTGGAGGGCGATCGTTGCCCTTAAACCAGCTAAGAAGATCGGCCTGCGCAGAGAGGGGCAAAGACAACGCGGCAGCGCTGATCCCTAATGCTTTCAGAACCTGGCGGCGCTGCATAAAAAAAGCCGACTCGTCAGTGACGTCGGCTTCTGTAAATGGACGTAATTTCTTCATAACAGACTCCCGGCTTACGCGTCATAACTGACAGGGGACGCGTAGTTAATATGGCAGGGAGTCTGAAGATATGCCGTGAAATTTGGTTAATTAAGTGTAAATTTCTGCGCCACGGTCTATTACTTCACTTTCACCAGCGTACGGCCTTGCACCTGGTTATTGATGATGGCATCGGCGAACTTCGGTGCATCTGCCAGCGTAATTTCCGTGGCGGCCTGAGCATAGAACGATTCCGGCAAATCCTTCACCAGTCGCGCCCAGGCTTGTGCACGCCGTTCCGGAGGAGTCATCACTGAGTCTACCCCTTGCAAACGAACGTTACGCAGAATGAACGGCATCACCGTAGTCGGCAGAGTAAAACCGCCTGCCAGGCCACAGGCGGCAACGCAGCCGCCGTAGTTCATCTGTGCCAGTACTTTCGCCAGGACTTTGTCACCAACCGTATCAACTGCACCAGCCCACAGTTGTTTTTCCAGCGGGCGTGATTCTGCAAACTCATCGCGACCAAGAATACGGCTAGCGCCCAGGCTTTTCAGGTAGTCGTGGGTGCTTTCGCGACCCGAAACCGCCGCAACCTGATAACCCAGCTTATGCAGTAACGCAATGGCCGTGCTGCCCACGCCGCCACTGGCGCCGGTGACAACAATCTCACCGTCTTGCGGGCGGATGCCGGCATCTTCCAGCGCCATGACGCACAGCATGGCGGTAAAACCGGCGGTACCGATGACCATGGCTTTACGTCCGTCCAGCCCTTTTGGCAGCGTAACCAGCCAGTCGCCTTTCACGCGTGCGCGTTCTGCCAGTCCACCCCAATGATTTTCACCCACGCCCCAGCCGGTCAGCAAAACTTCCTGACCTGCATGAAAACGGGGATCTTCGCTTGCGCGAACGGTACCGGCGAAATCGATACCAGGAATCATCGGAAAATTACGAATGATTTTACCCTTGCCAGTGATAGCCAGGGCGTCTTTGTAGTTCAGGCTTGACCAGTGGATATCCACCGTCACATCGCCTTCCGGTAGCTGATTTTCGTCGAGGGGTTGAACGGATGCGAGGGTTTTTCCGTCCTGCTGTTCTAAGATCAAAGCCTGCATAACCTGTCCTCAATTCGTCTGGTGGATTGGAAAATTAATTATGAAGACTATACTCGCTAATCAAAACATGATGCCGATTCTGCGCAATAAATTGCCAGATATACCTGATTTGGTAGTATGCCCACACTGTTTGTATAAATGGACGGATTTTGCGTTCAGCTTTGCATTTGCGCGTCGCTTTATCACTTTCATGCCTGTTTCATAACTGTCGGAGTTAACACAAGGATGCGATTAACGACGAAATTTTCAGCTTTTGTCACGCTGCTTACTGGGTTAACGATTTTCGTAACTCTCATCGGCTGCTCGCTGAGTTTCTACAACGCAGTTCAATATAAGTTCACCACCCGTGTTCAGGGGGTGGCGACGGCGATTGATACTCAACTTGTCTCCCGCGATGTCGTTGCGTTAACCCCGCAAATCGATGAACTGATGGTTTCGGTTGATATCGTGCGTATACAACTGATGCAGGGCGAGCACGTGGTGTATGAGCACTCCCGCACCAGCAGCTATCGCCCGGCGGGGACAAATAATCTCTATCGCGATATCACCGTCCCGTTGATCAAGAACCCGGGTATGTCGCTGCGTCTGGTTTATCAGGATCCGATGGGTAACTATTTCCATTCGCTGCTGACCACCGCACCGCTCACGCTGGCGATTGCTTTCATTATACTGATGCTCTTTTTGTCGGTGCGCTGGCTTCAGCGTCAGCTTTCAGGGCAAGAGCTGCTGGAGATTCGTTCAACGCGCATTCTGAATGGTGAACGTGGACCGAACGTGCGGGGAACGGTCTATGAATGGCCAGCACGTACCAGTAGCGCGCTCGATATGCTCCTGGCCGAGATTCAAAATGCTCGCGAACAACGCAGTCGCCTCGATACGCTGATTCGTTCCTATGTGGCGCAGGATACAAAAACCGGGCTGAGTAACCGCTTGTTCTTTGATAACCAACTGGCAACGCTACTGGAAGATCAGGAAAAAGTGGGATCGCATGGCGTCGTGATGATGGTGCGCCTTCCAGACTTTACGCTGCTGCGCGATAGCTGGGGAATTACCCTCGCGGAAGAACAAATTTCAATGCTCATCAATTTATTGTCGACTTTTATGACGCGCTATCCAGGCGCGTTGCTGGCGCGCTACCACCGTAGCGATTTTGCCATCCTGCTGCCGCACCGCACGTTGAAAGAGGCGGAAAGCATCGCGGGGCAATTATTAAAAGCGGTGGACGCGCTTCCGGCTAATAAAATGATCGATCGTGCCGATATGATTCATATCGGCATTTGTGTTTGTCGCAGCGGGCAGTCGACAGAACAAGTGATGGATCATGCCGAAGCCGCCACGCGGAATTCGGTATTACAGGGTGGGAACAGCTGGTCGGTCTATGATGATTCACTGCCGGAAAAAGGTCGGGGCAACGTACGCTGGCGAACGCTAATCGAACAGATGCTCAGTCGGGGCGGGCCGAGAATTTATCAAAAGCCTGCGGTAACGCGTGAAGGACGAGTACATCATCGGGAGCTGATGTGCCGTATTTTTGATGGCAGCGAAGAGGTTATTTCGGCGGAATATATGCCGATGGTGCTGCAGTTTGGCCTGGCTGAAGAGTATGACCGTCTGCAAATCAGCCGTTTGATCCTGCTGTTGGGGTACTGGCCGCAGGAAAGTCTGGCGATGCAGACAACGGTTGAATCACTCATTCGCCCGCGTTTTCAGCGCTGGCTACGTGATACGCTGATGCAGTGCGAAAAATCATTACGCAAACGCATAATTATTGAACTTGCGGAGGCAGATGTCTGTCAACATATCAGCCGGTTACAACCCGTCATCAGATTGATGGGGGCGCTGGGTGTGCGAATCGCTGTGACGCAGGCGGGCTTAACGCTGGTGAGTACCAGTTGGATCAAGGAGCTTAACGTTGAGTTATTGAAGCTACATCCAAGCCTGGTGAGGAATATTGATAAACGAACGGAAAACCAGCTGCTGGTTCAAAGCCTGGTAGAGGCCTGTTCAGGAACACCAACGCAGGTTTACGCCACGGGCGTTCGTTCGCGTAGTGAGTGGCACACGCTGACGGAACGTGGAGTTTCTGGTGGGCAAGGGGATTTTTTTGCCGCATCACAGCCACTTGACACTAACGTGAAAAAATATTCGCAAAGATACTCGGTTTAACCTGCCGTTTAATTTGTTTTCACGTAGAATAACGCGCGCTGTGCCTTCTGGGGGTGTGCTTGTCTGCTCGCCAGGTTGTAACAGCAAACATGCAGGTGAATGACCTTTGACAGGTTGCAAACAAAAGCGAGGAGTGCTGCTGATTTATTCAGCCCTGATGGATTCAGGCCGGTTTTGTAACAAAGGAAACGAACTGCACTAATTTTCACCGTAGCAGATGATTTTTGCGCCTTGTCGCTGCTGCGTGTGGTTGGTAAAGTAAGCGGATTTTGTTTTCCGCCCCAGCTTTCAGGATTATCCCTTAGTATGTTGAAAAAATTTCGTGGCATGTTTTCCAATGACCTGTCCATTGACCTGGGTACCGCGAATACCCTTATTTATGTAAAAGGACAAGGCATCGTATTGAATGAGCCTTCTGTTGTGGCCATTCGTCAGGATCGTGCCGGTTCGCCGAAAAGCGTGGCTGCAGTAGGTCATGATGCGAAGCAGATGCTGGGTCGTACGCCGGGCAATATTGCTGCAATTCGCCCAATGAAAGACGGCGTTATCGCTGACTTCTTCGTGACTGAAAAAATGCTCCAGCACTTTATCAAACAAGTGCACAGCAATAGCTTCATGCGCCCAAGCCCGCGCGTACTGGTGTGTGTACCGGTTGGAGCAACGCAGGTTGAACGCCGTGCGATCCGTGAATCCGCACAGGGCGCTGGTGCCCGTGAAGTCTTTCTGATCGAAGAGCCGATGGCGGCTGCGATCGGTGCCGGTCTGCCAGTTTCTGAAGCAACCGGTTCTATGGTTGTGGATATCGGTGGTGGTACGACTGAAGTTGCCGTTATCTCCCTGAACGGCGTGGTTTACTCCTCTTCTGTTCGTATTGGTGGTGACCGCTTTGATGAAGCCATCATTAATTATGTTCGTCGTAACTACGGTTCTTTGATCGGTGAAGCCACCGCAGAACGTATTAAACACGAAATCGGTTCCGCCTATCCGGGCGACGAAGTCCGCGAGATCGAAGTTCGCGGTCGTAACCTGGCAGAAGGTGTTCCACGCGGCTTTACCCTGAACTCCAACGAGATTCTGGAAGCCCTGCAGGAACCTCTGACCGGTATCGTAAGCGCGGTAATGGTTGCACTGGAACAGTGCCCGCCAGAGCTGGCGTCTGATATCTCTGAACGCGGCATGGTGCTGACCGGTGGTGGCGCGCTGCTGCGTAACCTTGACCGTCTGTTAATGGAAGAAACCGGTATTCCAGTTGTTGTTGCTGAAGATCCGCTGACCTGCGTGGCGCGCGGTGGTGGCAAGGCGCTGGAAATGATCGATATGCACGGCGGCGACCTGTTCAGCGAAGAGTAATCGGATGCAGGCTGGGTAGCCCGCGGGTTGCCCTTCCGCTCTGATACGAGAATACGCATAGACTATGAAGCCAATTTTTAGCCGTGGCCCGTCGCTACAGATTCGCCTTATTCTGGCGGTGCTGGTGGCGCTCGGCGTTATTATTGCCGACAGCCGCCTGGGTACGTTTAGTCAAATCCGAACGTACATGGATACCGCCGTCAGTCCTTTCTACTTTATCTCAAATGCTCCCCGTGAATTACTCGACGGCGTTTCACAAACGCTGGCTTCGCGCGATCAACTCGAACTTGAAAACCGGGCGTTGCGTCAGGAACTGCTGCTGAAAAACAGCGAGCTGCTGATGTTGGGGCAATATAAACAGGAGAACGCGCGATTGCGCGAGCTGCTGGGATCGCCGCTACGTCAGGACGAACAAAAGATGGTGACGCAGGTCATCTCAACGGTTAATGACCCTTACAGCGATCAGGTCGTGATCGACAAAGGGAGCGTTAACGGCGTCTATGAAGGTCAGCCGGTTATTAGCGACAAAGGCGTTGTGGGTCAGGTCGTTGCTGTGGCTAAACTGACCAGCCGCGTGCTGCTGATTTGCGACGCGACGCATGCACTACCGATCCAGGTCCTGCGTAATGATATTCGCGTGATCGCTGCGGGTAACGGCTGCACCGACGATCTTCAGCTCGAACATCTGCCGGCCAATACCGACATTCGCGTTGGTGATGTGCTGGTTACCTCGGGCCTGGGCGGACGTTTCCCTGAAGGTTATCCGGTCGGTGTCGTTTCATCGGTTAAGCTGGACACGCAGCGCGCATATACCGTGATTCAGGCGCGCCCGACCGCCGGTCTGCAGCGTCTGCGCTATCTGCTGCTGTTGTGGGGCGCCGATCGCAATGGCGCAAATCCGATGACGCCAGAAGAAGTGCACCGTGTTGCCAATGAACGTCTGATGCAAATGATGCCGCAAGTTCTGCCTGCACCTGAAGCAATGGGACCGCCTGCGCCCATGCCAGCTCCTGCAACAGGCGTGACTCCTGCGCCTGCGGATACCACATCGCCACAGCCTGCTCCGCGTAAGCCGGGAGGACAGTAAGTGGCAAGCTATCGTAGCCAGGGACGTTGGGTGATTTGGCTCTCGTTCCTTATTGCACTGTTGCTGCAAGTCATGCCCTGGCCGGACGACATTCTGGTTTTCCGGCCGAACTGGGTGCTGCTTATCTTGTTGTACTGGATCCTTGCGCTGCCGCATCGCGTAAATGTAGGCACAGGATTTGTGATGGGTGCCATACTGGATCTCATCAGCGGTTCCACCCTTGGCGTGCGTGCACTGTCGATGAGTATCATTGCTTATCTGGTCGCGCTGAAATTCCAGCTATTCCGCAACCTCGCGCTCTGGCAACAGGCGCTGGTAGTCATGTTGTTATCACTGGTCGTGGATATTATTGTTTTCTGGGCCGAGTTTTTAGTGATCAATGTCTCTTTCAGACCCGAAGTGTTCTGGAGTAGTGTAGTGAATGGTGTGCTTTGGCCATGGCTATTCTTACTGATGCGTAAGGTCCGTCAGCAGTTTGCGGTGCAATAAAGGTTGATATGAATACTCTGTATCTTGCTTCAGGTTCTCCACGTCGTCAGGAGTTGCTTGCTCAGCTTGGTGTTACGTTTGAACGGCTGGTTCCTGGAATTGAAGAACAGCGCCACCCGCAGGAAAGTGCGCAGCAGTATGTTTCGCGTCTGGCGCGCGAAAAAGCGCAGGCTGGCGTGGCGCTGGCCGCGCGTGATTTGCCGGTATTGGGGGCGGATACCATTGTTATCCTTAATGGCGAGGTGCTGGAAAAACCACATGACGCCGACCATGCCGCTGCAATGCTGCGTAAACTGTCGGGCAAAACGCATCAGGTCATGACCGCCGTAGCATTGGCCGACCGCCAGCACAGTCTGGACTGTCTGGTGATGACGGAAGTGACGTTCAGAGCACTAACCGATGAGGACATCGCGGGTTATGTTGCCAGCGGTGAACCAATGGATAAAGCAGGTGCATACGGTATTCAAGGGTTGGGTGGCTGTTTTGTCAGGAAGATTAATGGCAGCTATCACGCCGTAGTCGGCTTACCGCTGGTAGAAACGTATGAGTTGCTGACCAATTTTAACGCACTGCGTGATAAAAGGGATAAACATGACGGCTGAATTGTTGGTAAACGTAACGCCATCGGAAACACGGGTGGCTTACATTGATGGTGGTATTCTGCAGGAAATTCATATTGAACGTGAGGCGCGACGCGGAATCGTAGGCAATATCTACAAAGGTCGTGTAAGTCGTGTACTTCCGGGTATGCAGGCGGCTTTTGTAGATATTGGGCTTGATAAAGCTGCATTTCTTCACGCTTCGGACATCATGCCGCACACCGAATGCGTGGCGGGTGAAGAACAAAAACAGTTCACCGTGCGCGACATCTCTGAACTGGTGCGCCAGGGTCAGGACCTGATGGTGCAGGTAGTAAAAGATCCGTTGGGTACTAAAGGCGCCCGTCTTACCACGGATATCACGCTGCCTTCCCGTTATCTCGTCTTTATGCCGGGGGCGTCGCACGTTGGCGTTTCCCAACGTATCGAAAGCGAAATTGAACGCGAACGCCTGAAAAAAGTGGTGGCGGATTACTGCGATGAGCAGGGCGGATTCATTATTCGTACGGCGGCAGAAGGCGTCTGCGAAGAAGATCTGGCTTCGGATGCGGCCTACCTGAAGCGTGTCTGGACGAAAGTCATGGAACGTAAGAAACGCCCGCAAACGCGCTATCAAATGTACGGTGAGCTGGCGCTCGCGCAGCGCGTGTTGCGCGATTTTGCTGACGCCCAGCTTGATCGGATCCGCGTCGACTCCCGCCTGACGTACGAAGCGTTAATGGAATTCACGGCTGAATATATGCCTGAAATGACCAGTAAGCTTGAGCATTACAGCGGTCGCCAGCCTATCTTTGATCTGTTTGACGTTGAGAATGAAATCCAACGTGCGCTGGAGCGTAAAGTTGAACTCAAGTCAGGTGGTTATCTGGTTATCGACCAGACTGAAGCGATGACCACCGTCGATATTAATACCGGCGCGTTTGTTGGGCATCGTAATCTCGACGACACTATCTTTAATACTAATATTGAAGCAACGCAGGCTATTGCCCGTCAGCTGCGTCTGCGTAACCTCGGCGGCATTATTATTATCGATTTTATCGACATGAATAATGAAGACCACCGTCGCCGAGTGCTGCACTCTCTGGAGCAGGCTCTGAGCAAGGATCGCGTAAAAACCAGCATCAACGGTTTTTCACAGCTGGGTCTGGTAGAGATGACGCGCAAACGCACGCGCGAAAGCGTGGAACATGTGTTGTGCAACGAGTGTCCGACCTGCCATGGGCGCGGCACGGTGAAAACGGTGGAAACCGTGTGCTATGAAATCATGCGTGAAATTGTGCGCGTTCACCATGCATATGAATCCGATCGTTTCCTGGTATATGCCTCTCCGGCGGTGGCTGAAGCCCTGAAGGGGGAGGAGTCTCATGCGTTGGCGGAAGTTGAAATCTTTGTCGGCAAGCAGGTCAAGGTTCAAATTGAACCGCTGTATAACCAGGAGCAGTTCGACGTCGTCATGATGTAATCTGGCCTGGTAAACGCCTGATGGCGATACCTCGCAGGCCGGAGCAGGCGTTCACGCCGCCATCCGGCAACACGGTTTTGTGAGTCACATTTTTTGGTAGACAAGGAGAGGCGCGTGAGGCGATTGCCGGGGATATTACTGCTCACTGGAGCCGCATTCGTTGTCATCGCAGCGCTGCTGGTCAGTGGGCTGCGCCTGGCGCTACCTCATCTTGACAGTTGGCGGCCTGTCATCCTTGGCAAGATTGAATCCGCCACCGGTCTGCCGGTTTCCGCCAGTGAGCTTTCCGCAAGTTGGCAAAATTTCGGTCCTACGCTTGAAGCGCGCGATATCCATGCGCAGCTAAAAGACGGTGGCGAATTTTCGGTAAAGCGCGTCACGTTAGCGTTGGATGTCTGGCAAAGCTTACTGCACATGCGCTGGCAGTTCCGCGACCTCACCTTTTGGCAATTGCAACTGCGCATCAATACCCCCATCCAGCACAGTGAAAGCGGTGACGGAATTGAAGCCGGCCACCTCAGCGATCTCTTTCTGCGTCAGTTTGATCATTTCGATCTGCGTGACAGCCAGATTAGTTTCTTAACCCTCTCTGGCCAGCGTGCAGAACTGGCGATCCCCCAGCTTACGTGGCTGAACGGTAAAAACCGCCATCGTGCAGAGGGCCTGGTCAGTCTCTCCAGTCTGACCGGGCAGCACGGTGTTATGCAGGTGCGTATGGATTTGCGCGACGATGACGGGCTGTTGAATAACGGTCGGGTCTGGCTGCAAGCCGATGACATCGACGTCAAACCGTGGCTGAGTAAATGGATGCAGGATAATGTTGCGCTGCAAACTGCGCGTTTCAGCCTGGAAGCCTGGATGACGATTAGCAAAGGGGTCGTTTCCGGCGGTGATGTCTGGCTGAAAAAAGGCGGGGCAAGTTGGCTGGGTGATGAGCATACTCACACGCTCTCTGTCGATAACCTGACGGCGCACATTACCCATGAAGGACCGGGCTGGCAATTCTCGATCCCTGATACCCGTATCACCATGGACGATAAACCCTGGCCGAGCGGGGCATTAACGCTGGCCTGGGTCCCTGAGCAGGAAGTCGGTGGTGAGAATCATAAACGCAGCGATGAGTTACGCATTCGTGCCAGTAACCTGGAATTGGCTGGGTTGGAGGGGCTGCGCCCGATGGCGGCCAGGATATCGCCTGCACTGGGTGATATCTGGCGGGCCACGCAGCCGAGCGGAAAGATAGATGTGCTGGCGTTGGATATCCCACTGCAGGCGACAGAAAAAACTCGCTTCCAGTCCTCGTGGAGCAATCTGGCCTGGAAACAGTGGAAGCTGCTACCAGGGGCTGAGCATTTCTCCGGTACGCTTGCGGGCAGCGTTGAAAATGGTGCACTCACCGCTTCGATGAAGCAAGCTAAAATGCCGTACGAAACCGTTTTCCGCGCACCGCTGGAAATAGAGAACGGCGTGGCGACGCTAAGCTGGCTGAAGAATGAGAAAGGCTTTCAGTTAGACGGGCGCAACATTGATGTGAAAGCGAAAGCGGTACGTGCGCGCGGTGGTTTTCGCTATCTGCAACCCACTGGAGATGAACCGTGGTTAGGTATTCTGGCTGGCATCAGCACCGACGACGGCTCCCAAGCCTGGCGCTACTTCCCGGAAAATCTGATGGGCAAAGACCTGGTTGACTACCTCAGTGGCGCTATTCAGGGCGGCGAAGCGGATAACGCCACGCTGGTGTATGGCGGTAACCCGCATCTGTTCCCGTATCTGCATAATGAGGGGCAATTTCAGGTCCTGGTGCCGCTACGCAACGCGAAATTTGCTTTCCAGCCCGACTGGCCTGCGCTTACTGACCTCAATATTGAACTGAATTTCATTAACGACGGTCTGTGGATGAAGACGGATAGCGTTAATCTGGGCGGCGTGAAGGCCAGTAATCTGACGGCCAATATCCCCGACTATGCCAAAGAAAAACTGCTGATTGATGCCGATATTAACGGACCAGGCAAGGCGGTCGGACCTTATTTTGATGAGACGCCGCTGAAGGATTCCCTCGGCGCCACGCTAGAGCAGTTGCAGATTGACGGCGATGTGAATGCTCGCTTACATCTGGATATTCCGCTAGACGGCTCGCTGGTTACCGCGAAAGGTGATGTCAACCTGCGTAATAACAGCCTGTTTATTAAACCGCTCGACAGCACGCTGAAGAATTTGAACGGTAAATTCAGCTTTATCAATGGCGATTTAAAGAGCGAGCCGATGACGGCGAACTGGTTTAATCAGCCGCTGAACGTCGATTTTTCCACGACCGAAGGGGCGAAAGCCTATCAGGTAGCCGTGAATCTGCAAGGTGACTGGCAGCCAACCCGTATGGGGATTTTACCGGCGCAGGTCAACGATGCGTTAAGTGGCAGCATGGCGTGGAATGGCAAGGTAGGTATCGATCTCCCGTATCATGCGGGGCCGACTTACGACATAGAGATAAAAGGCGACCTGAAGAATGTAAGTAGTCACTTACCTTCTCCCCTGAATAAGGCTGCCGGTGAGGCGTTGCCGGTTAACGTTAAGGCCAACGGCAATCTGCGCAGTTTTGATCTGACCGGCAACGCGGGCAGTAAGAATCACTTTAACAGCCGCTGGTTGCTGAATCAGAAACTGACGCTTGACCGCGCAATCTGGACGTCGGAAAGCCGTACCGTGCCCGCGTTACCCGATCAACAAGGCATTGAGCTTAATCTTCCCCCTATGGATGGGGCGCAATGGCTGGCTTTGTTCCAGAAAGGTGCTGCGGATAACGTTGGGACCAACGCCAACTTCCCTCAGCGCATCACGGTACGTACGCCAGCGTTATCCCTGGGTGGCCAGCAGTGGAATAATTTAAGTATTGTGTCTGAGCCGTCAATCAATGGCTCCACCGTGCAGGCGCAGGGCCGCGAAATTAACGCCACGCTGGCGATGCGCAATAACGCGCCGTGGCTGGCCAATATTAAGTATCTTTATTACAACCCAAGTGCGGCAAAACCGTCACCGAATAGTACGCCCGCTTCGCCGTTTTCCACCATCGACAACGTCAGCTTCCGTGGCTGGCCGGATCTTCAACTACGCTGTGCCGAGTGCTGGATGTGGGGACAGAAATACGGTCGCATTGACGCCGATGTCGCGATTAAAGGCGACACGCTCACCTTGAGTAACGGCCTGTTGGATACCGGTTTTGCCAGACTGACCACCGACGGCGTGTGGGTGAATGCGCCGGGCAAGGAGCGGACGTCGCTGAAGGGTAAACTGAGTGGCAATAAAATTGACTCCGCGGCCAACTTCTTTGGCGTATCGACCCCGATTCGCAACTCTTCGTTCAACGTTGAGTACGATCTGCACTGGCGTAACCCGCCGTGGGATCCAGATTTAGCTTCGCTGAATGGTATTTTGCGTACCCGCCTGGGCAAAGGTGAGCTTACAGAACTCAGTACCGGTCATGCGGGACAACTGTTACGCCTGTTAAGTTTTGATGCGTTGCTGCGTAAACTGCGCTTTGATTTCAGCGATACCTTCAGCGAAGGCTTCTATTTCGACTCGATTCGCAGCACGGCGTGGATCAAAGATGGCGTGATGCATACTGATGATACGCTGGTGGACGGTCTGGAAGCCGATATTGCGATGAAAGGCTCGGTGAACCTGGTACGCCGGGAGTTGAATATGGAAGCGGTGGTCGCGCCAGAGATTTCTGCCACCGTAGGGGTTGCCGCTGCGTTTGCCGTCAACCCGATTGTTGGTGCTGCGGTGTTTGCTGCCAGTAAGGTATTGGGACCGCTGTGGAGCAAAGTGTCGATTCTGCGCTATCGCATCACTGGTCCGATCGATAAGCCACAGATCAACGAAGTTCTGCGTCAGCCGCGCAAAGAAAGCCAGCAATGATTTGACGGGGGCGAGTAATTGCCCCAATCTCACTACATAGATCTTCTACCGCAGTAACTAATGAGTAGCAAAACGATGAGTCTGAACCTGGTAAGTGAACAATTGCTAGCGGCGAATGGCCTGAAACATCAGGATCTGTTTGCCATCCTGGGCCAACTGGCCGAACGCCGCCTTGATTACGGCGATCTCTATTTTCAGTCGAGCTATCACGAATCCTGGGTTTTAGAAGACCGCATCATTAAAGATGGTTCTTACAATATCGATCAGGGCGTTGGCGTGCGAGCCATCAGCGGCGAAAAAACAGGGTTTGCCTATGCAGACCAGATTAGCCTGCTGGCGCTGGAACAAAGTGCTCATGCCGCTCGTACCATCGTGCGTGACAACGGTGATGGCAAAGTAAAAACGCTGGGGGCGGTGGAGCACCAGGCGCTTTATACCTCAGTTGATCCCCTGCAGAGCATGAGCCGTGAAGAGAAGCTGGATATTCTGCGCCGCGTAGACAACGTGGCGCGTGCCGCAGACAAGCGCGTTCAGGAAGTGACCGCCAGTCTGACCGGTGTTTATGAACTGATTCTGGTGGCGGCGACCGACGGTACGCTGGCCGCTGACGTCCGTCCGTTGGTGCGTTTGTCGGTAAGCGTACAGGTTGAAGAGGATGGCAAGCGTGAACGCGGCGCCAGCGGTGGCGGCGGGCGTTTTGGCTATGACTATTTCCTTGCCGATCTCGATGGCGAAGTCCGTGCTGACGCATGGGCGAAAGAGGCCGTACGCATGGCGTTGGTTAACCTCTCTGCGGTGGCCGCGCCTGCCGGTACGTTGCCGGTGGTGCTCGGCGCTGGCTGGCCTGGCGTTCTGCTGCATGAAGCGGTCGGTCATGGTCTGGAAGGTGACTTTAACCGCCGTGGCACATCAGTATTCAGCGGTCACATGGGTGAACTGGTGGCGTCAGAATTGTGTACCGTGGTGGATGACGGCACAATGGCGGACCGTCGTGGTTCCGTGGCTATCGATGACGAAGGTACGCCGGGTCAGTACAACGTGCTGATCGAAAATGGCATTCTGAAAGGCTATATGCAGGACAAACTCAATGCGCGCCTGATGGGAGTCGCGCCAACGGGTAACGGTCGCCGTGAATCTTACGCGCACCTGCCGATGCCGCGTATGACTAACACCTATATGCTGCCGGGGAAATCCACGCCGCAGGAAATCATCGAATCCGTTGAATACGGTATTTATGCACCTAACTTCGGCGGCGGCCAGGTGGATATCACCTCCGGGAAATTTGTATTCTCGACGTCCGAAGCGTATCTGATTGAGAACGGTAAAGTGACCAAACCGGTGAAAGGCGCAACGTTAATTGGCTCCGGTATCGAAGCGATGCAGCAGATTTCGATGGTGGGTAACGACCTGAGACTGGATAACGGAGTTGGCGTTTGCGGTAAAGAAGGACAGAGTCTGCCTGTGGGCGTGGGTCAGCCGACGCTGAAGGTGGATAACCTGACCGTGGGCGGTACTGCCTGAGAAACTGTAATTTAAAGGGTATTTTTGCCCGATAAGCGCTAGCGCTATCGGGCATATCATCACTTCTCTTTTCCCCGACCGTACATTCCCTGGAATAGCTTCGCCACATCGACAAAATAGTCTGTCAGATAGTTAATCACTACCTGCACCTTGAGTGGCAATTTGTCTTTTTCGGTATACAGCGCGTAGACCGGACGCGGATCCGACTGGTAGCGGGGAAGCAGGATCTCCACTTCGCCACGATTGATCTCATTGATCACCCACATCAGCGGTACATAGGCAATGCCCGTGCCTGCGGCCAGCCAGCGTACCAGCGTCATCGGATCGTTAGTCACGAAGCGCCCCTCTGGGATCAGGCGGGTGGAGATGCCCTCCGGAGCGATAAGCTCGAATTCATTATCCGGGCGCACGCTGTATTCCAGCCACGAGTGGTTGCTGAGATCGGCGGGTTTCTCCGGGGTGCCAAACTGCGCGAGATAGCTTTTCGCGGCGCAGACCACCATCGGCATAGCTCCCAAACGGCGTGAAAACAGGCTGGAGTCCTGCAACGCGCCGACGCGGATAACTACGTCCAGACCATCCGCGATTAAATCCGGGGCCGGAATGCCGGTTACCAGATTTACCGTCAATCCCGGATACTCTTTCAGCATCGTGGCGGTCAACCCGGCGAGGACATTTTGTGCCATAGTTGAAGAGCAGCCAATGCGCAGGGTACCGATAGGCGTGTTATTAAAGGCATAAAGTTGCTCGTGAACATCCTGTGCTTCGTGCAGCATCCGGCGGCAGCCCTGATAATAAATTTTACCGGCTTCAGTTAGCCCAATGCTGCGCGTACTGCGGTTTAGCAGCTTGACCTGTAACTCATCTTCCAGTTTGGAGACCGTCTGGCTTATTGATGAAACGCTCATTTGTAGCTGTCTTGCGGCGGCGGTGAAGGAGCCCAGTTCGACAACTTTGGCGAACACCGACATACGTTTTAATCGTTCCATTGTTCACTCTGACTTAAAAGTGATTTAGATCACATAATATAGATAACAGCATAACAGTTACGTTAATATATTATTATTCAAATAACGGCTATGTCGCTCTCGCCTGGCTCATCCTCGCCCTTCTCTGCGGTGACATACGCTAGAAAAACTATCATCTGCACTCTCTTACGTTACCAAGGTCAACATGAGTCTGTTTCCCGTTATCGTGGTGTTTGGTTTGTCCTTCCCACCGATTTTTTTCGAATTACTTTTGTCACTGGCGATTTTCTGGCTGGTGCGTCGGGTGCTGGTTCCGACTGGTATCTATGATTTTGTCTGGCATCCGGCTCTGTTTAACACCGCGCTGTATTGCTGTCTGTTCTACTTAACAACGCGCCTGTTCGTTTGAGGTTGAAGTGAAAACACTAACAAGAAAACTCTCCCGCACGGCCATTACCGTGATACTGGTCATTCTGGCCTTCATCGCCATTTTCCGCGCATGGGTGTTCTACACCGAGTCGCCGTGGACGCGTGATGCCCGTTTCAGCGCCGATGTTGTCGCCATTGCGCCGGATGTTGCGGGCCTTATTACCAACGTTAACATCCATGATAACCAACTGGTGAAAAAGGATCAGATCCTGTTCACCATCGATCAGCCACGCTATAAGAAAGCCCTTGAACAGGCTGAAGCTGATGTCGCTTATTATCAAGTTCTGGCGCAGGAAAAACGCCAGGAGGCCGGTCGTCGTAACCGACTTGGCGTGCAGGCCATGTCTCGTGAAGAGATCGATCAGTCAAACAACGTCCTGCAAACCGTATTACACCAGCTTGCGAAGGCACAAGCGACCCGCGACCTGGCGAAATTAGATCTGGAGCGTACCGTTATCCGCGCGCCAGCAGATGGCTGGGTGACTAACCTGAACGTCTATAGCGGCGAATTTATTACGCGCGGGTCCACGGCGGTGGCGTTAGTCAAACAGCATTCTTTCTATGTGCTGGCGTATATGGAAGAAACCAAACTGGAAGGCGTTCGTCCTGGGTATCGCGCTGAAATCACCCCGCTTGGCAGTAATAATGTGCTGAAGGGGACTGTTGATAGTGTGGCGGCTGGCGTAACGAATGCCAGCAGCACGCGGGACGCCAAGGGTATGGCGACCATTGATTCCAATCTTGAATGGGTACGTCTGGCGCAGCGTGTGCCGGTGCGAATTCGCCTTGATGAGCAGCAGGGAACCTTGTGGCCTGCCGGGACGACGGCGACCGTCGTCATTACCGGCAAGCAGGATCGCGATGCCAGTCAGGAATCTTTCTTCCGTAAAATGGCGCACCGCCTGCGCGAATTTGGTTAATCGCGATGGGTATTTTCTCCATTGCCAATCAGCATATCCGCTTTGCGGTAAAACTGGCCTGCGCGATTGTACTGGCGCTGTTCGTTGGCTTTCATTTCCAGCTTGAGACCCCGCGCTGGGCGGTGCTGACCGCGGCCATTGTGGCGGCAGGTCCGGCCTTTGCCGCTGGTGGAGAACCTTATTCAGGTGCTATCCGCTATCGCGGCATGCTGCGTATTGTCGGGACATTTATCGGCTGTATTGCCGCACTGATCATTATCATCAGCATGATCCGCGCCCCGCTATTGATGATCCTGGTGTGTTGTGTCTGGGCCGGTTTTTGTACCTGGATCTCATCGTTAGTGAAGATCGAAAACTCCTATGCCTGGGGGCTTTCAGGCTATACGGCTCTGATCATCGTCATTACTATTCAGGCTGAACCGCTGCTGACGCCGCAATTTGCGCTCGAACGCTGTAGTGAAATTGTGATGGGCATTGTCTGTGCCATTGTTGCTGACCTGCTCTTTTCGCCCCGTTCGGTGAAACAGGAAATTGATGTCGAACTGGATAGCCTGCTGGTAGCGCAATATCAGCTTATGCAGCTGTGCATTAAGCATGGCGACAGTGAGGAAGTGGACAAAGCCTGGGGAGATTTAGTCAGGCGAACGGCGGCGCTGGAAGGGATGCGTAGTAACCTGAATATGGAGTCCTCGCGCTGGGTGCGGGCTAACCGCAGACTCAAGGCATTGAATACGTTGTCGCTCACGCTCATCACGCAGTCCTGCGAAACCTATCTAATTCAGAACACCCGACCAGAATTGATCACCGATACCTTCCGTGAGTTGTTCGATACGCCGGTTGAAACGGTACAGGATGTCCATAAACAGTTGAAGCGGATGCGTAGGGTGATTGCCTGGACCGGAGAACGTGACACACCTGTCACAATTTACACCTGGGCTGGGGCGGCAACACGCTATTTGTTACTTAAACGTGGAGTTGTCAGCAACACCAAAATTAGCGCTATCGAAGAAGAGATCCTGCAAGGTGAACCGGTGGTGAAAGTGGAATCTGCCGAGCGTCACCATGCGATGGTTAATTTCTGGCGCACCACACTTTCATGTGTGCTGGGAACCTTATTCTGGCTGTGGACCGGTTGGACATCCGGCAGTGGTGCAATGGTGATGATTGCGGTTGTTACCTCGCTGGCAATGCGTTTGCCTAACCCGCGTATGGTGGCGATAGACTTTATATACGGTACATTGGCGGCGTTACCGCTCGGGGCACTCTATTTCCTGGTGATTATCCCTAATACCCAGCAAAGTATGTTGTTGCTGTGTCTGAGCCTGGCGGTGCTGGGTTTCTTTCTGGGGATCGAGGTACAGAAAAGACGATTGGGATCGATGGGGGCGCTGGCCAGCACGATTAATATCATCGTGCTGGATAACCCGATGACGTTCCACTTTAGCCAGTTTCTTGACAGTGCGCTGGGGCAGATTGTTGGTTGTGTACTGGCATTTATCGTCATTATGTTGGTGCGTGATAACTCTCGTGACAGAACGGGCCGCGTGTTGCTCAACCAGTTTGTCTCGGCGGCGGTTTCTGCGATGACCACCAACGTGGTTCGTCGAAAAGAAAACCATCTTCCGGCGCTTTATCAGCAGCTGTTTTTGCTAATGAACAAATTTCCCGGCGACCTGGCGAAGTTTCGCCTGGCGCTGACCATGATCATCGCGCATCAGCGCCTGCGCGATGCGCCGGTACCGGTAAACGAGGATCTCTCCGCATTCCATCGCCAGCTTCGCCGCACTGCCGATCACGTGATTTCTGCAGGAAACGACGACAAGCTGCGACGTTACTTTAGTCAGTTGCTGGAAGAGCTTGAGATCTACCAGGAGAAATTAATCATCTGGCAAGCACCACCGCAGGTTACCGAGCCGGTAAAACGACTCAGTGGGATGCTACATAAGTATCAACATGCGCTGACCAGCAATTGAATGTGAGAAACCGACGATAAAAACGTCGGTTTTTTTATGGCTATACTTACCTGAAAATGCAGGAAGTCTCTGCATATTATTGGTTCGTAGAGTGACAGTGACTGGCGTCGGGATGGTGGCTATAGATGAACATCTATACATTTGATTTTGACGAGATAGAAGACCAGGGTGATTTCTATCGCGAGTTTACGCGCACGTTCGGTCTCGCCAGGGAAAAGGTGGTTGATTTAGATTCTTTGTGGGAGGTGGTTATCGGGGAAGTCTTACCGTTGCCGCTGGAGATTGAATTTGTTCATTTGCCGGACAAGCTACGCAGACGATATGGTGCGCTGATTTTACTGTTCGATGAAGCGGAAGAAGAGCTGGAAGGGCAGTTGCGCTTTAATGTTCGGCATTCAATATAAGGCATAAAAAAGCCCCCGGCAGGCGGGGGCAAGTCGTCGGACTGAGACGACGAGGGTTTATTTGTAGAGTTCTGCAGTAGCATGCCAGTGAGCGCCTTCACGGAGCTCGGTAACGCGATAGCTGCTGGCACCCGCTTTTTCAGCTTTAGCAGCGATGGCCTGACGCATATCCATTGGTGAGCTACCGATCTGAGATACGGAGATGCTACCCATGGATTGCAGGTTCTGTGCTTCTTGTGAGTTCACCTGAGTAACCGCGGCGCTTGCACCGAAAGAGAGAACAGAAAGAAGGCTTAAGGTTGCAATAGTCGTTTTGATTTTCATGATTTTTACCTCGTCGAATTCTTTTATAGGGGTCTGCGTTTCGTGACCCTCATCACAAAATCAAGTATACACTAATAACCTGATAAATTAATACCACGCTAATTGTTTCTGCTGGTATTTGGTGTTAAGAAATGGTTTTTTTATAACCAAATGGAATTAAAAAGAGTGTTTTTGACATCTTTAAATAAATAAATTCAATCAAATCATAATTATATGAATTTTTGCAAAATGTGCGTTTTAAAGTATTCGTATTCACTACGTGAATGGTTTTTGATGGTTAAACGCACCATTTGTTAAACGAGTTGTAGTGGGAAATAGAGGGAAGAGGGAGAAAACAGAGTTTTTTCCCCCGTCGCGAGGCGACGGGGAGGAGGCACTATAGTTCTTGTTCGAACAGTTCCAGAATGGCTTCGTACAAATCTTTTACTGTAAATCCCTTCGCTGGGGTGGTGAAGATAGTATCGTCACCGGCAATCGTACCCAGAATACCTTCCGCTTTCCCCAATGAGTCCAGCAGACGTGCAATCAACTGAGCAGCGCCGGGGCTGGTATGAATAACCACGACCGCATCGTTGTAGTCTATATCCAGTACCAGATTTTTTAGCGGGCTGGAGGTTGTCGGTACCCCTAACTCTGCTGGCAGGCAGTAAACCATTTCCATTTTCGCATTGCGTGTACGCACGGCGCCGAACTTGGTCAGCATGCGAGAAACCTTGGACTGATTGATATTATCAAAGCCCTGATCCTGCAACGCCAGGACAATTTCGCCCTGAGAGCTGAACTTTTCTTCTTTAAGCAGCGCTTTAAACGCCTTGACTAATTCTTCTTGTTTTGCCGAGCTTCGCATAAGTCACCCGTAATATGGCAGTAGAAACAACATTATTGTGCATACAGATGAATTTTTATGCAAACGGTCTGCCTTGTTCAAGGCTGAAATAATGTTATGAAAGAGCGGAATTTTATCAAATTTCGTTATCAAGAAACATGCCTGTGTCACGGCTCGCAAATAAGGTTAAAAGTAAATTAAATGTTATCAAATTGATGTTGTTTTGAGAGGTGGGTAGGGTATATTGTCAGCACCTGTTGGAAAGTTGCTCTACTGTGCGGGTGGTTTTGAATTACGTAACTTAGGTTTTATTTTACGTAAGTTAAATGCATAAAAGCCAAATTTGCGTGACTACGCATTCTTGACGCGTGGTTGTTGTATTCGTTGGATTTGTGAATTAAGGTCGCCGCCGCGGAGCAATAGACACTTTGCTTATCAATATAATAAGGAGTTTAGGATGAAAGTTGCAGTCCTCGGCGCTGCTGGTGGTATCGGTCAGGCGCTAGCATTACTGTTAAAAACCCAACTGCCTTCAGGTTCAGAACTCTCCCTGTACGACATCGCTCCAGTAACGCCTGGTGTGGCCGTTGATTTGAGCCATATCCCTACTGCTGTGAAAATCAAAGGCTTTAGCGGCGAAGACGCTACCCCTGCACTGGAAGGTGCTGATGTGGTGCTGATCTCCGCTGGCGTCGCACGTAAACCGGGTATGGATCGTTCCGACCTGTTCAACGTTAACGCCGGTATTGTGAAGAACCTGGTGCAGCAGGTTGCTAAAACCTGTCCGAAAGCGTGTATCGGTATCATCACCAACCCGGTTAACACGACGGTTGCTATCGCTGCAGAAGTACTGAAAAAAGCAGGCGTATACGATAAGAACAAACTGTTTGGCGTGACCACGCTGGACATTATCCGCTCCAACACCTTTGTGGCGGAACTGAAAGGCAAGCAGCCAGGCGACGTTGAAGTCCCGGTTATTGGCGGCCACTCTGGCGTGACCATTCTGCCGCTGCTGTCACAAATTCCTGGCGTAAGCTTCACCGAGCAAGAAGCGGCTGACCTGACCAAACGTATCCAGAATGCGGGTACTGAAGTTGTGGAAGCTAAAGCTGGTGGCGGATCTGCAACCCTGTCTATGGGTCAGGCTGCAGCACGTTTTGGCCTGTCACTGGTTCGCGCACTGAGCGGCGAAAAAGGTGTGGTTGAATGTGCTTACGTTGAAGGCGACGGCCAGTATGCTCGCTTCTTCTCTCAGCCGCTGCTGCTGGGCAAAAACGGCGTAGAAGAACGTCAGTCTATCGGCAAGCTGAGCGCGTTTGAGCAAGCTGCGCTGGAAGGTATGCTGGATACGCTGAAGAAAGATATCACTCTGGGCGAAGAGTTCGTTAAATAACGAACTACCAGAAAGTAAAAAACCGGAGCACTGGCTCCGGTTTTTTTATATCCGCGTTAGTTGGTTGCCGGATATTCCTGAATCGTGACCTGCAGCGTCAACTGCTTATCATCGCGCATCACGACCACGGAGATAACCGAGCCTGGGCGAATCTCTGCCACCTGATCCATTGTTTCCAGCGCTGACACCGCTGGCTTATTATTGACCGAAATAATCAGATCGTTAACCTGTATGCCAGCCCGCGCTGCCGGACCATCCGGGGACACTTCGTTAACCACAATTCCCTGAATTTGATCCATGCCGCCGCCCTGGGCGTGCAGTGGCGCTATTTCGCGACCGCTGATGCCGATGTAGCCGCGAATCACGCGTCCGTCACGAATCAGCTTATCCATGATTTTGGTTGCCAGTTGAAAAGGAATAGCAAAACCGATCCCTTCCGGGGTTTCGCCATCGTTGCTTTTATCAAATGACAGGGTGTTAATACCCATCAACTCACCCAACGAGTTAACCAGCGCACCACCGGAGTTGCCGTGGTTGATGGAGGCATCGGTTTGCAGGAAGTTTTGCCGCCCCGTCGGGTTCAGGCCAATACGACCGGTGGCGCTGATAATCCCCTGAGTGATGGTTTGCCCGAGGTTGTAAGGGTTACCAATGGCGAGAACCACATCGCCGATGTGCGGTACGCGTTTGTTATTAATCGGAATTGTCGGCAGTCCGCCAGTCGCGTTGATTTTCAGCACCGCAAGGTCGGTTAACGTATCAGAACCCACAAGTAGCGCTTCAAATACACGGCCATCCTGCAATGCGACGATGATTTGGTCAGCATCATTAATGACGTGCTTGTTGGTAATGATATAGCCGCGCTGATCCATGATAACGCCTGAGCCGAGCGTGCGGATCTCAAGCTGGTTATGCGCTGTGCTGTTCATACTGCGGTTATAAACGTTAACGACGGCAGGCGCTGCGCGGCGAACAGCCGGGTTATAACTGGCGGGTGTTTCATCTGCACTGTCGAACTGCGGTGCGGTAAGCGTATTAATTTTGCGCAACGAGGGCATCGCGGCCAGCAGAATAGCGCCGACGATTAAACCAATCGCGACCGAACGTAAAAGCTTCACAAACATGATGGCGGCGTCATTAATAAAGGGAACGGCAGCAGCATATCACGAGTTTACCGGACATCACACGGGGGGCTGATGTCCGGTTACAGGCGTTAACGCAGGAGCAGGTAAATACTTTCGTTACCGCGAACCACCTGCAGAGCAATAATCGACGGTTTCGCTTCCAGCACTTTGCGCATTTCAGCGATTGAGTTTACGCGATCGCGGTTAACGCCAATGATAACGTCATCTTTATGCAGGCCGGCCTGCGCGGCTGGGCTGCTTTTTTCGACGTTATCAATTTTAATGCCTTTGGTGCCGTCTTTTAACTGTCCGTCGCTGAGCGTAGCACCTTGCAACGCAGGCGCAATCATCTCCGCGCTGGCGGACGATGATGTACTGGTGTCCAGGGTGACCTCAACCTCCAGCGGTTTACCATTACGCAGCAGACCCAGTTTGACCTTGGTGCCAGGTTCGGTTGTCGCAATGCGTGAACGCAGTTCGGCGAAGCTGTTGAGCGGTTTGCCGTTGAGGCTGGTAATGACGTCGCCAGACTTCACTCCCGCTTTTGCGGAACCGGAGTTAGGCAGAACCTCGCTGACAAACGCGCCGCGCTGCACGTCCAGTTTGAACGCTTTGGCGATATCGGCGGTCATTTCGGTGCCTTTAATCCCCAGCAGGCCACGTTTGATTTCACCAAACTGCATCAACTGCTGCGCCAGCGTACGCGCCATGTTGCTCGGAATTGCAAAGCCAATACCGATGCTACCGCCACCGGGAGCCAGAATCGCGGTGTTAATGCCAATCAGCTCACCGTTGAGGTTAAGCAATGCACCGCCGGAGTTACCCCGGTTGATGGAAGCGTCCGTCTGAATAAAGTTTTCCAGACCTTCGAGGTTCAACCCGCTACGACCCAAAGCCGATACAATGCCTGAGGTGGCAGTTTGCCCCAAACCAAACGGGTTACCCACGGCTACCGCGAAATCACCCACGCGGAGTTTGTCGGAATCGGCAATGGCTATTTGCGTCAGGTTGCTGGGATGCTGAATTTGTAGCAGAGCGATATCGCTCTGATCGTCGCTGCCAATAAGCTTTGCGTCGAACTCACGACCATCATTAAGCTGAACGCTGATTTTTTGCGCCTGATTAATAACGTGGTTATTGGTCAGGACGTAGCCTTTGGCGGCATCAATAATAACCCCGGAACCCAGCCCTTCAAAAGGTTGGGAAGGTTGGTCGGGAAGTTCATCACCAAAAAACTTTTTGAACTCTTCCGGGACTTTCTGCCCCTGAGTGGCGGTGCCTTCGACCCTTACGCTCACCACGGCAGGTAACACTTTTTCCAGCATCGGGGCGAGACTGGGGAGCGCAGCCTGACCGGGAACCTGGCCGGGAATCGACGCAACGGCCGGGAATGGCGCCGAGAGAGTTAACCCGACACTTAACGCTAATGCACTCAACAGCTGGGTTTGTTTTTTCATGGATCCTGCTCTCGTACCTTGAGTAAACGGAAGATGATTCAAAACAGTTTGATGTTATTGAATTTTCGGTTTGGTCACAATGAGGCTAACGACTAAATAATAGCTGGGACGGGAAGAGAAGCGGAGGGCGCAATTGCTGCGCCCAATAAATTTCTTAACGATGTGCGGTTAGTCGCGCTTTACGCCGCTACGCAGCAGGCCAGAAGCCCCTTCAGAATAGTCACGCGGCATTTGAACCGGCGCCTGATCGTTGCCAGCTTCGGACTCTGCCAGACGATTACGGAACGGGTTGTTTTCCGGTGACATACCCGGCAGCAGGTTGCTGGAGCTTTTCGCCATATGCTGGTAGATCTGACGATAATCGTCCGCCATGTTATCCAGCAATTCAGCGCTGCGGGCAAAGTGGCTCACCAGCTCTTCGCGGTACTCTTCCAGCTCAGCTTTATTTTTTTCCAGTTCGTACTGCAATGCCTGCTGTTGGCGTAATTTACGATTACCAAAACGCATGGCTACAGCACCAATAATGATACCGACGACTAACCCAATTAGCGCATATTCCCAGGTCATGAACATCTCCCGTTGTCTTGTGTTTCCGTAGGGTGTTGGCTTTAGGCTCCATGCCTGCGCCTGATTATGCCACTATAACCGCTAATTCCGTAGAAGTGGAATCCCGTGTTTATATCACGTAATGTAGAACGGCCTTTTTTTCGTCAACCGTGAGCGACGGCACATCGATTCTCAAGGAATAACAATAACATCATGCAAAGCCTTTCTCCGACATCGCGTTACCAGCAAGCCCTCAAAGATGGCAGTCATCAGCCCGACAACGTACAACAAGAAGCCGTGAATCGATTGGAAATCATTTTCCAGGCACTTTCGACGCCGGCACGTCCTGTGCCACAGGAGAGTGGACTGATGGCGCGTTTTGGCAAATTGCTGGGTAAGCGCGAGTCGCCGACTAACCCGCCGGTGCGTGGGCTGTATATGTGGGGCGGCGTCGGGCGCGGAAAAACCTGGCTGATGGATCTGTTCTACCATAGCCTGCCGGGCGGGCGTAAACAGCGTTTGCACTTTCACCGTTTTATGTTGCGCGTCCATGAGGAGCTTACCGCCCTGCAGGGGCAGAGCGATCCGCTGGAAATCATTGCCGACCGTTTTAAGGCCGAAACGGACGTGCTGTGCTTTGACGAATTTTTTGTTTCTGACATCACCGATGCCATGCTGCTCGGCGGCCTGATGAAGGCACTATTTGCCCGCGGTATTACGCTGGTCGCGACCTCCAATATTCCGCCAGATGAACTGTATCGCAACGGTTTGCAACGCACGCGTTTTCTTCCTGCTATTGATGCTATCAAACAGCATTGTGACATTATGAATGTTGATGCTGGCGTCGATTATCGTCTGCGCACCTTAACCCAGGCGCATTTGTGGTTGTCACCACTGAATGAGGAAACCCGCCAGCAGATGGATAAGCTCTGGCTGGCATTGGCGGGAACGAAAGGCGAGCATGCGCCGACGCTGGAAATCAATCATCGCCCTATGCAGACGCTGGCCGTCGAAAACCAAACGCTGGCGGTGTCGTTCACTACGCTCTGTGTCGATGCGCGTAGCCAACATGACTACATTGCGCTGTCGCGTCTGTTTCATACGGTGCTGTTGTTTGATGTACCGGTCATGACGACGCTGATGGAGAGTGAGGCGCGGCGTTTTATCGCGCTGGTGGATGAGTTCTATGAGCGTCACGTCAAGCTGGTGGTCAGCGCGGCGTCGCCACTCTATGAAATTTATCAGGGCGAGCGTCTGAAGTTTGAATTTCAGCGCTGTTTGTCGCGCTTGCAGGAGATGCAAAGCGAAGAGTATCTGAAGCGGGAACATTTAGCCGGTTAAACCTGCCGCAAATCACATAAAGGGGTCGATCTTTGACCCTGACTTCTCTATAATCTTGCGACCCCACGTTACGAGAGAGTTTTTTTCCCAAAACTTTCTATGCGCCGGCATAGGCTATTCGAAGGGGTAGGTTTGCTGGACAATGTCGTGTGAACCTCAACTGACAAAACGTTTGGGTGTTCACCAACGTGTAACTTATTTATTTGGGTAAGCTTTTAATGAAAACTTTTACAGCTAAACCAGAAACCGTAAAACGCGACTGGTATGTTGTTGACGCGACCGGTAAAACTCTGGGCCGTCTGGCTTCCGAACTGGCTCTGCGCCTGCGCGGTAAGCACAAAGCGGAATACACTCCGCACGTAGATACCGGTGATTACATCATCGTTCTGAACGCTGACAAAGTTGCTGTAACCGGCAACAAGCGTACTGACAAAGTGTACTATCACCACACCGGCCACATCGGTGGTATCAAACAAGCGACCTTTGAAGAGATGATTGCTCGCCGTCCTGAGCGTGTGCTTGAAATCGCGGTTAAAGGCATGCTGCCAAAAGGCCCGCTGGGTCGTGCTATGTTCCGTAAACTGAAAGTTTACGCTGGCAACGAGCACAACCACGCGGCACAGCAACCGCAAGTTCTTGACATCTAATCGGGATTATAGGCAATGGCTGAAAATCAATACTACGGCACTGGTCGCCGCAAAAGTTCCGCAGCTCGCGTTTTCATCAAACCGGGCAGTGGTAAAATCGTAATCAACCAACGTTCTCTGGAACAGTACTTCGGTCGTGAAACTGCCCGCATGGTAGTTCGTCAGCCGCTGGAACTGGTCGACATGGTTGAGAAACTGGATCTGTACATCACTGTTAAAGGTGGTGGTATCTCTGGTCAGGCTGGTGCGATCCGTCACGGTATCACCCGCGCTCTGATGGAGTACGACGAGTCCCTGCGTGGCGAACTGCGTAAAGCTGGCTTCGTTACCCGTGATGCTCGTCAGGTTGAACGTAAGAAAGTCGGTCTGCGTAAAGCACGTCGTCGTCCTCAGTTCTCCAAACGTTAATTGTATTCTGCTTCGGCAGACGACAATTTGCGAAAAAACCCGCTTCGGCGGGTTTTTTTATCGTTATTTCTTGCCGTAGAACCACGGCAATCCGCTAATTGCCACCTCTTTTTCCCCATTTCAAGAATCGACTCACCACAACGGTCACAAAATCTGGTAAACTATCATCCAATTTTCTGCCCAAATGTCCGGTATCGCTCATTTTTTGTTTGTATTTTGAACAGCAATGACTTTCCGAGCCTGGGTGACATCACTTCTGGCTGGCCACTGAGTGGCTGGTAGCAGTAAAAATTCTGAATATACCTGGAGGTTTTCATGGCTGTCGCTGCCAACAAACGTTCGGTAATGACGCTGTTTTCTGGTCCTACTGACATCTATAGCCATCAGGTCCGCATTGTGCTGGCTGAAAAAGGTGTTAGTTTCGAGATTGAGCACGTGGAGAAGGACAATCCACCTCAGGATCTGATCGACCTCAACCCGAATCAGAGCGTACCGACACTGGTGGATCGTGAGCTGACCCTGTGGGAATCTCGCATCATTATGGAATATCTGGATGAGCGTTTCCCGCATCCACCGCTGATGCCGGTTTACCCGGTTGCGCGTGGTGAAAGCCGCCTGTACATGCAGCGTATTGAAAAAGACTGGTACACGCTGATGAACGTCATCGTGAACGGGTCTGCTTCTGAAGCCGAAGTCGCGCGTAAGCGTCTGCGCGAAGAACTGCTGGCAATTGCGCCGGTATTTGGCCAGAAACCTTACTTCCTGAGCGATGAGTTCAGCCTGGTAGATTGCTATCTGGCGCCGCTGCTGTGGCGTTTACCGCAGCTGGGTATTGAATTCAACGGTGCAGGTTCGAAAGAACTGAAAGGGTACATGACTCGCGTCTTTGAACGTGACTCTTTCCTGGCTTCTCTGACTGAGCCTGAACGTGAAATGCGTCTGGGCCGGGGTTAACCTGTATGGATTTGCCACAGCTAACACCACGCCGTCCGTATCTGCTGCGCGCATTCTATGAGTGGTTGTTAGACAACCAGCTCACGCCGCATCTGGTGGTGGATGTGACGCTCCAGGACGTGCAGGTTCCGATGGAATATGCACGTGACGGGCAAATTGTTCTGAACATTGCACCGCGTGCGGTGGGCAATCTGGAGTTGGCTAACGACGAAGTGCGCTTTAACGCGCGCTTTGGTGGTGTGCCGCGTCAGGTTTCAGTGCCGCTGGCTGCCGTCCTGGCAATTTATGCTCGTGAAAATGGCGCCGGTACGATGTTCGAGCCGGAAGCCGCCTACGACGAAGATGTCGCCAGCTTAAATGATGACGACAACGACGCGTCTGGTTTTGAGAGTGAAACGGTCATGTCGGTCATTGATGGCGATAAGCCTGACAATGGCGACGACAACGAACCAGATGACACACCGCCGCTACCTCGCGGTGGGCGTCCAGCGCTGCGCGTAGTGAAATAAATAGTGAAATAAAAAAACAGGCCCTTTGGGGCCTGTTCTGTTTTCTGGTTTCGGGATCAGTAAAACAGCGCGATGGTGACTATCATATTCACCACAAATCCCACCGCCATTGGGATGGCTGTACGTTTTACCACCTCAAAGGGCGACACGCCGGCAATACCCGACGTCACCACAATGACCGCGGTAATGGGTGACACCGCTCTGGCGAGCGTAGTAGCAAAATGCATCGGCATAATCATCACTACCGCAGGAATATGCAGCCCGGCGGCAATATCCGGAATCAGGCTGGCAAAAGACATGAATGGCGCGTTGCCTGATCCCATGACGATCGCGCAGGCGGCGATGACCACGGCCATGATGATCATCACGCCGATGCCGCCAAGGCCGGAATGCTCTGCACCTTTTATCACGGCGTCGACAGTGCCGATTGTCGTTAACCCTTTCGCAAAGATCTCCCCGGCAACCACCAGCGTGACAACGTTGGCGAACTGCGTCCCCATACCGTCAAAAAAAGCCTGCACATCATCCATCGTTTCGCGCAGATCATGTTTATGCAGGAATTGAACAAACATCGTGAGCGTCATGCTCATCAGCATTACCACCACCAGATTCAGCTCTGCTTTCATTAGCCCCATCTGTGCCAGGGCAAGCGAGCCCAGCATCAGGATCAGCGGCATGACGGGTAAAATGGCGTAATAGAGTGGAGGTACGTTTTCCAGTGCTTTTTGTTCAGTGAATCCGTTGTAGTCCGGTACTGTTTTTTTATCAAATTGCCGCTGAACGAAAAAATGCGCAATGGCGACGGCGATGATGACGCACGATGCGACGGGTAACTGATAATGAAAGAAGTAGGTGGCGATTTTCATACCTGCGACCTGCGCGGCAAAAATCGAGTTGGTTTCCAGAATGCCCCATTCAATGGACATTGAGGTAGCAATGACGGCCACCGCAGACAAACGGCTCACGCCAAGGCTGACCAGCGTTGGGAACAGCGTCACCATCAGCAGCATACCTAACCCGGATGCACTGGTAATGAACTGCGCCATGATCTGACCAATCACATAAGTGGCGGCAAGAACCACATAGGGTGAGCGGATTAGCTTAAGCGGACGGCTTAACAGGCTAACCATCGCTCTGCTGGCTCCCATCCTGTCCATATAACGGGCATAACCGCCCACTGCCATGATGGATAACCCCAGTCCGGCCGCCCGATTGGAGAGCATACGCAGAATTTCGTTGTAAATATCGATCAGCAGATAGCCGCTGCTCTTGTCGTCAGCGACCAGCGCGCCGTAGCCCAGCCAGACACCGCAGATCATCAGGAATATCCCCGCGGCCGCCAGTACGACCTGCGGTTTGTAGTTTTTGAGGATCAGGTAACCCATCGTTAATAAAACGATAACAGAAATAATGATGCCGAACATTGTTTCACTCCATGCCAGAGAAGAAGATAAATCCGGTAATAACGCTGTTATGTAAACGGATGTTATATTTTTTTGAGCGTTTTTTATGGAGTGGATATCTTGTTTTTAATTCGATCTTTAAATTATTTATCGTTATAAAATAGATGGTTATGATAATTTGTCATGTTCATATTCATAAATTTCAAAAAGTGAATAGAGTGCCGTTAAATTAAATATATGCAGAATGATTAAACTGAATAAAATATATTTATTGCAGATATGACCAATAAGCTGTTCAGCCCGAATGACCATCATTTCACCCTGCTTTCGATCCTGTGATAGGATAAACCCGCTGTTGTTTGTTACCACGACTTAGCTGAATGGGCCCTATGAACGCATTTGATTCGCAAGCTGAAGACTCTCCATCCGCCATTGGCCGTAGCTTACGCAATCGCCCGCTGGCGCGTAAAAAACTGTCTGAAATGGTTGAAGAAGAACTGGAGCAGATGATTCGTCGTCGGGAATTTGGCGAGGGCGAACAGTTGCCGTCTGAGCGAGAGCTGATGACCTTCTTTAACGTGGGCCGTCCTTCTGTACGAGAAGCGCTGGCGGCGTTAAAGCGCAAAGGTCTGGTACAAATCAACAACGGTGAGCGCGCCCGCGTTTCGCGTCCTTCTGCTGATACTATTATCAGCGAGCTCTCTGGTATGGCGAAAGATTTCCTCGCGCATCCCGGCGGCATTGCCCACTTCGAACAGCTGCGATTGTTCTTTGAATCCAGCCTGGTACGATATGCCGCCGAACATGCGACGGACGAGCAAATCGACAAACTGGCGAAGGCGCTGGAGATCAACAGTCAGTCGCTCGATGACAATGCGTTGTTCATTCGCTCGGACGTTGATTTTCACCGCGTACTGGCGGAGATCCCGGGCAATCCCATCTTTATGGCGATCCACGTCGCGCTGCTGGATTGGCTGATTGCTGCACGTCCGACCGTCCCTGATCGGGAATTGTACGAGCATAATAGTGTGAGTTATCAACAACATATTTCTATTGTTGAGGCTATTCGTCAGCATGATCCTGATGAAGCCGACCGCGCATTACAAGAACATCTCAACAGCGTTTCTGCCACCTGGCACGCCCTCAGTAAAAACAAAAAATTGCGTAAGTGATCGCGATCCCGACGATCGTTTAAACACAAAATCATTCAAGTTGCATCAATGCGGCAAGAGAGCGAGCACCCTGGAGCATAGATAACTATGTGACAGGGGTGATCGAACGCAGCCAACGCAGAGGCGGCTCGAAGGATGAAGTGTTTAGTGAGGTAGATCGCAATATAAGCGTTCTGTATTGTATTGCTGCTTATTTGATCTGGTATAACAGGTATAAAGGTATGTAGTCAGATAACACTAATCATCCTCAGAGGTCGTTATGGCAAGAAATTTAAAAGGCGTAATGCCAGCGTTGTTAACTCCATTCGATAACCAACAGAAACTGGACATCGAGAGCTTGCGCCGTCTGGTGCGTTTCAATATTGGGCAGGGAATAGATGGGCTGTATGTCGGTGGCTCAACGGGTGAGGCCTTTGTCCAAAACCGCGCTGAAAGAGAGCAGGTACTGGAAATTGTTGCCGAAGAAGCAAAAGGCAAGGTGACGCTGATCGCCCACGTCGGCACAGTGAGTACCGAAGAGAGCCAGCAGCTGGCGAGCGCTGCGCATCGCTACGGGTTTGATGCGGTTTCGGCTGTCACGCCATTTTACTATCCGTTCAGCTTTGAAGAGCACTGCGATCACTACCGCGCAATTATTGATTCCGCCGATGGCTTACCGATGGTGGTCTATAACATCCCGGCACTGAGCGGCGTAAAACTGACGCTGGATCAGATCAACACGCTGGTGACGTTGCCGGGCGTTGGTGCGCTGAAGCAAACCTCAGGCGATCTCTATCAGATGGAACAGATCCGCCGCGCTCACCCCGATCTGGTGCTTTACAACGGCTATGATGAGATCTTCGCTTCTGGTCTGTTGGCGGGTGCAGATGGAGGTATCGGTAGTACCTACAACATCATGGGATGGCGTTACCAGGGAATTGTGAAAGCGCTCAAAGAAGGCGACATCCGGACGGCACAAAAGCTGCAAACCGAGTGCAATAAGGTTATCGATCTGCTCATTAAAGTTGGCGTGTTCCGCGGCCTGAAAACGGTACTGCACTATATGGACGTGGTTTCTGTTCCGCTGTGCCGTAAACCATTTGCCCCGGTAGATGAACAATATTTGCCGGAACTGAAAGCGCTGGCAAACCAACTGTTGGCGGAAAAGGCGTAATCGCGGGTCGCCGGGGCGCTTCGCTTGCCCGGCCTGGATATTTCGACCGTGGCCGGATAAGGCAAAGCCGCCATCCGGCTCAACAACAAAGATCGTCGGGAGAGTAAAATGAGTACTTCTACCCAGAGCATCCCGTGGTATCGCCATCTCAATCGGGCACAATGGCGGGCATTTTCCGCCGCCTGGCTGGGATATTTGCTTGATGGTTTTGATTTTGTATTAATCGCCCTTGTACTGACAGAAGTACAAGGCGAATTCGGACTGACGACGGTGCAGGCGGCCAGTCTGATCTCCGCCGCCTTTATCTCCCGCTGGTTTGGCGGATTAATGCTGGGGGCGATGGGTGACCGTTACGGACGTCGCCTGGCGATGGTCACCAGCATCATTCTGTTCTCAGTGGGGACGCTGGCCTGTGGCTTCGCACCGGGCTACACCACTATGTTTATCGCCCGCCTGGTTATCGGTATGGGAATGGCCGGCGAGTACGGTTCCAGCGCGACTTATGTTATTGAAAGCTGGCCTAAGCATCTGCGAAATAAAGCCAGTGGCTTCCTGATTTCCGGTTTCTCCGTTGGCGCGGTGATCGCCGCGCAGGTCTACAGCCTGGTGGTTCCGGTCTGGGGATGGCGCGCGCTGTTCTTCATCGGCATTCTGCCAATTATCTTCGCCCTCTGGCTGCGTAAAAATATCCCGGAAGCGGAAGACTGGAAAGAGAAACACGAAGGCAAAGCGCCGGTGCGCACGATGGTGGACATACTCTACCGGGGCGAACATCGGGTTATCAATATTCTGATGACCCTCACCGCCGCGACCGCGCTGTGGTTTTGCTTTGCAGGCAACCTGCAAAATGCAGCTATCGTAGCGGTCCTTGGCCTGATATGTGCTTTTATTTTCATTAGCTTTATGGTGCAAAGCAGCGGGAAGCGCTGGCCGACAGGCGTCATGCTAATGGTGGTCGTGCTGTTCGCCTTCCTCTATTCATGGCCTATTCAGGCGTTGTTGCCAACCTATCTGAAAACCGAACTGGCTTATGATCCGCACACGGTTGCCAATGTCCTGTTCTTTAGCGGATTTGGCGCGGCGGTCGGTTGTTGCGTCGGTGGTTTTCTTGGTGACTGGCTGGGCACGCGCAAGGCCTACGTTTGCAGTCTGCTGGCTTCACAGTTGCTGATTATTCCGGTATTTGCGATTGGCGGCTCAAACGTCTGGGTGCTGGGTTTGCTGCTGTTTTTCCAGCAAATGCTTGGTCAAGGGATCTCCGGGATCTTACCAAAACTGATTGGCGGCTATTTCGATACCGACCAGCGTGCGGCTGGTCTGGGCTTCACCTACAACGTGGGTGCGCTGGGCGGGGCTTTGGCGCCGATCATCGGGGCGCTGATTGCGCAGCGTCTGGATCTGGGCACTGCGCTGGGATCGCTCTCTTTCGGCCTGACATTTGTGGTTATCCTGCTGATTGGTCTCGATATGCCGTCCCGCGTACAGCGCTGGCTACGTCCTGAAGCGATACGTACGCATGATGCCATTGATGGTCGACCGTTTAGCGGGGCTGTGCCGTTCGGCGGTGACAAAAGCACCATGATGAAATCCAAAAGTTAATCCGATTGCCCGGTGTTGAACCGGGCAATTAACGTAAAGGAAGAAGTATGTCGTTATTTGAGCAACGGGATAAAAAGCGTATCACCGTGATGCAGAAGGCGGTGTCATGACTACGTTGGCGATTGATATCGGCGGTACCAAACTGGCAGCCGCGCTGGTAGACAGTAATCTGCAAATTCGCGAGCGGCGTGAATTGCCGACGCCCGCCAGCAAAACGCCGGAGGCGCTGCGCGCTGCACTGCAAGCACTCGTTGCGCCGCTACAGGGGCAGGCTGTCCACGTCGCGATTGCCTCCACCGGTATTATCCGCGAGGGCACACTACTGGCGATAAACCCGCTCAATCTTGGCGGGCTTATGCACTTCCCGCTGGTACAAACCTTAAAAGAGCTGACCGGTTTGCCGACCATGGCGGTTAATGATGCGCAAGCGGCGGCCTGGGCTGAACATCATGCGCTTGGAGGCGAGTACGGCGATATGGTGTTTATTACCGTCTCCACCGGCGTGGGCGGCGGGGTGGTGAGCGAGGGAAAACTGCTGACCGGAATCAACGGTTTGGCAGGACATCTCGGACATACGCTGGCTGACCCGCATGGGCCAGTATGCGGCTGCGGGCGCGTGGGCTGTGTCGAGGCGATCGCTTCCGGTCGAGGGATCGCGGCTGCAGCCGAAGGTACGCTTGCTGGATGCGATGCCAAAACCATTTTTAGCCGCGCCGGGCAAGGAGATGAGCAGGCAAGACACTTGATCCATCGTTCAGCGCGTACTTTGGCAAGGCTTGTCGCCGATGTGAAGGCTACGACCGATTGCCAGATTGTGGTGGTTGGTGGCAGCGTTGGGCTGGCTGAAGGATATCTGGCGCTGGTTGAACATTATCTGGCACAAGAGCCTTTGGTCTATCACGTGGAATTACTGGCAGCGCATTACCGTCATGACGCTGGTTTACTGGGGGCCGCGCTGTTGGCCCAGGGAGATTGATTATGATGTCAGATGAGTTGCGTTCACTGCCTTCTGCCGGATTACATCCGGTCTTGCAGCAGGCATTAACGCTTGCCATTGCGGCGAATCCTCAGGAGAAGACCCCAGGGCGCTACGCCTTGCAGGGCGATACTATTTTTATGAATGTCATGCAGTTTGCGACGCAGAGCCCAGAACAAAAGAAAGCGGAACTGCATCAGCAGTACATTGATATTCAGGTGCTATTGTCCGGTGAAGAACGCATTCTGTTCGGGATGACCGATTCTGCTCGCCAGTGCGATGAGATGCATGTTGAGGATGACTATCAGCTGTGCAGCGAGATTGCCGATGAGCAGGCGCTCGTACTGAAGCCGGGAAGATTTGCGATTTTTATGCCGGGCGAACCGCATAAACCAGGCTGTATGGTGGGGGAGCCGGGGGAAATCAAAAAGGTAGTGATTAAGGTACACGCCAGCTTATTACAAGCCTGACAGACCGTGTCGGATGGCAAGGCTTGCGCCATCCGACACTGGATAGAACAACCTAGCGCTTAAACGTTACCGCTTCCGGCTGTGTCAGATGCAGCGTGGTTTGGCTTGGCACCGTTTCAGCAATGACTCGCCCGTGACGAATGGAATAACGTGCAGGCGTCTGGCGACGAACCGCGTCAAACCCATTTTCTGCCGCTAAAATCACCAGATTTCCGGAGTTCCCCACGTTCAGACCGTAATCCTGCAGGTGCAGGGTTTTCGCACTGTGGGTAGTGACCAGGTTCAGACCATCGTTGATCTGTCCGTATCCCATCAGCTGACACACGTGTAATCCCATATGCAGTACCTGCAGCATATTCGCGGTGCCCAGCGGATACCACGGATCGAAGACGTCATCATGGCCGAAGCAGACGTTGATCTCCGCTTCCAGCATCTCTTTGACGCGCGTTACACCGCGACGTTTAGGATACGTATCAAAGCGCCCTTGCAGGTGAATATTTACCAGTGGATTCGCGACAAAGTTGATGCCGGACATTTTCAACAGGCGAAAGAGTCGGGAAGCATAGGCACCGTTATAGGAATGCATTGCCGTGGTATGGCTGGCGGTCACGCGGTCGCCCATATTGTCGCGATGGGCCAGTGCCGCAACGGTTTCAACAAAGCGTGACTGCTCATCGTCAATTTCGTCGCAGTGCACATCGATAAGTCGGTCATATTTCTGCGCCAGAGCGAAAATTTTGTGCAGCGACTCAACGCCATATTCACGCGTAAATTCAAAGTGGGGGATCGCGCCAATGACGTCGGCACCCAAACGCACGGCTTCCTCTAATAGCGCCTCACCGTTGGGGTAAGAAAGAATGCCCTCTTGCGGGAAGGCGACAATTTGCAGCTCTATCCACGGTGCGACTTCTTGCTTCACCTCCAGCATGGCTTTCAGCGCCGTCAGCGTCGGATCGGAAACGTCAACGTGCGTGCGGACATGCTGGATGCCGTTGGCCATCTGCCACTTCAGGGTCTGCATGGCGCGCGCTTTGACGTCTTCGTGCGTGAGCATTGCCTTACGTTCGGCCCAGCGTTCAATGCCTTCAAATAACGTACCAGACTGGTTCCAGCTCGGCTCGCCTGCGGTTTGCGTGGTGTCCAGATGGATATGTGGCTCAACGAACGGTGGAATGGCTAAGCCGCCTTCGGCATCAAGTACTTCTCCCTGCGGCAACGTGGCGGTGTCCTGTGGCTCAATCCGGCTGAAGCGCCCGTTTTCAATCGTGAGCTGCCACAATCCTTCGCGTCCCTGTAAACGTGCCTGACAAAGGGTGATGTTATTATTCTGCATGGCTGACCTCTGGTGATTTAGCAAGGCTGCGATTAAAAAGTGGATTCAGCAGGATATAACTGAATACGCCGCCAAGTACGGCGTTGACGGGCACAATACCGGGAATATAGTGGCCTGCGGCAATGCCCAATGCAACGGACAGGATAGCTATCCAGTTTACGGAAATAAATTGCGCTTTGCTGAAGTCTGCATAACGGCGATGGTTTAGCAGATAGTCGGCGATGATCACTCCGCCAATGGGAGGAATTGCTGCCGACAGAAAGGTCAGCCAGCCGACAAAGTTATTGTAAAGCCATAGCGCGCACAATGTGCCGATAATACCGTTAGCCACCGACAGCGAACGGCTGGAAAGGCCGGTAATATTGGCAAAACCCAGGCCTGAGGCGTACAGCGCATTGTCGTTGGTAGTCCAGATATTCAGGCCGAGCACTACAATCGCGGGCAGCAGCAGTCCCTGGGCAATCATCACGTCGGAGATATCCGCCTGTCCAACAGCGGCGGCACCCGCCGCGCCGAAGATAAACATCAGAGAGTTACCAAGGAAAAACGCCACCATGGCAATCAGCACCGCGCCTTTGGCGTTGCGACCAAAGCGAACGAAGTCGGCGGTTAATGTTCCTGCGCTGACAAACGAGCCGACCACCAGCGCCAGGGCGGTGGAGAAATTCAGCGGTGTCTGCGGCACTATCGCTTTTAAATGGTCTAAACCGCCGACATCACTCACCGCCAGCCAGACGGAGTAGCTGCCAAGAACGACGATGGCGGGGACGGCGATAATAGATAAAACGGTCAGCGCCGAGATGCCAAAAAAGATGGTCATAGTCATCAACAGACCGGAAACTGCAATCAGGATATTGACGTCAATTCCCGTCGCTTTGCCCACCGGGATAGCAAACATGGCCACACCCACGCCAAACCAGCCTACCTGCGTACCGCCTAACAGCAGTGAGGGAAGCCATGAACCTTTCACACCAAATGAGTAACGCGCCAGAAGGTGGGTTGAGAGCCCTGTTTTTGCGCCGATAAAACCGAGAAATGCAGTGTAAATACCGAGGAGAAGATTACCGAAGAGAACTGCCAGGAAGAAATCATTATAAGAAAGACCGGTACCGAGTGTGCCACCGGTCCACATACTGGCGGAAAAAAATGTGAGACCCAACATGACAAATGTTAGTGGAACCACGCCTTTCCGCGCCGCCAGAGGGACGGGGCCCTGGCTATAATTGTTGTCCTGCGACACAACGCCTCCATGAATTTTGCCCAAAAAATCCGCCGCATAATATACAGTTCTTAGAATAAAGCAAACGATTACGTATAATCTTTACATGGTTTTTATTCATGAGGTTGATGATTGCGTTGATTTTTGGGCTCGACATTTTTAACCAATAAGAAGCGGACAAACGCCGACCAGGGTAGTGGAAAAGATTAAGTGTTACGCCAAATGGTAAGATTCTGCAGACACTGTCTGCGGAATTTCAATGTACTGAATATACAGCTGTATTTGTGAGCGGTTTTCGAAAAATGATACCGCATGTATTTAGTGGAGGAATATTGGCTCCCCAGCTATCAGCGTCAGGGGAGCCAAAAGTATTACACTTCCAGGTAGTTCAGAATCCCGTCTGCCGCTTTACGACCTTCGGCTATCGCGGTGACTACCAGATCCGAACCGCGCACGATGTCGCCACCGGCGAAGATTTTCGGGTTGCTGGTCTGGAAAGCGTTATCGCTACGTTCCGGGGCAATAATGCGGCCCTGTGAATCCAGCTCGACGCTGTGCTCTTTCAGCCACTCCATGCTGTGTGGGCGGAAACCAAACGCCAGGACCACCGCATCAGCCGGAACAACGTGCTCGGATCCAGCGACGATCTCCGCACGGCGGCGCCCCTTCGCATCCGGTTCGCCCATTTCAGTGCGCGCCATTTTCACGCCGCACACTTTCCCGTTGGCATTCACTTCCACACCTAAAGGCTGGACGTTGAACTGGAACTCGACGCCTTCTTCACGCGCATTTTTTACTTCGCGTTTGGAACCCGGCATGTTCTCTTCGTCGCGACGATAGGCGCAGATAACGTGCGATGCTTCCTGACGTACGGAGGTGCGCACGCAGTCCATCGCGGTATCGCCACCGCCGAGCACGACGACACGTTTGCCTTCCATGCTGATGTATGGCTCGTTGCTGCTTTCGCCAAAGCCCATCAACTGTTTGGTATTGGCAATCAGGAACGGCAGGGCATCAAACACGCCATCAGCGTCTTCGTTTTCCAGCCCGCCGCGCATCGACTGATAGGTACCGACACCAAGGAACACGGCGTCGTAATCCTTCAGCAAGTCGTTGAGCTGAACGTCGCGGCCCACTTCCACGTTCAGTTTGAACTCAATGCCCATACCGGTGAAGATTTCACGGCGCCGGGTCATGACCTCTTTTTCCAGCTTGAAGGCCGGGATACCAAAGGTCAGCAGGCCGCCGATTTCCGGGTGACGGTCAAATACCACTGCCTTCACGCCGTTGCGGGTTAGCACATCAGCACAGGCCAGGCCCGCCGGACCCGCACCGATAATTGCCACGCGCTTGTCCGTCTGGCGAACGCCGGTCATATCCGGACGCCAGCCCATCTCGAAGGCTTTATCATTGATATAGCGCTCGATATTGCCGATAGTTACTGCGCCAAACTCATCGTTCAGCGTACAGGATCCTTCACACAGTCGATCCTGCGGGCATACACGGCCACAGACTTCCGGCAAGGTGTTGGTCTGGTGCGACAATTCTGCCGCTTCAAAAATACGTCCCTCATTCGCCAACTTCAGCCAGTTCGGGATGTAGTTATGCACCGGACACTTCCACTCGCAGTACGGGTTACCGCAGGACAGGCAGCGATCTGCCTGCGCTTTGGCTTGGCCTTCGGAAAACGGCTCGTAGATCTCGATAAATTCGATCTTACGGATCTTCAGCGGCTTCTTCGGCGGATCAACACGCTGCAGGTCGATAAATTGGTATACGTTCTGACTCATTGCTGCTACCCCTTACTGCGCCTGCACACGCAGCTCTGCTGCGCTACGACTACGGTGACCCAACAGTGCTTTCACATCACTGGATTTTGGTTTTACCAGCGCGAATTTCGCCGAGAATGCTGGCCAGTTCGCCAGGATCTCTTCGCCGTGAGAAGAGCCGGTATGCTGTACGTGCTCGGTAATCAGGCCGCGCAGGTGCTCTTCGTGGATCGCCAGCGAGTCCACGCTCAGCACTTCGACCAGTTCCGGGTTTACGCGTTTGCGGAATTCACCGTCTTCGTCGAGCACGTAGGCGAATCCGCCGGTCATGCCCGCGCCAAAGTTAACGCCGGTTTTGCCGAGAATACAGACGATGCCGCCGGTCATGTATTCACAGCCGTTGTCGCCAATACCTTCAACCACGGTGATTGCACCGGAGTTACGCACTGCAAAGCGCTCACCCGCACGACCCGCAGCAAACAGGCGACCACCGGTGGCGCCATACAGACAGGTGTTACCGATGATACTCGCCTCATGGCTACGGAAAGCAGAGCCAACCGGAGGGCGCACCGCCAGCAGGCCGCCCGCCATGCCTTTACCGACATAGTCGTTGGCATCGCCGGTCAGATACAGCTCCACGCCGCCCGCGTTCCACACGCCAAAGCTCTGGCCTGCAGTACCGCTGAAGTGCGCTTTGATCGGATCAGAAGCCAGCCCCTGATCGCCATGCGTCTGAGCGATATAGCCCGACAGCGATGCGCCGACGGAACGGTCGGTGTTGCGGATATCGAACCAGAAGGTTTTGCTCTGGCGCTCGTCGACGAACGGCTTCGCCTGCTGCAACAGCTGGGCGTTCAGCACGCCGTTATCAAACGGCGGGTTGTTCTCGGTGCAATGCAACGCTTTACCCGGATGCGGCTCGGCGGTTTCCAGCAGACGAGACAGCTCCAGCTTTTGCTGTTTGGCGGTAAATCCATCCAGCTCTTTGAGCAGATCAGTGCGGCCAATCAGGTCGACGAGACGGGTTACGCCCAGTTCAGCCATCAGCTCACGCACTTCACGGGCGATGAATTCAAAGTAGTTGGTCACTTTGAACGGCAGGCCGTGATAGTGGTTCTTACGCAGTTTGTCGTCCTGAGTTGCCACGCCGGTTGCACAGTTGTTCAGATGGCAAATACGCAGATATTTACAGCCCAGCGCGACCATTGGGCCGGTACCGAAACCGAAGCTCTCTGCACCCAGAATCGCCGCTTTAATGATATCGACGCCGGTTTTCAAACCGCCATCGACCTGCAGACGAATCTTGTGACGCAGACCGTTAGCCACCAGCGCCTGCTGGGTTTCCACCAGACCGAGTTCCCACGGGCAACCGGCGTATTTCACCGATGACAGCGGGCTTGCGCCAGTACCACCATCGTAGCCGGCGATGGTGATCAGATCCGCATAGGCTTTCGCTACGCCGGTGGCAATAGTGCCCACGCCCGGTTCGGAAACCAGCTTCACCGAGATCATCGCCTTCGGGTTGACCTGTTTCAGGTCGAAAATCAGCTGCGCTAAGTCCTCGATAGAGTAGATATCGTGGTGCGGCGGTGGGGAGATCAGCGTCACGCCCGGTACCGAATAACGCAGTTTGGCGATGTACGGAGTGACTTTGTCGCCCGGTAACTGGCCGCCTTCGCCGGGCTTTGCGCCCTGAGCGACTTTAATCTGAATGACATCTGCGTTGACCAGGTACGCCGGGGTTACGCCAAAGCGACCAGAAGCCACCTGCTTAATCCGCGACACTTTGTTGGTGCCGTAGCGCGCCGGGTCTTCACCGCCTTCGCCGGAGTTGGAATTACCGCCGATGCTGTTCATCGCTTCGGCCAGCGCTTCGTGTGCTTCCGGGCTTAATGCGCCGATAGACATGGCGGCGGTATCAAAGCGCTTAAACAGTTCGGTCGCAGGTTCGACGTCGTTAATACTTACGGCTTCATCGCCAGGTGTAATCGCCAGCAAATCGCGCAGCGTGGCCGCTGGGCGCTCGTTGACCAGCTTTGCATACTCCTGATAGTCGCTGTACTCGCCGCTTTGCACCGCCTGTTGTAGCGTGCGCACCACGTCCGGGTTGTAGGCGTGGTATTCGCCGCCGTGGACGTACTTCAGCAATCCTCCCTGGCTGATGGGCTTACGCGCCAGCCAGGCATGTTTGGAGAGGTTCAGCAGATCCTGCTGGAAGTCGGTAAATCCTGCGCCGCTGATGCGGCTAACCACGCCCTGGAAGCACAACGCAACCACATCATCGTGCAGACCAACGGCTTCAAACAGCTTCGAGCAGCGATAAGAGGCAATGGTCGAGATGCCCATTTTGGACATGATTTTGTACAGACCTTTATTGATGCCGTTACGGTAGTTCAGCATCACGGTCCGGTAATCTTTGGCAATCGCCTGAGTGTCGATCAGACGTCCCAATGTTTCATACGCGAGGTACGGATAGATTGCCGTCGCGCCAAAGCCGAGCAGGACGGCAAAATGGTGCGGGTCACGGGCACTGGCGGTTTCCACGATGATGTTAGCGTCACAGCGCAGGTTTTGTTCTACCAGACGTGTTTGCACTGCGCCCACGGCCATTGGCGCCGGAACCGGCAGGCGGTTTTTGGCGATGTTGCGGTCAGAGAGTACCAGCAGTACCGTGCCGTTGCGCACCATCTGTTCCGCCTTATCACACAATGCTTTGACGGTCTCTTCGAGCGTAGTTTCGGTCACGTCGAAGGTGATATCCAGGCGGTCAGCGCGATAATGCTCCTCTTTCATGGTGGTGAGCTGGGTGAAATCAGAGTACAGCAGGATCGGCGATTTAAAGCTCAGGCGGTGTGCCTGACCTTCAGCTTCGCAGAAGACGTTCATCTCACGACCAATGCTGGTGGCCAGCGACATGACGTGCGCTTCACGCAGCGGGTCGATCGGCGGGTTGGTGACCTGCGCGAACTGCTGGCGGAAGTAGTCATAAATGATGCGTGGCTGGCTGGAGAGCACGGCAAACGGGGTATCGTCACCCATTGAACCGACCGCTTCCTGGCCATTTTCGCCGAGCACGCGGATAACGGAATCCAGCTCTTCAGCGCTGTAGTTAAACTGTTTCTGATAGCTGGCAAGCGTATCGTCGTCCAGCTCACGGCTGCCGACCTGATCGTCAGCCAGGTCTTCGAACGGTACCAGGCGGCGGACGTTTTTCTCCATCCACTCTTTGTACGGATGTCGGCTTTTCAGATCGTCATCGGTTTCGGCGGAGTGCAGAATGCGCCCGCTGCGGGTATCGATAACCATTAGTTCGCCGGGGCCGACGCGGCCTTTCTCTACCACTTCATCCGGCTGATAATCCCAGATCCCGACTTCAGAGGCACAGGTGATCAGCTTGTCTTTGGTGATGACGTAGCGTGCCGGACGCAGGCCGTTACGGTCGAGGTTACAGGCGGCAAAGCGACCGTCGGACATCACGATGCCCGCCGGGCCATCCCACGGTTCCATGTGCATGGAGTTAAAGTCAAAGAACGCACGCAGCTCCGGGTCCATATCCGGATTGTTCTGCCATGCCGGTGGAACCAGTAAGCGCATGGCACGGATGATGTCCATCCCGCCTGCCAGCAGCAGTTCCAGCATGTTATCCATCGAACTGGAGTCTGAGCCGGTTTCGTTAACAAACGGCGCGGCGTCGTGCAAATCCGGGATCAACGGGGTCTGGAACTTATAGGTACGCGCGCGAGCCCACTGGCGGTTGCCGGTGATGGTGTTGATTTCACCGTTGTGCGCCAGATAGCGGAACGGCTGCGCCAGCGGCCAGCGCGGTACGGTGTTGGTGGAGAAGCGCTGATGGAACAGGCAGATGGCCGATTCCAGACGCAGGTCTGCGAGGTCCAGGTAGAAGCGCGGCAGATCCGCCGGCATACACAGACCTTTATAGATATTGACCAGATTCGACAAGCTACAGACGTAGAAGTCTTTGTCTTGCAGGAGGCGTTTTTCGATACGACGACGCGCAATGAACAGGCGACGCTCCATATCACGCGGACGCCAGCCCGCAGGGGCGTTAACAAAAATTTGCTCGATACGAGGCAGGGAGGAGAGCGCAATTTCACCGAGAACACCTTCGTTGGTCGGCACGTCGCGCCAGCCGACAATCGACAGGGTTTCCTGCTGTAATTCTTCTTCAACAATGCGACGAGAAGCCGCAGCCAGCTCAGGGTCTTTATTTAAAAAGATCATGCCGACGGCGTAGTTTTTGGCTAAACGCCAGCCGCGCTCTTGCGCCACGATGCGGAAAAAGCGGTCAGGTTTTTGTAACAGCAGGCCGCAACCATCGCCGGTTTTTCCATCGGCAAGAATTGCGCCACGGTGCTGCATACGGGCCAGTGCGTGTATGGCGGTACGCACTACCTTGTGGCTAGGTTCGCCTTCTATGTGGGCGATCAGGCCGAAACCACAGTTATCCCTCTCAAGGGATTTATCGTACAACATATCAGTGAACCTCCCCAGGCTCTGCGGGATCCCCATCTGGACCGTTGCGCACGGGCACACCAAGAGCATGGCGACGGGGTTTGCGTGTCATACGCTTACCTCGCATTCGCCCTCTTTATCCTTTTCGCACAGGTCAAACAAGTTTGAGGACTTGCTTCAGAGGGAATCTCAATAACTGCATAAATATGATGAGCAGGCTGCTCATCCAGAAAGCTTCCAGCGGATTTCCAAGTTATCGGGAATCCACACACAGGTCAAATGGCAATCTTATTTATGCAAAAATGTGCAGTAGGGCAATTAACTTTATGAAAATGTTGAAATAAAAGGATTTTTTACATTGATTTAACCCGAGGGGAATACTCTTGGAAGTGTGATCTGTCTCACTGTCAGAAAGGCCTGATATCCCTTGTCCTCCCTTTATTTATCGAGATGTCTGGCATTTTATGCTGGTTTATAAACTTTCGGCGTCTTAAAGATACTGTTTTTACGCTGAGAGTATAAGAAGATAAAAAAAACCGCTGAATATAAGGAAAAGTAATTAGATTTTTAGTGAATGGAATTTCAATTATTTTGATTTGTTATGCAATAAATAAAGGCTCGCCAGGGCGATTGATCCAGGTCATCGCCGACTGGGGCAAAAAATGGCAGGCTTTGGCCTCTTTTCAAGGCGCGGTCTACCAGATTATGCAGTTACAGAAATTAGTCAATATGTTTGGTGGGGATCTTTCTCGCCGTTATGGACAAAAGGTTCATAAACTCACGCTGCACGGCGGCTTTAGCTGTCCAAATCGTGATGGCACCATCGGACGTGGCGGATGTACTTTCTGTAATGTCGCCTCGTTTGCTGATGAAGCTCAACAGCATCATTCCATTGCCGAGCAGCTTGAGCATCAGGCGCAGTTGGTCAATCGCGCCAGACGCTATCTGGCCTATTTCCAGGCCTATACCAGCACCTTTGCTGAAGTACAGGTGCTGCGTTCGATGTACCAACAGGCCGTCAGCCAGGCCAGCATCGTCGGATTATGTGTTGGCACGCGCCCCGACTGTGTACCGGATGCGGTACTCGATCTGCTTTGTGAGTATAAAGACCTGGGCTATGAGGTATGGCTGGAGCTCGGTCTGCAAACCGCGCATGATAAAACTCTGCACCGTATTAACCGCGGCCATGATTTTGCCTGCTACCAGAACACCACGCGGCTGGCACGCGAGCGCGGACTGAAGGTGTGCTCGCACCTGATTGTGGGTCTGCCGGGAGAAGGGCTGGCAGAATGTCTGCAAACCATGGAGCGTGTGGTGGAGACGGGAGTCGACGGTATTAAGCTGCATCCGCTGCATATCGTGAAAGGCAGTACGATGGCGAAAGCCTGGGAAGCGGGGCGGCTGAGCGGCATAGAACTGGACGACTATACGGTTACCGCCGGGGAGATGATCCGCCATACGCCGCCAGAGGTGATTTATCATCGCATTTCCGCCAGCGCGCGTCGCCCAACACTATTGGCACCTCTGTGGTGTGAAAATCGCTGGACCGGGATGGTTGAACTGGATCGTTATCTCAACGTACATGGCGTCCAGGGATCTGCTCTCGGACGACCCTGGAGCCCGCCAACAGCGTAGCGTGATGAGGGAAACCCCGCATTTCTTGCACATTCTCAAACGTCACGCCAAGAATTGAGTATTATTGTGCCAAGTTGTCGTGAAGGAACCCTCTATGAAGCAAATCCGTATGCTGGCGCAATATTACGTCGACCTGATGATGAAGTTGGGTCTGGTGCGCTTTTCGCTGCTATTAGCGCTGGCTCTGGTCGTGTTGGCAATTGTGGTGCAGATGGCTGTCACCATGGTGCTGCATGGTCAGGTAGAAAGTATTGATGTTATCCGTTCTATCTTTTTTGGTCTGTTAATTACCCCTTGGGCTGTCTACTTCCTGTCAGTGGTGGTGGAGCAACTCGAAGAGTCCCGACAACGCTTGTCACGACTGGTCCAAAAGCTGGAAGAGATGCGCGAGCGCGATCTCAAGCTCAATGTGCAGTTGAAAGATAATATTGCCCAGCTCAATCAGGAAATTGTTGAGCGCGAAAAAGCCGAAGCGGAGCGCCAGGATACGTTCGAGCAACTGAAGGTTGAAATCAAAGAGCGCGAAGAAGCGCAGATCCAGCTCGAGCAACAGTCTTCCTTTCTACGCTCTTTCCTTGATGCCTCGCCGGATCTGGTTTTTTATCGTAATGAAGATAAAGAGTTTTCCGGCTGTAACCGTGCCATGGAACTGCTGACCGGCAAGAGCGAAAAGCAACTGGTGCATTTAAAACCGGCTGATGTTTACTCCCCTGAGGCGGCTGAAAAGGTAATTGAAACCGACGAGAAGGTATTCCGTCATAACGTCTCGCTCACCTACGAACAATGGCTGGACTACCCGGACGGGCGCAAAGCCTGCTTTGAAATTCGTAAAGTGCCGTACTATGACCGTGTAGGTAAGCGACATGGCCTGATGGGCTTTGGGCGAGATATTACCGAGCGTAAGCGTTATCAGGACGCACTTGAACGTGCCAGCCGTGATAAGACCACCTTCATTTCCACCATCAGCCACGAGCTGCGCACTCCGCTTAACGGTATTGTCGGCTTAAGCCGGATCCTGTTGGATACAGACCTGACTGCTGAGCAGGAAAAATACCTGAAAACCATTCATGTCTCTGCCGTGACGCTTGGGAATATTTTCAACGATATCATTGACATGGACAAGATGGAGCGACGTAAAGTCCAGCTCGATAACCAACCTGTTGACTTCACCAGTTTTATGGCGGATCTGGAAAACCTCTCTGGCCTGCAGGCGCAGCAAAAAGGGCTGCGTTTTGTACTTGAGCCAACGTTACCGCTACCGCATAAGGTCATTACCGACGGCACGCGTTTGCGCCAGATTCTGTGGAATCTGATAAGCAACGCCGTGAAGTTTACACAGCAGGGGCAGGTGACCGTAAGGGCGCGCTATGACCAGGGCGATATGCTGCATTTCGAGGTTGAAGATTCTGGGATCGGCATTCCGCAGGATGAGCAGGATAAAATCTTCGCCATGTATTATCAGGTGAAGGACAGCAACGGTGGCAAACCGGCAACGGGAACCGGGATTGGACTGGCCGTATCGAAGCGTCTGGCGAAAAATATGGGCGGTGATATTACGGTCTCCAGCCAGGCTGGCAAAGGCTCGATCTTTACGCTGACCGTGCATGCGCCTGCGGTAGCGGAAGAGATAGAAGACGCCTTTGAAGACGATGACATGCCGCTGCCAGCCCTGAATGTGCTGCTGGTGGAAGACATTGAACTGAACGTTATTGTCGCGCGTTCTGTGCTGGAAAAACTGGGCAACAGTGTCGATGTCGCCATGACCGGGAAAGCCGCGCTGGAAATGTTCACGCCGGGCGAATATGACCTGGTGTTGCTGGATATTCAGCTACCGGATATGACCGGCCTGGATATCTCGCGCGAGCTGACGCAAAAATACCCACGTGAGGATCTGCCGCCGCTGGTTGCGCTCACCGCCAACGTCCTGAAAGATAAAAAAGAGTATCTGGACGCGGGAATGGACGACGTGCTGAGTAAGCCGCTGTCGGTTCCGGCGTTAACCGCCATGATCAAAAAATACTGGGATACCCGAAACAAAGAGGAGAGCACTGTGACATCTGAAGAGAGCAGTAAATCGCAAGCGCTGTTAGATATTCCTATGTTGGAACAATACCTCGAGCTGGTGGGACCGAAGTTAATTACCGACGGGCTGGCGGTGTTTGAGAAGATGATGCCGGGATATTTGAGCGTGCTGGAATCCAATCTGACCGCACGTGACAAAAAAGGCGTGGTTGAGGAAGGCCATAAAATTAAAGGTGCGGCAGGTTCAGTGGGACTGCGCCACTTGCAACAGTTAGCTCAGCAAATCCAGTCGCCGGATCTCCCTGCTTGGGAAGATAACGTTGCTGAATGGATTGAAGAGATGAAGCAGGAGTGGCAGCACGACGTGGCAGTATTAAAAGCCTGGGTGGCGAGCGTGGAAAAAAAATGACCCCGGCTTGACCGGGGTGCGCGAATACTGCGCCAACACCAGGGAAATCGTGGCTGCGCCGTAAATTATTATCATTGTTTACAAGGGCGCAGCCCTAATTCTCAGGCCGCACGCAGTTAAGATAGCAAATCTTAAATAATTTGTTACATGAATCAGTTAAATGTGTGAAGCGTAGCATTTAAATCATAATAACTAATATGTTTCAGCCAGTTGAGAAAGGAGTATCACGATGAAAAAAGTGGGTGTAGTCCTCAGCGGATGCGGCGTGTACGACGGTGCAGAGATCCATGAAACTGTTCTCACGCTTCTGGCCATTGCCCGCAACGGCGCACAAGCCGTCTGCTTTGCTCCGGATAAACAACAAGCGGATGTGATTAATCATCTGACCGGCGAGCCGATGCAGGAAACGCGAAATGTGCTGATTGAAGCCGCACGTATAACACGTGGTGATATCCGCCCTCTCGCTCAGGCAGTCTCAACGGAACTGGACGCGTTGATAGTGCCAGGTGGGTTTGGCGCGGCCAAAAATCTGAGCAATTTTGCCAGCCAGGGCAGCGACTGCCGGGTTGATAGCGACTTAGCCGCGCTGGCGGTGGCCATGCATCAGGCGGGTAAGCCGCTGGGTTTTATGTGTATTGCGCCCGCCATGTTACCTAAAATTTTTGACTTCCCGCTGCGTCTGACCATCGGTACTGATATTGATACGGCAGAGGTGCTGGAAGAAATGGGCGCTGAACATGTTCCGTGTCCGGTTGATGACATTGTCGTCGATGAAGACAACAAAATTGTCACCACGCCCGCCTATATGCTGGCACAGGACATCGCTCAAGCCGCGAGCGGTATCGAGAAACTGGTCTCGCGTGTTCTGGTACTGGCTGAATGAAAAAAGGAGTTACCGCCTTTCTGCGACGTATCTTTCTGCGGGCGGTCATTGTCCTCGCCGTATTCTGGGGCGGGGGCATCGCACTTTTCAGCGTGATGCCTGTACCTTTCTCTGCGGTAATGGTTGAACGGCAACTGGGCGCATGGCTGTCCGGTGATTTTGGTTATGTGGCGCACTCGGACTGGGTGAGCATGGATGAGATCTCTGTGTGGATGGGACTGGCTGTCATTGCCGCAGAGGACCAGAAGTTTCCCGAGCACTGGGGATTCGATGTCTCCGCCATAGAGAAAGCGCTGGCGCACAACGAACGTAATGAAAACCGTATCCGCGGGGCGTCGACCTTATCGCAACAGACGGCAAAAAACCTCTTTCTGTGGGATGGGCGTAGCTGGGTGCGTAAAGGCCTCGAAGCCGGGCTTACGCTGGGTATGGAAACCGTCTGGAGCAAGAAACGTATTCTGACCGTTTACCTGAACATTGCTGAGTTTGGCGATGGGGTTTTCGGCGTGGAGGCGGCGGCGCAGCGCTATTTCCATAAGCCAGCCAGTCGGTTGAGTCTGTCTGAAGCGGCCTTGCTGGCGGCGGTATTGCCCAATCCTTTGCGTTTTAAGGCGAATGCGCCTTCTGGTTATGTGCGTAGCCGTCAGGCGTGGATTATGCGCCAAATGCGCCAGTTAGGCGGTGAGTCGTTCATGCGGGAAAATAAGCTGTATTAACGGGGTTATTGCCGGAAGAGGGCTTAAACGCCTTATCCGGCCTATTGGCCAGGTGCTGAAACGGTAACTCTGCACTCGACTAATCTTCGTCAAACCCTGAATTAAATAGCGCAATTACTGCTGCCAGGGCTTCAACTTCCTGTGGACCCGTGGCTTCGACTTCAATCTGACGCCCTTTAGCGGAATCCAGCATCAGCAGAGCGATAACGCTGTTTGCCTCGGCTTCCGTTCCTTCATCATTACGCAGCAAAACTTCTGCTTCAAAGCCCTGCATCAGTTCAAACAGTTTCATTGCTGGGCGGGCATGCATGCCCAGCTTGTTCGTGATTTCAACAGTTTGCTTCACGGTCATGATTTACGTTTTTCCAGCGTACGATGGCGTGACTGCACGTTTTTACCGCGTGAGCGGAAATAGTCTGCCAGCTGCTCTGCAATATACACCGAACGGTGTTTCCCGCCGGTACAGCCGATGGCTACGGTGAGGTAGCTGCGGTTGTTGGTTTCCAGCATGGGTAACCATAGCTCAAGATAGCTGCGCGTCTGGTAGATAAAATTGTGTACTTCTGTGTGCCTGTCGAGGAAGGCGGCGACGGGTCGGTCAAGACCGGTCATCGGGCGCAGCTTCGGATCCCAGTGTGGGTTAGGCAGGAAACGCACGTCAAACACGTAATCCGCGTCAATGGGAATGCCGTGTTTGAAACCAAAGGATTCGAATACCATCGTCAATTCGCGTTCGCGTTTGCCCAGCAGTCGGGTACGCAACATTTCCGCCAGTTCGTGCACGGACATTTCGGAGGTATCAACGATCAGGTCAGCGCGAGAGCGCAAGGGCTCCAGCAGGTCGCTTTCCTTATCGATAGCGCTTTCCAGAGATAAGTTCTTGCTGGAGAGTGGGTGCAGGCGACGCGTGTCGCTGTAGCGACGAATCAGGGTGTTCCGATCGGCGTCAAGGAACAGCAGCTGTGGTGAGAAGCCTTCAGGCAGATTGTTCATTGCCTGCTCGAAAATCTCCGGGGACTCAGGCATGTTGCGCACATCAATGCTGACGGCTGCAGAAATCTGGCGATCGGCCAGAGTACGAGCCAGATCGGGCAACAGCACTACGGGAAGGTTATCCACGCAGTAAAAACCCATATCTTCCAGCGCACGCAAGGCGACAGATTTGCCTGACCCCGAACGACCGCTGACGATCATCAGTACCATGTACTGTTTCTCCTCACAACGACAAAAAAGGATGCCATTGGGCTGTTATGCTTCATCCTGTCCACCTTCGGTGTCCGTGATGATTTGATACAACTCCTGGTCACTCTGTGCGGCGCGCAGGCGACGGCAGATTGTTTTATCTGCCAGACGTTTGGCGACCAGTGACAACGTATGCAAATGCGTCTTGGTTTGGTCCGCCGGTACCAGCAGAGCGAAAAGCAGATCGACGGGTTGATTATCGATGGCGTCAAAAGCGATAGGCGTTTCAAGTTGCACAAACACGCCCACTGCGCGCATCGTGTCTTCTTCCAGCTTTCCGTGCGGGATAGCAATACCATTCCCGATGCCGGTACTACCCATTTTTTCACGCGTTAAAATAGCTTCAAATACCAACTGAGAAGGCAAGCTGAGCTGCTTTGCCGCCAGTTCACTGATGATTTCCAGTGCGCGTTTCTTGCTTTGGCAGTGAACTGCCGCGCGTGTACATTCCTGGTTAAGAACATTGCTCAGTTGTAGAGTCGTATCGTTATTTGTCATAATTTCACCTAAGCGCTAACTGTACAAATGGCCTGTTGTGCTACACAACAGGCCGTCCTGCACCCGCTAACTGCCCGGACAAGTTAGTGCTGTTTCAGTTTATCTTTATGTTTTGTTAATTGCCGAGCCAGTTTATCAATTAAACCGTCAATGGCGGCGTACATATCCTGACCTTCCGCACTGGCATGAATTTCGCCACCGTTCACATGCAGTGTTGCGTCCGAGATATGTGTAACCTTCTCCACTTTCAACACAATATAGACCTGATTAATCCGGTCGAAATATTGTTCGAGCTTGGCGAATTTTGTATTAACAAAATCGCGCAGGGCTTCCGTGATTTCGACGTTGTTTCCAGTGATGTTGAGCTGCATAGTGTCTTCCTTATCGGTTGGGTCAGACCAGCTGTTTGCGCTGGTTAGACGGCGGAATGGATAAAGACTCTCGGTACTTCGCAACGGTGCGGCGTGCCACCATGATACCCTGTTCTGACAATATAGAGGTTAACTTGCTGTCGCTCAGCGGTTTCGCGGGGTTTTCCGCAGCAATTAATTTCTTCACCAGCGCACGGATCGCCGTGGATGAGGCTTCGCCTCCGCCTTCAGTGTTAACGTGACTGGAAAAGAAATACTTCAATTCAAAAATGCCGCGCGGACTGTGCAGATACTTTTGCGTGGTCACTCGGGAAATGGTCGATTCATGCATCTCGACGGCCTGGGCGATATCCGCCAGCACCATCGGTTTCATAAACTCTTCGCCTTGCTCAAAGAAGGCTTGCTGCTGTTCAACGATGCAGCGGCTGACGCGCAGCAGCGTATCATTGCGGCTTTCCAGGCTTTTAATCAGCCACTTCGCATCCTGCAGATTACTACGAATAAACTGGCTGTCGGCATCGTTGCGCGCGCTGTTGCACATGGCGGCGTAGTGCTGGTTAATCTGCAGCCGTGGAATGCTGTCGCCGTTGAGTTCGACCACCCAGCGATCGTTATGCTTACGCACCAGTACATCTGGAATGACGTACTCTGGCTCACCGGTCTGGATAGACTGCCCGGGTCTTGGGTCCAGAGACTGAATAAGGTTAACGGCCTCTTTCAGCACCTCTTCTTTCAGTCGGGTCACGCGCATTAGCGTGCGGAAGTCATGGTTGGCTAGCAGATCGAGGTGATCGCTGATGATCAGGGACGCTTCTTCCAGCCACGGCGTGGCTTTATCAAACTGTGAAAGTTGGATCAGTAAGCAGTCGCGGAGATCTTTGGCCGCTACGCCCACGGGATCAAAACGCTGAACGCGTTTAAGCACGGCTTCGATTTCATCCATACCGATGTCGTCATCGCCCATGCTTTCGAGAATATCGTCCAGAGTTACGGTGAGATAACCGGTTTCGTCTACCGCATCAACAATGGATGTCGCAATAGCGCGATCGGTATCTGAGAACGGGGTCAGCTCCACTTGCCACATCAGGTAATCCTGCAGCGATTGCGTGGTCTCACCCTGATACACAGGCAGTTCGTCGTCGATGTAATCCCCGCTGGTACCCGAAGGCGTACCGGCGGTGTAAATTTCATCCCAGCTGGCGTCAAGCGGCAGCTCTTCTGGCATCTCTTTTTGTTCAAGAGCATCTGCAGTGTCGAGTGATTCGCTGTCCTGTTTTTCCTGGGTATCAATTTCGTCGTGAAGATCGGTTTGCTCGAGCAGTGGGTTACTTTCCAGCGCTTGCTGAAGTTCTTGCTGAAGTTCCAGCGTGGACAGCTGCAACAGACGGATAGCCTGTTGTAGCTGAGGCGTCATCGCCAGTTGTTGGCTAAGCCTGAGTTGCAAACCTTGCTTCATGTTCAGAGTTTTTCTCTCCTGCGGTGACGTGAAGTCTTCTACCCTATCAGAGTCTGAAGTCTTCCCCAAGGTATACGCGCTTCACGTGCTCATCCTGCAGTATTTCTGTTGGCGTACCGTGCGCGATCAGGTGGCCCTGACTCACGATGTAGGCGCGCTCACACACTGCCAGCGTTTCGCGGACGTTATGGTCGGTAATCAGCACGCCAAGCCCGCTGTCGCGCAGGTGTTCGATGATCCGTTTGATATCAATAACCGAAATCGGGTCAACACCGGCAAACGGTTCATCCAGCAGGATAAATTTCGGATTAGCGGCCAGCGCGCGGGCGATCTCCACGCGGCGTCGTTCGCCACCGGATAGCGACTGTCCCATGCTGTCACGCAGGTGTTCGATGTGGAATTCTTCCATCAGTTCGTTGGCGCGATCTTCCCGCTGCTCGCTGGTCAGATCGTCACGAATCTGCAGCACCGCCATCAGGTTATCAAACACGCTCAAGCGGCGAAAAATTGACGCTTCCTGCGGTAAGTAGCCAATGCCGCGACGTGCGCGCGCATGCAAAGGCAGCAGGCTGATATCTTCGTCATCAATGATAATGTTGCCCGCATCGCGCGGGACAATGCCGACCACCATGTAAAAGGTCGTCGTCTTGCCCGCGCCGTTAGGACCGAGCAGACCGACTATCTCCCCGGAGTTGACGGTCAGACTGACATCTTCCACCACGCGGCGGCCTTTATAGGCTTTTGCAAGGTTCTTTGCAGTTAATGTTGCCATAACGAATCAGTTACCTTTTTTCTCTGCCGGAGCCTTGGCCTTGTTTTTGTCCTGCAACTGCGACGGAACCAGAACGGTGGTGACGCGCTTGCCTTTCTCGCTGAAGGCCTGCATTTTCTGCTCTTTTACCAGATAGGTGATCTTATCGCCGGTAATGTTGCTATCGAGTTGTTCCAGGTAGGCGTTACCGGTCAGGATGACGAGATCCTTCGCCAGTTCATAGTGCATGTGTGAGGCGCGACCTTTAACCGGTTTACCGTTGTCCTGCATCTGGTAGAAGGTTGCGGGATTACCGTAGCCATCAATAATCTCTTTGCCCTGTTCGCCACCAGGGCGGGTCACAACGACTTTATCGGCGTTAATTTTGATGGTGCCCTGAGTCATCACCACGTTGCCAGTAAAGGTGACAACATTGCCCTGCATATCGAGCGACTGCGTGTCAGACTCAATATGGATCGGCTGCTCGGTATCGCCGGTGACGGCAAATGCCGGAATGCTGGCGGCCAGAAGTGTGCTGGCAAGCATAAGGTTAAGGCTGAGTTTGTTTGTTTTGAATTTCATATGAGGTTCTAACCTTTTCAATCAGCTCGGCGTTCTTGCTGCGTAAGTTACCGCGCATCTTCAGTCCGCTGGAGTTAAATGTTGTGCCATATAACGTGACAAGATCATCGGAAGTGACGTCTTGTGTCACCAGGTTAATCTGCGCGTTATCGGTGGTAATTCTGCGTAGTTGAGAGTCAGGCACCAGAGCGTTGACTTCAACATGGCCGTACAGATACAGCATGCGATCGTTGGTCAATTTGGCTTTATCTGCCTTGATCGACCAGGTCGGTACTTTATCCTTATCAAACGTGGTTAATACCGGTTGAGTAAACCAGGAAACCGCTTGTTCTGAATAATATTCAACGTGTTGCGCGATCAAGTTATAGCTCAGCGCGCCTTCCGGGCTATACACGAGGGTATCAGTATGTTCGCTCTTATAGGTTGGCTCATTGTTATTGACGACAGCCTGAGTGGTGTCGTCTTTGTCTGCCAGATTAATACCAATCATCACAAGGACAGCCAGCGACAGTAGAATGATAACCCAACGTCTGGTTTTGCTCATATCGATTGCCCTTTGGCCTCGTCCAGTTTGCCCTGTGCCAGCAGTAATAAATCGCAGACTTCACGCACAGCGCCGCGTCCCCCGTCAATACGGGTGACATAATCTGCCCGCGGGATCAGCAAAGGGTGAGCATCCGCCACCGCCACGCTTAATCCCACTTGTGCCATCACCGGCCAGTCGATCAGATCGTCGCCAACGTAGGCGACATTTTCGGGCGCGACCGCCAGTTTGTTCAGTAGATCGCTAAAGGCGACCAGTTTATCTGACTGTCCCTGATACAGGTGCGTGATCCCCAATGTGGTACAGCGATCTTCTACAAGTTTAGCCTTTCGTCCGGTAATAATGGCAACCTCAATACCGGAAGTGAGCGCACAGCGAATGCCGTAACCATCGCGGACGTTAAATGCCTTCAGCTCTTCACCGTTATTACCCATATAAATCAGACCATCAGACAGCACGCCATCCACATCCAGGATCAGCAAACGGATGTTTTCTGCCCGGGTGATAACGTCTGCGCTGACGGGTCCATAACAGGTCGCAAGCGACGCACCTGCTTTACTCATTTTGTTTATCCTTGAGTTTCTTACACTACACCTGCACGCAGCAGATCATGCATATGTAACACACCGAGTAACTGGTCGCCATCAGCAACCATTACCGAGGTGATATGGCGGGACTGCATTAAGTTCAGGGCATCGACGGCAAGAATGCCCGGACGCACGCGAATGCCTCCTGGGGTCATCACATCGGCAATGCCTAACTGGCGGACATCAACGCCCATATCGAAGACGCGACGTAAATCGCCATCGGTAAAAATACCGTCAATCTTCATGGCATCATCGCAAATGACGGTCATGCCGAGATTTTTACGCGTGATCTCAACCAGAGCGTCACGCAGGCTAGCGCTTTTATTTACATGCGGGATCTCATCACCCGTATGCATAATATCGTTAACGCGCAGCAAAAGCTTACGGCCCAGAGCGCCGCCGGGATGAGATAACGCAAAATCTTCTGCAGTAAAGCCACGCGCTTTTAATAATGCCACGGCAAGCGCATCGCCCATCACCAGCGTTGCGGTCGTGCTGCTGGTCGGTGCCAGACCTAACGGGCAGGCTTCTTTAGGCACTTTAACACACAGATGCACATCTGCCGCACGCGCCATGCTGCTTTCCGGACGACCGGTCATGCAGATAAGCGGTACGTGAAGACGTTTTAACACAGGGATCAACGCCGCTATCTCATTGGATTCACCGGAATTAGAGATGGCGATGACCACATCCTGCGGCGAGACCATGCCCAGATCGCCATGTGCGGCTTCGCCAGGGTGTACGAAAAAAGAGGGCGTGCCGGTGCTGGCAAACGTGGCCGCCATTTTCCGCCCGATATGACCGGATTTCCCCATCCCCATCACCACAACCTTACCCGGGCAACTGAATATTTTTTCACAGGCGAGGGTAAAATTTTGGTTGATGTACTGATCAAGCTCCGCCAGGCCTTCACGTTCAATTGCCAGGACTTCCTTGCCTGCTTGCTGAAAGTCAAAACCCGGTTGCAACTCTAAGTGCGACATAATGCGTTTCCAGTTATCCAACGAGAATTGGCGATAACCAATACAGCATCGCCAGCCATATGATAAAACCGCTGGTCAGCAGCGCACCCGCACCGCGACCAATCTGGCGCGAACGTCGCCAGCAGAGTAATGCAAATATAACGCTCACCAGCAGCATAACGCTGTAGTCACGGACGAAGGCCATCGGATTGACCTCGCCCGGTGTAATCAAGGCGGGCAGCCCGAGCACGATAACAATATTAAAAATGTTCGCGCCGATAATGTTGCCGACGGCAATATCGTTTTCACCTTTACGCAGACCCGCAATCGCCGTTGCCAGTTCCGGCAGGCTGGTACCAATGGCGACTACCGTCAGCCCAATGGTGAGTTCGCTCATGGCGAAGTAGTTCGCCAGTACAGTAGCGTTATCCACTACCATACGCGTGGCCATTGGCATAATAATCAGCGCAATACCCAACCACAAAAATGCGACGGGTAGCCCGCCTTCGCGGGGAAGCTCAGCTACCTGCTCGCGGGTCAGGCTGTCATTGCCTTGTCGTTCGGCCAGACGGGCGATTTTAACAATGAATAGCAGCCATAGCACGGCCAGAAGCAGAAGAAAGAAACCGTCACTGCGGCTCAACTGCCCGTCATACAGAACTGATGCGGCTAAAATACTTACCAGCAACATTAGCGGTAATTCGCGACGCAGAACATCAGAATGCACGGTAAAAGGATGAATCAGCGCCGACAAGCCAAGAATAAGCAAGATGTTGGTGATGTTAGAGCCAATGGCGGTACCGACGGCTAAATCGAGTTGCCCGTTCATTGACGCGGCAACGGAGACGATGATCTCGGGTAACGATGTACCAATGCTGACCACGGTCATCCCGATAATGATGGGGGGAATACCGAAGTTTCGACATAAAATGGATGCGGCAAACACCAGACGGTCGGCGCCGTAGACCACCAGAAGTAAACCAATTATTAACAGCGCCGTCGCTAAAAGCATCTAAAGTCCTTTCTTCAGGTATACTCGCCGGTCCACTTGAAGGGTTTCTGGAAGCCGTAACGAAGTCTTAATTTTGACTTTATGCGGCTAAAAAGTAAAACAAATGCCAGCTTTCGCTAACCAGGACAGGCAATAATCTGTAAATATGTTGGGTTCAGGGCTAAATTGAGCGCCAAACTCTTCGATCAACGAGGCAATAGTAAAGGATGAATCAATGGGTCAGTCTGTGGCGAATCTAGTCGATATGCGCGATGTCAGCTTTTCCCGAGGTGACCGCTGCATCTTTGATAATATTTCCCTGACGGTGCCGCGTGGTAAGGTGACGGCGATCATGGGGCCATCAGGCATCGGCAAAACGACGCTGCTGCGTCTGATTGGCGGACAAATCTCCCCGAATAAGGGCAAGATCCTGTTTGACGGCGAAAACGTCCCAGCCATGTCCCGTTCGCGTTTATTTACCGTGCGTAAGCGTATGAGCATGCTGTTTCAGTCTGGTGCGCTGTTTACCGACATGAACGTGTTTGACAACGTCGCATATCCGTTGCGCGAACATACAACGCTACCTGCGCCGCTGTTGAAAAGCACGGTAATGATGAAACTCGAGGCCGTCGGGCTGCGGGGCGCGGCAAAACTAATGCCTTCTGAATTATCCGGTGGGATGGCGCGTCGCGCTGCGTTAGCGCGTGCTATCGCGCTGGAGCCTGACCTCATTATGTTTGATGAGCCGTTCGTTGGCCAGGATCCCATTACCATGGGCGTGCTGGTGAAGCTGATTTCAGAACTGAACAGCGCACTGGGCGTCACCTGTGTGGTGGTTTCTCATGATGTGCCAGAGGTGCTGAGTATTGCGGATTACGCCTATATAATGGCGGACAAAAAAATTGTGGCCTACGGTAGTGCTCAGGCGCTGCAAGAAAATGCCGATCCGCGAGTGCGTCAGTTCCTCGACGGCATTGCCGATGGACCGGTTCCGTTCCGTTACCCGGCGGGTGACTACCATATCGATTTACTCTAAACAGGGAGTTAAGCCACCCATGTTGTTAAATGCGCTGGCATCACTCGGACATCGGGGAATAAAAACCCTCAGGACGTTCGGGCGAGCCGGATTAATGTTGTTCAATGCGGTTGTCGGCAAACCGGAGTTTCGCAAACATGCGCCGCTGCTGATACGCCAGCTCTATAATGTCGGCGTCTTATCGATGCTGATCATTATTGTTTCAGGCGTGTTCATCGGTATGGTGCTGGGATTGCAGGGATACCTGGTGCTGACGACCTACAGCGCGGAAACCAGCCTCGGTATGCTGGTGGCGCTGTCATTGCTACGTGAGCTGGGGCCGGTGGTTGCGGCACTGTTGTTCGCTGGGCGGGCCGGTTCGGCCTTAACTGCAGAGATTGGTCTGATGCGAGCGACCGAGCAGCTTTCCAGTCTGGAAATGATGGCCGTCGATCCACTGCGCCGGGTGATCTCTCCACGTTTTTGGGCCGGTGTCATTTCATTGCCGCTGCTGACGATTATATTTGTCGCCGTGGGGATCTGGGGTGGTTCACTGGTTGGCGTAAGCTGGAAAGGTATTGATGCCGGCTTTTTCTGGTCGGCTATGCAAAATGCCGTCGACTGGCGTCTGGACCTGGTCAACTGTCTGATTAAGAGCGTGGTGTTCGCCATTACGGTCACATGGATTGCATTGTTCAATGGTTATGATGCGATCCCGACCTCTGCCGGGATTAGCCGGGCAACGACACGCACCGTTGTGCACGCCTCTCTTGCCGTTCTGGGGCTGGATTTTGTGCTGACCGCACTGATGTTTGGGAATTGAGTTCATGCAAACGAAAAAAAATGAAATTTGGGTCGGGTTATTCCTGCTGGTGGCGCTGTTGGCTGCGCTGTTTGTCTGCCTGAAGGCGGCGAACGTTACCTCCATGCGTACTGAGCCGACTTATACGATTTATGCGACTTTTGATAACATCGGCGGCCTGAGAGAGCGTTCTCCGGTGCGGATTGGCGGGGTCGTCGTTGGACGCGTAGCGGACATCTCGTTAGATCCGAAAACGTACCTGCCGCGCGTGACGCTGGAAATCGAATCGCGTTTTAACCATATTCCTGACACCAGTTCTCTGAGCATCCGTACTTCCGGTCTGCTGGGCGAGCAGTATCTGGCACTGAACGTGGGTTTTGAAGATCCTGAGTTGGGAACGTCTATCCTCAAAGATGGCAGTACGATTCAGGACACGAAATCTGCGATGGTACTGGAGGATATGATTGGTCAGTTCCTTTACAACAGCAACAGTAAAGGTGACGACAATAAGAATTCTGGCGATGCGCCAGCCGCAACTGAAGGCAATAATGAAGCCACTACGCCTGCGGGCGCAACGAAATAATCTCAGGAGAATCGACGTATGTTTAAACGATTGATGATGGTGGCTATGCTTGTCATTGCCCCACTTAGCGCGGCAACCGCAGCGGACCAGACGAATCCGTATAAACTGATGAATGAGGCCGCGCAGAAGACGTTTGACCGTCTGAAGAACGAACAACCTAAAATTCGTTCCAACCCGGATTACCTGCGTCAGGTTGTCGATCAGGAACTGTTGCCTTATGTGCAGGTTAAATATGCTGGCGCGCTGGTACTGGGCCGTTACTACAAAGATGCCACTCCCGCTCAGCGTGACGCCTATTTCGCCGCATTCCGTGAATATCTGAAGCAGGCTTACGGTCAGGCGCTGGCGATGTACCATGGCCAGACCTATCAGATTGCCCCAGAGCAGCCGCTGGGCGATGCGACTATCGTTCCTATCCGCGTAACTATCATCGATCCAAACGGTCGTCCTCCGGTGCGTCTGGATTTCCAGTGGCGTAAAAATTCTCAGACCGGTAACTGGCAGGCGTATGACATGATTGCTGAAGGCGTAAGTATGATCACCACCAAACAAAATGAGTGGAGCGACCTGCTGCGTACGAAAGGTATTGATGGCCTGACTGCTCAGTTGAAATCAATTTCTCAGCAGAAAATTACTCTGGAAGAGAAAAAATAATGACGCAATCACTCACCTGGACGCGTGAAGGCGACAAGCTGGTGCTGGTGGGCGAGCTGGATCAGGACGTATTAAATCCATTATGGGATGCACGAGTTGAGGCGATGAAGGGAGTATCCTGCATCGACCTGAACCAGGTTTCCCGGGTCGATACCGGTGGTCTGGCATTACTGCTGCACCTGATTAATCAGGGCAAGCAGCAGGGGAACGGTGTTTCGCTCGCTGGCGTTAACGATAAAGTGTACACGCTGGCGCAGCTTTACAATTTGCCTGACGACGTTCTTCCGCGTTAATTTTTTCAGGCCGGATAAGGGCTTGTGCCGTCATCCGGTAACCCCTCTGCGAGGGATCTGCCTCTAAAGCCTTGTCTGATTTATCAGCGAGGCTTTTTGCTTATTTATGACAGCGCCACTTTGCTCTAAGATGTTGGGCTGTTTTCACTATCTGACGAATGAAGAGCCCATGGAAAATAATGAAATTCAGAGCGTGCTGATGAATGCACTCTCCCTCCAGGAAGTCCACGTTTCTGGCGACGGCAGTCACTTTCAGGTTATTGCCGTGGGTGAGATGTTTGAAGGCATGAGCCGGGTCAAGAAGCAGCAAACAGTCTATGGCCCGTTGATGGAGTACATTGCGGACAACCGCATTCATGCCGTGTCGATTAAGGCCTTTACCCCAGCAGAATGGGCGCGCGATCGCAAACTTAACGGTTTTTGAGCTACGGGTGATGTGCCGGTAGCGAAGATAAATTCTTAACAGAGAACAGAATAATGGATAAATTTCGTGTTCAGGGGCCAACCAAGCTCCAGGGCGAAGTCACAATTTCAGGCGCTAAAAATGCTGCACTGCCGATCCTGTTTGCGGCGCTGCTGGCTGAAGAACCTGTAGAGATCCAAAACGTCCCGAAACTTAAGGACGTTGACACCTCAATGAAGCTGCTGAGCCAGCTGGGTGCGAAAGTTGAACGTAATGGTTCGGTGCACATTGATGCGCGCGACGTGAACGTTTTCTGTGCGCCGTACGATCTGGTGAAAACCATGCGTGCGTCCATCTGGGCGCTCGGGCCGCTGGTTGCTCGCTTTGGCCAGGGCCAGGTTTCACTGCCGGGCGGCTGCACCATTGGTGCGCGTCCGGTTGACCTGCACATTACCGGTCTGGAGCAGTTAGGCGCGACAATCAAGCTCGAAGAAGGCTATGTGAAAGCGTCCGTTGATGGCCGCCTGAAAGGCGCGCACATCGTCATGGACAAAGTAAGCGTCGGTGCGACTGTTACTATCATGTGCGCAGCAACGCTTGCCGAAGGCACGACCATCATCGAAAACGCCGCACGTGAGCCGGAAATTGTCGATACCGCGAATTTCCTGATTGCGCTGGGTGCGAAGATCACCGGTCAGGGTACCGATCGCATTACTATCGAAGGCGTAGAACGTCTTGGTGGCGGCGTTTACCGCGTTCTGCCAGACCGTATCGAAACCGGTACCTTCCTGGTCGCAGCGGCAATTTCTCGTGGCAAAATCATCTGCCGTAATGCACAGCCAGACACGCTGGATGCCGTTCTGGCGAAGCTGCGTGATGCGGGGGCGGATATCGAAGTCGGCGACGACTGGATAAGCCTCGATATGCACGGTAAACGTCCGAAAGCGGTCAATGTGCGCACTGCGCCGCATCCGGCGTTCCCAACCGATATGCAGGCTCAGTTCACGCTGCTGAACCTGGTGGCAGAAGGGACGGGCTTCATCACGGAAACCGTGTTTGAGAACCGCTTTATGCATGTGCCTGAGCTGAGCCGTATGGGCGCTCATGCAGAAATCGAAAGCAATACTGTGATTTGCCACGGCGTGGAAACGCTCTCTGGCGCACAGGTTATGGCGACCGATCTGCGTGCATCCGCAAGCCTGGTCCTCGCAGGATGTATTGCTGAAGGGACGACGGTAGTCGACCGTATTTATCATATCGATCGCGGCTATGAGCGTATCGAAGATAAGCTGCGCGCGCTGGGCGCAAACATTGAGCGCGTGAAAGGCGAGTAATCGTCTACGTCTCTTGTAACCCCCAGTTCAGTTGGCCGGGGGTTACTGCTCAATGTTCATTCCGGATTCTGTTTCTCTCTGCGACTCCTCATCATCCGCGTTCTGTCAATGAACTCATGCGTTTTGGCATCGTGATAGCGTGACGGCCAAATCACCCAGGGATCAGTTCCCAGTGCCCGGGCGATAATCAACTCACCTTTTGGCCATGGCCTGGTTAACGCATTGGCCAGCGTTGATGAGCTCAACCCATTCTTACGTGATTCAGCGGCCATTGAGGTTCCTTTCTTGCGCAGTCCGGCGATGATGTCGGCCGGATGCCAGTCAATCAGCTTGCTTTCCATAAATTCATCTCTCCTTTGGTTAACGACTTACGGTTCCACGATCGGTTGTGGCAACACTATAACGCCCGGAGAATGAATGTTCTAAAATGTTCACTTAAAGAGCGTGTACATTCAGAATATATCAAGGTTATTTGTTGTTTTTAGGAAGATTATATTTGTTATTGGAGTTTATAAGAACATCCCGTGCAAGGCACGGGATGATAAAGGAGGGGGCTGGAAGGAATTAACGGTCGCGCTGTACGGCGATATGCGCCAGACCAATCAGCGCTTCTCTCCACGGCGTATCTGGTAGCACCTGTAACGCAGCGATGGCTTTATCAGCCTCTTCTTCTGCACGTTGGCGAGTCCACTCCAGAGAACCACAGGCGTTCATCGCTTCCAGAACCGGCTCCAGAAGGTGACGGCCATTACCTTGCTCAATGGCCTGGCGGATCATTTGCGCTTGTTCTGGCGTACCGTGGCGCATGGCATGCAGCAGCGGCAGCGTAGGTTTGCCTTCGTTGAGGTCATCACCAACGTTTTTACCCAGTTGCTCGCCATCTGCGCTGTAATCCAGCAAATCGTCAATTAACTGGAAAGCTGTACCGAGATAACGGCCGTAATCCTGCAATCCTTTCTCTTGTTCTTCGCTGCAACCAGCCAGAATGCCAGAGCATTGGGCCGCTGCCTCAAACAAACGCGCGGTCTTACTGTAGATGACGCGCATATAGTTTTCTTCGGTGATGTCCGGATCGTTGACGTTCATCAACTGTAAGACTTCACCTTCGGCGATGACGTTGACCGCTTTCGACATGACTTCCAGCACTTTCAGCGAACCGAGGCTGGTCATCATCTGAAAAGCACGGGTATAGATAAAATCGCCGACCAGCACGCTGGCCGCATTACCAAAGGCCGCATTCGCCGTGGCTTTCCCGCGACGCATGTCAGATTCATCCACAACATCGTCGTGTAACAGGGTCGCGGTGTGGATAAACTCGATCAGGGCCGCAATCGTGACGTGTGCATTTTCCTGGTAGCCAACGGCACGCGCGGCGAGTACGGCGATCATTGGGCGAATGCGTTTTCCGCCGCCGCTAACGATGTAGTACCCCAGTTGATTGATCAACTGGACGTCGGAATTGAGCTGTTCAAGGATTGTCGCATTGACCCCCGCCATATCTTGCGCGGTTAACTCATTGATTTTTTCTAAATTCATCGCAAAAGCCGGGCTTCTCGCCCCGATTACCTTACTGTATGAAAAGGTAACGTCGGGTTTAGGGTTATAAATATATGCTGATTGTACTGAAAAAACGCCGTAGATAAACGTTACCGTACGTGTTGTGTTTTTTTTCTTCATGTATTGACGGTAGCACTTGTCAAAGGCTCGCGTTTTGCGTAATATTCGCGCCCTATTGTGAATATTTATAGCGCACTCTGAATCATCAAAAAGGTGTGCGCGGAAGCGGAGTTTTTTATGTACGCGGTTTTCCAAAGTGGTGGTAAACAACACCGAGTAAGCGAAGGTCAGACCGTTCGCCTGGAAAAGCTGGACATCGCAACTGGCGAATCTGTTGAATTCGCTGAAGTTCTGATGATCGCAAACGGTGAAGAAGTCAAAATCGGCGTTCCTTTCGTTGATGGCGGCGTTATCAAAGCTGAAGTTGTTGCTCACGGTCGTGGCGAGAAAGTTAAAATTGTTAAGTTTCGTCGTCGTAAACACTACCGTAAGCAGCAGGGCCATCGTCAGTGGTTCACTGATGTGAAAATCACTGGCATCAGCGCTTAAGTTAAGGGGAGCAGATTAAATGGCACATAAAAAGGCTGGCGGCTCGACTCGTAACGGTCGCGATTCAGAAGCTAAACGTCTGGGCGTAAAACGCTTCGGCGGTGAAACAGTTCTGGCTGGTAGCATCATCGTTCGTCAACGTGGTACTAAATTCCACGCTGGCTCCAACGTTGGTTGCGGCAAAGACCACACTCTGTTTGCTAAAGCAGACGGTAAAGTGAAATTTGAAGTGAAAGGCCCGAAAAACCGTAAATTCATCAGCATCGTTGCTGAATAAGTTTTTCGCGTCCCGGTAACGGATAAAAGCCCCGCAACACGTTGCGGGGCTTTTTACATTCGACGGCCGGTAAATACGCTCGTCGCGCCGTGACAACCCGGAAACGAGCCCTTGCAGGGAATACGGTATGAAGCAGCAGGCAGGCATTGGTATTCTGTTAGCACTCACAACGGCAGTATGTTGGGGGGCTTTGCCAATAGCAATGAAGCAAGTGCTGGAGGTGATGGAGCCTCCTACCGTGGTGTTTTACCGTTTTTTAATGGCAAGTATTGGCCTTGGCGCTATTCTTGCGGTTAAAAAAAAGCTCCCTCCATTGCGTATTTTTCGCAAAGCGCGTTGGCTGGTACTGCTGGCTATCGCTACCGGTGGGCTGTTCGGTAACTTCATTCTGTTTAGTTCATCCTTGCAATATTTGAGCCCAACGGCTTCGCAGGTTATCGGTCAACTGTCACCGGTTGGTATGATGATCGCCAGCGTCTTTATCCTGAAAGAAAAGATGCGCGGCACGCAGGTGATTGGCGCCATTATGCTTCTGAGCGGACTGGTCCTGTTTTTTAATACTAGTCTGATCGAAATTTTTACCCGGCTCACCGATTACACCTGGGGCGTTATCTTTGGTGTCGGTGCGGCAATGGTTTGGGTGAGCTATGGGGTCGCGCAAAAGGTGTTATTGCGTCGGCTGGCATCACCGCAGATCCTGTTTTTGCTGTACACTTTATGTACGATTGCGTTATTGCCGCTGGCTAAACCCGGTGTCATCACGCAGCTCAGCGACTGGCAGCTGGCATGCCTTGTATTCTGCGGCCTGAATACGCTGGTAGGATACGGTGCTCTCGCGGAAGCGATGGCGCGTTGGCAGGCGGCGCAGGTGAGTGCCATTATTACGCTCACACCGCTGTTTACGTTGTTATTTTCAGATTTATTATCACTGGCCTGGCCCGATTTCTTCGCCAGACCGATGCTAAACCTATTAGGTTATCTCGGTGCGTTTATCGTGGTTGCGGGCGCGATGTATTCCGCCATTGGTCATCGAATTTGGGGCGGTTTACGTAAGCATGAAACGGTGGTTTCGCAACCCCGCTCAGGCGAATGATTTACGGAGAGTAAAATGAAGTTTGTTGATGAAGCATCGATTCTGGTCGTTGCAGGTGATGGCGGTAATGGTTGCGTCAGCTTCCGCCGCGAAAAATACATCCCAAAAGGCGGTCCGGACGGTGGTGACGGCGGTGATGGCGGTGACGTTTGGCTGGAAGCCGACGAGAACCTGAACACGCTGATTGATTACCGTTTTGAAAAATCATTCCGTGCGGAACGTGGTCAGAATGGCGCGAGTCGTGATTGCACCGGTAAGCGTGGTAAAGATGTCACGATTAAAGTGCCTGTCGGTACACGTGTTATCGACCAGGGCACGGGCGAAACCATGGGCGACATGACTAAACATGGTCAGCGTCTGATGGTCGCTAAAGGCGGCTGGCACGGTCTGGGTAACACCCGTTTCAAATCCTCGGTCAACCGTACTCCGCGTCAGAAAACAATGGGGACGCCGGGCGATAAGCGCGATCTGATGCTCGAGCTGATGCTGCTGGCAGACGTGGGTATGCTGGGTATGCCAAACGCCGGTAAATCGACGTTTATCCGTGCAGTATCTGCGGCGAAGCCGAAAGTCGCTGATTATCCGTTCACCACCCTGGTACCAAGCCTGGGTGTAGTGCGTATGGACAATGAAAAGAGCTTCGTGGTTGCCGATATCCCGGGGCTGATTGAAGGTGCGGCTGAAGGCGCTGGTCTGGGTATCCGCTTCCTGAAACATCTGGAACGTTGCCGCGTGTTGCTGCACCTCATCGATATCGATCCGATTGACGGTTCCGATCCGGTAGAAAACGCCCGTATCATTATTGGCGAACTGGAAAAATACAGTCAGGATCTGGCGTCTAAACCGCGCTGGTTAGTGTTCAACAAAATTGATTTGATGGACAAGTCTGAAGCGGAAGAGAAAGCGAAAGCTATCGCCGAAGCGTTGGGCTGGGAAGGTAAATATTATCTGATCTCTGCCGCCAGCCAGCTGGGCGTGAAGGATCTTTGCTGGGATGTGATGACCTTTATCATCGAGAACCCGATTGTTCAGGCTGAAGAAGCGAAACAGCCAGAGAAAGTTGAGTTCATGTGGGATGATTACCATCGCCAGCAGCTCGCTGAAGTCGAAGACGAAGCGGAAGATGACTGGGATGACGATTGGGACGAAGACGACGAAGAAGGCGTTGAGTTCATCTACAAGCGTTAATCGCATTAAAAACCCCGGCCATGCTGCCGGGGTTTTTGTTTCCAGTTTGCGTAGGTCGGATAAGCGCAAGCGCCATCCGCCATCTTCAAAATCTAGTTATTCTGATAAATGTCCTTGTACAACCGGCTCTCGAAGCGTACTAGCGGAATTCGGCGATTACGTTGGTCAGCCGGCTCTACCGCATAACCAGACAAATACTGCACAAATGCCATACGTTGACCGCTTGCCGTAGTGATAAAGCCCGCAAGGTTATAGACCCCCTGCAAAGAGCCTGTCTTCGCCGATACTTTGCCATCCACACCAGCCTGATGCAGACCCGCACGATATTGCAAAGAGCCATCATGGCCCGCCAGCGGCAACATGGTGATAAAGTTCAACTCGTTATCGTGCTGAGCAATATATTGCAGTACCTGCATCATGGTCGCAGGAGCAATCAGGTTATGGCGGGAGAGTCCAGAACCATCGGCAATAATCGTGTTGCCGATATCAACGCCCGCTTGCTGACGCAAAATCTGGCGCACGGCATCAGAACCTGCTCGCCAGGTGCCCGGCACGTTAAATCGCGCATGACCAATCATGCGAAAAACGGTATCGGCAATCATGTTGTCCGATTTTTTCAGCATAATCTTAAGCAGGTCATGCAGCGGCGCTGACTGCTTACTGGCGACCACGGTTCCCGGTGTGTTGACCTGCGTCTGGCGCAGCAGAGTACCGCTGTAAGTGATCCCTGCTTGTTTTAGCTCATCTTTGAGAATCGCCCCGGCATAACTGGCGCCGTCTTGAATGGCGAACGCCAGCGGCAGCGGATCGGCACGTTGTGGCAGACATCCGGTCAACGTAAAGCGGTTGAGATCGCCAGGCACCACGTCCAGTTCACAATATTGCGCTTCGGCAGAGCCTCGAGCGAGAGTTCGCACCTGGCTGAACATGGTGACCGGGTAATAAGATGCCACGCGGATAAACGCGAGATCGTTAGGTTTTTGCGCGCTGTAGAGTGAAACAGAGAAACAGTTACGATCGACAATGGCTGCTGCGGGCGGTGCGCTAAAACACTGCGTCATGTCGTTCCAGGGCCAGCCAGGAGCTTTATCATGACTGGCGAAAATAGAGGTATCGATCAGGACATTTCCGGCAATTTGCGTCACGCCTGATTTTTTCAGGGTTGCCACCATATTGCGGATATCCTGACGTTTTAGCGTCGGATCGGCACCAAATCGCGCCACTAAGTCACCTTTTAATACCCCGTTTTCCACGTTGCCTTTAGTTTCAAGCGTGGTGGTAAAACGAAAGTCAGGCCCGAGCTGAATCAATGCCGCCAGCGCGGTGATCACTTTCTGGGTACTGGCGGGGAGTGCCATCTGCTGGCTATGAAAATCAATAGCAGGAGCAGGTGCGCCAACCTTCTGTACCATGAGGGCGAGGTTGGCTCCGGCAGGGAGCTGATTGATATACTCGTCGACGTTCGCGGCCTGAACGCTGAACGCTATACTGGCAGTCAATCCAATGGTAAATCTGGAAAATCGCATAATCTCGCGCTAACAACCTGGAAACAGGCCGTCATACTACGGCGCAACGCCCCAAAAAGTAAACGATGACCCATCGGGAACTCCAGGGTAAAATGATCATCAAATAGAGAATTGTAGCTGACCTGGGACCCTGAGCCCCGGGTCGGTATTTTTTTGCTTCTGACTCTGGCATGGCGTATGCCAGAGTGTGCTTAGCAGCCGGGGTGAGAGCAACCGCCCCCTACAGGAATGTTCAAGAGGTATAACAAATGCAAGCTATCCCGATGACCTTACGTGGTGCTGAAAAACTGCGCGAAGAGCTGGATTTTCTGAAATCTGTGCGCCGTCCTGAAATCATTGCCGCTATTGCAGATGCGCGTGAGCATGGCGACCTGAAAGAAAATGCGGAGTACCACGCGGCGCGTGAACAACAGGGGTTCTGCGAAGGGCGCATCAAAGATATCGAAGCTAAACTGTCCAACGCGCAGGTTATCGACGTCACTAAAATGCCGAACAATGGCCGCGTCGTTTTCGGTGCGACGGTTACCGTGCTGAATCTTGATAACGACGAAGAGCAGACCTGGCGTATTGTCGGCGATGATGAAGCCGATTTTAAACAGAACCTGATTTCGGTGAACTCGCCTATCGCTCGTGGCCTGATTGGCAAAGAGCAGGATGACGTGGTGGTTATCAAAACGCCGGGCGGTGAAGTTGAATATGAAGTGACGAAGGTCGAATACCTGTAAGAATTTCCCAATACTCAAGATGTTGATGTATTGTAAAGAAAGGAAAAAGGCCGCATAGCGGCCTTTTATCAACGAAGAGAGCGTGGCATTTTGCTCTCCTGCTAGCGGAAAATCCCGCGTTTTACACAAACTTCGTGTGCAACTTTGGGATATTCTTAGCGTGGCAGCGAGATTTTACGTTCTTTAGTCGGGCGATACAGTACCAGCGTTTTGCCGATGACCTGTACGTTACAGGCGCCGGTTTCGCGTACGATAGCTTCCACGATCAAGGTTTTGGTATCGCGATCTTCCGAGGCGATTTTCACCTTGATAAGTTCATGGTGCTCTAACGCTTGTTCAATCTCGGCCAGTACCCCTTCGGTCAAACCATTGTTGCCAAGCATAACTACAGGCTTGAGCGGATGTGCCAGACCTTTCAGGTGCTGTTTTTGTTTAGTACTCAGATTCATCGTATATTTTTGCTTACGTTGGGATTGAAAACGGGTCATTCTACCGCCATCTCCCATATATCGCCAAATAGCTGTGTAGAAATTTACACCATTGGTTACGATGAACTGCCCTTTGGGAATGTGAAATGACAGGTAAAAAGCGTTCTGCCAGCTCGAGTCGCTGGCTTCAGGAACACTTTAGCGATAAATATGTTCAACAGGCGCAGAAAAAGGGGTTACGTTCCCGTGCCTGGTTTAAACTTGATGAAATACAGCAAAGTGACAAAATTTTTAAACCGGGGATGACGATTGTTGATCTCGGTGCTGCACCCGGTGGTTGGTCGCAATATGCGGTTACGCAGATCGGCAACACTGGCCGCATTATCGCTTGCGATCTTTTACCTATGGATCCAATCGTTGGTGTGGACTTCCTTCAGGGCGACTTTCGTGATGAATTAGTCCTGAAAGCGTTACTTGAGCGCGTAGGTGACAGTAAAGTACAAGTTGTCATGTCTGATATGGCGCCAAATATGTGTGGAACACCGGCGGTGGACATTCCCCGGGCCATGTATCTGGTAGAGCTGGCGCTTGGAATGGCTCGTGATGTATTAGCGCCAGGTGGTAGTTTTGTAGTGAAGGTGTTCCAGGGCGAAGGCTTCGATGAGTATCTAAGAGAGATTCGCTCCCTGTTTACGAAGGTCAAAGTTCGTAAGCCGGACTCTTCTCGCGCCCGTTCGCGTGAAGTGTATATTGTAGCGACCGGGCGTAAACCATAACCGGTAGATTTCAAACGAAAGTTTGAAAGAAACTGGATATAGAGTATCCTGACGCTGTTTTTAACACAGTTGTAATATGAGGTTAATCCCTTGAGTGACATGGCGAAAAACCTAATTCTCTGGCTGGTCATTGCCGTTGTGCTGATGTCAGTATTCCAGAGCTTTGGGCCCAGCGAGTCTAATGGCCGTAAGGTTGATTACTCTACCTTCCTGCAAGAGGTCAATCAGGACCAGGTTCGTGAAGCGAAGATCAACGGACGTGAGATTAACGTTACCAAGAAAGATAGTAACCGTTACACGACCTACATTCCGGTTAACGATCCGAAGCTGCTTGATAACCTGCTGACCAAAAACGTCAAGGTTGTTGGCGAACCGCCTGAAGAGCCGAGCCTGCTGGCTTCTATCTTCATTTCCTGGTTCCCAATGCTGCTGCTGATTGGTGTCTGGATCTTCTTCATGCGTCAAATGCAGGGCGGTGGTGGCAAAGGTGCCATGTCGTTCGGTAAGAGCAAAGCGCGCATGCTAACGGAAGATCAGATCAAAACTACTTTTGCTGACGTTGCTGGTTGTGACGAAGCAAAAGAAGAAGTTGCTGAACTGGTTGAGTATCTGCGCGAACCGAGCCGTTTCCAGAAGCTGGGCGGTAAAATCCCGAAAGGCGTCCTGATGGTCGGTCCTCCGGGTACAGGTAAAACTCTGCTGGCAAAAGCTATCGCAGGTGAGGCGAAGGTTCCTTTCTTCACAATTTCCGGTTCTGATTTCGTGGAAATGTTCGTCGGTGTTGGTGCATCTCGTGTGCGTGACATGTTCGAACAAGCCAAGAAAGCGGCACCGTGCATCATCTTTATCGATGAAATCGACGCCGTAGGTCGCCAGCGTGGCGCAGGTCTGGGCGGTGGTCACGATGAACGTGAGCAGACGCTGAACCAGATGCTGGTTGAGATGGACGGCTTCGAAGGTAACGAAGGTATTATCGTTATCGCGGCAACTAACCGTCCGGACGTACTTGACCCTGCGCTGTTGCGTCCAGGCCGTTTCGACCGTCAGGTTGTGGTTGGTCTGCCGGACGTTCGCGGTCGTGAACAGATCCTGAAAGTGCATATGCGTCGCGTACCGCTGTCTCCGGATATCGATGCGGCAATCATTGCACGTGGTACGCCAGGCTTCTCTGGTGCGGACCTCGCGAACCTGGTGAACGAAGCGGCGCTGTTTGCTGCTCGCGGCAACAAGCGCGTCGTGTCGATGGTTGAGTTCGAGAAAGCGAAAGACAAAATCATGATGGGTGCGGAACGTCGCTCCATGGTGATGACGGAAGCGCAGAAAGAATCTACCGCGTACCACGAAGCAGGCCACGCGATTATCGGTCGCCTGGTACCGGAACACGATCCGGTGCACAAAGTGACGATTATCCCGCGCGGTCGTGCACTGGGTGTGACCTTCTTCCTGCCTGAAGGCGACGCAATTAGCGCCAGCCGTCAGAAACTGGAAAGCCAGATCTCCACGCTGTACGGCGGTCGTCTGGCGGAAGAGATCATCTACGGTGTTGAGCACGTTTCTACCGGTGCGTCGAACGACATTAAGGTCGCGACCAATCTGGCGCGTAACATGGTTACTCAGTGGGGCTTCTCCGAGAAACTCGGACCGTTGCTGTATGCTGAAGAAGAAGGCGAAGTGTTCCTGGGACGTTCTGTGGCGAAAGCTAAACATATGTCCGATGAAACGGCTCGCATTATCGATCAGGAAGTTAAACTGCTGATTGAACGTAACTATGACCGTGCGCGTCGTCTGTTGAATGAAAACATGGATATTCTGCACTCGATGAAAGATGCGCTCATGAAATATGAGACCATCGATGCACCGCAGATTGACGATTTGATGGCTCGCCGCGACGTGCGTCCGCCAGCGGGTTGGGAAGAACCGGGTTCTTCTAACAACAACTCTGGCAGCACCGGTAAGCCTAGCGCACCGCGTCCGGTTGATGAACCGCGTGCGCCGGACTCTGGCACCATGTCAGAGCAACTGGGCGACAAATAAGTTATCGTTGATGATGACCGTGTTTTAATTGAAAACCCTGGGGCTTGCTCCGGGGTTTTTCTTATCTGCATATTCAAGATTTTTTCAGGGATAAAGCTATGAAACTCTTTGCTCAGGGTTCTTCACTGGATCTCAGCCATCCACATGTCATGGGGATTTTGAATGTCACCCCAGATTCTTTTTCCGATGGCGGGGCGCACAATTCTCTGGTTGAGGCGGTGAAACACGCCAACCTGATGATTAACGCCGGGGCGACTATCATTGATGTGGGTGGTGAATCCACGCGTCCAGGTGCTGCCGATGTGAGCGTCGAAGAAGAGTTGCAGCGAGTGATCCCGGTGGTGGAGGCGATTGCTCAGCGTTTTGAAGTGTGGATTTCTGTCGATACCTCAAAACCGGAAGTGATTCGCGAAAGCGCCAGAGCCGGCGCACATATCATTAATGACATTCGCTCACTCTCGGAACCCGGAGCGCTGGAAGCTGCAGCGGAATCCGGATTGCCAGTTTGCCTGATGCATATGCAGGGGCAGCCGAAAACCATGCAGGAAGCACCAAAATACGAGGATGTTTTTGCTGATGTAAATCGTTATTTTGTTGAGCAAATAGCGCGTTGTGAACGGGCTGGAATCACAAAAGATAAATTGTTGCTCGACCCCGGGTTCGGATTCGGTAAAAATCTCACCCACAACTACACATTACTGGCACGTCTGGCGGAGTTTCATCATTTTAATCTGCCGCTGCTGGTTGGAATGTCACGAAAATCAATGATTGGCCAACTGCTGAATGTGGGGCCATCCGAACGCCTGAGCGGCAGTCTGGCGTGCGCGGTCATTGCCGCAATGCAGGGGGCGCAGATTGTTCGTGTCCATGACGTCAAAGAAACCGTAGAAGCGATGCGTGTGGTGGAAGCCACATTGTCTGCAAAGGAAAAAAAACGCTATGAGTAATCGTAAATATTTTGGCACTGATGGAATTCGCGGACGCGTAGGCGACGCCCCTATTACTCCTGACTTTGTCCTTAAACTGGGGTGGGCTGCAGGTAAAGTGCTGGCACGTCATGGGTCACGTAAAATTATTATCGGTAAAGATACGCGTATCTCTGGCTATATGCTGGAGTCTGCGCTGGAAGCGGGTCTGGCTGCTGCCGGTCTTTCTGCCTCTTTCACGGGCCCAATGCCAACTCCTGCTGTTGCTTATCTGACTCGCGCTTTCCGTGCTGAGGCCGGGATTGTTATCTCTGCTTCGCACAACCCGTACTATGACAACGGGATTAAATTCTTCTCCATCGACGGGACTAAACTGCCGGATGCCGTTGAAGAAGCTATCGAAGCCGAAATGGAAAAAGCGATCACCTGTGTAGATTCGGCTGAGCTGGGTAAAGCTACCCGTATCGTTGATGCTGCTGGTCGCTATATCGAGTTTTGCAAAGGCACCTTCCCGAATGAGCTAAGCCTGAGTGAGCTTAAAATCGTGGTGGATTGCGCCAACGGTGCGACGTACCACATTGCGCCAAATGTACTGCGCGAGCTGGGTGCGAACGTGATTGCTATTGGCTGTGAGCCAAACGGCGTGAACATCAATGAAGAAGTTGGCGCCACCGACGTCCGTGCCCTGCAGGCGCGCGTGATTGCGGAAAAAGCCGATCTGGGGATAGCGCTGGACGGCGATGGCGACCGTGTCATTATGGTTGACCACGAAGGTAATAAGGTCGATGGCGATCAGATCATGTACATCATCGCTCGTGAAGCCCTGCGTCAGGGGCAGTTGCGCGGTGGCGCGGTAGGCACACTGATGAGCAACATGGGCCTCGAGCTGGCGTTGAAACAGCTGGGTATTCCGTTTGCCCGCGCGAAAGTCGGCGACCGCTACGTACTGGAAAAAATGCAGGAAAAAGGCTGGCGTATCGGTGCCGAAAACTCAGGCCATGTGATCCTGCTGGACAAAACCACCACTGGTGACGGCATCGTGGCGGGTTTGCAGGTCCTGGCGGCGATGGTGCGCAACCATATGAGTTTGCACGACCTGTGCAGCGGCATGAAAATGTTCCCACAACTGCTGGTTAACGTACGTTACACCGCAGGTGGCGGCGATCCGCTGGAGCATGAAAACGTAAAAGCGGTGATGACCGAAGTTGAAACGGCGCTGGGCAATCGTGGACGTGTCCTGCTGCGTAAATCAGGTACTGAACCGTTGATTCGCGTGATGGTTGAAGGTGAAGACGAAGCGCAGGTGACTGAATTCGCACACCGTATTGCAGATGCCGTGAAAGCAGTGTAATCACTTAAACAGCGAAAGCCGGAGTCAGAGACTCCGGCTTTTTTTTTACTGTACGGCAAGCGGCTGTTTACGTCTGCGCTGCCAGAAGTAACCGGCGACCATCAGCAGTACAAGGACTGCCAGCCACGGCAGTATTGCCAGCAAATGCCCTGACCGGGCAAAAGTCAACGCAATCATCAGTAACCAACCGCCCAGCATCGGAATTGCGGTGCGCTTAACAATATCGACTGGCGAAACGCCAGCGATTCCCGCGATAGCAATGATGACGCCGGCAATGGGAGATAACGTACGACCAATGCCCGCCGAGATCTGGATAGGCAACATCATGACTGCGATGTCGCTACCGATATGACGGCTGATGTCCGGTACCATTGGGGCGAATGAGAAAAATGCCGCGTTCCCGGAGCCCATCAGGGCGGAAATCGCAAAGGTGATCAGCGTCATTAGCAGGATAATCGAGGCGGCGCTGAGGCCAAATTCACCAGAAAGCGACAGTAGTGCGTCGACGGCGCCAATGGCTTTCAGTCCGGCAGAAAAAACTTCACCGGCGATAATCAGCGTCACCACGGTGGCAAATACGCTGCCCATGCTGTCGAAAACTTTTTGTACGCCGGCCATCACGTCGCGTGCCTTACGGTGGCGGCAGTACTCAAAGATCAGGGTAATGGCAAGACTTATCAGTACGGCGGTATCGAGCGTAATTTTGAGCGAGCTGAATACTAAATCGCTGCACACCAGCATCAACACCAGTGGGAGCATGGGCAGAAACAGCCAGGCGATCGGTGCATCGGCTTCATCGGAAGACGTTAGTGTTTGCATTTGCTGAGCCACATTGTCACCAATTTCACGACGGTCGAAAAAGCGTTGTACAACAATATGCAGCAGGGCGATGAACAGAATAACGGGGACAACTATTGGCAACTGATCCTGCACGAAATAATTCACCACCTCAATGCCGGCGGTTTTAGCGGCGAGAACTGAGTTGCCGGAACCCGGACCAAATTCAACCGCACAGGTGCTGGCGATAACGGCGGCAACGGCGGCGCGACTACAGCCAAGACGGGTCAGTAACGGGTAAAGCGTCGCCATCAACAGCAGGCCAAGTCCGGTGGCGCTGCTGATAAACAGCGACAGGAATTGGCCCAGTAGTAACGCCAGGCCCAACAGCAGGTACGGTGAGTTCAGACGCTGCAAAGGACGAGACGTTACCCGAACCAGCACCTGGCTTGCGCCAATGGCTGACATATAGGTGGCGAACCCACCGATCAGCATAATTTGCAGCCCGAGGCCGCCGAGACGCACGCTCAGGGTATCGCGGATAAACTCAAAGGCGTCAAAGGGACCAAATCCGGTGCTCTTTTTCACCAGGCTGCTGAGCGTGGTCATCCCGCTAAAATGCGCGATGAGCAGCAGCACAATCCCGGTCAGGAGCAGCACCGACTGGGGGTGATATTTTTTGAGGATCAGACGTCCGGCAAAAATGATGGCGAGTAGCGCCAATAATAATGACATTCTCGCCCCCTTACTCGAAGTTGCCGGTAACCTGGCACTCGCCATTCCGTAGCAACGGCTTACCCGCAGCAAACAGATGGGCCAGCGAGAGGTCATCGTTGAGTACACAAATATCGGCACGTTCCCCGGCGCAGAGTACACCACCGGAAATACCCAGCGAGCGCGCCACGTTTGCCGTCAACATCGCAATCGCCTGTGGCACCGGAATCCCCACATCAATCAGGCGAGGAAGCAGATTAAGGTTACCTGCGACCGGTGCTGCGCTTAAACCTTCCACGATCCCCTGAGCGTTAAACCGCGGAACGCTACCATTACCATCAGAGCTGATCGTGATGCGATCGGCCGGGACCTGGGCTTCCAGAGCATGGAGGATCGCCTGTTCCTGAGGCATGAAGCGACTACCACCGGATGTCACGTCAATATGGCCGCCGCGATGGGCGAAAGCAATTGCCTGTTCAAACAAGGGCTCTGTTCTCGCTACATGGGTTGGTGAAATGTGGTGAATCGGAATGCCTGCATCACACAGTTCAATAAGCTGTGACATCCCTTCTGGCAGATTCCCCAGGTGAACATGCAGCAACCCTTTTTTCCCTGCCAGCAGGGAAGCTACGCGGATATCACTGACTATCCTCAGTAATTCCTGGAAAGAGGGGTAAGAACCACGGTGATCGGCGAGGGCGATTTTTACGCCAAGAATCGCCGGAATGAACGTCATATCATCGCGGATGGATCGCGTAATGGTTGGGCTAGGTACCGCGTAGGCTCCCGTATGCATAAACGCGCGTAATCCCTCAAGGTTGAGCGATTGCATTTTAGCGTAGAGATCTTTGGGGGAACGAGAAATGGCATCGGTACCCAACACGCCGACAACCGTGGTAATACCTGCCTGAATCAGGTCTCGCAGCTTAACGGCTGGCGTGCGACTGGCAAATCCGGCTTCGCCACCGCCACCGGTAAGATGGACATGCTGATCGATGATGCCAGGGATAATCCATTTCCCCCGACAATCAATGACCTCGTCGACACTATCAAACAGAGAAATATCTTTTTCCACCGCAACAATGCGGTCGGCATGAATGAGCAGGGAGCAGAGGCCTAAATCCTCCGGAGAAAAAATACGGGCATTGGTCAATAAAGTAAACATATCGGTCCTGTCAAACGTCGAGGGTGAGAGTCGGCAGGTGAAACGGAATATTGTTGTTATGATGCCCACCATAAAGCCATTACTATAACTATGACTATTACCAATTTGTTATTGGAGGATGCGGTTATGGCATGGTGGAGAGTTCAACGTGGATTGTAAGTGGCTGGAAGATTTTCTGGCATTGAGTCAGCATGGAAACTACTCTCAGGCCGCAGCGCAGCGGCATATTACTCAACCAGCGCTCAGTCGCCGTATAAAGGCGCTGGAAGAGGTGTTGGGGGTGCCATTGTTTGACCGGACCACGACTCCCGTTACGCTGACGCATTATGGTGAGCGCTTTGAACCGTATGCCCGGCACGTCCTCAGCACGTTAACAGAGGCGCGCCACGAGCTGGCGGCGATGATGCCAGCAACGGACAATACGCTGGTAATGGTTAGCCTGCATACGCTGTCGGTGAATATCTTGCCGGATATGATCAACTATCTGCGACAAAGTGAACCGCAGTTAAATTTCACGGTAAATGCCAGCATTCAGGGGATAGACAACCACTTTAACGCCCTGATAGACCGGCAAATCGATCTGCTGGTGACATATGATTTGCCGTCTGCGCAGCCGGGGCTGGAGATCGCCGGAGGATTAAAGCGTTCGCTATGGCGATATGAGCGATTTATACCGGTTATTTCTGCGCAACTTGCTAATGTGCTTAACGATCTGCATGCACCGATCCCGTGGCTTTGCTACAGCGATTACACCTTTGTCAGACGCATTATTGAGCCAGCTGAACAGCGTGTTCGCCCACGTCTGAAAAAAGTGTTTGAGAGTGGTTTAAGCGAAACAATACGAGAAATGGTTCTACGCCATATGGGGATGGCATGGTTACCCGAGTCGATGGTGGCGGAGGAGCTGGTGAATCAGCAAATTATTCATTGCTGGCCGGAAAACGCAGATCTGATTTGTGAAATCCCCGTTGTGGTATGGGCGAATCTTGACGATCAACGTGCCGTCATGCAGAGATGCTGGGAGAAGTTGCTGCGTTTTTGATTGATGTGGCGATTTTTTCCGCAGTTGATACAATGCTAACAAATTGCCCTTGCGAAGGTTATTCGCTTTGGTTAGTATTCACACCCGCTTCAGTGGGAAACAGTAAATATTCCCGCTTTAATGGTCGAAGCATTGTACGCGGCAACTCCGCAAGGAACAGGTTGATTATGCACGAAGCTCTTTTAGTAGTTTTCCTTATTGTGGCAATTGGCCTGGTAGGCTTGATCATGCTGCAGCAAGGCAAAGGCGCTGATATGGGAGCCTCTTTTGGCGCAGGCGCTTCTGGTACTCTGTTTGGTTCAAGTGGTTCTGGTAACTTCATGACCCGTATGACAGCTGTATTAGGAACCTTGTTCTTCATTATCAGTCTGGTGCTGGGTAACATGAACAGCAACAAGACCAATAAAGGAAGTGAGTGGGAAAATCTGAGCGCACCGGTGAAAACCGAGCAAACTCAGCCAGCTGCTCCGGCTCAGCCGACCAGCGACATCCCACGCTAAGTATTCTGTACCGAGGTGGTGGAATTGGTAGACACGCTACCTTGAGGTGGTAGTGCCCTAACGGGCTTGTGGGTTCGAGTCCCATCCTCGGTACCAAATTCCGAAAAAAAGATGCTGAAAAGCGTCTTTTTTTTCGTCTGTCATTTGTAGCTGTGCTGTAGGCCTGATAAGGCGTTTACGCCGCCATCCGACATTATTACAAGCCATATCTCTCATATTCCGCGCATAAAAAAGGCCGCTTTTGCGGCCTTAAGATGATGAATGTTTATTTCGCTTTGTTTTCCAGATTCTCAACCTGCGGCAGGCCGGTTGCGGAAGAGGCGGTGAGCAGGCCAGACTGCGCGTAGCCAAACAGCTTCTCGCGGGTATCGGTGATATCCAGATTACGCATGGTCAACTGACCGATACGATCGTCCGGAGAGAATACCGAATCGCCTTTTTCCATGGTCAGACGTTCTGGTTTGTAAGTCAGATTGTCTGACACGGTGTTGAGGATTGAGTAGTCATTACCGCGACGCAGTTCCAGCGTAACTTCACCCGTAATCTGGCTGGCAACCCAACGCTGTAGACCATCACGTAGCATCAGCGCCTGAGAGTCGAACCAGCGGCCCTGATACAACAGACGACCCAACTGGCGACCGTGCGCGTGATACTGCTCGATGGTGTCTTCGTTGTGAATACCGGTCAGCAGACGCTCGTAGGCGATATGCAGCAACGCCATCCCCGGGGCTTCGTAAATGCCGCGGCTCTTCGCTTCAATAATACGGTTTTCAATCTGATCGCTCATACCCAGACCGTGACGGCCACCGATACGGTTGGCTTCCAGCATCATCTCAACGTCGTCGCTGAAGGTTTTACCGTTCAGTGCAACCGGATGACCCTGCTCAAAACGTACGGTAACTTCTTCTGCTGGGATCTTCACGCTCTCATCCCAGAATTTCACGCCCATAATCGGATTGACGATTTTGACGCTGGAGTTCAGGAACTCGAGATCTTTAGCTTCGTGGGTCGCGCCGAGCATATTGGAGTCTGTGGAGTACGCTTTCTCAACGGACATTTTGTAGTCGAAACCACAGGCAATCATAAATTCAGACATCTCATGGCGACCGCCGAGTTCGTCGATGAAGTCGGTATCCAGCCATGGTTTGTAAATCTGCAGTTCGGCGTTGGTCAGCAGACCGTAACGATAGAAACGTTCAATATCGTTCCCTTTATAGGTGCTGCCGTCACCCCAGATATTTACGCCATCTTCTTTCATGGCAGCAACCAGCATGGTGCCAGTGACTGCACGGCCCAGCGGAGTGGTATTGAAATAGGTTAGTCCGCCGGTGGTATTGTGGAATGCACCGCACTGAATGGCTGCGATCCCTTCGGCAACCAGCTGCTTACGGCAATCTACCAGGCGAGCATTCTCAGCACCATATTCCATTGCACGGCGAGGGATGGCGTCATAGTCATCCTCATCTGGCTGGCCCAAATTCGCAGTATATGCATATGGGACAGCCCCTTTTTGTCGCATCCACAGCAGTGCTGCACTGGTGTCCAGGCCGCCGGAAAAAGCGATACCAATACGTTGACCTACCGGGAGATGCTTGAGAATCGTCGTCATAAAATAAAACCCTGCTTGATAGACTGGTGAAGAGGTCGGCTTATTATACTGATTGCATTTTTATGCAAAATAAATGAGTTTTCATTTAATCATCTTTTCTGGGTGACAGGAAGAGTTTAGTGATAATTTCGTTAAATAACGGCGTGGATAGCATATTTATCTTGCTGAACATCCGCGGGCCAGCATTCATTGATTTGCATAGTCGTAACAAGGTTGACATACCGCATAGTGAATCAATATACTGTGCGCAGATTTTACGTCCCGTCCTCGGTACCAAATCCCAGCAGTATTTGCATTTTTTACCCAAAACGCGTAAAATTTGCCACGTTTCAGGCGCGGGGTGGAGCAGCCTGGTAGCTCGTCGGGCTCATAACCCGAAGGTCGTCGGTTCAAATCCGGCCCCCGCAACCACTTTCCCTTAGAGTTCTTTTTCAAATATACTGTGAAGACTTAGGCCTTCGTAGCTGGATTTGAAAAAAATTCTTTCGGAAGGTTCTCCGAACCGCAGGTGCGGTTATAGGGTTCAGTTATCTAAAGCCCCGATTTATCGGGGTTTTTTGTTATCTGACTACAGAATAACTGGGCTTTAGGCCCTTTTTTTATGTCTTGGGGGTGGGCTTGTCCACATTAGAGCAAAAATTAACAGAGATGATTACAGCGCCAGTTGAAGCTCTGGGCTACGAACTAGTCGGCATCGAATTTATTCGCGGTCGCACATCCACACTGCGCATCTATATTGATAGTGAAGATGGCATCAATGTTGATGATTGTGCTGATGTGAGCCATCAGGTAAGCGCCGTGATGGATGTCGAAGACCCGATCACCGTTGCCTATAACCTGGAAGTCTCCTCTCCGGGTCTCGACCGTCCTTTGTTCACCGCTGAACACTACGTGCGTTTCCTGGGTGAAGAAGTCACGCTGGTTCTTCGTATGGCTGTACAAAACCGCCGTAAATGGCAGGGCGTTATCAAAGCGGTGGACGGTGAGATGATCACGGTCACAGTCGACGGTAAAGATGAAGTGTTCGCGCTGAGTAATATCCAGAAGGCGAACCTGGTTCCCCACTTTTAACAGTCTGGATTGAGGTGAAAAGCCCGCGATGAACAAAGAAATTTTGGCTGTTGTTGAAGCCGTATCCAACGAAAAAGCGCTGCCACGCGAGAAAATTTTTGAAGCGCTGGAAAGTGCGCTGGCTACAGCAACAAAGAAAAAATATGAGCAAGAGATCGACGTTCGCGTAGAAATCGATCGTAAAAGCGGTGATTTCGATACCTTCCGTCGTTGGGTAATCGTAGAAGAAGTTACTCAGCCGACTAAAGAAATTACGCTGGAAGCAGCACGTTTCGAAGACGAAAGTCTGAACGTGGGCGAATATGTTGAAGATCAGATTGAGTCTGTCACCTTTGACCGTATCACCACCCAGACCGCGAAACAGGTTATCGTACAGAAAGTACGTGAAGCTGAACGTGCAATGGTTGTTGATCAATTCCGCGAGCACGAAGGCGAAATCGTTACTGGCGTGGTGAAGAAAGTAAACCGCGACAACATTTCTCTGGATCTGGGCAGCAATGCTGAAGCCGTGATCCTGCGTGAAGACATGCTGCCGCGTGAAAACTTCCGTCCAGGTGACCGTATTCGTGGCGTTCTGTACTCTGTACGCCCGGAAGCGCGCGGTGCGCAACTGTTCGTAACCCGTTCCAAACCGGAAATGCTGGTTGAACTGTTCCGCATCGAAGTGCCGGAAATTGGCGAAGAAGTGATCGAAATTAAAGCGGCAGCCCGCGATCCTGGATCGCGTGCGAAAATCGCCGTTAAGACCAACGACAAGCGTATTGATCCGGTCGGTGCGTGTGTGGGTATGCGCGGTGCGCGCGTTCAGGCGGTTTCTACCGAACTGGGCGGCGAGCGTATTGATATCGTCCTGTGGGATGATAACCCGGCGCAGTTCGTGATTAACGCAATGGCACCAGCAGACGTCGCTTCTATCGTGGTGGATGAAGACAAACACACCATGGATATCGCGGTTGAAGCCGGTAACCTGGCGCAGGCGATTGGACGTAATGGTCAGAACGTCCGCCTGGCTTCACAACTGAGCGGTTGGGAACTCAACGTGATGACCGTTGATGACCTGCAGGCGAAGCATCAGGCTGAAGCACATGCAGCCATTGACACCTTCACCAAATATCTCGATATCGATGAAGATTTCGCGACAGTTCTGGTGGAAGAAGGTTTTGCGACGCTGGAAGAACTGGCCTACGTGCCAATGAAAGAGCTGCTGGAAATTGACGGCCTGGATGAACAGACCGTTGAAGCGCTGCGCGAGCGTGCTAAAAACGCACTGACCACTCTGGCACTGGCCCAGGAAGAAAGCCTCGGTGATAACAAACCGGCTGACGATCTGCTGAATCTGGAAGGATTGGATCGTGAGATGGCCTTCAAACTGGCTGCCCGTGGTGTTTGTACGCTGGAAGATCTCGCTGAACAGGGCATTGATGATCTGGCTGATATCGAAGGGTTGACCGACGAAAAAGCCGGTGAGCTGATTATGGCTGCCCGTAATATTTGCTGGTTCGGCGACGAAGCGTAATAAACTGTAGCAGGAAGGAACAGTATGACAGATGTAACCGTAAAAACGCTGGCTGCAGAGATACAGACCTCCGTGGATCGCCTGGTACAGCAATTTGCTGATGCAGGTATCCCGAAGTCTGCTGACGACTCTGTATCCGCACAAGAGAAACAAACCTTACTGGCGCACCTGAACCGTGAAAACGGCTCAGCGCCGGATAAGTTGACATTGCAGCGTAAAACGCGCAGTACTCTCAATATTCCAGGTACCGGTGGGAAAAGCAAATCGGTACAAATCGAAGTCCGCAAGACACGCACCTTTGTGAAACGCGATCCGCAAGAGGCTGAACGCCTGGCCGCGGAAGAGCAGGCGCAGCGTGAAGCGGAAGAGCAAGCCCGTCGTGAGGCAGAAGAAGCTGCCAAACGCGAGGCGCAACAAAAAGCCGAACGTGAGGCCGCAGAACAAGCTAAGCGTGAAGCCGCTGATAAAGCGAAACGTGAAGCTGCGGAAAAAGACAAAGTGAGCAATCAACAGACCGACGATATGACTAAAACCGCCCAGGCCGAAAAAGCCCGCCGTGAAAATGAAGCCGCTGAACTGAAGCGTAAAGCGGAAGAAGAAGCACGTCGCAAGCTTGAAGAAGAAGCGCGCCGCGTAGCGGAAGAAGCTCGCCGTATGGCGGAAGAAAACGAGAAAAATGGTGTGAATAACGCTGAACCTGTTGAAGATACCAGCGATTATCACGTCACCACTTCCCAGCATGCTCGCCAGGCTGAAGACGAGAACGATCGTGAAGTTGAAGGCGGTCGTGGTCGTACTCGCAGCGCGAAAGCCGCGCGTCCGGCGAAAAAAGGCAACAAACACGCTGAATCTAAAGCTGACCGTGAAGAAGCGCGTGCAGCGGTTCGCGGTGGTAAAGGCGGTAAGCAGCGTAAAGGTTCCGCTCTGCAGCAGGGCTTCCAGAAGCCGGCTCAGGCCGTTAACCGTGACGTTGTGATCGGCGAAACCATCACCGTTGGCGATCTGGCGAACAAGATGGCAGTTAAAGGCTCTCAGGTCATCAAAGCGATGATGAAACTGGGTGCAATGGCGACCATCAACCAGGTCATCGACCAGGAAACCGCACAGCTGGTTGCCGAAGAGATGGGCCATAAAGTTATCCTGCGTCGTGAAAACGAGCTGGAAGAAGCAGTAATGAGCGACCGTGACACCGGCGCAGCGGCTGAACCGCGCGCACCGGTAGTCACCATCATGGGTCACGTTGACCACGGTAAAACGTCTCTGCTGGACTACATTCGTTCTACGAAAGTGGCCTCTGGCGAAGCAGGCGGCATCACTCAGCACATCGGTGCGTACCACGTTGAAACTGACAACGGTATGATCACCTTCCTGGATACTCCGGGTCACGCCGCGTTTACCTCCATGCGTGCTCGTGGTGCTCAGGCAACGGATATCGTTGTTCTGGTTGTTGCAGCAGACGACGGCGTGATGCCGCAGACTATCGAAGCAATCCAGCACGCGAAAGCGGCAGGTGTGCCGGTAGTGGTTGCAGTCAACAAGATCGATAAACCAGAAGCGGATCCTGATCGCGTTAAAAACGAACTGTCCCAGTACGGCATCATGCCGGAAGAGTGGGGCGGCGAGAGCCAGTTCGTCCATGTTTCTGCGAAAGCGGGTACCGGTATCGATGAGCTGCTGGATGCTATTCTGCTGCAGGCTGAAGTTCTGGAACTGAAGGCTGTCCGTAAAGGTATGGCGAGCGGTGCGGTTATCGAATCCTTCCTGGATAAAGGTCGTGGTCCGGTTGCTACCGTACTGGTGCGTGAAGGTACGCTGCACAAAGGCGACATCGTACTCTGTGGTTTTGAATACGGTCGCGTTCGTGCGATGCGTAACGAATTGGGTCAGGAAGTCCTGGAAGCAGGTCCGTCCATTCCGGTGGAAATCCTCGGTCTGTCCGGTGTTCCGGCGGCCGGTGACGAAGTCACCGTGGTTCGTGACGAGAAGAAAGCCCGTGAAGTTGCACTGTATCGTCAGGGCAAATTCCGTGAAGTTAAACTGGCTCGTCAGCAGAAATCTAAACTTGAAAACATGTTCGCTAACATGACTGATGGTGAAGTTCACGAAGTGAACATCGTCCTGAAAGCCGACGTGCAGGGTTCTGTCGAAGCGATTTCCGACTCTTTACTGAAACTGTCTACCGACGAAGTAAAAGTGAAGATCATCGGTTCCGGCGTGGGTGGTATCACCGAAACCGACGCGACCCTGGCTGCGGCATCCAACGCGATTCTGGTTGGCTTCAACGTCCGTGCTGATGCCTCTGCACGCAAAGTTATCGAATCTGAAAGCCTGGATCTGCGTTACTACTCCGTCATCTATCATCTGATCGACGAAGTGAAAGCGGCGATGAGCGGCATGCTGTCTCCGGAGCTGAAACAGCAGATCATCGGTCTGGCTGAAGTTCGTGATGTGTTCAAATCACCGAAATTCGGCGCTATCGCAGGCTGTATGGTTACCGAAGGTACGATTAAACGTCACAACCCAATCCGCGTACTGCGCGATAACGTGGTTATCTATGAAGGCGAGCTGGAATCCCTGCGCCGCTTCAAAGATGACGTCAACGAAGTCCGTAACGGCATGGAATGTGGTATCGGCGTTAAGAACTACAACGATGTTCGCGTTGGCGATATGATCGAAGTGTTCGAGATCATCGAGATCAAACGTACCATCGCATAATCTTCGTCGTCTTTTGGGCCGCAACTTGCAGCCCAAAATCCTGAGAAGATGAATAAGCGTAGGCCGGGTAAGCGAAGCGCCACCCGGCAAGAAATTTAAAAAGGGGCTTATTGCCCCTTTTTTGTCTTTATTCTGGAGAATTTATTATGGCGAAAGAATTTGGTCGCCCACAGCGTGTCGCGCAGGAGATGCAGAAAGAAATCGCACTCATCCTGCAACGCGAAATCAAAGACCCACGCGTGGGCATGATGACTACCGTGTCTGGTGTTGAGATGTCCCGTGATCTGGCCTATGCCAAAGTGTTCGTGACCTTCCTTAACGACCAGGACGAAGCGGCCGTGAAAAACGGCATTAAGGCACTGCAGGAAGCTTCTGGTTTTATCCGCTCTCTGCTGGGTAAAGCCATGCGTCTGCGAATCGTGCCTGAGTTGACCTTCTTCTACGACAACTCGCTGGTAGAAGGGATGCGCATGTCCAACCTGGTGACCAGCGTGGTGAAACATGACGATGAGCGTCGTGTGAACCCAGCGGACGACAGCAAGGAGGACTGATGAGTCGTCCTCGTCGTCGTGGTCGCGACATTCACGGTGTTCTGCTGCTGGACAAACCGCAAGGCATGTCCAGCAATGACGTACTGCAAAAAGTAAAGCGCATCTATAATGCCAACCGCGCGGGACATACCGGCGCGCTGGATCCGCTGGCGACAGGCATGCTGCCTATCTGCCTCGGTGAAGCGACGAAATTTTCACAGTACTTGCTGGATTCTGATAAACGCTATCGTGTGGTTGCCCGTCTGGGTCAGCGTACTGATACCTCTGATGCCGATGGGCAAATCGTGCAGGAACGTCCGGTAACTTTCACCGCTGAGCAGCTTGCAAGTGCGCTGGAGACTTTCCGCGGCGATATCGAGCAGATTCCCTCAATGTATTCGGCGCTGAAGTATCAGGGTAAGAAGCTGTACGAATATGCGCGTCAGGGTATTGAAGTTCCGCGTGAAGCGCGACCGATTACCGTCTATGAGCTGTTGTTTATTCGCCACGAAGGTAACGAGCTGGAACTGGAAGTTCACTGCTCCAAAGGCACCTATATTCGCACCATCGTTGACGATCTCGGTGAGAAGCTGGGCTGCGGCGCACACGTAACGTATCTGCGTCGTCTGACGGTCAGCAAGTATCCGGTGGATCGTATGGTCACGCTGGAGCATTTGCGTGAACTGGCTGAACAGGCCGAACAGCAAAATATTCCGGCGGCGCAGTTGCTTGATCCTTTGCTGATGCCAATGGACAGTCCGGCATCGGACTATCCGGTGGTTAATTTGCCTTTAACATCGTCGGTTTACTTTAAAAATGGTAACCCGGTACGTACGACAGGTGCCCCGCTGGAAGGCTTGGTGCGTGTGACGGAAGGCGATGACGGTAAATTTATTGGCATGGGGGAGATCGACGATGAAGGTCGCGTCGCCCCCCGTCGCCTGGTGGTTGAATATCCGGCATAACGCTCTCTGTCTTGCGATAAAAGGGCGCTGCGAGTAGAATACTGCCGCTTAACGTCGCGTAAATTGTTTAACAATGTGCGTGGCGTATACACAAAATCATTTGAGCTGCATCAAGGCGGCAAGTCTGAGAATCCTTAGGAGCTTACTTAGGTAAGTGACTGAGGTGAGCGGACGCAGCCAACGCAGAGTCAGTTTGAAGGATAAAGTGTATACACTGGGATAGCTGAATTAGAGATCGGCATCCTTTCATTCTTAACACTTTGGAGTTTTAAAATGTCTCTAAGTACTGAAGCTACCGCTAAAATCGTTTCTGAGTTTGGTCGTGATGCAAACGACACCGGTTCTACCGATGTTCAGGTTGCTCTGTTGACTGCACAGATTAACCACCTGCAGGGCCACTTTGCAGAGCACAAAAAAGATCACCACAGCCGTCGTGGTCTGCTGCGCATGGTTTCTCAGCGTCGTAAACTGCTCGACTACCTGAAACGTAAAGATGTTGCACGTTACACCGCGCTGATCGAGCGTCTGGGTCTGCGTCGCTAATTCTTTCGAGTTTCAGAAAGAGGGGGCCTTCATGGCCCCTTTTTTCCAGCAGATGGCAGCAATTCGCTGGAAACTAATGTATTGTTGCTATGAATGATCTTCCGTTGCAGAGGTTCGCGCGGCTAATGAGAGGCTTTACTCATGCTTATGGGTTAGGGTTGTCATTAGTCGCGAGGATGCGCAGAAGATCGGGTATTAACGATGGCGCAAAAATGTGCCGTCAAAAAATAGAGAAAGGATATTATTTTGCTTAATCCGATCGTTCGTAAATTCCAGTACGGTCAGCATACCGTTACGCTGGAAACCGGCATGATGGCGCGTCAGGCGACTGCCGCTGTTATGGTTAGCATGGATGACACTGCGGTATTCGTTACCGTTGTTGGCCAGAAAAAAGCGAAACCAGGCCAGGATTTCTTCCCGCTGACCGTTAACTATCAGGAGCGTACCTACGCTGCTGGCCGTATCCCGGGTAGCTTCTTCCGTCGTGAGGGCCGTCCGAGTGAAGGCGAAACCCTGATCGCGCGTCTGATTGACCGCCCGGTTCGTCCACTGTTCCCGGAAGGCTTCGTTAACGAAGTTCAGGTTATCGCGACTGTTGTTTCTGTTAACCCGCAGGTTAACCCGGACATCGTGGCGATGATTGGTGCATCTGCTGCACTGACTCTGTCTGGCATCCCATTCAACGGCCCGATCGGTGCTGCACGTGTTGGTTACATCAATGACCAGTACGTACTGAACCCGACCCAGGACGAACTGAAAGAAAGCAAGCTGGACCTGGTGGTTGCTGGTACAGAAGCTGCTGTACTGATGGTTGAATCTGAAGCTGAACTGCTGAGCGAAGACCAGATGCTGGGCGCTGTGGTATTCGGTCACGAACAGCAGCAGGTTGTTATTCAGGCGATCAACGAGCTGGCGAAAGAAGCTGGCAAACCGCGTTGGGACTGGCAGCCAGAAGCCGTAAACGAAGCGCTGAACGCGCGCGTTGCCGCACTGGCAGAAGCTCGCCTGAGCGATGCTTACCGCATCACCGACAAACAAGAGCGTTACGCTCAGGTTGACGTGATCAAATCTGAAACCATCGCGACTCTGGTGGCTGAAGACGAAACCCTGGACGCTAACGAACTGGGTGAAATCCTGCACGCTATCGAGAAAAACGTTGTTCGTAGCCGCGTACTGGCAGGCGAGCCGCGTATCGACGGCCGTGAAAAAGACATGATCCGTGGTCTGGACGTGCGTACTGGCGTTCTGCCGCGTACCCACGGTTCCGCACTGTTCACCCGTGGTGAAACTCAGGCGCTGGTTACTGCGACCCTGGGCACCACCCGTGATGCGCAGAACCTCGACGAACTGATGGGTGAGCGTACTGACAACTTCCTGTTCCACTACAACTTCCCTCCGTACTGCGTAGGTGAAACCGGCATGGTCGGTTCTCCGAAGCGTCGTGAGATTGGTCACGGTCGTCTGGCGAAGCGTGGCGTGCTGGCAGTAATGCCGGAACTGGATAAATTCCCGTACACCGTGCGTGTGGTTTCTGAAATCACCGAATCTAACGGTTCTTCTTCCATGGCTTCCGTATGTGGCGCTTCCCTGGCGCTGATGGACGCAGGCGTGCCAATCAAAGCGGCCGTTGCGGGTATCGCGATGGGTCTGGTGAAAGAAGGCGACAACTATGTTGTGCTGTCTGACATCCTGGGCGACGAAGACCACCTGGGCGATATGGACTTCAAAGTGGCGGGTTCCCGCGACGGTATCTCTGCACTGCAGATGGATATCAAAATTGAAGGTATCACCAAAGAGATCATGCAGGTTGCTCTGAACCAGGCTAAAGGTGCGCGTCTGCACATCCTGGGTGTGATGGAACAAGCGATCAACGCACCGCGTGGCGATATCTCTGAATTTGCTCCGCGTATCCACACCATCAAGATCAGCCCGGACAAGATCAAAGACGTTATCGGTAAAGGCGGTTCTGTTATCCGTGCCCTGACCGAAGAAACCGGCACCACCATTGAAATCGAAGATGATGGTACCGTGAAGATTGCTGCGACCGACGGCGAAAAAGCGAAATATGCTATCCGTCGTATCGAAGAGATCACCGCAGAGATCGAAGTAGGCCGTATCTACAATGGTAAAGTGACCCGTATCGTTGACTTTGGCGCGTTCGTTGCTATCGGTGGCGGTAAAGAAGGTCTGGTCCACATCTCTCAGATCGCTGATAAGCGCGTTGAGAAAGTGACCGATTACCTGCAGATGGGCCAGGAAGTACCGGTCAAAGTTCTGGAAGTTGATCGCCAGGGCCGTGTACGTCTGAGCATTAAAGAAGCAACTGAGCAGTCTCAACCTGCAGGCGAACCGGAAGCTCCGGTAAGCCAACAGGGCGAGTAAGGTTGCCATTGCCCTCCGTGAAAGCGGAGGGCCTTTAACCCGGCAGGACGCCTTGTTAGCAACCGGGGAACCTGGACGTTCATTCAATCGTTGTCTTCGGGAGTGGGAAATGAAGCCTTTTTTGCGCTGGTGTTTCGTTGCGACAGCACTCACGCTGGCTGGATGCAGTAATTCCGCCTGGCGTAAGAGTGAAGTCCTCGCAGTACCATTGCAACCGACTTTGCAGCAGGAAGTGATTCTGGCACGTATGGAACAAATTCTTGCCAGTCGGGCTTTAACCGATGACGAACGCGCACAGCTTTTATATGAGCGCGGAGTGTTGTATGATAGTCTCGGTCTGAGGGCACTAGCGCGGAATGATTTTTCACAAGCGCTGGCAATCCGACCAGATATGCCTGAAGTATTCAATTACTTAGGTATATATTTAACGCAGGCAGGCAATTTTGATGCTGCCTATGAAGCGTTTGATTCTGTACTTGAGCTTGATCCAACTTACAACTACGCGCACTTAAATCGCGGTATCGCATTGTATTACGGCGGTCGCGACAAGTTAGCGCAAGATGATCTGCTAGCGTTTTATCAAGACGATCCCAATGATCCTTTCCGTAGTCTGTGGCTTTATCTCGCCGAGCAGAAGCTCGATGAGAAGCAGGCTAAAGAAGCGTTAAAGCAACGCTTTGAAAAATCGGATAAAGAGCAATGGGGATGGAACATTGTCGAGTTCTACCTGGGCAACATTAGCGAAGCAACGCTGATGGAACGCCTGAAGGCGGACGCAACGGATAACACCTCGCTCGCTGAGCATCTCAGTGAAACCAACTTCTATTTAGGTAAGTACTACCTAAGTCTGGGGGATTTGGACAACGCTACGGCATTGTTCAAACTGGCGGTGGCTAACAACGTGCATAACTTTGTTGAGCACCGATACGCATTGTTGGAATTATCGCTCCTGGGCCAGGACCAAGATGACCTGGCAGAATCGGACCAGCAATAGCTGACGTACACATCAGCCCGTAATCTTTTTTGATTGCCATCACCTTCACGGGTGAGGGCGTTGTTGTTCGTTAATACACCTACTTTGAGCCGGTTCACACTTTTCAATGAAAATTGCAGATCAATTTCATGATGAGTTATGTAGACTGGCCGCCATTAATTTTGAGGCACACGTACTACATGGCTGAATTCGAAACCACTTTTGCAGATCTGGGCCTGAAGGCTCCTATCCTTGAAGCCCTTAACGATCTGGGTTACGAAAAACCATCTCCAATCCAGGCAGAGTGCATTCCGCATCTGCTGGGCGGTCGCGATGTTCTGGGTATGGCCCAGACGGGTAGCGGCAAAACTGCAGCGTTCTCTTTACCGCTGCTCAACAATCTTGATCCTGAGCTGAAGGCACCTCAGATTCTGGTGCTGGCACCGACCCGCGAACTGGCGGTTCAGGTTGCAGAAGCCATGACGGATTTCTCTAAACACATGCGCGGCGTGAACGTGGTTGCCCTGTACGGCGGCCAGCGTTATGACGTGCAATTACGTGCCCTGCGTCAGGGACCACAGATCGTCGTCGGTACGCCGGGCCGTCTGCTGGATCACCTGAAGCGCGGGACTCTGGACCTCTCTAAACTGAGCGGTCTGGTACTGGACGAAGCAGACGAAATGCTGCGTATGGGCTTCATCGAAGACGTTGAAACCATCATGGCGCAGATCCCGGAAGGTCATCAGACCGCTCTGTTCTCCGCGACTATGCCGGAAGCGATTCGTCGTATTACCCGCCGCTTTATGAAAGAGCCGCAGGAAGTACGCATTCAGTCCAGCGTTACCACACGTCCTGACATCAGCCAGAGCTACTGGACTGTCTGGGGCATGCGTAAAAATGAAGCGCTGGTGCGTTTCCTGGAAGCAGAAGATTTTGATGCGGCGATTATCTTCGTTCGTACCAAAAATGCGACCCTGGAAGTGGCAGAAGCGCTGGAGCGTAGCGGTTATAGCAGCGCTGCACTGAACGGCGACATGAACCAGTCCCTGCGTGAGCAGACTCTGGAACGTCTGAAAGATGGCCGTCTGGACATTCTGATTGCAACCGACGTTGCGGCCCGTGGCCTGGACGTTGAGCGTATCAGCCTGGTTGTTAACTACGACATCCCGATGGATTCCGAGTCTTACGTTCACCGTATCGGCCGTACTGGTCGTGCGGGTCGTGCTGGCCGTGCGCTGCTGTTCGTTGAGAACCGTGAGCGTCGTCTGCTGCGTAACATCGAACGCACCATGAAGCTGACGATTCCGGAAGTAGAACTGCCGAATGCAGAACTGCTGGGTAAACGCCGTCTGGAAAAATTCGCCGCTAAAGTACAGCAGCAGCTGGAAAGCAGCGATCTGGATCAGTACCGTGCTCTGCTGGCGAAAATGCAGCCGGAAGAAGAGCTGGATATCGAAACGCTGGCAGCCGCACTGCTGAAAATGGCTCAGGGCGAACGTCCGCTGATCCTGCCGCCAGATGCACCGATGCGTCCGAAACGCGAATTCCGCGACCGTGACGATCGTGGTCCGCGTGACCGCAACGATCGTGGCCCGCGTAATGACCGTGGTGGTGAAGATCGTCCGCGTCGTGAACGTCGTGACGTTGGCGATATGCAGCTGTACCGCATTGAAGTGGGCCGTGATGACGGTGTTGAAGTTCGTCATATCGTTGGCGCGATTGCTAACGAAGGCGATATCAGCAGCCGTTACATCGGTAACATCAAGCTGTTTGCTTCCCACTCCACCATCGAGCTGCCGAAAGGTATGCCGGGCGACGTGCTGCAGCACTTTACCCGTACTCGCATCCTGAACAAACCGATGAACATGCAGCTGGTTGGCGATGCAGTTCCGCACACCGGTGGTGAGCGTCGTGGCGGTGGCCGATTCAGCGGCGAGCGTCGTGAAGGTGGTCGTGGCGAAGGTCGTAATTTCAGCGGTGAGCGTCGTGAAGGCGGTCGTGGCGATGGTCGTCGTTTCAGCGGCGAACGCCGTGAAGGCAACCGTGGTCCGCGTCGTGACGATTCTTCTGCTCCGCGTCGTGATGACTCCGCTGGTCGTCGTCGTTTCGGCGGTGACGCATAAGTTTCACTGCGTAAAGTAATATATACAGCCCCGATCTCAACAATCGGGGCTTTTTTTATTTCATTTGTACTCGTGTACTGGTACAGTGCAGCACATTGAGATGTAGTCACAATATAAATGACTGGAGAGATGGCTAAATGGCAACACTAACCACCACCCAAACGTCACCTTCGCTGCTCGGCGGCGTGGTGATTATCGGCGGCACCATTATTGGCGCGGGGATGTTTTCTCTGCCAGTGGTCATGTCCGGGGCGTGGTTTTTCTGGTCAATGGCAGCGCTGATCTTCACCTGGTTCTGTATGCTGCATTCCGGACTGATGATCCTCGAAGCGAACCTTAATTACCGCATTGGTTCCAGCTTTGACACCATCACGAAAGATCTGCTGGGCAAAGGTTGGAACGTGGTGAACGGCATCTCGATCGCCTTCGTTCTCTATATCCTGACCTACGCCTATATTTCGGCGAGCGGCTCGATTCTGCATCACACTTTCTCCGAGATGTCGCTGAATGTTCCGGCGCGCGCGGCGGGTCTTGGCTTTGCACTGCTGGTGGCATTTGTGGTGTGGTTAAGCACCAAAGCGGTTAGCCGCATGACGGCGATTGTGCTGGGCGCGAAGGTGATTACCTTTTTCCTGACCTTTGGTAGTCTGCTGGGGCATGTTACGCCCACTACGCTGTTTAATGTGGCACAAAGCAATGCTTCGTATACACCGTACCTGCTGATGACGCTGCCGTTTTGCCTGGCCTCATTTGGTTATCACGGTAACGTCCCTAGCCTGATGAAGTACTACGGCAAAGATCCGAAGACCATTGTGAAATGTCTGGTGTATGGCACGCTGCTGGCGCTGGTGCTGTATACTGTATGGTTGCTGGGAACGATGGGTAATATTCCACGTCCGGAGTTTATCGGTATTGCGCAGCAGGGCGGTAACATTGATGTGTTGGTACAGGCGCTGAGCGGCGTACTGAACAGCCGCAGCCTTGATCTACTGTTAGTGGTGTTCTCTAACTTTGCAGTGGCGAGTTCATTCCTTGGCGTTACGCTCGGTCTGTTTGACTACCTGGCGGATCTGTTTGGCTTTGATGACTCGGCGATGGGGCGTTTTAAAACGGCATTGCTGACGTTTGTCCCGCCAATTGTGGGTGGCTTGCTGTGGCCGAACGGTTTCCTGTACGCCATTGGGTATGCAGGACTCGCGGCAACCATCTGGGCCGCCATTGTACCGGCGCTGCTGGCACGTAAATCCCGTGAGCGTTTCGGTAGCCCGAAATTCCGCGTCTGGGGCGGCAAGCCGATGATTGCGCTAATCCTGGTATTTGGTATCGGCAACGCGATTATCCATATTCTGTCGAGCGTGGATCTGTTACCGGTCTATCAGTAATCTCTTTTTTTCACCCTCTCCCTACCGGGAGAGGGCAACAACTTACCCAGCCAATTCTTCTTTCACCTGCATCGCCAAATCAAACGAATGTAGCCGTGCCTGATGATCGAAAATCTGGCCGTTAACCATAATTTCATCAGCCTGGGTTTCGCGTAAAATGGCATCGAGGCCGTGACGGACTTTCGCCTTATCGCCGACGAGCGACATGCTCAGCGCCTGTTGTACGCCATATTGCTCAGAAGCGGACCACAGCTGATGCATATTCTCTACCGGCGGCGGTAGCTGGCCAGTTTCGCCACGACGTAGTTTCACAAACGCTTGCTGCATTGAGGTGAAAAGAAATTCGGCATCGCGATTGCTGTCGGCGGCAATGATGTTGATGCACACCATCGCGTACGGTTTTGCCAGCCGCGCTGAGGGTTTGAATTGGGTGCGGTACAGATGCAGCGCCTGATGCAGCATATCCGGAGCAAAGTGCGAGGCGAAGGCAAACGGCAGGCCGAGCTGGGCTGCCAACTGTGCGCTGTACAGGCTGGAGCCTAATAACCAGACCGGGATCTGCTCGCCGTAGCCGGGAACCGGACGCACATGAGGGTTAGGATCGCGGGCGTCGAACCAGTCCAACAGTTCAGCTACGTCGCGTGGGAAGTTATCGATATCACCACTCATATGGCGGCGCAGTGCGCGCATCGTTGGCTGATCGCTCCCCGGCGCGCGGCCAAGCCCAAGATCGATGCGTCCCGGATACAGCGTATTCAAGGTACCGAACTGCTCGGCGATCACCAGCGGCGAATGATTAGGCAGCATAACACCGCCGGAACCAAGATGCAGCGTGGTGGTATTGGCTGCCAGATAGCCAATCAGCACTGAAGTTGCGGCGCTGGCGATGCCGGTCATGTTGTGATGCTCTGCCAGCCAGTAGCGGTGGTAGCCGCGCTTTTCGGCCAATCGGGCGAGATCAAGCGAGTGCGTGAAGGCCTCTTTCGCCGAAGAACCTTCAGGGATCGGCGCCAGATCCAACACCGAGAACGGAATAGTTTTGTCAGTCATAACGGCTCACTTTGTTACCGGTTAATCTTTTAATACTGCATTAAAATTTGATTACCGTTGTTAACAAAGTGAGCTTTTTTACGCCTGCAGCTCCAGACCCGCCAGTCGCTTCCAGTAGCCGTTGCAGTCACTGTGGGCGGCAAGCGGTAATGGGGCCGCGCCATTTTCATTGGCGCGGAACGCATCAAGCATGGCGAACGTTTCGCTGCCTGAGGGCGACAGACGCACAATATCAACCAGACCCTGCATTGATGTCAGCTCGTTGCCGAGGTTGTAAACATAACCGCTCATGGTCTGGATCCCGTTGAGCACAAAGACCTGCTGATTCTCCTGCGACAGCACATCGCGTCCGTTCGGGTATTTGATGCAGCAGGTTTCACATTCGTCTTTTGGACGATCTTCAGAGCGTGCGGTAAAGCAGCGGGCGGAGTACGCCAGTGGCAGATGCCCGTAGCTCAGTACCTCGACTTCAAATTGATTGCGAATGCCCAGCTCATCACACTGGCTGAGCAGGTTCACCAGCCAGTCACGGGATAACTCTACCGGCATACACCAGCGCACCATGCCCTGATTGAGCAGCAAACGCAGGGTTACCGCGTTATAACAGTTGAGCGCATGCCCAGCGACAAACGGCAGCTTACGCTCGGCGCACATGTTTACTACGCCGAGATCGCTGGCTTCCAGCAGGAAGTCGCCGTTTTCAACATAGCGCTTCAGCTCTCCCAGCTCAGAGGAGGCTTGCACCAGCGCCAGCGTCGACAGCACCACCTGTTTACCGCTGCCAGCGAGTGATTTCGCCATATCCAGCCAGTCGCCCACTTTGGTGGCGCGGCGTTTACTGCATACCGCTTCGCCAAGGTAGATAATGTCGGCCTGGCTTACGGCGGCCTGCTGATAAAAGTCTTCCAGCGTTTCTTTCGGCCAGTACCATAGCACTGGCCCTAAGGAATATTTCATTGCTTCTCTCACTGCCATTTACGGTGATAGGCGCCAAGCGTGGTTTGCGTGCCTTCGGACATTGAACCGAGCGTTTCCATCCACGCGCCCTGCGGGGCGTAGTTTTGCGGGTCGGCCATACAGCGGTCGATTGCCTGACGCCACACTTTCGCTACCTGACTGACATAGGCCGGGCTACGCTGACGCCCTTCGATTTTTACCGAAGCAATATTGGCCGCCAGCAGTTCCGGCAGCAGTTCCAGCGTATTCAGGCTGGTGGGTTCTTCCAGCGCATGGTAGCGCTCGCCATCAACCAGATAGCGGCCTTTACACAGCGTCGGATAACCGGCGTTTTCTCCGTCCTGATAGCGATCGATCAGCACTTCATTGAGGCGGGATTCCAGCCCTTGTTGGGTCTGCTGCCAGCGAACAAAACGAGCAGGAGAGCAGGCACCAACCGTGTTTGGAGATTCGCCTGTCAGATAGGACGAAAGATAGCAACGGCCTTCCGCCATAATGCACAGGCTGCCAAAGGCGAACACTTCCAGGGGAACTGGTGTGACGCGAGCGAGCTGCTTCACCTGATGAATAGACAGCACGCGCGGCAGCACCACGCGGGCAACGTCAAAGTTGCGATGGTAGAAATTAATCGCCTCTTCATTGGTTGCAGATGCCTGAACAGAGACATGGCGCTCAATATGCGGGTAGCGCTCTGCGGCATACTCAAGCATAGCGAGGTCGGCGAGGATCAGCGCATCTGCACCCAGTTGCGCCGCCATATCCACGGCACGTTGCCAGCGCGCGTAACCATCCGGATGCGCAAAGGTGTTAATCGCGATGTGCAGCTTACGGCGGTGCTGATGGACAAAATTCACCGCTTCCTGCAATTTTTTCTCGGTAAAATTAAGGCCGGCGAAATGACGGGCATTGGTATCATCTTTCAGCCCGATGTAGACAGCATCAGCGCCGTTCTCGATGGCCGCCTTAAGCGCCGGGAGGTTTCCGGCAGGGCAGAGCAGCTCCATAATTTATCCTGAACGTTGCGCCATGTAGGGCGCAGAAATGTTAACGAAGAGGGATTTTAGTTAACCTTGATGAGACAATTTTTGATTTAAGGCAGTTAAAGTCGTATTGGTGACACCAATAAAGAGGTAACAATTTCGTAGCGAATTGTTGATTTATGCCGCTATGTCGTTTATTTGATATGGCAAAATAGCAGGACTATTGAAACAGGGAGTAAAGCTCGTGTTGGATAAACTGCGTTCACGCTTAGTACATTTTGGTCCTTCTTTGATGAGTGTACCGGTTAAACTGACGCCCTTTGCGCTGAAGCGCCAGGTTCTGGAACAGGTCCTGAGCTGGCAGTTTAGTCAGGCGCTGGCCGATGGGGAGCTGGAGTTTCTCGACGGTCGCTGGCTGAGCATTCATGTGCGTGACATCGGCCTTAAATGGTATACCTCTGTTCAAAACGATAAACTGATCGTCAGCCAGAATGCAGATGCGGATGTCAGTTTTAGCGCGGATGCCAGCGATCTTCTGATGATCGCGGCACGTAAGCAGGATCCGGATACGCTGTTCTTCCAGCGTCGCCTGGTGATTGAAGGTGATACAGAATTAGGGCTGTATGTAAAAAATCTGATGGACGCCATCGAACTGGAGCAGATGCCTAAGGCGCTGCGCATCATGCTGATGCAGTTGGCGGATTTTGTTGAGGCGGGAATGAAAACAATGCCAGAAACCAAACAGACTTCGGTAGGTGAGCCATGCTGATTCGAGTTGAAATTCCCATTGATGCCCCTGGTATTGATGCGCTGCTGCGCCGTTCGTTTGAGAGCGATGCGGAAGCGAAACTAGTACACGACCTGCGTGAAGACGGGTTTTTAACGCTGGGTCTGGTTGCTACCGATGACGAAGGTCAGGTCGTGGGTTACGTCGCGTTCAGCCCTGTCGATGTCCAGGGCGAAGATCTGCAATGGGTCGGCATGGCGCCGCTGGCCGTGGATGAAAACTACCGTGGGCAGGGTCTGGCGCGTCAGCTGGTCTATGAAGGGCTTGATTCCCTGAACGAGTTTGGCTACGCCGCGGTGGTTACGCTGGGCGATCCGGCGCTGTACAGCCGCTTTGGCTTTGAGCTGGCTGCGCATCACGATCTGCATTGCCGTTGGCCGGGCACTGAAAGCGCATTCCAGGTTCATCGCCTGGCGGATGACGCGCTGGAAGGCGTGACGGGCCTTGTGGAATACCACGACCACTTCAATCGTTTTTAAGCTCCGGGGTTTGCAGGCTGCTCAGTAGCGCCTCAAGCCCTTCGCCGTCTACAAGGCGCTCTTTCTGCCGCTTGGTGAGCTGTTTGACGCGATACTCTATGCGCAGAGCCAGCGAACGGTCGCCGATCTGCGCCGCAAATGCCAACGTGAGTTCCCCCTTTCCGCGTAGTGCCTTCGCACCTTTCCCACTTTGATGCTGCTTATAGCGGCGCTGCACATCGGTGGTTATACCGGTGTATAAGGCGTTGTCTGCAGTACGGATCAGGTACAGATACCAGGGTGTCATTGTCACCATCGACGTGATAATTTTCAGGCCTACAGTATAAAAGAGAACAGAAATGGAAACACTGACTGCGGTGACCCGCTGGCTGGCAAAGCAGCATGTCGTGACCTGGTGCGTTCATCATGAAGGTGAATTGTGGTGCGCCAATGCGTTTTACCTGTTTGATGCGCAGAAGATGGCATTCTATGTGCTGACCGAAGATAAAACGCGCCATGCGCAAATGTCCGGGCCGCGCGCGCCGATTGCCGGCACGGTAAATGGTCAGCCCAAAACGGTCGCCCTGATTCGTGGCGTGCAGTTTAAGGGGGAGATTCGCCGTCTTGAAGGGCAGGAGAGTGACACCGCGCGTAACGCCTACAACCGCCGTTTCCCCGTCGCCAGAATGTTGCCAGCGCCCGTGTGGGAGATTCGACTGGATGAAGTCAAATTCACGGACAACACACTGGGCTTCGGTAAAAAGATGCACTGGCTACGTGATCTATAGTTAAAAGAGTGATTGAAGCGTCAGGGGAAAATAAACGATGAGCCAGGTGTTAATAACCGGTGCAACGGGTCTGGTGGGTGGACATTTATTGCGTATGTTGCTGAATGAACCTCGGGTCAATGCCATTACGGCGCCGACGCGTCGACCGCTGGCTGATACGGCTGGCATCTATAATCCCCACGATCCGCAGCTAACCGATGCTCTGGCGCAGGTTACCGATCCGGTCGATATCGTCTTTTGTTGTCTGGGAACGACCCGACGTGAAGCGGGCAGCAAAGAGGCATTTATCCACGCTGACTATACGCTGGTAGTGGATACGGCCCTGACGGGGCGTCGGCTGGGGGCCCAGCACATGTTGGTGGTGAGTTCGATGGGCGCTAATGCCAATTCGCCCTTTTTTTATAACCGGGTGAAAGGTGAAATGGAGCAGGCGCTGATTGCGCAGAATTGGCCGCGACTGACGATTGCCCGGCCTTCTATGCTTCTGGGGGATCGGGATAAACAGCGGGCGAATGAAATGTTTTTAGCGCCATTATTTCGGTTGCTGCCGGGTAACTGGAAGTCGATTGAAGCGCGTGATGTGGCGCGGGCTATGCTGGCAGAGGCGCTGGCACCAGGACCGGAAGGTGTTACGATAATGACCTCTTCCGGGCTGCGCGAACGGGCTAAATAAAATGCCGGATAACGTGCTCTGACGTCGTCATCCGGCATCTGTTATCATCTTACTTAATAAAGGTGAAGGCCGTCGTGACGCGTTTCACGCCGCTTACCCGGCTGGCGATGTCCGCCGCCGCCTTCGCTTCGCGCTCGGTCACCAGACCCAGCAGGAAGACTTCCCCATTTTCGGTCGTGACTTTCACGTTAGTGGATTTCACCTGATCGCTGGTCAGCAATTGTGAACGTACTTTGGTGGTGATCCAGGTATCGTTGGACGCATCGCCCAGGCCGATTGGCTGGCCTTGACGGATCTCATTAAAGACCTCTGTCGTACCCTCTACGCCCATCGCAATCTGTTTTGCCCGCGCAGACAGTTCGCTATTTGGCGACTGACCGACCAGTAGCACTTTACCCTGATACGCGCTCACGTTAATTCGCGTTTCTTTCTTGATCTGGGCATCTTTCGACAACGCCGTATTGACGCGTAACTCCAGGGTTCCATCATCTACCTGGGTGCCGACACTACGAGGGTCCGTCGCGGCTTTGGTGCCGACAGCAGCAGTTCCGACAACGGCAGCAGCGACACAGCCTTGCAGCAGCAGTGCAGCGATAATCACAGCAAGCGGCGAAAATGCCTTCATGTGTACTCCTTAATCATCCTGGTGAGGGAAAAGCGTGTTGTCGATGAGATCGCAAAGGCAGTTGACCGTCAGCATGTGCATTTCCTGAACGCGGGCGCTATGGTGTGAGGGGATACGGATTTCAACATCCTGCGGCCCCAGTAACCCGGCCAGCTCCCCTCCGTCATACCCGGTCAGCGCGACAATTGTCATGTCGCGTGTCACGGCGGCTTCAACGGCTTTTACGATATCGCGGCTATTACCACGCGTAGAGATTGCCAGCAGAACATCACCTGCATGTCCCAGCGCACGGACTTGTTTTGCATAAACTTCATCGTGCAGGCGATCGTTGGCAATCGCAGTTAAGACCACATTATCAGTATTTAGTGCAATCGCAGGTAAACTTGGGCGCTCTGTTTCAAAACGATTGATCATGCTGGCAGCAAAATGCTGTGCGTTGGCAGCGGACGTCCCATTACCACAACAGAGAATTTTGTTGCCATTGAGCAGGGACTGAACCAGCGTCATGGCTGCACGGGAGATCGCATCCGGAAGTGCTTCAGCCGCAGCTATCTGAGTTTGAATGCTTTCAGTAAAGCAGACTTTAATTCTATCTAACACGCTAATCCTTAAGAACCAGGCTCTGAATCTTCAACTATGAGCGGTCGTTGAACGCGTCCTTAAACCACTCAACATCATTTCCGGTGAAGGCTAACACATCGAACCGGCAATCCACAGTATCAAAGCTCCCATTGTGGCGTGCAAGCCACAAGCGGGCAGTCTGTAATAATTTGTGTTGTTTGCTCCGGGTCACACTCGCCGCTGCGCCGCCAAACTGGGCCGAGCGCCGATAGCGGACTTCAACAAAGACGGTGGTGTTGCCTTCACGCATTATCAGGTCGATTTCGCCGCCACGTTCACGCACGTTAGCGGCGATAAAATGCAGTCCCTTGCTCTGCAGCCAGTCACGCGCGGTGGATTCCCACGCGTCACCGGTCTGTTTACTCGTTAACTGGCGGGGACGACTTGTCCTTGCTGGTATTTGAGCCATGATAACTTCCTGTTAATCACACAATCCTGCGTTGCGGTTAAGGCCCCGGTGTTGCCGTTAATTTCGAAACCCTGTACCTGACGCATTTGCGAGAAGTGGTTGGCAAGTGACCAGGCATCGACGCCCATCGCGTACATACGCGCCAATGAGTAGTCATTACGCACTGCGCCAAGCGCTTGCTGCATGAGAGGCGCGTTAGCCCCTGCCAGCATCGGTATTTCGCTGTACTGCAAGCCTTCCATCTCCAGGCGGAAATCCGGGCCGGCAGTTCCCTGCGCGCTACGGGAGCTGGCGTACAGCGTTGCTCCGCTCTGGCTGCCGTTGCGCATAGCGATCATCGGCTTAATAAAGGCAATTTCTTCTGGCGTTGCCAGAATATACACGGCATCAACACGACCGCTGCCGCCGGAGATCTGCGCATCGGTGGGCGCAGCCGGAATCGTCAGGCCGCCAATCGTCACGCCAGGTTGCGCAGGCACAGAGGAAGCCACCGGGCTGCCCGTCAGGGAAATCCCCGAGCCGCCGTTGACGCCCATTTTCAGCTCGGCGGTGGAGCCGAACTTCTGTTGCAATACCACGCCGCCGCCCAGTTTTTGCCATTCCTGAGCAAAGGCATTGGCAACGCGATCGCCTAACGAACTGCGTGGGATCAACAGCAGCGGCGTTTGTTTGCCCTGGTCGTGGATGTGACGCGCGGCGTCGCGCGCTTCATCTTCTGGCGACAAAGCGAAGTAGCAGACGTTCGGCAGGTTTTTCACCGACTCCGGCTGATTAAGCGCCAGCACGTTTAATGGCGTGTTGCTTTTCATCAGCTCTTCAACATTGTTTTTCAACAGCGGACCAACCACGATGCTGGCGCCATCCTGTTGAACCTGAGTCAGGATCTGGTTCAGAGGCTGTGATGAGGTGTCGTAGATTTTCAGCTCTGCAGATGGATTCGCCGGCGCGCTGGCGGTTGTTGGCTGAGCGGGTGCTGTGGGCTGCGCAGCAGGTGTTTCTGGCTGTGCTGGCGTCTCATTAGTCAGGTCGCTGACAGACGCCTGAGAAGGGCTGGCAACACCGTCAGTTGTTTGCGGCTGCTCCGCAGTTGTCGCAGCTGTTGTATCCTCAGCAGGCGCAGCTACAGCAGGGATCGCTACGGGTTGAGTACCCATATTTTTCGCCGCTTCAAAGCCTTGCTGAATAGTCCGGCCAAATACAGCGGCCTGACCGTTCAGCGGCAGCAGCAGTGCAATTTTGCTGGTGGAGGCGGGCTTAAAGCTCTGCACGTTAACCAACTGCGTTGGCAGCATTTTTGCGCCAGGGTTTTGCGGATAGCGTTTCTGCCAGTCAGCAATACCGGCTTTCATCATGTCCGGATCGTTACGGTTATCGAACCAGACGCGCTGGAGATCCAGCCAGCCTTGCAGCACGTTTTCATCCGCATTGATAACCAGCGCCTGCGCTTGCTCCTGGGTCATGGATGACAGCGCCTGCCAGGTGGCGTCGATGTTTTTCTGCTTAGCATTCGCGGCCAGCAGCGGTTCCTGGGCGATCAGGGCGCGCAATAGCGTCAACGATGGGCGACCCTGGTTGACGTCGATTTGCGCCTGCCAGTATCTGGCCTGCTGGTTTTGATCGAAATCGGCAGGAGTAAGTTTATCCAGCAGGGCCTGAGCGCCAGCGATATCTTTCTGTGCGAGCTTGATTTCGACGGCCAGCAGAGACTGCTCACGACGCTGAGTATCGCTGAGTTTCTGCGGTAGCTGGTTGAACAGCTCGATAGCCTGCTGGCTCTTGCCTTCTTTCAGCAGTGCACGAATGGCGAGTAATTGCCAGTTGGTCTTGCTATCATCTGAGCTTTGCTGCATTTGTTGCAGATAAAAGCCGGAATCAGCCTGCGCAGTGCCCTGCATATGGGCTGCACTCTGGTCTGGCGCCTGGGTGCCACAGCCTGCGAAAATCAGTGCTGCCAGAATGACTGGTAGCGCGCGTGCGGCTTTCAAACGAGAAAATGTTGAGGGTACCATACTGTATCCAGTGATATTTTTTTACTCAATGCTCAATATTAAATCGGCAATACGGACGACACAATGAAACAACACGAATCGGCGGATAATTCTCAAGGCCAACTCTTTATTGTACCTACTCCTATAGGAAATTTGGCTGATATTACCCAACGAGCGCTCGAAGTTTTACAAGCCGTTGATTTGATTGCCGCTGAAGATACCCGTCATACAGGGTTATTGTTACAACACTTCGCGATTAACGCTCGTTTGTTTGCATTACACGATCACAATGAGCAACAAAAAGCGGAAACGCTGGTGGCGAAACTCAAAGAAGGGCAAAACATTGCGCTGGTTTCCGATGCCGGAACGCCGCTGATTAACGATCCTGGTTACCATCTGGTGCGCACCTGTCGCGAAGCGGGGATCCGCGTAGTACCTCTGCCGGGCCCTTGCGCAGCGATTGCGGCACTGAGCGCTGCCGGTCTGCCTTCAGACCGCTTTTGCTATGAAGGTTTTCTGCCTGCCAAATCGAAAGGGCGTCGTGATGCGATGAAAGCCATTGAGGCTGAACCACGTACGCTTATTTTTTATGAATCCACTCACCGTTTACTGGATAGCCTGGAAGATATGGTCGCCGTCTGGGGCGAATCCCGCTACGTGGTGCTGGCGCGCGAACTGACGAAAACCTGGGAAACCATTCACGGTGCGCCGGTCGGCGAGCTGCTGGCGTGGGTCAAGGAAGATGAAAACCGTCGCAAAGGTGAAATGGTGCTAATTGTTGAAGGGCATAAAGCGCAAGAAGACGATCTACCTGCTGATGCGCTGCGAACTCTGGCGTTGCTGCAGGCCGAACTGCCGCTGAAAAAGGCCGCCGCGCTGGCCGCTGAAATCCACGGCGTGAAAAAGAATGCGCTGTATAAGCACGCGCTGGAACAGCAGGTAGAGTAAGAGCGTCTGGATTGATCGCCAGTTTGTTGGAAGAAATGTCGGAAGAACGCGCTGAAAGCGTTGCAGCTAAAAGGCAAACTGCAACGCGTTGGCGCGACGAAACAGGGATGTGGCGGGTCTGTAAATTTTATTTATCAGGATCGGTGGAATTAAGCAGATAACGTTAGTTATCTGCTGGGGTTATTAATAACTTTTTTGCATCCGTTCTATTGCTTGTTCCAGCCAATATCGCTGTGTGCCAAAGTTAATTCTGATAAAGCGTTCACCATCCTGAACATAGTGGCTGCCATCTTCAATAATTACGCTAGCGCGATGGGCAAAATGGTTGACGACCTCGGTCGCCGTTTTGCCACCGCTGCTCACGTCTATCCATGCCAAATAAGAGGACTCGGGCGTCATCATCTTCCAGTCTGGGAAATGTGTATGAATTGCGTCGGCGAGGTAGTGGGAGTTGCCCCGCAAATAGCCATTCAGCGCATCCAGCCAGGGTAGCCCATGCTGGTAGGCCAGAATAATCCCCCAAACTCCAAACATATTAGGGGACGTGATGGAGTTCCTTTCCAACTGCTGGCGAAAGCGCTGGCGCAGGCGGCTATCCGGAATGATGGAATACGAGGTTTTCAGTCCGCCGAGGTTAAACGCTTTATTGGGTGAGGTGAGTAGGATCAGGTTATCCTGCGCCGTTGCACCCGGAGCCAGGCAACTGGTAAATTCCCCTTCAAGAAGGTGCTCGGCGTGAACTTCATCGACGACCAGAATCACGCCATAGCGTTGACAGAGCTCGGATACCTGGTGTATTTCAGCCTGTGTCCAAATTCTTCCCGATGGATTATGCGGCGAGCAAAATAACCACAGCTTAGGCCTGTGAGTTTTCAGCTGTGATTCAACCAGCGAAAAATCCAACTGATAGCGGTTATCCGTGGCCTGCAGCGGATTTGCCAGTACTGTGACTCCCTGTCGTTGCGTTGCCATGGCGAAAGGATCATAGACTGGCGTATTCATCATGACGCTGTCGCCCGGTAGGCAAAAGGCTTGCACGAGATAATGCAAGGTAGAAACGGTGCCGTAGGTGAGCGTTATCCAGTCGCGTTCAACGTTGACATGGTGGCGTTCACGCTGAAAGTCCACCACAGCGTCGTAAAACTGGTCGAAACAGTAGGTGTAGCCAAATGTTCCGTGGCTCACGATCTGCTGAAATCCGTCAATTACCGCCGGCGGTGAGGTAAAATCCATATCGGCGATCCATAAGGGGATGAAGTCCTCTTGTACCCGGCCAAAACGTGAACATACAAACTGATGATCCCACTTGCGGCATTTATCACTTTTCCGCTCAATGATTTTATCGAAATCGAACATGTCCAACCCCTATTTAAATTAAGGCTTCAATGCCTGTCTTGACGCTTTGTACCTGCGGTCCGATGATCACCTGCACGCTGTGTGCGTCGAGAACGACGACCGAAAGTGCTCCGGCGCTTTTCAGCGTTTGTTGATCGACCTTGCTCATATCTTTGACTACAAGGCGTAGACGGGTAATGCAGTTATCAAGTGAATCAATATTTTCCTTACCGCCAAGCGCATTCAATATTACGCCATGATCGTATTTCGATTTCCCGCGTGCTTTTGTATTAGAAGCAACGGCTTGCGCAGCGCCGTCGGTAGAATCTTCACGTCCCGGTGTTTTAATATCGTGTTTGAGTATGTACCAACGGAAAACCAAGAAATAAACAGTAAACCAAACGATACCAACCGGGAATAATAGATACCATTTCGTTGATGTGCCTTGCATCACGCCGAAAATAAGAAGATCTAGAATCCCGCCGTCAGTATTACCTATTGTTACCCCCAGGATTGCCATTACCATGAGTGCTAAACCAGACATAACGATATGGAAAGCATACAGTGCAGGTGCAATAAACAGAAATAAGAATTCAATCGGTTCAGAGATACCGGTAATAACCGAAACTAACACGCCAGAAAGCAATAGCCCTTTGATAATAGGGCGATTCTCAGGCTTTGCTGTACGATAAATAGCATAAGCTACAGCCGGAAGACCGAAAATAAAGGTCGGCATAAAACCCTGAGATAAAAATGCGGTTACGTGAGGGCTAAATGGTAGGCCAGCTTTTAGCTCGGCGTAGAAGATATTCAACGCGCCTGCAATTTCATGACCATTCACGATTTCTGTACCACCTGCGGGTGTGAAGCGAACCATCGCCAACAATATATGGTGCAGGCCGAAAGGTTTGAGCAGCAGTACACCGACTCCGTAGAGGAAGGGACCAAAGACGCTGGTACTTTGAATTATATGGCCGATTCCGGCGATGCCCATCGCTACGTAGGTCCAGAGCAACGGGATAGCAAGGCCGACAAGTGACAGAGTCAGGGAGGTAATAATAGGCACAAAGCGGATGCCACTAAAAAATGCAAAGGCATCATGTAACACCGTATCCTGAAATCGTTCATGTAGGAAGTAGGTAATTACGCCAGCAATGATGCCGCCCAAAACCCCCATCTCTAGCGTCTGTATACCCAAAACAACGGATTGCCCAACCTGTTTCATGGTTGCTGTATCCGCGAGTTGATGTGTCACTGTCAGATAATAATTGATGCTCATGTTCATCAGCATATAACCGATAAAGCCAGAATAAGCACCTACAGCCTTATTTCTTTTAGCCATACCTAATGGAATAGCTATAGCAAACATTACAGGTAAATAGGTAAATGCGAAACCACCTACCATAGCAATAAAACCAAAAGTTAATTGCGTTAGTTCCCCTCCAAGAAATGGAAAACTTTTTATAGTAGAGGGGCTGGTAATTGAACTCCCGACACCCAATAACAATCCCATAAATGCTAATAGCGATACGGGAAACATAAATGTTTTGCCAAGACTTTGGAAAAATTCCCATATCCGTGACTTAAACGACTTTTCCTGTGTCATGTAGAGTACTCCATTATTTTTATCAGTATAGTCATGAAGGTCATGAATATCTCATCATGACCTTTATAAATTGAGAGGTAAGTAGTAATTAATTTATTATTTATCTTGACCAATAATATATATTAACAATTTAATGTAGTTAGCAACTTTTCATATGAGCCACACACATTGATTTTGCTGCGCACCACTTCTTTCATTGCATCCATACCGACCCGCATGTAGTAGCGCGGATCGTTGCCCTGCGGATTTTCTGCAAACCATGCTTTGACCGCGTCGGCAAAGGCAATTTTCAGCTCAGTGGCGACGTTAACTTTGCACACGCCAAGCTCAATCGTACGGCGAACATATTCGTCAGGGACATCGCTTGCGCCATGCAGCACCAGCGGAATATCCACCACTTCACGAATTTCACCCAGGCGCTGGAAATCGATTTTAGGCGTTTTGGTGTACAGGCCGTGCGCAGTGCCGATGGCAACGGCAAGGCTATCAACGCCGGTACGCTCAACAAACCGTTTGGCTTCTAGTGGGTCGGTGAGGAAGGCGCTTTCGGCATCCACGCTCATGTCATCTTCAACACCACCGAGGCGACCTAACTCTGCTTCCACGCTGCAATCTTTGGCATGGCAAAAATCGACGACGGATTTCACCAGCTTTACGTTTTCCTCAAACGGGAAGTGGCTACCGTCGATCATTGCGCTACGAACGCCAGCATTCACTTTGTGTCGGATATCGTCCAGAGACTCATGATGATCGAGATGTAACGCCAGCGGCATGTCGTAGCTGGTGGAATAAGCGCTGCACAACGCATAGATCTCTTCCAGTGCAATATGCTTAAAGGTGCCTGGCGTTCCGGCGAGGATCACTGGCGATCGCATTTCATGGCACACCTCAAGGATTGCCTGGATCGTCTCGGCGTTGTGGATGTTGAAGGCGGGGACGGCGTAGCCCTTTTTTTGCGCATCCAGCAGAAGGTATTTTGTGGAAATAATGCTCATAAAACGATCCTCTTAGGCGTTCCAGGGGTGAATAACAACGCCCTGTACAACACGGTTCACTGTGCCACTGGCTGAAGGTGTATCCGGCGTATTACCGATATTGATGGATTGCGTCAAAGCAAAGACCTGGGCGTAGATCAGGAAGCAGAACGCCAATTCCATATCAATGAAAGAGCGTGCTGGCGGCAGCAAAATATGTGGACCCGCTTCAATCACTTCATGGGTTTGTGCGGAAATTGCGACCACCCGCAGTGCCTGCCGATCGCGGCGTAACTCTGCTAGCAAATCGAGGTCGTATTGACGTGTATAGGGATGACTGGAAACAAAGACTACGATCAGCGTTTCGTTATCAACCAGCGACTTTGGACCGTGACGAAAGCCGGTCGGGGAATCGTAGAATGCGGCCAGTTTACCCGCTGTCAGTTCCAGGACTTTCAGTGCCGATTCTCGGGCAGCTCCCTGTAATCCACCGCTACCGAGATAGACGATCCGTTTCCAGGGCTCATTGCCAAACACACCGTCGCTGAAATCGCCCAGTGAAGTCAGGATCGCCTGGCACCGATCGGCCACATCACTGAAGGTCTGACTGTTGATTTTCTCCGGGGCGAATACTGCCAGACAGCTGGCCATCATGGTGGTAATGCTGCTGGTCATGGCGAAACCACGGTCATGTGTTTCAGCAGGCATTAACAGAGCAAAAGCGTTGTCGCTTGCGACTGCGTTTTGATACAGGCTACCTGCTTCGTTGCAGGTAATTGGCAGGTGATAGCACTCAGGTACAAACTGATTAGCCAGCTCCACTGCCGCAACGCTTTCCGGGCTGTTACCTGAGCGAGCGAAAGAGACTAGCAACAGCGGATGCGAGGGATTCAGATAATCCATCGGATTGGTGACCAGGTCAGTGGTCGGAACAGCGCTGATGTTTTTTCCGGTATAGCTTGCCAGCCAGGGGGCAATGATGTCGCCAATGAATGCTGAGGTTCCTGCCCCGGTCAGTACGATCCGCAGATCGTTTTTGCGCAGCAATGGCGCGAGAAAGTTGTCAATGGCAGATCGAATGTTGTCGATATTCGTGAGGGATCGGATCCAACTGGCTGGCTGTTGACGGATCTCTTCTTCGGTCCAGGTGCCTGTTACCGCAGTAACAGAGGTATAGGTTTCTGGCATAACTTAAGTCCTTAGTCTCGTAAATTCCACATAAGACGCTGGCGAAAATGTCGCTATCTTTCGTTTCGTTTCACTTGTTCATCTTGTCGATTGATTAAAATCTATAGAAAAGAAATCGAAAGATCAATAATCCAAAATGAAATAAAACGAAATTTGTGATCGTGAGAACGAAGGTTGCAGTTATCTTGTTGATATATAATGAAGAGATTGATTGCAACGTGGATCGGTATTTCCACAAGCGAAAGGAAAAGAAAGGCCTTGCGATCGAAGACCGCAGGCCAACACGAGACAAAATGAAAGGTCAAAGGGGGAGAGCCTGACCCTGAATCCAGATCTGTTGTAAATGCAGCCCGCTATTAAGCGCGATCGCGTCGGCACGTTTTCCCACTGCTAACGATCCCAGGTGGCGATCGATACCCAACAGACGTGCGGGGTGGAGAGAGGCCATATGAATGGCCTCTTCTGCCGTTACCCCGGTGAGCTCGACCATATTACGTACGGCAGCATCAACCGAGAGCGTGCTACCAGCCAGGCCACCGGAAGCGGTACGCACAACACCACTGCACATTTCCACTTCCTCGCCACAGAGCGTATAGCGCCCGTCTGGCATTCCTGCAGCCTGCATGGCATCGGTGATCAGCACCAGCCTGTCTTTGGCGCAACAGCAGCAGAGCTTCATGGCCGCTGGGTGGACATGGTGTCCGTCAGCGATAAGTTCCAGCCAGGCGCGAGGGTCGGTTAACCCTGCGCCAACCATTCCTGGCTCCCGATGATGTAAGCCGGTCATACCGTTATAGCAGTGCACCAGTCCGTCAGCACCGGCGTCAAAGGCCGCGCGGGTTTGTTCCCAGGTAGCTGCGCTGTGTCCCAGCATCACCCGTACGTTGCGCTGCTTCAGATGTTCAATGGCCTGCAATGCACCGGGTTTTTCTGGTGCCAGCGCAACGACGCGCAATGTTTGCTGGGAAATCGCAATCAGTTCATCCAGTTCACTGAGTTCCAGTTCCCTGAAAAGCTCAGGCGGGTGCGCCCCTTTGTTCTGCGGGGTAAAGTACGGGCCTTCAAGATAACTGCCCAGCACCTGCGCGCCAGGTCCACCGAAATGGTAGCGATGCGCGATACGCTCCAACGCCTTGTGAATATCCGGTAGTGGAGCGGTGACGGTGGTGGGTAGCCAGTTGGCTACCCCTTCACGTGCTTTATGCATCGCCAGTTTGTTGAGCGTATCCGGTGCCTCATCCATCACATCGACGCCCGCGCCGCCGTGCACGTGGATATCAATGTAAGCCGGACAAAGCAGCTCTGCATCACGGGCCATAACGCCGGAGGGAATTGGCTCTATTTCTGCAATGATGCCGTCTTCAATGTGAATTTGATGATCGTCCAACCAGCCCCGTTCGGTCAGTAGACGTCTGGCGCGAAGTAGCTGTGTCATATCCCTTCCTCAACGGGCTTTTCCTCACGACAGCGTCCCAGTTCGTCCACCAGGCTAGTTAAACCACGATGCCCGCACTCCAGCGCTTGCAAGCGAAATTCTTCACTGCTCAGGCCATCGCGCTCCAGCACCATTTCCAGCAGTAGTTGCAGATTGGTGCCGGTGATCACCTCAGTGCCTTGCCTTTGCATAGCCAGCGTGGAAGCGACGCGAAACGGCGTTCCGCCTAACAGGTCTGTCAGAAACACGATGTCTTGCTGCGCATCCAGTTCACTCACCGCCTGTTCAAGCTGCGAGGTGAGTAAGGCGGTGGTTGAGGTTTCCGGAAAGTCGATGGCGATGAACTGTGATTGTTCACCCAGAATCTGTTTCATCGCTTTTTCCATTCCGCTGGCAAACCCGCCATGGCCCGTCAAAATAATACCTAACATCTACAACCCCTCGTATTTACAGGAAATGACAGAACTTGCCCACGACGCCGAGCACCACGGTAATGGCGATAAGGCGCAAAGGGCTCCAGCCACGACGGACCAGCCAGAACATGGTTAATGTGTAGACCAGCGGCAAAAAAGCAGGCATCAGCTTGTCTATAACATCCGTTTGCAGTTTCACAACCGCATCACCAGCCGTGATTTCCAGGGTAGTGCTCAGGCGAACATAGGTTGCAACCAGCGCGCCGATCACCGTCATCCCTACGATGGATGCCGCATGTCCAACCTTTTTGGTATTAGCTTTAATCAGCGGGATGGCAGCAACGCCCATTCGATAAGCATAGTGTGCTAAGCCAAAGCGCAGACCAAGATGAACCACGTTAAACATAACAATAAAGACAACTGCGCCAAGAATAGAGCCTTGCAGCGCCAGACTGGCCCCGATACCGCCGCAAATAGGCAATAACGTTAACCAGAACATGGCATCACCGATACCGCCAAGCGGCGCCCCGACGGCAATCTTAGTGCTTTGAATACTGTTCACATCCTGCTTCGAACGTTCCATCGCCAGGATAATCCCGATAACAAACGTGACCAGAAAAGGGTGCGTGTTGAAGAAGCCCATATGACCTGTCATCGAACGCGCCAGGTCGCGTTTATTGGTATGGATCTTTTTCAGTGCAGGTAACAAGCCGTACAACCATCCTGACGCCTGCATACGTTCGTAGTTAAAAGAGGCCTGTAACAACATTGAACGCCAGGCAACACGGTTGATATCTTTTTTTGTCAGCTCGGCACCGATATTCTGGTCTTCGTAGACGTTTTCGTTTGTGCCAGACAGCAGCGTTTCTTCGGTTTCGGAAACGTTCGGCAGAGTCGTTTGATTAGATGCCATCTTCGAATTCCTCTTTTTGTGCTGCAGGAGCTGTAGGTTCAGGTGATTTACGCAGAAAATCGATCAGCGCCATGGCTAGTGCAGCTGCGGCAATCGCTAGCACCGGGAGTTTGAGCCAGGCTGCTGCCACAAAACCCAGGATAAAGTAGGGGATATAGACGTTTTTCATCATGATTTTTAGCAGTACGGCGAAGCCGATAGCGGGCATGATGCCGCCTGCCACACCGAGGCCATCAATCAGACGAGCTGGCAGAACATCTATAGCGGTTTTGGCATGTTCCGCTCCAAAATAAATCGGCAGGAACGCGCATAAGAAGTAGAAGGTCCCCAGTGCGAGTAACGCCAGATAGTTGACCCGCTCAATCCCTGCGGTATCGGCATTCGCTGCCATGCGATCACACCGAGCCATCACCCCTGACATCACAGAGAACAGGAAGGTGATCCCCATCTGAACTGCTACGGCGAACGGTACCGCCACACCTACGGCAACTTCGGGTTTCACCCCGGTCGTTATGGCAAATGTGGTTCCTACTATGGTGCCGATAATCACGTTTGGCGGCTGAGCTCCAGCCAATGGAGCCAGACCCATCCACACCAGTTCCAGCGTCCCCCCTGTCAAAATACCGGTATGTAGATCGCCCAGAATCAAACCGACCAGCGGCCCGAGAACAACCGGGCGGTGCATATGCGTTAACCCGTTGAACATATCCAGCCCAGCAATAAAGGCGAGAATACCCAACGCAAAAGCCTGCAACAGACTGATTTCCATTGTGAATCCCTCAGAGAAGTTTATAGAGGTCCTGGGCGGGTTCTGTTGGAACGCCCTGAACGAAGCATTCCACCCCAGCGGCTTTTAGCCCGTTGAACGCCGTAATATCGGCAGCGTCTACAGAAACCGTTTTGGCGATTTGTTGCTTGCCGTTGGCGTAGTGCATATTGCCAACGTTGATGCGGTTAACAGGAACACCGCCTTCGACCAGACGGAAGAAATCCGCAGGTGATTTGCAGACCAGCAGAATTTTCTGGCGATCGGCGGCACGGTGAATATTGTCGATCACTTTTTGTAGCGACCAGAAGCGCACGGCGATCCCTTCTGCCAGTACCATTTCCATCAGGTTTTGCTGCACTGGGTCTTCAGCCACTTCATCATTGGCGACCAGCACCAGGTTTGCCCCCGCAAACCCAACCCATTGCACACCAACCTGACCGTGAATCAGACGTTCATCAATGCGACTTAATACAATGTTTGGCATGGTATTTTTTCTCTTTTTTGTTATGCGTTACGCTCTGAAGCACCCTGGCAGGCGCAGTGATATTGCTGCAGTATGTCCTGAATATGGTTAATGATGAGTTCTCGCGGTGTGGCGCTGAGATCTCCCTCGCGCACTTTTACGTACTGCAAGGGTAAATATTGGCTAATCAGCGGCAGTGGAATAGCGTCATCCGCCAGGTTGCGCACCAGCCGTTCGAATGCCTCATCAATATGGCTGTCTGGCCAGTAGTAACGAACCCGATCGGAGTAGCTATATCCGCGAGCCAAACGGCGTGCATTACCATCGCCGTGATAGTGGCTCTGCCAGTACTCTGGTCGATCAAGCATTACGCTTTCCAGCACATGTCGCAGGCCTGAACAGGCTTTTGCAGGCAGTAACTCTTCTTCAATCGCGGCCAGTGAAAACAGCGCTTCGCGCAGAGCGAAGGTCAACGCGGGTCCCACTTTCAGGATAGCGAAGTGATCTATCACAAGTTGGCGCAAAGACTGTGGTGTTTGGTAATCGGTAGAATGCGCTTCAAAAACCAGCGTGTCGTAGTCTTCCACCATTTTGCTGAGTGCCACGGCTTTCTGCGGTTGATAATCAATAATGTGCGTGTGATCGAATTCAACGCCAGGTTGCACTACCAGGGCGATGATACGCGGCCAGATACCTTCCAGACCGCGCTTTTCAAAGGCGTGATAGTGAGCCTGCAGCGTTGCGCGTGCGGCATCGGGGGTTGTTACCGCCAGGTCGGTTAACGTTTCGTGGGCGCCGCCTGGAACCGGCACTTCTGTGCCAATCACATAGACCAGATCCGACTCGCCAAAATGTGCCATACAGGTTTCTTCGGCTACTTTTGCCAGACGCGCGGCGCGTTCCGCGACGATGTCATCTGTCAGTGGAACCGGGTCGTTAGCACAAGACATACTGCAATCGAGGTGGATTTTTTTAAAACCTGCAGTGACATAGCTTTTGATCAGATCGTCAGCGTTGGCCATTGCCTGTTCTGCAGGTAGATTTTGCCAACGGTTTGGTCCGAGATGGTCTCCACCGAGAATAAGCATATCCTGAGAAAAATTAAGCGAGTCAGCTAAATGGCAGACAAAGCTGCGAAAATCCGCTGGTGTCATACCCGTATAGCCGCCAAACTGGTCAACCTGATTAGAGGTTGCTTCGATCAACAGCGGTGTATGGTTTGCATGGGCGTAGCGTATTGCTGCTTCCAGTACGATTGGATGCGCGGAACAAACGGCATAAATACCGTTTGCCTTCCCCCGTTTATGCTGCTCGACCATTTTAGTTAGATGTTTCACTTTCCTCTCCAGGTCAGATAACTTCGACATCAATCTTTCGTTTTGTTTCATTTAATACTGCATCATGGTGTTATAAAAATAAAACGAAAGATAATGGTTTTCCGATCTGTTTCACAAAAGAAACGCAATGAAAGGTTTCAGCGTAAGTTCGTCTGGCTCTTCCCTGCTTGCGGGGCTTGCATTCGCGTAAAAGAAAGGCGTTAATAGACAAAACGAAATAAAACGAAAGGTTCAACTAAAGGATTTCTTATGAGTAACACCGAGTCCTCTGCAGACAAGCGCGTTATTGGCACCAGCGAAAGACGTGAGCAGATCATCCAGCGGTTACGGCAGCAGGGAAGCGTTCAGGTTAACGATCTTTCCTTATTTTTTGGCGTCTCCACGGTCACTATTCGCAACGACCTCGCCTTTCTGGAAAAGCAGGGGATTGCGGTACGTGCCTATGGCGGAGCGCTAATATGCGAGAGCAATGCGCCTGTTGTGGAGCCTTCTGTTGAAGATAAGAGTTCACTTAATACGGCAGTAAAACGCAGTATTGCCAGAGCCGCCGCAGAGTTAATTCAACCGGGGCACCGCGTCATCCTTGACTCCGGCACCACGACCTATGAAATTGCCCGCCTGATGCGCCAGCATACCAACGTCATTGCCATGACCAACGGTATGAATGTCGCCAATGCGTTATTGGAAGCTGAAGGGGTTGAACTGCTGATGACCGGTGGCCATTTGCGTCGTCAGTCGCAATCGTTTTATGGCGATCAGGCTGAGCAATCGCTACAAAATTATCACTTCGACATGCTGTTCCTTGGCGTTGATGCGATTGATTTGGAGCGTGGTGTTAGCACGCATAACGAAGATGAAGCGCGTCTCAACCGTCGGATGTGTGAAGTGGCTGAGCGCATTATCGTCGTTACCGACTCGACGAAGTTTGACCGCTCCAGTCTGCATAAGATCATTGATACTCAAAGGATCCATACCATCATTGTTGATGAAGGCATCCCAGAGGAGAGCTTGCAGGAGTTACGCCGCAGCGGTGTTGAGGTGATCATTGTAGAGTAGTCCCACTCTAAAATTCAAAAATGTGATCCCACACAATTAAACAAAAATAAACCATAAGCGAGCTTTTTCAGAGGCTCGCTTTCGTTTTTTTGCAGACTTCCCGGCTCTTTCTGGCATCCCCCCATTTTTATCCTTTTCGTTTTTTCGTTTTTCTTTATTTCGATTTGTTAAAACGAAAGGAAATAATCGGTTTTGGTTAAATTAAACACTGAGTCTGTGCGCACAAATTCCCCTTAGTGCTTCTGATGTAATATATTCAAAAGAAAACGAAAGTGCTAAAGCGCTAAAACAAAACAACATGAATATTTGATGGAGCAATAGAAATGCTGGATAACTTAAGACGTCGCGAGCAAATAATTGATTTGCTGTGCGATCAGGGGAGCGTTCGTGTCGAGCCACTGAGCGTCCATTTTGGTGTGTCATCGGTCACGATCCGCAACGACTTACGTTATCTGGAGCAGAAGGGATGCGTTATGCGCTCCTATGGTGGGGCGGTTCTCAATCAGCACTTTGCCCTTGATCGGCCTCTGCAGGATAAGGACCGGCTGAACCGCGATGTGAAATCGCGAATTGCCGAAAAAGCGGCCAGCTTTGTGAAAGATGGTGACACGTTAATACTCGATTCCGGATCGACCACTACCCTTATTCCTCCCATGTTAAAAAATCGCCGCGATCTGGTGGTGATGACCAATGCGCTTAACATTGCCTGGGAACTGGCGAATTTTGAGCGCGTAGATGTCATGATTCTTGGAGGGAATGTCAGGCAAAGCGTCTACTCATTGTATGGTCCTTCAGCAGAACACCAGCTCAGACAATATCGGTTTGATAAGCTTTTTTTAGGCGTTGACGGATTCTGTCTGGAAGCGGGGATTACCACGCCACATCCGGGAGAAGCGCATCTGAATCAGGTAATGTGTGAAGTTGCGCAGGAGGTCACGGTGGTCGCTGACTCCAGCAAGTTTGGCCGCAAAAGTTTCTGTATGATTAGCGAAATCAGCGGGATTGACCGGGTGATTACCGACAGCGGGATCCCAGAAAATTACCACCGGACGTTAATCCAGCTTGGGGTGGATGTGGTGATTGCGGATGAATAAATGAAATTGCTGGCGAGATTCCCCCGCCAGCAGTTTTTTAGTGGGTCTGCGTACCCTGTTCAACCAGCAGCAATGCGGCACCGCGAACCCCGCTGGATGCGCCATGGATGGCCGGGAATACGCGGGCAGGTTCTAATCCCGGGAACAAATAACGTGACATGGCCTGCGGCAGCAACGTATAAATTTCTTCGATGTTGGAAACCCCACCGCCGAGAACAAAAGCATCGACATCCAGAATCAACTGCAATTGCGCCAGCGTACAACCTAACATATCTATCCATGCTTCTACGGTGGTGACGGCGCTGGCATTGCCATGACGATAGCGCTCCAGCAATGTCTCCATTTTAAGCTGTTCACCACTGAAGTGTTTGTGGAGCCAGAGTAAACCGGGGCCAGATTGATAGCGTTCCAGGCACCCTTGTAAGCCACAGCCGCACTTCAGTTCCGGCAAGTGATAACGACGCATAAATGTTGCTGGAAGCGGTAAATGGCCAAACTCACTGGCCATTCTGTTGCGGCCCCGATACAGCTGACCGTCAATGACTAACCCTCCACCCATGCCGGTGCCAATAATGGCACCAAAAATTCTGGAGAACTGGCGAGCCTGCTGGGTATGGGCTTCCGAGAGTGCAAAACAGCAGCAGTCATTGTCCAGTTCAACCGAACGATTGAGGCGATGGGCCAGATCGTTCATCACCTGGCGTCCAGTCAAGCAAGGGACGTTAGATGACAGTAACTTTCCGGTATGTCTGTCCATAAGGCCGGGCATGCCGATGCCAATTTTTCCTTGCGTTCCTGTCGCCCAGTCGGCGGTATCAATAAGTGAAGTAAAGGTCGAAAGAAAGAGTTCATAATCCTGGACTGGCGTGGCGACGCGCTTGCGCCAGCAAACCTGCATTTCCTTATCAAAAGCGACAATTTCAGTTTTGGTTCCACCAATATCAACACCGTAAAACATGCCTCATCTCCTCCGGCTTCACAGCGTAACCAGACAGTTTTCCTTGCGAGCGCGCTCTGCGGCAAAGACCATTAAGTGGCTTTCCAGTGACTCATCCGGGCCGGAAAGGATCATATTTTGATCCTTAGCCATCACTGCGTGGATAAAGCGATCCATCAGGTAGTAATCGCCACCGCTATGCCCCCCCATCTGGGTTTGCGTCCCTGCGGCGATCTCCTCTATTTGATGTACTGTCTCTTTATCTGTCAGGAAATCAAACACACGGATCTGTTCGCCGTCACCTTCCAGATAACCTTTGGTACCAAAGAGACGTGTTTTTCGATCTTCCATTTTGGTAAACGCGGTCATGGTAAAGGTCACTGTCTGTTGGTGGGCAAAACGTAAGTTAACAACCTGATGATCCACCACATCATTATCACAACGATAAACGCAACGACCATAAGGCCCATCGCGCAGCGCCTGGCGAACATTCTCTTCGTTGGGGTCTGCAGTCAGTACCCGACGGAAGTGTGGAGTGCATTTGTGGTTTTCACCCAGATAAATTTTGCAGGCTGACCAGGGGCAAGTTGCTTCAACCTGACAATCAAGGCAGCGATCGTTGGCGCCAGCAGGCTGATTCTCTTTCACAAAGTGACTCAGGCTGCCAAATGATCCCACGTCCTGGCAGTTGTCGCCCATGATGTAGCGGATCCAGTCCAAATCATGACAGGATTTCTGTAACAACATAAATGACGATTCTGCTTCATTGCGCCAGTTACCACGTACAAACGAGTGTGCCTGATGCCAGTAACCTACGGGTTCGAGATGCTGCATGCTGACAATATCGCCAATTACGCCATCATCAAGCAGCGATTTCAGCTTTTGCGTATAGCGGGTGTAGCGCAGAACGTGGGCGACCGCCAGTAATACGTTGTTGCGTTTGACCGCATCAATAATGATCCGGCAATCTTCTGGTGTAGGGGCGAGCGGTTTTTCCAGCAGAATGTGATAGCCGAGATTGGCAAACGCTACGGCTGGATCTTTGTGCATATTATCCTGGGTGCAAATAAGTACTACGTCGGCCATTTTGGGTTGGGCCGCAGCCTCTTGCCAGTCGCAAAATACGTTGTTTGGGGCAATCTTATGCTGTGCGACAAACTGCTGGCGATATGCCTCTCTGGGCTCAGCAACGCCTACCACCTGCATTCTGTCTGGATGTTCAAGCGCATAGCGAGAATATATTTCTCCGCGCGCACCAGCCCCTACCACTAATACGGTTACTTTATTCGCACACATATAAACCTCTCATTTTTCACTTAGCCTGAATAACGGTCAGGCCAAATTTTCTTCATGTTTTTTATCAAACAAAAAGGCGGCTTCCAGATTAAATTTCACTTTGATAGATTCGCCAGGAAGAGGGTTCCAGTCGGGGGTGGAGTTAATACGTAAGATCATATGTTGTTCACCAATATCAAAATGCAGAAGGTCTTCGTTGCCCATCCTTTCTACGTTGGTAATGTGCGCATCGAACGCAGAGACGTCATGCTGCGAGGCTAACTGAATGGCCTCTGACCGGATGCCGAACCAGACGCTGGAGTGCGGGTATTGCTCCAGTAGGTTACTCAAGCGTGTATTCAATGGCAGGATTAAATTATCAGCCAGGCGGAGGCCACGAGCGCCGGGTTCAATATCAAGCAGCAGGATATTCATTGCCGGATTGCCAATAAAACCAGCAACAAATTTATTCCTGGGATGATGGTAGATATTTCCTGGGGTATCCACCTGCATAATACGACCGCCATTAAGAACGCAAATTCTGTCTCCCATCGTCATCGCTTCAATCTGATCGTGCGTGACGTACACCATGGTTGCGCTCACGCCTTCGTGACGCAGTTGTCGATGCAGTTCTGTCAGCCGCACGCGCATTGAAACACGCAGCTTTGCATCCAGGTTGGAAAGCGGCTCATCAAATAAAAAAACGTCTGGCTTACGCACGATAGCCCTGCCAACGGCAACGCGCTGACATTGACCGCCCGAAAGTTGGCCGGGCTTTTTATCGAGTAATGTCTCTATTTCCAGCTTGTGTGCAGCTTCCCGTACGCGGATATCAATCTCTTCTTTGCTCATTTTCCCTAACAGACTGAATGCCATATTTTTATAAATCGTCATGTGGGGATAGAGGGCATAATTCTGGAAGACCATGGCAACGCCTCGCTCCTTTGGTAGCAGGTCGTTGACGCACTTCTCTCCGATTGCTATATGACCATGAGTGATATCTTCCAGACCTGCAATCATGCGCAGCAGCGTTGATTTGGCGCAGCCTGATGGCCCGACAAACACCATGAATTCGCCGTCGTGGATTTCAAGATCAACGCCATGGATCGCCTGAAAGCCATTGGGATAGACTTTGCTTACTGCCTGTAATTGAATACCTGACATAACACTGCCCCTTATCCTTTAATTCCGGCACCAGCGATGCCGCGAATAAAATAGCGCTGGAAGAAGATATAAAGTAACAACATCGGGATAATCGCCAGCAATGCGCCCGCCATTAACATCGGATATTCCACGCCTGAGCGTCCGGAAAGCGAGGCTAACCCTACCGGTAATGTCATTTTATCCATGGAGGTATTAACGATCAGCGGCCACATTAAGTTATTCCAGCTCCACAATCCGTTAATAATGACGCAGGCAATCAGCCCTGGTTTAATTAATGGCAGCATAATTTTGAAGAAAATAGTCAGATGGTTATACCCATCCATAATGGCTGCCTCTTCCAGTTCTTTAGGTACTGACAGAAAAAACTGACGCAATAAAAAGGCGCTATATATGCTGAATAAACCCGGTAGCACCAGTCCAGGAATTGAGTTCAGCAAACCGATTTTTTCAACGGTTAAAAACTGTGGGATTAAAAAGATCTGACCGGGCACCATCAGAATTGAAATACACAGCATAAACAGGACATCTCGCCCTTTAAAACGCAGTCGGGAGAAACCGTACGCTGCCATTGCCGCAATCAGTGTCTGCAAAATGACGATGACCAGCGTGGAGACGATCGAGTTAAAGTAAAAGCTGCCAAAAGGCATTTCATGCAAGATTTTACCGTAAGCCTGAAACCCTGGGTTGGCAGGTAGCAGGATCGGCGGAAAGGCGATGCTTTCTGCCTGGGTTTTAAAAGAGGTGATGATCATCCAGATGAAGGGAACCACAGTTACCAGCGTCGCGAGGATCATCAAGCCGTAAATTAGCCATTTTTCACGTTTAGTCATGAACATCGTGGTTGCCTCACTGTGCTTTAAGTCGTTTACCAATCCATATTTGCAGCAGCGTCAGGACCATCGTGATAACGAAAATCACCACCGCGATCGCTGAGGCATACCCTTTTTCATGGTAGATAAAGGCGTATTTATAGAAGAGATAGGCGATAGTCATCGTCTGATCGTCCACCATGGATGAACTGCCAAACAGCAGATAAACCACATCGAAAATTTGCAGCGTTTCGATAAAAGAGATCACCAGTACGAAAAACAGCGTGGGGATCATTAGCGGTAAGGTAATAGACCAGAATCCACGCAATTTGCTGATGCCATCCAGCGACATCGCTTCATAAATTTGTTTGGGGATCCCCTGCAATCCGGCGAGCAGAATGATCATCTTCAGCGCGATAGCCGACCAGATAATCACCAGTGAGGCGCTCAGCCGGACGACATCGGGATCGGATAACCACCCGATGGCCGGAAGATCGAAAAAGGCCAGGATCTGATTAATTAAGCCGAAGTTTCGGTTCATCAACCACTGCCAGACCATAGCAATGGCCGCAGGCATAGTGACAGCGGGCAGAAATAACAGCGTGCGAAACAACCACTGACCGCGAATCGCCTGATTCAGGCCAATTGCGAGCAGTAATGACAAAACGGTGATTATTGGTACGCAAATAAATACATAGGCCAGAGTGTTATATATTGCTGAACGAAACTCATCATCGCTGAATAAATTAATATAGTTATCTAAGCTGATTGTCGTCCAGATCTGAAACTCGCCAAGATCGGTGAAGCTATAGAAAACGTTCTGGAAGAACGGAGTAAAGTAGAAAACAATTAACCCCGCCAGTAATGGCAGAATCATTATCCATCCCCAGAAGCGTTCTTCTTTTTCCAGCTTGGTCAGGGACTTTTTTTGCGCCTCCCTGGTCGGTAATTGTGGGGATGCGGCTTCATCTGAATAACTCATACAGACTCCGGGATGCTCACTGTGCAACCAAAATATATTGCGCGGGCGAAAGCGAGAGGGAGCATGGCTCCCTCAGGATTATTTCTGCATTTCTCGTTCAACGCGTTTAGCAACACCAGGCATTACTTTCTCTGGGTCAGTACCCGTCCACACTTTTTTCAAGCCATCATTCAGGATGCTATTCCACTTGGCGGTATTAGAGCCAGCGGTTGGATATTTATGTGAGAAAGCCAACGAATCGATATAGGCTGAAACATCAATATCCTTAAAGCCTTCAGCCCACTCTTTGGCCACTTTTTGATTGGCGGGGATCACGACTTTTCCCGTAGCCAGCGTCTGCTGCGCATGCTCAGAGCTCATGAATTCAATGAACTTCCACGCCGCATCTTTATGCTGACTTTTGGCTGACATAGCAAATGCCAGACTATGGGATACACCTGCCTGCTCTGCCATTTTAGGCATTGGCACTACGCCGACGTGATCTTTAATCAGTTCGTTTTGAGAGAAAGGTAGTGCCCACCATGACCCAGCGTAGACCATGGCCACTCGATTTGACTGGAAGACATCTGAGGCTTCCATCTCGCCTGGGGGTTGGATCAGTCCTGCGTTCAGCATGCCTTGAACATCGCGATAGACGGCGATAGCTTTGTCATTGGCAACATCCGTTTTGCCTCCCGGTAGGACAATCTTATCTCCGGCCTGTAATAGCAGGTTAAAGTAACTATCCTGTCCGCTGCTGAATTCCATTGCCAGTGGATAAGACTGTTTATCCAGCCCTTTACGTAACTGCTCTGATTTTTGTTTTAGATCGTTCCACGTCCAGTTTTTATCGGGATAACTCACACCAGCCTGATCGAACATTTTTTTGTTGTACCAGACGGCAATTGCATCAATATCTCTTGGGATAGCGTATTGCTGCGACTGATATTGGTAGGCATCGACTGAGCTTTTAACAAAATCATCCAGTTTCGGCACTGATTTATCTTTCAGATAATTACTCAGTGGTTCCAGCATGCCATTTTTCACATATTGCTGGAAATTAGGCATGTTCATCCAGAATACATCCGGTGCTACATTTCCACCGACTGCCGAACTGAGTTTGATAAAATATTGGTCATAAGGCGTTAGTTCAATTTCGATCTTAATACCAGGGTTATCTTTTTCAAATTCTTTAACGAGCTGTTGTTCGCCAGGGAGTTGATTGCGGTCCCATAATGTGTAGCGTAATTTAACAGGCTTTGCTTCCGACTGGCCTTCAGCACTCGCGACGACAGGTGTTGCCAGTAAACAGGAAATAAGACAGGCCAATGCGACGTTATTTTTATTCAGGGTATACATAACTTCCCTCTTTATTCAGGTCAGAATGCTAATGAGGTAAATTACAGGAGCCTATGAATAATCTGTTTAACATCGGAGAAAGTCAAAGCAGTAAAAAAGAGAGGTTTATCGCATTAAAACAAGATTGTCTTTCGGTGGGTTTCTCTTTTATCAAAACGAAAATATAACGTAAAACAAGGTTGATATTATTTCTTTTTATTTCATATTGTTAGGTTCATTTTTCAGGTTTGAAACGAAAAAAACAGGCGTTAAAAAAAACCTCTAAAAATGCGAACATTATCACTTTATCTGTTTAGGCATCGACATAAAAAACGGGGATAAATCCCCGTTTTTTCTTTGGCTTTCGTTTCGATAATCAGGTCACTGGCGCCGGGTTAAACACCGCCAGCTGGTTATGCAGCCCCCACTGATCTGAGAATGTTTTCTTACGTCCGCTGGCGACGTCGAGAATAAACTCGAACAGTTTCAGACCCACATCTTCAATCGTTTCTTCTCCGGTGGCGATGGTGCCTGCGTTGATATCCATCAGGTCAAACCAACGATTGGCCAACTCGGTACGCGTCGCCATTTTTATCACCGGCACGGCCATCAGGCCATACGGTGTACCGCGACCGGTGGTAAAGACTTGTACTGTGATCCCGGAAGCAACCTGTTGCGTACCGCAGACAAAATCGCTGGCGGGGGTGGCAGCGTAAATCAGGCCACGTTTGGTTGGACGCTGGCCCGGCGACAAGACTTCGACAATCGCGCTCTTGCCCGACTTCGCAATAGAACCCAGCGCTTTTTCCACCACGTTTGCCAGACCACCTTTCTTGTTACCTGGAGAAGGGTTAGCGCTGCGGTCCGTTTTGCCCATGTCCAGGTAGTTGTCGTACCAGGCCATCTCCTCGAGCAGGCGTTTACCCACACCTTCGTTAATCGCACGTGGAGTCAGAAGGTGGATGGCATCGCGTACTTCGGTAACTTCAGAGAACATCACGGTGGCGCCACAGCGTACTAACAGGTCGGAGGCATAGCCTACAGCCGGGTTGGCCGTTACGCCGGAAAACGCATCGCTGCCGCCGCACTGCATGCCGACCACCAGTTCTGATGCCGGGCAGGTTTCACGCTGGCGCTGATTGAGCTTTGCCAGATGGCGTTCGGCCACCTGCAAAATATCGGCAACCATCGATTGAAAGCCGACGTGTTTTTCATCCTGCAGGCTGACGATGCTGGCGCTGTCGACCGGAATGCTTTTTACATCGTGCGTGCCTTCCAGCAGGCGCTCTGGCTGCAGTTTTTCACAGCCGAGGCCAATGACCATTACCTCACCGCCAAAGTTCGGGTTTAGCGCAATATTGTGAATAGTTCGAATGGGCACGATGGCGGCTGGAGCGTTAATCGCCACGCCGCAGCCGTACAGATGATTGAGCCCGACTACGCCGTCGACATTCGGATATTTGGGCAGCAGGTCGCGCTCAATGATTTTCACTACATAGTCCACCACGCCCGCTACGCAGTGCACGCTGGTGGAGATGCCGAGCAGATTCTTGGTGCCAACGCTACCGTCAGCATTGCGGTAGCCTTCGAAGGTATAACCCTCGAGAGGCGGCAGAGGCTCAGGCACTTTGGTTGCCAGCGGCAGCGTCTCCAGCGGCGGGGCCTTGGGCAGCTCAACCATTGATTCATCAATCCAGCTGCCACGGGGGATATCGCGAACGGCATAGCCTATCACTTCGCCATAACGCACGATTTCGCCGTGAACTGGAATATCCACGAGCGCCACTTTATGACCCTGGGGAATATGTTCAATTAGCTCCAGTCCGTCCGGAAAACGTGTCCCGGCTTTCAGACCATTGTCATTGACAATAATCGCCACATTATCTGTGTCGTGAACTTTAATATAAAACGCCGTTGGCGATTCTTGTCTAATTTCGATGTCGGCCATTGTCCAGTATTCTCCAACAAGTGGTGATAATAGTGTAGATATTTATATTTTGAATCTCATTGTCAGTAATAAAGATTCGGTATCGTGAAATAAGAATGCCAGGAGTTTATCGCGAAGAATGTGACAATGATCACTTAAACTCAGCAAGGCCGACCCACCAGGGTTAGCAATACGTAAATGTGTGGATTAGCGCCCATGCATGTGTGCATATGCCCAAAACATTATTTTAATAACTCGTGTTTAATGAGCGCTTGCACAATGATTAACGTTGGGCTGCTGATTATACTAAATCACGGTTTTATAGCGTCTGATAAATAATTATACGTTTTTATTATCGGTAATTTATCATCAGGGATATTTGCCAAATAATAATAAAAACTTTATGTACCCGAGGTAATTAGAATGATACTGGATACAGTTGTCGAGAAAAAGAAAGGTACGCACACCCGTTACTTAATATTACTAATCATATTTATTGTTACCGCCGTTAACTATGCGGACCGTGCGACGCTGTCTATTGCCGGCACGGAAGTGGCGAAAGAGTTGCAGCTCAGTGCCATCTCAATGGGTTACATTTTCTCCGCCTTCGGTTGGGCTTACCTGTTGATGCAAATCCCTGGCGGTTGGCTGCTGGATAAGTTCGGTTCGAAGAAAGTCTACACCTACAGTCTGTTCTTCTGGTCGCTGTTTACCTTTCTGCAGGGTTTTGTAGACATGTTCCCGCTGGCCTGGGCGGGTATTTCAATGTTCATCATGCGCTTTATGCTGGGCTTCTCAGAAGCGCCGTCCTTCCCAGCGAACGCCCGTATTGTGGCGGCCTGGTTCCCGACGAAAGAGCGCGGTACGGCATCCGCGATTTTTAACTCCGCACAATATTTCTCCCTGGCGCTGTTTTCGCCGCTGCTGGGCTGGCTGACCTTTGCCTGGGGCTGGGAGCACGTCTTTACCGTGATGGGCGTTATCGGTTTTGTGCTCACTGGCCTGTGGGTAAAGTTTATCCATAACCCAACCGATCACCCGCGTATGTCGCAAGAAGAGCTGAAGTTTATCTCTGAAAACGGTGCGGTCGTGGATATGGACCATAAAAAGCCCGGCGATGTGAAATCAGGTGGCCCTAAACTGCATTATATCAAGCAGTTGCTGACAAATCGTATGATGCTTGGCGTGTTCTTTGGTCAGTATTTTATTAACACCATTACCTGGTTTTTCCTCACCTGGTTCCCGATTTACCTGGTACAGGAAAAAGGCATGTCGATCCTGAAAGTGGGGCTGGTGGCGTCGATTCCAGCGCTGTGCGGATTTGCCGGGGGCGTGCTCGGCGGTGTGTTCTCTGATTATCTGATTAAACGTGGCTTCAGCATCACTCTGGCACGTAAGCTGCCGATTGTGCTCGGAATGTTGCTCGCGTCGACCATTATTCTGTGTAACTACACCGATAACACCACTCTGGTGGTTGCGCTGATGGCGCTTGCGTTCTTCGGCAAAGGCTTCGGCGCGCTGGGTTGGCCGGTGATTTCCGATACCGCGCCGAAAGAAATCGTCGGTCTGTGCGGTGGGGTATTTAACGTATTTGGCAACGTAGCCTCTATCGTCACCCCGCTGGTGATTGGTTATCTGGTGAGCGAGCTGCACTCATTTAATGCTGCGCTGATGTTTGTAGGGTGTTCGGCGCTGATGGCAATGGTTTGCTACCTGTTTATTGTCGGTGACATTAAACGTATGGAATTGCAGAAATAAACAAAGGTATAGGCGATGAATAACACGATTTTCCCGAATAAGTTTAAAGCGGCCCTCGCGGCGCAACAGATTCAGATTGGCTGCTGGTCTGCATTAGCCAGCCCAATTAGTACCGAAGTTTTAGGCCTGGCGGGTTTTGACTGGCTGGTGCTGGACGGCGAACACGCGCCGAACGATATCTCGACGTTTATCCCGCAATTGATGGCGCTGAAAGGCAGCGTCAGCGCGCCGGTCGTGCGCGTACCGACCAACGAGCCGGTGATTATCAAGCGCTTGCTGGATATTGGGTTTTACAACTTCCTGATCCCGTTCGTTGAGACGGAAGAAGAGGCAGTGAACGCCGTGGCGTCGACCCGCTATCCGCCGGAAGGTATTCGCGGCGTGTCCGTCTCCCATCGCGCCAATATGTTTGGCACCGTACCTGACTACTTTGCGCAGTCGAATAAGAACATCACCATCATCGTGCAGATTGAAAGTCAACAGGGCGTCGATAACGTTGACGCCATCGCGGCGACCGAAGGCGTTGACGGTGTCTTTGTCGGTCCAAGCGATCTGGCTGCGGCGTTAGGCCATCTCGGCAATGCATCACATCCTGATGTGCAGAAAGCTATTCAGCACATTTTTGCCCGCGCGAAAGCACATGGCAAACCAAGCGGCATTCTGGCCCCGGTAGAGGCAGATGCGCGTCGTTATCTGGAGTGGGGCGCGACGTTTGTTGCCGTTGGCAGCGACCTTGGCGTGTTCCGTTCAGCCACGCAGAAACTGGCTGATTCTTTTAAGAAATAACCACCATCGACAGTAGAGAGAGATAAAGACATGACAATGAAAGTTGGTTTTATTGGCCTCGGTATCATGGGTAAACCAATGAGTAAAAACCTCCTCAAGGCAGGTTACTCGCTGGTGGTTGCTGACCGTAACCCGGAATCCATTGCGGAAGTGATTGCCGCAGGTGCAGAAACCGCCGCCACGGCGAAAGATATTGCCGAGCAGTGCGATGTGATCATCACCATGCTGCCGAACTCTCCGCACGTGAAAGAGGTGGCGCTGGGGGAAGGCGGTATTATTGAAGGGGCGAAGCCGGGCACTGTGTTGATCGACATGAGTTCCATCGCGCCGTTAGCCAGCCGCGAAATCAGCGAAGCGCTGAAAGCGAAAGGCGTGGATATGCTGGATGCCCCGGTCAGCGGTGGTGAACCAAAAGCGATTGATGGCACGTTGTCGGTGATGGTTGGCGGTGATAAAGCGATTTTTGACAAGTATTACGATCTGCTAAAAGCGATGGCTGGTTCAGTGGTACATACCGGTGACATTGGCGCGGGTAACGTTACTAAGCTGGCGAACCAGGTGATTGTGGCGCTGAACATTGCGGCGATGTCTGAAGCGCTGACGCTGGCGACCAAAGCGGGTGTGAACCCGGATCTGGTGTATCAGGCGATCCGAGGCGGACTGGCTGGAAGCACCGTACTGGACGCGAAAGCACCAATGGTTATGGACCGTAACTTTAAGCCGGGTTTCCGTATTGACCTGCATATTAAGGATCTGGCGAATGCGCTGGATACCTCGCATGGGGTCGGTGCGCAGTTGCCACTGACTGCTGCCGTCATGGAGATGATGCAGGCGCTCCGCGCAGATGGGCTGGGCACTGCCGATCACAGTGCGCTCGCATGCTACTACGAAAAACTGGCGAAAGTGGAAGTCACTCGCTAACAAGAAGGGCGCGGATGCGCGCCCTGTATTTCTTGCCTTGCGCGGCACAGTCAGGCTACATAACTATGAAAATCGTAATTGCCCCAGACTCTTATAAAGAAAGCCTTTCTGCCACCGAGGTAGCTCAGGCAATAGAAAAAGGATTTCGGGAAATTTTCCCCGATGCGCAATATGTTTCAGTTCCGGTGGCCGACGGCGGCGAAGGAACGGTCGAAGCCATGATCGCCGCCACGCAAGGGAGTGAATATTCCGCGTGGGTGACGGGGCCGCTGGGTGAAAAAGTGAATGCCTGCTGGGGTATGTCCGGAGATGGGAAAACTGCGTTTATCGAAATGGCGGCTGCCAGCGGTCTGGCGTTGGTTCCTCCTGAGAAGCGCAATCCGTTAGTCACCACGTCACGCGGTACCGGGGAACTGATTTTGCAGGCGCTGGATAGCGGGGCGCAGAGTATTATTATCGGCATTGGCGGTAGTGCGACCAACGACGGCGGCGCGGGTATGGTGCAGGCGCTGGGCGCGAAGCTCTGCGACGCCAATGGGACAGAGATTGGCTACGGGGGCGGCAGTCTGATGAGCCTCAACCGCATCGACATTTCCGGTCTGGATCCGCGATTAAAAACCTGCTCCATTCGCGTGGCCTGCGATGTGACCAATCCACTCATCGGTGATACTGGCGCTTCGCGAATCTTCGGCCCGCAGAAAGGGGCGACGGAAGAACGCATTCTCGAACTGGACCGTAATTTATCCCACTATGCTGACATCATTAAAAGATCGCTGCGGGTCGATGTGAAGGATGTTCCCGGAGCCGGTGCAGCTGGTGGAATGGGTGCCGCGTTAATGGCTTTTTTAGGCGCGGACCTGCGCAGTGGTATTGAGATTGTGACCCAGGCGCTCAACCTGGAAGAGCATATTCACGACTGTACGTTGGTGGTGACTGGAGAGGGGCGTATCGACAGCCAGAGTATTCACGGCAAAGTGCCGGTAGGTGTGGCGAACGTCGCGAAGAAGTACCACAAACCGGTAATTGGTATTGGCGGCAGCCTGACGCGTGATGTAGAGGTAGTGCATCAATATGGTATCGATGCGGTATTTAGCGTCTTGACCAGCATCAGCACGCTGGAAGAGGCCTTCCGCGGGGCATTTGATAATATTTATCGCGCTTCAAGGAACATCGCCGCCACGTTGGCGATAGGAATGCGCAGTGCGGGGTGACATTGACCCGCAAACCCTCTATACTGCGCGCCGAAGCTGACCAGACAGTCGCCGCTTCGTCGTCGTCCTCTTCGGGGGAGACGGGCGGAGGGGAGGAAAGTCCGGGCTCCATAGGGCAGGGTGCCAGGTAACGCCTGGGGGGGAAACCCACGACCAGTGCAACAGAGAGCAAACCGCCGATGGCCCACGTAAGTGGGATCAGGTAAGGGTGAAAGGGTGCGGTAAGAGCGCACCGCGCGGCTGGTAACAGTCCGTGGCACGGTAAACTCCACCCGGAGCAAGGCCAAATAGGGGTTCACAAGGTACGGCCCGTACTGAACCCGGGTAGGCTGCTTGAGCCAGTGAGCGATTGCTGGCCTAGATGAATGACTGTCCACGACAGAACCCGGCTTATCGGTCAGCTTCACTCTTTATAAAACCCCGCTTCGGCGGGGTTTTTGCTTTCTGGGGGTAGAATAGATGAATGACTGTCCACGACGCTATGCTCAAAAGAACGCGGCTTATCGGTCAGCTTCACTCTTTCCAAAGCCCCGCTTCGGCGGGGTTTTTGCTTTCTGGGGGTAGAATAGATGAATGACTGTCCACGACGCAATGCTCAAAAGAACGCGGCTTATCGGTCAGCTTCACTCTTTATAAAACCCCGCTTCGGCGGGGTTTTTGCGTTGCGATTGGTTCACCATGGTTCAGGCGTTTATTTCTCCTTCATCTAATCTTTTATTTGACCTTTATTTATTCGGCGGGATTCTTTTATTTTATGGAATGCTTCGTGGGATAATTCATTTTTTGTGATGGTTAGCACAAAACGCTGTGCGATACGTTTTTATCGAGAATAATCGAACGCAATCGATCACCATCACAAAATTACTTGCTAATAAATTGCACAAAACCACTGTTAACACAATGTTGCATGTGATGTTTTATTGTGTGTTTTTGATTAATAATTAATAAACACAATGTTTCTTTGCAAACAAATAAGGCTGGAAAATGTGATGCATGGCGTTATTTTATCACCACAAACGATAAAATATAATTATATTTGATAAATTACTTATTAAATTTAAGCGCCATTTTGCCCGATAAATACTCTGTAATTGATTGAAATATAGCCTTTCCTGGTTTTTATAAATAACGGATAAAATGGCGATGTTATAGCCATAAAAAATCGTTATCCCCCCATCTTTTTTTGATTAAAGTCAGAATAAAGTGAGATCGATATTTCATATCCATATGATTTATAAGTGGTTTAATTTTTTATAATAGTCTTACAAAATGTAAGTCAAGGGGATTTGTGAGTGGTCGCACATATCCTCGAATGCTTAATTTGCTACACTCCCTGCCGTCAACAAAGTAATTAGCACAGGTCGATATGAATACTATTACGCTCCCTAAAACACAGCACTTAGTGGTCTTTCAGGAAGTCATCAGAAGCGGTTCTATCGGCTCGGCTGCAAAAGAATTAGGTTTAACTCAACCGGCTGTTAGCAAAATCATAAATGATGTAGAGGCTTATTTCGGTATTGAGCTGGTCGTACGTAAAAATACAGGCGTGACATTAACTCAGGCTGGTCAGGTAATGCTCTCGTGGTCTGAATCCATTACCCGTGAAATGAAAAACATGGTTGATGAGATGAACAGCATGACGAGCAATGCAGTCGTTGATGTGTCGTTTGGCTTTCCGTCACTGATTGCGTTCACCATCATGTCCGGCATGATTAAAAAATTCAAAGAGGTGTTCCCGAAAGCGCAGGTTTCCATGTATGAAGCTCAGCTCTCCTCGTTTTTACCTGCGATTCGTGACGGGCGTCTGGACTTCGCCATCGGTACGCTAAGTGATGAGATGAAACTGCACGATCTACATGTTGAGCCGCTCTTTGAGTCAGACTTCATCCTGGTCGCCAGCAAGTCCCGAACATGCACCGGCATCACCTCGCTGAGCGCGTTGAAAAACGAACAGTGGGTGTTGCCACAAACGAATATGGGGTACTACAGCGAACTTCTAACTACGTTACAAAATAATGGCATCAGCAGTGAAAACATCGTTAATACCGACTCCGTCGTCACCATTTATAATCTTGTTCTCAATGCTGATTTCTTAACAGTAATTCCCTGTGATATGACCACACCATTTGGCTCAAACCAGTTTATTACTATCCCGGTAGAAGAGACGTTACCCGTCGCGCGTTATGCCGCCGTGTGGTCGAAAAATTATCGAATTAAAAAAGCAGCATCTATTTTGGTGGAATTAGCCAAAGAATATTCATCATATAATTGTCGAAGACGAAGGCAATTAATTGAAGTTGATTAAAGATTGAATTTGTTTTAACACGAAATAATCGCCATCTGTCTATATCTGACAATGGTCACGGCTATCTATTTACTTTAATACCCTAGTAAGAGGTTCTAATGCACATTACATACGATCTCCCAGTTGCAATTGAAGATATCCTCGAAGCGAAAAAAAGACTGGCGGGGAAAATATATAAAACGGGAATGCCTCGCTCTAACTATTTTAGTGAACGTTGCAAAGGGGAAATATTCCTCAAGTTTGAAAACATGCAGCGTACCGGTTCATTTAAAATCCGTGGCGCTTTTAACAAGCTCAGTTCATTAACAGAAGCAGAAAGAATGAAGGGCGTGGTGGCTTGCTCTGCAGGTAACCATGCGCAAGGGGTTTCTCTCTCCTGCGCTATGCTCGGTATCGATGGCAAAGTGGTGATGCCAAAAGGCGCGCCGAAGTCTAAAGTGGCGGCAACCTGCGATTATTCCGCAGAAGTGGTACTGCATGGCGACAACTTCAACGACACCATCGCGAAGGTTAGCGAGATTGTGGAAACGGAAGGCCGTATTTTTATTCCACCCTATGATGACCCGAAAGTGATTGCCGGTCAGGGCACTATTGGTCTGGAAATTCTGGAAGATTTGTACGATGTCGATAACGTAATTGTGCCAATTGGCGGCGGCGGACTGATTGCGGGTATTGCAGTGGCAATTAAGTCAATTAACCCGACCATTAAAATTATAGGTGTACAGGCTGAAAACGTTCACGGCATGGCGGCTTCCTTCCACGCTGGAGAAATAACCACGCACCGAACGACCGGCACCCTGGCGGATGGTTGTGATGTTTCCCGCCCGGGTACTTTAACGTATGAAATAGTTCGTGAGTTGGTGGATGACATTGTCCTGGTCAGCGAAGATGAAATTCGCAACAGCATGGTGGCATTAATTCAGCGAAATAAAGTTGTGACTGAAGGTGCCGGCGCGCTGGCATGCGCAGCATTATTAAGCGGGAAATTAGATAGCTATATCCAGAACAGAAAAACAGTCAGCATTATTTCTGGCGGTAATATCGACCTTTCTCGTGTATCTCAAATTACTGGTTTAGTTGACGCTTAATATACTTCGTTGAGGATAGGATATGAGTACTACTGATAGCATTGTATCCAGCCAGACAAAACAGTCGTCCTGGCGCAAATCGGACACCACCTGGACACTGGGTTTATTTGGTACAGCCATCGGCGCCGGGGTGCTGTTCTTCCCTATCCGCGCAGGTTTTGGCGGACTGATCCCCATTTTGATCATGCTGGTGCTGGCATACCCCATCGCCTTCTATTGCCACCGTGCGCTGGCGCGCCTGTGTCTTTCCGGTTCTAACCCTTCCGGCAACATCACAGAAACGGTTGAAGAGCACTTTGGTAAAACGGGCGGGGTGGTTATCACGTTCCTCTACTTCTTTGCGATTTGTCCGCTGCTGTGGATTTATGGCGTCACCATTACCAACACCTTTATGACCTTCTGGGAAAACCAGTTGCAGATGCCAGCGTTAAACCGTGGCTTTGTAGCTCTGTTCCTGCTGTTGTTGATGGCATTCGTCATCTGGTTTGGTAAGGATCTGATGGTTAAAGTGATGAGCTACCTGGTATGGCCGTTTATCGCCAGCCTGGTGCTTATCTCTCTGTCACTGATTCCTTACTGGAACTCTGCGGTTATCGATCAGGTTGACCTCAGCAATATCGCACTGACCGGGCACGACGGCATTCTGGTTACCGTGTGGCTGGGTATTTCCATCATGGTGTTCTCTTTCAACTTCTCACCTATCGTTTCTTCCTTCGTGGTGTCTAAACGTGAAGAGTATGAGAAAGATTTCGGTCGTGAATTCACCGAGCAGAAATGTTCCAAAATCATCTCCCGCGCCAGTATGCTGATGGTTGCCGTAGTTATGTTCTTCGCCTTTAGCTGCCTGTTTACGCTGTCTCCGGCGAATATGGCGGATGCGAAAGCACAGAACATTCCGGTACTGTCTTACCTGGCGAACCACTTCGCGTCACTGTCCGGTACGAAGTCCACCTTCGCGACCGTTCTGGAGTACGGTGCTTCTATCATCGCCCTGGTTGCTATCTTCAAATCGTTCTTCGGGCACTACCTGGGTACGCTGGAAGGTCTGAATGGTCTGGTGCTGAAGTTTGGTTATAAAGGCGATAAAACGAAAGTTTCCGTCGGCAAACTGAACACCATCAGCATGATCTTCATCATGGGCTCCACCTGGGTTGTGGCTTACGCCAACCCGAACATCCTGGACCTGATTGAAGCAATGGGCGCGCCGATTATCGCCTCACTGCTCTGCCTGCTGCCGATGTATGCCATCCGTAAAGCGCCGTCACTGGCGAAATACCGTGGCCGTCTGGATAACGTGTTTGTTACCGCGATTGGTCTGCTGACCATCCTGAACATTGTCTACAAACTGTTTTAATCCATAAGCTCAGGATGAGCGGAGTAGTGAAATGAATGAGTTTCCGGTAGTACTGGTTATTAACTGTGGTTCATCCTCCATTAAATTCTCAGTGCTGGATGCAGCAAACTGTGAAGTTTTACTGGCGGGAATTGCAGACGGTATTAACTCTGAAAATGCGTTCATAGCAATTAATGGAGGAGAGCCAGCTAAGCTGGCTCACCACAGCTACGAAGACGCATTAAAAGCCATTGCTGTTGAACTTGAGAAACGTAATTTAATGGACAGCGTGGCCTTAATTGGCCACCGCATTGCCCACGGCGGAAATATCTTTACCGAATCAGCCATTATTACTGATGAAGTTATAGAAAATATCCGCCGGGTATCGCCTTTAGCTCCTTTACATAATTATGCGAACCTGAGCGGGATTGAATCTGCTCAGCATCTTTTCCCTGGCCGGCAGCAGGTTGCGGTATTTGATACCAGCTTCCACCAGACGATGGCTCCTGAGGCCTATTTGTACGGTTTACCGTGGAAATATTTCGAAGAGTTGGGCGTTCGTCGTTACGGCTTCCACGGCACGTCGCATCGCTATGTTTCTCAGCAAGCGCATGACCTTCTCGACCTGCAGAGTGATGACTCGGGGCTGGTTGTGGCTCACCTGGGGAACGGTGCGTCAATCTGTGCGGTGCGTAATGGGCAGAGCGTTGATACCTCAATGGGCATGACGCCGCTGGAAGGGCTGATGATGGGGACACGCAGCGGCGACGTCGATTTCGGCGCGATGGCGTGGATTGCAAGCGAAACCAACCAGACGCTGAGCGACCTTGAGCGCGTAGTGAATAAAGAGTCCGGTTTACTGGGTATTTCTGGTTTGTCTTCTGACTTACGTACGTTAGAAAAAGCCTGGCACGAGGGACATGAGCGTGCGCAATTGGCAATTAAAACGTTTGTGCATCGTATCGCACGTCATATCGCCGGACATGCCGCATCGCTGCATCGTCTTGATGGGATTATTTTTACCGGTGGAATAGGTGAAAACTCGGTATTAATTCGTCGCTTGGTTATTGAACACCTTGCTGTTTTAGGTGTGAATATCGACAGCGAAATGAATAGTTTGCCAAATTCACATGGCGAAAGAATTATCTCAAATAAAGATGCTCGTGTTATTTGTGCGGTTATTCCCACAAATGAAGAGAAAATGATTGCACGTGATGCCATTGCGTTAGGCAAAATTAATACCTCAGTAGCATTTGCATAATTAATTTTCAGCAGAGAGATTATTTTTCATGAAGGTAAATATCGATACCAGCGATATGCTGTATGCCGAAGCCTGGAATGGCTTTAAAGGTACGGACTGGAAAGAAGAAATTAATGTCCGTGATTTTATTCAGCACAACTACACACCTTATGAAGGGGATGAATCTTTCCTCGCCGAAGCCACGCCTGCAACCACGGCATTGTGGGAAAAAGTTATGGCGGGCATCCGTATTGAAAACTCGACGCATGCGCCGGTAGATTTCGATACCAATATTGCCACCACGATTACCGCACATGATGCGGGTTATATTGAACAGGAACTGGAAAAAATCGTCGGTTTGCAAACGGATAAGCCGCTCAAGCGTGCTCTGCATCCGTTTGGCGGCATCAACATGATCAAAAGCTCTTTTGATGCTTATGGCCGTGAGATGGATGCTGATTTTGAATACCAGTTTACTGAACTGCGTAAAACCCATAATCAGGGCGTATTCGACGCCTACTCTCCGGATATGCTGCGTTGTCGTAAATCCGGCGTGCTGACAGGTCTGCCGGACGGCTATGGCCGTGGTCGTATCATCGGTGACTATCGCCGCGTGGCGCTGTACGGTATCCGCTACCTGGTGCGCGAGCGTGAACTGCAGTTTGCCGATCTTCAGTCGAACCTGGAGTGGGGCCAGAATCTTGAAGCCACGATTCGCCTGCGTGAAGAGCTGTCTGAACACCGTCGCGCCCTGCTGCAAATGCAGGAAATGGCGGCGAAGTATGGCTGCGATATCTCCCGCCCGGCGCGGAATGCGCAGGAAGCGGTGCAGTGGGTGTACTTCGCTTATCTGGCTGCGGTGAAATCTCAGAACGGCGGCGCGATGTCGCTGGGTCGTACCGCATCGTTCCTCGACATCTACATTGAGCGCGATTTCAAAGCGGGAATTTTAAACGAGCAGCAGGCGCAGGAGCTGATCGACCACTTCATTATGAAGATCCGTATGGTGCGCTTCCTGCGTACGCCGGAATTCGACACCCTGTTCTCAGGCGACCCTATCTGGGCGACCGAAGTTATCGGCGGTATGGGGCTGGATGGTCGTACGCTGGTGACGAAAAACTCGTTCCGCTATCTGCATACGCTGCACACCATGGGCCCGGCACCTGAGCCGAACCTGACGGTGTTGTGGTCCGAAGCGCTGCCGATCGCCTTCAAAAAATACGCCGCCCAGGTGTCTATCATCACCTCGTCTTTACAGTATGAAAACGACGATTTGATGCGTGCCGACTTTGACAGCGATGACTATGCCATTGCCTGCTGCGTCAGCCCGATGGTTATCGGCAAGCAAATGCAGTTCTTCGGGGCGCGTGCCAACCTCGCTAAAACGTTGCTGTACGCAATCAACGGCGGTGTGGATGAGAAACTGAAAATCCAGGTCGGGCCGAAAACGGCACCGCTGATGGATGACGTGCTGGACTACGACACGGTGATGGAGAGTCTGGACCACTTTATGGACTGGCTGGCCGTGCAGTACATCAGTGCGCTGAACATCATCCACTACATGCACGACAAGTACAGCTACGAAGCATCGCTGATGGCGCTGCACGATCGTGATGTCTATCGCACGATGGCCTGTGGTATGGCGGGGCTTTCCGTGGCGGCGGATTCGCTGTCGGCTATCAAATACGCCCGCGTGAAACCGATTCGTGATGAAAACGGTCTGGCGATCGATTTTGAAATCGAAGGCGACTATCCGCAATACGGTAACAACGACGAGCGCGTGGACAGCATTGCCTGCGACCTGGTTGAGCGCTTTATGAAGAAAATTAAGGTGTTGCCAACCTACCGTAACGCGGTGCCGACGCAGTCCATTCTGACCATCACCTCCAACGTGGTGTACGGCCAGAAAACCGGTAACACGCCGGACGGACGTCGCGCAGGTACGCCGTTTGCGCCAGGGGCGAACCCGATGCATGGCCGCGATCGTAAAGGAGCGGTTGCGTCGTTAACGTCTGTTGCCAAACTGCCGTTTACCTATGCCAAAGACGGTATCTCGTACACCTTCTCGATTGTGCCGGCCGCGCTGGGCAAAGAGGACGGGGTGCGTAAAACCAACCTGGTCGGTCTGCTGGACGGTTACTTCCACCATGAAGCGCATGTGGAAGGCGGACAGCATCTGAACGTGAACGTCATGAACCGTGAAATGTTGATGGATGCCATCGAGCACCCGGAAAACTATCCAAACCTGACGATCCGCGTGTCTGGCTATGCGGTACGCTTCAACGCGCTGACCCGTGAACAGCAGCAGGATGTTATTTCACGTACTTTCACCCAGGCGCTTTGACGCCGGAGGGACTATGAGAAAAGTTATTGCAACCGAATGTGCGCCAGGGGCCATCGGGCCTTACGTACAGGGTGTGGATCTGGGCAGCATGGTGTTGACGTCAGGTCAAATTCCGGTGTGTCCCCAGACCGGTGAAGTGGCAGAAAACGTGGCCGATCAGGCCCGTCAAAGCCTGGAAAACGTGAAAGCGATCGTCGAGTCTGCAGGGTTGAAAGTGAGCGATATCGTGAAGACGACCGTTTTCGTTTCCGACCTGAATGACTTCGCCACCATTAACCAGGTGTACCAGCAGTTCTTTGATGAGCACAAGGCTATCTATCCCACGCGCAGCTGCGTGCAGGTCGCTCGCTTACCGAAGGATGTGAAGCTGGAGATTGAAGCTATCGCTGTACGTGGCGACACGCTGTAATCCCTTGCGGGGCGATCTCAGGATCGCCCCGATCCTTAATGAGTGTGAAACCTGGTCTTCACTGAACGGCAATCCGAGGGTGTGGATATGATTAGCGCATTCGATATTTTCAAGATTGGCATTGGACCTTCCAGCTCCCATACCGTGGGGCCAATGAATGCAGGTAAAAGTTTTATCGATCTGTTGGTCAGCAGCGGGGAACTCCCTAAGGCTACGCATATTGTGGTCGATCTTTACGGATCACTCTCTCTGACCGGAAAAGGTCATGCGACAGATATCGCCATCATGATGGGGCTGGCCGGTAACAGTCCGCAAAATGTGAATATAGATTCAATCGCTGGTTTTACTCAGGAAGTGGCCCGTACCGGACGGTTACCGGTGGCAGAGGGCGCGCATGTTGTCGATTTCTCTCCAGATGAAAATATTCTCTTTCATGCCGAAACGCTGCCGCGCCATGAAAATGGTATGCGTCTCACCGCGTGGAACGGCACCGAGACGTTGTTAAGGAAAACCTATTACTCCGTCGGCGGTGGTTTTATCGTTGAAGAGGAGCAATTTGGTCAGGCGCATGATGTTGAAGCACACGTGCCCTACAATTTTCATTCCGCCAGCGAACTGCTGAAACTGTGTGAGCGCAACGGGCTGTCTGTTTCCGGCCTGATGATGCAAAACGAACTGGCGATGCGCAGCAAAGAAGAAATCGATGCTGGCTTTGCTGCCATTTGGGACGTCATGCATGCGGGGATTGAGCGCGGCATGAATACCGAAGGCGTTCTGCCGGGCCCGCTTAATGTACCGCGCCGCGCCGTGGCATTACGTCGGTTGCTGGTTTCCAGCGACAACCTGTCCAGCGACCCGATGAACGTCATTGACTGGATCAACATGTTCGCGCTGGCCGTGAGCGAAGAAAACGCCGCCGGGTGCCGGGTTGTGACGGCGCCGACCAACGGTGCATGTGGAATTATTCCCGCCGTATTGGCCTATTACGACAAATTCCGCCGTCCGGTAAATGCAAATTCCATTGCCCGCTACTTGCTGGCCGCGGGGGCGATAGGTGCGCTGTATAAGATGAACGCCTCGATTTCGGGTGCAGAAGTCGGTTGCCAGGGTGAGATTGGTGTCGCTTGTTCAATGGCGGCTGCCGGGCTGACAGAGTTGCTTGGCGGTAGCCCGTCCCAGGTGTGTATTGCGGCGGAAATTGCTATGGAGCATAACCTGGGGCTGACCTGCGATCCGGTGGCTGGGCAGGTGCAGATCCCATGCATTGAACGTAATGCGATCAATGCGGTTAAAGCCGTCAACGCCGCGCGTATGGCGCTACGTCGGACATCAGAACCACGCGTTTCGCTCGATAAAGTGATCGAGACGATGTATGAAACGGGCAAAGATATGAATGACAAATACCGTGAAACTTCACGCGGTGGGCTGGCGATCAAGGTGGTTTGCAGTTAACTGAATTTGTGTTTATTTCTCCTTTGGGCGCACTTGAGTGCGCCCTTTTTTTTGTTGTGATCCGCCTCAAAAAGAGAAAATAGTTCCATTTTATAAATATAAATAAGAAAAATTTTATTAAACATTGTGAAATAAAGGGGTATGTTTGTGAAGTTTTTCTCTGACCCTCGGCGTATGATTTCTCCATTCTAACGAACTCGCCTGCACGACTCGTACCGCGTATCGCATTGATGCGGAACGGAAAAATAATAAAACCTTACCCTACATTTTGAGCGAGATTTTTATGGAAACGGCAACGAATAACAGCGTAATACTCGACGCATCTGCCCCGGCGCGTCGGGCGGGGATGACCGAAAGCGAATGGCGTGAAGCCATTAAATTCGACAGCATGGACACCGGCTGGGTCATTATGAGTATCGGTATGGCGATTGGCGCAGGGATTGTTTTTCTTCCTGTCCAGGTCGGGTTAATGGGGCTGTGGGTGTTCTTGCTGTCCTCTATCATTGGCTACCCAGCCATGTATCTGTTCCAGCGTCTGTTTATCAATACGCTGGCTGAGTCCCCGGAATGTAAAGATTACCCAAGCGTGATCAGCGGTTACTTGGGTAAAAACTGGGGCATCCTGTTAGGTGCGTTGTACTTTGTGATGCTGGTAATCTGGATGTTCGTCTACTCCACCGCCATCACCAACGATAGCGCCTCTTACCTGCATACTTTTGGCGTTACTGAAGGTTTACTGTCCGACAGCCCGTTCTATGGCCTGGTGCTGATTTGCATCCTGGTGGCCATCTCGTCACGCGGGGAAAAACTGCTGTTTAAAATCTCCACCGGCATGGTGCTGACCAAACTGCTGGTAGTGGCAGCGCTTGGCGTATCGATGGTTGGGATGTGGCATTTGTATAACGTAGGTTTACTGCCGCCGATGGCGCTGCTGATCAAAAACGCGATCATAACGTTGCCATTTACGCTGACCTCGATTCTGTTTATTCAGACCTTAAGCCCGATGGTTATCTCGTATCGTTCGCGCAACAAATCCATTGAAGTGGCGCGCCATAAAGCCCTGCGTGCCATGAATATCGCGTTCGGTATTCTGTTTGTTACCGTCTTTTTCTACGCTGTTTCCTTCACGCTGGCGATGGGCCATGACGAAGCGGTTAAAGCCTACGAGCAGAACATTTCCGCTCTGGCGATTGCCGCGCAGTTTATCAGCGGTGCGGGTGCTGGTTGGGTGAAAATCGTCAGCGTTGTTCTGAACATCTTTGCCGTTATGACCGCTTTCTTCGGCGTCTACTTAGGTTTCCGTGAAGCGACTCAGGGGATCGTAATGAACGTGCTGCGCCGCAAAATGCCAGCCGAGAAAATCAACGAAACCCTGGTTCAGCGCGGCATTATGGTTTTCGCCATCCTGCTGGCCTGGAGCGCAATTGTGCTCAATGCGCCGGTGCTGAGCTTCACCTCTATTTGTAGTCCTATCTTCGGCATGGTGGGTTGTCTGATCCCGGCCTGGCTGGTCTACAAAGTTCCTTCACTGCACAAATACAAAGGCGCTTCCCTGTATCTGATTATTATCACGGGCCTGCTGCTGTGCGTTTCTCCGTTCCTGGCATTTTCCTGAGTTATCTGAGCAAAGGTTGTTGTTATGTTTGAGACTACATTGAATCCATTATGGGATAGTTTTATCCGCGCGGTGCAGGAGGAGGTTAAGCCTGCGCTGGGTTGTACGGAACCTATCTCTCTGGCGCTGGCGGCAGCGGTCGCATCCTCTGAGCTGGACGGTGCGGTTGAACGTATTGATGCGTGGGTCTCACCGAACCTGATGAAAAATGGCATGGGCGTTACCGTGCCGGGTACCGGAATGGTCGGGTTACCTGTCGCGGCGGCGCTGGGTGCACTGGGGGGAAATGCCCGTGCCGGTTTAGAGGTACTGAAAGATGCGTCGCCCCAAGCGATCGCTGATGCGAAAGCGATGTTGAGCGATGGCAAGGTTGCGGTGATGCTGCAGGAGCCTTGCGAGGATATCCTCTTTTCCCGCGCGAAGGTTTACAGCGCTGAAGGATGGGCGTGCGTGACGATTGTTGGTGGGCATACCAACATTGTGCATATCGAGACCAATAAAGGCGTGGTGTTCACCACAGAACAGAACGCGCAGGAAGAAGAGCAGGAGTCACCGCTGGCGGTACTTTCTCACACCTCGCTGGAAGAGATTCTGGCGTTCGTAAATGCGGTACCGTTTGAGTCAATCCGCTTTATTCTTGATGCGGCAAAACTGAATGGTGCGCTGTCTCAGGAAGGGCTGCGCGGTAACTGGGGCTTGCACATCGGAACCACGCTTGAGAAGCAGTGCGCGCGTGGCCTGTTGGCGAACGATCTTTCTACCTCTATTCTGATCCGCACCAGTGCGGCATCGGATGCGCGAATGGGCGGGGCGACGCTGCCAGCCATGAGCAACTCCGGTTCCGGTAATCAGGGGATTACCGCCACCGTCCCGGTGATGGTGGTAGCTGAACACTTTGGCGCGGATGAGGAGAAACTGGCGCGTGCGCTGATGCTGTCTCACCTGAGCGCTATTTACATCCATCATCAGCTTCCGCGTTTGTCTGCGCTGTGCGCGGCAACCACGGCGGCGATGGGCGCTGCGGCAGGGATGGCATGGATCGTGGATGGCCGCTACAACACCATCGCGATGGCGATCAGCAGCATGATTGGTGACGTGAGCGGCATGATTTGCGATGGCGCTTCAAACAGCTGCGCGATGAAAGTTTCAACCAGCGCATCTGCGGCGTGGAAAGCGGTGCTGATGGCGTTGGATGATACTGCAGTAACCGGCAACGAGGGGATTGTGGCGCATAACGTCGAGCAATCTATCACTAACTTGTGTGCGCTGGCATGTCGTTCGATGCAGGAAACCGACAAACAGATCATTGAGATCATGGCCAGTAAGGCACATTAATCTCCAGGCCGGGTAACGTGGAGTCGTCATCCGGTATAAGTCAAAGCCGCCTTTTCAGGCGGCTTCTTCGTCTTCCAGCCGTAGCTCAGCATCGGCCACAATTGCTTCCAGCTCTGTCAGCATTTCTTCATAGCCGAAGGCAACTGTTTCTCGTTTTTCCGGCGCAACCTGCGGCTGGCGTTTTTTTGATGTTTTCTTACTCAACAGTCGTACTCCGTTGTTTTCTCTGACTATACGGGCAAATCTATCAGCAAAGCGCGCAGCGAGGTATCGGCGACTAACGTTATGTTAGTTTCGTCACGAATAAATGCGCCATCGCCGCAGGTAAGTGCTTCCTTTTCTGCGCCAGCGGTCACCGCATGGAATCTGCCGTGGATCGACTGTAAGTAAGCCCGTGGCCCATGTAACTGAAAACTCAGCGATTCACCTTGTTGCAGTTCAACGTGGTGTACCCATACCTGTTGGCGCAGGTGCAGGCTGCCTTGTTCACCGTCCGGCGAGGCCAGCAATTGATGCTTACCGGCACTCAGCGTGGCTTTTTGTACGCAGGCATTTTCGCGCTGTGGGCAGGCGTCCAGCCACAGCTGCATTCGGGTTAACGATTTATCCTTGCTGATATTGTGTTCGCTGTAGCTGATCCCCGGCTGTGTAGCGAGAAGTAAAACCTCTCCCGCTTTGGCCTGGATATGGTTGCCTTCGCTATCGCGATACTCCGCTTCCCCTTCGAGAATCAGATTGACGATATCCACCTTCGGATAGGTACGTGGCTGGAAAGAGGCCCCCGGTGCCAGAACTTCCTGGTTCAGAACACGCAGCGAGGCATAACCCAGCAGTTTAGGATCAAAATAGTGTCCAAAGGAGAAGGTATAACGAGCCTGCAGCCAGCCGTAGTCTGCTTGCCCGCATTGTTTGGCTGTACGGGTAGTAATCATAGTTCTTGACCTCTCTTTACTTCCTTTTATGTTAAATGGCTAGACGCTGCATTGTTAGCCAGATATTCTGCCCGGTATGTTCAAATTTCCTGAATGAGAACGAGATGGCCAAAGAAAGGGCTTTAACGCTTGAAGCGTTACGCGTCATGGACGCAATAGACAGGCGCGGCAGCTTTGCCGCAGCGGCAGACGAACTAGGGCGCGTGCCTTCCGCGCTCAGCTATACCATGCAGAAACTGGAGGAAGAGCTGGACGTGGTGCTGTTTGACCGTTCAGGCCATCGCACAAAGTTCACTAACGTCGGGCGTATGCTGCTGGAGCGTGGACGCGTACTGCTGGAAGCCGCGGATAAACTGACCACCGATGCCGAAGCACTGGCTCGCGGTTGGGAAACGCATCTGACCATCGTTACCGAAGCGCTGGTGCCGACAGCGGCGTTTTTCCCGCTGATTGACCGACTTGCCGGGAAGGCCAATACCCAGCTTTCCGTTATTACCGAAGTCTTGGCCGGAGCATGGGAGCGTTTGGAGCAGGGACGGGCGGATATCGTGATTGCGCCGGATATGCATTTTCGCTCATCCTCAGAAATCAATTCGCGCAAGCTATACTCGCTGATGAACGTCTATGTGGCGGCTCCGGATCATCCCATCCATCAGGAGCCAGAACCGTTATCGGAAGTCACCCGTGTGAAGTACCGCGGGATCGCGGTGGCGGACACCGCCCGTGAACGCCCGGTACTCACGGTCCAACTGCTGGATAAACAGCCGCGTCTGACGGTGAGTACGATAGAAGATAAACGCCAGGCGTTATTGGCCGGCCTGGGCGTGGCGACAATGCCGTATCCGCTGGTGGAAGAGGATATTGCGGCAGGTCGGCTGCGGGTAGTAAGCCCGGAATCGACAAGTGAAATTGATATTATTATGGCCTGGCGTCGGGACAGCATGGGCGAGGCGAAATCCTGGTGTCTGCGGGAAATCCCGAAACTGTTCGCGGGTAAATAAGAAATACACCCCTTCAACGGAAGGGGCGTATTTGAATTCAGGACAGCTGTTTGGGGTCAGCGCCGAAGCGGTTGCTCCCCGGAGTGCCGTTTTGACAGTTGAAAATAATGATGACCAACCAGCCGACGATCGGGATCAATAGCACCAGTAGCCACCAGGCTGAACGATCGGTGTCATGTAAACGCCGGAACTGTACCGCCCACCACGGAATAAAGACCAGAACCCCATAAATCGTTGTTAATATGCCTTCTCCTCCGGCGCGTTCCCAGCCAAGCATTCTGTCCAGAATGCCCAGCACGAACGTGAAGATGATGTTGACCAGCACAAACATCCAGTATTCTTTACGACGCGCGCGGCCACCAAACCCAAAGTAGTTCTTTAATACGTTTAAATACCAATCCATTTTTGCCTCGTTCTGCGTTCAATTACTTGTTTTTAAAGCAATCAAATTAAGAATAGCTGCGAATGGAATGCTGGTAAATGTTTGTAGTATTAATTATTTGGCCCCAAACGGAGGCCAGTGTAAATCAGGCGAAACGCTCGTCACGCCCATGAGGTTCGTCGAGGTCCTGCCACGGGCCGATTGAAATAATACCGGTCGGGTTGATTGTTTTGTGGCTACGGAAGTAGTGATGACGGATGTGGTCAAAGTTGACGGTATCTGCAATACCCGGCATCTGGTAGATATCGCGCAGAAAACCGTACAGATTCAGGTAGTCACTGATACGGTGTTTGTCGCACTTGAAGTGGGTCACATAGACCGGATCAAAGCGTACCAGCGTGGTCCACAGGCGAATATCGGCCTCAGTTAACTGGTCGCCGGTCAGGTAGCGATGCTGACCCAGGATCTGCTCCAGTCGTGCAAGCGATTGAAAGACTTTTTCCACAGCCTCATCGTAGGCTTCCTGGCTGGTGGCAAATCCGGCTTTATATACACCGTTATTGACGTTGTCATAGATCCAGCCGTTCAGCTCGTCGATTTTACTTTGCAGAGTTGGTGGATAGTAATCCCCGGCTTTCGCACCCTGCGCATCAAACGCAGTGTTAAACATGCGGATGATTTCTGCGGATTCGTTACTGACAATGGTGTGGTTCTTTTTGTCCCACAATACCGGAACGGTCACCCGACCGCTGTAGTGTGGATCGGCGTGTAAATACAGCTGATAAAGAAATTCGTGCTGATACAGGGTATCGCCAGTTGCCGCCGGGAAGTTGTCGTCAAAGGTCCAGCCGTTTTCCAGCATTAACGGATGCACAACGGAAACGGAAATAAACGGTTCCAGCCCTTTAAGTTTACGCAAAATCAGCGTGCGATGCGCCCACGGGCAGGCCAAAGAAACGTACAGATGATAGCGGTCTTTTTCGGCGGCGAAGCCACCTTCACCAGTTGGACCCGGAGCGCCATCCGCGGTGAGCCAGTTACGGAAAGCCGATGCAGAGCGTTGAAATTTCCCCCCAGTTGATTTGGTGTCATACCAGGTGTCGTGCCAGACGCCGTCAATCAGTTGTCCCATGATTTACGTCTCCTCAGATAGCAAAAGCGAGGAGATATCTCCTCGCTTTTTGATGTGTTCAGTATAGCTCGCTTACCACTTTTTATTCAGTACACGGTCAATACTGAATGCGCCCGGACCGGTGATAGCCAGCAGCAGGAAGCCGCCTGCGATGGTCAGGTTTTTCATAAACATCAGAGAGTTCATACCTTCAGCAAAGTTGCTGTGGAAAAGGAACGCCGTTAGCAGCGTGAAGCCTGCGGTGAACAGCGCGGTAGTACGAGTCAGGAAACCGAACAGAATTGCCAGACCGCCGCCAAACTCAAGCAGAATAACCAGCGGCAGCATAAATCCTGGGACGCCCATGGCTTCCATGTACTGTTGGGTACCCGCATATCCGGTGATTTTTCCCCAACCTGCGGTAATAAACAGGATAGGCATCAGAATGCGCGCTACCAGTACACCAACATCTTCTAATTTCTTCATCATACTCTCCAGGAAACCACTCAGGCGGCTTATTGTGTTTTTTTGTGCAACGACGCCGCAGAGTGCGTCGTTGCTGTCGATGGAGAGAATCATAAACGCGGCTAATGACAATTGTTAGCAAGGAAAACTGTCAGAAATCTTCAAAAAATTTGAGGTTAGGTGGGAGAAGAGAGGGTCAGCCGCGCAACTGCTGCTGTCTGATGGTCGATTTCACCAGACGCCAGATGCTCCAGACGCTAAAGCCGCGTTTAGCCCAGCGTACCAGCAGGTTAGGATTACGGATGGTGCGAACCGCCATAATACTGCTCCCGACTATCACCCATCCGCGCAGGTTCAACAGCGTTTTCCAGCCGCGATCGTAGACTTCGGTTGCCTCCAGCCAGTCGCGACGAGCGGCAGACAGATCCAGCCGTTGCTGCTGGATCTGTCCAAGCAGTTGCGCCTTACGTTGTAGACGTTCGACTTTACTGCTCATTATGCCTCATCCTCCAGGGCCTTCCTGTCGTTAGCGAGTTCATTACGCGTATGGCGTAGCAGCGTTGTTTTACGCGCTTTTCGCAACGTCCATAGCCCGCCGATAAACGCTAAAAGCAACAGCACAACGGTAGTGGCAATCATGGCGTTCAGGCGATATTGAGGATCGATGGCCCAGATGATAAGCACCATCAGACTCATCAGGCCAAACGCCGCGAACAGCATGGTCAGCCCAAGCATCAGCAGGATCTGGATGAGATTGGCTTTTTCCTCTTCCAGCTCAACGACGGCCAGCCGCAGCCGCGTCTCTACGATCTCAACGAGAATCGTCAGGATCCGCTGTCCAATACCCAGTACGCCTTTGCCTGGACCTTGTGCGTGTTGAGAGTCTGCCATTGTTAGCGGCGCGACAGCAGTACACCAAGGACCACACCGACTGCAGCGCCAATGCCGACGCCTGTCCATGGGTTTTCGCGCACATAGTTATCGGCTTTTGCCGCAGCCTCACGGGTCTGTTTGGCAATCACATCGCTGGTTTCGCTCAGGCGATGGCGGCTCTCGCGCAGCGCGTGTTCGGCTTTGCTGCGAATTTTACTTATCTCTTCCTTCGACTTATCGCCAGAGGAGCTAAGTACTTCTTCAAGCGTATCCGCAAGAGATTTCAGCTCAGCGCGCAGGTTTTCCGTAGCATTATCTTTCGACATAGTTTTCTCCAGTTGAGTGGCTATTTACCGTACTTAGTAATCGCGGGTCTCGAGTTCTTTCAGCTCTTTCTGAGCTTCAGCAAGCTTATGCTCGCGCTTTGCGATTTTATCCGCATCGCCTTTTTGCTTCGCCTCGGCCAAATCACGTTGGCGCTCGGTTATCTCATTTTTCTGTTCTGCGATTTTTTTCTGATGGTCGGCGCGCAGTTTACTGTCAGTACAGTTGGCCCTAACTTCGCTCAGCGCTTTGTTCAGCCCATTGATGCGGCTCTGATTATTGTGCTTTTCGGCATAGCTAATCTCCCGCTGGATATCCTGTTCTTTTTCCTGACAGAGGGTGGATGCGTAACTGCCGGCACTTAGAGCGAAAAGGCTAATTGCTAAAGCGATGCGGTATTTCATTCTTGAACCTTCCATTGTGATTCGACCTTGTGGCTTATGGTCGGTGCTCCAGAATAATAAAGCGTTGAGTCATTAACCCAGTTTATTAATCATAGGCGCTAAACGATGAAATCACCAAAGTGAGTGATCTAATTCAGATTCCTGGAGATTAACCAAAGCGGTGTGGGGTATCACGTAAGCGAGATAACCACTGCACCGCCTGATTATCATCATCCTGCTGAGCAATAACGAAACCGTGCGGTAACGTTCGGTCCAGCACGACTTTTGCTGCTGCGCTCTGTGCGCTGGAATCAAAGGTGATCAGCAGCGCGTCATTTTGCGGAGTTATACTTTTAAAGCGAATGCCGTTGGCGTCCAGGTGATGCCAGATAGAGAAGCCATCAGGCATGCTGGCTCCCTGGTTTACAGCACGAATGGCAAGCGTTGACTCCTGCTGGCGGATGACCGACAAGGTCAGGAGCAGCGCGCCGATAAACAGCATAAAGGTGGTGGACCAGGCAAGTCGTCGGAGCGTTATGCGTGATTTCAGCATAATTTACCCTCGGTTCCCGTATTTCTTCTTCCAAAGAACAACCAGTGAACCTGCCAGACCAAACACCAGTAGCACAACGGGAAGCAGCATCAGGCAAGACATCAGCTGATCTTCATACTTGAGAAATACCGGTGTTTTGCCCAGCAAATAGCCAAGCGTTGTAAGAATCAGAACCCAAAGCAGTCCGCTCATCCAGTTAAAGAACTGAAAGCGCGCATTGTTCAGGCCGGACAATCCTGCGATGGTCGGTAGTAATGTTCTGACAAACGCAATGAAGCGACCGACCAGCAGCGCAGACAAGCCATGCTTATGGAACAGATGATGCGCGCGCTGATGGTAATGCGCAGGCAGATGAGATAGCCAGTTTTGTACGGTGCGGGTATTCCCCAGCCATCGCCCCTGGATATAGCTGAGCCAACAACCCAGGCTGGCCGCGGTGGTAAGTAGCAATATCGTTTGCGGGAAACCCATCGCGCCTTTGGCGATAAGTACGCCGACCAGCACCAGTAGACTGTCGCCAGGTAAAAAGGCCGCTGGCAGCAGTCCGTTTTCCAGAAACAAAATGGTAAATAGTACGAAATAGAGCAAGCCAATCATGGAAGGATTGGCCAGCGTTTCAAAATCCTGAGCCCATAAAGCATTCAGTAATTGAGTCAGTAGTTCCATTCAATATTCCTGGAGAATCGGTTGTCGTCATGCCGGTTTTCTGGAGTTTGTAACGCCGCAATTTTATTGGTGTTTTTTACATGGATCGCGGTCTGACACAAATTCACGGCCTGAACTATTCCCTGTAAAGTTGTGAAGTAAGCAAGCTCTCAAACACAAAAATTCAAATAACAACTAATTGTAACAAAGGTCAACGTTGTCCGTTATAGAAATTACGGTTGTTGAACTGTGATTTTGCTTATCGCAATGGAGGGAGGCGAGAGGATTTACACAGGCTGACACTTTATACCTAATGCTTACCAAGCATGAGAAACAGGCGCTTTGTTGCGCCTGGATCGAAAAGATTGCTTATTTAGCGCTGTTAACTGCAGTATCAAGGTGAACGACAGGATTTTCCGCAAAAAGATAACGGTCAGCGTTGAACTCAAAGTCATCGCTGGTCTCGTTGAACAACATGATTTTGGTATTCTCCAGGTGTTGCCACATGGCCAGTTTTGCCGCGTTCGGATCTTTACGGATCAGCGCTTTGAGAATTTGGTCATGATCATCGCACCAGTTATCGACGGTACGTGCGTCGATATGCTCGTGCAGTTTTTTCCAGTACGGGTTGTGGCTACGCTGGGTCCACATTTTTTCTACGATGGCGGCCAGCGCAGAGTTCTGCGTGGCTAGCGCGACCTGAATATGAAACTGCAGATCCCACTCGGAATCGCGAAAGCATTTTTCATTCCGTGCATGTTCCTGAATGTCCATCAGTTTCATGATGTCTTGCTTGGTAACCTGTGTAGCAGCAAATTCAGCGATATTGCTTTCAATCAACTGACGAGCCTGAAGCAGCTCGAAAGGACCATAATTGGCGAATTCAAGTGATTCGTCGGTGGCCTGCTGGTGACGCGCCTGATTTGAAATGACATGAATGCCGGAACCTTTGCGCACTTCTACATAGCCCTCAACTTCGAGCATGATAATCGCTTCACGAACCACGGTACGGCTGACATTTTTTTCATCGGCGATAAAGCGCTCGGCGGGGAGCTTTTCACCCACCAGATAGACGCCCTGCTCAATGCGTTCTTTCAGATCAGCGGCAAGTTGTTGGTACAAACGTCGTGGTTCAGTGATTTCCATATGCGCTCCAGGCATGATACGGCAGACTCTATTTGTTATACCACTTTTGCGATTACGGCTCCACTCGCGCTGTTAAAAAAGCCGCCAGATAACTGGCGGCTTAGCATTACATAACCTTATTAAATCTTGTCTGGTTAACTTTGCGCGGCGGGATCGCCAGTTTGCGACGCTGACTCTACCTCGCTGGCCGATTTGTTCTGCAATACCGTCCAGATGACTAACGCGCCGAGCAGGTCGAATACCGCCAGTACGGCAAACAGCGGGCTAAAGCCGATGGTGTCAGCCAGTGCACCGACGACCAGCGCAAACAGCGTACTTGCGAGCCAGGCGGACATACCGGTCAGGCCGTTCGCAGTTGCCACTTCATTACGGCCAAACACGTCAGAAGAGAGTGTAATCAGCGCACCGGACAGCGCCTGGTGAGCAAAACCACCGACGCACAGCAGGGCAATAGCAATGTATGGGCTGGTGAACAGACCAATCATCCCCGGGCCAATCATCAGTAATGCGCCCATCGTCACGACCATTTTACGCGAAACGATCAGGTTAACACCGAACCAGCGCTGGAACAGCGGCGGTAAGTAACCCCCAACGATACAGCCCAGGTCAGCAAACAGCATAGGCATCCAGGCAAACATCGCAATCTCTTTCAGGTTAAAGCCGTAAACTTTGAACATGAACAGCGGAATCCAGGCGTTGAACGTTCCCCACGCCGGTTCTGCCAGGAAACGCGGCAGCGCAATTCCCCAGAACTGGCGGTTACGCAGGATCTGACCGAGCGACATTTTCTTCGCGGTGCTGTTTTTATGCTGAGATTCCTGACCATTCAGAATGTAATCACGTTCTTCATCAGACAGTTTTTTCTGGTCGCGTGGGTGTTTGTAAAATACCAACCAGCACATGGCCCAGATGAAGCTCAGGGCACCTGAAATAATAAATGCCATCTGCCAGCTGTGCATGACGATAGCCCAGACGACCAGCGGTGGAGCGATCATCGCGCCGATAGAAGAACCAACGTTAAAGTAACCTACGGCAATTGAACGTTCTTTTGCCGGGAACCATTCAGAACTGGCTTTCAGGCCCGCAGGGATCATCGCGGCTTCGGCAGCACCTACAGCACCTCGCGCCAGTGCCAACCCGCCCCAACTTCCAGCCAGCGCGGTCGCACCACAGAAAACAGCCCAAAGAACGGCGAACATCGCGTAACCTACTTTTGTGCCGAGCACATCGAGTACGTAACCGGCAACGGGTTGCATTACGGTGTATGCAGCAGAATAGGCTGCGATGATATAGGAATACTGTTGAGTGGAGATGTGTAACTCTTCCATCAGAGTTGGCGCAGCTGCCGCCACAGTGTTACGCGTCAGGTAACCCAGCACGGTGCCAAGCGTCACCAGTGCAATCATATACCAACGTAACCCTTTAATTTTACGCATGTAAAACCTCATCGTTTTGTTATGTCCGCGAACGAGCGGTCATCTTCCAGTCCAGAGCGGAGGATGTTTTTTACGAGGGGGTAACCGAAAAAAAAGCCGGTACTCCCCGAACATTGCCATGTCAATATTTGTGCTAATTCGGTTTCCGTACCGGTCAATCCGATGGTGATACATCGGTAATTTGCATTCCGTCGGCTTATGTATCGCGACGGCCAAAAGATAACTTGTCATACAGCTTTAAAAGGTGAGTGCCATCACAAAAGTGTGAATCTTCGTGTGGTCATTATTTCGATTCAGCAAAGCCAGTACTGGCGCGGTTTAACGTGTGATTTACCTCTTTGAGAGTAATTTTTTTGTCATCGTTTGTTGATCTAGCTCACGAAAATATCTTCAGTGCATGGAAATTGGTGTGATAACTTTGTCAGCATCGCAACATAAGCAATCTGACGCACTCGCTGAGAGGAAGACGATAATGACCCCGTTTATGACTGAAGATTTCCTGCTGGATACCGAATTTGCCCGCCGTCTGTATCATGATTACGCTAAAGACCAGCCGATCTTCGATTACCACTGCCATTTACCACCGCAACAAATCGCGGAAAACTACCGTTTCAATAACCTGTATGACATCTGGCTGAAGGGCGACCACTATAAGTGGCGTGCGATGCGTACCAACGGCGTTGCTGAACGCCTCTGTACTGGCGATGCGTCCGATCGTGAAAAATTTGACGCGTGGGCCGCCACAGTTCCGCACACTATCGGTAACCCGCTGTACCACTGGACCCATCTCGAATTACGTCGCCCGTTTGGTATTACAGGTAAGTTGCTGTCTCCGGCAACGGCTGACGAAATCTGGAACCAGTGCAACGAACTGCTGGCGCAGGATAAATTCTCCGCGCGCGGCATCATGCAGCAGATGAATGTGAAAATGGTCGGTACCACCGATGACCCGATTGACTCTCTGGAGCACCATGCGGCCGTTGCTAAAGACGGAAGCTTTGATGTGAAAGTGTTGCCGAGCTGGCGTCCGGATAAAGCCTTTAACATTGAGCTGGCGACCTTTAATGACTATATGGCGAAACTCGGTGAAGTGTCAGATACCGATATCCGTCGCTTCAGCGACCTGCAGGTTGCACTGACCAAACGTCTGGATCACTTCGCGGCGCACGGCTGCAAAGTCTCTGACCATGCGCTGGACGTGGTGCTGTTTGCCGAATCTAACGAATCGGAGCTGGACAGCATTCTGGCCCGTCGCCTGGCTGGTGAAACCCTGAGCGAGCATGAAGTGGCGCAGTTCAAAACCGCCGTTCTGGTGTTCCTCGGCGCAGAATACGCGCGTCGCGAATGGGTGCAGCAGTACCACATCGGTGCGCTGCGTAATAACAACCTGCGCCAGTTCAAGCTGCTGGGCGCGGATGTTGGCTTTGACTCCATCAATGACCGTCCGATGGCGGAAGAACTGTCCAAACTGCTGAGCAAGCAGAATGAACAAAACCTGCTGCCGAAAACCATTCTGTACTGCCTGAACCCGCGTGATAACGAAGTGCTGGGGACGATGATCGGTAACTTCCAGGGCGAAGGCATGCCGGGGAAAATGCAGTTCGGTTCCGGCTGGTGGTTCAACGACCAGAAAGACGGGATGGAACGTCAGATGACGCAGCTGGCGCAGCTCGGCCTGCTGAGCCGTTTCGTCGGCATGCTGACTGATAGCCGTAGCTTCCTGTCTTACACCCGCCATGAATACTTCCGTCGCATCCTGTGTCAGATGATTGGTCGTTGGGTTGCCGCAGGTGAAGCGCCTGCCGACATCCAGCTGCTGGGTGAAATGGTGAGAAATATTTGCTTCAACAATGCGCGTGATTACTTCGCCATTGAACTGAACTAAGGTCTGGGTGACGGTATGCAATACATCAAGATCCATGCGCTGGATAACGTCGCAGTTGCGCTTGCTGATTTGGCTGAAGGAACCGAAGTCATCGTCGACGGTCAGGCGGTAATCCTGCGTCAGGCAGTCTCTCGTGGCCATAAATTCGCTTTACGCGATATTGCGAAGGGCGAAAACGTCATCAAATACGGTTTGCCAATCGGCCATACGCTGGTGGACGTTGCGGTGGGTGAGCATATACATGCCCATAACACCCGCACTAATCTGAGCGACTTGGACACGTATCGCTACCAACCGGATTTCCAGGCCGAAGTCGCGCAGCCTGCCGATCGCGATGTGCAGATTTATCGCCGCGCGAACGGTGACGTTGGGGTGCGTAACGAACTGTGGATCCTGCCAACGGTAGGCTGCGTTAACGCGATGGCGCGTCAGATGCAGAACCGCTTTTTGAAAGAGACCAACGACGCCGAAGGTATCGACGGCGTGCATCTCTTCAGCCACACCTACGGCTGTTCACAGCTGGGTGACGACCACATTAACACCCGCACCATGCTGCAAAACATGGTGCGCCATCCGAATGCGGGGGCGGTGTTGGTCGTTGGTCTGGGCTGTGAAAACAACCAGGTGGATGCCTTCCGCGAAACTTTAGGTGAGTTCGATCCTGAGCGCGTTCACTTTATGGTCTGCCAGCATCAGGAAGACGAAGTGGAAGCGGGGATTGAACATCTCCATCAGTTATACAACGCGATGCGTAATGATAAGCGTGAGCCGGGTAAACTGGGCGAGCTGAAGTTTGGTCTGGAATGCGGCGGCTCTGACGGCTTGTCCGGTATTACCGCCAACCCGATGCTGGGGCGTTTCTCTGACTACGTGATTGCGAACGGCGGCACCACGGTGCTGACCGAAGTGCCGGAAATGTTCGGCGCCGAGCAGTTGTTGATGGACCACTGTCGTGACGAAGAAACTTTTGGCAAGCTGGTTACGATGGTCAATGACTTCAAGCAGTACTTCATTGCCCATGACCAGCCGATCTACGAGAACCCATCGCCGGGTAACAAAGCGGGCGGTATTACCACCCTGGAAGATAAATCGCTCGGCTGCACCCAGAAAGCGGGGTCCAGCAAAGTGGTTGACGTTCTGCGCTACGGCGAACGCCTGAAGACGCGCGGCCTGAACCTGCTGAGCGCGCCGGGTAACGACGCGGTCGCCACCAGCGCGCTGGCGGGCGCGGGCTGCCACATGGTGCTATTTAGTACCGGACGTGGAACACCGTACGGTGGTTTTGTGCCGACAGTGAAAATCGCCACCAATAGCGAGCTGGCGGCGAAGAAAAAACACTGGATCGATTTTGACGCCGGACAGCTGATCCACGGTAAAGCGATGCCGCAACTGCTGAGTGAGTTTGTTGATACCATCGTTGAGTTCGCCAACGGCAAGCAGACCTGCAATGAGCGCAACGATTTCCGGGAACTGGCAATATTTAAAAGCGGCGTAACGTTGTAATTACCCTTCATCTTTCGCGCGGCAGCTGCGTTGACTGCGTTCATTCACCCCGGTCACTTACTTCAGTAAGCTCCCGGGGATGAGCGAACTTGCCGCCTTGCTGTGGCACGAAATCGATTGGGTAATCGAAATGGAGTGGATTTAAAAAACGGCGTTTCATCATTTGGAACGCCGTTTGTTTTTGCATTACCTGATAAGGATCATTCATGACCGCGTATTGGCTGGCCCAGGGCGTAGGTGTCATCGCCTTTCTGATCGGCATTACCACCTTTTTCAATCGTGATGAGCGCCGGTTCCGGCTGCAACTGGCCGTTTACAGCGCCACCATTGGCGTGCATTTTTTTTTGATGGGCGCCTGGCCTGCGGGAATGAGCGCCGAGCTCAACACCATCCGCACGCTCGTCTCAATGCATACCCGCAAACTGTGGGTAATGGCCGTTTTTATTCTTCTCACCCTGGTTCTCGGGCTGGCAAAGTTACAGCATGCGATGGAGCTGTTGCCGATAATCGGCACGCTGGCCAGCACCTGGGCGCTGTTTCGCTGCCAGGGGTTAACCGTGCGCTGCGTGATGTGGTGCGCAACCGCCTGCTGGGTTATTCATAATTTCTGGTTGGGATCGATTGGCGGGACGATGATCGAAGGCAGCTTTCTGGTGATGAATGGCCTGAACATTATTCGCTTCCGGCGGATGCAAAAACGCGGAATTGATCCGTTCAAAATTGAAAAAAGCGTACAAGAAAAGAGCCCCTCCGCCCGATAACGGAGGGGCGCAGGGATTAGCCGCGCAGAGCGTTATTTGCCAGACGTTCGTCTTCAGCCTGGCAGGCTGCCGCGGTAAACAGAACGTCAGTAGAAGAGTTCAGCGCCGTTTCACAGGAATCCTGCAGTACGCCGATGATGAAGCCAACGGCTACCACCTGCATGGCGATGTCATTTGGGATACCAAACATATTGCATGCCAGCGGGATCAGCAGCAGGGAGCCACCTGCCACGCCCGATGCGCCACAGGCGCACAGCGACGCCACCACGCTCAGTAACAGCGCCGTCGGTAAATCGACCGGAATTCCCAGTGTATTCACCGCCGCCAGCGTCAGTACGGTAATGGTGATCGCCGCGCCCGCCATATTGATGGTGGCGCCAAGCGGGATAGACACCGAGTAGGTATCACGGTCCAGATTCAGCTTCTCACACAGTGCCATATTCACCGGAATGTTGGCGGCAGAGCTGCGGGTAAAGAAAGCGTATACGCCGCTTTCGCGCAGACAGGCCAGCACCAGCGGATATGGGTTACGACGAATTTTCCAGAATACCAGCAGCGGGTTGACCACCAGCGCCACTAGCAGCATACAGCCTACCAGCACGGTCAGCAGATGAGCATAGCCCCACAGCGTGGCAAAACCGGTGGTTGCCAGGGTAGAAGAGACCAGGCCGAAGATACCGATCGGGGCAAAACGGATCACCAGCTTCACCATAAAGGTGACGGCGTTGGACATATCATTGACCAGGTTTTTGGTCGTTTCATTACCATGGCGCAGCGCAAAGCCCAGACCAACGGCCCATACCAGAATACCGATATAGTTGGCGTTAAGCAGGGCATCAATTGGGTTGGAAACCATGCTCATCAGCAGTCCACGCATCACTTCAACAATACCGGATGGCGGCACGATATCGCTGGCGCTGCTGGAAAGATGCAGTGTAGACGGGAAGGCGAAGCTGAAGACGACGGCCGCTAACGCGGCTGAAAACGTTCCGAGCAGGTAGAGGAACAGAATCGGGCGGATGTTGGTTTTTTGCCCGTGCTGGTGGTTGGCGATAGAGGCCATTACCAGCATCAGAACCAGAATTGGCGCGACGGCTTTTAATGCGCCGACGAATAGCGTACCCAGCAGACCAACGGCTTCTGCCGCAGGTTTTGACACCAGTGCAAGTAAAATCCCCAGTACCAAGCCGATCAAAATTTGTTTAACCAGGCTCCCTTGCGCCAAACGCGAGAGTAGCCCCGATGAACGTTGCGTAGTCATGTCGTGATCCTTTCATTGTGTTGTTGCTCATCCATCGTGCGTTCTCAGGACGCATCTTTCTGGATGTAACAAAGTGTTTGCCTGGTTGAGTATAAGGAAAGATAAAGCTTCGGGAAGAGAAATATGCTGGATTCCACGTTGAGATCATATTTTATAACTTTGAGTTAACATTGTTTTGACATGATAAACAAAAAGCCCAACGCACGCAGTGTGCCGTCGGGCTTTTCAGCTAGCAGATAAAGTTACTGTATTTGCTGCTTTTTATCGTGCTGGTGGTTGACCCACGCGTTGACAATCAATGTCACAAACAGGATGCCAAATACCACGCCTAGCGAGATAGCGATCGGGATATGGTAGAAATCGACGATCAGCATCTTAATACCGATAAACACCAGAATGACCGCCAGACCGTACTTCAGCATGGAGAAACGCTCCGCCACGCCCGCCAGCAGGAAGTACATCGCGCGCAGACCCAAAATAGCAAACAGGTTCGAGGTCAACACGATGAACGGGTCGGTAGTGACGGCGAAGATTGCCGGAATACTGTCGACGGCAAAAATCACGTCGCTCAACTCAACCAGAATCAATACCAGCATCAGCGGCGTGACAAACAGCAGCCCGTTCTTACGCACGAAGAAGTGCTCGTTTTCGATGGTATCGGTCATGCGCAAATGGCTACGTAGCCAGCGTACCAGCGGTTTGTCGCCAATGCCTGATTCATCCTCTTTTGCCAGCGCCATTTTCACCCCGGTAAACAGCAGGAACGCGCCGAACACGTACAGCAGCCATTCAAACTGGGTGATAAGCCAGGTGCCAGCGAAGATCATGATCGTACGCAGAACAATGGCTCCCAGCACACCATACACCAGCACCCGACGCTGCAATGCAGGTGGTACGGAGAAGTAACTGAACAGCATCAACCAGACGAAGACGTTATCTACAGCCAGCGATTTTTCAATTAAATAGCCGGTAAGGAACGCCAGTGCCTGCGGGTCAGCAACGGCTCGGCCCTGGGTTTGCGCCAGATACCACCAGAAGGCGGCGTTAAACAGTAACGACAACGTTACCCAGACGATGGACCAGGCCGCAGCCTGCTTCATCGACATCGTATGCGCACCACGACGCCCCTGCAACAGCAGGTCGATGGCCAGCATAATTACCACCACGACAGCGAAGCCACCCCATAACAACGGTGTGCCAACAGTATTCATTGTATTTCCCCATGCATAAAAAAAACGGCCAACGCCGAATGACGTTAGCCGCTGCTTTTTATGCATAGACCTTGCCATTCGGCAAGGTCTCACTTACAACAACAAAGGAATACGATGGCGTATTCCTTTGTTATCGCCCGGTGACCGGATGTGGTTTTTCACACATCGTAATGACGATCAACCGACAACGAAGTTACTCCCCTTTGCGGGTTACAAAATATTACAGGCCATGCTTTCAGTCAATGGCCTGCAACATTCCATTTACACACTTTTACGCAGTCAGCGAGGTTACCGTTTCGTCTGCCGGGAAAACCACGCCGGTCTGGCGGCGAATCTCCGTTTGCAGTTTAGCGGTGATACGGCTGACGGCCAGTGCCGGGTGATCCACTTCGCCGGATTCAACCAAATGAGCAAACGCCTCTGCCTCATACAGCATAGTATTGATGTGCTGAGGCGTCGTCAGATCCTGTGTTTTCCCCCCGCGCGGAACGAAGCACACTTTTTGACATTCGGAGATGTGCTCGATCACCAGCGATCCTGACTCGCCCTGAATTTCACTGGCTAATACCGAGTCGCTGACTTTTGAGTGCTGAAGCGTGACGCTAAAGTCACCGTAATTCAGCACCACCACGCCGTGGGCGTCCACGCCGCTCTCCAGCAGGCTGGCGCTGGCCTGAACGCTCTGCGGCTCACCCCATAGCGCAACCGCTGAGGCCAGGCAGTAAAAACCAATATCCATAATCGAGCCATTTGAGAACGCTGGATTAAACGTATTTGGATTTTCACCGTCCAGATAGCGCTGGTAACGTGAGGAGTACTGGCAGTAATTGATAAATGCTTTTCTGATTCTTCCAACTTTGGGGAGCGATTGCTGCAATAACAGGAAGTTAGGCAGGCTGGCGGTCTTAAATGCTTCAAACAGTACCACCTGGTTTTCGCGCGCGCAGGCGATAGCGGCTTCGGCTTGTGCCAGGTTTGAGGCCAGCGGTTTTTCGCAAATAACATGCTTTTTGTGCCGCAAAAACAGCTCTGTCTGCGGGAAATGCAGAGAGTTTGGACTGGCGATGTAGACGGCGTCAATCGCCTCGCTTTGCGCCATCGCTTCCAGTGAGGTAAACAGATGCTCAACGGGGTAATCGTTGGCGAAGGTCTGCGCCTGCTCAAGGCTACGGGAATAGACTGCGGTTAACTTACATTTGCCGGTTTCATGGGCGGCATCGACAAACTGGCGGGTGATCCAGTTTGTGCCAATTACTGCGAAACGTATCATAAAGGCCTTCAGGCTGTGGAAAGGGATTCTTTCGTCAATTTAGCATGCCCTGAAGACAAAGCCAGTGCGCTACGGCGCAGTTTGCTTTAACGAATGTTGCGTTAACCACAGGCGGGTATCGAACTCCAGTTGATGATACTGAGGCTCCATATGGCAGCACAGCTGGTAAAACGCTTTGTCGTGCTCTTTTTCTTTCAGATGCGCCAGCTCATGCACGACGATCATGCGTAAAAAGGGCTCAGGGGCATTGCGAAACACGGTGGCGACGCGGATTTCTGCTTTAGCCTTTAGCTTACCACCCTGCACACGAGAGACGGCGGTATGCAGGCCCAGCGCATTTTTCAGAACGTGGATCTTACTGTCATACATGACTTTATTCAGTGGTGGGGCGTTACGCAGAAACTGATTTTTCAGATCCTGAGTATATTGCCAGAGCGCTTTGTCGGTCGCGAAATCATGCGTACCCGGATAGCGCTTCTCCAGCACTGCGCCCAGACGCTGTTCAGCAATCAGCGTTCTCACCTGAGAAAGCAAATGTTCCGGGTAGCCCTGGAGGTAAGTTAGTTGGTTCATTCATGTCCCATCCACTTCATCCTTCAAGCTGCCTCTGTGTTGGCTGCGTTCGCGCACTCCAGTCACGTACTTATGTACGCTCCTGGGGATTCACTCACTTGCCGCCTTGACGCAACTTGAATGATTTTGTGTATTCAAAATGTTGTATACTCACGCACCCTTTTCAGGGATACGCCGAAATTTTACCATTCAGGAGGGCCGATGAGCCACATAGACAACGGTTTCCGTTCGCTGTCACTTAAACGTTTCCCGGAAACGGATGACGTTAACCCGCTGCTGGCGTGGGAAGCAGCAGATGAATATCTGCTGCAACAGCTGGACGATACCGAGATTAGCGGCCCGGTGCTGATCCTGAATGATACCTTTGGTGCGCTGGGCTGTGCGCTGGCGGAACATACGCCGTACAGCATCGGCGATTCCTACTTAAGTGAGCTTGCCACCCGCGAGAACCTGCGTCACAACGATATTGCCGAGTCGAGCGTCAAATTCCTCGACAGTACCGCTGAATATCCGCAGGCACCGGGCGTGGTGCTGATTAAGCTGCCAAAAACCATGGCGCTGCTCGAACAGCAGCTGCGCGCGCTGCGTGAAGTGGTGACGCCGCAAACGCGCATCATCGCGGGCGCGAAGGCGCGCGATGTGCATACCTCGACGCTGGAGCTGTTCGAAAAAGTGTTGGGGCCAACCACCACGACGCTGGCGTGGAAAAAAGCCCGTCTGATCAACTGCACATTCAGCAAACCTGAGCTGGCCACTGCCTCGCAAACGCTGAGCTGGAAGCTGGAAGGCACTGACTGGACTATCCATAACCACGCCAATGTTTTCTCCCGTACCGGACTGGATATCGGCGCGCGCTTTTTTATCGAGCATTTGCCGGAAAACCTCGAAGGGGAGATTGTTGACCTCGGCTGTGGTAACGGCGTCATCGGTATGACACTGCTGGCGAAGAACCCAGAAGCCAGCGTGGTATTTGTTGATGAATCGCCCATGGCGGTGGCTTCTAGCCGTTTGAACGTGGAAAGTAACATGCCGGAAGCGATGGATCGCTGTGAGTTTATGATCAACAACGCGCTGTCTGGTGTCGAACCGTTCCGCTTTAACGCCGTATTGTGTAATCCGCCGTTCCACCAGAAGCACGCGCTGACGGATAACATTGCCTGGGAGATGTTCCACCACGCCCGCCGCTGTCTGAAAATCAACGGCGAGCTGTACATTGTGGCTAACCGTCATCTCGACTACTTCCACAAGCTGAAGAAGATTTTTGGCAACTGCGTGACCATCGCCACCAATAATAAATTCGTGGTGCTGAAAGCGGTCAAAACCGGTCGTCGTCGTTAAGTCCTTGTGCCGGATAGCGGCTAACGCCTTATCCGGCCACCGGGATACAATTTGTTAAATCTCCAGCGCCAGCCTCGTCCCTTGCGCAATAGCGCGTCGGGCATCCAGTTCCATCGCCACGTCGCAGCCGCCGATCAGATGCACCGTTTTACCCGCTGCGTGGAGCGGATCGACCAGCTCACGGCGCGGCTCTTGTCCGGCGCAAATCACCACGTGATCCACGTTAAAGATCACCGGTTCGCCGTTCAGCACAACGTGTAAGCCATCATCATCAATTTTCTGATAACTGACCGCCGGGATCATTTTCACACCGCGTGAGAGTAAGGTGGCGCGATGGATCCAGCCTGTCGTTTTACCTAAACCTTGCCCCGGTTTGCTGGCTTTGCGTTGCAGCATCACTATCTGGCGTGGGCTGCGGGATAAATGCGGACCTTCCGGGCGTAAGCCGCCAGGCTGTTGCAGGCTGGTGTCGATTCCCCATTCCACGCAGAACTCCGCAATGTTCTGGCTGGTGGGATCGCCTGATTGGCTCAGGTACATGGCAGTATCGAATCCTATCCCGCCGCAGCCAACGATCGCCACGCGTTTGCCCACCGGCGTTTTATCGCGCAGGACGTCAAGATAGCTCAGTACTTTAGGGTGGTCGATCCCCTCGATCGGTGGCATGCGAGGCTCGATCCCGCTGGCAAGGATCACTTCGTCGAAGATGTGCAGATCGCGTGCGCTGACAAAATGATTCAGCTTCAGTGTCACGCCAGTCACGTCGATCATCCGGCGGTAGTAGCGCAGGGTTTCATAGAATTCTTCTTTGCCGGGGATCTGTTTGGCGATATTAAACTGCCCGCCAATCTCGCCATGTGCGTCAAACAGCGTCACGTGATGCCCGCGCGCAGCGGCATTAATGGCGAAGGCGAGGCCCGCAGGGCCCGCGCCAACCACCGCCAGATTTTTCGGCTGAGTGGTCGCAACGATCGGCATTTTGGTTTCATGGCAGGCGCGAGGATTCACCAGGCAAGAGGTAACTTTGCCGACGAAGATCTGATCCAGGCAGGCCTGGTTACAGCCGATACAGGTGTTGATCTCATCCGCTCGTCCGGTTTGCGCTTTTGACAGCAGTTCGGCATCGGCGAGGAACGGACGGGCCATCGACACCATATCGGCATCGCCACGGGCCAGAATGTCATCGGCGACCTGGGGATCGTTAATACGGTTGGTGGTGACCAGTGGGATTGTCACGTGCCCTTTCAGCTTACGTGTCACCCAACTAAACGCGCCGCGCGGTACCGGGGTCGCGATAGTGGGAATACGTGCCTCATGCCAGCCAATACCGGTGTTAATAATGGTGGCGCCTGCGGCTTCTATCGCTTGTGCCAGCTGGACGGTTTCGTCGAAGGTTCCACCGTTTTCCACCAGATCGAGCATCGACAGACGGAAGATGATTATGAAGTCATGGCCCGCACGCTGGCGTACTGCCCGTACCACCTCAACGGCAAAACGCATGCGATTGGCATACTCGCCGCCCCATTGATCATTGCGCTGATTGGTGCGCAGAGTCAGGAATTCATTGATGAGATACCCTTCGGATCCCATCACTTCAACGCCATCGTAGCCTGCTTCCCGCGCCAGTTGGGCGCAATGGGCAAAATCTTCAATCAGTTGCAGCACTTCATCATGCGTCAGTTCATGTGGCGTAAAACGGTTGATTGGCGCCTGAATAGCGGAAGGCGCCACCAGATGCGGCTGATAGCTGTAACGCCCGGTATGCAGGATTTGCAGGGCGATTTTGCCACCTTCGTCATGCACGGCATCGGTAATGACGCGATGGTGTGCGAGCTGGCTGCTGTCGTTCAACATCGCGCCGCCTTCCATCCCCACGCCGGAAAGCGCAGGCGCAATACCTCCGCTCACAATTAACGCGACCCCGTGACGGGCACGTTCGGCGTAGAACGCGGCCAGCCGTTCAGCGCCATCAGGGTACTCTTCCAACCCGGTATGCATTGACCCCATCAGCACGCGGTTTTTAAGCGTAGTGAAGCCTAAATCGAGCGGGGCGAACAGCGACGGATAGCTCATAAAGGTGTCCAGTATGTAAAATTATTGTTATGTGGTCGGATGAGTTCTAATTTAGCCGTCGTGGCGTAAAAGGGAAAAGGGGAATGCCGTGATTGTGATGGGATTCAAAAAAGAGGCTCTCCTTTACAGGAGAGCCAATTGACGTTACTGCTGTTTTAGAAAATCGTTATACAGCATATAAAGATGCGCTGCGCTCCAGGAGAAGTTCGGCGCGCCCTGTTGCGCACCGGTTAGCGGGTTATAGTTCTCCTGAATCGGACCGTCTGCGGTAAGGCCTTTGGCGTGGCTGAAGAAGGTATCTGCCAGTTTTAACGCTTCATCGCGATAGCCATAACGCTCCATCCCTTTTAGCCCGAACCAGAACTGATCCACCCACACACGCCCACGCCAGTAAATGTCTGCACCGAAGGCCGGGTTGGTCAGCGCTGCCGTACCAAGCGGGACAAAGGTGTTGAACTCTTTGGGATCGAGCATCACCTTAACCACCGCGTCCGCATGGGGCTGCGTTGCCGCCCCGTTAAACAGCGGCGACCAGCCTTCCGGCCCTTTGCCGCGTTCGACGATTGGTTTGCCCGCACAGCCATTAGCCAGCGGTTTATCTTCAATACGAATGTCGTAATAGAAGTGTGTTACCGGGTCGAACATACAGGTATTGATGTAATCGGCGAGTTTTTTCGCCAGCGCCTGGTAGCGTTTGGCATCGTCGGCTTTGCCGAGAATTGTCGCCATTTCTGCCAGATAGTGATTATCGCTATACATGTAGCTGGCCTGATCGACCGATTCCTGCAGCAGCGAGTAACCCAGTAACCTCCCGTCGTTACTGCGATTATCGGCAAATTTCACCACCCAGTCGCTGCGTTTCCCACCCTTAGCGACGTATTTATCCAGTTGCTCTTTGTCGATAAAACCGAAGACTGCCGCATCGTCACGCCCGGATTCCCAGGAGGCGGCAACCTGTGCTGGGATCTCGAGGCTGTCATACTGGCCTTTACTGATGATATTGGCGTAGTTTTTCAGCCCGGAGAGGGTCTCTTCTTTGTCGCCTTTTTTCACCGTGAACAGCATTTCACCGCTGTCGGTATTGTGAGCTTTATCGCGCGTTGCACCATATTCAGGTACGCCGTTGCCGTTATGATCGCGGTTTCGTAGCCACCAGTCGTGATATGCAACCAGCTTCGGATACATCTCTTCGAGCCAGGCCTTGTCCTTGGTGACGTTGTAGACCTCCATCACCGACCAGGCCGCCAGGCTTGGCTTGGTGTTGCGTTCGTTCCAGTTGCCGCCGTCGCCGCCGCGCTCGGGGCTGAGGTTCCAGGCAATCAGGTCGGGAATGAATCCGGCGTCCTGCGCGCGAACGGGATCGCCGGGTTTTATCTGCCATGAAAAGACGGCACGAATGTTCTCTTTAGCGATCTCCGGGTTAAAGTGCGCCATGGCGAAGGCTTGTTTCCAGGTGTCCCACGGCCAGGTCTGGTTGCCGGAGAACCAGCGAGCGGTAACGGACGGCGTCACAGTATTGTGTTTTACCGCGCCGCCCGGCGAGCGCCAGTTACCATTCAGCGTCTCGATCGCCTTCACCGCCACTCGGGTTTGTTCTGGCGTGGCATCCGGGTTATTTAAGCCTTTCTTGAGATAGTCGTCCCAGCGCTGCTGCGAAGCGAGCATGTAGGAAGAAGGACGTGCCAAAATATCGCGGATCTGCGGCTGCTCTTTGCTGACTTCCCGCGCGGTCAATAAGTGTGAATAGGTGGTGTAGAACGTGGTAGAGCTGTTGATATGCGCTTTGCTGGTGAAGCGAAGACCGTCGACGGCTGTTTTCATCGGCAGCGACTTATGCACCTGATATTCTGATTCGCCGGAGGTGAGCAAATCCCAGGTTGAACGCACTTTGCCGAACGTGACTTTCAGACCGTCGTGGGTGGCGGTGATTTTGCGCTGATAATCAGGATACTCTTCATCGACGGTTTTGGTTGATGTCGGCTGCCCGTCTTTTGCCTCCACTTTTTCCAGAAGCTCGCCATCCCACACCAGATCCAGCGGCGAGTTGCTGATGATTTTGGTTTCCAGCAGCGAGGTGCGCGGACTGGCGAAGCGTAGCGTCATCTCTATCTGTACATCTTTTGATGACAATTTCTGTACCAGCGCCCCTGGAATGCTGTAAGCCTCGAGGGTGAAATTGACCTTTTTACCCTGCTGGTACACTGTCAGCCGGTCAAAATTATTGGCCATGAAGTTGATGTACTCTTCGGTCAGCAGTGCGACGCCAGGAAAGCCGCCCATGGTATCCGGGCCATCTGGCAACAGATGCCCGTGCCATGAGCCGAGGTCGAAAAAGGGATTAAAGCGCTGGTGGTCGTCGTGATCGTAGTCATGCATGTAGTCCGGTGCACCGGTGCGATTAATGATGTTTTTAAACTCGTTAGCGCTGGCGGCATGCTCAGAGACGCTCATCAGCAGGAGACAGGCCAGCGGCGTAAGAAGAAGTTTGATGTTCATGGGTTCCGATCCTTGTTACCAATAGAAATATTGCATCAGGAAGATTTGGTCGCTCGGGTCACCAGAAGCATTCTGCATATAGAACCGGCTGTCGAAGGCGGTAGCGAAACGTCCGCCGCCGTATTCATACCAGATACCGAACTGCATAAAGGACGTAGTTTCTTCCTCGGCGCGATCCGGTCGGTGTTTGGCGTAGCTATATGCGGTGGAGAGATAAACGCCTTTTAGCGCTTCATACATCGCGCTGATCATATAGCCGGTCTCGGTGCCGGATACATCCAGCCCGTCGGCGCGACCCGTGTGGTGCCACGCGCGGGCAGCGAAGTTGGGGGTGAGGATACCGGTCAGGAACAGCTGTCCGGTACCGTCCGTTATCTCCAGACCGTTCATCCAGGTTACGCCTTCAGTCAGGTCGTACTGGATGTAACCGTTCATCATGGCCGGATAGGTATATTTATCGTCGTAGCGATCGTATTTACCAAAGTGCAGCCAGGCTTTGCTTTCATCGTGGTGTCCGGTGGGGGTGGCGGTCACGCTATAGCGCAAAGGGCCGGTCAGGTTTTGCACCTTAATGGCGGTCATAATGTCTCGGGTATTCGGAATAACGTAGCCCAGGTCTGGCGTGAAATCACCCCACCATTGCAGGTCATCCAGCGAGGAGTCCTGGCGCAGACTGAGCATCATCTCTGTTCCAGCATCGGTACGGTAACCACCGTAAAAGCGATTGATCCCGCCTTCGAATCCGCCCCAGCTATGGTCAGGAACCCAGGCATTGCCTTGATGGTCGGCCTGCACGGTCCAGCCCTCGCCGTAGATCAGACCAAACCATGAACCGTGTTTTATCTCCAGACCACCTTCAATGTAGGTACCGTCGCTGTATTTATGCTTATCTTTTCCTTCTAAATCCATATATCCCCCCATGCCCAATTCACCATAAAAACGAAATGAGGGGGAGGTTATGGCAGGTGTTTTCGTATCATCGTGTTCAGCAGGGCGAACTTCTTCTGCACCCAGAGAGGAGACGCAGAAAAAGGGCAGGGCAATAATTGCCCTGCAATATTGGCTAATGTTATTCATGCTCCGATCCTAAGCAAATAAAATATAATTTTTATTGTTATAGCCTTAGCGAATATTGTTTATTGTTATTATGCTTTAATCATTAATTGATATTTGAAGCTGGAGCAGCCTCAATAGCTTTTTCTTCTTTGGTTAACCCTTTAATGTATTTACTGTATTTCCACCAAGCAAAACCGAGGAAAATAACAATTCCACCGACGTTATAAAAAATAATGGTTATGATATTCCCGCCGGTCGGGAAGGTAGAGGCAATAAAGCCGATGGTGAACAGGACGATCAGCATTGATACCACAATAATGCCGGTTTTTTGCGAACCCATACGGAAGTCGCGCGGCAAGTGGTCCAGTTTTGCGCGTAGATTCAGGTAGGCCAGCATAATAAACAGCGGCGGCAGCATCGATGCGGCGGCGGTCATGTTGATGATGGTGTTCATCAGGTCCTGCACGGTATTAGAGCCGAGCGTTGGTATAATCATCAGTGGGATAACGATCAGATACTGGATCCACGCTGCTCGGGCCGGTACGCCGTTTTCATTCAGTTCGACGGTTTTTTTACCGAAAATACCCGCCGGAATTTCAGAGAAGAAGATCTTCACCGGCGTAGCGGTCCACATCAGCAGAGAGCCGAACATCGCGGTAAAGGAGACCAGGCCGACAAAGCGGTTAACGATGAGTTCCGGCAGGCCAAAGTATGCCGCCAGACCGTGGAATACCTGCACCGATCCACCAGTGAACTTCAGTTCTTTGCTGCTGACGAAGACGTTGATCAGCACCGAGGAGATGGAATAAAGCACGCCGATAAAAATCCCGGCAATGATAATGACCTTCACGAACGATTTTGACCCGCCCTTAACGTCGTTGACATACACCGCCACGGACTCCGCGCCGCCTGCCGCCATGAATATCCAGGTGGTAATACCGAGGAACGCCCAGTTAAAATTCGGGATCATTGCATCAACGGTGATGGGGTCAGCAGGCTGCACGCCGCCCACCAACGCAGTACCCGCCAGTAAAATGTAGGACAGCGTCAGCAGCAGCATCAGCGTGGAGGTGACGGAGGTAATCGGCCCCAGCATTTTTGCGCCGTTGGTCGAAACCCAGGTCGAGAAGGCAAACAGCACCATACTTAACACGGTGGTGGCGAACGGTGTCAGAATGTATTCGTAGCCTAAAAATGCGTAGGAGGCATAGGCGATAACGCGGGGCAAAAGCGAGGTGAAAAAGAACAGGTTAACGAACCAGTAAGTGTAGGCGGTAATAAAGGCCCAGCGCCCGCCCAGCGAGCTTTTCACCCATGCGTAGACACCGGCTTCGGAGTTTTTATTCAGCGAAACAAATTCGGCGATGATTAAGCAGAATGGAATAAAGTAGAAAATTGTCGCGAGGAAAAACATCGGTGCGGATGCCAGACCAAGCTCAATATTATTGTTGATAACGTTATTAAAACTATAAACCGCGGCAAAGGTGAGTGAAAGTAAGCCGAACTTGCCGATGGTATTACGTTTGGTATCAGACATAGCACATCTCCGATTCCTGATTATTATAGGGTACTGGCGGTGCAACGTCGGCGCCGCCTGTGTTTTTTATTTATTATGAAAATAACCATCTTCGATGGTGACTTTGAGTACGACTTTCTTCACTACGCTATTACAGATAAAACGATAGGCTTCATGGTTGTCACAAATAACCATTTGTCCTTCGTGCACTTCTACGGTTTTTCCGCAGCCTTTCAGATATTCGCGATCGGTTTCATCGCGATAATATTCAACCACCTGGAGATCTTCTTTGGCGGCATACTCTATTTTTTGCTGTCCTTGCAGGTAGTAATGGATCTCAAAATAACGACGATGACCGGTAAACAGCGCATCAGTTGCAGAGTCTGTCTCTACGCGGTAGCTCAGAGAATCACCGATAGAGTGAGCGACACTAGGTTGAATATTGTCAATATTTTCAATGGCCTCAACGCAACGTTGCCATTTCCGACCCGAAGCAAAGCGTTGCTGGAACTGCTCTAAGTTGTCGATGATCCTCATTTTGTATTCTCGCTGTGCAAATTCGTGGAAAAGAACCCGGTGCCAAAGGCGCGGTTGGCGGTGGCTTGAGCGCCAGACTCACTGCCGGAAACCGGCAACAACGTGAAGCCGTAGCTGAATGACGTAAACCAGACTCGCCAGGAATCAAGTACCTCACTTCCCCACGAGTTAGACCCTAAGCCCAGTAGCTGATGGTCCAGATTGAGGGTGATGTCATCGCTGCGCTGCAGCTCATTGCAGTGCTGTGCAGCAAAGATATTTTCTGGCGTATAGCGCCAGGCGCTCAGGTTGACAGGGCACTGCGGAATCACCAGCAGACCGTTGCCGTGACGATCGGTTAGCGTTGCCCAACGCACGTCCTGACGATTGCCGTTGTTTTGCGGGAACGGATAATTCTCGAACATCTCATCCACACTGCTGCGCCAGATATCGATGATGTTGGCTTGTTGACTGTCGCCATAGTTTTCACCAGGACCACGTCCGTACCAGGCCACCTGTCCCAAATCACCGCTGATGCCCATCGTGAAGCCAATGCACGGAATAATGTCCCGGTATTCGCCGTAAGGCTGGCCGGAAAGCTCCACGTTCAGCTGACCGTCTGCGGCAATCCGCCAGCGGTAGGTGCAGCGCATACCGAAATCAAATACCGGCGGGGCGATAATCGTCTGGCTGGTTATCAGCAGCGCATCTTCGGTTTGCTCAAAAGTAAAGTCGCGCAAATGCTCCTGCATTATCTGTATATGATTTGGCTGCCAGAGGCCTTCGAACTCTTGCTTGTGGTTATCTATGGTTGGTTTGAAGAAATTAATCTTCGGCTCGCGGGTAATCAGCTCTTCACCATTGACGTTCCAGCTAATGGGTTTACCGGTCAGCTTTGAGAAGAGCAGATGGAAGTTATAACCGCGAACGGTGCAGCTCTGGCGGTTCTCTTCCAGCGTCAAAGGGGTGGCGTTTTGCAGACTGAACGGTACGGCAGTCGCCGTTCTGGCCTTCAGCGGGAACTGATAAGTCGCGATGTGATGCCCGGCTTCGCTGTATAACGTACGGGAATCTTTCGTCACGGTGACGTTGAGGAACGTCTCGCGCGCATCCAGCTCCGGCAGCGCGCATTGCAGCAGCGTATCGCTGTTGGGTGCGACCTCGCGCAGTTTCATTTGTTGGCTGGAAAGCGTGTCGCCTTCAGCGCGGACCTCAATATGCAGGGTGTAGTCGTCAAGCGTGGTAAACCACAGTTTGTTTTCTACCCGCAGCTCGCCGCGAGCCAGATCCTGCGCGCGCACTTTTACTGGCGCAATGACCTGCTTGTACTCTTGCAGACCCGGGCCTGGGGTTTGATCGGAATAAATCAGGCCATCAAGGCAGAAGTTGTAGTTGTTCGGGTAGTCGCCGTAGTCACCGCCATATTTGTACCAGAGGTTACCGTCGTCATCTTTGGCCTGAATCCCGTGATCGCACCACTCCCAGACATAGTGTCCCTGAATGCAATCATGCTGATAGAAGACGTTCTGATATTCCGTTAGCCCGCCGGGGCCGTTGCCCATTGCGTGAGCATATTCGCAGATGATGCGCGGTTTAGGATGTGGGTATTCACCAAACTCATTCATCAGCGGTACGCGGGTGTACATGGTGGAAATGATATCCACCACTTCGGCGTCACGATCTTCTTCGTAATGGATCAGACGCGTGTCATCCAGTGCTTTTGCCGCGTGGTACATGGCGCGAATATTACAGCCGTAGCCGGATTCATTGCCGAGCGACCAGATGACGATCGACGGGTGGTTTTTCTGCGCGTGGACGTGGCGTACGATGCGCTCAACATAGACATTTTCCCACAGCGGATCGTCGGTGATCCGGCTGATATCGCCGATATTAGCGAAGCCGTGAGATTCAACGTCGGTTTCGGCCATGACGAACAAACCGTAGATATCGCACAATTCATAGAAACGTGGATCGTTCGGGTAATGGGCGGTGCGTACGGAGTTGATGTTGTGCTGCTTCATTAACAACAGATCTTTTTCCACGCGATCCATACCAACCGCGCGGCCCTTAAGATGATCGTTGTCATGACGGTTGACACCATGCAGCATGACATAGCGGTTATTGATGTAAAACAGACCGTCGCGAACGTTGATATCACGGAATCCGACGCGCTGCGGCACAACCTCAAGGATGTTGCCGCTGGCATCTTTCAGGGTCATTACCAGATGATAGAGATACGGTGATTCCGCAGACCACTGGTGCGGCTTGCTGACCTTGAAATTGAACGCGGTGCGGGTGAGCTTATCCACCGTCAGAGCGTTAATCACGCCGTTATGCAGCGTCTGCTCACCGTCAAACAAAGTGTATTCGAGCGATGCCATCGTTGGCGTGGAGGCGATATTTTCCAGCACGATGTCGCAGGAGAGGGTGGCATCGCGATAGTCATCATCGAAATCGGTACGAACGGTAAAATCCTGGATATGGGTCGCCTGTTTACCGACCAGATAGACGTCGCGGAAAATTCCCGCCGACCACCACATATCCTGGTCTTCAATGTAAGTGGAATCAGCCCATTGCATAACGCGAACGCACAGCAGGTTGTCACCGGTCTTCACCACTGCGCTGATATCAAACTCGGCCGTCAGGCGACTGCCTTTGCTGAAGCCAACGTACTGACCATTCACGTAAACTTCGAAGTAGGTTTCTACGCCATCAAATTTAATCAGCGTTTGTTTGCCCTGCCAGCCTTCACTGAGGGAGAAAATACGCTGGTAGGCGCCGGTAGGGTTATTGGTCGGCACGTAGGGGACATCAATCGGGAAAGGAAAACCTTCGTCGGTATACTGCAGCTTGCCGTGTCCTTCCATCTGCCACATGCCGGGGACGGTGATGCTGCCCCAGTCGCTCATAAACTGCGACGTAAAGGCTTCCGGCACCTGCAGCGGATGCTCAAAGAACTGGAAATTCCACTGACCGCTCAGCAACTGAAAGAGGCTGCTGGTTTCGCGGGCAAACGAGCGGGCCTGCGCAACGGAGTCGTAAGAGAAAAAATATGCGCGTGGCGCCAATCGATTTTCGTGGGTGAGCTGAATGTTTTCCCAGCGATTCATAAGGCCTCCCGGTGGAGAAAAATCGGAACCATTCATTGTAATGGTGAGTAAGGATAATTGATGATGATTTTAGTAAAAGTTTTACTAAAATATAGCGGGTGAGATGATTTACTTTAACTGGATCACGAAAATAATTCGGGCGCAGAAAAGAATGCATGACAATGCGCGCCCGGCTTCAGCTGAAACCGGGCGGATAAATGGGGGATTTTAGCGGGTAGTACCGCGCAGTTTCAGCTTGCTGGGAACAAAAACCAGCAGAGGAAGCGCACGTCCATCGCGGGCTTTCTCAAACAGCAGGTTGACGCCCTGACTGCCCATCATTTCTGAATGGATGCGCACGGTGGAAAGCGGAGGAAAGGTGAAGCGCGCCGTCGGGATATCATTAACGCTAATCAGCGAAATGTCCTGCGGAATGTTCAGACCACGCTCGTGAATGGCGCGGAGAACGCCAATAGCAATCGAGTCAGAAGCCACAAACAGGGCGCTGGGATAGTCGGCTTTCGCTAGCATTTTTTTGGCCAGCTCATAGCCTGATGAACTGGAGAAGCCGCCGCGATAGATATCCTGTTCAGAAACGACCTGCTGCAGGCGACCGTATTCGACAAACGCGGCTTCGCGGATATCAGCCTTGCCAGGCTGATCTTCGCCACCGATGAAGCCAATGCGGGTGACGCCCTGGGCGATGAAGTAGTCGATGCTCTCTTTACTGATGCGGGCCAGATCGATATCGACAGCGTCATATTCGCTGCCGGGTTCATGAAAATCGATAAAGCAGATGTTGTCGGTAAGCGCTGTTGCCGCCTCGCGCAGCGCAGGAGAAGGCTTGCCAACAATAAGAATGCCGGTAATGTTTTTGTTCTCCGGCAGCCCACTGTGCTCATAGCAGTTGGTCAGTTCAATCCCCAGCTTCTCGCACTGGGTTTCAATCCCATGGCGGATCGCGAGATAGTAAGGATCGTTGATTTCCAAATCCTGCTGATAGCTGTAGAGCGCCAGAATATGCTGGAGGCCGAGCGCGCTGGTCTGGTTCTTACGGGCGCTGCTGGTTTTGTACTCCAGCTTTTCCGCGATCTCCAGAATGCGATGCTTGGTCTCTTCTTTTACATTCAGCGTGGGGTCATCGTTTAAAACCCGGGACACTGTCGCCAGGGACACGCCAGCTTCGATTGCGATGTCTTTAAGTGTTGCCATGTTTGCCTTTTCCCTGAGTTACCTGCGCATTGTAAATGAAGCGCTTATCTATTCATCTGTTTTCAGTAAAAAAAGCACGTTTAATTGACATGCTCGGGGTAAAACTGGGCTTGCAGAGTGTGATGAGTGCGTCATTTTCCCGCTTTTAAGAACAATGCCCGGAAAATAGTTTGCTAGTATTTAGTAAAATTTTACCAAAGGAGAAAACAATGGATACCGTCGCATTTGCTGATTTTGCCCGCTTGGAAATACGTGTTGGAAAAATCGCACAGGTAAAGCGCCATGACAATGCCGATAAGCTGTATATCGTGCAGGTTGATGTGGGAGAACGTACGCTGCAAACCGTGACCAGCCTGGTGCCTTATTACAGCGAAGAGGAGCTGATGGGGAAAACGGTGGTGGTACTGTGTAATCTGCAAAAGGCCAAAATGCGCGGTGAGACATCAGAGTGTATGCTGCTGTGCGCTGAGACGGACGATGGCAGCGAAAGCGTGCTGTTAACGCCAGAACGCCTCATGCCTGCAGGCGTACGGATTGTTTAAATTGTGCTGCCTTATCCGGCCTACGTTTGTAAACGCAGGCCGGACAGACATCTTTTACACCTGCTCCACGCTCACCCGTAATGCTGCCAGGGCTTTGCGCGTCGATCGTAATACCAGATCGCATTGTTCGATCGTTAACGTTAACGGCGGTTCGATGCGGATCGTCTTGGCATTATTCAGCGTGCCGGCAACCAGCACCCGCTGGCGGAACATCTCACTGGCAAAGTTGTAGCCGATTTCATTATCGACAAACTCGATTGCCATCAGCATGCCCTTGCCGCGTACATCATGCACCAGGTCCGGATATTCCCGCGCAAGCTGGCGGAAACCATCCAGCAACATATCGCCTTTCTGCTCCGCCTGGGCCGGTAAATTTTGCTCCAGCAGGACGTTAATGGTGGCCAGCGCAGCCGCACACGCGAGCGGATTGCCGCCAAAGGTGGTGGTATGCAAGAAAGGATTGTCGAACAGAACCGAGAACACCTCTTCGGTGGCAATGGTTGCGCCAATCGGCATCACGCCCCCGCCCAGCGCTTTAGCCAGGCACATAATGTCGGGCTGCACGTTTTCGTGCTCGCAGGCGAACATTTTGCCAGTACGACCCATGCCGGTTTGTACTTCGTCAAGGATCATCAGCGCGCCATACTCATCGCAAAGTTTACGAACGGTGGTCAAATACCCTTGCGGCGGCAGGATCACGCCTCCTTCACCCTGGATAGGTTCAAGGATCACAGCTGCAACGTCATCACCGGTTTTTTTACACTCACTGAGCATAGTGCGCAGCGCGTTAACATCGCCAAACGGCACATGACGGAAACCTGGCAGCAGCGGCATAAAGGGTTTGCGGAAAGTTGATTTCGCTGTGGCAGAGAGCGCGCCCAGAGATTTGCCGTGAAATGCGCCGCTGGTGGCAATAAACGTAAATTTACCGCGCGGCGATTGATACGCTTTCGCCAGCTTCAGAGCGGCTTCAACCGACTCGGTCCCGCTGTTACAGAAAAAACTGTATTTCAGTTTACCGGGTGCCAGTGCGGCAAGGGTCTTTGCCAGCATGGCCCGCAGAGGGTCAAGTAACTCCTGGCTATGCAGAGGTTGTTTCGCGAGTTGATTCTGTACGGCGGAAACCACGACTGGATTACGGTGCCCCACGTTGAAAATTCCAAAACCACCCAGGCAATCAACGAACTCCTGTCCCTGGGTGTCGACAAGCGTATTCAGGCTTCCCGCTTGCCACTCTACGGCTCCGTAATCCCCGCCTGCAGTTACAGATTTTCGATACTCTAAGAACCCCGGATTGACATGCTCCTTGAAGTATTCAATCACCTCTCGGTTTAATGATTTCATTTCCTCATGATCAAGCGTGCGCTTTTCGATGAGATTCAGTGCGTGTGCGCTGCAGGCCAGGGCCGATGCGCTGGAAGGTAACCTGTTCAAAATATGCTCCCGGAGCTGGCGTATCACATGATACTGAATTAAGTATTGCAGGGATTGCGCCATTCCGGCGCGCTTAGCAAAAATCGGGATAAACACCAGGAAACATCTTATTTGTGCAACATTTAATGCCATCTTTTAACATTTGCTGGCATTTTGCCCAAGTTCAGACTGCGAAAACAGATCGGAAACTCCCTTTTCTGCGCTAAAAATGAGCAAGTTTCGCACTGTGACGGTGCATTGGTAGAAGTGAAATGGAATAGTTTCTGATTGAAAGTATTTTAAATCAATGGATTAGAATGCGTATAGATTTTGAGGTTTAATCGCAAATTGCGATCTAAATCAAATTTAACAACTAAAGATAAAAAAATTATCGCCGAAATAACATAAGCCGAAAGAGTTAACAACCAGATAACCTGCACAGGACGCAATCATGTCTTCTCATCCCTACGTTAGTCAGCAAAATACACCGCTGGATGATGATATCACCCTCATGTCGACCACCGATTTACAAAGCTATATTACCCATGCGAACGACACTTTCGTTCAGGTCAGCGGCTATCAACTGAATGAGTTGCTCAATAAGCCGCACAATCTGGTTCGTCATCCGGACATGCCAAAAGCGGCGTTTGCGGATATGTGGTACACCCTGAAACAGGGCGAGCCATGGAGCGGGATTGTGAAAAACCGGCGTAAGAATGGCGATCACTACTGGGTGAGAGCCAATGCGGTGCCGATGGTGAGGGAAGGACATGTAACCGGGTATATGTCGATTCGTACCCGGGCAACTGACGAGGAAATTGCGACGGTAGAGCCTTTATATAAGGCGCTGAATGAAGGGCGTTGCAACCGACGTATCCATAAAGGACTGGTGGTACGTAAAGGCTGGCTGGGGAAGCTCCCGGCACTGCCGATTCGCTGGCGGGTGCGCAGTGTAATGGCGTTCATGTTTATTGTACTGGCGGCTACGTTGCAACAAATGGGCGCGGAATTGCCGTTACTGCTGATGAGTGCGCTGGTAATGATGCTGGGAACGGCGATTTTCGAATGGCAGATTGTGCGCCCCATTGAGAATGTCGCTCGTCAGGCGTTGAAAGTGGCGACCGGTGAGCGAAACAGCGTGTCGCATCTTAACCGCAGTGATGAACTGGGTCTGATGCTTAGAGCGGTCGGGCAACTGGGGCTAATGTGCCGCTGGCTCATCCATGATGTCTCCAGCCAGGTGAGTTGTGTGCGCAGCGACAGCGAAACGCTGGCGAAAGGTAGCGATGATTTAAACAAACATACGCAGCAGACCGTTGAGAACGTGCAGGAAACGGTGGCGACCATGAACCAGATGGCGGCATCGGTGAAACAAAACTCACAGACCGCCGCCGCGGCAGATAAGCTCTCCATCGCCGCCAGCAGCGCGGCGACACACGGTGGTGAGGCGATGGATACCGTCATCAAAACCATGGACGACATCGCCAACAGCACCCAGCGGATTGGTACCATTACCACGCTGATTAACGATATTGCCTTCCAGACTAACATTCTGGCCCTGAACGCCGCCGTTGAAGCCGCACGGGCGGGTGAGCAGGGGAAAGGATTCGCCGTGGTGGCGGGAGAAGTGCGTCATCTTGCCAGCCGCAGCGCCAGTGCAGCCAATGATATCCGCAAGCTGATTGATGCCAGCGCCGATAAGGTGCAGTCCGGATCCGACCAGGTTCACGCCGCAGGGCGCACGATGGACGATATTGTGACGCAGGTGCAAAACGTGACTCAACTGATCGCCCAAATCAGCCACTCAACGCTGGAACAGTCGGATGGTCTTTCCAGCCTGACCCGCGCGGTGAATGAACTGAGCAACATTACGCAGAAAAACGCCGAACTGGTTGAAGAGAGCGCCCAAATTTCTGCGATGGTGAAACATCGCGCGGGGCGTCTGGAAGACGCAGTCACGGTTCTGCACTAAGAATCACAATGCAGGCGAAATCCAGGGGAATGGGTTTCGCCTGCTGAGCAGATTAATCCAGTTGGGTAATATCCAGCGCAGCGCGATCGATAATACCGATGATTTTTTTGATTTGCGCATCGCTGGTATCACCATGATTGACCCGTAGGTCCAGCACGGCTTTGAAGTTCTCCAGCGCGCGTTTCATCTGCGGGTTCTTGCGCAATTCAAAACCCACGCAGCGGGCTTTAATCCGTTCGTGGATATGGTCCAGATGCTCACGGTTTTCATCCAGCCACTGCTGGCCCAGGGTGGTGATCGCAATCTGTTTACGCCCACCTTCCTCATCGCTGATAGTGATCAGCTCCTGATCCTGCAAGAAGTCCAGCGTCGGATAAATAACGCCCGGGCTCGGGGTGTAGTTACCCTGAGTCAGGGTTTCAATCGCTTTTATCAGCTCATAGCCGTGGCTGGCGTCGCGGGTCAGGATATCCAGAATCACCAGGCGTAATTCTCCGTGACCGAAGAAGCGCTGGCGACGACCGCCGCCGCGACCGTGGCGGTGTCCGCAACCCTGTTCAGGGTGGTGTTCTTTGTTACAACCTTCATGGCGATGTTCTTCACCTTTGCAGCAGCCTGCGTGGTGCTCGTTGTGGCGGCCTTCATGGTGATGTCCTTCACCCTTGCAGCAGCCTTCGTGTTGGTGCTCTGTATGTTTGCAGCAACCTTCATGATGGTTTTGCATCATCGTCTCCTGATGTTGTTTAGATATATCTAATTTATATCTAAAAATAATGCTCTTGCAATATCATTAGTTTGGTTTTTTTTAATTTATTGATTTTCAGGTGTTTTTATTTGGTCTTTGAAGGTGATTAATCAGAGTGTGGCTATATCAAAAAAGTGCTTGCAATCCTTGTGATTAGCAATCATTATCATTTAAAAATAAATTTAGATATATCGTATTATCTTTTTAAAGGCGAGAAAATGACAAAAAACACCTCACGCTACCCGCAGCGCGTTCGCAATGAATTGCGCTTCCGTGAACTTACCGTCCTGCGCGTTGAACGTGTTAGCGCGGGCTTTCAGCGCATCGTACTGGGCGGTGACGCTCTGGACGGTTTTAGCTCGCACGGCTTTGATGACCACACCAAGGTCTTTTTCCCGGAACCGGGCTGCCATTTCGTGCCGCCAGTAGTCACTGATGAGGGCATCGTCTGGGCCGACGGGGTGCGTCCGCTCTCCCGTGACTACACGCCGTTGTATGACGAAGCGCGCCATGAGCTGGCACTGGATTTTTATATGCATGACGGTGGAGTGGCGAGCACATGGGCGATGAATGCTGGCGAGGGTGACAAGCTGACGATCGGCGGACCGCGCGGTTCGTTGGTGGTGCCAGAGGATTATGCGTATCAGGTTTACGTGTGTGATGAATCAGGAATGCCCGCGCTGCGCCGACGGCTGGAGTCGCTCAGCCGCTTAGCGGTACGTCCAAACGTCACGGCGCTGGTCAGCGTGCAGGATGCAGCGTACCAGGATTATCTTGCCCATCTCGACGGATTTACTATTGAGTGGTTTATCGGCCATGACGCGCAGGTGGTGAATGAACGCTTATCGCGACTAACCGTGCCCACAGATGATTATTACATCTGGATCACTGGTGAAGGCAAGGTGGTAAAAAACCTGAGTGCTCGCTTTGAAACCGAGGCGTTTGACCCTCAACGGGTGCGTGCGGCAGCCTACTGGCATCAGCGTAAAGCGGCAGATTAATAACTAGACGGCGGGACGCCAAATGCCTGGCGGAAGGCATAACTAAATGCCGCGGTGCTTGAATACCCTACGTCGAGCGCCACGGCGGTCACGCTTTTATTTTTTTTCAGCATTAATACGGATTCCAGAATACGCATTTTTTGTTTCCAGACGCTGAAAGGCAATCCAGTTTCTTTTTTGAAATGGCGTGAAAAGGTTCGGGCAGACATACCCAGATGATGGGCCCAGTATTCAACCGAATGCTCCAGAGCGGGGGATTCTTGTATGGTTCGGCATATTTTGGTTAATTCGCGATCCTGCGGCCAGGGTAATACAAAAGCGACTTCCGGGAGTTGCAGAATAATGTCGACCAGCACGCTCACCAGTCTGCCCTCTTTGGAGCGGCTATCATAATGCCCCGAAACTAAATTGGTGGCGTAATGAATAAACTCTCTGGCGAAATCACTGATAGCGACCACTTTACATTCATTAATGCGCGCTTCAAGAAAGCCCGGTTTAATATCCAGGTTCTCTAAATACACATCATCCAGAGCCCAAACTGCATGCTCCGTATTATTGGGGATCCAGATGCCATAGTGCGCCGGGATTATCCAGCACTTGCCGGCAACATCAATACGCATACTGCCTTTGCGGGCGAAATGGAACTGCATAAAAGAGTGTGAATGCGGCGGAACATGGTGGTTGGCTTCTAATACATAGGAGCGAAAATACACGTCCTGCGGCAGTTCCGCCATGGAGTTATCCGGGAAGAAGTTCCACTGTTTTTGCGCGAGAGTTTCCATAAATAAATCGTCAATGCTCCCGGTGGTGTGGCCGCTGCTCGATAGATCTTGTCCGCAGATCATAATACATACACCCTGTTTTCCATAATAATCTTGCGTAAGAATTTTTAGCCCACTTTTGGTAAATACCATGAACTCGCTTTGTTCAGATGCTGTCATCGTCAATGAAACAAATGATAACTGGACCCGAATGGGAAAAGAGCTGCTTTCGCAAGCAGATATCAGGATTAATGGCTCCCGTCCCTGGGACATTCAACTTCATCATGCTGGTTTTTTTAAACGAGTATTGCAGCAAGGCTCGTTAGGGCTTGGTGAAAGCTATATGGAAGGCTGGTGGGACTGCGAGCGGCTCGATATTCTGTTCTGCAAAATCCTCAAAGCAAAACTTGACCAGCAGATGCCGGGTAATCTGAAAGATATTTTACGTATTGCCAGTGCGCGCCTGTTTAATTTGCAGTCGCGCAGCCGCGCGTGGATTGTCGGCAAAGAGCACTACGATATTGGTAACGATCTCTTTGCGTTGATGCTTGATCCGCATATGCAATATTCCTGCGGTTACTGGAAAGACGCGACCACATTAGACGATGCGCAAAATGCCAAATTAAAAATGATCTGTGAGAAGTTGCAACTTAAACCGGGTATGCGTTTACTCGACATCGGTTGTGGCTGGGGCGGGCTGGCGGAATATGCGGCGCGTCATTACGGCGTGGCGGTAGAAGGCGTTACTATCTCCAAAGAGCAGCAGAAAATGGCCCAGCAGCGCTGTGAAGGGCTGGACGTTAATATTCTGCTGCAGGACTATCGCGACCTTGATAAACACTACGATCGCATTGTTTCCGTGGGGATGTTTGAACATGTAGGGCCGAAAAATTACGACACCTATTTCAGCATCGCCGACCGTTGTTTAAAACCGGATGGGCTGTTCCTGTTACATACCATTGGTAGCAATAAAAAGGGGATGAGCGTCGATCCGTGGATCAATAAATACATTTTCCCGAACGGCTGCTTACCGGCGATCTCCCATATTGCTGAGGCCAGCGAATCACGGTTTGTGATGGAAGACTGGCATAATTTTGGCAGCGATTATGATAAAACGCTGATGGCATGGCACGAGCGTTTTAATCAGGCATGGCCGGAGCTGTCAGCACGTTATTCCGCCACCTTCAGAAGAATGTTTAATTACTATTTATGCGCCTGCGCCGGTGCTTTTCGCGCCAGAGATATCGAACTTTGGCAGGTGCTGTTTAGCCGCGGCGTGGAAGGTGGGATTCGCGTTTACCGTTAACGTTTTGCCTGATGACGCTTGTGTCATCAGGCATTGATTAAAACTTAGCTCACCATCTCCTCCGCCAGGGCTTTAAACACCATCGCTACGGCGTGCGCGCCGGGGTCCATATTGCCGAGCAGGCTTTCGCTGTTCAGATAAGATGCGCGCCCCGCATTGGCTTTACTCGACAGACAGGTTCGTTCGGCACCCGCTTGCGCAGCGTCGAATGCGGCCTGCATATTTTGTGGCTGTGCGAGCAGCGACGTCAGGGCCGGCTGCAGTGCATCAATCATGGTGCGATCGCCTTCATCTGCGCCGCCGTAGAACTTCATCTGCGCCAGTCCCGTATTCAGGGATTCGGCAACGCTAGCTCCCTGTTCCAGTTTCTGCCCCGCAGCGGTAAAGAAAATAGACATCAGCACACCGCTGGAACCGCCCATCACCACGGTCAGACGTTCGCCAATCAGCGCGAACAACGTGGCAAGGTTATCCAGCGGTAGCTGCTGGCGATGCAACAGGCTGGCAATCTCACGCGCGCCGGCGGCAAAGGTCGAACCGGTATCGCCATCGCCAACTTTGGCATCCAGCGCATTCAGATGTGTCTCCAGACCGGAAAGAGTTGCGGTGACAAGTTCCACAATCCCGGCTACCAGGGTGTTTTCCGAAGGCTGAAACTCCACGCGCGCACTGCGCTGAGATGACGGTACGCAACTGATTTCTCGTGGTGGGATCGGGGTTGGCCAGTTACTGGTTTCCACCTCTGTGAGTAGCGCTTTTTCGATGCTCTCTTCGAGCACGATGGCCGTAAGTGAAAAACCTTTCATATCCAGCGCGGTGACCAGCGAAGCTGGGCCAATCAACCAGTCGATACGCGGATGCAGTGGGCTGCTGATCAGTTCGCGGGTAATGATGGCCATTTCGGCCACGGACACGCCGCCAAGATTGTTAATCATCACTGCCAGACGACCGGTTTCAGGCAGGACCGCCAGCAGTTTATCCACCATCAAATTCACCACTTGCGCACTGTTTTGCGTGTCGATAACCGAAGCACCCGGTTCGCCGTGAATGCCCATCCCCAGCTCCGCATGACCAGGATGATGACGCGGTGCGGCGTCTGTTTCTTGCGGCAGATGGCAGCTGGAAAGGGCGACGCCCAGGCTGAAAGTGTTGTTGGCTGCGTACTGCGCTTCACGCAGGACGGTGGCGAGGTTGTAGCCGCGTTCGGCGAAATAGCCTGCGATTTTATGCACCAGGATGGTTCCCGCAATGCCACGCGGGTGTTTGTTATCCGGCAGAGAGATGTCGTCGCCGACAATCAGCATTTCAACGTTATAGCCAAGGCGACGTGCTTTCTCGGCGGCGAGACCGAAATTAAGGCGGTCACCGGTGTAGTTTTTCACGATCAACAGACAGCCAGCCTCACCGGTCACCGCCTGAATAGCGGTCAGTACCGCATCTACGCTCGGAGAGGCGAACACATCTCCGCAGACCGCAGCGGTGAGCATCCCTTTACCGATAAAACCAACGTGCGCGGGTTCGTGTCCTGAACCGCCGCCAGAAATGACCGCCACATTATTTTTGTTGAGGTCACGACGGATCACGATGCGGATGGCTGGATCGCTTTCCAGACGCGCAAGGTTATTCCACGGGCTGGCGATAATCGTGCCGTCGATGACGTCGCTTACGAGATGGGTACGGTGGTTAAAAAAGAATTGAGACATAACGACTCCTCGAGGTTGAGTGAAAGACAAACCCCCGAATGTGTAACCATGGTGCGGAGGCGATGGAGAGATTCTGGCGAACTCAGCGTGGAAAAAAACAACGCTAAAATGAGTTTCATTACGGAACGTCATCGTTATTTTTTGTTTCGAAATGAAACTTAAAAAGTTAGGGAATCATCGCAATGCGAGCTTGCTCGACTTTTTTTTCCTGCCAAAAGTACAGGTCATACGGTGTAGTCGGCCTTTTTTTGTCGGTTTTAAATGCAGCGAAGTGAGTAAAAGGGAAAGTGGGATTGGTGATTGCCGGAGATTTGGCGGGAAATGAACGGATCGGGATCGCAAACCTTATCATTTTTGTGGATAAGCGTTCCAATCTGGAACGTTCGTGGTTTTTATCTGTTTCATATCAGAACAAAAAGACGAAAGATTTTTTTGTGTACGCCTCGCCATACAGTTATTGCATCGCTCCGGTACCTCCCGTTTTCGCCGTCAGCATTCGGCCTAACAGGTTTACGCCAGGGCTCACCATGTAAAAACATGTACTTATTTGAGGATGAAAGGAATGCTAAAAGTTATTCAATCTCCAGCCAAATATCTCCAGGGTCCTGACGCTTCCACCTTATTTGGTCAATATGCTAAAAATCTGGCGGACAGCTTTTTCGTGATTGCGGATGACTTCGTGATGAAGCTGGCGGGAGAGAAAGTACTCAACGGTCTGCACAGCCACGATATTAGCTGTCATGCGGAACGCTTCAACGGGGAATGCAGCCATGTCGAAATTAATCGCCTGATTGCCATTCTGAAACAGCACGGTTGCCGTGGCGTGGTTGGGATTGGCGGTGGAAAAACGCTGGATACCGCTAAAGCGATTGGTTACTACCAGAAGCTGCCGGTGGTGGTGATCCCGACTATTGCGTCTACCGATGCGCCAACCAGCGCGCTGTCCGTTATCTACACCGAAGCTGGTGAGTTTGAAGAGTATCTGATCTACCCGAAAAACCCGGATATGGTGGTGATGGATACCGCAATCATTGCCAAAGCGCCGGTCCGTCTGCTGGTGGCCGGGATGGGTGATGCGCTGTCGACCTGGTTTGAAGCGAAAGCCTGTTATGACGCCAGAGCGACCAGCATGGCGGGCGGACAGTCCACTGTGGCGGCGCTGAGCCTGGCGCGCCTGTGCTATGATACCCTGCTGGCGGAAGGCGAAAAGGCACGCTTTGCCGCGCAGGCTGGCGTGGTGACCGACGCGCTGGAACGTATTGTCGAAGCGAACACTTACCTCAGCGGCATCGGCTTTGAAAGCAGCGGTCTTGCGGGAGCGCATGCTATTCATAACGGATTTACAATTCTGGAAGAGTGCCACCATTTGTATCACGGTGAGAAAGTCGCCTTTGGTACGCTGGCGCAGTTGGTGCTGCAAAACAGCCCGATGGAAGAGATCGAAACCGTACTGAATTTCTGTCAGAAAGTCGGTCTGCCGGTAACGTTAGCGGAAATGGGCGTGAAAGATGACATCGACGGCAAGATTATGGCCGTGGCCAAAGCGACCTGCGCAGAAGGTGAAACCATACACAATATGCCGTTCCCGGTGACGCCTGAAAGCGTTCATGCCGCTATTCTGACGGCAGACCTGCTGGGACAGCAGTGGCTGGCGCGTTAATCAGTCGTCGGTAAGTTTTTATCCGACATCTTCTCCCCCTCTGACAGTCTCTGCCGGAGGGGTTGTCTATGGTAAAACAGCGGAAAGGGATATGACGGCGCACACGCATAGCATCGGGAAGGAAGTCTCTTCGGTTCTTGCCCAGTCATGGCATCGTTGCAGCAAGTTTATGCAGCGGGAAACCTGGCAGGCGCCGCATCAGGCGCAGGGGCTGACCTTTGAGTCGATTTGTCGTCGCAAGACGGCGCTGCTGACGATTGCTCAGGCTGCGCTGGAAGATGCCTGGGAATTTATGGACGGCCGTCCGTGCGCGCTGCTGATTCTGGATGAGTCGGCCTGTATTCTCAGCCGTTGCGGCGATCCGCAGACGGTGGAACAACTGGCGGAGCTCGGGTTTCGCGACGGCAGTTACTGTGCGGAAAGCATTATTGGCAGTTGTGCCCTGTCGCTGGCGACGATGCCGGGTCAGCCGACCAAAACCTCTGGCGATCAGCACTTTAAGCAGGCGTTGCATCCGTGGTCGTTCTGCTCGACGCCGGTATTCGATAACCATGGTCGACTGTTTGGCTCCATCTCGCTGTGCTGTCTGGTAGAGCATGAGTGCGTTTCTGATTTATCCCTGACGCTGGCGATTGCCAGAGAAGTCGGTAACTCTTTACTGACCGACAGTCTGCTGGCTGAATCCAATCGTCATCTGAACCAAATGTACGGACTGCTGGAAAGCATGGATGATGGCGTGATGGCGTGGAACGAGCAGGGTGTGTTGCAGTTCCTTAATGCGCGCGCGGCGCTGCTTTTGCATCTCGACGCGCAGGCCAGTCAGGGGAAAAATATTAACGACCTGCTCAATCTGCCCATGCTGCTGCGTCGGGCGATCAAACATGCCCGCGGCCTGAATCACGTCGAAGTCACCTTTGAAAGTCAGCATCAGTTTGTTGATGCCGTCATTACCCTGAAGCCGATTGTTGAAGAGCAGGGCAACAGCTTTATTCTGTTGCTGCATCCGGTTGAACAAATGCGTCAACTGATGACCAGCCAGCTCGGCAAGGTGAGCCATACCTTTGAGCAGATGTCGACAGACGATCCGGAAACCCGGCGCTTGATCCATTTCGGTCGTCAGGCGGCGCGGGGGAGCTTCCCGATTCTGCTGTGTGGGGAAGAGGGGGTCGGTAAAGAGTTGTTGAGCCAGGCTATTCACAATGAAAGCGAACGCGCCAGCGGGCCGTATATCGCCGTGAACTGCCAGCTGTATGCCAACAGCGTGCTGGGTCAGGATTTTATGGGCAGCGCGCCTACCGATGATGAGAACGGTCGGTTGAGTCGTCTTGAACTGGCCAATGGCGGCACCCTGTTTCTGGAAAAAATTGAGTATTTAGCGCCGGAGCTGCAATCCGCGCTGCTACAGGTGATTAAGCAGGGGGTTTTAACCCGCCTGGATGCCCGGCGGCTGATTCCGGTGGATGTGAAAGTGATTGCCACCACCACGGTCGATCTCGCTAATCTGGTGGAACAAAACCGCTTTAGCCGTCAGCTGTATTATGCGCTGCACTCTTTTGAGATAGTCATCCCACCGCTGCGGGCGCGGCGCAGTAGTATTCCCTCGCTGATTTTTACGCGGCTGAATAGCCTGAAAAAACGCTTTTCAACCAGCCTGAAGATTGACGACGACGCGCTGGCGCAACTGGTGGCCTATTCGTGGCCGGGCAATGACTTTGAGCTGAACAGTATTATCGAAAATATCGCCATCAGCAGTGATAACGGCCATATTCGGCTGAGCAATCTACCGGATTATCTGTTTGCCGAACGCCCTGGTCTGGAGACGGCATCTTCACTGCTGCCAGCCAGCCTGACATTTACTGCCATCGAAAAAGAGGCGATTATCCACGCCGCCCGCGTCACTAGCGGGCGCGTGCAGGAGATGTCGCAGCTGCTGAATATTGGTCGCACCACCCTGTGGCGCAAGATGAAGCAGTACGACATCGATGCCAGTCAGTTTAAGCGCAAACATCTGGAGTAGTTTCTTCGATTCTGGCCATCGAAAACAACACATCCGACAGTCGGTTGATGTAACGTTTGGCCTCATCGCGTAACGTCAGGGTTCTGTCCATCGCGATCAGGATCCGCTCCAGCCGACGCACCAGGGTTCGCGCAACGTGTAGCTGTGCCGAGGCCAGATTTTTCCCCGGAATAACAAACGCTTTGAGCGGGCCGCTTTGCGCCATATTACGGTCAATAAGCTGCTCCAGCGCCTGAGTATCCTCTTCACCAATACGCTGCTTTAAGCGGGTAAGTCCTTGCTCATCACTGGCGAGCTCTGCTCCAAGTACAAACAGCATCTTCTGTATGGCGTGCAGTTCCTGGCGTAGCTCGGCCTGGCGCGTGCTGGCATAGCAGACGCCAAGCTGGGAAATCAGTTCATCCACGGTGCCGTAGGCGTCAACGCGGATGTCGTCTTTGTCGATGCGGCTGCCGCCATATAGCGCAGTGGTGCCTTTATCGCCGGTTCGGGTGTAGATGCGGTACATTTATGTTATCTCGCTGAAAGGAAGCACTTTAACCAGTTGACCGGCATTGGCGCCGAGCATGCGGATCCGGACAGCCCCGGCGCAGATATGCCCGCAGACCAGCGCCCGATCCTCGGGCAACTGGGCATGGGTTAAGGCAATATCACCCGCGTAATTGAGGCCGAGCCCCACGCGTAGCGTCGAACTTTTGGCCGCCAGTTGGCCCAGCGCCAGCGCGCAGTCATGATCGTCGCAACAGATTGCCCGGTAAGGAACGCCTTGCTCTTCCAGTCCCCAACACAGCTCATCAAGCACGTGAGTATCCTGCCAGCGAGAGTGATAAAACAGATGTACGGCCGGTGATGAAAGTGACATGGCGTCCCCTGCGTTATCAGAATGCCTGACGGAAGATACCGGCAATTTCTTTCTCGTTCCCTTTGCGTGGGTTGGAGAAGGCATTGCCGTCCTTCAGCGCCATTTCCGCCATATAGGGGAAATCGGCTTCTTTGACGCCCAGATCGCGCAGATGCTGCGGAATGCCGATGTCAGCAGAGAGGCGAGCGATGGCGTGAATGGCCAGTTCTGCGGCATCCATGGTGGAAAGTCCGTCAGTGTTTTCGCCCATAAACTCTGCGATGTCGGCAAATTTTTCCGGGTTAGCGATCAGGTTATAGCGTGCCACGTGCGGCAGCAGTACGGCATTCGCTACGCCGTGCGGCATGTCGTACAGACCGCCAAGTTGATGCGCCATCGCGTGAACGTAGCCGAGGTTGGCGTTGTTGAAGGCCATGCCCGCCAGCAGCGAAGCGTAGGCCATATTCTCACGTGCTTTCAGGTTACTGCCCAGCGCTACGGCCTGACGCAAGTTGCGTGCGATCAGGCGGATCGCCTGGATAGCGGCGGCGTCGGTAACCGGGTTGGCATCTTTTGAAATATAGGCCTCAACAGCGTGTGTCAGGGCGTCCATCCCGGTCGCTGCGGTCAGTGGCGCAGGTTTGCCGAGCATCAGCAGCGGATCGTTAATGGAGACTGACGGCAGGTTGCGCCAGCTGACAATCACAAACTTCACTTTGGTTTTGGTATTGGTCAGCACGCAGTGGCGGGTGACTTCGCTGGCGGTACCGGCAGTGGTATTCACCGCAACGATCGGCGGCAGCGGGTTGGTCAGGGTTTCAATCCCGGCATAGCTGTAGAGATCGCCTTCGTGAGTTGCTGCGATACCGATGCCTTTACCGCAGTCATGCGGGCTACCGCCACCGACGGTAACGATGATATCGCAATGCTCTTTGCGAAAGACTTCCAGACCGTCACGCACGTTGGTGTCTTTGGGGTTAGGTTCAACGCCATCAAAAACCACCACGTCAATGCCCGCTTCACGTAAATGGGCGAGGGTTTTATCTACCGCGCCGTCTTTAATCGCTCGCAGACCTTTATCAGTAACCAGCAGCGCTTTTTTACCGCCTAACAGTTTGCAGCGTTCGCCGACAACGGAAATAGCATTGGGGCCAAAGAAGTTCACATTTGGCACCAGGTAATCAAACATACGATAGCTCATAATATACCTTCTTAGATTTAAATTATAATTCAGAGAAACAATTCAGTGCGGTTTCTGCTAATAATCTGTCTTGTTCAACGGTGCCGCCGCTAACGCCAACGGCACCAATTAATTTACCGTTTAATATGACAGGTAAACCGCCGCCGAAAATAACAATGCGCTGTTGATTAGTAAGCTGCAAACCATACAGAGAAGCCCCCGGTTGTACTGCGTCGGTAATTTCATGGGTACCCTGTCGCAGGCAGCAGGCGGTATACGCTTTATTAAGAGAGATATCACAGCTGGTGACAAACGCATCGTCCATGCGTTGCATCAGTAGTGTGTTTCCGCCACGATCAACCACGGAAAAAACCACCGGAACGTTAATTTCAAGCGCTTTAGCCTCGACGGCCTGCGCCATTTTTTTTGCCGCCGCCAGCGTAATGGTGGCGATTTGTTGGCTCTTATTCACAGTCTCTCCTGAAAATGTTGTAGGGCTGAGGTCACGAAAAATATCGCGTAGCAGCTATTTTTATCATTGGCTTTACCTTATTTTCTCGCCGCACGTTATTAAGTCAATAGGGCGAAAATTCCAAAGATATTAAATTAAACTTCCCGGCTTTGCGTTTATTGATAATGATCATTTAACCTCGTCACAATTTGATGTGGATATTCCTGAATTGCGTTTCAATATGAAACGATGCGTTTTTATCAGGTGCCAAATTGGAACGAAATTAATTTTATTTTTTTATTGTTCTGCTCATTTAGAGTTCGACCATTGCTGATGAAAGGCGAATGCCGGGTGTTGTGTCCCCGGCAATGCGGCCCGGCGTCCCTATTTTTTATCTTTTGAGTCAATAAATCATGAGAAGATCAAAACGATTCGAAGTGCTTGCGAAACGGCCTGTAAATCAGGATGGGCTGATTGGCGAATGGCCTGAAGAGGGGCTGATCGCCATGGAAAGCCCCTACGATCCCGCTTCATCGGTGAAGGTAGAATGTGGTCGTATTGTTGAGCTGGACGGTAAGAGCCGCGCCGAGTTCGACATGATTGACCGTTTCATTGCCGACTACGCCATTAACGTGGCTGAGGCCGAGCGCGCCATGCAGCTCGACGCGCTGGAGATCGCCAGAATGCTGGTGGATATCCACGTCAGTCGGGAAGAGATTATTGCCATTACCACCGCCATCACCCCGGCGAAAGCGGTGGAAGTGATGGCGCAAATGAACGTGGTGGAGATGATGATGGCGCTGCAAAAAATGCGCGCCAGACGCACCCCCTCCAATCAGTGTCACGTGACCAACCTGAAAGATAACCCGGTACAGATTGCCGCCGACGCCGCCGAAGCGGGGATCCGTGGTTTTTCCGAGCAGGAAACGACGGTCGGGATCGCCCGTTATGCGCCATTTAACGCCCTGGCGCTGCTGGTGGGGTCTCAGTGCGGTCGCCCCGGCGTGCTGACGCAATGTTCCGTTGAAGAGGCCACGGAGCTGGAGCTGGGAATGCGCGGGCTGACCAGCTACGCCGAAACGGTGTCGGTCTATGGTACGGAGTCGGTATTTACCGATGGTGATGACACGCCGTGGTCAAAAGCGTTTCTCGCCTCAGCGTATGCATCGCGTGGCCTGAAGATGCGCTACACCTCCGGCACCGGTTCGGAAGCGCTGATGGGCTATTCCGAAAGTAAATCGATGCTGTACCTGGAGTCGCGCTGCATTTTTATCACCAAAGGCGCAGGCGTACAGGGGCTGCAAAACGGCGCGGTCAGCTGTATCGGCATGACTGGTGCAGTACCGTCAGGGATCCGCGCGGTGCTGGCGGAAAACCTGATAGCCTCAATGCTCGACCTTGAAGTGGCCTCCGCCAATGACCAGACCTTTTCCCATTCCGATATTCGCCGTACTGCCCGTACCCTGATGCAGATGCTGCCGGGCACCGACTTTATCTTCTCCGGTTATAGCGCGGTACCCAACTACGACAACATGTTTGCCGGATCGAACTTCGACGCTGAAGACTTCGATGATTACAACATTCTGCAACGCGATCTGATGGTTGACGGGGGCCTGCGACCGGTCACGGAAGAGGAAACCATCGCTATTCGCAATAAGGCCGCCCGTGCCATTCAGGCGGTGTTCCGCGAACTGGGCCTGCCGCTAATTAGTGATGAAGAGGTGGAGGCAGCCACTTACGCTCACGGCAGCAAAGATATGCCCGCACGCAATGTGGTGGAGGATCTGGCTGCTGTGGAACAGATGATGAAGCGCAATATCACCGGACTGGATATCGTCAGCGCGTTAAGTTGTAGCGGTTTCGAAGACATCGCCAGCAATATCCTCAACATGCTGAGGCAGCGCGTCACCGGTGATTACCTGCAAACGTCGGCCATTCTGGATCGCCAGTTCGACGTCGTCAGTGCCGTCAATGACATCAATGATTATCAGGGACCCGGCACCGGCTATCGTATTTCTGCCGAACGCTGGGCGGAAATTAAAAATATAGCGGGTGTGGTTCAGCCCAGCGCGATCGAATAAGGCGGTAGACAGTGGAATGCACAACTGAGCGTAAACCGGTTTTTACCTTGCAGGTGAGCGAAGGCGAGGCGGCTAAAGCGGACGAACGCGTGGATGAAGTAGTGATTGGCGTCGGCCCGGCCTTTGATAAGTATCAGCATAAAACCCTTATTGAGATGCCGCACAAAGCGATTTTGAAAGAGCTGGTTGCTGGCATCGAAGAAGAGGGGTTACATGCGCGGGTAGTGAGGATCCTGCGCACCTCGGATGTTTCTTTTATGGCGTGGGATGCGGCAAATCTTAGTGGTTCTGGTATCGGGATTGGTATCCAGTCGAAAGGAACCACGGTGATTCATCAGCGCGATCTGCTGCCGTTGAGCAACCTGGAGCTGTTCTCTCAGGCTCCGCTACTGACGCTGGAAACGTATCGCCAGATTGGTAAAAACGCCGCGCGCTATGCACGTAAAGAGTCGCCCTCGCCGGTGCCGGTGGTGAATGACCAGATGGTGCGCCCTAAATTTATGGCTAAGGCCGCACTGTTTCATATCAAAGAAACCAAACACGTGGTGCAGGATGCTGCGCCCGTCACGCTGCATATTGCACTGGTAAGGGAATGACCATGAACGACAACATCATGACCGCGCAGGATTACCCATTAGCGACCCGCTGCCCGGAGAAAATTCAGACCCCCACCGGGAAACCGCTAACCGAGATTACCCTTGAGAATGTGCTGGCGGGCCGCGTAGGACCGCAGGATGTGCGTATTTCTCAGCAAACGCTGGAGTACCAGGCACAGATTGCCGAACAGATGCAGCGTCACGCCGTGGCGCGTAATTTCCGTCGTGCGGCAGAGCTGATTACCATCCCAGATGCCCGCATTCTGGAGATCTACAACGCGCTGCGCCCGTTTCGTTCTTCGTTTGCTGAGCTACAGGCCATTGCCGATGAACTGGAATATACCTGGCATGCCACGGTGAACGCCGGGTTTGTTCGCGAGTCGGCAGAGGTGTATCAGCAGAGAAATAAGCTGCGTAAAGGCAGCCAATGACGGAGGGTGTATGCCGCTAATTGCAGGGATTGATATCGGCAACGCCACCACTGAAGTGGCGCTGGCGCAGCATGGCCGGTTTATCGCCAGCGGTATTGTCGCGACTACCGGCATGAAAGGGACGCGGGATAATATTGCAGGGGTGGTGGCCTCCCTGCAGCAGGCGCTGAATAACACGCCGTGGTCGCTTCAGGACGTGGCGAAAATCTGTATCAACGAGGCGGCACCGGTAATCGGCGATGTGGCGATGGAAACCATCACTGAAACCATTATTACCGAATCAACGATGATTGGGCATAACCCGCAAACGCCCGGCGGTATTGGTGTGGGAATAGGAACCACCATCACAGTGGAGAAGCTGGCGGCGGTGAGTGAAGATCATTTTGCTCAAGGCTGGATCCCGCTGGTAGGCGAGGAGATGGATTTTCTCGAGGCGGTTTGGCTTATCAATGAGGCACTGGATCGCGGTGTCAATGTGGTGGCGGCAATCCTGAAAAAAGATGATGGTGTACTGGTGAACAATCGTCTGCGCCGGACCATGCCAGTGGTAGATGAAGTTACCCTGATTGAGAAGGTGCCGGAAGGCGTGTTGGCGGCGGTGGAAGTGGCGGCCCCGGGGCAGGTGGTGCGGGTGTTGTCGAACCCTTACGGCATTGCGACCTTCTTTGCCCTGACGCCCGAGCAAACGCAAGCTATCGTCCCCATCGCCAGAGCGCTGATTGGCAACCGTTCTGCCGTGGTGCTGAAAACGCCGCAGGGCGATGTGTGTTCAAGAGTGATCCCGGCGGGCAAGATCGTTATCCGTGGCGAAAAGCGCGGCGGTGAAGCCGACGTTGCGCATGGCGCGCGGGCCATTATGCAGGTGGTAAGCGCCTGTGCGCCCGTGTGTGATATTCGCGGTGAAGCTGGTACGCACGCAGGTGGCATGCTGGAGCGGGTGCGTAAGGTGATGGCCTCGCTGACCGGTCATGACATGAACACGGTGCACATTCAGGATCTGTTGGCGGTAGATACATTCATTCCGCGCAAGGTTCAGGGCGGTATTGCCGGGGAGTGTTCAATGGAGAACGCCGTTGGCATTGCGGCGATGGTGAAATCCGATCGCTTACAGATGCAGGCCATCGCCAGTGAGCTCAGCGCCCGGCTAAATACCCCGGTTGAAGTCGGTGGCGTAGAGGCCAACATGGCCATAGCCGGAGCGTTAACCACGCCGGGATGCGCCGCGCCGCTGGCGATCCTCGATCTGGGCGCAGGATCTACCGATGCCGCCATTATCAATAGCGACGGTGCAGTGAAAGCGGTTCATCTGGCCGGTGCGGGAAATATGGTTAGCCTGTTGATTCAAACAGAGCTGGGCTTAAGCGATCCGTTTTTGGCAGAGGAAATTAAAAAATACCCGCTGGCAAAAGTGGAGAGTCTGTTCAGCATTCGCCATGAGAACGGCGTGGTGGAGTTTTTTCGCGAGCCGCTCAGCCCGTCGGTGTTTGCCAAAGTGGTGTATCTGAAAGACGGGGAGCTGATCCCGGTAGATAACCAAATCTCGCTGGAAAAAATTCGGCTGGTGCGCCGACAGGCTAAAGAGAAGGTTTTTGTGACCAACTGCCTGCGTGCGTTACGCCAGGTATCTCCCGGTGGAACCATTCGCGATATCTCTTTCGTGGTGCTGGTAGGCGGTTCCTCGTTGGATTTCGAAATCCCACAGATGATAACCGACGCGCTGGCGCATTACGGGGTTGTCGCCGGACAGGGCAACATCCGTGGTACTGAAGGGCCGCGTAATGCGGTGGCGACCGGGCTGGTTTTGGCTGGAATGGCGAATTAATCGCGCAGAAAACAGTCGCGCAAGCGTTTAGCTGCGGGGTAAATCAAATAAAGGTGATGTTCTCTTTGATATCCCGGCGGAGTTGGGTACATAGTATGAATGTGTCTCTCACGTGGTTAATTTTAAGGATAAGAGCATGCCAACAGCAATTGAGAAAGCATTGGATTTTATTGGTGGTATGAACACTTCGGCGTCAGTACCCCATTCAATGGATGAAAGTACCGCTAAGGGAATCTTAAAGTATTTGCATGACTTAGGTGTGCCAGCGAGTCCGGAAGTAGTGATGGCACGGGGTGAGCAGGAGGGATGGAATCCCGAGTTCACGAAAAAAGTAGCCGGATGGGCAGAAAAAGTCGCCTCCGGTAACCGCATCCTTATCAAGAACCCAGAGTATTTTTCAACCTATATGCAGGAGCAGCTCAAAGAACTGGTGTGAGCTGACTATAGGATCAAACTCTAACGGACGTTTCCATCTCTGATGGCAGCGTCCTAATGGCGTGCCAGCGATATAGGCTGGCGCAGCGTATGATATAACCTTATTTCCCGCATGGGGCTGTAAGATCATTTCCGAAGCGATGGCTTATCGCGAGAATTTCAGTCAGCGTGAGCTGATGGTCATCTGGCCTGATTTACTTTCATTGGATACCACTGTGAACGCTATTTCGACGGCCACGCTACCGCGTTTGCACCAGGGCTGCGTGCTTACATCGACCAGACTGCCAGTTGGCACAAAACCAATCTAACGTCGGTGTACAGGGCGTCACCGGCATCAATGTCTCAGTCTTTCGGGACTTGCAGGCATCCGGCACTGATGCCGACCTGATCTACCTGGTCGGGGTCACGACACTGGTGAGCAAGGATGGCTTCAACTTCTTCTAGAGTCGGCGGATCTCGGCCTGAGCATCTGACAGTTCTTTATTGGTGGATGAGTCCGGCCGTACTCCTTTATCCTCGCGTACAGACTGTGTGGCAATATTGAGACGTTTTGCTCACGCTAAAAACGGAATCGCCACGCTAAACAATCTGTTTGGCTGTTTCAACTTTACACTCTTCGGGATACCCCTTACCGCTGGGTAACCCTCTTTAAGTCCTCAGAAATGACGCTAAGATCTTTGTTAAATCCGAAGCTATTCATACCTCTAAACTGGTACAGAAACCTGATTAAAGGTTGCCATAAAGAACTATCTTCTGGCAAATCGTAAAACTCAGGTCGCACGATGATAATGGTCGGATACAACTAAATAAATCAGAAATCAAAACGGGAAAAATGCTCGAACAATAACGTGTTTTAGTTGATCGCTATAATGTGAGCTGGTACAAAAAAACTTTTAATTTTTAAATCAGTCTGAAGTATTGTTAGGTTATCATCCTGAGTATGTTTCCTTCCACGAATTACAGCTTTCAGGTAGCCTATGAATGAGTCTCGGTCCCCTACCGCCGTTATTGTGGATGACCATCCCTTGGCTCGCATGGCCATACGCGGCATGTTGGAAAAACAGCACATTACCATTATCAAAGAATTTGAGAACGGAGCGGAAGCCCTAAAGGAGTTGACGAAAACAGCTGTCGATATCGTCGTTGTGGATGTCGAAATTCCTGGCATAAATGGCGTTGAGCTGGTGGAGAAACTCAGGGCACAATGTTTTACTGGTGTGTTAATCGTAGTATCAGCAAAAAATGATCGCTATTACAGTAAACGCTGCGCGCAGGCTGGCGCGAATGCTTTTATTAGTAAAAAGCAAGATATGGAAAATATTCTCGCAGCGATTAATGCGGCGAAAAATGGTTATATCTACTTTCCCTTTTTCATGGAGGAACCGTCGGTAGAACTAACGGATAATCAGCGTCTTGAATCTCTCTCCGCGCAGGAGATGAAAGTAATGAGCTATATGCTAAGCGGCCTTGATAATACGCAGATTGGCGAAGCGATGTATATAAGCAGCAAAACGGTAAGTACCTATAAAACTAGATTAATGGAAAAATTAGGCTGTAAATCACTAGTCGAACTACTCTCTTTTGCTCATCAGAATAAGCTGACCTGAAGATGGAACTGCGTCTTGTACTTCTCCTGCTCCTCTGGGTTTTCAGCGGATGTGCTGCTTATGCTCAGGATGGCTCCCCCACTGAGCTAGAGCTGTCGGGATATAGTTACATTACTCCGGTGCCTGTGTACTTGAGTGAGGATAACAAGCGCTGGCTGTTGCAAAAAAGAGCGCTACGCATTGGAGTTTATCAACCTGAGCAGGCTCCGTTGGTGCAAACCACGCTCAGTGGGCGCTACAGGGGAATGAACGCTGACTATCTGACGCTAATCCATAATTCGCTAAATGTCCGTATCGCTGTACTGAGCTATAAAAATCGCGCTGATGCAATTCGCGCGCTACGTGCGGGCGAGATTGATACGGTATTGACTGGTCTTGATACGTTTCCTTTCGCTGAGGAGGGCATTCAGCTCTCGGAGACACTAGTACATTCCTGGCCCGTGCTGGTGACTTCGCTCTCTAACGTTATGGGTCCCTTGCATAGTCCGCAGAGTGCTCGTATTGCGGTTGTTGAGGGCTATCCTGGCGCTGATTTCATTCATGAGGTATTTCCGAATGCCGAAATAGCCAATTACGCCAGCTATCAGGAGGCGCTGAACTCCATTATTACCGGGCAGAATCGATGGTTTATGGGTGATTCGCTAACTACTAGCACTTGGCTTTCCCAAGAGTTCAGCCTGGCTTTGAGCGCGGTTAAATATTGGCCTTCACCACAAAAAATGAGCCATTTTTTATTCTTACCGGGACAAGAGCGTTTACTGAGCATCATTAATAGCACCATCAATGCAATCGATGAAAATCAGCATGGACAAATAGCGCAGTCGATGATCGACAAAGGTAACCTCTCTTTTTTACTTCAACCACTCAATCTGACGCCTCGTGAAAAACAGTGGCTAAAAACAAACAAAACGCTACGGGTAATTATTAATCCGTGGTTTGCGCCTTACACCATGGCCGACAATAATCAGGAAGTTCGGGGGATTGTAGGGGATATTCTTAATCTGATTAGTCTGCAAACTGGCCTGCAGTACGAAACGGTTGTCGTAAACTCGCGTGAAGATATGCTTTCAGAGATGAAAAAGGGCAACTGGCATATTGTACAGGCAGCCACCTTTGATTTGAGCCTCCAAGACACCCTCTCTTTCACTCATCCCTTTATTACCACCCAGTTTGTTACCGTTGTCAGAAAAGAGGATGCCCAGGCGATAGCGCTAAAGGCAGGAGCGCACGTGGCGATAAGCATCGATCATCCGTTACTAATGCAGATGAAAGCCCGTCATCCGGATATCTATTGGCAAGAAGTAGAAAACTCCAGTGTGGCATTAAATCTTGTTGCAACGGGAAAAGTTGACGCGGCGATTTCTAATCAGCTGACCGCTCGTTATCTCACTGAACATTATTATCCCGATCGGCTGACATGGCTCCCGTTGCCAGAGGTGCAACCGGCAGCAATCAGTTTTGCTGTACCGCGCTCAGAACCTGAATTAAGGCAGATCCTTGATAAGGCCTTGGATGATATCCCCCAGAAGGAAATTTTACAGATTGTCGGTAAATGGATACGTCTGCCGGACGTCCAAATAGATACCTGGGAGTTGTATAACCGACCCTTCTATCTGGTAGCAACTCTCGCGACCCTTCTTGTCGTGAGTACCTTCCTCTGGGTGCTCTACCTGGCACGGCAGGTGCGTAGAAGAAAAGAGTCGCAGCGTTTACTGGAGAAGGAAAAGACCAAAGCACAGAAAGCTAATGAAGAGAAACGAGCCTTCCTCTCTCATATGAGCCATGAGATTCGCACCCCAGTAAGTGCCATTGTGGGATTTCTGGAACTGTTACAAAACTCAACGACAAACTTCAGTCATGAAGATAAAACTTCTATCGATCATGCAGTTACAGCTTCGCGATCGCTGTTGAAACTGATTGGTGAGATCCTCGATCTGGAGAAGATAGAATCCGGTTTGCAGGAGGTGATGCCGAAGTGGGTGCATGTTGATGCGATGATCAAAGAAAAAGTATTACTTTTTACCGCGCTTGCCGCGCAGAAAGGGATAGCGCTGGGCTATGACTCGCATCTGGAGCCAAAAGAAGCCATGCAGCTAGATCCACAGATGTTGGAACAGGTGCTGATGAATCTTATCGGCAATGCGGTGAAATTTACACGTCATGGAGAAGTTCAGGTCTCAGCGAAGAGACTGAATCACGCGCTGGTAATTTCCGTGAATGACACGGGGCCCGGTATCAGTAGCGAAGAACAAAAGTCGCTTTTTATGCCGTTCAGTCAGGGGAAAATGGGGGAGATTCATCACGGGTCAGGGCTAGGATTGGCTATTGCAAAGGCATTGATGAACCAGATGGGGGGCACGATAGATTTGCAAAGTGAAGTTAATCAGGGGACCAGAGTGACGCTGAATTTGCCAGTACAAATTTCGTATGATGCACTCACTGACGTCGTTGAAACCGAGTCACCAGCACCTCCTGTTATTGGCAAGACACTGCGGGTATTAATTGCCGACGATCACCCTTCCAGTCGTCTACTGTTAAAACGTCAGCTAGCCTCCCTGGAAATTGCTGCGGATGAAGCGGAAAACGGCGAAGAGGCATTACGTTATCTTCAGCAGGATCGTTACGATTTATTGATTACCGACCTTAACATGCCCGTGATGGATGGTATTGCACTTACTCGCGAGGTGAGACGATTTGATAGTGATCTTCCTATCTGGGGTCTGACCGCTACAGCGCAGCAGCATGAGCGTGAACGCTGTCTTGCGGCAGGAATGACCGATTGTCTATTTAAGCCAATTACCCTCGCGCAGCTCACTCGTCTGTTAGCCGGAGTAAGCCAGACGAACGAATTAATGTTCGATGAGAAGCGGTTGGCGGTACTAGCACAAAACAATCGGGTGCTTATGCTCGCTGCGCTGCATGATGCGCAACGGGAAAATCGACACGATTTAGAAGCAGCCAGAACAGCCGCATTTGACGAGGACTATCCATCGGTGAAATATCATATTCATCGCCTTAATGGTACTGCCCAATTGCTGGGCATTAATGAAGTCATCACTGTTGCTCAAATGCTGGAAGAACGATTGCCTGATGCTATTACTGCGGCGGAACTGTTCGACTCTTTGAACCGAATCGAAAGCTCGCTCAATAATCTGGACCAATCCATAGAAAAATTTCAACAATAGCCCTTTTCCTACGTATGTAGGCGCTTGCTGACAGAATAATAAGCTCTCGCCAATGTTGCTCCACTGTTAACCAGGTAAAATTAGCCCTGTTCCGGTGAAGTATCTTTTGTTAAGTGACAATAGAATATTCCCTAAGAAAAATCCAATTCGATGGTTATTACAAGTTCTGGCTATCAAACAACTATAGATCATTAAGTTGCGCCTATGTTTCATGGTAGTTTTAAATGCTATAACTTAATTTTTAACTGGTGTTTTTATTTGTAATATATGGTTTCTAATGGATTAATTATCTTTGAAAGGTGAAAAAATAGTAGAAACGATCGTTTTTTATTCCCAGCTCGAAATCCATTACTTTTGTGCTGCTATAAACATATAATTTCTGTAAATCTCACAATGAAACATGAGAGGGATTACTGACGCTAAATAATAAAGAGGATTATGCCTGGAAGGTAAATTTATGGATTTGTCAGGTTCCATTTTTTCTGATGATTATTTTTTTATTGTCGGCATGAGTGAATTGTTAACTCCAGAGTTAATTGATGAAAATTATTGTATCATAGACATTGAAACAATATGCATATCAGAGGTGCGTAAGAACATAACTCCGGGGAAAAAAGTTATTATTTTTATCAGTAACGTTCTTGACTACTATGCTTTAAAGCATATGTCAGACTTTGTTTTTATTGATAAAAAGTGCCGGCTGAATGAAATTCTCTCCTGTTTGTTGGTAAAGAGTTCACAATATAATTACAGAATGAAATACTCACTTTCTCAGCGTGAGGAAGAAGTGCTCTATTGTATGCAAAAAGGGCTGGATGTTAAAGAGATTAGCCAGCGACTAGGAATGACAAGAAAAACATTTTATGCACATCGCCGCAGTCTGATTTTTAAACTACAGCAAGGTAATCGTGTTGTGCTGTATCAGAATATCGCGCGCACTGAGCTCTATACGCAGAATACTCATGAATATGAGTGACTAGTATATTTTATTAACTGTTGTTTTATGAGTGTAAGGTTCACATTAATTTTTAAAGCTTCACATTTATTTTTTCAATTTAACTAACCATATGGAATTTATATATGAAAAAGATTGCACTGATTTCTGCTCTTGTGTCTCTATCCATTTCTCAGGTTGCAAATGCTGCTGATGGGGTAATTAACTTTACCGGTAATATCACGGGTACGGCATGCGTGGTTGATGCAACATCTATCGCTCAACCAGTTGAGCTCGGCACAATTTCAACCGCAGCCTTTGCCGGAGGTAATAGCACTACGGCAGCGGCGAAACGTTTTAACATTGTGCTGAAATCCTGCCCGGCCAGTATTTCGAGCGCCAGCATTCGCTTTGATGGCACGACCAACACCGCTAATCCTTCCATTCTGGCGCTGACCAACGGGCAAACTGCAACTAACGTTGGGGTAGCCATCTATGAGCAGGACAGTACGACGCTGATTCCGGTTGGTTCTCCCTCAGCAAGGGTGAATCTGTTGGAAGATGTTAATAACACACTGACTTACTTTGCTAAATATATGGCAACGGGAGTTGTTGGTGCTGGAACCGCAAACTCTTCGACATCATTTACCGTGACTTACCAGTAAAAGTAGGGCCATTTGTGGCCCTTGTTATTCTCTCAGGATTTCTTCATGTTACAGGAAATATTTAAAAAAATCGCCGTGAGTTTATTACTTATCTCTACGGCGGCAATTAGTGGTGTGGAAATAGGTGGCACGCGACTTGTTTATAATAGTGGCGATAGTCAATCAGCAATCAGCGTGAGAAACCCGGACAATACACCATATCTAATTCAGTCATGGGTAAGTAACAATGAAAATAGTGACGATGGTGACAGTCCATTTATTACCACGCCGCCTTTATTTAAACTAAATCCCAATACCCAGAATTCGGTTCGCGTCATGTTAATTGGTAATTCTGTGCCTCAGGATCGGGAAAGCATATATTGGCTAAATATTAAATCAATACCGTCATCATCGGCGGATGCTAAAAACGAGTTGCTGATAGCAGTAAAAAGCAAAATGAAGGTTTTTTATCGCCCTGCGGGCCTAAAAGGAGATCCTTCACTGGCATATCAACAGCTAACTTTTTCAGTCGCTGATGGGAAACTGAATGTGCATAATCCGTCACCTTATAGTGTGTCGCTTTATGATGTAAAAGTGAATGGAAAAGAATTATCTAAACCTCCAATGGTTTTACCATTTCAAACCTTATCGCTATCTCAGTCGGCGTTAACTGGTGGTGAAATATCATGGCGTGCGATCAATGATTTCGGAGGCATCACGGCTGAGCATACATTTAATTTTTAGGTTTATCATCCATGTCTCAGGTCAATGTGGTGTCAGGTTTTGCGAAATTAACCAAGTTATCTTTACTCGTTTTTTTATGTTTACGCGTTCAAACAGGGTTGGCTGAGGATTATTTTTCACCAGACTTTATTGAAACTCACGGGAATATCCCACGAGACATTGATATCTCCCGTTTTAGCAAAACCAACGGGCAGGTTCCCGGAATCTACCATGTAGAAATTTATCTTAATGGTAGCTATGTGGAAACACGCGATATCTCATTCATCTGGAATGAAAGTGCCTTATCACCGACTCTGAAACGGGAGGATTTTTCGCGCTGGGGGGTTAAACCCAACGCACAGCCCGGCTGGATGGATATGGATGAACTGGCGACGATCAACAATATCAGCGAGCTCCTGCCGGGGAGTCTAATCCATTTTCAGTTCGATGGCATGCGGCTTGAAATCTCGGTTCCGCAGGAATATCTGCGGCGAGATCCTCAGGGTTCCGTATCGCCGGAGCAATGGGATGACGGGTTGAATATGCTGTTTGTAAATTACAACTTTTCAGCTGCGAATAACCGTGGCGATGCCGAATCGCACAACGACAGTTATTTAAATCTGCGTAGCGGTATCAATGCAGGTCCCTGGCGGCTGCGAAATTATTCAACTTATAACAACAGCAATGGAATAAGCCGCTGGAACACAATTAGCACCTCGCTTGAGCGGGATATTAAGGTGCTGAAAAGCCAATTTAGCGCTGGCGATGGTTATACCCAGGCAGGGGTCTTCGACAGCGTGAATTTCCGTGGTGTGCAGCTTTATTCAGATGACTCTATGCTGCCGGAAAGCGTCCGCGGTTTTGCACCTGTGGTTCGCGGTATCGCGCAGAGCAACGCTCAGGTGACCATACGTCAGGGCGGGAATATTATCTGGCAGTCATATGTTCCCCCGGGACCTTTTATGATCGACGATCTTTATCCCACCGCCGCCAGCGGCGACCTCGACGTCTCGATTCGTGAAGCGGACGGCTCAGTGCATCAGTTTATCCAGCCATTTTCTGCGGTACCGGTGATGCAGCGCGAAGGTCAATTCAAGTATGCGCTGGCAGCGGGGAAATATCGCGCGGCAAGCTACCAGGATAAGGAACCGATATTCCTGCAAAGCACCTTAGGCTATGGCTTGCCTTGGGATACAACGGTGTATGGCGGGATGATCGTTTCTGAAGATTACTGGTCCGGCGCATTAGGTATAGGTAAGGGGTTTGGGGATATTGGTTCGTTCTCTTTTGACACCACATTTTCTCGTTCGCAGCTACCTGAAAAGACACAAAATGGTGTGTCGTTACGCGCGCAGTATGCCAAAGATTTCGCCACGACGGGAACGTCTTTGAATTTGACCGGATATCGTTATTCTTCATCGGGCTTTCGCGATTTTCAGGAAGCAAACGGCGATGTGAATCCGTTTCGTATTACAAGCGATGAGATGCAGCTTGATGACAATTGGCGCTATCAGCGAAATAAACGCAGTAAGGCCCAGATAACACTGAATCAACGGCTTAGCGACTGGGGCAACCTGAATCTCTCAGCCTGGCAGCAGGATTACTGGGGAGGCGATAGCGAGCGTAGCGTTAACGTGGGATACAACACCAGCGTTAACAATATTAATTACGGCCTGAACTACAGCTACTCAAAGGGGCCATGGCGCAACGACAATGATCATATCGTCGCTTTTACGATGCAGATCCCGCTATCACGTTTTTTGCCAAACAGCTGGATGACCGTTACTGCTAACGGCAATAAAAAAGGCGATAGCGTTTCACAGATGGGATTATCCGGTACTGCGCTGGAAGATAACAAACTGAGCTGGAACGTGCAGCAAGGCTATAACAGTAAAGGTTCCGACACGATGGGTAGCGCTTCCGCCAATTATAAAGGCAACCACGGGGAATATCAGCTGGGCTACAGCTATTCCCGTGATAACCGCCAGTTTTCCGTTGGCGCGATGGGCGGGCTAGTGGCTCATCCATATGGCATCGCCGCGACTCAGCCTCTTGGCGAGACCCTGGCGCTGGTGAAAGCAGATAACGCTGCCGGAGTGAAAGTGGCAAACAATAGTGGTATTTACACCGACAGTAAAGGTTTTGCGGTGGTGCCGTACGTTACACCATATCGACAGAACAGCCTGTCGCTTGATACCGCCACGCTGAATAACAATACCGATGTGCTCAATGATACGCGAACGGTAGTACCAACAAAAGGTGCTTTGGCCCTGGCAGATTATCCTACTGTAACGGGTTACAAAGTTTTGCTGCAATTGACTGGAAGTGAAATCCCGTTCGGGGCGACGGCCATTATTAAAAATCGCAATAACGTGGCGAACGGCATTGTGGACGATCATAAACGGGTCTGGCTAAACGGCGCACCAGAAAAAGGTACCGTTGAGGTTCGCTGGGCTGGCGAAAGCTGCCGTGCGACTTATCAGATAACACAGCTCTCTGACAAAACGCACAACGTTAATGCGCTATGTCATTGAACCGGAGTGAAAGAAAAATGAAACTTATATTAAATATCCTGATTTGCGCTGCGCTGGGGATGTTTTCTCGTACGGTCCTTGCTTGGGATTGCACAACAACAACACCGTCAACTACTGTCTCACCACAGAATATTACGATTTCGCGCAATCTTCCCGTAGGTGCGGTTATCGGGACACAGCTTGTGACACCGACGATCAACTCGTTTAGTTGTTTCAATTCGGATCAGGGTTTGATCTCTAGTCAGGTTTTCGGCGTCATGGCGAACGGCACATTTGATTCGATGGTGAACGGCCGGCGAGTGTATAAAACCAATGTCGACGGTATTGGTTATTCCATCTCGGGTTCCACGACAATATGTGCTGGCGGCAGCGCCTCAGTCACCGGAAGTAATACTATTCGGGGCGATGTCAATACCGCTAAGCTCTGTGAGAACACCAGTGGAATGGTCAACCCGACATTGAGTGGCACCGTGACAGTAACGTTTTATAAAACGGCAACGGAAACGGGGTCCGGAACGATAACCGCAAGAACGGTAGGTGCACTGGTTTTGCTGAATAACGCGTTGCTGTGGCAATCACCTCAAGCGAATGTCAGTATCAATGCGTTCACGGTGACTACCCCTGCCTGTAATTTAACCACGACATCAATACCTGTTGATATGAAAGAGGTAGATAAAAAGGCATTTAGCGGCAAAGGATCCACGCCCGGCGATACCTACACACAATCGTTCATCCTGCCGATGACCTGCAATGCCGGAACAAAAGTTAGCGTGAAAATGGAAGGGAGTATTTTTGATGCTAGCAGAGGAGTAATCAATACTGCCGGTGGCAATAACGCAGCGACTGGCGTGGGGATTCAGCTGCTTTATAACAATTTGCCGATGGCGTTGGGTTCCGATATCTCCGTTGGAACTTCCTCAACTGGCGGTAGTTTCAGCGTGCCGCTCAAGGCGCGCTATTATCAGACCGGGGATACGATCACTACAGGCACCGCTAACGGCGTGCTGTCATTTACCATGACGTATCAATAGCGATATTAACGCCAGAGGAAAGTTGGTACCTCATGCTAACCCTGTCGAAAATTCGCCTAAGATAAGCAGTGGCTTATTATTACTTACGTCTTTGCCTACAGATTTAATTGTCCTATGACAATTACAGATAGCGGGATGTTGTTCATTACTTATTAAATAAATTTATTTACGACTTCCATTTTGAATGAAATCATCTGGAGCCATATGCGTTACCGCAATAGCATTATTATTAGTATAACTCTTTTTTTTCTCCTCTGTGCCGGAGGCACAAGTTTTCTTTTTCACCAATTAATAACAAATCAAAAAAAACTGACCCAGAACTATCTCCAGGCTATTATTAGTAAACTGGACAGTATTATAAGCAATGCAAGCATTGCGGGTCATCGTGCGACAGACCTGCTTAATGGTCAATGTGGCAATAAAGTACAGACTGAAATACGTAAGCTGGTGGCTACACTGCCAGATGTAACAACCATCAATTTACTACAGGGGAAAAACCTTTATTGTTCTTCAGTTTTTGGCGGTGTGAGTTTTACATCAGATGCACATTTCTTCCCCGCTAAATCATTATTTTTAATGAGCGATAGCTCCGTCAATCCTTCTAAATCACTGCTGGTCTATCATGTGTCTCGTGGAGAAAAAAGTGTTATGGTAGGCGTAGATAATTATTACATTCAAAATGAATTAAAAAAATATCACGGGAGTTATTCTTACATCATGACGGTGGATGATGTTTCGCTTGATGCCACTGGAAATATTTTCAAAAATCAGTTGTCTGATGGACAGGACACGTATTCCTCGACGCAATTTAAATATAGTGTCAGTGCGTTACCTTTGGCACCGCTTAGTTTACTAACTTTCTGGCAGAGTGAACATGACAGGATTTTACTTATTTTTATAATTTCCGGGGGGCTCTCGATATTATTTTTAAAATACCTTATTCATCGTCAATCGATGTTCTTTATGTTACGAGAAGCGATCGATAATAACCAGCTAGAGCCTTTCATCCAACCGATTGTAGAGGCTCGTAGCGGCAATATTGTTGCAGGTGAGATTTTGATGAGGTGGCAGCACCCGAAATGGGGCAATATTTCGCCGGATCGGTTTATTCCTCTGGCTGAGAAAAATGGTTTGGTAAGCCGCATCACCGAATTGGGCATCCAATCGGTAATCCGAAGCTTTGAATTGTTGGATTTGAAATCGCTTCCATTAACGACGCTATTTTTCAACGTCTCGGCTGCGGATTTTGGGGACAATAGCTTGTTAAATGCCTGTCAGTCGTTCAGGGATAAAACGGCGAACACGGCATTACATATTGGTTTGGAGATTACCGAAAGAGTCGCCGTTGAGGATTCCGCGTTTGTCAGAGAGGTTTGTCAGCAACTTGATATGCTGGGGGTGACACTCTCAGCAGATGATTTTGGTACTGGCCACTGCAATTATAAGCTGTTAATGCAACTTCGTCCGCGCTACATCAAAATCGATAAACATTTTACCCAAGAAATTGAAACTGACGAGGGCAAAGAAGCCATCGTCCGTAATATTATCGCTATTGCTAAAGACAGGGGGTGCCTGACCATTGCGGAAGGTGTGGAAAGCGCCTCGCAGCGTGAGAAATTGGTCGCGATGGGGGTCAGCTTTTTACAAGGTTACTTCTTTTCGAGGCCTATTGAAGCTGCAGTTTTCTTTGAGATGTTGCAGCATTCCAGCGCTTTTGTTGAATAAATAAGATTCCGTGTGAATATACGTGCTCGCAATAATTGATATTATAATTGTTATCTGTACATTTTCATGATATATCCTGTATTCATCAAAATATAGATGAAAGTGAACTTAACGATACAATAAATGATATTGGAGTCGAAATGCCACTTCACCATAGTAGTTATATTGATAATAGTAAATTACCTTACTTTTTGAGTTAATGCTCAACCACATTCAGATGATTCGTAAAAATTTCGCGTTGCAATATTAAAGAATGTCGGCGTACAAACAGAAACACAACCTGAAGGGAACGCCGACAACACTAAAAGAGCCATCTTTTGTAGTTTGTACCTTTTTACAAGGTGTTCTTGTAAATAACGCCATCCTTCATAATAAGTCTGAAAGCCTCCCCTGGGTTGGCAATTAGCTGAATATCGGTCAGCGGGTCACCATCAACAAGGATCAGGTCCGCCAGCGCATCTTCTTCAATTACACCTAGTTTGTGTGGGTATGGATTTCTTGGTCCCGACATTGCGCACAGTTCGGCATTGGTACTGGTGGCCATCTTCAGGATTTCAACGGGTTTATACCAGCGTGTAAGTTTGGCGAGTTGCGCCCCCTGACGTGTTGCCAGATGAGCATCAAAGAGAGTATCAGTTCCCCATGCGGTTTTTATCTTATATTGCTTTGCCAGTTGATAGGCTGTGTCGGTACCTGCACACATAACCAGTTGTTTAGCTCGCGACGAGGGCGTCGCCATAGTGACCGCATCTTCATCATCAAGAAAGGGTTGCAGGCACCACCAGATGTGCTTCTCTGCCATCAGTTTTACCGTATCTTCATCAACCATTTGCCCGTGTTCAATACATTTCACTCCACCACTTATCGCCATTGTGACTGCCCGGGACGTATAAGCATGAACGGTTACGTAGGTACCCCAGTTTTCTGCAGCGGTAACGGCAGCCGCTATTTCCGGGACAGACCCTTCAGTCACATCAATACCATCGTACTGTGATGCAACCCCACCACCCGCCATTAATTTTACCTGCGAGGCACCGCGCATAAGCTGCTCTCTGGCACGTAGCAGGACCTGATCCTGACCATCAGCAATAGCAGTAATCCCGACGCGCTCGCTGTAACTTAATGCTTCATTTGGTGCTCGAGGAATATCGCTCAACATTCGAAAATCACCATGCCCACCACTCTGGCTAATAAATGCCCCAGAAGGATAAATACGGGGCCCAATTGCAATCTGTTCGTCAATTGCTCGTTTGAGTCCAAATACCGGGCCGCCCATGTCGCGCACTGTGGTAAACCCGCGTAGCAGCGTGGCTTTTGCTTCAGCGATAGCCAGGGCCTGGATATAGTTAAAATCTGCCGTCATGGCAGTCATCATTGAAGGGCGAGCCATAATAGCGTGCCAGTGTGCATCAATAAGGCCTGGCATTAACACGCCATTATTTCCGTTGATGGTTTCTATGCCTGGAGGGAGAGGTAATCTTGCCGGGACGACCGCTTTGATTTTATTTCCTTCAACGATGATATTAAGCCCGGTACGCAGTGAATCAGAAATACCATCAAACAGGCGTATGTTCGTAAACGCGACAACTCCGGGTGAGGTGGGTTCCGCATCATGAAGGTAACCATCGTTTATAGAAAGTGCTTCTTTAACTGTCTGCGCTGAAACCGGTGGGGCCTGGCGAGCCTCACGTGTCAGGATGGTATTTATTCGGATGAATGCCGGGCTGTGACACAGACAGGCTTCATCATGCATAGGCTCTGTCTTAAGCAAGCGTTTGAGTGCCATGAACTGAATCTCTCGGTAAAGGTAGGGGAATATGGTTTTATAATCTTCGTGTTAAAAAAAACAGTCAAGTAGGTGTAATTGAATACAATATAAAAATCTAACGAAGGTGTTTTATTTGCTTTTAAAATTTAAAAAATTAATGCTTTTACAATTAAAATGGTTTAATTGCTAATTAATCGGCAGGCTGGATATTCTGAATGAAATTTTTATGCGATTTATTTGAGCTGCGTCTATGTTATTAAAAGATGACATTGACAATTCTTATGAGGGAGAATGATTGTCGTATTAAGAAAGCGAGATGTCGATGAGTGCTTTATTACTGGCGTTTTAATTGCATCTTTATTCCTGGTTTTGTGGTGATTGTTAAAAGTGGAGACACATTTCTTGTATGCCCATACATTTTTCAGTGGATGATTGTGATATCTGTATTGTTATTTTTGAGATTAGATATTATTGTTGATAATTATGTTTTTTTCGCTATGGTGGAAATATATTACCATTTATGACAGGGGTTATATCCAGTAAAGTTCCGTCTGATGGGAGTAGTGAAAATGATGATATTTATGCGTCGGTCTTTTTTGCTGCATCGTTGAAAAGAATACGTTCCCTGTTGTTGGGTATTTCTGTACACCTGTCGCAGGTGAGAGCAATAAACGAGATCATCGTTTTTGTATATCATACTGTTGTGACAGAGGTTAACGCTAATCTGCATGCATTTGTTGAAGTGGCGAATGGCCAGAATCGCCTGGCGGGACGGAGTTAGTTCACATATTGATACCGGGATTACCCAAGCCGATAAGTACTAACTGGTTCGTTTCGCTCACAGAGGGTCTGGTTGGCAGGAGCAATCACCTTATCTTCGCACGGTCGATATCCTGTGGGCACGACAAGCAACGGGCTTGCTGCGACGAAGTCGCGATACGCTGCATTGTAATATTGCGACCGGAATTAATGGCTTACATTAATATCTGGGGATGTTGCAGAGAGATGAAGACGGCAGGGACGCTAATTCATTACCTGACCAAAATTCGACCCAAAGAAAAAGGACTTAGATAATCACTTATCTAAGTCCTTGATATTTGGTGGCCCCTGCTGGACTTGAACCAGCGACCAAGCGATTATGAGTTAAAGTGTAATCCCTTACCTGAAAATACTTATATATGGTTTTCAATAACTTAACTGAAACAAAAATACTGTATAAATAACCAGAAATACTCTAAAATACTCCTTTGCGGTATCCTATAGGTATCCTAGAGCAAAACAAGCGATTTGCAGGATACCCCGATCGCTTGGTGTGGAGTGTTTGTGGAAACATTCAAATTTACTAAAACTAAGCTCGAAAGCCTCCCACCAGCCGAACGTGGACAGGTTGAGTACGGCGATACGATCGTTAATGGCCTGCGCATCCGTATTGGCACCAGTGGTGTGAAAAGCTTCTGTATCTCTCGTAAGAGAAATGGAAAATTCATCCGCGCCACGCTGGGCCGTTTCCCGGATCTTACAGTTGATAATGCCAGGGCAAAGGCACTCGAAATGTTGGGCGACGTAGCGCTCACCGGGAGAAATCCTAATGTGGAAAAGCGTGTCAATGAGAAGGCATCTGTCACGCTTGCCGATGCGCTGGATGCCTATATTAAAAACCGTGGCCACCGCCTGAAACCCACAACCGAAAAGCAATATCGCGCTATCTTGCAAAATTACTCCGGCGACTGGATGAAACAGTCCCTCACTACCATTTCGCGTGAACGTGTTGAACATAGGCATAAAGCGGTGACTGATGGCTCTGTCTGGTTTGGCGCTGATAAAGAAACGCTCAGAGCAGGGGTAGGAACCGGTAGTAAAGCCCAGGCAGACCTGTGGGCCAGAGCACTCCGCGCCGTTTATCGTTTTGCACATGATCATTATCGTGACGAAGAAGGGATAACGCTGTTACCTGACCCGCCAACACTGGTGCTGAGCACAAAACGTCAGTGGCATGGCACGGTCAGAAAGACTGAGCGCATCCGCACCCATGATTTTGCTCGTTGGTTAAATGCCGTCGCTGTGGTTCGTGATAAGGCCGAAGAAGGACGGGACGATGTAGCGGCTGCAATATGCGACGCTGTAGAAATGTCGATGTTCACCGGGCTTCGGAAATCTGAAATATTCGAGCTAACATGGGATCGGGTGAATATTGGCGGTCGTTATTTCTGGATAGATACTACCAAGAACGGCGATCCGCTTGAGTTGCCAATCACTGAAACTCTGCTGAGTCTGTTTCGGCGCCGGCTGAAAATGAAAACCGGAAACGAGGTTTTAGTGTTTCCTGGCGCTAAAGGAATCATTAAAGAATATCGCCATATTATTGATCGAATCAGTGCCGCCACCGTCCCTGCTCCTAATCCTGATATGCTCCAGCCAATCCCATTCAAATGGCACGATGCCCGTCGTACGTTCGGTACAGTTGCCGAGCTGGTGGGCGTCGGTAGTTATATCCTCAAACGGCTAATGAACCACCGAACGATGAGGAGTGCCGATGTTACGCAGGGTTATCTTCATTTTGGCGCTGATGAACTGCTTGAGCCTGCAACCCAAATAGAACGGGCTGTTCTTGAATATGCGGGATTAGTGGAAAGTAAAAGAGGGATTGATGCTCAGTTACTGTCCATTATGGATAATTTAAGTGATGAAGAGAAACGTAAACTTTTATTTGAACTACTGAATTCTAACAATACTGGGGGCGTTAATGTCGGGAATTAGGGCTGAATTTTCTATTAGTGATGAAGATTATAATGATCTCGATGCTTTGGTTGATAGGATTAGAAGTGGAGTATCGTCATTATTCCAAGAAAGAAGTATGTGTGAAATGTTAGGTATAGATTTTGATAAATCAGCTAATGGCCTAGATCCTGCGACAAAACTTTCTCTTCTAAATTATATTAATGAGCTGAAATTTGGTTCTCAATTTGAAAATGAAACTGTTTATCCTGGTGATCCTGTGTTGTTACAGACTGAGGAATCAAGTGAACTAATTAAAGCTTCATGCATATTTGAAGTGCTTGGTTTTGAGCAATTGGCTAAAAACATGCGCCGTTTTTATTCAGAAATTCTGATTGAAACAATGATGAAAGAAGTCAGAGAAGAGGCTAAAGCTAAAAAAATTATAAGCGCTGATAGAAGCAAGGCTAAAAAAGGGAAGACTAATAGGCATCAATCTGTAGCCTTAGAAATTGCCACTCGAACGTGGGAGAAATATCCAAATGCAAGCTTGGCGGGCTTATCTCAGGAAATATACACACACCTTCGAATTAAATGGAATGATGTTCCTGTCGTCGGAACTATCGAGAAGTGGCTGAAGGAGTCAGGGCGAAATCCTGATGTGAAACCTAAAAATAGAGCATTCAAAATCGTTACCACAGAGGGGGAGTAAATCCCGATAAACACCCCCTTAACTCGATACCTCCATAGTGAACCAGATATAGCAATGTGTATCTGGTTCTACTGTCTGCCTAAGTATATTTATCAATAATAGAGTAGCGCCGTTGTTAACTGATAATACACGGTGATACTTATGCATTTATCTAATTCCTGCCATAAAGAAAAATATACTCGCAGTGAAGCTGCTGCTGAACTTGGTGTAACCACTCAGACCTTAGCTAATTGGGCTCACACTGGCCGGGTAAAAATTCCATTTCATAAAGTTGGCCGCAAAGTCATTTATCTAAAGTCCGATCTTGATACCTTTCTGGCGTCAACTCGCAGAACGCAGACGGCATAGGGGGCGGGATATGGCACAAAAAACAAAGGCGACCATGCCGGGCCGCCAGTGTAGTACCGAAAACAAACAACAGAACCAGCATACCAGGCTTGCCGCTGGTGGTCAAAGCATGAGCACAGTGCATTTTTGCATTCTGGGAACCGCGCCAACGGCGCAGTTAGCGCTGAATCACCAGATTTCGGGAGCGACAATCTTAAAGATAGTTGGTTGTGTTCTCAGAGTAGGGGGTACTGCATTGCAGCATACCCAATACTTCCCCCAATGGGGGGAGTGTGAGCCGGTAGCGGGTACACTGATTTTGCACACCTCGTTTAGAGTTGCACAAATGCAACTCGGTACATCTCCCCAACTCTGGGGAAACTTAGATGCTTGGTATCAGCCTTTTGGCTCGATGCCGCGTGATTGTAGCTCTTTCCGCAAAACTCGCTTTATCCAAGTGGCAAGAGAAGAGTCTCCGTCTTTTTTCATTTCAGCTTCAAGTTGTGCGCGTAACTCATGCTGGAGACGGATCTGGTACTGGTCAGTTTTGGTTTTAGTGCTTGACATTGTAATTACAAAATCCATATTATCGGCTGGTGGTTGTAATTACAACGTAACCAAAATGGTTTTGCAACTGCTAAATATGACGAAGCCCTGTAGTGCTCGAACACTGACAGGGCCTCTTACCAAACCGTTAATTGGAGTAACAGTTATGGCTGATAAACAGCATACCCAAACTCACCCAAAATTTACATGGCTCTTTCTGGCAACCCCTAAGAGCCATCCAGAATGTTCGCCGGTAGTTCTGCGTTTTGATACTGATACTGAAGATAATGCCCGCGCTGCTTTCCCGGGCTGGGAAATGGTATTCGCCGCTAAAATTCGGGCAGAAGCACCATGCCGGGTCGCGTTCTTTGATTACAACACCCGCCGCGGTTGGGCTTTTGATAGCGCCTCAGATAGGGAGGTGGTGGGCCATGATTAATACATACCGCACTAAAAGTGATCTTCTGACATTGGCTCAAGAGGTCGCCGCGCTTCTGTCATGCGCTTCTTATTTGGCAACGATCAGAGGGGATGAAGAGCGTCTCCATGTAATGAGTTTAACTGGCCTTGCTTACCGCCTTGCTGATGAACTGGCAAATGAATTGGATATCTCGAATCTCGACCAGATTAAGTCTTGCAAGGATGGCGGCCAATGATCAGTAACGTAAAATTTAACGATCTGGAAAAGCGCCTCGATTTGCTGGTGGAGAAGGTACTGAACCTCGAGCTGCAGATCAAATCACTCACAGATAGCCAGGGTGGCGAAATCCCCCCGGGTATGAGTCCGGTTACTACGCTGGCGGCGGAGTTTGGCATTTCAACCAAGAAAGCCGAAGAACTGGCGAAAAACACGGGGGTAATGCTGGTACGGTTAAAATCAGGCGGGTTTGTGGCTCCTGATGAGAAGTTCAGAGAGGCGGCGCGGTTGGTGCTGCGTAGTGCAAAACGAAAATACGGATCGGCGTACTGGTATCACCCGTTGATAGGTAAATTTCAGATGAGCGGAGGGATCCCAAAATGACGGTACAACTGACAGCCGTAGAAACCGTATCTGATGCTCTCTTTACCTGCTCTTATTTGTGGGCGCATGGCAAACAGTACAGTCGTAGCGATTTGGATAAAGCACTCCACCAGCATAAGGATCCCACCACCCGTTACGGAAAGCTGGTGGCTCGCCTCAATCAGATATCGGCTATGCCTTATGAGGAATTGTGTGAAGCCGGTTATCTCGATACAGACCGTAAGCAAATGACAGTTGCGCGGCGTTCGGTGCTGGTGGAGGAGATCGGCGAAGAGGAAATGAATGCCTGGCTTTCTGATGTGCAGCGTATTCACCGCGTATTTCCTGATGCGGTCGCAAAGTTCAGGACAAAGCTACCGCTCTCCCGTGGTTCAGAGGGCTTTGATGTTCGTCAGGACTATATCCTCAAACACTTTTTGCCAGCGCAGTCACTGTGCAGCATTTATGGCCCCAGTGGTTCATATAAGAGTTTTCTCGCTGTTTCGTGGGCCTGTCATATTGCCGCCGGGAAATCGTGGGCGGGTAAGAAGGTTACGCCCGGCGCGGTGCTTTATGTGGTTGGTGAAGGTGGCGTGGGTGTTCCCCGTCGTATACGTGCGTGGGAACAGGTACACGGTAAGCAGGCAGAAAACTTGTGGCTGGTTAACCGTCCAGTGTTTCCTGTGCGTGAGTCAGAGGTTACGGAAGTCCTCCTTGCAGCCAGGCAGATAGAAGCCGAGTGTGGAGTCCCAGTTCGCATGGTGGTGATCGATACGCTGGCCCGTTGCTTTGGCGGTAATGACGAGAACGACGCCCGCGATATGGGGGCGTTTATTGAGGGCTGCGATGTTATCAAACAGAAAACGGGCGCAACGGTACTGGTCGTTCACCACTCTGGCAAGGATGAAGCGAAAGGTGCTCGCGGATCCAGTTCTTTCCGGGCAGCGCTTGATACTGAGTTTAACGTTAAGCGTGAAGGGGATGGAAAGGCGCTTATTCTGACCTGTACCAAGATGAAAGACGCCGAGGAACCGGAACGTAAAGCATATGACCTGAGAACGGCAGAGCTATACACAGATGAAGACGGTGAGCTTTTGTGCTCTCTGGTGGTACATGATGAACCGAGGGAAGCAAAAGAGATTGCTCCCGAATTGGCTAGCGTGTCGCGGCTAAGCGATAACCATACAGCATTATGGCAGGCCATCAGAAGCAGAACGGCACGGGGGGATGTATGCACCAGGACGGTTATTCGTGATGATCTAAAAGCTATGGGCCTAGATGCCAGTAAGCATTTTTCTCGATGGCTACAAAAGCTAGTTGAGTCTGGTCTCGTGAATCTTGATGGCGAGCAGATCCATATTCAAAACCTGCGGGAAGTGGGCGAGCAAGTGGGGAGATAGCGGGGACGGTGGGGAGGTGGACCTAAATTCCCCACATTCCCACTGTATACACAGGGGAAGTGGGGGAATTTGTCATAAGCCCGCGTCATTACTGGTTCTTAAGGCAATTCTTGCAAATTGTGAGTGAGGAGCAAGTGGGGAGTGCTAAAGTGGGGAATAAGTGGGAGGCATGAATAACAGATTACCGTGAATCATGCCTATCCTTGGTTTCAGGAAAGTACGCCCGCTTTATTCAGCATTCTTGTTGTACTTTTTAAATCTATTTTGAGGTCCTCATGCAGTTTCTTAAGCACTTCCGCATAGGCAACTAATGATTGATAATAGGCAGCAGCCTGAGTTCTATGAACTTCCAATTGCGTTTCTGCCGATACTAAACACCAGTGCTCGTATTTTTGAACAATATCATTATTTAGTCTGTAAGAGTCCATTAGACCTTTAGCTAATGTATATGTTTTTATAATTCCTTTTCGGAGATCATGATCTTTTATTCTTCCAATCAGAAAACTATTTCCATGATAAACAGTAAAAAAATCACTAATTATAGGATAGTAAAAATTTAAAGGCATTCCTTTATCAAGGGATTCGATTCTACTACCCATTGTTTCTTGATATCTGTCATAAATAGTTTCTAATTCATCATATATTGCCTGCAAAAGACTTTTTATTATTGCTGCTTCATTTTCTTCTGCGATTCTTTTCTGATTTTCATGTGCTCTTTGAGTTGCTATTAGTGAGTATGTACCTGCAATTAACCCACCAATTATTGCCCCAAAAATTGTAATAAAAAAAGTAAACAGATTTGTCAAGATATCCTCCTCTTTAGGTAACACGATTTTCCGCTGGTTTTTAGTGGTCTTTAAGCAATGTAACTGTACCTATGGATTCTCATAAATCTGTTTTTCTGGTTAAAATTATTTTACTTACCACTTTTATTGATCAATGATTGCTCATGTACCATCAATCACGATAAGGGTAATAAGATGGCAGAACGGAACAATAAGCAGCACGATAAAGGCGGTACGGTCCATATCGATGCTGAAACCATGAAGAAGATCGAAGAGTACCAGGCATTCATCCGCAAGAATCACCCGGAAATGCCTGTACCCACTAAAGGCCAGATTGTGCGTAGCAGTGTGAACTACTGGCATCACCATACGCTGGGGGCATGGCTATGAAAGGCTGGTACACCATTAAAGCATCCAATGACGCCACCAGCGCCAATATCAGTATTTACGAAGAGATCGGCGGCTGGGGTATCACTGCTCAGCAATTCTCTGAGGATCTGAAAGCCCTGGGCGATATTTCCCATATCAGCCTTCACATTCACTCACCCGGCGGTGACGTATTCGACGGGATCGCTATCTACAACCTCCTGAATAAGCACCCGGCAAAAGTCACAGTGCATATCGATGGCCTGGCCGCTTCTATGGCGTCAGTTATAGCGATGGCTGGCGACCGCATCGTTATGCCAGAAAATGCGCTCATGATGATCCACAAGCCGTGGGGCATATCTGGCGGTAATGCCAATGATATGCGCGACTATGCCGAGTTACTGGACAAGGTGGAAAGCGTTCTTATCCCGGCTTATGCCCGCAAAACGGGTAAGTCTGCCGAAGTGCTGGGGGCCATGCTGGAGAGTGAGACCTGGATGGATGGGCGTGAATGTGTGGCGCAGGGCTTCGCAGATGAGCTGTTGCCGGCGGTCAGCGCAATGGTCTGTATTGAATCGAAACGAATTGAGGATTTTGAGCATATGCCGAAAGATATTAAAGGGATGATTACTAACCCTAAAGGCTCTACCAGCAGCGCAGTACCTGAACAGAATCGTATTAACGGGATTAAAGACCTGTTTGCGATGTTTGGCGGTAAGCATGATTCATTGAAGATGCAGTGCCTGGAGGATGTGGGCTGTACGCCGGAAAAAGCGAAAGACATGCTTCTGGCGGCGCTGGGCAAAAACACTACTCCGTCAGATAAAACCATCCATGAGCACATTTACGCGGGTAACGGCAACATCACCGGTGATGGTATTCGCCAGGGGCTATATGCCCGCTTAGGCCATGAACGCGCCGAACGCGGTAATCCTTATGCCATGATGAGCCTTTTTGAAATGGCCCAGGCCTCGCTGGTGGATCGCGGGATCAGCATTAGTGCTTTTGGTAGCCGCTCGCAGATTGTGAACCTGGCATTTACACACAGTAGCAGTGATTTCTCTCATATCCTGGCTGGTGGCGCTGAAAAGTCGGTGCTGACAGGATGGCAGAACAGCGGTGAGACATTCCAGCAGTGGACTAAAACCGGCTCTCTATCCAACTTCCATGAAGCCAAGCGGGTTGGTCTGAATGGTTTCTCTGATCTGGATAAAGTACCGGAAGGGGCAGAATATAAATATGTCACAACCAGTGACAGCGGCGTACCTATCGCCCTGGCTACGTATGGCAATATTTTCTCGATTACCCGGCAGGCCATCATCAATGACGATCTGAGCCAGTTGACGACTATTCCCCAGGCAATGGGCCGCGCTGCGGCGCGTACCGTAGGGAATCTGGTCTATCTAAACCTGACAGCGAACAGTAAGTTCACCGATGGTAAAGCGCTGTTCCACGCCGACCATAAAAACCTCATCGCTAAAGGGATGGATACAGACGGACTCAATGAGGCCCGTAAGGTTATGCGCCTGCAGGAGGATGCAAACGGCGACCCGATCAATGTCATCCCGGCCTATATCCTTGTTCCCGCTGCTCTGGAAGGGGCAGCCAATCGCGCGGTGCTCTCATCTTCCTCTCTGTTCCCGGTGGACCAGGACGGCACACTGAACCAGAACCCCGGCATTATTAACGTGGTTAAAGATATGGCTCAGGTTGTTGTTGAACCGCGGCTGGATAAGGCGGACAACAAGCAGTGGTATGTTGCAGCGGCGCAGGGCACAGACACCATCGAGGTGGCTTACCTTGACGGTATGGACGTGCCGTATCTGGAACAGCAGGAGGGCTTCACCGTTGATGGTATCGCATGGAAGGTGCGCATTGATGCAGGTGTGGCCGCGCTGGATTACCGCGGTCTGGTCAAGTCGAGTGGGGCATAAGAGCAGAGGGGCGGCCACGGCTGCCCATTTCTCGCGGGTCCTCCTGGCGGGCCGGCCTTCCACGGGGCGGCGTACGCGCGGAAAACGGCTCGTTTTTGAGTTCTATGGTCATCATCATCATGTGCTAACTGTATGATTTTACAGCCATGAAAATGATGAAATATAGAAAAGATGATGGATTGTGTGTTTTTTGTTCATCCTCTTTGGGAGGAATGATGAAACAAATACGGTTAACGATTACCGAACTGGCGGATGTTACGGGGATACACAGGCAGACAGTTTCAAAGCGTCTGCGGGATATTCCACCCGCTCAGGGCAGTAGCTGTAAGAGAAAACTATACGACCTGAAATCAGCCTTATCGGCGATCTATTCCACAAGGGGAAGCCAGAATGCAGAGCACTGAGGTAATGACGACGATTAAACTGAGCGGTTCATTAGCAAAAATTTTTGGAAGGGAACATAAGCGCCTGATCACTACGACGCATGAAGCTATCCGGGCTTTGTGTGCAACGCTGCCCGGATTCGAGAGGTATCTGAATACGAGTAAATCACGCGGGCTGACATTCAGTATTTTTCGTGGGAAACAGAATATTGGGGAGGACGACCTTGCGTTTCCTGCTGGTGGCCGGGAAATCCGCATTGTTCCAGTTATTATGGGTAGTAAAAGGTCGGGGATACTGCAAACGATCTTGGGTGCTGCGCTGGTTGCAGTGTCTATATGGATGCCGGGGGTGAGCATAGCAGCCAGTAACATGATGTTCGCTGCAGGTGCATCGATGGCGCTGGGCGGTATTGCTCAAATGCTATCCCCGCAACCCGGTGGGCTGGCGAGTAAGCAGGATGCGGATAACAAAGCATCCTATGCGTTCGGTGGCGTAACGAACACAACCGCCCAGGGTAACCCCGTTCCGCTGGGTTATGGAAAACGCCGTATCGGTGGCGCCATCATTTCGGCGGGGATCTACGTCGAAGATAAAATGTGATCAATTAACTAATTGAGTAAATCATATGGTCCTATTTAGACCATATGATCTTATTCGGAGGCAATAGCTCAGAAAACTGTTTTCGTTATCTTATCAACTCCGATTATGAACTCGGATACTTCTTCTTTTGTTGGTTCTCTTTCTTTACCATGATCACAGAGATTGCGTATATCGCCTAAATGTTGAATGAATCTCCATGCTGGGGTATCAATAATATCATTATCTTTTAATAGTTGATTAAATTCAGCTATAGAAGGGTGTGCTTTTCTTGACTTTAATGTGTGTAGAGAACAGACATGTGCCAAATGCTTTTCCAGAACCACACCAGTAACAGCACCCGCAGCGCGAATAAATCCTTTTTTATTCAGCTCTTTGGCGGTTTCCAACTCAGAGTCAAAAATGTCTGCTTGAACAATGTCTTTTATATCGAATAAGGTACTATTGAAGCGCTCTTTTGCTGATGATAGTATCTTATATTGAATTTCCATTTTCCTAATTGCATCTTTACGGCTGCGAATAATTTTTCCCATGCCATTAGTTTGCTGCAGACCTACCAGATAGTCGCTTACAGAATAGTTCATGTATGTGACATCTTTTCTCTTTGGGTCGCCTTTGTAAATTGTTTCGAATTCAGCTAAGCGCTCAGGAATTATCTGTGAAATTACTCGATAGGCCTTCGTATACCAATTTTGATATTCGTCGCGAAAATTAACAAATATCCAACCAGCATCTTGAATGTTCTTTATGGCGTTCTCATTAAGTTGTTCACATTCTTTAGCCATGGAGAAATAAAGCTGGTGGCCCATGATATCTAAATCAGTTAGTTCTTTTTTGAGTTTTTCAAATTGTGTAGCCATCGCACTCCCTCTGCATAAAGTAGACACTGGTTAACTTGAAAAGATAGGAAGGGGTGGCCTAACTTTCGTTAGGCCGGGCTTGTTACGCTATCATCTACGCAGCATTAAAACTAGAGCAATGCTTACAGGAATAACAAGATAGGCGTGAAGCCCGACACTTGCCAGAGCCAAGATAAGACCACTCATAGCACAGATACGTTTTGACAGCAGGTCTGAGCCCTTTTCGACAGTATCCATAAAAATACTCCTGAAGGTTGCCTATGAGGGGCACTCAAACCCGTAGCACTTTCTTAAATTGCAGTTGAACGGCTGCTACGACCCAACTGTGGAACACTGAGGAATACTCGGATATACCTGTTTGCGGTATCCTATGGGTATCCTAGAAAAGCAAGAGGACTCGATGGTTGATGTAAGTCCTTGAAAATTGGTGGCCCCTGCTGGACTTGAACCAGCGACCAAGCGATTATGAGTCGCCTGCTCTAACCACTGAGCTAAGGGGCCGTGGCGATGGATTATAAAGTAACTCCGCGTTGCAATCCAGACATAAGCGTACGGATGCTGTTTTTATAAACAATGTATTTTCAGTCCGTTATACTTGTTCCTCTGATGTATTGTTCGGAGTAATTATGGTTAAGGACATACTGGCACCGGGGCTGCGGGTGGTATTTTGTGGCATCAATCCGGGGCTCTCTTCTGCGGGTACAGGATTTCCCTTTGCGCATCCCGCGAATCGCTTCTGGAAAGTCATTCATCAGGCGGGATTTACCGATCGTCAGCTTAAGCCAGAAGAGGCGCAACACCTGCTGGACTTCCGCTGCGGCGTGACGAAATTTGTCGACAGGCCGACGGTGCAAGCAAATGAAGTCAAGCTCCTGGAGATGCGTAACGGCGGTCGTCTGCTCATTGAGAAAATAGAAGAGTATCAGCCCGCCGCACTCGCAATCCTCGGTAAGCAGGCATTTGAGCAGGGCCTTAGCCAGCGTGGGGCACAGTGGGGGAAACAGACGTTGACCATTGGCGCGACGCAAATATGGGTATTGCCGAATCCCAGCGGTTTAAGCCGGATCACGCTGGATAAACTGGTGGAAGCGTATCGGGAAGTGAACGACGCCCTGCTCAGGCGGGGACTATAAAGAAAAACGCCACCTTGCGGTGGCGTTTATGCTTAAGCGGCGAGATTAATCGTCGAGGAAGCTACGCAGTACTTCAGAGCGGCTCGGGTGGCGAAGTTTACGCAGCGCTTTCGCTTCGATCTGACGGATACGTTCGCGGGTAACGTCGAACTGTTTACCGACTTCTTCCAGCGTGTGGTCGGTGTTCATATCGATACCAAAACGCATACGCAGAACTTTCGCTTCACGAGCGGTCAGGCCAGCCAGAACGTCGTGCGTTGCGGCACGCAGGCTCTCGGTAGTCGCAGAGTCCAGCGGCAGCTCGAGGGTGGTATCCTCGATGAAATCACCCAGATGCGAATCTTCATCATCGCCGATCGGCGTTTCCATGGAGATAGGCTCTTTAGCGATCTTCAGCACTTTACGGATCTTGTCTTCCGGCATCAGCATGCGTTCAGCCAGCTCTTCCGGCGTCGGCTCGCGGCCCATCTCTTGCAGCATCTGACGGGAAATACGGTTGAGCTTGTTAATGGTCTCAATCATATGCACCGGGATACGAATGGTACGCGCCTGATCCGCGATAGAACGGGTGATCGCCTGACGGATCCACCAGGTTGCATAGGTGGAGAACTTATAACCACGACGGTATTCAAACTTATCAACCGCTTTCATCAGACCGATGTTGCCTTCCTGAATCAGATCCAGGAACTGCAGACCACGGTTGGTGTATTTCTTGGCGATAGAGATAACCAGACGTAAGTTCGCTTCAACCATCTCTTTTTTCGCACGGCGGGCTTTCGCTTCACCGATGGACATACGACGGTTGATATCTTTAACCTGCTCGATGGTCAGGCCAGTTTCTTCTTCAATCTGCTGCAGTTTCTGCAGGCCGCGCTGAACGTCATCTGCCACATCGTGCAGTTTTTCAGACCACGGCTTGTTCATCGCGATTGCTGCGTTGAACCAGGTTTCGCTGGTTTCATTGCCAGTGAACAGAGTGATGAAGTTTTTCTTCGGCATTTTGCACTGCTCAACGCAGAGCTTCATGATCAGACGTTCCTGAGTACGCACGCGGTCCATCATGACGCGCATGCTGTTTACCAGGTAGTCGAACTGCTTCGGCACCAGGCGGAACTGTTTGAACACTTCAGACAGCTTCTGAATTTCTTCCTGCGCGGCTGCATGGCTGCGGCCTTTCGCTTTGATAGTGTCGCGAGTGATTTCGTACTGAGTACGCAGTTCACCGAATTTTTCACGCGCTAATTCAGGGTCGATGCTGTTGTCATCATCGCTGCTGTCGTCGTCCTCTTCTTCATCTTCGTCTTCATCGTCGTCCATCTCTTCCTGAGAGAGTTCAGAACCGACGTGTGTCGCCGTTGGCGCCATGTCTTCTTCCGCGTTCGGATCGACAAAGCCGGTGATCAGATCGGAAAGACGTGCTTCTTCAGCTTCTACGCGATCGTATTGCTCAAGCAGGTAGGTGATGGCTTCCGGGTATTCGGCAACAGAGCATTGAACCTGGTTAATCCCGTCTTCGATGCGTTTAGCGATGTCGATTTCGCCTTCACGGGTTAACAGTTCAACGGTACCCATTTCACGCATGTACATACGGACCGGGTCCGTTGTACGACCTATTTCAGACTCAACGCTGGACAGAACCTGGGCAGCCGCTTCTTCTGCGTCTTCATCGGTGCTGTTGGAGGTTTCAGCAAGCAGCAGATCATCGGCATCAGGTGCTTCTTCCATCACCTGAATACCCATGTCATTGATCATTTGGATGATGTCTTCGATTTGATCTGAATCGACGATATCTTCCGGCAGATGGTCATTGACCTCGGCATAGGTCAGATAGCCTTGCTCCTTACCACGTTGGACAAGAAGCTTCAGCTGTGACTGCGGGTTTTGCTCCATAAGACGGTATCCACACTTAATTCGTTTGATTGGTGTTAGGCGGTAAAACCGCCAACGGCAAAACGAGGGCATACTTATATTTTGCCGCTGCCTCTCCGTGCGGCTGTCGGGGGCTTCCCGATAGGTATTCGGCAGTTAAGCCGTTAAATTCATTTTTTTTCCAGGGCCTGTCTGATTTCCCAGAACTCCCTGCGCTCTTCACTGCTCAAACCGTGCGTGCGATCGCGAGCTATCAACTCTTCCTGTCGCTGTTCAAGCATTGAATCAAAAATTCGGTTTAGCGTGTCGGTGAACATTTTTTCAACATTCTCATCCTTTATATCGTTCCAGGTTGAGAGTTTTTCAAGTGTTGCGTATTCACTTGCTCCGCGATAATTCTCTAACAGTTGACCCGTTGTCAGGCCGGGTTGCGCCACACACTGGTTGACCAGTTCGCTGAACAGGTTGAGCCCCGGTAGCTTTGCCTGAGCCAGCCCATGCATAGGTGGTACAAGTGGTGCCAGATTTGGGTTTTGCACCAGTAGTCCTATAAGTATACGCATAGGCGTCTGTTTTATCTGCTGAGGCGGGCGTACCACGCCACTTTCTGCCTGTTTTGGCATTAAACGATCAAGCGCCGCATCGTCAAAGATGCCCAGCTTCAGTCCCAGCGTCTGGCGCAGCTGAATCCGGTGCGCGTCACCTGGCACCTGGCTTATCAGCGGCAGGGCCAGCGCGGCGAGCTGCGTGCTGCCGTCCGGTGAACTGAGATCAACCTGCGGTAAGAGACTGTTAAATAAGAAGACGGAGAGCGGTTGTGCGTGCTCCATCCGTGCTTCAAAGGCCTCTTTACCCTCTTTACGTACCAGCGTGTCCGGATCTTCACCTTCGGGCAGGAACATAAAGCGTAGCTGACGACCGTCGGTCATGTACGGCATCGCGGTTTCCAGCGCACGCCATGCGGCGTCGCGGCCGGCGCGGTCACCGTCGTAACAGCAAATCACGTTGTTTGTCGCACGGAATAACATATGAATGTGGTCCGCCGTGGTCGACGTACCCAGCGAGGCGACGGCGTAGTTGATACCGTATTGCGCCAGCGCGACAACATCCATATACCCTTCGACAACCAGCAGACGCGGTGGTTCAGCGTTGTGCTGCTGGGCTTCATAAAGGCCATACAACTGACGGCCTTTATGGAAAATATCGGTTTCCGGGGAGTTGAGGTATTTTGGCGTATCGTTACCGAGTACGCGGCCACCAAAACCAATCACCCGGCCTCGTTTATCGCGAATCGGGAACATCACGCGATTGCGGAAACGGTCGTAGGTTCTTCCCTGGTCGTTATTGACCAGCATTCCGGCATCGAGCAGCAGCTTCCTGTTGTCGACATTTCCGCCGAAACGTTTTAAGGCGTTATCCCATCCCGGCGGCGCAAAACCAATAGCAAACTGCTGGACAATCTCGGCACTCAGACCGCGTTGCTCCAGATACTGGCGTGCTGGCTCGGCGATGGGTTGGGCGAAGGATTGCTGATAAAAATCATTTAACCCTTCCATTAGCTGATAGAGATTCTGACGCTGGTGACGCTCTATCTGGCTAAGACCTGTTCCGGCTTCATAAGGCACTTCAAGGTTGTGCATTGCGGCCAGTTCTTCGACGGTTTCCACAAACTCGAGCTTGTCATAGTTCATGAGAAAGTCGACGGCGTTGCCATGCGCGCCACACCCAAAGCAGTGATAAAACTGTTTTTCACCGTTTACAGTGAAAGAGGGGGTTTTTTCGTTATGGAACGGACAGCACGCGTGATAATTTTTGCCCTGCTTTTTCAGCTTTACCCGCGCGTCGATGAGATCGACGATGTCGGTTCTTGCCAGCAGGTCATTGATAAATACACGTGGGATTCGTCCAGCCATATGCCCCGTTATTACACTTCATCCTTCAAACTGTCTCTGCGTTGACTGCACTCGCTCACCCCTGTCACTTACTTAAGTAAGCTCCGGGGATTCACTCGCTTGCCGCCTTGATACAGTGTGAATGATTTTGTGTAATTGCTGATGTATAAACGAAAACAAGCCGCGCATTCCTTCCGGAAGCACGGCCTTACAACTACAACTCAGTCTGAATTGAGAGCTTTGGCTCTCAATAGATTAGTACAGACGAGTACGGCGTGCGTTTTCGCGAGCCAGTTTCTTCGCGTGACGTTTCACAGCAGAAGCTTTAGCGCGCTTACGTTCGGTAGTCGGTTTTTCATAGAACTCACGACGACGAACTTCCGCCAGAACACCTGCTTTTTCGCATGAACGCTTGAAGCGACGCAGTGCTACGTCGAACGGCTCGTTTTCACGTACTTTAATTACCGGCATGTAACTCTCACCTTTAATAAATTCGGTTTGCCGCTGGCATCAACGCCAGCTTATTTCAAAATGGTGCGGAATTTTACTGCAATTGCTGCTGCTTTGTAAAGCACCGACGCGATTTTGAAAGGGACTTTTATAAGGACAAGGAGTATACACGAGCGAAACACCTGGGGCGAACAAAGTTTTACATCAACCCGCATTGGTCCTACACTGCGCGGTAATAAAGCGAGGTAAAACAAGTCATGCGTGTACTGGGTATTGAAACATCCTGCGATGAAACCGGCATCGCCATTTACGACGATGAAAAAGGTCTTTTAGCCAACCAATTGTATAGTCAGGTGAAATTACACGCTGACTACGGCGGCGTAGTGCCAGAACTGGCCTCGCGCGATCACGTACGTAAAACCGTACCACTGATCCAGGCCGCGCTGAAAGAGGCGGGACTGACGGCAAAAGAGATTGATGCGGTGGCGTATACCGCAGGTCCTGGTCTGGTTGGCGCGCTGTTGGTCGGCGCTACCGTAGGACGCTCCCTGGCGTTCGCCTGGGGCGTGCCGGCAATTCCTGTACATCATATGGAAGGGCATCTGCTGGCACCGATGCTGGAAGATAATCCTCCTGCTTTTCCGTTCGTCGCACTGCTGGTTTCCGGCGGGCACACGCAACTGATTAGCGTCACCGGTATCGGTCAGTATGAATTGCTGGGCGAATCAATTGATGATGCCGCTGGCGAAGCGTTCGATAAAACGGCCAAGCTACTGGGGCTGGATTATCCAGGCGGCCCAATGCTGTCAAAGCTTGCCTCGCAAGGCGTTGAAAAACGTTTTGTCTTTCCGCGCCCGATGACCGACCGTCCGGGGCTGGATTTCAGCTTCTCCGGCCTGAAAACCTTTGCCGCGAATACCATTCGTAATAACGAAAATGACGATCAGACGCGCGCAGATATCGCTCGTGCGTTTGAAGATGCGGTAGTTGATACGCTGATGATCAAGTGCAAACGCGCGCTGGATCAAACCGGTTTTAAACGTCTGGTGATGGCAGGGGGCGTGAGCGCAAACCGTACGCTACGCGCAAAATTGGCCGAGATGATGCAAAAACGTCGTGGTGAAGTATTTTACGCGCGTCCGGAATTTTGTACTGATAACGGGGCGATGATCGCCTACGCGGGCATGGTGCGTTTTAAAGCGGGCGCAACGGCAGATCTTGGCGTGACCGTGCGTCCACGCTGGCCGCTGGCGGAATTACCGGCGGCGTGATTTTTTGCCCGGTGGCGGCTTCGCTTACCGGGCAGACAAAACCGTGGGCTGCCCCCCGGTGATAAACTGCACTACATCCGCAGCATCCCTTTCTCTTCAAGAAACGCGATAATTTTTTCCAGACCCTCTCCGGATTTTAAATTACTGAACGTCCACGGACGCTCGCCGCGCATACGCAAGGTATCGCGTTCCATCACCTCCAGCGAGGCACCGACGTATGGGGCCAAATCGGTTTTATTGATCACCAGAAAATCGGATTTAGTGATCCCCGGACCACCTTTGCGTGGGATCTTCTCGCCTTCGGCAACGTCGATCACATAGATCGTCAGATCTGCTAATTCCGGACTGAAGGTGGCGCTCAGGTTATCGCCGCCGCTTTCTACAAAAATCAGATCCAGATTGCCGAATTTCTCGCTTAATGCCTCTACGGCAGCCAGATTCATCGATGCATCTTCGCGGATAGCGGTATGCGGGCAGCCGCCGGTTTCCACACCGACGATCCTGTCTGGCTCCAGTGCGCCCGCTTCGGTGAGAATGCGCTGATCTTCTTTGGTGTAGATATCGTTGGTGACTACTGCCAGTTGATAGCTGCTGCGCATGGTTTTACATAACGCTTCCAGCAGCGCCGTTTTGCCCGAACCGACCGGGCCGCCAACGCCTACGCGCAGGGGATGCTTGCTGTTACTCATTTTTTCTCCTCAGGAGCGGAATAATCGGGAATATTGCGTTTCATGCCGGGCAGATGCGATTGCAGCCAGCGGCGTTGCGGAGCCGAGACTGGCATCAGGACACGCCAGCGCCTGTGCCAGGCCCTGCGCATAGCGATCGCATAGCGCAATAATCAAACGCTGGGCTGCCTGTTGACCAAAGGGAACCAGTTTGACGCCAGCCATCACTGCGCTCTCAATCCAGCTGTAGCCGAGGCTTAACGCCAGTTCGGTCAGGGGGATTTTCCAGCGCACACCCAGCCAGGCCATGCCGCAAAGCTGGCTGTCGACAAAGAGCGTTCGCCACTCCCGCGAGCAATCTGCTTCCCAATCGGTGACCAGTCGCGTAAACGCTGCGCCCCGACAGCGTTCTTCATCCCGCAGTTCGCGGGTTTCCCGGCAGGCCAACAGGTAAGCGGTCCAGCGGCGCGCTGCGGTGAGATCGCCCTGCTCGCAGGCGCGATACAGCCTCGCCAGCAGCGGTAGGTCGACGGTAAAAAAGTTCTGCTCCATCTGCTGAATTTGCCAGTCAGAGAAGTCATCGACGCTTTTCACCCAGCCGATTTCCACCGCCCATTCCAGGCCCTGGGACCAGGTAAACGACCCCACCGGGAGCGCGCTGCTGGCGAGCTGCATCAGACGTAGCTGTTGGGTGTTATGCATCAGTGTGCATGCCCGTGATGATGCCCGTGGGATTCACTGGCATAAGCGCCTGCTTCCGGTTCAAACGGTAGCTGAGCGAACGTCACCTCGAGGTTGAACTGGCGCAGCATGGCGTCCAGCACGTGATCGTGGTGGTAGCGCAGCTCATCGGGCAGAATTTGCAGCGGAACGTGGCGATTGCCGAGGTGATAACAGGCTTTGGCGAGCAGGAAAGGATCGACGCAGTGCACCACGGAAACCGACTCCGGCGCGGCGATCACTTCGATCACCTCGCTGCCATCTTCGGTGGCCAGCAGGTCGCCACCGCGTAACAGCAAACCGCGCGGTAGCATCAGCCCGGCTTCGCGACCGTCGTTCAGCGCTACTCTGGCGCGACTTTTTACGCGCATATCAATGGGTAGCGTGACGCTTGCGGTGACGCGGTGGGCGTGGTCAAGGCGTTGGGTCAGGTAGATCATCGTCACTCCTCAAAACAGAAAATAGCGTTGCGCCATCGGCAAAACGTTTGCCGGTTCGCTGGTAATCAGTTCGCCATCAATACGCACCTCGTAGGTCTGAGCATCGACAGTGATATTGGGTTGCAGGTCGTTGTGGATCATGTCGGCCTTTTTCACCGTTCTGCACCCTTTGACAACGGCGATGGCGCTTTGCAGGTTGAGCTGCTGCGGGATGTTTTGCGCGTCAGCGGCCTGAGAAATAAAGGTCAACCGGGTGTGATGCCGCGCCGCACCAAGTGCGCCAAACATCATGCGGTAATGTACCGGCTGCGGGGTGGGAATCGAGGCATTGATGTCGCCCATCGGCGCACAGGCGATCATCCCGCCTTTAACGATCGTCGCCGGTTTTACGCCAAAGAATGCCGGTGACCACAGCACCAGATCGGCCAGTTTGCCAGGTTCAACGGAGCCGACTTCATGGGCGATACCGTGGGTTAGCGCCGGATTGATGGTGTATTTGGCGACGTAGCGTTTAACGCGCAGGTTGTCGTTGTCGCCGGTTTCTTCAGCCAGTGGGCCACGCTGCGCCTTCATACGGTGTGCCACCTGCCAGGTGCGCAGGATCACTTCGCCCACGCGCCCCATTGCCTGTGAATCGGACGAGGTCAGGGAAAACGCGCCAATGTCATGCAGCACATCTTCGGCAGCGATCGTTTCCCGGCGAATGCGTGATTCGGCAAAGGCCACGTCTTCGGCGATATCCGGATCGAGATGGTGACAAACCATCAGCATATCGAGATGCTCGTCGATGGTGTTGATGGTATAAGGCAATGTCGGATTCGTGGAGGAGGGCAGGATATTCGGATGTGCGCAGGCGGTAATGATATCCGGCGCATGACCGCCGCCCGCGCCTTCGGTATGGAAGGTATGAATGGTACGATCGCCAATCGCCGCCAGCGTATCTTCCACGAAACCGGATTCATTGAGCGTGTCGCTGTGGAGTGCCACCTGGATGTCCATCTCGTCGGCCACGGTCAGCGCGCAGTCGATAGCGGCAGGTGTGGCGCCCCAGTCTTCGTGGATCTTCAGGCCAATGGCACCGGCCGTGATTTGCTCGCGCAGAGCGTCAGGGTTTGAGCCGTTACCCTTGCCCAGCAAACCAATATTAACCGGCAACGCGTCTGCCGCCTGCAGCATGCGCGCGATGTACCACGGACCCGGCGTACAGGTGGTGGCGTGAGTTCCGGCGGCCGGTCCGGTGCCGCCGCCTACCATCGTCGTCACGCCGGAAACCAGCGCTTCTTGCGCCTGCTGCGGGCAGATCCAGTGAATATGCGTATCCACGCCGCCCGCGGTGACGATCTTACCCTCCCCGGCGATGACTTCAGTTCCCACACCTATCGGGATCGTGACGTTGGGCTGAATATCAGGGTTGCCCGCTTTGCCGATGGCGAAGATCCTGCCAGCTTTGATGCCGATATCCGCTTTCACGATCCCCCAGTGATCGACGATCAACGCGTTGGTTATTACCAGATCCACACACGCTTGCGCGCACATTTGTCCCTGACCCATACCGTCGCGGATCACTTTGCCGCCGCCGAATTTGACCTCTTCGCCGTAGGTGGTGAAGTCTTTTTCCACCTCGATCCACAGGTCAGTATCCGCCAGTCGCACCTTATCGCCGGTGGTTGGGCCAAACATGTCGGCGTACGCCTGCCGGGAAATTTCACTCATTATCTGCCTCCAGCGCGCCCATCACTTCGCTGCGAAACCCGACGATCCTTTGTGCGCCAGCGACGCGCACCAGTTCGACTTCGCGTTTTTGTCCCGGCTCAAAACGTACCGCCGTGCCCGCCGCAATGTTCAGACGAAAGCCGCGAGCGGCCAGTCTGTCAAAGCGCAGCGCCGGGTTCACTTCAGAAAAGTGATAGTGCGATCCCACCTGGATGGGTCTGTCGCCATGATTTTCCACCACGATCGTGCAGGTCTCCCGCCCTTGGTTGAGCGTGATATTGCCTTTTACGATTTGATATTCACCTGGGATCATTACCGCTCCTTAGACGATCGGGTTGTGGACGGTGACCAGCTTCGAGCCGTCCGGAAACGTGGCTTCAACCTGAATATCCGGGATCATTTCCGGTACGCCTTCCATCACCTGATCGCGACGCAGCACGTGACGTCCGTCTTCCATCAGTGCGGCCACGGTTTGCCCGTCGCGCGCGCCTTCCATGATGAAAGCGCTAATCAGCGCCACCGATTCCGGGTAGTTCAGCTTCAGCCCGCGGGCCAGACGACGTTCCGCTACCAGTGCGGCGGTAAACAGCAACAACTTATCTTTTTCTCTGGGAGTCAGTTCCATAAGGGTTCTCTTAGGTTTGCCAGATTCGCGGTAGTACAGGCGTTTTATGTGTCAGCAGCGGGCGCAGGAATTGCCAGATGTCACGCATAACGCGCTGTACAATCAGGTTGTCGTCGGCAAGAAAGCGGATTGTCAGCAGCGAGTCATTAAGCGTTGCTCCGGCGTAATCGCCAAGTGATGTAAGCCGTTCGCGCGTGCCCTCCAGCATGTGTTCGCTGGCCGGATAACACAGCAACGTGCCGACCCAGGGATGATGCGCAACGCCACTCAGGTCTCCCTCCTGCAACTGCAAGCGTTCTATCAGCAGCGGCTGGCCATCCCGCCACACTTCCAGACGGTTTTGCAGCACGCCGTGGCTGAAGATTTCTTGCATAACCGGTCGCCCGAGACACAGTAGATCCCAGGCCAGCAAGCGACTCTCTGATGCGATGTGAAAGACGGACTGAATAACAGCGTTGGCGCCGGGAAAGAGGATCGTATCCTGCGGCAGCCACTCCAGCGTGGCATTCGAAGCGAGCGTGAAATGCTGGTGCAGCAACGCTTGTGGCCCACGACTGCGATAAAACTTGCCCGCGCCGGGCTGGGTGATTAACGCATGGCTGTTTTCGTCGAGTGTGACGGCAATATGAAGCTCATCTCCGCCAACGATCCCCGCCGGTGGATGAAGCAAATAGAGGTGACAGACGTCCTCTTCCGGGTAAAACGGACGCTGAACCGTCAATGGACCATGATGACGCGCCGAGGCGAGCACCGTTTTGTGCCCAGTGCGGGTAAAATGCAGATCCAGTTCGGCCTGCCAGCCCCTTGTGAGTGTCTCGTGCGCAACCGTGTCCAGAGCGTTTCTCTTATCAGCATGAGGGTGTTTGCATACAAAAAAGTATGCCTCAGCGCATCGGGAAATCGATCATATGAGAAGCTTATGGATTAAGGGGCGACAATACGCCGCCCCACCAGGGTTTTACAGTAAAACGAGGGGCATCCAGACCAGACCGGTGATCACCAGCAGAACGAGAAAAATCAGGCCAAAAATAGCGCCGAGCCGCCAGTAATCCACCGTCGGCAAATAGCCGCTGCCGTAGTAGATAGGGCTAGGACCGGTGGCGTAAGGGGTCAGAATGCTGCCCAGACCAATGGCGGCACCAACCATCAGGCAGAAGACCGGTAATGGGATTTCCGGCATCGCCAGCGCGGCGGCAATCATCATTGGCGCCAGGGCAGAGGTATACGCCGTGGCGCTGGCAAAGAAGTAGCGTAGCAGGTAGAACACCACGATGAGCGCCACCATCACCATCATCGGCGAATAGCCGCTCAGTCCTCCCGCCAGCAGTTTGCCAAACCAGGAGATAAAGCCGGTGTTGTTCAGTCCGGTGGCGAGCGTGATCAGCGAGGCCAGCCAGAAAAAGACGTTCCACGCGGCTTTATTACTGACGATGTCATCCCAACTGATGATGCGCAAAACCAGCATCAAGGCCACTACGCTGTATCCGACCATCGCGGCGTCAATAAAATCGCCGCCGAAGATCCACAGTACCAGCGCGCCGACCATCAGCACCAGCATCTTTTTCTCGCGAGCGCAGAGCGGTCCCATCGCTTTTAGCTCTGTATCCGCCCAGCGTGGAACCTGATCGCCGGATTTCAGTACCGGTGGGTACAACACATACGCCAACCACGGCACGGTCAACACCAGCAAAATGCTCAGCGGCAGCATGCCTAAGAACCAGTCGCCCCAGCTCAGCGCCGTGTGGGACGCACCTTTCATCAGGCCGATCAACAGCAGGTTCGGTGCCATCGCCGTTAAGAAAATGGCGCTGGTGACGCAGTCGGCGACAATGCCCATCCACATGATGTATGAGCCAATGGAGCGTGAACTGGTACTATTGGGCTGTGAGTTATACAGCGGCGGCAGGTTGCGGATAATCGGGTAGATTATTCCGGCTCCGCGCGCGGAGTTGGAAGGTGTGACGGGGGCGAGGATAAGCTCAGAGAACATCACCGCATAGCCGAGAAACAGCGTCCGGTGCCCCATCTTTTTCACCAGCATCAGCGCGATACGCCGACCGAGTCCGGTTTTCTCATAGCCGGTACCAAACATAAAGGCCGCGAAGATCAGCCAGATAACCGAGTTTGAAAAGCCAGATACCGCCCACGACAGTGATTTGGCGGTAAATTTAAAACCGTCCTGCGCGAGTTGCTCCGGGCTGAACAGCAGCCACGGTGAAAGGACGGCGATGATCGAAATGCCAATCATCGCCACTACCGCGCCCGGTACAGGTTCCAGAATAAGCCCGACAATCACACCGGTAAAGACGGCAAAATAGAGCCATGTATGACTCTCAAGACCGGTGGGGACGGGAAGAACAGCAATAATGGCGATGACCACCAGCGGAGTCAGGTATCGCCACCAACCAGCTAAAGGTGCCATTGTTGTACCCCTGCGAAGAGGGAGAGGCATTACGCCCCTCCGGGAGGGTTATTTGATGTAGTGCACGTGCTCGCAGATTTCATCGACGATAGGATCGCGACGTTCAGCGAACTGCTTTTTGTTTTCGGCAATCAGGTTATTGCCGTGGGTATCGATGGAAACGATCAGCGGGCCAAACTCTTTTACCCGGCATACCCACAGAGATTCCGGCATGCCGAGTTCGGTCCAGTGTACCTCTTCAATTTCTTCAACCTGAGTTGCCGCCACGACCGCACAGCCTGCCGGGAAGATGACGTGCAGCGCTTTGAACTGCTTACAGCCTTCTTCCGTCAGCGGTCCCATGCCGCCCTTGCCGACCACCAGCTTGACGCCCGTCTGCTCGATAAAGTCTTTCTCAAACGCTTCCATACGCATGCTGGTAGTTGGGCCAACGGAGACCATCTCCCATTTATCACAGTTCTTACGGACGATCGGGCCCGCATGGAAAATGGCTTTGCCGTTCAGGTCATAAGGAATCGGGCGCTTCAGTTCGATCAGTCGGCGGTGGCAAACGTCACGGCAGGTCACCAGCGTGCCGCTCAGGTAAATGACATCGCCAACGCGAATGTCTGCCAGATCTTCGGCTTTGATCGGGGTTGTGAGGATCTTTTTCATAACGCGCTCCGGGTGTGAGACAGGTTTTCGAAGGAGAGGTCGGCATGAACCAACAGCGTGCCGCGACGATGCGCCCAGCAGCCGGTAGAGACGGCAACGCCTATAGTCGACGGGTGGCGTGCGGCGGATTCGATATGCACGCCCATCACTGAGCTATTCCCGGTCAACCCTTGCGGCCCAATGCCCAGACGGTTAAGCCCTTCTTCCAGACGCAGCTCCAGCTCAGCCGCTTTTGGGTTTGGATGGCGTGATCCGATAGGGCGTAGCACCGCTTTACGAGAAAGCACGGCAGCAGTTTCTACAGAGGTGGCTATACCCACACCTACCAATACCGGCGGACAGGCGTTAACAGCCAGCGTGGAGATATTTTCGAAGACAAATTTCACCACGCCTTCATAGCCTTCAGAAGGCATTAACACTTTTGAGCGCCCTGGCAGCGTACAGCCGCCGCCTGCCATGTAGACTTCGATTTCCGCGTCATCATTATCAGGGATGATGTCCCAGGTGACCCACGGCACGCCCGTACCGGTATTTTTTCCGGTATTCACTTCGTCAAAAATCTCAACCGCGTTATGGCGCAGCGGCGCTTTTACCGTAGCGTCTTCAACGGCCTGTTTCAGAATGCTTTGCAGTTCGCCGAGGAGCGGAAAACGGGAACCAACCTTCACAAAAAACATGATCTCACCGGTGTCCTGGCAGGCTGGACGATTCAGGTCGATTGCCTTCTGCATGTTGTCAAACATGGTGTGGTAGATGATTTTACCCATCGGCGAGGTTTCGCCTTCACGCAGCTGTTTTAATTTATCCACAACATCGTCAGGCATGCGGGTAGAAATCATGGCGGTAAAGTCGGCGACAATGTTCGTCAGCGTAGTTATCGCATGTTGGTTATTTTGATTGCTCATCTTATTAACTCCAGTTCTTTTATTTATCTGGAAATAAACTCTCCGCCAAAAACTAACACTAAAAATGTGGATTTATATTATTTGGCACTGTGAATATCCAATTAACAGTTCGTGAATGATGTCCAGATAAGGCAATAAAAATTGCGGCAGAGCAGGGTTTAATACGCATGAGAGAATTACACTGCGGTTAATCACATTACGGATTACCGATCATGCTGAACACGTATCCCCTGGCGAAAGACCTGCAGGTGCTGGTTGAAATTGTTCATAGCGGCAGCTTTAGCGCCGCCGCCGCGACGCTGGGCCAGACGCCTGCGTTTGTGACGAAGCGCATTCAGATCCTTGAGTCCACGCTAGGGGCTACGTTGCTAAGCCGCTCGGCACGCGGCGTGGCGCTAACGGAGAGTGGTCAACGTTGCTATGAACACGCGCAGGCGATCCTCGCAAGCTATCAGCATTTGGTCGATGACGTTACGCAACTCAAAACGCGTCCGGCAGGGATGATTCGTATCGGCTGTAGCTTTGGTTTTGGGCGCAGTTATATTGCACCGGCAATTACAGAATTGATGCACAGCTATCCTGAATTACAGGTACATTTCGAACTTTACGATCGGCAAATTGATTTGGCGCAGGATAATATCGATTTGGATATTCGCATCAATGATGAGATTCCTGATTATTATATTGCGCATTTGTTAACGAAAAACAAAAGGATATTATGCGCGGCACCGACGTATTTACAGAAATACGGTGAGCCGACGACGTTACCAGAATTAATTCGACATGATTGCCTGGTCACCAAAGAACGGGATATGACTCACGGGGTGTGGGAACTGGATAACGGTCAGGAGAAAAAGTCGGTTAAGGTGGCGGGACATCTTTCTTCTAACAGTGGTGAGATTGTGCTGCAGTGGGCGCTGCAGGGAAAAGGGATTATGTTGCGTTCCGAATGGGACCTGCAGCCATTTCTGGCTAGCGGGGAACTGGTGCGGGTGCTGCCGGACTATGCGCAAAGCGCCAATATCTGGGCGGTTTATCAGGAGCCGCTGTATCGCAGCGTGAAGCTTCGCGTGTGCGTGGAGTTTCTGGCGACGTGGTGTCAGCGTCGATTAGGCAAGCCGGTGGAAGGGTATCACATCCCCGAGGCCGGATAAGACGCCGACGCGTCACTATCCGACAATAAAATCACTCGGGGTCTTTTTCGCGTTTTTTCTTCAACTTGGTCCAGATCTTCGGTTCCTGACGACGCCACAGGCGCTGAATGTTGTCATGGTGACGAAGCAGAATTAAGCACGACAACATGGACACCGGGAAAGTGAACTGGGGATTGAACCACCAGACGTAAAAAGGGGCAATCAGCGCGCTGACAATAGCGCCTAACGACGAATAGCCGCTTAACAGGACGGTTAACAGCCAGGTTCCGGCCATCACGCCGGTTAAATCCCAGCCAATCGGCGCAATTGCGCCAAAGGCGGTGGCAACGCCTTTCCCACCTTTAAAACCGAAGAATACCGGCCAAATGTGTCCCAGACAGGCGGCGATTGCGATCAATCCCAGCCAGAAGGGGCTGATGCCTAGCGCATAGGCACCCCAGACGGGTAACATACCTTTCAGGACGTCGAAAATCAGCACCGCGACGGCGGCTCCCTTGCCACCGATTCGCAATACATTCGTCGCGCCCGGATTCCCAGAACCACTGTCCCGCGGGTCCGGCAATCCAGCAAGGCGGCATACCAGAATAGCACTGGAAATTGAGCCACAGAGGTACGCGAAGATAATCATTCCAGGCGCGATTGCACTCATAAGCTGTTCCGTTTTGAAAATGTCGTGTAAAACGCTACTTCTGTGGATAATACGCATATTTCGCCGGAAGTGGTATCCGGGTTAGCCAAAAAGCAGGCAGGTCGTGATGGATATTGTATTTATAGAGCAACTTTCCGTAATCACCACTATCGGTGTTTACGACTGGGAACAAACGATTGAACAGCAGTTGGTGTTCGATATCGAAATGGCGTGGGATAACCGCAAAGCGGCTAAAAGCGATGATGTGGCTGATTGCCTGAGCTATGCTGATATTGCACAAACGGTTGTTAACCATGTGGAAGGTGGGCGTTTTGCGCTGGTAGAACGTGTGGCGGAAGAGGTGGCGGATATGCTACTTAGCCGCTTTAATTCACCATGGGTGCGGATCAAACTCAGTAAACCTGGTGCGGTAGCCCGTGCGGCAAACGTCGGGGTCGTCATTGAGCGTGGCAATAATCTGAAAGAAAATAATTAATTTAATAATTTCTAAATCAAACGGGTATAAAAGAGTCCTTTCGTCGGCTCTTTTTTGCCGTGGTTTCTCTATCTAGGGGTTTATTAATGAGTGATATGCACTCGCTGCTGGTGGCGGCAATTTTGGGTGTGGTCGAAGGATTGACGGAATTTTTACCCGTTTCCAGTACCGGCCATATGATTATTGTTGGCCACCTGTTGGGTTTTGAGGGTGATACCGCAAAAACATTCGAGGTGGTGATCCAGTTGGGGTCTATTCTGGCAGTGGTGGTGATGTTCTGGCGACGTTTGTTTGGCCTGATCGGCATTCACTTCGGCAAGGACCCACATGAAGGGACAGGCAAAGGTCGGCTGACGCTGGGACATATTCTGTTGGGGATGATTCCGGCCGTTGTACTGGGACTGGTGTTCCACGACACCATCAAGTCGCTGTTTAACCCGATCAACGTGATGTATGCGCTGGTGGTTGGGGGCGTGCTGCTGATTGCCGCAGAATGCCTGAAGCCGAAAGAGCCGCGCGCGCCGGGTCTGGATGATATGACCTATCGCCAGGCGTTTATGATTGGCTGTTTTCAGTGTCTGGCGCTGTGGCCGGGCTTTTCTCGTTCCGGTGCGACGATTTCTGGCGGTATGCTGATGGGGGTGAGCCGTTACGCGGCTTCTGAGTTTTCATTCCTGCTGGCGGTACCGATGATGATGGGCGCCACGGCGCTGGATCTTTACAAAAGCTGGTCGTTCCTCAGCGCATCAGATATACCGATGTTTGCAGTTGGCTTCGTGACGGCATTTATTGTGGCGCTGGTCGCGATCAAAACCTTCCTGCAGCTGATTAAGCGCATTTCGTTCATTCCGTTTGCGATTTACCGCTTTATTGTGGCCGCTGCCGTTTACGTCGTGTTCTTCTGATGACTAACCTGGTGCCGGATGGCGGCGTTCCGCCTTATCCGGCCTGGGGGTGATATCCGTTCAGGCGGTGGGTTTAGGACACCGCTTCTCCTTCCAGTTAGCCACCGCTGCGATGCGACGTCGGGTCAGTTCTTCACGAATTGCCTGACCTTTGAATCCCGCTTCCACGACATCTTTCGTGGGTACCGCCTGCGCAACCTGCCAGGCCTCGCGCAACAACCTGCCTTGCGGGTAATCCGCCGCTTCAAAACCGGTTCGCCCACGCACGTCGGCCTCGCTGGTCAGGGCGATTTGCTCCACGCGCTGCGGTTTACGCCAGGCATCGATGGAATCAAACAGCTTAACGATGGTTTTCGGCTGCAGGATCGGGAAGGTATGAATCAGGTCGTGGAACTCGGCCACCAGTTTGGCTAAATCACGGATGTCATTCGGCACGCGCAGGCGCTGACACAGTTGCTCGACCAGCTTAACGCCCGCCGGACCGTGGCCGTGATGGCGCGGCCATAGCGCTTTAGGCGTTAAAGCTTTGCCAAGATCGTGGCACAGCGTGGCGAAACGCACGTCGACCTCCGGGCTTAACATGGCTGCCATCGACAGCGTCATCAGCGTGTGAATGCCGGTATCAATTTCCGGGTGCCATTGCGCGGGCGCAGGGACGCCGAACAGGGCATCCACTTCAGGAAACAGAACGCGCAGTGCGCCACAGTCGCGCAGGACCTGAAAAAAAACGTGTGGATTACGGGTGGTTAAGGCGCCTTCCGTTTCTTTCCACACGCGCTCTGGCGTCAGGTGTTCCAGCTCGCCAGCGGCGTTCATCTCGCGCATCAGCGTCATGGTTTCGTCGGCAATACGAAAGCCGAGGTGTGCATAACGGGCAGCAAAGCGCGCCACGCGCAACACGCGTAGCGGATCTTCGCTAAAAGCAGGGGAAACATGGCGCAGCAGGCGGTTTTCCAGATCGTCGAGTCCATTATACGGGTCGATAATCTCCCCGTCGTCATCGCGGGCCATTGCGTTGATGGTCAGGTCGCGACGCTGAAGATCGGCCTCCAGCGTCACATCTGGCGCGGCGTAGCAGGTGAATCCGGTATATCCTGAGCCTGATTTACGTTCAGTACGTGCCAGCGCATACTCTTCCCGGGTTTGCGGGTGCAGAAACACGGGAAAATCGCGACCTACCTGCTGGTAACCCGCGTTGAGCATTCCTTGCGGCGTGGCGCCGACTACGACCCAATCTTTATCTTTAATCGGTAGCCCTAATAACGCATCCCGAACTGCACCACCGACCAGATAAATCTTCACGCCACTTTCCTTTTGAAAAAAACATTCCTTAATCATATGTCAGTGTGGCGGAGAAGGCGATTCAGTTCATCCAGCGATCTTTGCGTTTACGGCTTGGGATCATGTGTGGCAGAACCAGACCGAGCAGCAGACCAAGACCCAGCACGCCGCCGCCATACATAAACCATTGCATGATGATAGTACGCTGCTTGTCATCAAGCTGAAGGTTGGCTGCGCTCACCTTCTTTTGCGCCACGATAAGTTCGTTCTTCAGCTTCTGGTTTTCTTGTTTCAGCCCGTCAATCACGCTGTCGCTTTGTGCTACCTTTTGCTGCATGTCGGCGGTACGCTGATTCCATGTGGTATCGATATTATTGAGCTTATCGGTCAAGGTCTTAACCTGGTTTTCCAGGTCGGGAACGCGGGTACGCAGGCTCGGCGTACTGTTCAGCTCTTTCAGTGGGATCCAGGCGGTACGTCCGGTGCTGTCTTTCACCTGGGCGTAGTTGGTGTTGGCATCGGTCTGTAATAGCGTGACTTCCTCGCCGGCGTTAACCGTACCCACGAGGCGATAATTATCTCCCGGACCGCTGCGGACCCAGGTGTTCAGTTCGTCAGAGACATAGCGCTTTTCTTCGGCATGAGAGACTGCAGTGGCGCTAAGTGCGAGTAAAGTTAATCCAATCAGGCGTAATTTTGGCATCAGGCTGTCGTTATTGTCATAGAAAGTGGAACGATAGTAGTGGCATCAGTGTCTCTACGCAAAGCATTCGACATCAATCGGAATCATCTGTGTCCTTTTTGCCACCACCCGAAACTTTTACGCCCGTCAAATTGCTCGTTGCATGGCAATTTGGCGCAAAATACTATCTACTGACCATAAAGAACGAACTTAGTTCGCAGTCAGTTTTCTCAACTGTGACATAACCCATAAGTACAAGACCATGGCCCAGGAAATCGAATTAAAATTTATCGTCAATAGTGACGCTGTTGATGCGCTGCGTGAATGTCTGAATACGCTGGGGGGAGAGCATCATGCGCCCAGCCAGTTGCTGAATATTTACTACGAAACGCCGGATGCGTGGTTGCGTAATCACGATATGGGGCTGCGTATTCGCGGTGAAAACGGTCATTACGAAATGACCATGAAAATTGCCGGACGCGTAACGGGCGGCCTGCATCAGCGACCGGAATTTAACGTTGCGCTGAGCGCGCCTGAGCTGGATCTCGCCTTGTTCCCAACGGAAGTCTGGCCAGATGGCGAACTGCCTGCTGAACTTGCCTCTCAGGTGCAACCACTGTTCAGCACCGATTTTTACCGTGAGAAATGGTGCCTGGATGTTGACGGCAGCCGTATTGAAATCGCCCTCGATCTCGGGGAAGTAAAAGCGGGCGAATGTGCTGAACCTCTCTGTGAGCTTGAACTTGAGCTGCTAAGCGGCGATACCCGGGCGGTACTGAAGCTGGCAAACCAGCTGGTTTCGCAAGCCGGTCTACGCCAGGGCAGCCTGAGCAAAGCGGCGCGCGGCTATCATCTGGCTCAGGGGAATGCGCCGCGTGAACTCAAACCGACGCGCATTTTGCAGGTTCCGGCGAAGGCGAGTATTGAGCAGGGGATGGAAGCGGCGCTGGAGCTGGCATTATCACAGTGGCAGTACCATGAAGAGTTGTGGGTACGCGGCGTCAAAGGGGCGAAAGCCGAGGTTTTGGCTGCAATGGGGCTGGTACGCCACATTCTGATGCTGTTTGGTGGCTGCGTGCCACGAAAAGCGAGCGCTCACTTACGTGATTTGTTGACCCAGTCGGAAGCGATCATCGCGTCTGATGTGTCTGCCGTTTCGGCGGTTTACAGCACCCAAACGGCGATGGCCAAACTGGCGTTAACCGAATGGCTGGTGACCAAAGGGTGGCAGCCGTTCCTTGATGCGAAGGCGCAGGGTAAAATTGCCGACTCCTTTAAGCGTTTCTCGGATACGCATCTCTCACGCCATGCCGCTGAACTGAAAACCACTTTCGCTCAGCCGTTGGGCGATAAGTACGTCGATCAGCTGCCGCGCCTGACGCGCAATATTGATAGCATGCTGATGCTGGCGGGATACTACGACGAAAATGTCGCATCGGTATGGATCGCCAACTGGCAGGGCTTACGTCACGCCATTGCGGCCAACCAATATATTGAAATTGAACACTTCCGCAACGAGGCGATCGCGCTGGAACCGTTCTGGCTGCACAGCGGAAAACGATAATTAGGGTTGAGGCCTCAATACGCAAAGGATGTCCCATACATGAAGCAGCTCTCTTCACCGTTACAGCAGTACTGGCCGACCGTTGTTGAGCGGCTGCCAGCAGCAATCTCTGAGTCCTCGCTTAGCGTGCAGGCGAAGTCAGTGCTTACATTCAGTGATTTTGTCCGCGACAGCATGATTGCCCATCCCGAATGGCTGTCTGAGCTGGAAAGTACGCCACCTCAGGCGGATGAATGGCAACATTATGCCGAGTGGTTACAGCAAGCATTGGTCGATGTCAGCGACGAAAACACGCTGATGCGTGAGCTGCGCTTGTTTCGCCGTCGTATCATGGTGCGTATCGCCTGGGCGCAGACACTGTCGCTGGTGACCGAAGAGAGTATTTTGCAGCAGCTAAGTCATCTGGCTGAAACGTTGATCGTCGCCGCGCGTGACTGGTTATACGCCGCCTGCTGTCGCGAGTGGGGAACGCCCTGTAATCCTGAAGGTGTTGCGCAGCCGCTGCTGATTTTAGGTATGGGAAAACTCGGCGGCGGCGAGCTGAATTTTTCCTCTGATATTGACCTGATTTTTGCCTGGCCGGAGCACGGCAGTACGCAGGGCGGGCGTCGCGAGCTGGAGAACGCGCAGTTCTTTACTCGCATGGGGCAGCGGCTCATCAAGGTGTTGGATCAGCCCACAATGGATGGTTTTGTCTATCGGGTGGACATGCGTTTACGCCCGTTTGGCGACAGCGGCCCGCTGGTGCTGAGTTTCTCTGCGCTGGAAGATTATTACCAGGAACAAGGGCGCGACTGGGAACGTTATGCGATGGTCAAAGCCCGCATTATGGGCGATTCCGACGGTACCTACGTCAGTGAACTTCGCGCGATGCTGCGGCCATTTGTCTTCCGCCGCTATATTGATTTCAGCGTGATCCAGTCTCTGCGAAACATGAAAGGGATGATTGCCCGTGAAGTGCGCCGCCGAGGCCTGAAAGACAACATTAAGCTGGGGGCGGGCGGTATTCGTGAAATCGAATTTATCGTGCAGGTATTCCAGCTTATTCGCGGTGGGCGCGAGCCGTCTCTGCAATCCCGATCGCTGTTACCGACGCTCAGCGCCATCAATGAATTGCACCTGCTGTCTGATACCGACGCGGAACAACTGCGCGCAGCCTATCTCTATTTGCGCCGCCTGGAAAATCTGCTGCAAAGTATCAATGATGAGCAGACCCAGACGCTGCCGGGCGATGAACTGAATCGCGCGCGACTGGCGTGGGGGATGAACGTTGATGACTGGCAGCAGTTAACCGATGTGCTGGTCAATCATATGGACAATGTGCGCCGGGTATTCAACGAGCTGATTGGCGATGACGAAGCTGAAACCCAGGAAGAGTCGCTCTCTGAGCAGTGGCGCGAACTGTGGCAGGACGCATTACAGGAAGATGATACCACGCCGGTGCTGACGCATCTGGCAGATGACGATCGCCGGCGCGTGCTGTCTCTGATTGCTGATTTCCGCAAAGAGCTGGATAAACGCACTATTGGCCCACGTGGACGCCAGGTGCTGGATCATTTAATGCCGCATCTGTTGAGCGATGTCTGTACGCGTGACGACGCCTCAATACCGCTGTCGCGCATCACTCCGCTGCTGGTCGGCATTGTGACCCGCACCACCTATCTGGAGCTGCTGAGCGAATTCCCGGGAGCGCTTAAGCACCTGATTTCACTCTGTGCCGCCTCGCCGATGATTGCCAGCCAGCTGGCGCGGTATCCGCTGTTGCTCGATGAACTGCTGGATCCGAACACCCTGTATCAACCCACCGCGACGGATGCTTACCGTGATGAGCTGCGCCAGTATTTGCTGCGCGTACCGGAAGATGACGAAGAACAGCAACTGGAAGCGCTGCGACAGTTTAAGCAAACGCAGCTTTTGCGAATTGCCGCGGCTGATATTGCCGGTACGCTGCCAGTGATGAAGGTGAGCGACCACTTAACCTGGCTGGCGGAAGCCATGATCGATGCGGTAGTCCAGCAGGCGTGGACGCAAATGGTCGCCCGCTACGGGCAACCTACCCATCTTGACGAGCGTGAGGGGCGCGGTTTTGCCGTCGTTGGCTATGGCAAACTGGGCGGCTGGGAACTGGGCTACAGTTCGGATCTTGATTTGATCTTCCTGCATGATTGTCCGATGGACGTAATGACGGACGGTGAGCGTGAGATTGACGGGCGACAGTTCTATCTGCGTTTGTCGCAGCGCATTATGCACCTTTTCAGCACCCGCACCTCGTCTGGTATTTTGTACGAAGTGGATGCGCGGCTGCGTCCATCCGGCGCGGCGGGAATGCTGGTGACATCAATCGACGCTTTCGCCGATTACCAACGCAACGAAGCGTGGACGTGGGAGCATCAGGCGCTGGTGCGTGCTCGCGTGGTATACGGCGACCCGCAGTTGACCTCTCAGTTTGATGCGATTCGTCGCGATATCATGACCCTCGTCCGTGATGGAAAAACCTTGCAGACCGACGTGCGTGAAATGCGTGAGAAAATGCGCGCCCATTTGGGCAATAAGCATCGCGATCGCTTTGATATTAAAGCTGACGAAGGTGGCATTACCGACATTGAGTTTATTACGCAATATTTAGTGCTGCGCTATGCGCATGAAAAACCGAAGCTGACGCGCTGGTCGGATAACGTGCGCATTCTGGAATTACTGGCACAAAACGACATTATGGATGAGCAGGAAGCGCTGGCACTTACCCGCGCTTATACAACGCTGCGCGACGAACTGCACCATCTTGCGTTGCAGGAACTTCCAGGCCATGTAGCGCCGGAACACTTCAACGCTGAACGTACGCTGGTGCATGACAGCTGGCAGAAGTGGCTGGTTGCCGAGTGAAGTGTGCTATTATCGCGCGCAAATTTTAAGACCCTCAGAGAATCTCTCAGGAGACAGGAATGAAAGTAACGCTGCCAGAGTTTGAACGTGCAGGAGTCATGGTTGTCGGTGATGTGATGCTGGATCGCTACTGGTACGGTCCTACCAACCGTATTTCACCTGAAGCGCCGGTTCCGGTGGTGAAGGTCGATACCATCGAAGAACGTCCCGGTGGCGCAGCAAACGTGGCGATGAACATTGCCTCTCTGGGTGCAAATTCCCGTCTGGTGGGTTTGACCGGTATTGACGACGCGGCGCGGGCGCTGAGCAAAACACTGGCGGATGTGAACGTAAAATGCGATTTCGTTTCCGTGCCGACGCATCCGACAATCACCAAACTGCGCGTGCTCTCCCGCAACCAGCAGTTGATTCGCCTGGATTTCGAAGAGGGTTTTGAAGGCGTGGATCCGCAACCGCTGCACGAGCGTATTAATCAGGCGCTGGGCTCTATTGGCGCTCTGGTGCTTTCCGATTACGCCAAAGGCGCGCTGGCAAGCGTGCAGCAGATGATTGCGCTGGCGCGTAAGGCTGGCGTGCCGGTACTTATCGATCCGAAAGGGACCGATTTTGAACGTTACCGCGGCGCAACGCTGCTGACGCCCAACCTGTCTGAGTTTGAAGCGGTAGTCGGTAAATGCAAAAGCGAAGATGAACTGGTTGAGCGCGGCATGAAATTGATTGCTGATTTCGACCTTTCCGCACTGCTGATTACCCGTTCAGAACAGGGTATGACGTTGCTGCAACCGGGCAAATCGCCACTGCATATGCCGACGCAGGCGCAGGAAGTGTATGACGTGACCGGTGCGGGCGATACGGTAATCGGTGTGCTGGCGGCGACGCTGGCGGCGGGTAATTCACTGGAAGAGGCGTGCTATTTTGCTAACGCTGCAGCCGGTGTTGTGGTCGGTAAACTGGGAACCTCCACCGTTTCTCCGATTGAACTCGAAAACGCTGTGCGTGGCCGGGCTGATACTGGTTTTGGCGTGATGAACGAATCTGAGCTGAAACAGGCCGTTGCCAGCGCGCGCAAGCGTGGTGAGAAAGTGGTGATGACCAACGGCGTGTTCGACATCCTGCATGCGGGCCACGTTTCTTATCTGGCGAATGCGCGCAAGCTGGGCGATCGCCTGATCGTGGCGGTAAACAGCGATGCATCGACCAAACGTCTGAAAGGCGAAACGCGTCCAGTCAACCCGCTGGAACAGCGCATGATCGTGTTGGGCGCGCTGGAATCCGTCGACTGGGTGGTCTCGTTTGAAGAAGATACACCGCAGCGTCTGATCGCCGGCATCCTGCCGGATCTGCTGGTTAAAGGCGGCGACTATAAGCCGGAAGATATTGCGGGTAGCAAAGAGGTATGGGCAAACGGCGGTGAAGTGCTGGTGCTGAACTTCGAAGATGGCTGCTCAACGACCAATATCATCAAGAAGATCCAGAAAGACAGCGATAAGTGAGCTCTGACCTGATAGCCGGATAGCGACACTATCCGGCATTATTACGGTTTATTCCTGAGTCACAGCGTTGCTTTCCACAGATTTCAGCGGCTCGGCCAGTGCCGACAGTGAACCGCCGGATAAGCCAATTTCATTTAACAGCGAATCAATCAGCGGCGCTTGTGTACGATAGGCAAGAGCTGCTGATAATGCCTGCTCAGCCAAATTTCCACTGCTTACGTTACCTGCGCTTACTTCACCGACGGCGCCGCCACGATTCAGGCCATCAACCTGAATAATCTTGATTCCGTCGATAGACTTCATTGGCTCAACGGATTTCTCAATAACCGCTGGCAGAGACTGCAGCAGAGCCAGCTTAAATTTCAGGCTGGTCTGTTCGTCGGAAAGCACGTTGATGGCATCGTTGAGCGCACGCTGGGCTTCGGCTTCCGCCAGACCTTTTTTCCGCGTCGCTTCGGCCAGTTCAACAATTGCTGCCGCCTGCAATTCTGCGGCTTCTTTTTCGGCTTTTGCCCGGACGGTCAGTTCAACCGCCTGGGTTTCTGCATCCTGCGCAGCGGCGATCAGCGCAACCTGTTTGGCTCGATCCGCTTCTGCGGTCTGGCGGGTGGTTTCTACGTTCTGCTGGGCGCGAACCGCTTCGGCCAGGGCATCGTTAGCACGCGCTTCGGCCTGAGACTGCTGTTCGGACTTGGCGGCAATGGCGATGGACTTGGTTTGGTTGGCGATCTCCGTTGCCTGCTGCTGTTCGATCTCTTTGATGCGAACTTCACGCTCGGCCTCGACTTTTCTTGATCGCACCGCCTGTTCGCGCTCGATTTCCGTTTCCTGAATCTGGCGTTCGGCAAGAATGCGTGTCTGCTCAGCTTCACGATGACGTTCAGCTTCGAATGCGGCAATTTTGGCGTTTTGCTCGGCCGTGCGGGTCTTCACCTGCTGCTCCTGCTCAAGCGTCATGAAGGCTTCCTGCTGCTCGATCTCCAGCTTGCGCGCCAGCGCATCACGGTTTTTCTCGCGCACCGCAACTTCAACGTCCTGCTCGACTTCGTTACGTTCGCGGCGACGGCGTTCTGTTTCCTGGGTCAGCTTGGTCAGACCCTCGGCATCAAAGGCGTTATTCGGGTTGAAATGGACTTTTTCGGTCTGGTTAAAGTTGGTGAGTGAAACGCTCTCGAGTTCCAGGCCGTTTTTGGACAGGTCTTCCGCGACGGTATTTTGTACGCCCTGAACGAAGTTTTCACGCGTATCCTGCAGTTCATGCATGGTCATCTGCGACGCAGTGGCACGCAGGGCATCGACAAACTTATCTTCTATTAGCACACGTAAATCCTCTGGTGACAGCGTTCGCTGTCCCAGCGTCTGTGCGGCGGTAGCAATCCCTTCAACAGACGGTTTTACACGCACGAAAAAGGCGACGACGACATCCACGCGCATACGGTCTTTGGTGATGAGGCTGTCGACAGTCGAACGGCTCACCTCAAGTTTGAGGGTGTTCATGTTGATAGGAATAATTTCGTGGAAGATGGGCATGACAATTGCGCCGCCGCTCATCACCACTTTTTGCCCGCCAAGTCCGGTACGTACAAATGCCTGTTCAGCAGACGCGCGGCGATACAGGCGGGCAAAGATAATCCCGATAATTAATAAGACGACCACCGCCACAATGGCGGTAAACATCCATGAAGGTAACATGCCAAAAACATCATCCATTGTGTTATTCCCTTAAAGTAAAAATTACAAAACATTTGGCCAGGGGTTTAGCTCGGCCAGGTAACGCGTTGCGGAGAGTCGGCAGATAATCAGCACCTTGTCTCCTTTTTTGAATTCTTGGCCTGCTTCAGGCTCCAGCAGCACATAGTGAGTCTGCCCGAACTTATCGGTAAATTTGCCTTCGCAGGGGGTTCCTGCACTTGCGGAATGTCCGGTAATAATCGCCATGCAGCCGATAAACTCATCTTCTGCGAGGGCGGTGGTTTCATCCCGCGGCAGCCAGGGAGCAATGATTTTTCCGCTGTAATGCACGGCAAAGACGGCAAGAATAAAACTCACCGGAGCAAGCAGTAGGTTGCTGAGCGGTACTTGCCATAGCGTGATCGAAGCATGTTGAAGAAGGATGCCGAAGAGTCCGAAGAACCCTGCGAGTAAACACAGCACGATAAGTGCGGGAATACGTCCAATATTCAAATAGTGCAGCGCCTGGCCGATATTGCCGGAAGTCAGGGCATCGTAATGTTCAAGATGCGCATCAAGCGCACCCGAAAGGAAATGCCCGAAAATAAGAGAGATGACTTCCAGTAAGCCAATCAGCAGGACAAATGAAATAGCAAACAGGTAGGGGGCGTTATAATCCGTGAATAAAACCAACTTTCTTCCTCCTGCGACCGCGTTCCCTGATAGTGTCAAAAGTAATGGTTTTACCTCTTACTTTTACATGACGTTACAATAACATGCGTTCTCCTTGTCTTGAATCCGAAAAGAGGCACATCCCCCCTCTTAGATTTCGTAGGAAACTGTGAAGCTGGTGGTTTTTTTGCGCACAATATGTGCAGAATAACTTCGCATCCAGGGAAATACTGAAATCAGAAAAAGCATATGGCCTTAGCAGATATTCAATAACTGGAGGGTATGCTCATGAACAGTAGTATGTATTCAATGAACAATTTCGATTTCCTGGCCCGCAGTTTTGCCAGGATGCAGGCTGAGGGCCATCCCGTTGATATCCAGGCGATAACTGGGAATATGGATGAAGAACACCGTAGCTGGTTTTGCAAACGCTATGCGCTGTACTGCCAGCAGGCGACGGAGGCCAGGAAGCTGGAACTGGAACACTAACAGAAAAACGGGCCTTGCGGCCCGTTGTCGTTTTTACTCTTGCGGATCGACTGACGGGATCGCGGGGGCAGGCTTAGTTTCTGCCGTTGTTTCACGCGATTCCAGCTCGGTCAGACGTTGCTCAAGCAGCGCCAGCTTTTCACGGGTACGCAGCAAAACCTGAGTCTGTACATCAAACTCTTCACGGCTTACCAGATCCAGACGGGTCAGCTGTGACTGAAGCGTTTGACGAATTTTCTTCTCAACGTCTTCGCCAAACTCGCGGATCCCTTTCGGCATCGACTCATGAACCTGACGAGCAATCTGCTCAATTTTTTTCGGGTCAATCATTGTGGTTTCCCTGAACTGGTACGTGTTGCTGCATATTGTAGTGCGAACTGGCACAAGCATAAACCAGAATTGTGTGAAGCTAAGCCGAGCAAAGGCGTTGATGAAGGTAATCAATAGCGTTATAGTTAACGCGCTTATTCTCAGGGCGGGGCGAAATTCCCCACCGGCGGTAAATCAACTGATGTTGAAAGCCCGCGAGCGCTTTGAGTGCAAACTCAAAGGTCAGCAGATCCGGTGTAATTCCGGGGCCGACGGTTAAAGTCCGGATGGGAGAGAGTAACGATCCAGTCGGGCATGGACCCGCTCACGTTATTTTTTGCCGCTTAGACGGTACTCCTAAGACTGCCCTGATTCTGGTAACCATAATTTTAGTGAGGTTTTTTTACCATGAATCAGACGCTACTTTCCTCTTTTGGTACGCCTTTCGAACGTGTTGAACATGCGCTGTCTGCGCTGCGTGAAGGACGCGGTGTGATGGTGCTTGACGACGAAGATCGTGAAAACGAAGGCGATATGATTTTCCCGGCAGAGACCATGACCGTTGAACAGATGGCGCTGACCATCCGTCACGGAAGCGGTATTGTTTGCCTGTGCATCACCGAAGACCGCCGTAAACAGCTCGATCTGCCAATGATGGTTGAAAATAACACCAGTGCTTACGGTACCGGCTTTACCGTGACCATTGAAGCCGCTGAAGGCGTGACCACCGGCGTTTCCGCTGCAGACCGTGTTACAACGGTTCGCGCGGCAGTTAAAGAGGGTGCAAAACCGTCCGACCTGAACCGTCCGGGGCACGTGTTCCCGCTGCGTGCTCAGGCTGGTGGCGTGTTAACCCGCGGTGGTCATACTGAAGCGACCATCGACCTGATGACGCTGGCAGGGTTTAAACCGGCAGGTGTGCTGTGCGAATTGACTAATGATGATGGCACCATGGCGCGTGCGCCACAGTGCATTGAGTTTGCCGGCAAGCACAATATGGCTGTAGTCACTATCGAAGATTTAGTGGCTTATCGTCAAGCGCACGAGCGTAAAGCCAGCTAATTGTAAGACGAACTGGTGAAATAGCAAAAAGCCGATGCAACGCCATCGGCTTTTTTACGCTTAGTTGTAGTTAATTTTAAATAAAACTACTGTTTCAAATGGCCCAGTCTTCACGGTGTCGCCGGTGACCTGACTTAATTCAGCCTGATAGCTTTTCTCTCTGGTCAGTAATTCTGTGTCAAACTCGGCATATTCAGAGTATGCGTTAAAGGTGGATAAGGTATTATCTTCCATATTGCGTATTTTTAACTGCAAACCATTACCGATTCTTAACGATTTATCATCCTCAGCCAATTCTTCTGTCGTATAAAATGAGGACGAAACTTTAAACGTGTCGGTACACCCGCTTTCTGCACCCTGATTCTTGGTTGTCTTAATGGAAAAGCTTTTGGTCAAGGTTTTGGCGTTAATTTCCATATTATTAAAGGTGCCAAAATCGATGGTTTGGTTTTCCGGAAAAATGTTGAATTTTACGCTGCAGTCCAGTACGCGGATTTGATCTAATCCCGTAACATGATATTTGAGATTGGCAGCATCCGGGCTAACGTTAATACCGCCAACGCCATCAAACTGCACCAGAATATAATCGCCGATACTGCTGGTGTAGTCGTGGGGAGGCATGGATATGATTTTTACGTACAGACGCATACGGGCCACAAACGTTCTCGAGTAGTGCGTATCGTCCGCGTTTCCTGAGCAAAGGTAGTGCTCCCAACCACTGGCTCTGATTTGCGCTGGGGTATAGATCTTAAGCTTCTGATTATCAATGCACTGGTGCGTATCAATGCTGACCGCACCTTGCGTGGCGTCATAATCAATGCCTTCATAGGTGACGCCCAGTTGATAATAGGTATCGTTGACTGAGGTGTAGGGGTTTACCCATGCGTAGACGTTTTCGCTGCTATAAGCATTTTCGGAGGTTGCGTTATCGCAGTAGACGGGGATTTTTATATCGTTGCTTTCCCAGATTTTGTCCCCGGGTTTAGCGTTGTTAGGGACTGCAAACGGCTCGATAGCGGTATAACCTTCAACAGGACCACCGGAGGCTCCCAGATAGCAGTGAACCGCCAGCGCGGAACGAAAAGGGATAGCGATGAATATTAACAACAGAAATAACCGTAGCGTGCGGATCATTTTCTGGCCTCCGGCACGATAAGATCGCACTGACCATAGCATTTCACGTTCAGCATGCGCAGTCCGCCATAATCATCCATATATCCCAGTGCGAATGTATTTCCGTTATAACCGCCGGCATTTAATGTGGCAGAGGAAAAAGGGGGAATCATCTTACTGCTAAAGCCCGACAATTGGCTTTTGCTGTCTTTGCCAAAAAAAGCCAACGTAATGTAGTAGGCGGTAGGATTATTGACCAACAGCGTATTTCCCTGCTGACTTATTTTAAGCTGATGTTCGACTTCGACTCCCGGTTTTTTCTTTAATGCGGCGGGTCGCCAGAACAATTTCATGCGGGATTGCAATGCCATTTGTACTACGGCATTGCTACCTTTATTTTCTGGCTCAGGTGGAATTTCCCGGACATTAAAATAAAACAACGATTCCCGATCCTGAGGCAGTGAACGCGCTTTATCCTGCTTAACGATCCTCACTTGTGAAATTGCGCCGGGATTTAACCGCTGGATTGGTGGTAGAGCAACTAAAAAGGTGTCATCTTTATTTCCTTTTTCATCTTCAATCCATGAGTAAGCCAGATAAGGCAACTGCTTGCTCTGATTTTCGAGCTTCAGGCTGCTGGCTTTTTCGTTGCCGTTAAATATTATCCGCGTTCTGTCGGGCTGAATTGCCGCCTGGCAGGTGAGTGATAAGGCGAGTAGTACTATTGTTAATCCTTTGAATAATGTCATTTTTCATCCTTAATTAATGACAAGGTAAAATCAGACCTTGCATGGAGATATCCAGCGAGTCCGGTAATGCGATGGTGCAGGTCTGTTTGTCACCCCACTGCACGGTAAATTGCTGCCTACTGTCGACACCACCAAGCCACGCATGGCCATCTTCGCTGACCATTCCCACTTCGGTATTGCTTTCAATCTGCCGCACGATCGCGCCGAGCGGCGGGAAGTCGCCATTTTCCATTCTGATGCCGACGGTAATATTTTTGCCAGCGCGGGATATCAGCCCTTTGTAGCCAATGGCACCTTCGGTCCAGGTTTGGCGGGTGATCGTTTCATCAACGGTCACGCCGTCAGGCAGATCGTTCATATTGACCGCGATGGTTGAGGGCTGGTAGCTGGAAACCATTGGCACCACCGCATAGCCCAAACTGTTGGTGCGGTTGCTATCTCCCTGTACAGGAATGTCGGCCACGCCATCGGCTCCGACCATGACCCTGGGCTCATTGCCAAAGCTACGACGATGCAACGCGATGCCGCTGCCTGTTGCGGTCATTGAACCGCTCCAGCTTGCGCTGGCGGAAGTATAGTCGCTGGCCGCGTAGCTTCCGGAGAACTGTAGTTCGCCAGCGGGGGTGACATGCTGGTAGTTGCCTCTGAATTGCGCGCCGTTATGTGGCCTGTCGGTTGCGGTTCCTGCGGATACGCCCCAGGTGTTATACGGATCGGATGAATCATTCCATGAGAGCGTGTTAGTCGTATTGCTACTGTTACGCATGTCATAATTCAACCGTCGACCAAAGTCGAAGGGAGCTGAGAGCGAAACGTAAACTTGCTTATCGTTATCACTCTCCTCGTAGTGCGTTGTGCTGAAGGATGTTGACAGTGATAAACCTTTCCAGTCGCCAATATCGAAATTAAACCCGGCGGTAACCGATGCGGTAGTGGAGCTGTCGCCATCCCACCATTGCTGACGCAGTGCGCTGACGTACAGATTCATCCGCAGAGGATCAATTGGCTGATTGAAGGCGATGCTTACGGTCTGCTTTTCGTCCTGAGTATCAGCTTCATTGTACTGATGGGCGACAAAGTTGGCATAACTATGAAATTCACGTTCGGAAAAACGGTAGGCGGCGAGTGAGATCTGGCTGTTCGTTGCATCAAAACGTTTACTGTAGTTCAGACGATAGCTGAGACCACTTTCTTCATGACCGTCCTCGAAAGTACTGCGGGAGTGCGTAACGTCAAATGAGAGCGCGCCCAGCCAAAGCATGTTTTGTCCAATACCCACTGCCGCTGAGCGATAATCGTTGCCCGCAGCGAGGATCCCGCCATAGAGAGATGTGTTCGACAGCATTCCCCATGAAGCTTCGCTACTCACGAAGGAGTCATCAATCACGTGATGCGAGATGTCCGGGCGTGCACGACCCGCGGCGATTTTGTAGCGAACTTGCCCTTCGCGGGTCAGGAAAGGTGTGGAGGCTGCAGAAACCTGAAATGTATTGGTTCGGCCGTCTTCTTCGGTGATTTTCACGTCCAGCGTTCCCTGTACCGATTGATTGAGATCGGTAATAACAAAGGGACCAGGGGCAACTTTGGTTTGATAAATTACGCGACCGGAATGGCTAACGGTGACTGTGGCATTGGTTTGCGCGATGCCGCTGATTTGTGGGGCATAACCACGTAATTCCCACGGCAGCATACGGTCGTCGCTGGCCAGAGATGCGCCATTATAGGAAAAGCCATCAAAGATATTGGAGCTTAAATCTGTCTCGCCCAGCGTGAGTTTCGCTCCTATTGTAGGGAGGGGGCGAAAAAGATAGGTACGCGAAATACTTCGCGTCGTTTGGATATTTTCGTCGCTGCGATTTTGGCTGACCTGATAATCGCTGCGTAAGCGCCAGGCACCCATGTTCAGGCCCGCGGTGCCATAGGAGTTTAGATTTTCTGTGCTTCCACCTGTGTCGGGGCGATAGGTGCTGGCGAATAGGTTGTAGTCGAACAGCAGACCGTTCACACCATGATCCCAGCTTGAGGGGGGCATCCAGCTTTCTGACTTCCATGCCAATAAAACCTGGGGGACACTGATATCCAGGCGTTGATTTGCCATATCTAAGTTGAAGGCAATATCGTTGTATTCGGCAAAATCTATGCAATCGTGGTGTACTGGCAGTGAATTTAAAATCTTTTCTTTCAACCCCAGTTGCCTGGCGAGGTCAGAAGGAATACAGACGGCAACGCTCTCGCCATGTTTTTTCCAGGTCAACTGGCGGCCTGATGATATTTGGTTTTTATTCACAGCGACGGTAACAAAGTAGCTCCCTGGCGCTATTGCGGAATCATCTTTTAATAGCGAGAGATCAACACTGTTACGCATGGATTTATCCAGCACGTTCAGGTTGAATTCGACGGCCATAGCTGAAAATGACAACAGCAACCCACATCCGCAGGCCGCAATCTTGCAGGTATTCATGGCAATCCTTACCTATACCCAAGCGTTACAAGTGTTAAATGGTGGCCATCCGGCCACCATTGCGTGACTACTTATAAGTGAGTCTGTAGGTTGCCGTTGCGGCGACAGCACCTACGGTGACATCCGTTGAGCCAATTTTTTGCATATAGGCCATAAAGGGAAGGATTTGGGTTGCGGAGGTGGAGATTAAATCAATGCTTTTGGCTGTTCCCAGAGTAATATTTGTACTTGATTTGTCCAACAGACGTACGCCAACATTCTGCGCGCCGCTGGCGAAGGTATTGCTCAACAGGCTGGTGTCTTCCGTTGTAACGCTGTCGCTGTTGAAGGTGACTTCGACTTTACTCACGGGTACGTCGCTGCCATTGTTCGAGTTTGGCAGATTGCAATTGATCAAATGCAGGCTTGAATCTACCGCATCAGAATGCCCGTTAGTATTAATGTAGGAGGCAGGCACTTCACCCAATTCGACCTGCTTATCAATATCGTCAGGTTGAATAGCGCATGGCGCGTTGATAACGGTACCGGTGAAGGTGATTTTGCCGCTACCGCCGTCAACATCGGCGAAGGCATAGCTGGAGGTTAATGTGGCAATAGTAAGAGCCAATAACGCCTTATTTACTGATTTCATATACATTCCTTTAGTGGTGAAAATATCCTTGATATACAAGTCAAAGCACGCCGCCTTTTTTAAAATTATATCATCAGGTATTCCCTGGATGTTCGTGCTTGCACTGAATTCAGAATTTGCCCCGCCACTAATTAAATTTAAATATATATAAATTTAATATTATATTTGCTTTAGTGCTAAAAATCGGAATGTGTGAGGTTTTATTATGTTTTCTTGTACCAGAAGCAGAAAGATATTTCTTTAAAACTGTGAGCTGAATGCACTATTTTTCTTAAAATCAGAATATATCAATATGGAAAAATTATCATTGATGTTAAGAGAAGATAAATTTGGAATGTTTTTAATTCGAAAGGGGTATACCAATTGAATTGTATAGCTAATGTGAGAAAAGCAGAAGTCTGGATGCAGACCTCTGCTTTAGTATTAGCATTCTAATTATTTGATTCTGGTCATTTTTAAAGTCCAGGCACAGCTCATTATCACCAACAGCAGCAAACATAGGCCAAAGGCCAGTAAGCAAGCCTGTGCCATGTTCATAAAATGCCACGGTGGAAGCAGATACCAGCCTTCAGACTGTTGGTATAGATCGATAAATCACGTTTGCGTACCATAGTGTCACGGTCTTTCTGATATTCGATAACCGAGGTGATGGGACTATAGAAATCGTAACTGCGCTCTTTGCCGTATTCCCAGATTTGCTGAACGGTACCTTTTTTCTCGTCAACTTTATATTCGACGAAACGAGAGTATTTCATCGTCGGCAATGCCGGTTGTTCGAGCCCACGACCATCGCCGTTGTCAAAGATGGTTAATGTTCCTTTGCTCGAGAGCCATGCGGTGTGCTGTGTATAAGTAAAATCGAAATCGGTGTTTTCACACTTGCCGTTTTCGTCACATTTTAGCGCATTGCCTTTACTATCAATCGGTTTTGACAGCTTGCTTGCCAGCGCCTTATTCCAGCCTTTCGACGGAGCGAGGATCCATTTCACCTGTTTATCGCGACCGATTTTGACGACGCCCTGATGGCGGGAAGAGATAATAATGGAGTCATCTTTGGCATCATAGGCAATGGAGTTAACGTGCGCCAGTTACGACCCGCACCCACTCCGAGGGCGTCACCGTAAGGAGTATCTGGCTCCAGTTTCGCCTGTTGACCGGCATGAGCGAGGTCAACGTTGACGCTACCGCGCTTGCGTCCAGTGCACCCAGAAGCGCATCACGCATCGGATCGAGTATTTTTGTCAGATCCCATACGTCAACCACACGACCTGACTTGTCTACTTCAATTATCTGATCGCGGATAGTTTGCACATGGATGCCATCTTCTTTGCGATAATCGCGTTTGCCCGCGCGAAGCAACATGGTGTCGTTGATTGTTTCGAGCGATTCATGCGACGCGCCGAGGAAGCCGCGCGGTAGCTTATGATCGGCCAGAATCTGCCCCATCATATCGAATTCGTACCAATGCTGACCCTGAACGGCTGTGAAGGTGCCGCGCGGCGTTTCCCGGATACCCATCAAGTAACCGCGCTTATTGATATCCATGTCATGGCCATTGTAAAAGGTATCTTGATCCAGCCACCAACGATATTCACCTTCCGTATCGACGATAAAGGTGAAGGGGGCAATGTCAAAGGGTAATGCCCGCCCGCAGGACCCGCATCCAGAATGCCGGCATTTTTATCTTTTTCGCCATGCCAGTGGAATTCCGCCCCTTGTGCCTTGAAGATATGGGTATTCACCAGATAGAGACGATCTTCAAAACCAGGCGCTACCTTAATAACTTTCGTTTGCTGTAAATCGGAAACAGAACGATTATCCATGTAGTGATTAACGATGGCGGACGTTTGCACCACATAATCATCCTTCATGGCTTTGCCATTTTCTTTATATTCAACGGTGACATTATTAGCAAACTTTTGATAAAGACCAAAAATAGGCACGCCGTCATAGGTTGCTAATGATTCTTTGCCAACAGTATAAGTAACAGGAACTCCTTTCTCGCCTTTGCCATGAACGGTGACTTTAACATCTGAAATAACGTGACTGTCTAATTCAACCAGTGCGGTAAGTGGGGCGTTTCCATAAAGAACAACGACTATTGCGCCCAGATTCCCTGTGGGTTGGCGGATTGAAAACCCGCGGCAAAGGAATTTCCAACTGTTAATCCAAACGTCAGTGCCAGAGTGCCTGCGAGAAGTGTTTTTCGATATTGCCTAAACATGGATATATCTCCTTATATTACCTATAAAAATAATCTCAATGAATATATTATGTTTTTAAGGTATGGCTAAAAATGAAAAAGGTACTACTGATGTCACTTTTATTGTGGGTATATAAATATTGATGAAGTGTATTATTTTACAAGATCTAATTTTTATTGTTTTCTGGATAGTATGAGTGAGGTATTTTAAGGACAATGTTTATTATTGCTTAGTGTGATCTCGTCGACATAGTTTTATTTTTTATAACTGTTTTCGCTATTGGCATAGCTGCTGGTTTATATGATCGAAATCATATATTTGTTTCTGAAATATGCCACTATAGGGGTATGTCAGAATAAGCTTATGTAAAATTTTAACGTTAAATGTTTAATGATGTTAAATGTTAAGGGTAAAAGAATGTTTATTGCCTGGTATTGGATCGTATTAATTGCACTCGTTGCATTGGGTTATTATTGCCATATGAAGCGTTATTGTCGGGCATTCCGACAGGACAGAGACGCATTGCTTGAGGCACGAAACAAACTCTTCCGTCGTTCTGGAGAAGATAACAGCGTGATTAAGGAACAGGAATAGTCCTTCACGTTCTGCTATGGATGAGCGGATGCTGTAAAATAGCAGGGTGGCATCCGCCCTCTGGATTATCCGATTCCCATGGACTGGAGGATGACGAGACTTAACCCCATCACCGACATTCCGCACAGGACCCCATAGCTGGGATTATTATTTGGGTCGATCTCTTTTGCCAGTGGCATCAATTCATCGACTGACAGCGCCACCATGATTCCGGCGACCGCCGCCATTATTGCCGCCATTACCACCGGTGAAATCAGACTACCAAGAATTAACCACGCCAGCACGCCGCCCAGTATTTCCGCCATTCCCGAGATCCCAGCCCAGAATATCGCGGTACGTTTTGAACCCGTGGCGGCATAAACGGGCCCGGCAACGGCTAAACCTTCAGGTATATTATGTAATGCGACAGCAAGCGCAATGCCAAACCCCAGTTCGAGGTTGCTGCTGGCGGTAACAAAAGTCGCAATCCCTTCCGGGAAATTGTGCAGGCTAATGCCGAGCGTAAGTAAAATAGCGGTACGTTTAATGGAGCTGGGTAGAGGTTGCTTTGTTTTCTGTACCAGATCCTGAGGGTGGGCGTGTGGCAATAGACGATCCAGGCCAAAATAGCCCAGCAAGCCAAAGATAAACATCCCGTAGCCCAAAACTGGCGACATGCCTTCAGCAGCCAGAGCGGCGGGTAGCATCTCCATCAGGGAGATCAGTAACATTATCCCGGCGGCGAAGCCTAAAGAAAAGGCGAGAACGCGGTTGGAGGGCTTTTGCCCTAACACACCGAGAAATGCGCCAATAAACGTAGCGGCACCTGCCAGTAAAGTCAGAAGTAAAGGTACTGACATCGACAAATCAAACTCCTTATCAATCTACCTTTCGGGCCAGATCGTCAAAATAACTGATGATCTTCATCATGGTTATCTGAGTTCTTCATCAACCGAATAAGCGTATTGTGATGGTATCAAAATGACTCCCTCAGTAAGGATATCATCATGTCTTCAACTCGTATGCCAGCATTGTTTTTGGGCCACGGCAGCCCGATGAATGTTCTGGAAGATAACGTTTATACCCGTGCCTGGCAGCAACTGGGGGAAACGTTGCCACGTCCGAAAGCCATCGTGGTAGTCTCAGCGCACTGGTTTACACGCGGCACTGGTGTAACCGCGATGGAAGCACCTAAAACGATCCACGATTTCGGTGGTTTTCCGCAGGCGCTGTATGACACACATTACCCGGCACCGGGCTCGCCAGAACTTGCGCAGCACCTGGTTGATTTACTTGCTCCTGTGCCCGTCGCGTTAGACAAAGAGGCGTGGGGTTTTGACCACGGTTCATGGGGCGTGCTGATCAAGATGTACCCGAATGCCGACATCCCGATGGTGCAGTTAAGCATTGATAGTACAAAACCGGCGGCCTGGCATTTCGAAATGGGTCGTAAGCTGGCAGCGCTGCGCGATGAAGGTATTATGCTGGTGGCCAGCGGTAACGTGGTGCATAACCTGCGCACAGCACGCTGGCACGGCGAGAATACACCGTATCCGTGGGCGACCTCATTCAACGATTATGTTAAGGCAAACCTGACATGGCAGGGACCGGTTGAACAGCACCCGCTGGTGAACTATCTCGATCATGAAGGTGGATCGCTGTCGAATCCAACGGCGGACCACTATCTGCCGCTGCTGTATGTACTCGGCGCGTGGGATGGCAAAGAGCCACTGACTATTCCTGTTGATGGGATTGAGATGGGTAGCCTGAGTATGTTGTCAGTGCAGGTGGGATAAAAACGTAGGCCCGGTAAGCATTAGCGATACCGGGCACAGCGAATTACTCGACAAAAATATGCGGATAGAAACGGGAAAGATCCTGTGTGATCAGCGCGCGGTCTTCGCGAATGCCGATACCTGCAGGTTGATCGTTGATTAGCCAACTGCCGATCAGCATGTAGCTGTCGCCGAACTTCGGTAGCTGATGGAACTGCTGCACGATCATTCCCTCTTCACCGTACGGACCTTCCACCGCTTCGATCGTTTTACCGTTCTCAACGATCGACACGTTAGCGCCTTCACGCGAGAAGATCGGTTTCACGACGAATTTCTCCATCTGCGGATAGTCGTCTTCGGCGAAGTACGCCGGCAGAAGATTCGGATGGTTCGGGAACATTTCCCACAGCAGCGGTAACAACGCTTTGTTGGAGATAATGCTCTTCCAGGCCGGTTCCAGCCAGCGGACGCCGGCATCTTCCAGCTTAGTGGAGAACATCTCGCGCAGCATAAATTCCCACGGATAGAGCTTAAACAGGTTGGCAATCACCTGATCCTCTAAATCCGTGAACTGACCTTTTTCACCAAGACCAATATCTTCAACATAAAGGAATTCAGTGGCGATTTCTGCTTCGGCAGCGCAATCCTGCAGATACTGGATCGTTCCGCGATCTTCAACGGTATCGCGACAACAGGTCAGATGTAGCAACTGAAAACCATATTGCTCACGCAGTGCGGTGAAGCGCTCGATCAGCTTTTCCTGCAGACTGTTGAACTGATCGCTGCCTTCCGGCAAATTGCCTGCATTGAGCTGATCTTCCAGCCAAATCCATTGGAAAAATGCAGCTTCGTACAGCGAGGTGGGCGTATCGGCGTTGTTTTCTAAAAGCTTAGGTTCACCGGTTCCATCCCACGCCAGATCGAGGCGGGAATAGAGCGACGGTTGCTGTGTCAGCCAGGACTGACGGACAAAGCCCCAGGTATGCTTCGGAATGCGAAATTTGGTCATCAGCTCGTCGCTGGCAATGACCTTTTCAACCACCTTGAGGCACATCTGATGCAGCTCAGCGGTGACCTCTTCCAGCTTTTCGACCTGAGCAAGCGTCAGCTTATAGTATGCGTCTTCACACCAGTACGGCTCGCCGTACATGGTGTGAAAGTTGAAACCGTATTCGGTGGCCTTATCGCGCCAGTCCGGGCGCTCGACAATACTGACTCTTTCCATGACGATCAGCCACCCATTGAACGTGTGGTAGTACCGCTTGCGCTACGCTGCATGGTGCTTTGTTTAGCGACTGATTCACCAAATCCGCCGCGGGTTACGGTAGAGGTGGTGGCTGGTTTCGGCGCCATGGCAGTTTTGGGTACGGTCATGGTGCGACCCGGCGTTGCTGCACCGTAGTTTTTGCCGCTGGCGTCAGTATATTTGCCGTATGCAGGGCTGGCTGGGTTTTTCGAGCTGAACAGCGGTTGCTGAGCGCCCATTCCGCCGCCCATCAGTCGGCCCATCATGTAGCCGGCCATCAGCGGCATCCAGAAGCTGCCGCTGCTTTGGTTCTGCGCCTGAGCCTGGCCTTCACCGGTCGGCGCCATGCCTGCTTGCGCAGGTGCCTGCTGGCACTGGCCTTCGCCGAATTCAGCAATACAGTCTTCGCGAGTGGCGTATTTTGGCGCGGTGCGTTCGGCTTCTTTCAGCGCGTTGTTAAACGCGGTGGTACATTCAGCGCTTTTACCCGGATTAGCCGCAGAGCAGTCGTCCGCATTTTGATAAAGCGAAACCGTTTCGTCACTCTTTTCACAGCCCGCGAGCATAAACACTGCGGTAACTGCCAGGGCGACAGGAGTCAGGTGGCGCGCGCTCCAGCTTTTGCGGAACGAGGCGTGATGTATCGATTTTGTCCGTTTCATTTTTGTCTTCCAGGACCCAGTGGTAAACACAGTAAATAATGCTCAGGATAGAGGATGACTGGTCGAAATTGAAGCGGGAAGAGGCGAGAATGCGCAGGAAGAGGCGGATCTTTACGTTGCCTTACGTTCAGACGGGGCCGAAGCCCCGTCTTCAGCATCAATTACGGAACGGGTTATTACCGTTGCTGCTGGTTGAACGTGCAGCCGTCGGCTGAGCCGCAGGCAGATTGCCAGTGCCGTTATAGTCATTCACGGCGGCATCTTGTTGAGGATTTTGCGGTGCCACGGTATCCGGCGTTGTGGATACCGGTTTACCCAGCGTATTGTTCAGCGCCACCAGATCCTGCTCGTTCAGCGTACCGAGCGCAGATTTGACGTTTAGCTGGTTGATAAGATAGGTATAACGCGCATTAGCCAATTGTTGTTTGGCGTTGTACAGCGTGGTGGTGGCATCCAACACATCTACAATGGTACGTGTACCTACGGAATAACCGGCTTCCATCGCATCCAATGAGCTTTGGGCAGAGACAACCGCTTGTTTGTACGCGTTAATGCTACTAATGGAGGCATTAATGTTGTTGAATGAAGAACGAACGGTCTGCACCACGCTACGGTGCGCGCTTTCCAGTTGTTCACTCGCGCCAACAAAGTTGTACTGCGCTTGTTTCACCTGCGAGTTAACCATTCCGCCCTGGTACAGTGGCAGCGAGAAGCTCAGGCCGATTTTGTTCTGACCCATGTTGCTGTCGTCATACTGGGAGCCGGTTGCACCACGGGTTTTAGATCCACTATAAGAGGTGTCAGACACGCCGGTAGAGGCGGTTAAATCCAGCGTTGGTAAATGACCGTCCTGCGCCTGACGAATCTGTTCGCGCGCCAGATCCTGGCTCAAACGTGCCTGCAATAAGGTCAGGTTGCGGTTTTCCGCTTCTTTCAGTAGCGCATTCACCGCCTGCGGTTTGTTGGTTTTAAAGCCATCAACGTTCAGCGAAGCCAGTTCCGGGTAGTAGTTACCGGTCACCTGACGCAGCTGTTCTACCGCGTTATCCAGATTGTTACGTGCAGTCACTTCATTCGCTAATACGGTATCGTATTGTGAGCGGGCGTTTTGTACGTCAGTGATGGCGACCAGGCCAACGTTAAAACGCTGAGTGGTCTGATCTAACTGACGATAAACCGCATCTTTCTGTGCCTGGGTGTACGACAGCACGTCAATCGCGTTCAGTACGTTAAAATAAGCGGTGGCGGTATTCAGGATCAGCGTTTGCTGATCGGTCTGGTACGTCACGTCCTGGATGCCCGCTGATTTTTCTTGCAGCGTCAGGGCACGCCATTTAGACATGTCGAACAGCGTCTGAGTCAATTGTAATGACGCGCTGGTAGCGTTGGAGTTGACGCCGTTTGCATCACGGTAGCCATTGCTGTAGGTGTAATCGGCACCTAAACCCAGTTGCGGCAGTAATGGGCTACGCGCTTCGTTAATTTTTTCGAATGCAGCATCGCGATCGGCGGCCGATTTACGCAATTCCGGGTTGCTCAGGCGTGCTTGCTGATAAACCTGCATCAGGTTTTCTGCCTGGCTCAAAGTACTGAACCCCGACAGGCTCAGGCCGATAAGGATGGGGAGCAATTTCTTCATTTGCATTCCTTGTTGTGAAGCAGTATTTAGCGCTGATCAAATTATAAAAATATTTGCTGATTCTAGCAGAATCTGCCACTGCAAAAAGTTGGCGTTACGTGCCATACGGCGTTAATTTGCATCAATTTAACACAAGGGCGTTCAAACATCAGTCAAACTACCTTGAAATTCACATTTTAATCACTATTGGTTTCAGGACAGAACAATGCGTAAACCAGACAACTTGCCAATGACTTTCACTAAAAATGATGTAGAAATTATTGCACGAGAAACGCTATACCGCGGTTTTTTTTCACTGGATCTTTATCGGTTCCGTCATCGCCTGTTTAACGGCGGTATGAGCGGTGAAGTAAAGCGCGAAATTTTTGAGCGCGGACACGCGGCAGTCTTGCTACCCTTTGACCCTGAGCGGGACGAAGTTGTACTGGTCGAGCAGATCCGTATCGCGGCGTTTGATACCAGCGAAAGCCCGTGGCTACTGGAAATGGTGGCCGGCATGATCGAAGAGGGCGAAACCGTTGAGGATGTGGCCCGTCGTGAAGCGATGGAAGAAGCCGGGCTGGAAGTTAAACGCACGAAACCCGTTCTGAGCTATCTGGCAAGCCCAGGTGGTACCAGTGAGCGCCTGTCTATTTTAGTTGGCGAAGTGGACGCCACGACCGCGAGCGGAATTCATGGTCTGGCTGATGAAAACGAAGATATTCGTGTTCATGTGGTGAGCCGGGAGCAGGCTTATCAATGGGTAGAAGAGGGGAGAATCGACAACGCGGCTTCTGTCATCGCCTTGCAATGGTTACAGCTGCACTATCAAGAGTTAAAAACTGAGTGGAAAAAATGAAGCGTTACACACCTGACTTCCCTGAAATGATGCGCCTGTGCGAAACCAATTATTCGCAATTGCGCCGCCTGCTGCCGCGTAATGACGCAGCCGGTGAAACAGTGAGCTATCAGGTAGCAAACGCACAATATCGGTTAACGATCGTGGAATCGACCCGATACACTACGCTTGTCACGATCGAACAAACGGCACCGGCTGTCACTTACTGGAGCCTGCCGTCATTAACCGTGCGCCTGTATCATGACGCGAGGGTGGCTGAAGTGTGTTCAAGTCAGCAGATCTTTCGCTTCAAAGCGCGGTATGATTATCCAAATAAAAAGTTGCATCAACGCGACGAAAAGCATCAAATTAATCAGTTTCTGGCCGACTGGTTACGGTACTGTTTAGCACATGGAGCGATGGCGATTCCGGTTTATTAGCGTCGTGAAACCTAAGGACACCATTTGGAAAGCCTGTTAACCCTTCCTTTGGCTGGTGAGGCCAGAGTCAGGATCTTACAAATTACAGACACTCACCTGTTTGCCGAAAAGCATGAAACGCTGCTGGGTGTGAACACCTGGGACAGCTATCAATCCGTACTGGATGCCATACATGCAGAGTCGCCTGAGTACGATCTGATCGTCGCGACGGGGGATTTGGCGCAGGATCAATCCGCTGCGGCTTATCAGCATTTTGCTGAGGGCATCGCAAGCTTTTGTGCGCCCTGCGTTTGGTTACCGGGTAATCATGATTTTCAGCCGGCAATGTACAGCGCGCTTCAGGACGCGGGCATTTCTCCGGCCAAGCGCGTTTTCATCGGCGAACAGTGGCAAATATTATTGCTCGACAGCCAGGTGTTCGGCGTTCCCCACGGTGAATTAAGCGAATTTCAGCTCGAATGGTTGGAACGTAAACTTGCCGATGCGCCTGAGCGCAATACCTTGCTGCTTCTGCATCACCATCCTCTGCCCGCGGGCTGCAGCTGGCTCGATCAGCATAGCCTGCGCAATGCCGCGGAGCTGGATAACGTACTGGTGAACTATCCGCGCGTGAAATATCTGCTGTGCGGGCATATTCATCAGGAACTGGACCTGGACTGGAACGGACGCCGTCTGATGGCGACGCCGTCGACCTGCGTGCAGTTTAAGCCGCATTGTTCCAACTTCACGTTAGATACCATCAGCCCCGGCTGGCGGACGTTGGAGCTTTTTGCTGACGGGACGTTGCAGACTCAGGTTCGCCGTCTGCAGGGTAATCGTTTCCACCCTGATACCGCTTCAGAAGGCTACTGATGTCTACGCTTCTCTATCTTCACGGATTTAACAGTTCTCCTCGTTCGGCGAAGGCGTGCTTACTGAAAAACTGGCTGGCGGAGCATCATCCGCACGTAGAGATGATCGTGCCGCAGCTACCACCGTATCCGGCCCAGGCTGCAGAGATGCTGGAATCGATCATTCTTGAACATGGCGGAGAGTCGTTGGGTATTGTCGGCTCCTCGTTGGGCGGCTATTACGCCACCTGGCTGTCGCAATGTTTTATGCTGCCAGCCGTGGTGGTGAACCCCGCTGTACGGCCTTATGAACTACTGGTCGACTATCTCGGTCAAAACGAGAACCCCTACACGGGGCAGCAATATGTGCTAGAGTCACGCCATATTTACGATCTTAAAGTCATGCAGATTGACCCGCTGGAAGCGCCGGATTTGATCTGGCTGCTTCAACAAACGGGCGATGAAGTGTTGGACTACCGCCAGGCGGTGGCGTATTACGCCTCCTGCCGTCAGACAGTTATTGAGGGCGGAAACCACGCATTCACGGGCTTCGAAGATTATTTCAACCCGATTGTCGATTTCCTTGGACTGCACAGTTTCTGACGATCAATTCGAATTGCTTATTTAAACCATGACGCAAACTTATAACGCTGATGCCATTGAGGTACTCACTGGGCTTGAGCCGGTACGCCGTCGCCCAGGGATGTACACCGATACAACCCGTCCGAACCATCTTGGACAGGAAGTGATTGATAACAGTGTGGATGAAGCACTGGCGGGCCACGCGAAACGCGTGGACGTGATCTTACATGCCGACCAGTCTCTGGAAGTCATTGATGATGGCCGCGGCATGCCGGTAGACATTCACCCTGAAGAAGGCGTTCCGGCGGTAGAGCTGATCCTCTGTCGTCTACACGCGGGTGGTAAGTTCTCCAATAAGAACTACCAGTTCTCCGGCGGCCTGCATGGGGTAGGGATCTCCGTGGTCAACGCCCTGTCGAAGCGTGTCGAAGTGAACGTGCGCCGCGACGGGCAGGTGTACAACATCGCGTTTGAGAACGGTGATAAGGTGCAGGATTTACAGGTAGTCGGTACCTGCGGTAAACGCAATACCGGAACCAGCGTGCACTTCTGGCCGGATGAAAGCTTCTTTGACAGCCCGCGCTTTTCCGTTTCGCGCTTAACGCACGTACTGAAAGCCAAAGCGGTACTGTGCCCGGGCGTTGAGATCACCTTTAAGGATGAGGTCAACAACAGCGAACAGCGCTGGTGCTACCAGGATGGTCTGAATGACTATCTGAGCGAAGCGGTGAATGGCCTGTCGACGCTGCCGGAAAAACCGTTTATCGGTAATTTCAGCGGTGAAACAGAAACCGTGGACTGGGCGCTGCTCTGGCTGCCGGAAGGCGGCGAGCTGCTGACCGAAAGCTATGTGAACCTGATCCCAACCATGCAGGGCGGGACGCACGTCAACGGCCTGCGTCAGGGCCTGCTGGATGCGATGCGCGAGTTCTGCGAATACCGCAATATCCTGCCGCGCGGCGTGAAGCTATCGGCGGAAGATATCTGGGATCGCTGCGCGTACGTTTTGTCTGTGAAAATGCAGGATCCACAGTTTGCCGGTCAAACCAAAGAACGTCTGTCTTCACGTCAGTGTGCGGCGTTTGTTTCTGGCGTGGTGAAAGATGCCTTTAGCCTGTGGCTGAACCAGAACGTGCAGTCAGCCGAGCTGCTGGCTGAGATGGCGATTTCCAGCGCCCAGCGTCGTCTGCGCGCGGCGAAAAAAGTGGTACGTAAAAAGCTGACCAGCGGTCCGGCGTTGCCGGGGAAACTGGCGGACTGTACCGCACAGGATCTCAATCGCACTGAATTGTTCCTCGTCGAAGGTGACTCGGCGGGTGGCTCGGCCAAACAGGCGCGCGATCGTGAATATCAGGCGATCATGCCGCTTAAAGGTAAGATCCTTAACACCTGGGAAGTCTCTTCCGATGAAGTGCTGGCCTCACAGGAAGTTCACGATATTTCGGTGGCGATCGGCATCGATCCGGACAGCGACGATCTGAGCCAGCTGCGCTACGGTAAGATCTGTATTCTGGCGGATGCGGACTCCGATGGCCTGCATATTGCCACGCTGTTGTGCGCATTGTTTGTGAAGCATTTCCGTACGCTGGTGAAACACGGACACGTTTACGTGGCGCTTCCGCCTTTATACCGTATCGACCTGGGTAAAGAGGTGTATTACGCGCTAACGGAAGAAGAGAAAGCGGGCGTACTGGAGCAGTTAAAGCGCAAGAAAGGCAAGCCGAACGTCCAGCGCTTTAAAGGTCTGGGTGAAATGAACCCGATGCAGCTGCGCGAAACGACGCTGGATCCGAACACCCGTCGCCTGGTACAGCTCATCATCGATGATGAAGACGATCAGCGTACCAACGCCATGATGGATATGCTGCTGGCCAAGAAGCGTTCTGAAGATCGTCGTAACTGGTTGCAGGAGAAGGGCGACCTGGCGGATCTTGAAGGTTAATTGACCGTTGAATGCCGGAAAAGCAATGTGCTTTCCGGCGTTATTGTTTATGCCGCTTGCGATACTGCAACGGCGTCTCGCCAATGCCTTTGCCGAAGGCGCTGATAAAGTACGTTACCTCCGAAAATCCCACCTTTTGAGCAACTTCCCGCACGCTGATTTCACTGTGTAACAGCGCTTCACATGCTTTTCGCAGTCGCAGCGTATTGAGATAGTCAAGAATGCTCTCGCCCGTTTCCATCTGGAAGCGTCGGGAAACATAGCTTTTTGATTTATTCAGCTCCTGCGCCAGCGCTGCCAGACTAAATTTGTGAGTGTAATGCTCATCCAGCCAGAACATCACCTGACTGGCAATACCGCTGCTAATTTCCGGCATATTGCCATTATCGTCGGGTAACAGGCCGAGTAAGTTGACTAACAAACAAGCAACCTGTTCTGTATTTAGCGGTTTCTGAGTGACCATTTTTTCATAACGGCTGAAGAGAAAATCAACATGCGGATGAACATCCGCCGCGTCGACGACCCATGCTTCACTGCCGCGAATGCTCAGATTTTGCAGATGCTGCTGAGTGTGTGGCAAGTCGCGAAGCACCTTCAGCACCGCATGTTGATCGAGATGAATGATGGTACGCCGATAACTATCCCGTGCCTGCTCATCGACCCAGATCTTGTGTAGAGTAAACGGTGGGAAAAAGAACATGCGTCCCGGTCGCATGGTGAACTGCTTATGGTCAACCGTGACCACGCCAAAGCCTTCTTCCACATACAGCACTTCCAGACACTGATGCCAGTGGTGATAACGCACGGTATTAGCGAATAAACGACTGAACGACGCAACCGCATCATTGAGGGCGATCAGCTCCAGACGTTCTTGCGGTGAGGATAAAGTCATAGTGCAATAAATTTAAATTTTTGCCGCCGAATGGTAATTTATAAACCCTATTTTTAAATTTTCTCAATAGCTGTTTTACTTTAATTCTGGTGGTGTGATTGACGTAACATTTCTGCTGCTCTGCGATTCACTATTCTTTAGCCACTTAATTCAGAGGGGCAGAGTATGTGGTCAGCAACTGAAGAAAAATCAAATCCATTGTCATCACGCAAAGACGTAATGTGTGCGGTTAACGCCATTTTACGTGCGCTGGATCGGCAGTTTCCGGCGGGGCAGGCTCAGTTTTCTCTTGGCAATACCTGTGCTCACTACAGCGCGGATATTGCCTGTATGGAAGGGCTTTCCCGGGCGTTGTGGGGGCTATTTCCGCTGATGGCTGGCGGGGCTAAAGTGCCGTTTGCCGAAAAGTACATTCAGGCGATAAAACTCGGTACTGACCCACAAAGCCCACATTACTGGGGAGATACCGGTCCTTACGATCAGCGTCTGGTTGAGATGGCGGCTTATGGCCTGGGTCTGGCATTGTTACAGACGCAATTAACGGAGCATTTCTCCCTGAGCGAACGCGAGAATCTGCACCGCTGGCTGAATCAGATAACCGACTCGCAAATGCCGGACAGCAACTGGAACTATTTTGCGATTATCGTTCAGCTTGGTTTCAAGCGTGCGGGTATGCCTTACGATCAGGCGGCTATCGATCGCCGCTTTGAGCTGATGGAAGCCTACTATCTTGGCGACGGTTGGTATTCCGATGGTCCCGGTCGACCGAAAGATTACTACATCTCAATGGCTTTTCACTTCTACGGCCTGTTGTATGCCACCCTCAGCCCGGATGATACCGAACGCGCTGTCGTTCTGCGTGAACGTTCGCGCTTGTTTGCAGAAGATTTTATTTACCTGTCCGCCGCTGACGGCGCATCGGTGCCATTTGGTCGCAGCCTGACCTACCGTTTTGCCATGGTTGCCTTCTGGAGCGCGGTGGCGTTTGCCGAACTGGATGTTCTTTCGCCAGGCATAATCAAAGGAGTGATCCTGCGTCATTTGCGCTGGTGGCAGAAGCAGCCGATTTTCGATCGTGATGGCATTCTGACGCTGGGGTTTGCCTACCCGAATCTGGCGATGTGTGAAGACTACAACTCGCCGGGATCGCCTTATTGGGCATTGAAGGTCTTTTTGATTCTTGCACTGCCGGAGGATCATCCATTCTGGCAGGCTGAAGAGCTGGCGCTACCGCGACTCGCTGAAAAATGCGTTATCCCCCATGCTGCGCAGATCCTGCAGCATAGTGAGCATTCTGAGCATGTCATGATGCTGACCTCAGGCCAGCTTGAACTGAACAACTACGTTAATACCGAAGCCAAATACACCAAATTTGCTTACTCCAGCCGCTTTGGTTTCACCATTGAGCGTGGCCGTTACGGCATCAAGCATGCAGCCTGTGACTCTATGCTGCTGTTGGCGGACGGTGATGGCTACTATCGTGGCCGCCGTCAGTGCGACGAGGTTCAGGTCGATGAGAATTATATCTGGTCCCGCTGGTCTCCCTGGCATGACGTCATGATTGAGACCTGGCTGATTCCGTTTGGCGAATGGCATCTTCGCCTGCACCGTATTAACAGTGCGCGAACGCTGCAAACGGTGGAGGGAGGATTTGCGGTGATGAAAGCCGAGCCTCGGTTACGTGAGCGTGGATGTCTCCTTGCGGCATGCAACGGAACCAGCGTTATCGTTGATCTGTCGCCGTCCATATTTCGTCAGCCAGATAGCGTGGTCACGCCACCGAACAGTAGCATCATGTTCCCGGAATGCGCGTCGATTCCTGTGTTGACCAGCGAAATCCCGCAGGGCCAAAGCTGGCTTTGCTGCGCCGTGAGCGCCAGCGGGCAGCAAAGACAGTACGCCACCGTTCCGCAGCTATCTATCAACAATAACCAGGTTGTTATTCAGCAGCCTGAAAATGCACGCCAGTTGTCGTTCTTTTTATAGCGAGGGTGGTATGAAAAATAATTCAACGGGAAATCGGACTGAATATTATAAAATAAGCAGTTTTATATTCCTCTATTTCTTTACCTGGTCTGCAAGTATTGGCTTGTTGGCTATCTGGTTGGGGCAAAAGGCGCAGTTGAGCGGTACGGTGATCGGCACCGTATTTGCTGTGAATGGTATATTCTCGGTTATTCTGAAACCTATTTATGGCTATATCCTCGATAAAATAGGTATGAGTAAATATCTGCTCTATTTCGTCGTGGTGATGTCAGCGTTAATGGCACCGTTTTTTATTTATGTCTATCAGCCATTATTACTCTCCAATACCATGCTGGGTATTATTGTTGGCGCGATTTACTTGAGCTTTGCATGGTATGCCGGGGTGGCTGCCTGTGAATCTTATTCTGACCGCTACAGCCGTCTGAACGGCATGGAGTTTGGGCAGATCCGTATGTGGGGGTCGCTTGGCTGGGCGGTGGCGTCATCGTTCTCTGGCCTGCTGTTTAACCTCTCACCGGCCTATAACTTTATGCTCGGCAGCCTGGCGTCAGTGGTGATGCTGGTTGTTCTGGTGAGTCTGAAAGTCAATGTCAATGCGGCCAACGCCTCGGAGGTGCTAACCAAAGAGAAGATCGCACCCGCGGATGTTTACGCCCTGCTGCGTAATCGCAAATTTTGGGCATTCTGCCTGTACGTTGCGGGCGTGGCGTGGATGATGTTTATCGCGGAGCAGCAGTTCTCCCGGTACTTCGTTACTTTCTTTGCCGATGTACATGAAGGGAACGCCGTCTTTGGTTATCTGGGCACCGTACAATCGGGAATGGAATTTTTCATGTACATGGTCATTCCGCTATTCGTCAATTATGTTGGTGCGAAGCGTGGCCTGCTGATTGTTGGGACGCTGGTGGGCGCACGACTGGTTATCTCAGGCCTGTGCGACTCCCACCTGCTCATTTCTGTGCTGAAGCCACTATACGGTCTGGAGATCTGTTTATTACTGGTTTCTGTCTTTAAATATATTGCCGAGCATTTTGATAAACGTGTCAATGCGACCATGTATTTACTGGGTTATCAGGCCATGCTGTATGTCGGTAACGTGGTGGTTTCCTCTCCCGCCGGATTAATGTACGACCGGATAGGCTTTGAGAAGACATATATCATTATGGGCATTGTGGCGCTGACTTTTACATTGATATCGGCATTTACTTTATCTGCCTGTCAGAGTAAACGAGGCAAAAATATCGCTCTCGATATTGCTGAAAATAACCCTGCAAAATAATTTACGTCATAAGGAACCGAAATATGTTAAATCATATCGTTGAGGAATCGTTGCGCACATTTCCTGGCAGTCCGGTTAATCCCGGCAGTTTTCAGGATCAAATAAGTTGCGCCCGAGAACATGTCCTCGAATTGATTAGCCGTCATTTAACGGAATTCGGTGAACAATTCCCTGCCGAAACCTGTGTGCAAGGTTATTACCCACTGACAGAGAATGTGGAATGGACGACCAGCTTCTGGACCGGGCAGTTATGGCTGGCGTGGGAAATGAGTGGTGAGAGCAAATTTCGTGAGATGGCGGAGAAGCATGTGCGTTCGTTTGGCCTGCGTATTGCCGGACGCCACGATACCAACACCCACGACCTGGGATTCCTCTACACGCTTTCCTGTGTGGCGGCCTGGCGGTTGACGGACAATCGCGATGCTCGAGGTTTTTCCCTGATGGCGGCTGAAGCGCTGTTGGAGCGTTTTCATGAAAAGGCGCAGATCATCCAGGCGTGGGGCGATCTTCGCGATCCCGATCAGGCCGGACGGATGATCATTGACTGCAATATGAATCTGCCGCTGCTGTACTGGGCGAGCGAGCAAACGGGCGATCCGCGTTTTGCGAATGCGGCGAAGGCCCACGTTGCGCAGGCAGCCAAATATCTGATCCGCCAGGATGCGTCGACCTTCCACACCTACTATATGGACGTGCAAACCGGCGCGCCGCGTTATGGTAATACCCAGCAGGGCTATGCTGATGATTCTTGCTGGTCGCGTGGGCAGGCATGGGGGATTTATGGTTTTCTGCTGAGCTATATTTACACTGGCGATAAACAAATGGTGCAGTTGTCGAAAAAGCTGGCCAACTACTTTCTTAATCGCCTGCCGGAAGATGCCGTTTGCCACTGGGATCTGGCATTAGTCGGAACCGATGCGCTGCGCGATTCATCTTCGGCGGCGATTACCGTCTGTGGTCTGCTGGAGCTGATTAAACATCTGCCGGTGACCGATCCGGATCGCGAGCGCTATCAACAGTGGGCGATGGGGATCATGTCCTCGCTGACCAGGCATTATCTGATGGGTAAAGATGAACAGGGGAACGGGCTACTGAAACACTCGGTGTATCACCTGTCGAGCAACAAAGGGGTCGATGAGTGTGCAAGTTGGGGGGATTATTTCTACGTTGAAGCGTTAATGCGCTTCACTCAGAGCTGGAAGCTCTACTGGTAAGGAGTGCCCGGTGGCGCTGCGGTTGAATGCCGGATGGTGGCCTAAAACGCCTCATCCGGCAACTCGGCAATCTTAAATGCCTGACTCCAGAATACGGATATTCATGTCCAGCACATCGCCTTTCACTGCTTCGCTATAGGCTTTCATATGCGGTGTTTGCAAATGCGCTTCAAGGTGCGCAATGCTTTCCCACTGTTCAACCATCACGATTGAGTCCGGTGCCGTGGTCTGAAAACTGACGCCAGCAGCATGATCGACCATCGGCGCGTAGCCGTGACAACCTTCTTCTTTCAGTACGGTCGGAACGATTTTAGCGAACTGGTCAAGTACCGCCTGGCGGTGATGTTGACCTGGACGTGTACGGATTTCTGCAATAACGGTAAGCATGGTTAACTCCTTCTAATTCCAGGTTACCAGTTAACCAAAAATTTCGTTCAGATGCTTGCGATATTCTGCGATATAACGCGGGACGTCTGGCATTTTAATCACGTCATTGGTGATAAAGGTCGGCAGCGCTTCCATTCCCAGGAACTGGTTTGCTTTATGGAACGGGAGATAAACGCCATCAACGCCAACGCCATGGAAGAACTGGTCTTTTTCAGTGAAGGCTTCCATCGGTGCGTTCCAGGTCAGAGACAGCATGTAGGTTTTGCCCTGAATCAGCCCGCCGGATCCGTATTTTTTAGACGCATCTGAACGTGTGCGGCCATCGCTGGCGTACAGCGTGCCGTGCCCTGCGGTGAATACATCATCAATGTATTTTTTCACCGTCCACGGCGCGCCCATCCACCAGCCAGGCATTTGCCAGATAACCGTATCTGCCCAAACAAAATTCTGCACTTCTGTTTGTGCGTCATAGTCGCTGTCTGCGCGTACGACTTTAACATCATGCCCGAGGTCGCGCAGGAAGCCGTCCGCGACCTCGGTCAGGGTGTCATTTAGTTGGCCATTGGAATGGCCGAATTTTTTCGCACCATTGATAATCAGAATGTTGCTCATGTTGTGTCCTCAAAGAATAACGTTTGAGGGCGATTTTACCCCTACCAGCACTGCGGTGAAATTAGCAAAATGTGCAAAGTCTTTTGCTACGTGAGCAACAATAATGCAATTACCAACTGACTTTCGCTTCAAACCCACCTTCCGGCGCATTGCTAAACGAGGCTGACATTCCATGCAGCGTCGCAATACGACGGACGATTGACAGGCCGAGGCCGCTGCCGGTCACGCTTTGTCCCGGGGGACGATAAAAGCGTTCACCGATGTGCGTCAGGACTTCCGGCGCAACGCCTGGCCCGTTATCTTTAATGCTGAAATTTCGGGCGTTGAGCGTCACTTCCACAATGCTTCCCCGCGGGCTGTAGCGAACCGCATTATCCAGGAGATTGCGGACCATCAGGCTGAGCAACAGTGGTTGCCCGGTGCGTGTAATGTCGTGCGCGTTAATCTGCAAACGCACATCGATGTGGGCCTGCTGCGCCGGATGGTAGATGTCCATCACTGCAGATTGCAGGAGCTGCTCCAGCGAGATTTCCGCCACATCCTGAAGATTATCGAGGGAGTCGAGGCGCGAAAGCGTCAGTAGCTGATCGACCAGACGCGTGGCGCGGTCAATTCCCGTTTGCATCTGCATTAACGCTTTTTGTCGTGCCTGCGGATCATCGTCGGACAGCTGCACCACTTCGGTCTGTACTTTCAGCGCGGTCAACGGGCTGCGCAGTTCGTGGGCGGCATCTGAGGTAAAGCGCCGCTCGCGTACCATGGTGGTATGAATACGTGTAAAAAGTTGATTGAGCGATTCAACCAGTGGGCGTACTTCGCTTGGCACACCTTTCGGGTCGAGCGGCTCTTCCGATTCCGGTGAACGCCAGCGCAGAGCCTGCGCCAGTTTTTTTAACGGCCTGAGTTCGCGGCTCAGCATGACCACCAGGATCAGCAACATGAGCGGCAGCGCAATCAGCCAGGGCGTTAGCTGAGCGGTGACGATCGACAGCGCCATATCCTCCCGATACTCCCATTCCTGACCCACCACGATGCGGTATTTACCGTCTGCGGAATTTAGCCACAGAAAGCGCCACGGATCGTTGTCGCCATTGAGTTGGCCATCACTAAAGCCTTCCCGGCTGTAGCTGTAGGGAATATCCTGGCCTTTATCGCCATCGTGCAAGACCATTTTGCCGTCGGTGGAATAGATGGCAAACGCCAGCGCGTCATCATCAATATGGCCGTGCTTCAGCTTCTTCGGCGTGCGGGCCATATTATGAGACGTAGTAACGTCGCTGATATCCAGCGTGCTGAGACGCTTGGCGAACAGCATCAACTGCGTATCAAACAGCTCATCGACATTATCGGTGGTCTGCTTCCAGGCCACAAAGCTGGAAACGGCCCAGGTCGCAGATGCAAGAATCAGAAAAATCAGTGTTAGCCTGATGCGCAGGCTGAGGCGTTGTGTGAGTTTCATGCGTCACCCAGGGTATAACCAATGCCATGCACGGTACGGATAAAGTCGCTGCCGAGCTTACGGCGTAGGTGATGGACGTGTACCTCAACCGCATTACTGGAGACGTTTTCATCCCAGTTATACAGTTTTTCTTCAATATGTTTGCGGGGGAGTACGCGCCCTTTGTTGCGCATCAGTAGTTCCAGCAGTGCGAACTCTTTTGGCTTGAGTGATAATGGCTCATCTGCGAACGTGGCGACCAGCGCGCCGGGGTTAAGCGTCACCTGACCGTGGCGCAGTTCGCTGGTGGCCTGGCCGCTGGCACGGCGCACCAACGCCTCCAGCCTTGCGGCAACTTCGATCAGCGCAAAGGGTTTACACAGATAGTCATCCGCGCCGAGGCGCAGACCTTCCACGCGTTCCGCCAGCGCGTCACGGGCGGTCAGAATCAGCACCGGCTCTTGCTTCCCGTTGGCTCGCCATTCGCGCAAGATGTCCCGCCCATCTATGCCTGGCAGCGTCAGGTCGAGGATCACCGCATCATAAGGGGCGCTGTAGAGCGCTTCTTTTCCCTGACGACCCTCAGTAAACCAGTCGATGCTGAAACCCATTTTACTCAGACCTGTTTTCAGGCCGTCGCCAATCAACGTGTCATCTTCTACCAGTAAAATACGCATATGCTCTTCCCTGCGGTCACTCTCATTACCGTCAAGTAAACCTGTGGCTACAGCCTCTGTACAGCAAAAAAAGTATCTTTTTTTGCCTTAAGAACTTGTTAAGGATTAACTTATTTAATAGTCGTAAACCAACATGAAAGGGAGACATGACGATGAAAAAATTAGCTGCAATGGTTGCCGTAATGGCACTGTGTTCCGCACCTGTTCTGGCCGCGCAGCAGGGCGGCTTCTCTGGACCGACAACGACTACACAAAGCCAAAACGGCGGCTTTGTTGGCCCTAACGGCAGCAGCACGACGGTAGAAAGCGCCAAATCGCTGCGTGATGACACCTGGGTTACCCTGCGCGGGAACATTGTAGAGCGCATTTCCGACGACCTGTATGTGTTTAAAGATGCGACTGGCACAGTGAATGTCGATATCGACCACAAGCGTTGGAACGGCGTAACCGTCACGCCGCAGGATGTGGTTGAAATCCAGGGTGAAGTGGATAAAGACTGGAACTCCGTTGAAATAGACGTGAAACAGATTACCAAAGTTGCCAAATAATCCTCATCAGGGCCGCATTCGTGGCCCTTTTCTTTGTGACTCAACACGCCAGATAGGGTAGTATCTGCGGCAATATTGCCCTTCAATAAAGGGGTACAAAGTTGAGGAACCACGATTAATGAGCGATATGGCAGAGCGCCTGGCGCTGCATGAATTCACGGAAAACGCCTATCTGAACTACTCCATGTACGTCATCATGGACAGGGCGTTGCCGTTTATCGGCGATGGTTTGAAACCCGTTCAGCGTCGCATCGTGTACGCGATGTCCGAGCTGGGGCTGAATGCCAGCGCCAAATTTAAAAAGTCCGCCCGTACCGTCGGTGACGTACTGGGTAAATACCACCCCCACGGCGACAGTGCTTGCTATGAAGCGATGGTGCTGATGGCGCAGCCGTTTTCTTACCGTTATCCGCTGGTTGACGGGCAGGGGAACTGGGGGGCACCGGACGATCCGAAATCCTTCGCGGCAATGCGTTATACCGAATCCCGCCTGTCTAAATATGCGGAAGTCCTGCTGGGTGAACTCGGCCAGGGCACGTCGGATTGGGTGCCTAACTTCGATGGCACCATGCAGGAGCCGAAGATGTTGCCTGCGCGTCTGCCGAATATTCTGTTAAACGGCACTACCGGTATCGCCGTTGGTATGGCGACGGACATTCCGCCGCACAACCTGCGTGAAGTGGCTAAAGCAGCGATCACCCTGATTGAGCAGCCGAAAACGACGCTGGATCAATTGTTGGATATCGTGCAGGGGCCGGATTATCCGACCGAAGCAGAGATCATTACGTCGCGTGCGGAGATTCGTAAGATTTACGAAAACGGACGCGGCTCCGTACGTATGCGTGCGGTATGGTCGAAAGAAGACGGCGCGGTGGTGATTTCCGCGCTGCCGCATCAGGTTTCCGGGGCTAAAGTGCTGGAGCAGATCGCCGCTCAAATGCGCAATAAAAAGCTGCCGATGGTCGACGACTTGCGCGACGAATCGGATCACGAAAACCCGACCCGTCTGGTGATTGTCCCACGCTCCAATCGCGTGGATATGGAACAGGTGATGAACCACCTGTTTGCGACCACCGATCTGGAAAAAAGTTACCGCATCAACCTGAACATGATCGGGCTTGATGGGCGTCCGGCGGTGAAAAACCTGTTGGAGATCCTCACTGAATGGCTGGCGTTCCGCCGCGATACCGTGCGTCGTCGCCTCAACTATCGTCTGGAAAAAGTGCTTAAACGCCTGCACATCCTCGAAGGTTTGCTGGTGGCGTTCCTCAACATTGATGAAGTGATCGAAATTATTCGTCATGAGGATGAACCAAAGCCAGAGCTGATGTCGCGGTTTGGCATTTCTGAAACCCAGGCTGAAGCCATCCTCGAGCTGAAATTACGCCATCTTGCCAAACTCGAAGAGATGAAAATCCGCGGTGAGCAGGATGAGCTGGCGAAAGAGCGCGATCAGTTGCAGGGCATTCTGGCCTCCGAGCGTAAAATGAGTAACCTGCTGAAGAAAGAGCTGCAGGCTGACGCCGAGGCCTATGGTGACGATCGTCGTTCTCCGCTGCAGGAGCGTGAAGAAGCGAAGGCGATGAGCGAGCATGACATGCTGCCGTCTGAGCCGGTGACTATTGTGCTGTCCCAGAGTGGCTGGGTGCGTAGCGCGAAAGGCCACGACATCGATGCGCCAGGATTAAGCTATAAAGCGGGCGACAGCTTTAAGTCGGCGGTGAAGGGTAAGAGCAACCAACCGGTAGTGTTCGTTGACTCGACCGGACGCAGCTACGCCATCGACCCGATTACGCTGCCGTCGGCGCGTGGTCAGGGTGAGCCGTTGACCGGGAAGCTCACGCTGCCGCCAGGCGCGACGGTTGAGCACATGCTGATGGAAGGCGACGACCAGAAACTGCTGATGGCATCCGACGCGGGCTATGGTTTTGTCTGCACCTTCAATGACCTGGTAGCACGTAACCGTGCGGGTAAAGCATTGATTACGCTGCCAGAAAATGCGCGCGTTATGCAGCCGGTAGTGATTGAAGATGAAACCGATATGCTGCTGGCGATTACTCAGGCCGGTCGCATGTTGATGTTCCCGGTAAGCGATTTACCGCAGTTGTCGAAGGGCAAAGGGAACAAGATCATTAATATCCCCGCAGCGGAAGCGGCAAAAGGCGAAGATGGTCTGGCGCTGCTCTATGTGTTACCGCCGCAAAGCACGCTGACTATCCACGTCGGCAAGCGCAAAATTAAACTGCGTCCTGAAGAGTTGCAAAAAGTTACCGGCGAGCGTGGTCGTCGCGGTACGCTAATGCGCGGCCTGCAGCGTATCGATCGCATTGACATTGATTCGCCTCGACGCGCCAGTCACGGCGACAGCGAAGAATAACGCTACCGTCCAGCTCTCCCTGTTTTCGCGCAGGGAGAGCCAACGTTAAAAATTCCCGTGAAACCGTTGTTTATTCGAGCGTTGCGATTAACAATACGCTTTTCCTTAAGAGCCGTTCTTAACAAAGCCCTAACCTGATGCCGAGTTGTGCATCCGGTGACGTAAAACGCCAGGTTCTTAGGCCTTTAGAGGTTGTTATGCTATATATTTTTCGTGTCATCATTACTGTTATTTACTGCGTTCTGGTCTGTATCTTCGGGTGCATATACTGTCTGTTCAGCCCACGAAATCCTAAACACGTCGCCACGTTTGGCCACATGTTTGGCCGCCTGGCTCCCCTTTATGGTCTGAAGGTCGAATGCCGCATGCCGGCAGACGCGCAGAACTATGGTAATGCTATCTATATTTGTAACCATCAGAACAACTACGACATGGTTACCGCTGCGAATATCGTTCAGCCGCCGACGGTAACGGTAGGTAAAAAAAGCCTGCTGTGGATCCCGTTCTTTGGCCAACTTTACTGGCTAACCGGTAACCTGCTGATTGACAGAAACAACCGCGCAAAAGCGCACAGCACCATTGCAGCCGTGGTTAACCATTTCAAAAAACGTCGCATTTCTATCTGGATGTTCCCGGAAGGAACACGCAGCCGCGGTCGCGGTTTGTTGCCGTTTAAAACCGGTGCGTTTCACGCGGCGATTGCGGCAGGTGTCCCGGTTATTCCGGTATGCGTTTCAACAACCTCGAACAAGATAAATTTAAATCGCCTCAATAATGGTCTGGCGATTGTCGAGATGTTGCCGCCGGTGGATATTAGCCACTTTGGGAAAGATCAGGTTCGTGAACTGGCAGCGCATTGCCGTACGCTGATGGAACAAAAAATCGCAGAACTCGATAAAGAAGTTGCTGAACGGGAAGCCGCCGGTAAGGTTTAATCCGTGCTATTCGGGTTTTTTACAGGAAAAGATTTCCTGTGTGTTAATCGCCAGTTTTTCATGGAGTTTATATGTCATTCAGTCGGCGTCAGTTCATTCAGGCATCGGGGATCGCACTGTGTGCAGGTGCTGTTCCGCTGAAGGCTAATGCTGCCGGTCAGCAACAACCGTTACCCGTACCTCCGCTGCTGGAGTCCCGTCGGGGGCAGCCGCTATTTATGACGCTGCAGCGCGCGCACTGGTCCTTCACGCAAGGCACGCGCGCACCTGTCTGGGGAATTAACGGTCGCTACCTGGGACCGACAATCCGCGTCTGGAAAGGGGATGACGTCAAGCTTATCTACAGCAACCGTTTGACTGAAAATGTCTCGATGACTGTCGCCGGTTTACAGGTACCTGGCCCGCTAATGGGCGGCCCGGCACGCATGATGTCTCCTAATGCGGATTGGGCGCCAGTGCTGCCGATTCGGCAGAATGCCGCCACGTTGTGGTATCACGCCAATACACCAAATCGTACAGCCCAGCAGGTCTATAATGGCCTTGCCGGGATGTGGCTGGTTGAGGATGAAGTGAGTAAATCGCTGTCTATTCCCAATCACTACGGGGTGGATGATTTTCCGATCATTATCCAGGACAAGCGTCTGGACAACTTTGGTGCGCCGGAATACAGCGAACCCGGCAGCGGTGGTTTTGTTGGGGATACGCTGTTGGTCAACGGGGTGCAAAGTCCGTATGTCGAGGTTTCTCGCGGCTGGGTGCGCTTGCGCTTGCTCAACGCCTCAAACTCGCGCCGTTACCAGTTGCAAATGAGCGATGGCCGTGCGCTGCATGTGATTTCCAGCGATCAGGGCTTTTTACCTGCGCCCGTTTCGGTGAAGCAGCTCTCGCTGGCGCCTGGCGAGCGCCGTGAAATTCTGGTGGATATGACTAACGGTAATGAGGTCTCTATCACCTGCGGTGAGGCGGCCAGCATTGTCGACAGGATCCGCGGATTCTTTGAGCCTTCCAGTATTCTTATCTCCACGCTGGTATTGACGCTGCGTCCGACTGGCCTCCTGCCGCTGGTGACCGACAGCCTGCCAATGCGCCTGTTGCCAACGGAAATCCTCAGCGGTTCGCCGATTCGCAGTCGTGACATCAGCCTGGATGATGATCCTGGTATCAATGGTCAGCTGTGGGACGTCAATCGCATGGATATTACCGCTCAGCAAGGCTCCTGGGAGCGTTGGACGGTGCGGGCGGATATGCCTCAGTCTTTCCATATTGAAGGCGTCTCGTTCCTGATCCGTAATGTGAATGGCGCGATGCCGTTCCCGGAAGACAGAGGCTGGAAAGATACCGTTTGGGTCGACGGCCAGGTTGAATTACTGGTCTACTACGGACAACCTTCCTGGGCCCATTTCCCGTTTTACTTTAACAGTCAGACGCTGGAAATGGCGGACCGTGGTTCGATCGGACAGATGTTGGTGAACCCGGCGCCGTAATGCGCCGTGGTTTCCGTTACGCCCGCCAGAACATGCGCGAGAACAGGATTAGAATGGGGTAAATCTCCAGACGCCCCAGGATCATGGCCGCGCACATCAGCAGTTTTGCTTCATCGTTCAAAGTACCAAATGTCGTTGCGGTGACGCCAAATCCCAGACCCATGTTGTTGATGCAGGCGGCGACGGTGGCAAAAGAGGAGAAAAGATCGTAGCCCATCAGATTGAGCGCCCAGATAAAAAAGCTGGTGAACAAAACGTAAAGAAAGAAGAAGCTCCATACCGAACGCACCACGCGGTCGCTTACCACGCTATTACCCACTTTGATATTCAGTAAAGCGCGAGGATGTGCGAGTTGGTGTAGCTCCTGACGGCACTGCTTGAACATAATTAAAAAGCGCAGCACCTTAATCCCACCGCAGGTCGAGCCCACGCAACCGCCGAAGAAACTGGCGCTGAGCAGCATAAAGATGGTATGCGAGGGCCACTGCGCGTAATCCGCCGTGGACAGGCCATTATCCGTCAGCATGGAGCTGGCGAGAAAAAAGGCATGCACCAGACTGTCCGTTATCCCATACATGCCCGCCCGCCAGACCTGCCAGGTGGCGATCACGGTGACAACCAGCGCAATAAGCAGAAAGAAACGCAGTTCGGCATTGCGACGAAAGGGTTTGAAGGTACGTTTCGCAATAGCCACGTACCAGAGGGTGAAGTTAAAAGCAGACAACAGGGAAAACACCCCAGCGACCAGCTCAATCGCATGGCTGTCATAGAAGCCGATACTCTCACTGCGCGTGGAAAAACCGCCGAGGGAGACCGTCGACAGCCCATGGCACAAGGCGTCGAAAAACGACATCCCGGCTGCCCAGTAGGCCAGAGTACAGATTAGACCCAAAATGACATAGGTCAGCCACAGCGTACGTGCAGTATCGGCAAGTCTTGGCGTGAGGCGTTCTTCTTTAAAGGGCCCCGGCATTTCAGACTGATACAGCTTCATGCCGCCGATACCCAAAAGCGGTAATACCGCCACGGCGAGGACAATAACCCCCAGTCCGCCAATAAAATTGAGCTGGGCCCGATAGTAGAGATACGATTTCGGCAACGCGCTGACGTCGTGAATCACCGTTGCACCCGTGGTGGTTATACCGGAAACCCCTTCAAACAGGGCATCGGCAAAAGAGAGATTTAAGCCGTCGTCCATCCACATCGGCATCGCGCTGATAAACGAAAACAGCAGCCAGAACAGAACGATAATGACGAAGCCATCCCGAGTTCGTAGTTGAATACCCGCATGCTTGGTTGCCAGCCATGCGCCGCCGCCGAGGGTAAAGAAGGTCATAAACGTGCTGAAAAAAGCGAAAAAGCTCCGCTCTTTGTTTAACAAAGCAATGGTCATCGGTGGCAGCATGGAGAAGCTGTAGAGAAGAACCAGAAATCCGCACAGGTGAACAACCACCCGTAACTGGGAAATATGCAGTGAATCGTTGAGTCGCAATGAAAAATCCCCCGCCAAAAAAGAGTGACCTCAGCTGGTCGGCATGGCGTTAATAATGATGGATCAAAATGGGCTGCGTAAAATTTAACAATTTATAAATCTTTCTACTCGTCTGGTTCAGACTCCACTTCATTTCTTGCCGACATACAGCGTATAATCCCCGGCCTTTGATTATTTTTTTACCATTTTTGGAAGCACTATGAGCGCAATATCCCTGATCCAGCCGGACAGAGACCTTTTCTCCTGGCCGCAGTACTGGGCTGCCTGTTTTGGCCCGGCACCGTTTTTGCCGATGTCACGCGACGAAATGGACCAACTTGGCTGGGATAGCTGCGACATCATTCTGGTTACCGGCGATGCCTACGTCGATCACCCCAGCTTTGGCATGGCAATTTGCGGCCGTATGCTGGAAGCTCAGGGCTTTCGTGTTGGGATTATCGCCCAGCCGGAGTGGAACAACAAAGACGATTTTATGCGTTTGGGTAAACCGAACCTGTTCTTTGGTGTAACCGCAGGCAATATGGACTCGATGATCAACCGTTATACGGCCGATCGCCGACTGCGCCATGACGATGCCTATACGCCAGACAACGTGGCGGGCAAACGCCCGGACCGTGCCACGCTGGTCTATACCCAGCGCTGTAAAGAAGCATGGAAAGATGTGCCGGTTATTCTCGGTGGTATTGAGGCCAGTCTGCGCCGTACCGCGCACTACGACTACTGGTCTGATACCGTTCGTCGCTCCGTGCTGGTGGATTCAAAAGCCGACATGCTGATGTTTGGTAACGGTGAGCGCCCGCTGGTGGAAGTGGCGCATCGTCTGGCGATGGGGGAAACCATCGATCAGATCCGCGACGTGCGTAACACTGCGATTATGGTTAAAGAAGCACTACCGGGCTGGAGTGGGGTGGATTCCACGCGCCTCGACACGCCGGGCAAAATTGACCCGATCCCGCATCCGTACGGCGAAGATCTGCCGTGTGCCGACAACAAACCGGTCGCCCCGAAAAAGCAGGAAGCGAAAGCGGTAACGGTACAGCCGCCGCGCCCGAAACCGTGGGAAAAAACCTACGTGCTGCTGCCATCTTTCGAAAAAGTGAAGGGTGACAAAGTGCTGTATGCGCATGCGTCGCGTATCCTGCACCACGAAACCAACCCAGGCTGCGCGCGTGCGCTGATGCAAAAGCATGGCGATCGCTACATCTGGATTAACCCGCCAGCTATTCCGCTTTCTACCGAAGAGATGGACAGCGTCTTTGCGCTGCCGTACAAGCGCGTGCCGCACCCGGCGTATGGCGATAGCCGCATTCCGGCCTACGAGATGATCCGTTTCTCGATCAACATTATGCGTGGCTGCTTTGGCGGCTGTTCGTTCTGTTCGATCACTGAGCACGAAGGCCGCATCATCCAGAGCCGCTCTGAAGATTCGATAATCAATGAGATTGAAGCCATTCGCGACACCGTTCCGGGCTTTACCGGCGTGATTTCCGATCTCGGTGGCCCAACGGCGAACATGTATATGTTGCGCTGTAAGTCACCGCGTGCTGAGCAGACCTGCCGTCGTCTGTCATGCGTCTATCCGGATATCTGTCCGCATATGGATACCAACCACGAACCGACGATTAACCTTTATCGCCGGGCGCGTGATTTGAAAGGCATTAAAAAGATCCTCATTGCTTCCGGTGTGCGCTATGACATCGCGGTTGAAGATCCGCGCTATATCAAAGAGCTGGCGACCCACCACGTTGGCGGCTATCTGAAGATTGCGCCAGAGCATACTGAAGAAGGCCCGCTGTCGAAGATGATGAAGCCGGGGATGGGCAGCTACGATCGCTTTAAGGAGCTGTTCGATACCTACTCTAAACAGGCGGGTAAAGAGCAATACCTGATCCCATACTTCATCTCCGCGCACCCGGGTACGCGTGACGAGGATATGGTGAATCTGGCGCTGTGGCTGAAACAACGTCGCTTCCGTCTGGATCAGGTGCAGAACTTCTATCCATCGCCGCTGGCGAACTCCACAACCATGTATTACACCGGGAAAAACCCGCTGGGTAAAATTGGTTATAAGAGTGAAGATGTGGTGGTGCCGAAAGGCGATAAGCAGCGCCGTTTGCATAAAGCCCTGCTGCGTTACCACGATCCAGCTAACTGGCCGTTAATCCGCCAGGCGCTGGAAGACATGGGTAAAAAGCATCTGATCGGCGGTCGTCGTGAATGTCTGGTTCCGGCGCCTACGCTGGAAGAGATGCGTGAAGCACGTCGCCAGAACCGTCATACCCGTCCTGCGTTGACCAAGCATACGCCAGTGGCTCATCAGCGCCAGACGCCTGCCGCGAACAAAAAACGCGGCAAAGTTGCGGGGCGTTAATGCCAGATTGAATGCCGGATAAGGTACAAATGCTTTACCCGGCAATCACATCCAACGTTATGCCTCACGAATTCTGGCCGCTAATGCGGCCAGTTTTGCATCATCCGCTCGTTCGTGGTCGTGTGATGACAGATAGCCTTCATACTGCTCGAAAAATTTGGTCTGCCGCGACTCAATCGGTTTCCAGTGGGGGAGGTCGCCAGTACCGTGCATAGGGCTTAATTTGCTGTGCACATGGTCTACGCCGAAACCTTCGAAGAACATCCCCGTACGACTGACATCCGGGAAAGCCTTATCCAGTTTCTTAGCCACTTTTTGGGTTGCCATCATCAGGTCAGCCAACGCCTGCGGCGGCATATCGAAGGCATAGCTGGGGTAATGCTTTTTCGGGATCACCACGGTAAAACCGTCAGTGTTCGGGAAAATAGACAGAAAAGCCAGATGGTGCTCGTCTTCCCAGACCTTATGGCAGGAGGCTTTGCCTTCAACTATTTGACAGAAAATACAGGTCATTCCTTTTCTCCGCAGTAAGGTATGTCGTCAGGACGCAGTCAGTTTAGTACAGACCCAATACCTTCCACCACATCAACCCCACGGTGATAAACACCGCCTGGTTAAACAGGCTGATGATAAAGCCTGTGCGCCACCAGACGCCCGTTGGAACGTACCCTGCACCAAACAGGATTGGACCGCGAGCGTGGGTGTACTGGGTGAGCGAGCAGTACAAACTGCTGGTGAAGGCCAGCATTAGCGCCGTGGGGGCAGCGGGGATGTTCAAATGCAGACCGACGCCGAGGAAAACGGCGTACAGCGCGGCAATCTGTGCATTGCCGCTGGCAAAAAAGTAGTGAGTATAGAAATAGGCGGCGTTCAGCAGCAGCAGGACGATTACCCAACTGGTACCGTGCATGGTGCTGCTCAGGCTGTCACCGATCAGATTGCCAAACCAGGTGGTAAAACCCAGTTTTTTCAGCTGGTTTGCCATCATCAGCAGCGCGGCAAACCAAATCAGTGTGTCCCAAGCGCCTTTTTCACTTTTGACGTCTTCCCAGCTCAGAACACCGCTTAGTAATAAAATAGACAGTCCCACGAACGAGGCAGTGGTGGCGTCGACGCCTAACGTATCGCCAAAAATCCACAGCACCAGCAGCACGCCGACGGTAGCCAGCATCAGCCATTCCCCACGAGACATCCGACCCATTTCCACTAGCTCTTTACGCGCCAGATTCGGGGCATCTGGTGTGTGTTTAATTTCCGGGCGTACAATCCAGTAGACCAGCAATGGAACCAGCAGTAAGGAGACCAGGCAAGGCAGCAGCGCCGCCATGAACCAGCCGCCCCAGGTCAGCGTGACGCCCGCATTGGCCGCCAGCTTCACCGCTAACAGATTGCCAGTGTAGCCGGTCATAAATAGTGCGGCAGTGACGTCGTTGACGTTGCCAATACAGGTGATAAGAAAGGTACCGATTTTACTGCGGGACTCATCTTCCGGATTCGAATGAAAACTGCGCGCCAGGGAGTCGGCAATGGGGTAGATGACGCCGCCGCAGCGTGCCGTATTGCTCGGCATTGCGGGGGATAGAATCAGATCGGCAAAGGCCAGACCGTAGGCGAGTCCGAGAGTGCGTTTGCCAAGCAAACGGATCATCTGCAGCGCAATACGTCGTCCGAGGCCTGTTTTGATAAACCCACGGGCAATCATAAAAGCGACGACGATAAGCCAGATAAGCGAACTGTTCAGTTCGCTTAGCGCTGTGGTGATAGCGCCGCTGGCGGTTTTATCTCCGGCAGCATAGGCGAGTGCAAAAACCGTAATTCCAATAATGCCGACTGCGCCGATGGGTAACACTTTCGCCACGATAGAGGCGATGGTGGCGACGAAGATAATTGCTGAATGCCAGGCTGGCGTACTTAGCCCTGTCGGCGGGGTAAGCTGCCACAGTCCAGCGGAAATGAGTGTTATAAGAATCAATGGGAGCCATTTGACACTATTGCTTTTTTTCTCAGTCACGGTTACGCACCTATAGGTGTTATAAATATATTCATATCATGAATATATTTACTGAATAATTAACAGGTTATGTTGCGTAATGCTGCTCCAGGGATTGCAAGAAATACATCAATATATGTGTGTGAATTGTTTCCTGATATTTCAAATCAGAAAAGGCCCGACGAGAGTGTCGGGCTGGCTGGAAGGGGTTAACCGCCGAACTGGTCTGGATCGGGTCCCAGACGTTTACCCTGATCGAGTTTCGCGATTTCGCCTAATTCATCTTTATCCAGGCGGAAGTCCCAGACGTTAAAGTTTTCTACGATACGCGCAGGAGTGACCGATTTCGGAATCACCACCAGGCCGCTATCCAGATGCCAGCGGATGACAATCTGCGCGGGTGATTTGCCATATTTCTCTGCGAGGTCACGGATTATCTTTTGATCGAAGACATCTTTGCCGCCCTGCGCCAGTGGACTCCAGGATTCGGTCTGGATTTTATGTGTGGCGTTCCAGGCGTGCAGTTGGCGTTGTTGCATGAGCGGGTGAAGTTCTATCTGATTAATCACCGGAGGTACGCCGGTTTCATCCATTAGCCGCTGGAGATGGTTTATCTGAAAGTTGCACACGCCGATGCTCTTAATCAGCCCTTCTTTTTGCAGGTCTATCATGCTTTCCCACGCTTCAACGTAGTGGTCGATCGCCGGAACGGGCCAATGCATCAGATACAGATCGAGGTAATCAAGCTGGAGTTTCTCCATGCTTTCGAGTAAGGCTTCCCGGGGGCGTTTCTGGTCATCATTCCACAGCTTAGTGGTAATGAATAACGCTTCCCGCGGCACGCCTGCGTCGCGTATTGCTTTGCCGACACCTTCTTCATTTTTGTACGCTGCCGCGGTATCGATTGAGCGATACCCCACTTCCAGCGCTTTATGAATGGCGGTGATGACTTCTTCGTTGCTTGCCTTCCAGACCCCCAGGCCCAGTTGTGGCATGACGTTGCCATCCTGTAGTTTTATAATGGTTGGAGTGGTCATAATTCCCCCCTTAATGTCTGTCACCGGAACATACTCCGGTGACATAGGTGTGACTTAAGCCTGGTATAAATACCCAAAAACGAAAGGTGGAGGTCAAAAAACCTTAGCGGGCAGCTTCGTAAATCCGGCGGCTGACGTCGAGCGTAATGTCCTGATGTTCTCCCAGTTTCGTATTACCATGGGCTTCCAGTTTTTCCAGTAACGCCGGGATAGAACTGCCGTCCAGACCGTAGTCAGACAGGCGAGTCGGTACGCCCATTTGCTCGAAGAAAGCGCGGGTTGCTGCAATGGCGGCATCGATGCGCTGGTCATCGCTTCCTTCGGTGATATTCCACACGCGTTCAGCATACTGCAGCAGTTTGGCGCGCTTGGCATCGCGTTTTTCATTCCACAGCGCAGGCAGAACGATGGCCAACGTTTGGGCATGATCGAGACCATGCATTGCGGTCAGTTCGTGACCCAGCATATGCGTTGCCCAGTCCTGCGGTACGCCTGCACCAATCAGGCCGTTGAGTGCCTGGGTTGCCGCCCACATGACGTTTGCACGGACGTTGTAATTTTCCGGCTCCTGCAATGCTTTCGGGCCTTCTTCGATAAGCGTCAGCAGAATGCCTTCGGCAAAGCGATCCTGAATTTTCCCGTCGACCGGATAGGTCACATACTGCTCAACGGTATGAACGAACGCATCCACGACACCGTTAGCAACCTGACGCGGCGGCAGTGTATAGGTGTAAACCGGATCCAGCACGGCAAATACCGGCTGCACAAACGGGGTCATAAAGGCCAGTTTATCGCCAGTTGTTTTACGTGAAATTACCGCACCGGAGTTAGATTCAGAGCCGGTAGCTGGCAGGGTTAATACGGAGCCCATCGGGATGGCGCTTTTTACGTCATTACCGTGGGTTTCCAGAATACGCCATGGATCAACGCCGTCCGCGTACTGTGCCGCAGCCGCGATGAATTTGGTGCCATCCAGCACTGAACCACCGCCCACCGCCAGCAGGAACGTCACTTTCTCATCACGTACGATTTTTACCGCGTTCATTAGCGTTTCATAAGACGGGTTCGGCTCAATACCGCCAAACTCAATCACGTCCAGACCTTTTAGCGCGTCCTGAACCTGTGCCAGAACGCCGGTTTTTTTCACGCTGCCGCCGCCGTAGGTAACCAGTACGCGAGCGTCCTGAGGGATTTGATCGCGCAACTGTGCAATTGCGCCTTTACCAAACAGAATGCGGGTTGGGGTATGGAGATTAAAATTGTTCATTGCTCGTTCCCTTATGTGGGTAAAAAAGAGGGCAGGAGAGTATCTGCCGGATGATGAACATTGTGGTCGTCAGTCGCGTAGCTCTCAATGCTCATTTCTGCCGATGTCTTGCCCATTTCTACAGACGACTGGAGAAAAAGTATAAATCTGCGCATTATGGCAGAGTTACAAACCGATGATGAACTGGTGCTCTATGGACCGTGATGAGATCTGCCTTCTGCTGACAGATAAAATTAAGCAGTTGAAAAATAATGAAAATAAACTCAGCGAACTGCTGCCAGATGTTCGTCTGCTCCACGGTACTGAGCCAGCGGCGCGTACACCGGTGATGTATCAGCCTGGCATCATATTTCTCTTTTCGGGGCATAAAATTGGTTATATCAATGAACGCGTATTTCGTTATGACGCCAACGAATATCTGTTGCTGACAGTACCTTTACCCTTTGAATGTGAAACGTATGCGACGCCGGAGGTTCCACTGGCCGGTATTTACCTGAATGTCGATATTCTGCAATTGCAGGAGCTGTTGATGGACATTGGGGAAGACGAGCTGTTCCAGCCCGCCATGGCGGCCAGCGGGATCAACTCCGCGACGCTCTCTGACGAAATTCTCTGTGCCGCTGAGCGTCTGCTGGATGTGATGGAACGGCCGCTGGATGCGCGTATTCTGGGAAAACAGATCATTCGCGAGATCCTCTACCATGTGCTGACCGGGCCGCGTGGCGGCGCGTTACTTGCGCTGGTTAGTCGCCAGACGCATTTCAGTTTGATAAGCCGGGTGTTGAAGCGAATTGAAACCAAATACACCGAAAACCTCAATGTAGAACAGCTGGCGGCAGAAGCGAACATGAGCGTGTCGGCGTTTCATCATAATTTTAAAGCGGTGACCAGCACATCGCCGCTGCAATATCTCAAGAGTTATCGGCTGCATAAAGCACGGATGATGATGATCCACGACGGAATGAAGGCCAGCGCGGCCGCCATGCGTGTCGGCTATGAGAGCGCATCGCAATTCAGTCGTGAGTTTAAACGTTTCTTTGGCGTAACGCCGGGAGAGGATGCGGCCAGAATAAGAATGATGCAGGGGAGTTGACTTCTTGTCGGCCTGACAGGTACACCGTACGCCTTAAAGCTGCGTGCTATAAGGCGAAATGCCGGAGAGTATCCGGCCTACGGATGCGATTCAGGCGCTACAGTATTTTTTTTTAATCACCACGAACAGCGTTCCCAACAGACCTGCGGTTAACAGGGCAATCGGCAGGATCATTAAAAAGGTCATCACCTGATCTTCATGGCGTTTGACGAACGGGATCATGCTTAGCGCATAGCCGAAGCCGGTGACGACCGTGACCCACAGCAGTCCGCTCAGCCAGTTAAAAAACTGGAATCGACGATTAGGAAGCCCTGAAATACCCGCCATTGTTGGCAGCAGGGTACGAACGAATGCCAGAAAGCGTCCGGCCAGCAGCGCCATCAACCCATGTTGATCAAACATACAAGTGGCACGCTGATGATACTTTTCAGGTAATTGCGCCAGCCAGCCTTTTACCGTCCGCGTGTTGCCCAGCCATCGTCCCTGAATGTAGCTCAGCCAGCAGCCCAGACTGGCTGCGGCGGTCAGAATAGCTATGGTAGGTAAAAAACTCATCACGTCCTGAGCGATCAGTGCACCTGCCAGCAATAACAGGCTGTCTCCGGGTAAAAAGGAGGCGGGCAGCAGGCCATTTTCTAAAAACAGTGTGGCGAACATAACGAAGTACACCACGCTCACAACGTGTGGATCCGCCAGCGCGGCAAAATCGTGTTGCCAGAGCGCGGAGACAATATCTTGAATGACTACCATGGACTTTCCTGTGGAACAGCGTTTATGTGTGGATTGTACTCCTGAATTGTCCGGGATGCCTTGATCCCGGACGCAACAATTGCAGACTTTTCCACCAGAAGTGTCTGCATATATGTCCATCTATGGCAATTTTACTCGATTCGGGCAAATCCTGCGGCTAAATCGGCAATCAGATCGTCAACATTCTCTAAACCGATATGCAGACGGATGAGCGTTCCACTGAAGTCCACCTCGCCTTGTGGACGAATTGCCGCAATGTGCTCCGGCTGATTAGCGAGAATCAACGACTCAAAGCCGCCCCAGGAGTAAGCCATGCTGAACAGGTTGAAGTGATCCATATACGCGCTCAGCTCCTCATGATTGAGTTTCTTATTCAATACGAACGAGAACAGACCGCTGCTGCCGGTGAAATCACGCTTCCAGAATTCGTGACCCTTACTGCCGGGTAGCGCTGGGTGGTTCACGCGGGCGACCTGCGGATGGCTGGCCAGCCATTCGGCAACCTTTACGCTGCTTTCATGATGCTGACGCAGGCGTACGCTCAGCGTACGCAGTCCACGGCTGGTCATATAGGCAGTATCGGCATCCAACATTTGTCCCATCAGATACGCATTTTCGCGCAGTTGATCCCAGCAGCGGGCATTGGATACCGCCGTGCCGACCATGCCATCGGAATGACCAATCAGATATTTGGTGCCAGCCTGAATAGAAACATCGATGCCAAAATCCAGCGCTTTGAACAGCACCCCGGCAGCCCAGGTGTTATCAATCATGATGATCGCGTCAGGTGCAACGCTTCTGACGGCGGCAACAATAGCCGGAACATCATGCACTTCCATGGTGACAGAGCCAGGCGATTCCAAAAATACGACTTTGGTGTTCGGCTGCATGTGCTTCACTATATCGGCGCCAACCAGCGGATCGAACCAGCCGGTGGACACGCCAAGCTTGCCGAGAATTTTTGTGCAGAAATCCTGGCTGGGTTCATAGGCGGTGTTGGTCATCAGCACATGATCGCCTTGCTCCACAAAAGCGAGGATGGTGTTTGCCACGGCTGCCGCGCCGCAGGGGAATAAGGCGCAACCTGCCCCGCCTTCCAGTTCACACATCGCCTCCTGCAGGGAGAAATGCGTCAGGGTTCCGCGACGTCCGTAAAAAAGTGCGCCGTTAGCCCGGTTATGGGTAGCCTGTTTTTTGGCCTCTAAGGTGTCAAAAACCAGCGAAGAAGCGCGCTGGATCACGCTATTTACCGAGCCCAGCGTGTACTTTTTACTGCGCCCTGCATGCACAAGTTTGGTTTCAAGTTGTTTATCTGCCATGTTGTTTGACCTGTTTTTATACGTCTGGATGTCTAAACTACCATGAATCAAAGATGACGCATCCCGCAGAACAGGCATACAGTAGAAAATAATCTCAAACTGCGTCTGGTGACTTTTTTACTGCGTAAGCGCAAGGAAAAGAAACCAAAGGTGCGGCACTATGTAAATAGTAATGAGAACGACTATCAATTCGACGTCGTTTTGATATCATTACGCACAGATTTTGTGACTTGCGTCCTGGAGATACAGAGTGGGTAATAATTTGATGCAGACGGACCTTTCCGTCTGGGGTATGTATCAGCACGCCGATATCGTGGTTAAGTGCGTGATGATTGGGCTGATTTTGGCGTCAGTGGTCACCTGGGCAATTTTCTTTAGTAAGAGCCTTGAGTTCTTTACTCAGAAACGCCGCCTTAAGCGCGAGCAGCAACTGCTGGTGGATGCTCGCTCTTTAGACCAGGCAAGTGAGATTGCCGCAGGATTCGATGGCAAAAGCCTGGGCGCGCTGTTGATTAACGAGGCGCAGAATGAGCTGGAACTGTCTGAAGGTAGCGACGACAACGAAGGTATTAAAGAACGTACTGGTTTCCGTCTGGAGCGTCGCGTCGCGGCGGTAGGGCGTCATATGGGGCGCGGTAACGGATACCTGGCGACCATCGGGGCTATCTCTCCGTTCGTCGGGCTGTTCGGTACGGTATGGGGCATCATGAATAGCTTCATCGGGATCGCGCAAACCCAAACGACCAACCTGGCCGTTGTTGCGCCGGGTATCGCAGAAGCGCTGTTAGCCACCGCGATTGGTCTGGTTGCAGCAATTCCTGCAGTTGTTATCTATAACGTTTTCGCACGTCAGATTGGCAGCTATAAAGCGATGCTGGGCGATGTCGCGGCGCAGGTGCTGTTGCTGCAAAGTCGCGATCTCGACCTGAACGCTAGCGCATCCGCGCATCCGGTACGTGCTGCGCAGAAATTACGTGTAGGATAATGTTCCATGGCAATGAGCTTTAATGAAAACCTGGACGATAACGGTGAAATGCATGAAATAAACGTGACGCCGTTTATCGACGTTATGTTGGTTTTATTGATCATCTTTATGGTGGCTGCGCCGTTGGCAACGGTGGATGTGAAGGTGAATCTCCCTGCTTCCACCAGCACACCGCAACCGCGTCCGGAAAAACCGGTTTACCTGTCTGTGAAAGCCGATAAGAGTATGTTTATTGGCAACAACCAGGTGACGGACGATACCATGATTAGCGAGTTAAATACGCTGACTGATGGCAAGAAAGACACTACGATCTTCTTCCTTGCGGATAAAACCGTCGATTATGAAACCATGATGAAGGTTATGGATGCTTTGCATCAGGCGGGGTTCCTGAAGATTGGTCTGGTTGGTGAAGAGACTGTAAAAGCGAAGTAATCCTCATTGCCGGGTGGGGGGGGGCGCCTTACCCGGCCTGCAGCTCCTGATTCAACGTTCTCCACTCGCCCTTATCTGTCTTCATCCAGGGCGACTGTCGTTATCCTGGTTGGCTCGTAGTTGCCTTCAGACAGTTTACGCGTCAGGCGAAGGGTGGCTGTTTCTCGCCTGAGAATATGCTGATATGCGCTTTCCAGCCGGGTCATTATTTTGTCCCGCAGTTCCGGTTGCTGCTCCATAATGGCCTCAATGGCGGCGCCGTAGATCTCTTCTTTAGCTTGTAGCGCATAAATCTCACGGCGATTTTGCCATTTCATTCGTACCAGCGCGGCGGGGATAGAAACAATCTCCTGAGCGACGCTTTCCAGCGTCGCGTTTTTATTGGCAATCAACACGGCTAAATTTTGCTTTAAGACAAACTCATCGCTTTTATGGTCATCTAAAGCCAAATAAACATTATTATCCTCAATATCTTTCATTTTATTTCTTTTCCAGAGAATAAAAAATAGGATCGCTGGTTTCACGTGTGATTAAATTAAGCCAAATTTTATTACCTTGCTCATTTATGATAGCTGTTTTTGTGGACAAAATTTTACTTAATTCTTGAGCGTTAATGTCGCCTTCTGCTTGTAGTGAATTGAGCAAGCGAGTGAATGACTCAATTTTCGCGGCACGAAACAAACGCTCTTTTAAATGACGATCACACTCTTCAAATAACATATTGCGTGCCTGACCGGTAGCTGTAGCACTAATCAAAATATCGGGTTCGTAATCGCTTAACGTTCTCTTTCCCTGATTCAAATTTTCACTATTATCTACGGGTTCAGTATTGGTAGATGGACTGGATAAGTGAAAATGCGAGGGAACAAGATGCTCGGGAAGCATGTTGAAATATCCTTTGATGCCAATGATATGTTGTTTTAAATAAATCAGGCCGCGTTGACAATAGCATGGCGTAATTTTAAAATCAAAAAAAATGGAGCCAGTATATGAACAGTATATTTTATTCTGTTATAACCCTGCTATTGCTGACCTGCGGGGTGCTTTTTTTAATGCGCAGTGCAAATAAAAACCGATATGCAGAAAATGGACATTCTGAAAACCAGCCGGAAATGCTGAGTAAAGAAGAAGGTGAGGACCATTTCTCGGTATTGATGAATTCGATTACCCCAGTCTGGTATTGGCGCGTTAATCACGAATATATCGATTTTATTCACTCCACGATCAAACGGATGACAATGGTGGAGTTGAATGAGATTCCTGGATTATTTGATGCACAGCGGCGTTGCAGCGACCTCAACTCTGCGGTGTATAAATATTACGACAATATTAAAAAACGCTGTTTGAGCGGTGAGAAGGTCCCGCATGCTGACCTGGACGTGCTCAACCTGCGTCAGTGCTTCAGGGAGTTCAGTCTTGAGGCTTATCCTGCACTTGTCGCGCTGGTCTGGCCGGAGTATCAACGCCCGGAGATCAACGCGGAAGAAGTGTGAGGGGACTGTCGGGTCTGCATTACGTGCCGGGGAGGTTAACGACACCTTCCGGCACGGAGTGATAAACAGCTATTTGTCCGATGAGGCCTGCCACAGGTTCAGCTTACCGTCTGCGACGTGCTTATCGATCTGCGCCAGTTCTTCGGCACTGAACGTCAGGTTTGCCAACGCCTGAACGTTTTCCTCCAGTTGCTCCGGCCGGCTGGCGCCAATTAATACCGAAGTCACCCGGTTGTCTTTCAGCAGCCAGCTTAAGGCCATTTGCGCCATCGACTGTCCTCGCTGTTGCGCCATCTCATTGAGCAAACGCAGGCTGGTAAGATTTTCTTCCGTCAGCATGTTTTCCGTCAGCCCACGGGCTTTTTTCCCTTCACGTTGCATGCGTGAACCTTCCGGAATGCCGTTGAGGTATTTCCCCGTCAGCAGCCCCTGGGCCAACGGCGTAAATGCGATACAGCCCATGCCGTTGGATTCCAGTGTATCCAGCAAACCGCTACTGTCTACCCAGCGGTTAAGCAGGTTGTAAGAAGGCTGGTGGATCAGCAACGGAATTTTCCACTCCCGCATCAGCTCGGCCATTTTCTGCGTACGCTCCGGGGAATAGGATGAGATACCGACATACAGCGCTTTACCGCTTTGCACCGCATGGGCCAGGGCTGAGGCGGTCTCTTCCATTGGCGTATTTTCGTCAACGCGGTGTGAGTAGAAGATATCGACATAGTCGAGGCCCATGCGTTTCAGGCTCTGGTCGAGGCTGGCGAGCAGGTATTTGCGCGAACCGCCAGAACCGTATGGACCTGGCCACATGTCATAGCCTGCTTTGCTGGAGATGATCAGCTCATCACGATATTGTGCAAAATCCTCGCGCAGTAATCGGCCAAAATTCTCTTCTGCGCTGCCCGGAGGCGGTCCATAGTTATTGGCTAAATCAAAATGCGTGATGCCTAAATCAAATGCTTTACGCAGCAGGGCGCGCTGTGAATCCAGCGCCTGAACGTGCCCAAAACTGTGCCATAAACCCAGCGATAGCGCGGGTAAACGCAAACCGCTGCGCCCACAGTAACGATAGAGCATCTGCTCGTAACGTTCAGGATTGGCAAACCAGGCCATGAGATCTCCTTAGTGCAGGTGAATTTCGAAACAACGTTTCTATTCTAGCGGGTTCCCGCTGAAGATCCCGTTCACCAGGTCACACTGGGATGAAAAACTGGGTAAAAACAGACCACTGTGTTTTGCGTATAAAAACATCAATCAGGAGCGCTGCCATGCCGCGTTTAACTGCGAAAGACTTTCCACAAGAGTTGCTCGATTACTATGATGGTATCCGAATTAACGAGGGGCCTGCTTATGAGGAGGCACTCAAGGCCAATAAGAGAGTCTATGAGGCATATATCTATCCCGGCGTTAATCATGGTTTTCATAATGATTCGACACCACGTTATGATAAGACTGCTGCTGATTTATCCTGGAAACGCACTCTTACATGGTTTAATGAATATTTACGATATAAAACAAAGGATTATTAAATGATTCAGGCTAATCATCTGAATAGTAATGCTAGCTAATTTCATTAGCATTCATGTTGATATAGTGTAAATAGATATTGAATGTACTTAAGAAAGTAAAAAAATAAAGAACGCATTATATCTTCTCTGTTGCCTGCCGATAACAAGGATAAGTATCGCCTGATGGCGAATTCCTCATCAACGGCAAGGAAATTATTATGCGTTTGCTGAAAAACTTCACTATTCGTATTGTCATGTTGGCAATACTGGGACTTTTTTGCCTGCTCTGGTCGGGCGTGGGTTTATTCAGTCTTCATTCTTTATCAAAAATATCTGAAGGCAATGATATTGACCGTCATCTCGTCCATCAGATGACGGTGCTCAGTCAGGGGAACGATCAGTACTTTCGCTTCGTTACGCGGTTAAGTCGCGCCATGGACGTCAAAATGAGTGGCGGAACGCCTGATTTTGCGCCGGCGCAGCAGTCCCTTGAGAACATGAGCAAAAAACTCCAGGAGATGAAAACATTGTCTCCAGGCCCCATGGATCCGGAAGTTGCCGCGGCGGTACTGACGAAGTGGCAGGCGCTGCTGGACAATGGCGTGATCCCGCAAATGCAGCTGGCAAAGCAGGGCACGCTCACGGCCTTTGCGGAACATGCCAGCACCATAACGCCAGCGCTGAGCCGTGAATTTGGCGCCAGTGCCGAACGTTTTAACGCCACGGCAGGAGAGCGGCTTGATACCACCCGTGTTATGGTCGATGGCAAAACGTCTATCATCCGGACGTTAATTATTACTGCCGTGATCCTCGGTATTGCCCTACTGTTCTTTACCGACCGTTACCTCGTCGCCATGATGGTGAAACCTCTGGGACGCATCCGTCAGCAGTTCCAACAGATTGCGCAGGGCGATCTCAGCCATCCTATTGAAGATTTTGGGCGTAACTGCGTGGGCCAACTGGTGCCGTTACTATGCGCGATGCAGGACAGCCTGCGCGAAGCCGTCAGTACCATTCGTTCAGGTAGTGACAACATCTGGCGAGGAGCTACGGAAATTTCCACCGGTAATAACGATCTCTCCTCACGTACTGAAGAGCAGGCTGCGGCGCTGGAAGAGACCGCTGCCAGCATGGAGCAACTGACCGCCACGGTAAAACTTAACGCCGAAAATGCGCGTGAGGCCAGCCAGCTTGCCGATACGGCGACAGAGACGGCAGGTAAAGGCAGCACGCTGGTTTCTGAAGTGGTTGAGACGATGGATGGCATTGCCGCCAGCTCGAAACAGATCGCCGAAATTACGTCTGTTATTAACAGTATTGCTTTCCAGACCAACATTCTGGCGCTTAACGCCGCAGTTGAAGCTGCCAGAGCGGGCGAGCAGGGACGTGGTTTTGCCGTCGTTGCTGGTGAAGTACGTAACCTTGCCAGCCGGAGCGCCGGAGCGGCGAAAGAAATTGAGACGCTGATTGGCGAATCGTCGCGTCGTGTCGATCAGGGCGCTCGTCTGGTTAAAGAGACGGGATTAACCATGGAGGCAATTCTCCGCGGTGCCACCGAAGTGACCGTTATCATGAAACAAATTGCCTCTGCCTCGGAAGAACAGAACAAGGGCATCTCGCAGGTGAGTGTGGCGATCACCCAGATGGATAGCGTCACGCAACAGAACGCTGCATTGGTTGAGCAAGTCTCTGCCGCTGCTGTGGCGCTGGAACGACAAACGGAAGAGCTGCAACGCTCGGTGCAACAGTTCCGCCTGTCTGCGAATGATGTGCAATACGCTGCTGCGAATACCACTTCCCCTTCAGCAGACAGCAAAACGTCTGCGGCCGCCAAAACGGACGAGTGGGTGTCCTTTTAAGCAGGCGCAAAAAAGTACGTGAAACCTCTGGCCTTTGCTTAAAAAATCGCTATATAATTTATTATATAGCGATTGGGGGTTACGCATGGACAATCATTTTGGAAAAGGTCTGATGGCCGGATTAAACGCGTCAAGCGCGGATAGCGCCCGTATGGTGGCCAATTTTTGTGCTGATTATAAACGCGGTTTTATACTGGGATTTTCACATCGTATGTTTGAAAAAACGGGCGATCGGCAGCTTAGCGCGTGGGAGGCGGGCATCCTCACGCGCCGCTATGGCCTGGATAAAGAGATGGTGATGGATTTCTTTAAAGAGAACCAGTCCAGTACGACAATTCGGTTTTTCATGGCTGGCTATCGGCTCGAAGCTTGATCCGAAAGGGGTATTCCGTTGCTTTAATTAATTACACTATTGACCAACACCTTCGTTTTGTTGCTCCGTCGAAGTAATATATCGCACATAACCATATAAAAAGTGTGGTAAATGGCGCGCCGATCGCAATATGCAACATGCGAATGGTGCAAAATAAAAAGCCAGGTCTTCGCAACGGAATAACTATAAAATGACTGGAGATAACTCTCTCATCAATTCGAACGGCATCAATCGCCGTGATTTCATGAAGCTTTGTGCAGCACTGGCCGCTACCATGGGGCTCAGTAGCAAAGCCGCCGCAGAAATGGCCGAATCAGTTTCTCGTCCTCAGCGCCCACCAGTTATCTGGATTGGTGCTCAGGAGTGTACGGGTTGTACTGAATCGCTGCTTCGCGCGACACACCCTACAGTGGAAAACCTCGTTCTGGAGACCATCTCTCTCGAATACCATGAGGTACTCTCTGCCGCCTTCGGCCACCAGGTTGAAGAGAATAAACATAACGCTCTGGAGAAGTACAAAGGGCAATATGTTTTGGTTGTAGATGGTTCTATCCCACTAAAAGATAATGGTATTTACTGCATGGTTGCCGGTGAGCCGATCGTGGATCACATCCGCCGGGCCGCTGAAGGCGCTGCCGCTATCATTGCCATCGGCTCTTGCGCCGCGTGGGGTGGTGTTGCTGCCGCTGGCGTTAACCCAACGGGTGCAGTCGGCTTGCAGGAAGTTCTGCCAGGCAAAACCATTATCAACATCCCCGGCTGTCCGCCGAACCCACATAACTTCCTTGCAACGGTCGCGCATATCATCACTTACGGTAAGCCGCCGAAGCTGGATACCAAAAACCGTCCGACATTCGCCTATGGCCGTTTGATTCACGAACACTGCGAACGTCGCCCGCACTTCGATGCTGGCCGTTTTGCGAAAGAGTTTGGCGATGAAGGCCACCGTGAAGGTTGGTGCCTCTACCATCTGGGCTGTAAAGGACCAGAAACCTACGGTAACTGTTCAACGCTGCAATTCTGCGATGTTGGTGGCGTGTGGCCGGTGGCTATCGGTCACCCTTGCTACGGCTGTAACGAAGAAGGCGTCGGTTTCCATAAAGGTATTCACCAGCTTGCTCATGTAGAAAACCAAACGCCACGTTCCGAGAAACCTGACGTCAATATGAAAGAAGGCGGCAATGTTTCTGCCGGAGCGATTGGGCTGCTTGGCGGCGTAGTAGGACTGGTTGCCGGTGTCAGCGTGATGGCGGTTCGTGAACTGGGGCGTCAGCAGAAGAAAGATAACGCTGACTCACGGGGAGAATAACCGTGAACAGACGTAACTTTATTAAAGCAGCCTCCAGCGGGGCATTGCTGTTGGGCGCCGCGCCGTCCATCAGCCATGCGGCTGCAGAAAACCGTCCGCCGATCCCTGGTTCTTTGGGGATGCTCTATGACTCGACGCTGTGCGTAGGCTGCCAGGCCTGTGTCACCAAGTGTCAGGATATCAACTTCCCGGCGCGTAACCCGGAAGGCGAGCAGACCTGGTCGAACAACGACAAACTGTCTCCGTATACCAATAACATCATCCAGGTGTGGCGTAGCGGAACAGGTGTGAACAAAGACCAGGAAGAAAATGGCTACGCATATATTAAGAAACAGTGCATGCACTGTGTCGATCCGAACTGCGTCTCCGTTTGCCCGGTCTCCGCGCTGAAGAAAGATCCGAAAACCGGCATCGTCCACTATGACAAAGATGTCTGTACAGGCTGTCGTTACTGCATGGTTGCCTGCCCGTACAACGTGCCTAAGTACGACTACAACAACCCGTTTGGTGCGCTTCACAAATGTGAACTCTGTAACCAGAAAGGCGTTGAGCGTCTGGACAAAGGCGGTTTACCGGGTTGTGTTGAAGTGTGTCCTGCCGGTGCGGTGATTTTTGGTACCCGTGAAGAGCTGATGGCTGAGGCGAAAAAACGTCTCGCGCTGAAGCCTGGCAGCGAATACCACTATCCGCGTCAAACGGTGAAAGCAGGCGATACCTACCTGCATACGGTACCGAAGTATTACCCCCATCTGTACGGTGAGAATGAGGGGGGGGGTACGCAGGTTATGGTGCTGACGGGTGTTCCTTACGAGGATTTGGATCTGCCGAAACTGGATGATCTTTCAACCGGTGCGCGTTCCGAACATGTTCAACATTCCCTGTACAAGGGCATGATACTACCCCTGGCTGCGCTGGCGGGCTTAACCGTGCTGGTTCGTCGTAACACGAAAAACGACCATCACGATGGAGGAGACGATCATGAGTCATGATCCTAAACCGCTGGGCGGAAAAATAATCAGCAAACCGGTCATTATTTTTGGGCCGCTTATCGTCCTGTGCATGCTCCTGATCGTGAAACGTCTGGTCTTCGGATTGGGTTCAGTCTCCGATCTGAACGGCGGTTTCCCATGGGGGGTATGGATTGCATTTGACCTGTTGATTGGTACTGGCTTTGCGTGCGGCGGTTGGGCGCTGGCGTGGGCGGTGTATGTTTTCAACAGAGGACAATACCATCCGCTGGTACGTCCGGCGCTGCTGGCGAGCCTGTTTGGCTACTCGCTGGGCGGTCTGTCGATCACCATTGACGTCGGTCGTTACTGGAATCTGCCGTATTTCTACATTCCGGGTCACTTCAACGTGAACTCGGTACTGTTCGAAACGGCGGTCTGTATGACCATCTATATCGGCATCATGGCGCTGGAATTTGCTCCGGCTCTGTTTGAACGTCTGGGGTGGAAAGTTTCTCTCAAGCGTTTGAATAAAGTGATGTTCTTTATTATTGCCCTCGGCGCGCTGCTGCCAACCATGCACCAGTCTTCAATGGGTTCATTGATGATTTCTGCGGGTTATAAAGTACATCCGCTTTGGCAAGCTTATGAAATGTTGCCGCTTTTCTCGGTATTAACCGCCTTTATTATGGGCTTCTCGATCGTCATCTTTGAAGGCTCGTTGGTACAAGCTGGTCTGAAAGGTAACGGCCCTGACGAGAAAAGTTTGTTCATCAAGCTGACGAACACCATCAGCGTGCTGTTGGCGATTTTCGTGGTTCTGCGCTTTGGCGAACTGATCTATCGCGACAAGCTGTCGTATGCGTTTGCAGGCGATTTCTACTCAGCCATGTTCTGGCTTGAGGTCGTGCTGATGGTCTTCCCGCTGGTGGTGCTGCGCGTCACTAAGCTGCGTAACGACTCGCGCATGCTGTATCTGTCTGCGCTGAGCGCATTGCTGGGTTGTGCGACATGGCGTCTGTCTTATTCGCTGGTGGCGTTCAATCCTGGTGGTGGCTACCACTACTTCCCGACCTGGGAAGAACTGTTGATTTCTATTGGTTTTGTGGCTATTGAGATTTGTGCATACATCGTACTCATTCGTCTACTGCCGATACTTCCTCCTTTAAAACAAAACGATCAAAATCGTCATGAGGCGAGCAAAGCATGAGCCAGAGAATTACTATTGATCCGGTAACCCGTATTGAGGGTCATTTACGCATCGACTGCGAAATCGAAAATGGCGTGGTATCTAAAGCATGGGCTTCCGGTACCATGTGGCGCGGCATGGAAGAGATTGTGAAAAACCGCGATCCGCGCGATGCCTGGATGATTGTGCAGCGTATCTGTGGCGTTTGTACGACCACTCACGCTATCTCTTCCGTTCGTGCTGCAGAAAGCGCGCTGAATATTGATGTTCCGGTAAACGCACAGTATATCCGTAACATCATTCTGGCCGCGCACACCACGCATGACCATATTGTTCACTTCTATCAGCTCTCAGCGCTGGACTGGGTGGATATCACCTCTGCGCTGAAGGCCGATCCAGCGAAAGCGTCTGCCATGCTGAACGGTGTGTCCTCCTGGCACCTGAACAGCGCAGAAGAGTTCACTAAGGTTCAGAACAAGATTAAAGACCTTGTTGCCAGCGGTCAGTTAGGTATTTTTGCCAACGGTTGCTGGGGTCACCCGGCAATGCAACTGCCGCCGGAAGTGAACCTGATTGCGGTCGCTCACTACCTGCAGGCACTGGAATGCCAGCGTGATGCCAACCGCGTTGTGGCGCTGTTGGGCGGTAAAACGCCGCACATCCAGAACCTGGCAGTAGGGGGGGTTGCTAACCCAATTAACCTCGACGGTCTTGGCGTGCTGAACCTTGAACGCCTGATGTACATCAAGTCTTTCATTGATAAGCTGAGCGACTTCGTTGAGCAGGTTTACAAGGTAGATACTGCGGTTATTGCGGCGTTCTATCCTGAGTGGCTGGAACGTGGTCAGGGTGCGGTTAACTATCTGAGCGCACCGGAATTCCCGACTGACGGTAAAAACGGCAGCTTCCTGTTCCCGGGGGGTTACATCACCAATGAAGATCTGTCGACCTATCGTCCGATCACCTCTCACTCCGATGAGTACCTGATCAAAGGGATTCAGGAGAGTGCGAAACACGCGTGGTACAAAGACGAAGCGCCGCAGGCTCCGTGGGAAGGTACAACGGTTCCTGATTACACCGGTTGGTCAGATGACGGTAAGTACTCCTGGGTTAAAGCGCCGACCTTCTACGGTAAAACGGTTGAAGTGGGGCCGCTGGCCAACATGTTGTGTAAACTGGCGGCCAAACGCGAGTCTACTCATGCCAAGCTGAATGAAATCATCGCGATTTACACCAAGCTGACCGGTAAAACTATCGAAGTGTCGCAGTTGCACTCTACGCTGGGCCGTATTATTGGTCGTACCGTTCACTGCTGTGAACTGCAGAACGTTCTGCAGGATCAGTACAACGCGCTGATCGTGAACATCGGTAAAGGCGACCACACCACCTTCGTGAAACCGGATATTCCGGCAACGGGCGAATTCAAAGGTGTTGGTTTCCTCGAAGCGCCGCGCGGTATGCTGTCTCACTGGATGGTGATTAAAGATGGCATTATCAGCAACTACCAGGCGGTTGTACCGTCAACCTGGAACTCTGGCCCACGTAACTTTAATGATGAAGTGGGACCGTATGAGCGCTCGCTGGTAGGAACGCCGATTGCCGATCCAAACAAACCGCTGGAAGTGGTTCGTACCATTCACTCCTTCGACCCTTGTATGTCATGTGCGGTGCATGTGGTGGACGTTGACGGGAACGAAGTGGTCTCAGTTAAGGTTCTGTAATGCGGATATTAGTCTTAGGGGTCGGCAATATTTTGCTGACCGACGAAGCCATCGGGGTACGTATCGTTGAGGCATTAGAGCAACGGTACATCCTGCCAGACTTTGTTGATGTTCTGGACGGTGGTACGGCTGGGATGGAGCTTCTCGGCGATATGGCGAACAGAGATCATCTGATCATTGCTGACGCTATTGTGTCGAAGAAAAACACGCCAGGAACGATGATGGTCCTGCGGGATGAAGAGATCCCGGCGTTGTTTACCAACAAAATCTCACCGCACCAGCTTGGCTTGGCCGACGTTTTGTCGGCCCTGCGTTTCACCGGCGAGTTTCCGAAAAAGCTGACGTTAGTCGGCATTATTCCGGAATCGCTGGAGCCGCATATCGGGCTAACGCCAACGGTCGAAGCGATGATTGAACCTGCGCTTGAGCAGGTTCTTGCCGCGCTTCGCGAATCAGGCGTTGAAGCGATCCCTCGGGAGGCGGCTCATGTCTGAGGAGTTTGTCGGTTTTCAGACGGCCCCGAAGATGCAGATTCAGGCAGCGTTTGAAGAGGTTGCCCGGCGCTCGATGCACGATCTTTCTTTTCTGCATCCGAACATGCCGGTATATGTCTCTGATTTTACGCTGTTTGAAGGGCAGTGGACGGGGTGTGTTATCACACCCTGGATGCTCAGCGCACTGATTTTCCCTGGACCAGACCAGATCTGGCCGGTACGTAAAGTCAGCGAAAAAATCGGGCTGCGTCTGCCGTATGGCGAGATGACCTTTACCGTTGGTGAACTGGAGGGCGTATCGCAATACCTTTCCTGTTCACTGATGTCACCGCTTTCGCACAATATGTCGTCGCAGGAAGGCGTACGCTTGACTGACGATTGCGCGCGAATGCTGTTATCGCTGCCGGTGAGCGATCCAAATGCGCCGCAGCTCAATCGCCGCGCGCTGCTGCTGGGTCGTCGGAACTGCGAAAATGCATGAGCTGTCCCTTTGTCAGAGCGCGGTTGAGATTGTTCAACAGCAGGCAGAGCAGCACGGTGTCAAACGAGTAACCGGCGTTTGGCTGGAAATCGGGGCGCTCTCCTGCGTTGAAGAGAGCGCCGTGCGTTTCAGTTTCGACATCGTCTGTCAGGGGACGCTGGCGCAAGGGTGTGAGCTGCATATTGATTACAAGCCAGCCCAGGCATGGTGCTGGGATTGCAGTCAGGTTGTGGAAATCACCCAGCATGATGCGCAGTGCCCACATTGTCAGGGGGATCGTCTGCGAGTTGATGCGGGCGATTCACTGAAAGTGAAAAGTATTGAAGTCGAATAACCCATAGGTTGCTATGGGGCGGAGTCAGATATGTGTATTGGAGTCCCTGGTCAGGTTCTGGCCGTTGGTGAAGATATTCACCAACTTGCGCAGGTTGAAGTGTGCGGCATCAAACGTGATGTCAATATTGCCCTGATTTGTGAAGGTGATACGGCTGAGCTGGTCGGGCAATGGGTGCTGGTGCACGTAGGGTTCGCCATGAGCATCATTGATGAAGATGAAGCTAAAGCCACGTTAGACGCACTTCGCCGCATGGAGTACGACGTCACCAGCGCGTGACAACCGGTTTGTGCCTCATAGTGCTGCGCTTATCGGGCCTATGCCTTAGATGTAGGCCCGATAAGGCATTTATGCCGCCATCCGGCATCTTGCGTTAGCCCTGGCGCTTATCTTCGGTGCTGGTGTCGAAGTCGCTGGCGTCATGGCGCTCATGAAGCTGCTCGTTCAGCGGTCCGTTAGTGCGGTTTACAATCCGACCACGTTTAACCGCCGGACGCGCTGCCACCTCTTTTGCCCAGCGCTGTACGTGCTTGTAGCTTCCGGCGTCAAGGAACTCTGCCGCGTCGTACACGTTGCCCAGAACCACATTACCAAACCATGGCCAGACCGCCATATCGGCAATGGTGTATTCATCTCCGGCGACAAACTGATGCTGCGCTAGCTGTTTATCCAACACGTCGAGTAAGCGCTTGGCTTCCATGGTGAAGCGATTAATCGCGTATTCAATTTTAACCGGCGCATAATTATAGAAGTGACCAAAGCCACCGCCAAGGAACGGGGCAGCGCCTTGTAACCAGAACAACCAGTTCAGCGTTTCTGTACGCTTAGCCAAATCCTGCGGCAGGAAATAACCATATTTTTCCGCCAGATAGAGTAGGATTGCGCCAGATTCGAATACGCGAACCGGTGGGTTTTGCGAGTGATCGCGTAGCGCCGGGATCTTCGAGTTCGGATTCACCTCCACAAAGCCGCTGGAAAACTGATCGCCATCGCCAATGCGGATGAGCCAGGCATCGTATTCCGCGCCCTTCACGCCCTGTGCTAACAACTCCTCCAGCATAATCGTCACTTTCTGCCCATTTGGCGTTCCCAACGAATAGAGCTGCAGCGGATGTTTGCCAACCGGCAGCGTTTTCTCGTGGGTGGCGCCGGAAACAGGGCGGTTGATATTGGCGAACGTGCCGCCGTTCGATTTTTCCCACGTCCAGACTTTCGCGGGCTGATAGGTATTGTCTGACATAGTGATCTGCCTTCTGAGTGGTTGTTTGATGCAGTGTAGCAGCCAGGTAGAACTCAATTTAACAGATTGGGACTTTATGCCGTTTTGTGCTGAAAGGGGAAGATAAATCTAACCCGTTCATTGTACCTGGCCCGTACTCCATGAAGAGGAAATCAATGTTGCACGGAAATTGCTACCGTATTCACCATCAAAAATTGGTGGTGAATAAGCAGTAATAATGAAAAAAGGTGTTCCAGGAGTAAGCGGTTATCAGGGCCCGGCGGGTGGGTGGGGCGCGGTAAAAGCCGTTACTGCTTCGCTGTTTTCGCAAAAGGCTGTCGCCCGCGACATTATCGCGATGTTCAAAATGAACCAGGTTAAAGGGTTCGACTGTCCAGGCTGTGCGTGGCCGGACCCAGAGCATCGGGCGCCAATGGAGTTGTGCGAAAATGGCGTTAAGGCGGTCTCCTGGGAGACAACCAACAAGAAAGCGTCACCGGAATTTTTCAGCCGTCACCCGGTTTCCGCACTCTGGCACTACAGCGATTATGAGCTGGAAAATATCGGTCGTTTGACGCATCCCATGAAATACGATGCCGCATCAGATACCTGGCGAGCGGTGGATTGGGATATCGCATTTCAGGAAATCGGCGAGCGTCTGCACAGTTATGATTCAGCCCAGCAGGTTGAGTTTTACACCTCCGGCAGAACGTCAAATGAGGCGGCGTTCCTGTATCAACTGTTTGCCCGCGAATATGGCAGCAGCAACTTCCCTGATTGCTCAAACATGTGCCACGGACCGACCAGCGCAGGGCTAACGCCGGCTATCGGCCTTGGAAAAGGGACCGTTGAACTTGAGGATTTTGACCACTGCGATCTGGTGATTTGTATCGGGCATAACCCAGGCACTAACCATCCGCGCATGCTGACCACCTTACGCGACGTTGCCAAACGCGGGGCTAAAATTATCTCCATTAATCCGCTGAACGAAAGGGGGCTTGAGCGCTTTAGCTTCCCGCAAAGTCCGAAAGAGATGTTCACCGGTCAGGCGACGGCGCTGAGCCACGACTACTACCAGGTAAAAATGGGCGGTGACGCCTCGCTGCTCAAAGGCATCATGAAGGCGCTGATCGAAATGGATGAGGCACGGATCTTACTGGATCAACAACCGACGCTCGATCATGCGTTTATCGATGATCACACTGCCGGATATGCCGCGTTGTATGATGACTTACGCCAGCGTAGCTGGGCGGAACTGGAACAGGACTCAGGCCTGACGCGCAGTCAGATGGAAGATCTGGCGCACAGCTACAGTAAATCCAGTGCCACTATCGTTTGTTATGGTCTGGGCATCACCCAGCATAAAAACGGCACTGAGAACGTCCAGCAACTGGTAAACCTGCTGCTGCTGAAAGGCAATATAGGTAAGCCGGGGGCGGGGATCTGCCCGTTGCGCGGTCACTCTAACGTGCAGGGCGATCGTTCCGTGGGTATTAACGAAGCGGCGTCCGAAGAATTCCTGCAACGCCTTGAGACGCATTTCTCTATCCGCGTTCCGCGCAAACATGGCCGCTCCAGCGTGGAGAGTATTCGCGCCATTGAGCGCGGAGACGTAAAAGCGCTTATCTGCATGGGTGGTAATCTGGCGGTGGCGATGCCGCAGCCGCAGCGTACCTTTGCGGCGATGAAAAAGTTGGATCTGCAGGTTCACGTTGCGACCAAACTTAACAGATCGCATTTGCTGCTGGCAAAACATAACTACCTGCTCCCCGCGTTGGGCAGAACCGAGCGCGACATGCAGGCGACGGGCATTCAGTCGGTGACCGTCGAAGACTCGATGTCGATGGTTCACGCGTCCTGTGGCGCGCTGAAACCGGCTTCCCGCTGGCTAAAATCAGAGCCCGCGATTGTGGCGGGCATGGCGCGCGCCACGCTGCCGCTTTCGCCGGTAAACTGGGAAGCGTTGACCGGGGACTACGCGCTGATCCGTAATGCCATTGAAGCCGTGATCCCGGCGTTCCACGACTACAACGCCCTTATTGCTGAACCGGGCGGGTTTCGTATGGATACCCCTGCATCGCGCCGTGAATGGCGAACGGTAAATGGCAAAGCCAACTTTATCGTCAGCCATCAGCGGGCGGTAGAGCGGGAGAACCAGCCTGCTGCTGCGCTTGTGCTGGCGACGCTACGCAGCCACGATCAGTACAACACCACGATTTATGGTCTGAACGATCGCTATCGTGGCATTACTGGTCGTCGGGATGTGGTGTTTTTAAGCGCCCAGGAAGCGGCGGCTCGTGGTCTGAACCAGGGTGATGTGGTTAACGTTCAGGCGCTGGACGACAACGGTCAGCCGTGTGCGGATCGCATCATGTACGGTTTAACGGTGGTGATTTACAACATGGCGGAGGGCTCAATTGGCGCGTATCTGCCTGAAGCGAATGTCCTGCTCTCGTTGGACGCGGTGGATACACAAAGTTTGACTCCGGCCTATAAAAGCGTGCCGGTAATCCTTACCCAGGCGTAGATCCTGCTGTGAATTTTTCGCCTCTGAGCGCCAGCCGCTGCGTTGAGGTGTATGATGATGTCGACCTCTGTCCGGTTAGTGTCGCAGAGCAGGCAATCAGAGCGAAAAATTCACGCCAACCTGCTCAGGCTGTATTGTTTTGAGGTAAGGTGCATGAGCAAAGGAACGACCAGTCAGGATGCCCCATTCGGGACATTATTGGGCTACGCCCCAGGCGGCGTAGCAATCTACTCTTCAGATTACAGCTCCCTTGACCCACGGGACTACGACGATGATGCGGCATTTCGCAGCTATATCGACGACGAATACATGGGCCACAAATGGCAGTGCGTAGAGTTCGCACGCCGCTTTCTCTTCCTTAACTATGGTGTGGTCTTCACCGATGTAGGCATGGCCTGGGAGATCTTCTCCTTACGCTTCCTGCGTGAAGTGGTGAATGACAATATCCTGCCGTTACAGGCATTTCCCAATGGTTCACCCCGCGCACCGGTAGCAGGCGCGTTGCTTATCTGGCAAAAAGGCGGCGAATTTAAAGATACCGGCCATGTGGCGGTCGTCACCCAGTTGCTGGAAAACAAAATCCGTATTGCCGAACAGAACGTGCTCCATACGCCGCTGCCTCCCGGACAGCAGTGGACCCGCGAGCTGGAGATGGTGGTTGAAAACGGTTGCTACACTCTGCGGGATACCTTTGACGACACCACCATCCTTGGCTGGATGATCCAGACCGAGGATACTCGTTACAGCCTGCCGCAGCCGGAAATCGCCAATGACTCGCTGAAAATTGGCGGTGCGCGACTGGAAGATAACGGACAGTTTGACGGTAAATGGCTGGATGAGCAGGATCCGCTGCAAAAAGCCTACGTGCTGGCCAACGGCCACGTCATTAATCAGGATCCGCATCAGTACTTCACCATTACCGAGAGTGCCGAGCAGGAGCTGATCAAAGCCACGAACGAGTTGCACCTGATGTACCTGCACGCGACCGACAAGGTACTGAAAGACGACAACCTGTTGGCGCTGTTCGATATTCCGAAAATCCTCTGGCCGCGACTGCGCCTTTCCTGGCAGCGTCGTCGGCATCATATGATTACGGGGCGTATGGATTTCTGTATGGATGAACGCGGGCTGAAGGTGTATGAGTACAACGCCGATTCCGCATCGTGCCATACCGAAGCCGGTTTGATCCTCGAAAGATGGGCTGAGCGGGGCTACACAGGGCAGGGACACAACCCGGCTGAAGGGTTGATCAACGAACTGGCGGGTGCCTGGAAGCACAGCCGCGCGCGTCCTTTTGTCCACATCATGCAGGACAAAGATATAGAGGAAAATTACCATGCACAGTTTATGCAGCAGGCGCTGCGTCAGGCTGGGTTTGACAGCAAAATTCTGCATGGCCTCGATGAGCTACGTTGGGATGATGCCGGTCAACTGATTGACGGTGACGGTCGCCTGGTGAACTGTGTCTGGAAAACCTGGGCGTGGGAAACTGCGATAGAGCAGGTGCGAGAGGTTAGCGAAACGGAGTACGCCGCGGTGCCAATTCGTACCGGGCATACCAATCAGGAAGTGCGTTTAATCGACGTGCTGCTGCGCCCGGAAGTGCTGGTCTTCGAACCTCTTTGGACGGTGATCCCAGGCAACAAAGCGATTTTGCCGATCCTCTGGCAGCTTTTTCCGCATCACCGCTATTTGCTTGATACCGATTTCACGGTTAATGAAGAGCTGGCGCAAACCGGTTATGCGGTGAAACCTATTGCAGGACGCTGTGGCAGCAACATCGATCTGGTGAGTCATCAGGAAGAATTGCTGGATAAAACCAGCGGTAAGTTTGCCGAGCAGAAGAACATTTACCAGCAGCTTTGGTGTCTGCCAAACATTGCCGGTAAATATATTCAGGTTTGTACTTTCACCGTAGGCGGTAACTACGGCGGGACCTGCTTGCGCGGCGATGAGTCGCTGGTGATTAAAAAAGAGAGCGATATCGAACCGCTGATTGTGGTAAAGGAAGAGTAATCTTTTGGCATGTTTCTGATTGCAATACGAAAGCCGGAGTCTATCTCCGGATTTTTTAATTTACAGTTAACTTGGTGCTGATTATATTTAAATAAGTTACGTAGTGTATATATAAATTCATAAGTATTTTCTTGGGTGATGTTTTATAGCTTAAATGCATTTGGTTGATGAATGCTTTTAACGATGATTAATTCCTGCTGCTTGTATTAAATAAATGTTTTATTGATTTTGATTTTAAATAAATATCACTAATATGTTATTTGGTTGATTAGTGATGCCGATCATGTTTTCCCGCGTGGAATATATCGGATTACATCGACATACTAATTATAATCATTAATTGTCATTAACGGTCATTGTTGACTGCCCACAGAAATGACGTTGTAAGAAACACGTTGAGCAATTGGAAAAGTGCTCCGTCAGGAAATGCAAAACATCGGCAGGAATCGCCGGTCTGAGAGGGACGTATGGGTGACAGTTTTCAGAGTGAAGTGCCGACGGCACGCGTTAATATTAAGTTAGATTTACATACCGGAGGCGTGCAAAAAAAGGTTGAATTGCCGTTAAAGCTTTTGACCGTGGGGGATTTCAGTAATGGTAGAGAACAACGACCATTATCGGAGCGCGAAAAGGTTGATATTAATAAGAATAATTTTAACGATGTGTTGGCTAAGTTCTCACCAGTAGTTAATCTGAGTGTTAAAAATACGTTGGCTGGCGATGACAGAAAAGACGATATTAACCTTACCTTTAAAAATATCCGCGATTTTGAACCCGAACAGGTCGCAAGGAATATCCCACAATTACGCGTTTTGTTAGCTATGCGTAACTTATTGCGTGACCTGAAATCTAACTTACTCGATAACGCCGCTTTTCGTCGCGAGCTGGAAATCATCCTTAAAGATCCAGCCCTGAGTCAGGAACTGCGTGAAGAACTGGCAACCATGATGCCGAAAGAGATTTAACGCTATACAGGGTTTCCTCCGCTTAATCGGCAGGAATAGTAAAGGATCATAAAAGGAATATGCTGATGTCTGTTCAGGAACATACTTCTTCAGTCGCGACCACCACGACCAGTGAACGCAGCGTTTATCAGTCTCTCTTTGACAAAATTAATCTTGCCCCGGTTTCGACATTAAAAAATATCGATGCGTGGCAGAGCGATGAAGCGCTATCTGATGCCGCGCCGGCTGAACGCGTGACCGCTGCGATTCAGGTTCTGGTCTCATGTCTGGCGGATGCTGCGCAGCCCCTGGAACGTCTGGATAAAACGCTGCTCGATGAGCAGATTGCTCGCCTGGATAAGCAGATTAGCGACCAGGTTAATGAAGTTATGCATCATGTAGAATTTCAAAAACAAGAATCGCTCTGGCGTGGTTTGCATTCGATGATTACCGGCATCGATTTTCGCCGAAATGTCCGTGTAGAAATGATGGATATCAGCAAGGATGCGCTACGTGATGATTTTGACGACGCGCCGGAGCTTATTCAGAGTGGGTTATACCGTCATGTTTATATTGAAGAATATGACCAACCAGGCGGCGAACCCATTGCGGCAATGATTTCAGCGTACGAATTTGATAACAGCCCGCAGGATATTGCACTGCTGCGCAATATTTCTGGCGTCTCGGCTGCCTGTCATATGCCGTTTATTGGTTCCGTGGGGCCTAAATTCTTCCTGAAAGAAAATATGGAAGAAGTCGCGGCCATAAAAGATATCAATGATTATTTCGAACGTGCTGAATACATCAAGTGGAAAGCATTTCGTGATAGCGACGATTCACGCTATATCGGGCTGACTATGCCGCGTGTACTGGGGCGTCTGCCGTATGGCCCTGATACCGTGCCGGTACGTAGTTTTAACTATGTTGAAGAAGTTAAGGGGCCGGATCACGAAAAATATCTGTGGACCAGCGCCTCTTTCTCTTTCGCTGTGAACATGGTGAAAAGTTTTATCAAGAATGGCTGGTGCGTCCAGATCCGTGGGCCACAGGCGGGCGGTGCGGTTAAAGATTTGCCTATCCATTTGTACGATCTGGGTACAGGTAATCAGGTGAAAATCCCGTCTGAGGTAATGATTCCGGAAACTCGTGAGTTTGAATTCGCTAATCTCGGCTTTATTCCGCTTTCATATTATAAAAATCGTGATTACGCCTGCTTCTTTTCTGCTAACTCGGCTCAAAAACCTGCGCAGTTTGATACTCCGGAAGCGACGGCTAACAGCCGGATTAACTCACGTCTGCCATATATCTTCCTGCTTTCTCGTATCGCTCACTACCTGAAAATCCTGCAGCGGGAAAATATTGGCACGACTAAAGATCGCCGTCTGCTTGAGCTTGAACTTAATAACTGGCTGCGCAGTCTGGTAACCGAAATGACCGATCCTGGCGATGACTTGCAGGCATCACACCCGCTGCGTGATGGGCGTGTCGTGGTAGAGGATATTGAGGATAACCCCGGTTTCTTCCGTGTGCGCCTGTATGCCATTCCGCATTTCCAGGTTGAAGGTATGGACGTCAGTCTGTCGTTAGTTTCACAAATGCCTAAGTCGAAATCTTAACGACGCAGCGCACAGGAGGTGCGATGAAGATCTACCGTCCGTTATGGAGCGAGGGGGCCTTTCTGGCTCCCCAGCAGTTTCAGCAGCAGACACGTTGGGATGCCTATGTCGCTGACGTAGTGGCACACATGTCACTTTCCTCACCATGGGGTGTCATCAGCGCGGAGTTTGACGAAAGTGCGCTAACGGTTTCCCGTTTGAATCCCGTTAATCTGGTGGTGCGCTTTCCTGACGGAACGTTAGTGGATACAGGTATTTCAGATAACCTGCCTCCGGCGTGTGATTTATCGCACCTTGCTGGTTACAACAGCGTTGATATCGTGCTGGCATTGCCACTGCTTTCGGCTAATGGCGGTAATCTTTCATCAGGCAACGGCGTTAGCCGCCCGTGTCGCTGGCAGCAGGAATGGCTGCCAGTGCAGGATCTTGCAGGCCAGGAAAGGACTGATATGGCGGTGCTGCGGCATGCTATTACCCTTCGGTATGCCCACGACGATAACAGCGCTTATCTGACCTGTCCGGTAGCTTGCCTTATTCGTAATGCTCAGGGGCAATGGGAGCTGGCACGCGATTTTTTACCCCCCTCGCTTTCACTCTCAGCGAGCCCCTCATTAATCAATTCGCTCGGTGATTTGGTACACCGTATCCAGGCCCGTTGTCGCCGCCTGATGGCCTTGCGCCGTGAAAGTAATGAACGAATGGCGGATTTTGCGGTAGCAGACGTTTCATTATTTTGGCTGCTGAATGCGCTTAATAGCTCGGAGCCTGTTCTGAAAGAAATGCTGCAAAACCCAGGCCGTCACCCCGAGCTTTTGTGGCGTGAGCTGGCGCGGTTAGCCGGCAGCCTGCTGACCTTTTCATTAGAAAATGATGTCAGCGTTGTACCTCCATACCAGCACGCAAATCCGCAGCAGGTATTCCCGCCACTGTTTGCACTGCTGGTGGAACTACTGGAAGCCAGCCTGCCATCTCGCGTTGTCGCGATTGAACTGACGCAGGAGCGACAGTTCTGGTATGGCGCTCTGTCGGATGCCCGACTGCGTGAAGGCGCTGATTTTTATCTGTCCGTTCGTTCGGCTCTTCCAGCGCATGTCCTCCTGACACAGTTTCCACAACTGTGTAAAGCCGGGAGTCGGGCTGATGTGTCAGATGTCGTCAATGTGGCACTCAGCGGCATTCCATTAAAACCGCTGACGCATGTACCCGCCGCTATCCCACTACGACTGGAAAATCAATATTTTGCTCTTGAGATTAATCATCCAGCCGCCCAGTCCATGCTGGACGCCGGTAATTGCGCTTTCTATGTGCCGGGAACGTTGGGAGAGATTCAACTTGAGCTATTTGCAGTATTAAGGGATTGAAATAAATGAATAAGGATATTGATCAGGTGTTCTGGCCAACCTGGCTTGCTGTAAGCCAATTACGCGATGGGTCGGAAGTCGACGATGGTGCTGCTTTCTATCGCCGGGCCTGCCAATGGATTGATTCTGCACGTGAAGCATTGCGTGACATGGGATACAGCGAACACAGCGTTGAGCACATGCTCTATACGCAATGTGCATTACTGGATGAAAGCGTGTTGAACCGCAACCGTCAGGATAGCGGTTATATCACCTGGCTTGCGACACCTTTACAGGCCCGCTATTTCAACACCACCAATGCCGGGGAAGAACTTTGGGAGCGCATCCGTACCGTTCTGCGCGAGCCCGTTCCTGACACCGCCGTATTAACCTGTTTTTATCGCGCAATCACACTCGGTTTTGTGGGGCGCTATCGTGAGCAAGGTGACGAACGTCGTGAAGATGTTCTTGAAGCGCTGGCGACTCAGGCGATGCCTTTTAAATTAAAGCACGATGCGCCAGTCATCATGCGGGCTTCCGGCTTCTCTGGCGGTAAGCGCCGCTGGTGGCTGGCATGGCTTGTCGGCGCGCTGGCGTTAGGTGCTTTATGGCTCACATTTTCTCATGTCTTACAAGGGCAGATTGCTCAGCTTATTGGGCAGGGTTAAGACATGGCTCAGTTGCGAGGGATCGTGAACTATGTACTGGCGACCGTGCTGGCTTTGTTGCTGGTCTGGGGATTCAGTCCGTTAAGTGCGAGTGTTCGCAGTGGTCTTACCGTCTTTATTTTACTGCTTTCCATTCCTGGAATCATTTATGGCTGGCGCCAGTATGGTCGGTTGACGTCTGCGCATTCTGCTCATGACATTCCGCTCCCTCCAGAGAGTTTCAGTGGGCCTGTTGTGCTGGTATGTGGCGATACTGCCCCCTTATTTGCCGGACGTGGCGATTCCTGCGAGAGTTCACAGGGGTGGTATTTATCTGTTCAATCCCCGGAGCATTATAGTGCTCTGGTTCGTCGGATAGCTGTGCAGCGTCCGGGGCTTCTTATGCGCGTTTCCGTGATGCTGGCGTTAATCCCGGAATGGCATAATGATGAAGATGCGCTTAAGCACATGCTACTCAGTTGGCGGCGGGTGGTGACCCAGAGTCGGCGTTGGTTATCAGGTATACCGCCATTTTGGCTGTGTTGTTGGCTGAATTCTCCTCAATGCAATGAGACTGTACGTTGGTTTATTCGCACTCCTCAGGATGCTGAAGTGCAGTCGGCTACAGGATTAGATGATTGTGTTCCTTTCTCATTGCAAGAGCACTCGGCTCGCCATTCTCATCTTACACATGCCGTATGGTTAGATACCTTACTGGGTTGGCTGAAGAGGGTACAAGGCGACGCAGGGCGCCATGTTCCGCCACTTTTCTCTGCTTTACGGGTTGCGTGTTTCACCTCATTAGCGGTCTGTGAAAATAATCTGTGGCAACGGCATATTACCGATCAGACAACGATTTCTCCTGCGGCTTCTGCAGGGTCCGAGCTGCTGCCTTTTCCTGATTTAGCATTGCCTTTTTTATCCCGCCGCCGGGCACTGACAGCATTGCAACGAACGGTGGGTATAAGTGGTCTGCTATGCGGCATTTTTGTCGGACTGGCGATGGCATGCAGCTTTATCAATAACCAGCATCTCATCAGGGTCACAAACGATCATCTGACGTTATACCGCCATCTTAGCGGCAATCCTGTCGAGCCAAAGATTCAGGCCCAGGATCAGCTTCGTCGGGATGCGCAGCGGCTTGATCGCTGGTATCAGCGCGGCGAACCCCTTTCTCTTTCAATGGGATTGTACCAGGGGATGAGATTGATCCCACCTTTGCAGGCCGCAATCAGCGACTGGTTGCCACCTGAAAAACCAAAAGCGACCTCCCCGCAAACCGTGCGTCTCGACAGCATGTCGCTGTTTGATACGGGCAAATGGGCGCTAAAAGCGAGTTCAACAAAAGTACTCATTCGAGCTTTGGTCAATATCAAAGCCAGACCCGGTTGGCTGATAGTCATTGCCGGGCATACCGATGATGTGGGTGACGATAAATCTAATCAGCAGCTCTCTCTCAAACGTGCGGAATCTGTTCGCGACTGGATGCGTGATACCGGTGACGTCGCAGAGAGCTGCTTTGCCGTTCAGGGTTACGGTGAATCACATCCCTACAAAACCAACGATACGCTGGAGGGTCGGGCTGCCAACCGCCGTGTAGAGATCAGTCTGGTTCCGCAGGCTGATGCCTGTCGGGTACCGGGAATGAAGGAACCGTCACCGGAAGGCGGTGACGCATTAGCGAAGTAAAAATGGAGAAAGAGTTATGGCAATTCCAGTCTACCTTTGGCTGAAAGACGACGGCGGTGCGGATATCAAAGGCTCTGTTGACGTGAAAGACCGTGTGGGCAGTATCGAAGTAGTGGCTCAGGAACATAACCTGTACATCCCTACCGATAACAACACCGGTAAGTTGACCGGGACGCGTATCCATACCCCATTCCTTTTCACGAAGGAAATCGACGCCTCCAGCCCGTATCTGTACAAGGCTGTAACGACCGGTCAGACCCTGCGCCAGGCAGAGTTCAAATGGTATCGCATTAATGATGCGGGTCAGGAAGTGGAATACTTCAACACCACGCTACACAACGTGAAAGTGGTGAAAGTAAACCCAGTGATGTACGACATCAAGGATCCGGCTAAAGAGAAGCACAACCACCTGGAGCAGATTGAACTGCGCTACGAGAAGATCGTCTGGACGTATAAGGATGGCAACATTATTCATTCTGACGCCTGGAACGAGCGTACCACCGCGTAATGCACTAACGGATGAGGATTTCCTCATCCGTTTTTTATGCCCTCTGCTGAGCGTCCGGAGTGGGGTTAAGCAGAGAGTATCAACGTCACTTATTACCTTATGGGCATTGGATTAAGGCTACGGGCGGTAGCGTGCCTGAATACAGGGAGTCAGGAACCAAATGGAACACCAGTCAGCAGTGTTATTACGTCGTCTCAATCCTTACTGTGCTCAGGCGCTTGAAGCGGCAGCATCGTTATGCCAGACGCGCGCGCATGCAGAAATCACGCCTGAACACTGGTTACTGAAGTTGCTTGAGCAGGGGGAGGGCGATATTACCGTCATCGCTCGTCGCTATGAATGGGATATCGACAATCTCTGGCAGTCGCTGCTGGCGCATCTGGATGATCAGCCTCGTTCCGTGAAAAGCCGCCCACAGTTGTCTGATGCGCTTCTTTCTTTAATGCAACAAGCGTGGCTTTGCGCCGCAACGGATGAAAATTCGCAGATACGGGGTGTGCATCTGCTGATGGCACTGGTAGGCAAGCCTTCACTACTGAAGTGTGATGGCCTGTGGCCTCTTCTGAGCGCCGGACATACTCAACTGGAACGCCTCCTGCCGCTATTAAATGTCCAGTCGGATGAGCGGCCGGAAAGACAGCAGGAAGCCGCTCTGGCGCAGATTTCTCCTGATGATGAATCGCGTCCTGGCCTGGCTCAGTCGACGTTGTCGCCAGCATTACAAGGCGTGCTCGATAAATTTACGCAGGACGTCACTGCGAAAGCGCGTGCCGGCGATATCGACCCGGTATTTGGTCGCGATAATGAAATTCGTCAAATGGTGGATGTGCTGTCCCGTCGGCGAAAAAACAATCCCATTCTGGTCGGAGAACCCGGCGTCGGCAAGACCGCTCTGGTGGAGGGGCTGGCGCTGCGTATTGCGGAAGGTAACGTGCCGGATAGCCTGAAAGCGGTGACGTTACGCACGCTGGATCTTGGGCTGTTACAAGCTGGCGCAGGGGTGAAAGGTGAGTTTGAGCAGCGGTTGAAAAATATCATTGATGCCGTTCAACAATCGCCAATACCGATTCTGCTCTTTATCGATGAAGCACACACCATCATTGGGGCCGGTAATCAGGCGGGGGGCGCTGACGCAGCCAATCTGCTAAAACCCGCTCTGGCCAGAGGTGAATTACGAACCATCGCGGCGACCACATGGAGCGAATATAAACAGTATTTTGAGCGTGATGCTGCGCTGGAGCGGCGTTTTCAGATGGTTAAAGTGGATGAGCCGGATGATTACACTGCTTGTTTGATGCTGCGCGGTCTGAAATCACACTATGCGGAACACCATGGCGTTCACATCACTGACGACGCGGTTAAAACCGCTGTTACGCTCTCCCGCCGCTACCTTACCGGGCGGCAGTTGCCGGACAAAGCCGTCGACCTGCTGGACACCGCAGGTGCAAGAGTGCGGATGAGCCTTGATACCGTTCCGGAACCACTGACGCGTTTGAGGTCGGAGATCACCGCGCTTGAAATTGAAAAGCAGGCGTTGCTTGCCGATCTCGCGCTAGGAAATGGTCAGCATGGTGAAAGGCTGGCGAGCATTGAACAGCAGGAAAATCGTCTGCTTGTCGAGCTGGATGAACGCGAAACCCAGTATGGCCAGGAATTATCGCTCACCGAGCAACTGCTGGCCAGCCGCCGTGATATTTCCCGTCAGGCGGAAACGGTTGAATTGCAGCAGCAGCTTAGTGTGCTTCAGCAGGGGCATCCTTTACTGTTTCCGGAGGTAGACGCGCGCACTGTCGCAACGGTGATCGCCGACTGGACCGGTATACCGTTGTCTTCACTAATGAAGGACTCCCAGGCAGACTTGCTGACGCTTGAAACTCAGATGGGAAAACGCGTTGTCGGACAGGATTATGCGCTTAATGCCATCGCGCAACGACTGCGCGCATCAAAAACGGGTCTTACGCCGGAAAACGGCCCGCAGGGTGTGTTTCTGCTTACCGGACCAAGTGGAACCGGCAAAACGGAGACGGCACTGGCCCTGGCCGACATTCTGTTTGGCGGTGAAAAATCGCTGATCACTATTAATCTGTCTGAATATCAGGAGCCGCACACCGTGAGTCAGCTCAAGGGCTCGCCTCCGGGATATGTGGGTTATGGTCAGGGAGGGATCCTGACCGAAGCCGTGCGAAAACGTCCCTATAGCGTGGTGCTGCTGGATGAAGTAGAAAAAGCGCATCGTGATGTCATGAACCTGTTTTACCAGGTATTTGACCGTGGCTTCATGCGTGACGGCGAAGGTCGTGAAATTGATTTTCGCAATACCGTTATTCTGATGACCTCCAATCTTGGCGGCGACGCAGTGATGCAACTGCTGGAAGAACAGCCGGAAACCACAGAGTCTGAGTTGCACGAACTGCTGCGCCCACTTTTGCGCGACCATTTTCAGCCAGCACTACTGGCTCGCTTCCAGACGATTATCTACCACCCGCTCGGTGAACCAGCGTTACGTACGATTGTACAAATGAAGCTGGATCAGGTTAGCCAGCGATTGCAGCGCCACTACGGTATCACCACGACGATATCCGAGAACCTTTTTGATGCCCTGACAGCCGCTTGTCTGCTACCGGATACGGGGGCGAGGAATATTGATAGTCTGCTCAACCAACAAATCTTGCCTGTGCTTAGCCAGCAGTTGTTAACGTATCTTTCCCGGCAGCAAAAACCTCAGCAACTTACTTTAAGTTGGCGTGATGAAGAGGGAATTATGCTGGAATTTAATGATGAGTAAACGTAACGATATTATTGAACCTTACGAGTGGACATCGGATCGTAAAACGGGGCTCGTTTATAGCGAAATATTGGGATGGATAGATATAGGCCATGCGCAGGGAAGCGATATTAAAAACCTACTGTTAGATATAAAACGAGGTGAATCAAGTCGTGATGGTTATTATGAAGTCACCTATAGCCAAAAGATGTTTGTATATCATCGCCAGTTTGGTACAGGAAAATTTGTTAAGTGGCGTATCAAACAAGGTTTATCTGCATGTGAGAAAAGCAGCGTTGCGTTAGCTATGATGATGATGACGGCGCGCTTGTTTGAAAGTTTGCAATCTAATTGGTGTTTTAGTTGGTATACCGACAGTGGATTTAGCGGTGAGGATCTTACATCCGATCTTTTAGGCTTCTACCGGGCAATCCTTCCCTCAAACTACCAGTCAAGACTGAGCTTAGTCAGTAAAGAGCGGGCACTGAGTAGATGGGATTTTTATGGGCCGATAGGTAAATATAAGAATAAAGGATTTTTACCATTACTGTTTCCAGATCCCCTGGATAACTGTGCTGTCCATAAACCCTATAAAGGAAGCCTGCCTTCATTTATGACATGGGTGCAACCGTGGAGTGATTTCACTTCGGGTCGGGTAGAAATTATCACCGGGGATGGCGGTTATTATTCATTCTTGTCAAGGTGAATGGTAATGAACTACTGTAAAATAATACTGGTGACGATTGTTTTTATTTCCTTGTCACCGCTGTTAATACCTTGGCCAGATAAATTAGAATATCGGGAAAACGATTTTTTTGATTACTATTTCTATACTGATGTGGACATCAAGCAGGCTCCAAGGATATCAAATAATTATTACTTTGAATATATTTCTCCTGATGGAAGTACACGGGAAACAAATCTTATTATTTTTTACGGTGGTGATGCGGGCATTATTCGTGATTATCTGACAGGTCTTGGCTTTCATCACTATGATTATATTGATAATGGAAGAGAAGAGCTTTGGATATCAAATGACAACCGTCGATTTACTTTTTCCATTGTCACTAACAAGAAAAAAGATTTAGTCAGTTTAATAAAGATAATGCGTTGAGGGTAAGTTTTCGTTCTGGAAGTGACTCTTTATAAAATTACAGGGGTTAAATATATGGGAATGGATGAATCACTTGGCGGTGGGATGTCATTTATATCTGAAAATACGTTGAATCGTTATCAATTGTATATCCCTTCATGCAAGTCAGTGCTGGATGTTATTAACTTTAATGGTACAGAGGAAATGAGTTCGCTGTATCGATATGTAGTACATTTTTCCAGCCAGGATAAAGACATTGCGGCCGAATCGATACTTGGAAAATCAACGGCATTGACCATGGGAATGGGGAAGTTAAGTGAGTTAACTGCCCGCAAAATGGTACATGGTATTGTGACATCTTTCCATCGTATCAGTGGTTCAAAAGACCAGGCAATCTATCAGATAATCATTGAACCTTTTGTCGCGTTGTTGAAAAACCAATTTCGCACACACCGCTTCTTTATTAATATGTCAGTTCCTGAAGTTGTTACTAAAATTTTACAAGAACATGGTTTAAAAGACTGGGAGTATAATTTTGATTTGGTAATGGAATATCCCAAAAGAGAACAAATTAATCAGTATCAAGAGAGCGATCTGGTTTTTATTGAACGTCTGCTTTCTGAAGTTGGAATTTTCTTCTTCTTCAGGCTTCAACCTGATGCTGGCACTGAGGTCATCTATTTTGCTGACAAACAAAGCGCATGGGAGTTTGGCAAAACATTACCGCTGAATAGCCCTTCCGGAATGAATGACAATGGCATCGACTCAGTCTGGGATATTCAGTTCCAACAGTCTACGGTGCAGGCATCGGTTACTGCCGGGGACTATAACCATCGCTAGGCTCAGAAAATATTATTTTCTGCACAAACTGATATGACTTACGGTGAAGGTGACGGGGTGACGGGGTGACTTACGGGGATGTTTACCACTATCGTCCACGTCATCTTGAAACGGGTGATAAGGTTTCGCCATCGCCTGAGACAGGGAATTTTTGGGCGCGTCTGGAACATGAACGTTACCTCTCCTCACAAGCGACAATCACGGGATTATCGACCGATGTTAGCCTCAGCCCGGCTCAGGTCCTGAATATTACGGAATCCACATCTGTCCCAACGCTTCCTGCCAGTGTGCGTAACAACTTGCTGGTTACGGCGGTTTCATTCAGCGCAAGCCGAAAGGAAGCGCTACAGGTGGTGTTGATGGCGACCGTTTACAGTGAAACCCGCTGCTGGAGACCACCGCTAAAACCTCGGCCAGTGATTAGCGGCACGCTAATGGCACGTGTTACAAGCCCGAAAAAGAATGATCAATATGCTCATTTAAATCAGAGCGGGCTTTATTGGGTTAAGTTTGATGCGGATCGCGATGATAAACAGCAGGGTTACGAGAGCATGCCAGTTCGTCTGGCCAAACCCTACGGCGGCGACACCTACGGTATTCACTTCCCGCTGATACAGGGCACAGAAGTGGCGGTGGCGTTCCATGAAGGTGACCCGGACCGGCCCTATATCGCCCACGCGCTGCACGACTCCCGGCATCCGGACCACGTGACACAGGCAAACCACACCCGCAACGTCATCCGCACGCCCGCGAACAACAAACTGCGCATGGAAGACAAACGGGGCGAGGAGCACGTCAAGCTCAGTACCGAGTACGGCGGTAAGACGCAACTGAACCTGGGGCATAACGTGGATGCACAGCGTGCGCTGCGGGGCGAGGGGGCCGAGTTGCGCACGGATGACTGGGTGGCGGTACGCGGCGGGAAAGGGGTTCTGATAACCGCAGAGATGCAGGCGGAAGCCGTGGACCGGATGCTGGAGACTGGTTTTATGACTTATGGGGGCCGGTAGGTGGCACGCTGGGTTTTTTCTGGTCGGTAATAGAACTCATGCCTCAAGCGCTAGGGTTGAAGTTTTGGGAATGTTTTTGGCATCATGGAAGTATTGCCGTATTTTTTAACACCACCCAAACGACGGAATGGAAGGAGTGTAAAGTACCCAACAACCCTTCTTCATGCCGCAGGATCCGTAAACGACTTCCTGTTCAGACCAGATTGTATTTGGTTCTTGAACTTATTTTAGAGGCCAGCCAAAAGGCGAATGAAGCACAAAAAAGATTTACGCAGTTATTAACAAAGATAGATAAAGAAGACTGGTTTCCTCCCTATACTAACCCTGATTTAGATCATGCAACGAACCTTGGCAGACATTCCATGCCAGATCAATATTTGAGTTATCTTAATAACCAACTTAAAGAATGTACTCAGCCAACGTTGATCATGATGAGGAAAATAAAAAGAGAGAGATTTTTAAAGCAAATGAAAACGTATGAAAATAGTTCCCCAGTGGAAGAGTTTACAAGAAATAGTGCTTTCATTGAAATTCATGATGTAGTCGCATCGACGCTGGATATGACGCGTGGGGTTAAGGGAGGAAATGAAGCTCTGGAATATATAAAACCACTTAACCTTGAGGAGTTTGAACTATGATTGAGAAATATTTTATTTTAACCTTGGTGATTATCTTATCGGGTTGCGTTTCAGAGCGGAACCGGACATTATCTCCACCAGAAGATACCCAATGGGTTACAGTGGGCGTAAAAATACCTGCCGAACTGCTCGTGCTCCCATTGAAGGTAATTTATCGTTCAGAAATATGTAAACGCACCCGACATAATTCATCCGGAGAAGCTTATGAAGTTCCCGGGTATAACTCAATGGAATTTCCGTTATCCCCAAAAGATAGTACAGAGAATTTCTTTGATGTGAAACTTGCCCGGCAAGGCGGGGGGCGTTGTCAATGGCACCTGTCTGTGGCTGATATACGGTTGCAATACAAAAATACCGTACAGTTTGGCCAGGGTACGGAGTCGGTGTTAAAACGCATCAGGCTGGCATTTGATTACCTTGCGGTGAATCAAGGTGGTGGTCATCAAAGAATCAACAGCGATGGTTTAATTTCAAAAGATTATTTTCCATATTTAAGTGAGGGTTTTATTGGTGGTTATGAAAAAAACATATGGATATATGATGGCGAAATGAACGAGCGGTACTCCGCATTAAATATCAATTCTATTATATTTTATCCCCTGTTACATTCAGATAAATTAGTCCGGAGCATAGGCCCGAAAAAGAAAGAGAAAGGAGTTTACGGGACGTTGATTTATCCTGACGGTACGACTGTTCCGAAAACAGAGACCTTCCCTGACATTGACGTATTGAAGCAATTTATAAAATGATGAAGGACAGATAAATCGATTATATTGTCATAAGTATAGTTCTCTTTTTTCATTTCAACCGTTTTAAGTTAACTATCTGTTTATGGATTAAAACTTTGTCGAGGGATTGGTAGATGATATAGAAATATTTATTTTTCGCTCCACTGGTAATCTTATCGGGTTGTGTTTCAGAGCGGAACCGGACATTATCTCCACCAGAAGATACCCAATGGGTCA
>NZ_JAOWID010000024.1:0-139110 GCF_030332285.1 Citrobacter sp. Cu096
TCCCCACTGCTGCCTCCCGTAGGAGTCTGGACCGTGTCTCAGTTCCAGTGTGGCTGGTCATCCTCTCAGACCAGCTAGGGATCGTCGCCTAGGTGAGCCGTTACCCCACCTACTAGCTAATCCCATCTGGGCACATCCGATGGCAAGAGGCCCGAAGGTCCCCCTCTTTGGTCTTGCGACGTTATGCGGTATTAGCTACCGTTTCCAGTAGTTATCCCCCTCCATCGGGCAGTTTCCCAGACATTACTCACCCGTCCGCCACTCGTCACCCAAGGAGCAAGCTCCTCTGTGCTACCGTTCGACTTGCATGTGTTAGGCCTGCCGCCAGCGTTCAATCTGAGCCATGATCAAACTCTTCAATTTAAGTTTGATGCTCGTGAATTAAACTTCGTAATGAATTACGTATGTTCACTCAGAGACTTGGTATTCATTTTTCGTCTTGCGACGTTAAGAATCCGTATCTTCGAGTGCCCACACAGATTGTCTGATAAATTGTTAAAGAGCAGTTGCGACGCGCTTTAGCGCTCTGTCGCGAGGTCCCGTATATTACGTTTTCCTCATTCAGAGTCAAGCATTTATTTTTGCTTTTCTCTACGAAGTTCTCAGTGGAACCCCGCTGACCCGGCGGCTTGTAATCCGTTGTTCCGTGTCAGTGGAGGCGCATTATAGGGAGTTATTTCAGGCTGACAAGGGGAAATTTAAAATAACTTTCCGAACGCGTATTTTTTCATCAAAACTACCTAAACTGCCAGTTTTTCGAGCGTCTTAAAGCCATAACGCTGCAGTACGGGCAATAGTTGTTCAGCTTCTGTCGTCATTGCCATACAGAATGCGACATTCTCGTCGGATGATTTTGCATCTGGTGCTTCATGTTCTAATAACCAGGCCGTGCGACGCGCAATCGCAGCACCAGAATCAACCAGCCGCGTCCCCTCGGGCAGAACCTGTAAAAGCTCTTCCTGTAATAGAGGGAAATGAGTACACCCGAGCACCACTGTGTCAGGGGGTTCCGACATCCGCAGCCACGGACGCAGAATGCGGCGCAGCTCTTCCAGAGAAACTGTTTCACCGTGCAGCTTCGCTTCAGCCAGTTCCACCAGCTCGGCAGAACCCAGCATCGCTATCTGACATTCGTTTGCAAACCGCGCAATCAACTCATGAGTATATGAACGTTTCACCGTTGCACGCGTAGCCAGCAACCCCACCACGCCATTCGCCGTGAGTCGCGCCGCCGGTTTAATCGCAGGCACCACGCCAACTACCGGAAAAGCAAATTTCTCCCGTAACGCAGGGAGCGACACCGTGCTTGCCGTATTACACGCGATAACCGCAAGAGAGAGGGGATAGCGCTGCTGGACCGCAGTCACAATCTCAACAACGCGCTCAACGATAAACGCCTCGCTCTTCTCTCCATAAGGAAAGGCGACGTTATCAAAAGCGTAGATATAGTGGAGATCCGGGAGAAGACGCCGGATCTCGTCATAGACCGACAACCCACCGACGCCGGAATCAAACACCAGCACGGTGGGACGTGGATCAGAAGGTGTAGCTGCCAGACAAGGTGTATTCCCGTCCTGCAGTTGCGTAGCCATAAACTGTCTCGTAATCTTTATCGAACAGGTTGGCGATTTTACCACGAACTGTCAGCTGTGAGGTGATTGGATATGATAATCCGATATCCCATAAGCTGACGCCGCCCAATTTAACATCACGATTATTGTCGAAATCATTATCGTAACGTTTACCTATATATTGATACGCAACGTTCCAGCCCAAATCCTGGACCTGTCCGGTTAACTCATACTTAACCTGCTGTTTTGCACGGCGATAGAGCACCTTGTTTGTGTCATCATCACGCGGGTCAACGTATTGTAGCGTCAGATTATGTTCTACGGGGCCTGTCGTAAAGTTTCCGGTCCATTCCAGCCCTTTAATCGTGGCTGATTTAACGTTGACGTACTGATTATTCTTGTAGTCGATCAGGTTTTGAATTTCATAGTGGTATGCGGAAAGACGCCAATTAAGCGGCCCTGTCAATCCATCAATACCTGCTTCCCACTGTTTAGATTCTTCCGGTTTCAGATTCGGGTTGGCAGCGATACCCGGCCCATAGGATGAGGCAAAGCGCGTCGCCCCGTATTGCTGACCCAGCGAGGGCGCCAGGAAACCAGTACCGTAAGAGAGCGTTGCACGATAACCATCAACAAACTCCCAGCCAGCTGCGGTCTGCCAGGTACCATGCCAGCCGAATTGTTCGTCATGATCTTCACGGCCCGAGGCTTCCAGCGTGACGCTCTCAATTTGTTGCTGCCCGGTCAGATAAAGTCCCGTTGTATCACGTTTATAAGCATCTGATTTCGTCGTACTGCTGGATGTCAGCTTCTCTTGTTTCCAGTCGACACCGCCGCTAATTGCCCCATGCCCAACCGCAACGTTATTTCCCCACTGAATATAGCGTTGTTCCATATTATCCAGCGTAGCGTCTCCCGCATAACGGCCGAGTTCGTTGCTATAGTTGTAATCTTTGAGATGCTGGTAGTTAGCAATAAGTTGGGAGGAGTAGATACCAGAGCTGTAACGAAGACCTGAATCCCAGGACTGCGTGTAATTCTGGGCTTCGTCATTCCCTCCAGGATTACCCCACGAACCCTGGTCATAATCACTATTAGCGGTATATCCATAACCACGGAAGAAGCCGGAGACGTTATCGCTAAACTTGTGTTGAACGCCGCCCCAGAACAGCTTATTGCGATAACCATCGCGGTCGCTGTCACCGCTGTAGGGTGAGTCGGGTTGAATGTTAAAACCTTTCGTCGTCTGGTAAGCACCAGCCGCCGTCACCATCGTGTCACCAAACCGCTTATTAACCGAGCCGTCATAGGTTTGATAACCATCAGTCCCCATACCCGCGTTGATCTGCGATTTCTCTTCGTCACTCATCGTAATGATGTTAACCACACCACCGATCGCACCAGAGCCGTACACTGCTGAACGGGGTCCGCGAATGTATTCAACACGCTGCACCAACGATACCGGAATCTGGCCAATGTCGATCGCATTGCCGATGCCGGCACGTGCCATCGGCACACCATCAATCAATACCAGAACGTGACGAGATTCAGTGCCGCGAACATACAGAGAGGAACTTTTACCCATACCGCCGCTCTGGGAGATATCTACGCCTGGCAATCGACGCATGACATCGTTCAGATCTTTTGACTGCCAGCGTTGAATATCTTCACGCGTGACCACATCGGTGGGGGCAAGAACAGTATTAACAGGCTGCTGAAAACGGTTGGCAGTGACGACGAGAGTATCCGGGCGAGTGTCCTGTGCCCAACCAGAAAATGCCGTGACGGACAACGCCGTGCACAGCAATGATTTTTTGATCATTGTAAAGCATCCACAATTTAAGAAGGATGCCGCAGGTCCCACCGATAGTACGCGATGATGAAGACCAGATGCGACGTTAGCCGGCAGGTCTTCGGGCTTGGAGGCGACATAAAGAGACGATGACTTCCCGCGGCAAGCCGCAGTGTCTGCACCAGGTGCGCTCATCTCTTACCTTCCTTACCGCTGCGCGTCAGCTCCAGATTTACACTGGATTCCCTTTTAACTCACAGGACCGGAAAACGGATGCTACAGTTTGTTACAACCTGGTGTCCAGACCGCATATCACATTATCGGAAATCATCAATGACTGGACATCTGTTGAGCAATCCCTACAATCCCCGCGTACTTTTATTTTTCAGGACGCATCATGACCCCCGAACACCTTCCGACAGAACAGTACGACGCCCAGTTAGCTGAAAAAGTAGTGCGCCTGCAGAGCTTAATGACGCCATTTTATGCACAGGCTCCGGAAGTGTTTCGCTCACCGGTCAGCCATTACCGTATGCGCGCCGAATTCCGCCTGTGGCATGACGGTGATGACCTGTACCACATCATGTTCGACAGCCAGACCAAAAGCCGTATTCGCGTCGACAGCTTCCCGGCTGCCAGCGAGCTCATCAACACGCTGATGACGGCAATGATCGACGGCGTTCGCAACAACCACGTCCTGCGCCACAAACTGTTTCAGATTGATTACCTCACAACCCTGAGCGATCAGGCGGTGGTATCGATGCTGTACCATAAAAAATTAGATGATGAATGGCGTCAGGAAGCCGAAGCGCTGCGAGATGCGCTGCGGGCGCAAAACCTGAACGTCCATCTGATTGGTCGGGCAACCAAAACCAAAATTGAGCTGGACCAGGACTACATTGACGAACGCTTGCCGGTAGCAGGTAAAGAGATTATCTACCGCCAGGTTGAGAACAGTTTTACCCAGCCGAATGCCGCCATGAATATCCAGATGCTGGAATGGGCAATTGATGTCACCAAAGGGTCAAAAGGCGATCTGCTTGAGCTGTACTGCGGCAATGGCAACTTCTCGTTAGCCCTGGCGCAAAACTTCAACCGTGTACTGGCCACCGAAATCGCCAAACCGTCCGTGGCTGCTGCGCAGTACAACATCGCGGCTAACCACATTGATAATGTACAAATTATTCGCATGGCGGCCGAAGAGTTTACTCAGGCGATGAACGGGGTACGCGAGTTCAACCGTTTGCAGGGAATCGATCTGAAGAGTTACCAATGTGAAACCATTTTCGTGGACCCACCGCGCAGCGGTCTGGACAGCGAAACAGAGAAAATGGTGCAGGCGTATCCGCGTATTCTGTATATATCCTGCAATCCGGAGACATTATGTAAGAACCTGGAAACGTTAAGCCAGACGCACAATGTTTCACGTCTGGCTCTGTTTGATCAGTTCCCGTATACGCACCATATGGAGTGCGGCGTGTTACTGACCGCAAAATAAGTGATGACCTGGCCGGGAGCGCTTCGCTTGCCCGGCCGACAAAGATTACTCCACAATTTCCTGTTTACGGTTACGCACTTTAAAACCGATCCAGAACACCAGAATCACCGACAGTACCGCCGGGAAGAAGTTAGAACCAATATCCGGGTATTCAGCGCGTACCACGGTGCTGTACAACAGAACACCGAGAATAAAACAGGCGGCAGCCAGGCCCGGTAGTCCCACAGGCATGGTGCGGTTCTGATAGCGCTGATGCAGACAATAAACCGTCAGCACCAGCGAAATAATCGGGAATACTGAGAATGGCACAATGGAGCTAAACAGCGCCGCAAATGTGCCATTGATCGATAAGCCAGCAACCAGCGCCAGCAGCAGCGTACCTTTATCTTGACCTGACTGTTTCATTGCTTGTCCTTCTCGTTACTCGGAGTGGTGCGTCATCTTTTCTTGTTCACGGCGGTACCAATAGAATGCGCCTTTCGCGATCATGCGCAATTGCAGTACCAGCCGCTCTTCCAGCTGCCGACGCTGTTCAGCGCCAACATCCAGTGCTTCTGCCCCGGCGCTGAACACAATGGTTACCATGGCTTCGGCTTGCGCTTCAGTAAACGCACGAGGCATATGGTTTTCGAGTTCCAGATAGTCCGCAAGTTCCGCAATGAAGTGCTGAATTTCACGTGCGACCGCAGCACGAAACGCTGCGGAAGTCCCCGAACGCTCGCGCAATAATAAACGGAAGGCGTTGGGATTGTTGCCAATGAACTCCATAAATGTTGAGACCGAGGTGCGGATCACACTCCCACCCTTAGCAATACGCTGACGCGCCTGACGCATCAACTGGCGCAGCATCAGACCACTCTCGTCCACCATCGTCAGGCCGAGTTCATCCACATCGCGGAAATGGCGATAAAACGAGGTTGGCGCAATGCCCGCTTCACGAGCGACTTCGCGTAAACTGAGGCTGGCAAAACTACGCTCAGCGCTGAGTTGACTAAATGCGGCTTCTACCAGCGAACGCCGGGTTTTTTCTTTTTGTTGCGCTCTAACGCCCATCACGATGTCTGAATCCTTCCACATACCTTGCTGGCACTATACCAGAGATTAGGCGGTTGGCATGGCTTTGTGAATGATTGTTTACGCGCAGTTTGTGCTTCGACTTCGCAAAAAAGCACAACGATAATTGGGTTATCCTGACAACGATGTTACTATTCTGTTGCTTTTATGTATAAGAACAGGTAAGCCTGACCATGTCACATTCCTACGATTACGATGCAATAGTAATAGGTTCCGGTCCCGGCGGCGAAGGCGCTGCGATGGGTCTGGTTAAGCAAGGAGCGCGCGTCGCGGTGATTGAGCGCTATCATAACGTCGGTGGAGGCTGTACCCACTGGGGCACCATCCCGTCGAAAGCTCTCCGCCACGCCGTCAGCCGTATCATTGAATTCAATCAGAACCCACTTTACAGCGACCACTCCCGACTCCTTCGTTCTTCTTTCGCCGATATTCTCAACCACGCTGATAACGTCATAAATCAGCAGACACGTATGCGGCAAGGATTTTACGAGCGTAACCACTGCGAAATTTTGCAGGGCAATGCCCGTTTTGTTGATGAACACACGCTCGCTCTGGAATGCCACGACGGCACGGTGGAAACGCTGACCGCGGATAAGTTCGTTATCGCCTGCGGTTCACGCCCCTATCACCCTGTAGACGTCGACTTTTCGCATCCCCGGGTGTATGACAGCGACTCGATCCTGAGCCTGCACCACGAACCCCGCCACGTTTTGATTTATGGCGCAGGGGTCATTGGCTGCGAATATGCATCGATTTTTCGTGGAATGGACGTCAAAGTCGATTTAATCAACACTCGCGATCGTCTGCTGGCGTTCCTCGATCAAGAGATGTCCGACTCGCTCTCTTATCACTTCTGGAATAGCGGTGTCGTCATTCGCCACAACGAAGAGTACGAGAAGATTGAAGGCTGCGATGATGGCGTCATCATGCATCTGAAATCCGGTAAAAAACTGAAGGCCGACTGCCTGTTGTACGCCAATGGTCGCACCGGTAATACCGATTCGCTGGCGCTGGAAAATATTGGTCTGAAAACTGACAGCCGCGGACAGCTGAAGGTCAACAGCATGTACCAGACAGCGTTACCGCACGTCTATGCCGTTGGCGATGTGATCGGCTATCCGAGCCTGGCATCAGCAGCCTACGATCAGGGACGCATTGCCGCCCAGGCGTTGGTAAAAGGCGAAGCGACTGCGCATCTGATCGAAGATATCCCGACCGGGATTTATACCATTCCGGAAATCAGCTCCGTCGGTAAAACGGAACAGCAGCTCACGGCAATGAAAGTTCCCTACGAGGTCGGTCGCGCCCAGTTTAAACACCTGGCACGGGCACAAATCGTCGGTATGAGCGTCGGAACGCTGAAGATTCTGTTCCATCGTGAAACTAAAGAGATTCTGGGGATCCACTGCTTTGGGGAACGCGCGGCCGAAATTATTCATATCGGTCAGGCGATTATGGAGCAAAAAGGTGGTGGTAACACCATCGAGTACTTCGTTAACACCACCTTTAACTACCCAACGATGGCGGAAGCCTATCGGGTAGCGGCGCTAAATGGCTTAAACCGCCTGTTTTAACGCACTGTCGAAATGGCCATCCATTGATCCACGGATGGCCTCTGCCAGCTGTTCATAACGACTGCGCAGCGGCGAACCTGGACGATACACCAGGCCAATCGTCCGGCGTGGTTCAGGCTTGATGCAGGGCAGATAAACAACACCATCACGCTTACGCTCAGACGGAACAGCCAGCGCAGGCAATAAAGTAATACCGCTGCCTGCCGCCACCATGTTGCGTAGTGTTTCCAGACTGGTTGCCCGAAAATGGGTATCCTCATCAGCGCCCGCTTCAAAGCAGAAGCCCATCGCCTGATCGCGCAGGCAGTGACCATCCTCCAGCATCAGCAGTTTTTCACCCGCCAGATCGGACATCGGCACACAATCCCGGTTTGCCCATGGGTGATCTTCATAGATCGCCAGCAACATAGGCTCATCAAATAACGGCACTTCGATGAACGCTTCACTCTCTTTCACCAGCGCCAGAATGACGCAGTCGAGCTTACCGCTGTCCAGTTGCGCCAGCAGTTGATGCGTCTGCGCCTCATGGAGATACATTTCCAGTTTTGGGAAGGTCTGGTGCAACATAGGAATAATATGCGGCAGCAGGTATGGCCCCACCGTTGGGATCAAACCAATATGCAGCGGGCCAGACATTGTCTCGCCTTGTTGGCTTGCCATCTCCTTGAGCACTTTGACCTCGCGCAGCACGGTACGCGCCTGATCCACCAGCAGTAAACCTGCCTGAGTGAACAGCACCTTGCGACTTGTACGCTCCAGCAACATAACGCCAAGCTCATCTTCCAGCTTACGGATCTGGCCGCTCAGCGTTGGTTGGCTTACGTGACAGGAGTCTGCCGCTCGTCGGAAGTGACGATGTTCGGCGAGTGCCACCAGGTATTCAAGATCACGAATATTCATTATTCATCCTCCATCGCCACGATAGTTCGTAGCGATAGGTAGCATAGCAACGAACGATTATCCCTATCAAGCTTTCTGTTTAATAATGCACCACAGAAACGGAACGGTACCCCTTTAACCCTTGAAGCTACTGTCCGTTCTCATACTCGAAATAACTAAAGCCAACGTGAACTTTTGCGGACCTTGTGTCCGCATTTTTTTTGCATAAAAAAGCCCGGCGTAGCGCCAGGCTCGAATCATTACCCATCAATTTACGCCAGACGCGCCTTCGCATAGTCGATCGCCTGCGCAACCTGCAGGGGCGAAACGCCGCCTTTCGCCGCACGTTTGTCTAAGCAAGATTGCAACGAGAGGATCGGGTAAACGTCATCGCCAATGACCTGGCTGAACCGTTGTAAATCGGCAAGCGACAGAGCTTCCAGCGGTTTGCCCTGCCGAATCGCCTCAACTACCGTTTCACCCACAATATGGTGCGCTTCGCGGAACGGAACACCTTTTGCCACCAGATAATCCGCCAGTTCAGTGGCGTTAGCATAGCCCTGCTGCGCAGCCTCCTGACAACGCGGACGTTTCACCTGAATGCCATCCAGCACCAGCGCGGCCATATGCAGGCAATCCAGCCAGGTGTCGAGCGCGTCAAACACCCCTTCTTTGTCTTCCTGCATATCTTTGTTGTATGCCAGCGGGAGGCCTTTTAACGTCATCATCATGCCGGTCAGCGCCCCCTGCACACGACCGCATTTACCGCGGATCAGCTCCAGTGCATCCGGGTTTTTCTTCTGCGGCATCAGAGATGAGCCCGAAGTCACACGATCGGACAGCTCAACAAAGCCCGCTTCCCCGGTATTAAAGAAAATAAGGTCTTCAGCAAAACGTGACAGATGCACCATACCGATAGAGGCGTCGGAGAGTAGCTCCAGCACGTGATCACGGTCAGAAACGCTATCCAAACTGTTGCGCGTCGCCGAGGCAAAACCCAGCCAACCGGCCAACTGCTCGCGATCGATTTCATATGCCGTACCCGCCAGCGCGCCACAGCCTAACGGGCTAACGTCTAAGCGTTTGAGTGTGTCCTGCAGACGGCTCTCGTCACGCGCCAGCATTTCAACATAGGCCAGGCACCAGTGGGCAAACGTCACAGGTTGCGCACGTTGCAGGTGGGTGTAACCCGGCATAACCGCGTCCTGGTTATTCTCTGCCGTCACCACCAACGCAATTTGCAACTGACGATTGGCCGACAGCAATTCAATAACCGTATCTTTACACCACAGTTTAAGATCGGTCGCGACCTGGTCGTTACGGCTACGTCCGGTATGCAGTTTTTTGCCAAGCTGGCCGACTTTATCGATCAGCTTTCCTTCTACCCAGCTATGAATATCTTCGGCATCGCTTTGCAGGATCTGCTGCGGATTCGCCCTAACCTCTTCCAGCAGAGTATTCAGCGCCTCTTCCAGCTGAAGCTGCTCATCGGCGGTCAGTACGCCAACTGTTACCAACGCTTTGGACCAGGCCACAGAGCCGACAATATCCTGTTCTGCCAGGCGGTAGTCAAAACGCAACGAGTCGTTGAACTGTTTGAACCGCTGATCTGCTGCCTGTGTAAAACGCCCACCCCAAAGTGCCATAACATCGTTCCTTTATTCATTAGTTCCGCCGGGTAGCGCTGCGCTTACCCGGCCTACAGTCATTCAATAAAATCTTACGCTAAAATCCGCGTACCAATTGGCGTGCCGTTAAACAGCGCCGGAAGTTGATCGGCATGACGCCAGGAGGCGATATCCACCGGACGGCCCAGCGTACGCGCAGCATCCAGTGCCGCATTGACCTTCACGATCATGCCATCAGTAATAATACCTTGTTCAATCAGTTGTTCCGCTTTGACGGCGGTCATTTCAGCAATACGCTGACCTTTACCATCCAGAATACCACTTACGTCAGAGAGCAGGATCAGATCCGCCCCCAACGTTGCTGCCAGCGCCGTTGCCGCCTGATCGGCATTAACATTCATCAGTAGTCCGTCTTCAGTAACGCCAATGGAGCTCACTACCGGCAGAAAACCACCTTCCAGCAGCGTGTTAATCAGCTTAGGCGAACCCGGCTGCGCCAGTCCAACATGACCCAGCTCTTTATCGAGCGGCGTCACCTTTACGCTGTCACCATCGCCAAGATACAGACCCACAGACGCGATGTGATGTTTTTTTGCCCAGGCCAGTAAGGTTTTATTCGCTGTTCCCGCCAGGGCGCCGGTAATAATGTCAATTTGATCGGCTGGCGTGACGCGCAGGCCATTTTTCTTTTTTACCGGCAGATTGAGCTGCTTCATCAGCTCATCAACCACGCAGCCGCCACCGTGCACAATGACCAGTGGACGCTGATGCGACTCACGATAATTCACCAATGCGGTAAACAGACGCTCCAGCGCCTCTTCGCTATCCAGTAAAACGCCGCCCAGCTTGATAATTAATGGATTCATTGTTGCACCTTTACATAAGAGACTGCGTTTGGGCAAAGCCAAAACGAATATTTGCGCACTGCATCGCCTGTGCTGCCGCGCCTTTCAATAAGTTATCTTCAGTTGCCACCACGATCAGGTGCTCACCCTGTACAGCGAACCCGATATCACAGAACGGTAAGCCAACCACGTTCTTCAGCGCTGGAACGCCTTTGTCATACAAACGCACCAGTGGCTTATCGCCATACGCCTGTTGCAACGTCTGGGCCACTTGCGCATGGGTTACGCCCGTTTGCAAACGGCAGGTGATAGTTTCCAGGATGCCGCGGGGGAAGTTACCCAGATGCGGGGTGAAGATCACTTCCGCACCAAGGTGAATCGCGATTTCCGGCTGATGACGATGGGTAAACACGCCATACGGCTGTAGGCTCACCTCACAAAAGCTGTTGGAAATAGCCGCCTTACGCCCCGCGCCGCTCACGCCGCTGGTGGCGTTGATCACCGGCCACTGGCTGAGATCCAGCAGCCCGGCATCAATCAGCGGTTTAAGCGAAAGCTGCGCCGCTGTTGGGTAACAACCTGGTACGGCAATCAGATTCGCGTCTTTTAGTTGGTCTTCGCTCCACTCCGCCAGCCCATAAACGGCCTGCTCCAGCAGGTCAGGGTGCTGATGGGGAAAGCCGTAATATTTTTCATAGAACGCGCCGTCGTTTACGCGAAACGCGCCCGAAAGGTCAAACACCACGCATCCAGCCTGCAGGAACTGCGGGGCCAGGTCATGACTCACCTCATGAGCCGTTGCGAGGAACACAATGTCCACCCCTGCGCTAAACTCGCTGATATCTGACATTGGCTGCAACGGTAAATCGACAATGCCTTTCAACTGCGGATGCAAATCGGAGATTAATTTTCCTGCATCATTGCTTTGCGCTGAGACGGTCAAAGCGGTTATGTTCATATCAGGATGGCGATTTACATAGGTCACAAGCTCTGCGCCGGCATAACCACTGGCGCCCACAATCAGCGTATTCAACATCGGGGCTGCTCACCTTCTTAGATTCTGTTGCCAGGTATAAGCCTTTATCACCTCACCTTACACTTGGTGGGTTTTATTATGCTTAACGTTAATGTATTTTTATTCACAAATATTGCATGAATATTGATACTATCATGACCCGAGGTGTGTCAACAATGAAAAACAATTTACCGCCATTTATCGAGATTTACCGCGCTCTGATTGCCACACCGTCGATTAGCGCCACCGAAGAAGCACTCGATCAAAGCAATGCAGGTTTAATCACTCTGCTTGCGGGCTGGTTTAAAGATTTAGGCTTCAATGTAGAGGTCCAGCCGGTTCCCGATACGCGAAATAAATTCAATATGCTGGCGAGCATCGGGCAAGGGGCTGGCGGTCTGTTGTTGGCGGGCCATACCGATACCGTCCCGTTTGATGACGGACGCTGGACGCGCGATCCGTTCACTCTCACCGAGCATGACAATAAGCTCTACGGTCTGGGTACGGCGGATATGAAAGGCTTCTTCGCCTTTATCCTCGATGCGCTGCGCGACGTCGATGTCACGAAGTTGAAAAAACCCCTGTACATTCTGGCCACTGCCGACGAAGAAACCAGCATGGCGGGTGCACGCTACTTCTCTGAAACCACCGCTCTGCGACCGGACTGTGCGATCATCGGTGAACCCACCTCCCTGCAACCGGTCCGCGCGCACAAAGGTCATATCTCTAATGCGATTCGCATTTTGGGGCAATCGGGCCACTCAAGCGATCCGGCGCGTGGCGTCAATGCGATTGAGCTGATGCATGATGCCATTGGCCATATCATGACTTTGCGCGACGACCTGAAAGAGCGTTATCACCATGATGCGTTTACCGTCCCGTATCCGACGTTAAATTTGGGTCACATCCACGGTGGCGATGCTGCCAACCGCATCTGCGCCTGCTGCGAACTGCATATGGATATTCGCCCCCTCCCCGGCATGACGCTCAACGATCTCAGTGGCTTACTTAACGATGCGCTGGCCCCGGTCAGCGAGCGCTGGCCGGGTCGCCTGACGGTGTCGGAACTGCATCCGCCCATTCCAGGCTATGAGTGCCCACCTGACCATCAACTGGTACAAGTGGTTGAGAAACTGCTGGGCGCGCAAACGGAAGTGGTGAACTACTGCACCGAAGCGCCGTTTATCCAGACGCTTTGCCCAACGCTGGTGTTGGGTCCTGGCTCCATTAATCAGGCGCATCAGCCGGATGAGTATCTGGAAACGCGTTTTATCAAGCCGACGCGGGAGTTAATTACCCAGGTAGTGCACCACTTCTGCTGGCATTAACCGCTTATCGCCTCGCTAACCCTTTAGTGGTAAGCGAGGTAATTTATTAACATTTCCATAAGCAACGCTTATTTGATTCGATGTGAATTAAATAACGTAAATTGCCGCCATTTTTTCGTTTGCTGAACCGATTTCGCAGCAATTGACGCCACGAGTTTTACGTGGCTTTATAAAAGACGGCTAAAAAGTTAAGTCCGAAAAATACAGGGCTAATAATTTCAAAATGGGGTGTCTGGGTTAATGAACGAACAATATTCCGCGTTGCGTAGTAATGTCAGTATGCTCGGCAAAGTGCTGGGAGAGACCATCAAGGACGCGCTGGGAGAGAACATTCTCGACCGCGTAGAAACAATCCGTAAGTTGTCCAAGTCATCCCGCGCTGGCAATGAAGTCAATCGCCAGGAATTGCTCACTACGCTGCAAAACCTGTCTAACGACGAGCTGCTGCCGGTTGCCCGCGCGTTTAGCCAGTTTCTGAACCTGGCCAACACTGCCGAGCAGCACCACAGCATTTCGCCAAAAGGCGAAGCCGCCAGCAACCCGGAAGTGATTGCTCGCACCCTGCGTAAATTGAAAGACCAGCCCAACCTCGATGAAGCCACCATCAAGAAAGCCGTGGAGTCTCTCTCGCTGGAACTGGTACTCACCGCCCACCCGACCGAGATCACCCGCCGCACGTTGATCCATAAAATGGGCGAGGTAAACGCCTGCCTCAAACAGCTTGATAACAAAGACCTCGTCGATTACGAACGCCACCAGCTGATGCGCCGTCTGCGCCAGCTGATTGCCCAGTCCTGGCATACGGATGAAATTCGTAAACTGCGTCCAAGCCCGGTTGATGAAGCCAAATGGGGCTTCGCGGTGGTTGAAAACAGCCTGTGGGAAGGCGTGCCGAACTATCTGCGCGAACTGAACGAACAGTTGGAAGAGCACCTGGGTTATAAGCTGCCGGTTGATTTTGTCCCGGTTCGCTTTACCTCCTGGATGGGCGGTGACCGTGACGGCAACCCGAACGTAACGGCGGATATCACCCGCCACGTGCTGCTGCTCAGTCGTTGGAAAGCCACCGATCTGTTCCTGAAAGACATCCAGTTTTTGATTTCTGAACTGTCGATGGTAGATGCCACACCGGAACTGCTGGCGCTGGTGGGCGAAGAAGGTGCGGCGGAACCTTACCGTTATCTGATGAAAACGTTGCGTTCACGTCTGATGGCAACCCAGGCCTGGCTGGAAGCCCGTCTGAAAGGCGAGAAATTGCCGAAGCCTGCGGGCCTTCTTACCCAAAACGAACAACTTTGGGACCCGCTGTATGCGTGTTACCAGTCTCTGCAAGCTTGTGGCATGGGTATCATCGCCAATGGCGAACTGCTCGACACCCTGAGGCGCGTGAAATGTTTCGGCGTACCGCTGGTACGTATCGATATTCGTCAGGAAAGCACCCGTCATACTGAAGCTCTGGGCGAACTGACCCGTTATCTGGGCATTGGCGACTACGAAAACTGGTCAGAAGCCGATAAACAAGCTTTCCTGATCCGCGAACTGAATTCCAAACGTCCGCTGCTGCCGCGTCACTGGGAACCAAGCAACGACACCCGTGAAGTGCTGGACACCTGCCAGGTTATTGCCGAAGCACCGTACGGTTCCATTGCCGCCTATGTTATCTCGATGGCGAAAACGCCATCAGATGTGTTGGCCGTACACTTGTTACTGAAAGAAGCCGGTATCGGTTTTGCTATGCCGGTCGCACCGCTGTTTGAAACGCTGGACGACCTCAACAATGCCGATGACGTCATGTCCCAGCTCCTGAATATCGACTGGTATCGCGGCTTTATTCAGGGCAAACAGATGGTCATGATTGGCTACTCTGACTCCGCAAAAGATGCGGGCGTGATGGCCGCCTCCTGGGCACAATATCAGGCCCAGGATGCGCTGATCAAAACCTGCGAAAAAGCCGGTATCGAACTGACGCTGTTCCACGGTCGCGGCGGGTCCATTGGTCGCGGCGGCGCACCTGCCCATGCAGCACTGCTCTCCCAACCGCCAGGCAGCCTGAAAGGCGGCCTGCGCGTGACAGAACAAGGTGAGATGATCCGCTTTAAGTACGGCCTGCCGGAAGTGACCATCAGCAGCCTGTCGCTGTATACCGCAGCAATTCTGGAGGCCAACCTGTTACCGCCGCCAGAGCCGAAAGATAACTGGCGTCATATCATGGATGAGCTTTCCGATATCTCCTGTGAGCTTTATCGTGGATATGTGCGTGAAAATAAAGACTTCGTTCCTTATTTCCGCTCCGCGACGCCAGAGCAAGAACTGGGTAAATTGCCGCTCGGTTCACGTCCGGCAAAACGTCGCCCAACCGGCGGGGTTGAGTCTCTGCGCGCCATTCCGTGGATCTTTGCCTGGACGCAGAACCGCCTGATGCTCCCGGCATGGCTGGGTGCTGGTACCGCGCTGCAAAAAGTGGTTGAAGACGGTAAGCAAAGCGAACTCGAAGCAATGTGCCGCGACTGGCCATTCTTCTCCACGCGTCTTGGCATGCTGGAAATGGTTTTCGCCAAAGCGGATCTGTGGCTGGCAGAATACTACGATCAGCGCCTGGTCAAAAAAGAGCTGTGGCCGCTGGGCGAAGAACTTCGTCAGCGCCTGGAAGCCGATATCGATGTCGTGCTGGCGATTGCCAACGACTCACATTTGATGGCCGACCTGCCGTGGATTGCCGAGTCCATTCAGTTAAGAAATATTTATACCGATCCACTGAACGTCTTACAGGCTGAGCTGTTACACCGTTCACGCCTGGCCGAAGAGCAAGGACATGAACCGGATCCACGCGTTGAACAAGCGCTGATGGTGACTATCGCTGGTGTTGCCGCCGGTATGCGCAATACAGGCTAACACCCCTCCAGCTGTCGCCTTCGTGCTACTGTACGAAGGCGACAGTAAAAACCGCTGTTACAATCATTTCATTTTCAATATATTCCTGCCTGAACATATTCACTACGTGAATATTACAACAGCGAAACACGATCCTGAGATCGTGATGCTTCAGTTCCTCTTAATGTTTAGCCGCTACTCTTGGCGCTACAATTAAAGACAGGCTCATACTATGCAATCCTTACAACTCCAGTCTAAACCCGCGTTTAGCTGGAAAGCCCTGGGTTGGGCGCTCCTCTATTTTTGGTTTTTTTCCTCATTACTGCAGGCCGTTATCTATTTCAGCGGCTATAGCGGATCTACCGGCCTACGCGACTCCCTGCTGTTCAGCTCGCTGTGGTTGATCCCGGTATTTTTATTTCCAAACCGTATCCGCATTATTGCTGCCGTCATTGGCATAGTGCTATGGGCGGCCTCGCTGGCTGCTCTGAGCTATTACGTCATTTACGGGCAAGAGTTCTCGCAAAGCGTTCTGTACGTGATGTTTGAAACCAATGCGAACGAAGCCAGCGAGTACCTGAGTCAATACTTCAGTCTGAAGATCGTCTTAATTGCGCTGGCCTATACGGCAATAGCAATTCTGCTATGGACGCGCCTGCGCCCGGTACATATTCCATCGCCCTGGCGCTACCTGGTGTCGTTTGCGCTTTTATACGGTTTGATTCTGCATCCAATGACGGTGAACACCTTCATCAAACAAAAACCGTTTGAAAAAACGTTGGATGGCCTTGCTTCACGTATGGAGCCCGCCGCGCCGTGGCAATTCATCTCCGGGTATTATCAATATCGTCAGCAGTTGACCTCGCTCAATAGCCTGCTGAATGAGAACAATGCCCTGCCACCACTGGCCAACTTTAAAGACAGCTCAGGTGACGCACCGCGTACGCTAGTGCTGGTGATTGGCGAGTCAACGCAACGTGGCCGCATGAGCCTGTATGGCTACCCGCGTGAAACGACGCCAGAACTGGATGCGTTGCATAAATCCGATCCTAACTTCACCGTGTTCAATAATGTTGTGACCTCACGTCCGTACACCATTGAAATCCTGCAGCAGGCGCTGACCTTCGCTAACGAGAAGAACCCGGATCTGTATCTGACTCAGCCGTCTCTGATGAACATGATGAAACAAGCGGGTTATAAAACCTTCTGGATCACCAATCAGCAGACAATGACGGCCCGCAACACCATGCTGACCGTGTTCTCTAAGCAGACGGATAAGCAGTTCTATATGAACCAGCAGCGTACGCAAAGCGCACGCGAATATGACAGCAACGTGCTGGCACCATTTAAAGAAGTGCTGGCCGACCCGGCGCCGAAAAAGTTCATCATCGTGCACCTGCTGGGAACGCATATTAAGTACAAATTCCGCTATCCGGATGGCCAGGGTAAGTTCGACAATAATATCGACAATGTTCCCGCTGGCCTGAGTAACGATGAGCTGGAAGCCTACAACGATTACGACAGCGCGAATGTCTACAATGATCATATTATTGCCAGTCTGATCAAAGACTATAAAGCGACCGATCCGAACGGCTTCCTGCTGTACTTCTCCGATCATGGTGAAGAGGTTTACGATACGCCACCGCACAAAACGCAGGGTCGTAATGAGGACAGCCCAACGCGCCATATGTATACGGTGCCGTTCCTGTTGTGGACCTCGGAAAAATGGCAGGCCGCGCATCCACGTGACTTTTCACAGGATGTGAATCGTAAATACAGCAGCTCTGAGCTTATCCACACCTGGTCTGACTTAGCGGGCTTCACCTACGATGGTTTCGATCCAACTCGCGCCATTACCAACCCGCAGTTCAAAGAGACAACCCGCTGGATTGGCAATCCGTACAAGAAGAATGCCCTGATAGATTACGATTCCCTGCCTTACGGCGATCAGATCGGTAATCAGTAACTCTCGCACCGGCCACTCTTAAAGAGTGGCCTTTTTTTAGGATGGCGGTTACTGTTTCCCTGTCTGCTGCCTGCAAGGGATTAACATGTATCACGACGTAAGCCATCTTCTCTCCCGCCTGATTAACGGCCCCGCACCGCTGCGCCAGGTGTATTTTGCCAGCACCACTAGCACAACACCGGAACTGGCGTATCAGGTCGATTTTCCCCGGCTGGAAATTGTGCTGGAAGGTGAATTTGCGGATTCTGGCGTTGATAAGGTGCTTACCCCCGGCGATGTCTTGTTCGTTCCGGCTGGCGGCTGGAACTATCCGCAGTGGGTCACACCGGTCACAACACTCAGCATTCTGTTCGGCAAACAGCAACTGGGTTTCAGCATCGTCCAGTGGGACGGCAAGCAATATCAAAATCTTACCCGCCAACACGTCGCACGGCGCGGGCCACGTATTGGTTCTTTTCTGCTGCAAACGCTCCATGAGATGCAAATGCAGCCGCAAGAACAGCAAACGGCCAGGTTAATCGTTGCGAGTTTGCTGAGCCATTGTCGCGATCTGCTCGGCAGCCAGATCCAGACCGCATCACGCAGCCAGGCCCTTTTCGAAGCCATTCGGGGTTATATTGACGAGCGTTACGCTGCGCCGCTCACCCGAGAATCCGTTGCGCAGGCGTTTTACATTTCACCCAATTACCTCTCCCACCTGTTTCAAAAAACGGGCGCAATCGGTTTTAACGAATACCTGAATCATACGCGACTGGAACACGCAAAAACGCTGTTAAAGGGTTACGAGCTGAAGATCAAAGAAGTAGCACACACCTGTGGATTTGTTGACAGCAACTACTTCTGCCGCCTGTTTCGCAAGAATACTGAACGTTCACCGTCAGAGTATCGTCGGCAGTATCACAGCCAGTTGACGGAGAAAAAAACTACTCCAGAGTAAGATGTGTGTGCTGCGGCGCTGACAGCAGCTTTCGTACTGCACTCATCACCCGTTGTGGTTCACGCAGAAAAGCGCTAATGCCCGACTGCACGTATCGACTCTGCGTAAAGCGTTCCGCCCCCGCAAGTTCAATATCGGTAATGAGCAACACCGCATCAGCGCGGTTAATATCTTCTTCCGTTAAGCGATTTTCGGTTCCCAGCGCGCCCTGAGTTTCAATCTTAATGCTCCACTTCTCTTGCTGGCAGAGCTTCTCCAGCCGTTCGGCAGCCATATAGGTATGTGCCACGCCGCTTACGCACGCGGTAACCGCAACCAGATATCGTACAGGTGCGACTGTCATATTAACCTCCTGTGGTTACCTGAAAACCAGCGCGTTCCGCCATCCCACGCAATGCAGCCAACTCTTGCGCCGATGGCGCGGGCACATCTTTCATCGACCAGGGCAGGCCGAGCAGGCTGTATTTCGGTTCGCCATACCGATGAAACGGTAGCAGATGAACCTGTTTTATGCCTAAGGATGTCAGCAGCGTCAAAGCTTGTCGCAGGTTTTCCGCATTGAGCGTATATCCAGGAATTAACGGCAAACGGGGAATCACATTGATTCCCTCCCTCACTAACAGCCGCAAATTTTCAAGCACGCGCGGCAGGTTCATATTGACCACCTCGCGCGCCTGCGCCACATCCATAATTTTGAGATCAAACAACACTTCATCGCATGCTTTTGCCAGCGGAAGCAGGCGGCTGGCCGGGGCGTCACCTGCAGTTTCAATAGCGCACCTAATCCCCAGCCGCTTCAGACGCTGTAAAAAGCGGATGGCAAAGGGCGCTTGCATCAGCACTTCACCACCGGAAAGCGTCACTCCGCCACCTGAGGTGCGAAAAAAGAGTTCATCTTTCAGCACCTCGCGTTCCAGCTCATCCAGCGTGATATCACGGCCAATATGTTCAAACGCCCCGGAAGGGCATTCATCAGCATCACGCAGGCAAGGCGCACAATGCAGGCATTTACTCTCTCGTCGTACCGTTTCAATACGTGGAGAGAGAGATTCGGGGTTAGCACACCACGGGCAGGTGTGCGGACAGCCTTTAAAAAAGACGACTGTGCGAATGCCTTGCCCATCATTTAGCGAGTAACGCTGAATGTTGAAGATGCGTGCGGCTTCATCGTCGCACTGCTCCACAACCTCACAGCTGATGCGCGGTGCGGCGAATGATGTCATCCTGAATCTCCTTCGACAGCTCGACAAAGAAGGCGCTGTAACCCGCCACGCGCACCACCAGCCCGGCAAAATCTTGCGGACGATGCTGTGCCTCGCGCAATGTTTCGGCATTCACCACGTTAAACTGGATGTGCTGTAGCTTAAGTTGAGTAAACGCACGCAGGAAATCTGCCAACTTGCGTAATCCCACCTCTCCTTCAAGGGTGGCTGGCGTAAACTTCACGTTCAGCAAGGTACCGTTTGAAAGCAATGTGTTATCCAGCTTACTGACCGATTTCAGCACCGCAGTCGGCCCCTGCATATCCTGTCCCAGCATCGGCGACAGGCCACCGTCTGCCAGTTGCTCTCCGGTGAAACGGCCATCCGGCGTCGCCCCCACTACCGAACCCAGCGGCACGTGAGCAGAAACGGTATACGAACCTGGCGTAAACTGCCCACCGCGCGGATTTTGGTATTTTTCTACCTCTTTACAGTAAAAACGTAGCAGTTCAGCGCTGATGTTATCCACATCATCAATATCGTTGCCGTATTTTTCAAAACGGTTGATCAACCTGGCGCGTACCTTTTCACCTTCCGGCGTGGCAAAATTGTCTTTTAATACCGACAGCAGCTCGTCAAAACTTAAGCGCTGCTGTTCGAACACCAATCCATTAAGCGCATGTAAAGAATCACTCAGGTTGGCGATACCAATACCTTGCACGCCAGAGAAGTTATAGCGTGCACCGCCGTCGGTAATATCACAACCTTTATCCAGGCAGTCGCTGATAAACGAAGAGAGCAGCGGTACCGGCGCCCAGTCACGATGGCCGATATCGCAGATATTGCTGCCCTCCACCATTAGCGTGATGTAGTGGCTAATTTTGGCGCGAATATGCGCCAGCAGACCGTCATACGTCAGCGCGCTGTTGCCTTCGTTCTCATACAGACTGATTTCCATCACTTTCAACAGGTTGAACATGGCAATGTCATGCAAGCCGTAAGTTCTGCCCGGAATCGACAGCTCCACACAGCCGACCACGGCGTAATCCCGCGCATCCTCCAGCGATACGCCACGGTTCAGAAACGCAGGCACCACCACTTCATCGTTAAAGATCTGCGGAATACCGGTGCCAAGACGAATGGTCTCCGCCGTCTTCATCAGGAAAGGTGTATCAATCAACGCATTGGTGCGCACGCCAAGATTTGGCTGCGGCAGTTGTACACTCTGGTAAGCATCAAGGCAGAGGAATGAGAGAACGTTTACCGCGCTGCGTCCGTTCTCCGTCAATCCGCCGAGCAGCGCGGTATATCCCGTCGGGAATCCAGCGAAATAACGCGCGCTACTGGTAGAACGCAACAATACGATGTCATTGCACTTTACCCACAATGATTCGAGGATCTCCTTTAAGAAAGCCGGATCGTCCCCCTGAGTCAGTGAGGTCTGGTAGAACGGCAGCATATACTGGTCGAAACGCCCCAGCGAAAGCGAGCTGGCGTTGGACTCATACTGCAAAATAATATTCATGTACCAGAACAGCTGGCACGCTTGCCAGAAGGTCTGTGGCTTGTGCTGCATATTGTGGCGAGAGTTTGCGGCAATGGTGAGCAGTTCCTGACGACGCTGCGCATCCGGGCAATCTTCCGCCATTTTTTCTGCCAGCAGAGCGTAACGCAGAATATGGCTTTGCGAAGCTTCAAGCAGCAGCAACGCAGCCTGATAAAAGTGGTTATCCGGCTGCTGCTCGCAGTGTTGCCGCATCTGCGTGACCAGCTCACCAAGCCCGTGATTCAGCAGGCGCGGATAATCAATAATGATATGTCCCTGCCCTTTGTCCGTCTGGTTAATGCTAAAAATCTGGGTGCTGACGGCGGCTTTTACCTCAGCGGTCATCTGACCGTTGATGAAATCCTTCATCGAGCGTTTTTCCCAGTACGGGTACAGCACATCACGATAGAGACGTTTATCTTCGTCACTAATATCAAAACGGTCCTGCGGACGCGTCGGGAACTGGTCCAGCTCTTTCAACAGCCAGTACGGATCCATCTCCGGCGACATTATTCCCGCGCGCGGCTTAACGGTACGGTTGCCTGCAATCAGCTCTTCATCACGAATCGAAATTTCAACGTGCTCAAGGATATACGCGGTTGCTTTCGCCCGACGCAGAATGACCGGATCCCCTTCCGTCTGCTGATGGCTGGCGGTATACAGTTGCGCGCGCTCAAGTGAGATTTCACGATTATGTTGAAACAGAGCGGCTTTCAAACGTTGGATGCGATTGGTCATGAAAAACTCCTGTGGGCAAGCTTGTTGCCTGATGGCGGCGTGAACGCCTTATCTGGCCTACAGGATTAATAGCGTAGGACAGATAAGCTTGCGCCATCGGGCATTCTAAAGTTAAGCGGTTTGCGCAAGGTGTGCGCCAATCTTGTTCATGATGGCGTCGGCGCGTTTCACTGCATCGCTGATGTTGACGCGAACGATAGTTTTGCCCGCAAAACGCTCTTCAAACTTAATACCAATGTCCTTGGTCAGAATGACCATGTCGGCCTCAGCCACATCCGCCAGGGTCAGTTCGTTTTCCAGACCGATCGACCCCTGAGTCTCAACCTTTACGTCCCAACCTTTGGCTTTAGCGGCGCTTTCTAACGCTTCGGCTGCCATATAGGTGTGAGCAACGCCAGAAGGACATGCGGTTACTGCGATAATCTTAGTCATGACTCTTTCCTCACTTAATTCATTTCAAAATCTAAATCCAGATCGTCCTCTTTCTGCTCGACCTGAGACACTTTTTTCCGTGCCAGACTTTTCAGTACGTTAACGCACACGGCGGTCACCACAGCACCAACGGCAACCGCCGCGATATAACCCAGTTTTCCTTCCACAACGGGCAGAACAATCAGCCCACCCCAACCGGCATAACACTGCGCTCCAAACAGGGCGGCGGTTACTGTGCCACAGGCTGAGCCAACCATAATGGATGGGATAACGCGCAGCGGATCGGCGGCGGCAAATGGAATCGCGCCTTCCGTTACGCCAACGCAGCCCATCACTAGCGCGGCTTTACCGGCTTCACGTTCTTCAGAAGAGAAATTCTTGCGGCCAATCAGCGTCGCCAGCCCTAAGCCCAACGGAGGCACGCAGATCCCCACAGCGGCAATAGCGACCACGGTATAAACCCCTTGCGACACACAAATCAGCATGAAGGCATAAGCAACTTTGTTGACGGGACCACCCATATCAAATGCCAGCATGAGGCCTAAAATAACGGCCAACACGACAATGCTCCCCTGCTGCATCCCCTGCAGCCACTCGGTCAGACTCGTAGTTAATGCGCCAACGGGTTCTCCCAGGCCCCACATCATGATGCCTGCGGTAATAAACGTGCCGACAATAGGAATAACGAAGATAGGCATTACCGAACGCAATACCTTATGTACGGGGATTTTCTTCAGATAATGGACGACAATACCGCCAATAATCCCGGCGATTAGTGCGCCGAAAAAACCTGCGCCGAAGCTGTTTCCCACCCATGCGCCAATCGCACAAGGGGCCAGAGCGGAACGCTCGGCAATGGAATAACCGATATACGCGGCAAGGAATGGCACCATCAGCGTCAGCCCTGCAACGCCAATATCAAACAGCTTCTTGAGATTAGGATCCGTTGCGGCGTCCGGTACCGCGCCCTTGCCATACAGCATGACGGAGACCGCCAGTAAAATACCACCCGCCACGACAAAAGGGATCATATGCGAAACACCGGTCATCAGGTGCTGACGGGTATTTTTCAGGATCTGCACCAACTCTTTCATAAGTCGCTCCCGGGCTGCCTACAGCCCATATCCATAAGGTTGTTGGGGAAAACAATAGGCAATCCGTAGCGACGCAAACAGTGGATAAAAAGGCCATTTGCTGGATTTTTGTAATATCAGTACAAAAATGCGATCCGCCTCATAACTTGCGGCTTCTCGGAATTTATAAGGAACACACTGACTTGTGAGGGATATCTCACTTTGATGGTTACATTACATTTATCCAGTTTTTGGCAGATTTATCACATGGCAAGCTCAGGCGTTGCCCTTTTATCCTGTAGCGAGAACTCGTTATGGGAGAGAGGCGATGGCCCTGATTGTGGAATTTACCTGTGAGCTGCCCAATGGCGTACATGCCCGTCCGGCAAGCCACGTTGAGACACTGTGCAATACGTTTACCTCACACATTGAGTGGCATAACCTGCGCACCGACCGTAAGGGCAATGCCAAAAGCGCGCTCGCGTTGATTGGCACCGACACGCTGGCTGGCGATAGCTGCAAGCTGTTGATTTCAGGCGCTGATGAGCTGGCTGCCCATCAGCGACTGAGCCAGTGGCTGCGTGATGAGTTTCCACACTGTGATGCGCCGCTGGCGGAGATCAAAAACAGCGAACTGGAGCCGCTTCCCGCATCGTTGACCAACCTGAATCCTCAGCTGTTTCGTGCTCGCGCCGTTTGCAGCGGCAGTGCAGGCGGTGTTCTGAACCGGCTTTCCTCACTGGATCTCAACGCGCTGGATTCCCTCCCATCCGCGAAAGACATTGAAACCGAGCAAGCAGCGCTGGATAACGGTTTAACGCTACTGATGAAAAACCTTGAATTCCGCTTGCTCGACAGCGACGGCGCGACCAGTGCGATTCTGGAAGCACATCGCTCGCTGGCGGGCGATACATCATTGCGTCAGCACCTGCTTGCCGGAGTATCACGCGGGTTAAGCTGCGCTCAGGCGGTTGTCGAAAGCGCCGGGCATTTCTGTGATGAATTCACCCGCTCCAGCAGCAGTTATTTACAGGAACGTGCGCTGGACGTACGCGACGTCTGTTTCCAGCTCCTGCAGCAAATTTATGGCGAACAACGTTTCCCCGCACCGGGGAAGCTGACCCAGCCGACTGTCTGTATGGCTGGTGAACTCACACCCAGCCAGTTCCTCGAACTGGACAAAACACTGCTGAAAGGCTTGTTGTTGAAAAGCGGCGGTACAACCTCGCACACGGTGATTCTCGCCCGCTCATTCAACATTCCTACGCTGGTTGGCGTAGATATTGAAGTCTTGACGCCATGGCTGCAGAAAATGGTTTATATCGATGGGAACGCAGGCGCGATTATCGTTGCACCAGATGAACCCGTCGTACGTTACTATCAGCAGGAAATGCGTGTACAAAATGCTCTGCGTGAACAGCAACGTATCTGGCTGACCCAGGAGGCGCGTACGACGGATGGCATCCGCATGGAAGTCGCCGCTAACATCGCCCACTCCGTGGAGGCGCAATCCGCCTTTGGTAACGGTGCCGAAGCGGTTGGGTTATTCCGTACAGAAATGCTTTATATGGACCGTTCCTGCGCCCCGAATGAAAATGAGCTATACAACATTTTCTGCCAGGCGCTGGAGCCTGCACAGGGGCGCAGCATTATTGTACGCACCATGGATATCGGTGGTGATAAACCCGTTGATTACCTGAATATTCCTGCCGAAGCCAACCCGTTTCTCGGCTATCGTGCGGTGCGTATCTATGAAGAATATGCCGCGCTGTTCACCACCCAGTTGCGCTCAATCCTCCGCGCATCGGCCCACGGTAGCCTGAAAATCATGATCCCGATGATCTCCTCGATGGAAGAGATCCTGTGGGTCAAAGAGAAACTGGCTGAAGCCAAACAGCAGCTGCGTAATGAACACATCCCGTTTGATGAGAAGATCCAGCTTGGCATTATGCTGGAGGTTCCTTCAGTGATGTTCATCATTGATCAATGCTGTGAAGAGATTGATTTCTTTAGTATTGGCAGCAATGACCTGACGCAATATCTGCTGGCGGTCGACCGCGACAACGCCAAAGTCACCCGCCACTACAACAGCCTGAATCCGGCCTTCCTGCGCGCACTGGATTTCGCCGTGCAGGCGGTACATCGTCAAGGAAAATGGATTGGCCTGTGCGGCGAATTGGGCGCCAAAGGTTCAGTGCTACCCCTGCTGATCGGATTGGGGCTGGACGAGATCAGCATGAGCGCCCCGTCAATTCCCGCCGCTAAAGCACGCATGGCGCAACTCGACAGCCGCGCCTGCCGTCAGTTGCTGAATCAGGCGATGGCCTGTCGCACCTCACTCGAAGTGGAACATCTGCTGGCCCAGTTCCGCATGACCCAACAGGATACGCCTCTGGTTACCGCCGAGTGCATCACACTGGATAGCGACTGGCGCAGCAAAGAAGAGGTCATTAAAGGCATGACCGACAATCTGCTGCTGGCCAATCGCTGCCGTTACCCGCGCAAGCTGGAGACCGATCTGTGGGCTCGCGAAGCGGTGTTCTCCACGGGTCTGGGCTTTAGCTTTGCCATTCCACACAGCAAATCTGAACATATTGAGCAGTCGACCATCAGCGTGGCGCGCCTTAAAGCACCGGTACGCTGGGGCGATGACGATGCGCAGTTCATCATTATGCTGACGCTCAACAAGCACGCCGCAGGTGACCAGCATATGCGTATCTTCTCGCGCCTGGCACGCCGCATTATGCACGAAGAATTCCGCAACGCGCTGGTTAACGCCGCCTCTGCCGAGGCTATCGCCAGCCTGCTGCAACATGAACTTGAACTTTAAAGAGGGTGTTTTTGTATGGAACTTTACCTTGATACCGCCAACGTCGCGGAAGTTGAACGTCTGGCACGCATCTTTCCTATCGCGGGTGTCACCACCAACCCAAGCATTGTGGCAGCAAGCAAAGAATCCATCTGGGATGTGCTGCCGCGCCTGCAAAACGCCATTGGCAAAGAGAGCATTCTGTTTGCCCAAACTATGAGCCGCGACGCGCAGGGCATGGTGGAGGAAGCCAAACGGTTGAGTCACGCTATACCCGGCCTGGTAGTGAAAATCCCCGTAACGTCTGAAGGTCTGGCCGCAATCAAGATGCTGAAAAAGGAAGGTATCACCACGCTGGGAACCGCTGTGTACAGCGCCTCTCAAGGGCTGCTGGCAGCGCTGGCGGGAGCTAAATACGTCGCGCCTTACGTTAACCGTATTGATGCTCAGGGCGGCGATGGAATTCGCACGGTACAAGAACTGCAAACATTGCTGGAACTGCATGCGCCAAACAGCATGGTACTGGCGGCCAGCTTTAAAACTCCGCGTCAGGCGCTGGATTGCTTGCTGGCAGGATGTGAAGCAATCACTCTGCCATTAGACGTAGCGCAACAAATGCTCAATACCCCTGCGGTAGAGTCAGCAATAGAGAAGTTTGAGCAGGACTGGAACAACGCATTTGGTCACATCAACCTGTGAGGTAAATAAAGTATGGATCGCATTATTCAATCGCCTGGTAAGTACATCCAGGGTGCCGATGTTATTACCCGTCTTGGCAGCTACCTCAAACCACTGGCAGAGCGCTGGCTGGTCGTTGGGGACAAGTTTGTCTTAGGCTTCGCCCAACCAGCACTGGAAAAAAGCTTCCAGGATGCCGGACTGACGCTGGAGATTGCACCATTTGGCGGCGAGTGTTCACAAAACGAAATCGACCGTCTGCGCGGCGTAGCGGAAAAAGCGCAATGTGGCGCAGTACTCGGTATTGGCGGCGGTAAAACGCTGGATACCGCCAAAGCGCTGGCGCACTTTATGAGCGTGCCTGTCGCCATTGCGCCAACCATCGCTTCCACCGATGCACCGTGTAGCGCGCTGTCCGTTATTTACACCGACGCGGGTGAATTCGACCGCTATTTGTTGCTGCCGAACAACCCGGACAGGGTCATTGTTGATACTAAAATTGTCGCGGGCGCACCGGCGCGTCTGTTAGCCGCGGGTATTGGCGATGCGCTGGCGACCTGGTTCGAAGCACGCGCCTGTTCGCGCAGCGGTGCCACCACCATGGCAGGCGGTCAATGTACTCAGGCGGCGTTGGCGCTGGCTGAGCTGTGCTTTAATACGCTGATAGAAGAAGGTGAAAAAGCGATGCTGGCCGCCGAGCAGCATGTGGTCACGCCTGCGCTGGAGCGTGTGATTGAGGCCAATACCTATCTGAGCGGCGTCGGTTTTGAAAGCGGTGGTCTGGCTGCGGCACACGCCATTCATAATGGACTGACGGCAATCCCGGATGCGCACCACTACTACCACGGTGAAAAAGTGGCTTTCGGTACGCTGACGCAACTGGTGCTGGAAAACGCGCCGGTCGATGAAATTGAAACCGTTGCGGCGCTGTGCCATTCAGTTGGTTTGCCAATTACGCTGGCGCAGCTGGATATCAAACAGGATATCCCGACGAAAATGCGCATTGTGGCAGAAGCCGCTTGTGCAGAAGGCGAAACCATCCACAACATGCCTGGCGGCGCAACCCCAGATCAGGTGTATGCTGCCCTGTTGGTGGCCGACCAGTACGGCCAACGTTACCTGCAAGAGTGGGAATAACCTGCCAATAAAAATCCCCGCAAATGCGGGGATTTTTTATTCCTACCATGCCGGACCCGCGCAAGCAGCATCCGGCATCGTCTGTTACAGCAGATCGAAACGATCCAGGTTCATCACTTTCACCCATGCGGCAACGAAATCTCTCACGAACTTCTCGTGGGCATCGCTACAGGCATAGACTTCAGCCACTGCGCGCAGCACAGAGTTAGAACCAAACACCAGATCGGCGCGAGTTGCGGTGTATTTTACTTCGCCGCTCAGACGGTCACGACCTTCAAACAGCTCTTTTGACTCATCAACCGCCTTCCACTCATGACGCATATCCAGCAGATTGACGAAGAAGTCAGTGCTGAGTACGCCAGGACGATCGGTAAAGACGCCGTGCTGGCTACCATCAAAGTTGGTGCCCAGTACGCGCATACCACCCACCAGCACGGTCATTTCCGGTGCGGTCAGCGTCAGCTGTTGCGCTTTATCGATCAGCAGCGACTCGGTGGTCGATACGTCAGGACGGGCGCGATAGTTACGGAAACCGTCAGCAATCGGCTCAAGCAGCTCAAACATCTCAATATCTGTTTGATCCTGACGCGCATCCACACGACCCGGCGCAAAAGGTACCTTAATGCTGACTCCCGCAGCGCTAGCCGCCTGCTCGACACCGACCACACCGGCCAGCACGATAATATCGGCCAACGAGGCGGTATGGGCAGACTTATAAATCCCTTCCAGCACAGGCAGAACGCGTGCCGCGGTGGCATTCACATCCCAGCCGCGCTGTGGGTCCAGTGCCAGACGCGCACCGTTAGCGCCGCCACGCTTATCTCCACCGCGGAAAGTCGATGCCGAAGCCCATGCTACCGATACCAGTTCGCCCACGGACAGCCCGGAAGCAGCGATGGTCGCCTTCAGTTTCAGGATATCTTCTTCGCTTGGGTTGAAGAACGCATGCGGCAGCGGATCTTGCCAAATCAGATCTTCTTTTGGCACTTCCGGTCCGATGTAACGCGCTTTTGGCCCCATATCACGGTGCGTCAGTTTAAACCACGCACGAGCAAACGCTTCGTTGAACGCCTGCGGATCGTTCAGGAAACGGCGGGAGATTTTCTCGAACTCAGGATCGAAACGCAGCGTCAGGTCGGTAACCAGCATCGTCGGCTTACGTTTTTTCGACGGATCAAACGGATCGGGAATAATTTCTGGCGCATCAACCGCTTCAAACTGAATAGCGCCTGCCGGACTGCGAGTTTGTACCCACTCATATTTGAACAGGTTCTCGAAGAAATAGTTGCTCCATTGGGTTGGCGTCTGCGTCCAGACCACTTCCAGACCGGATGTAATGGCATCCGCACCCGCGCCGCTGCCGTAGCTGCTGGCCCAGCCCAGGCCCTGCGCTTCAATCGGTGCGGATTCTGGATCGGCACCAACATGCGATGCCGGTGCAGCCCCGTGGGTTTTACCCAACGTATGACCGCCACCAATCAGCGCTACGGTTTCTTCGTCGTTCATTCCCATGTTACCGAAGGTCGCGCGAATAGCCGCTGCCGCTGAAAGCGGTTCGCCGCTATGGTCCGGCCCTTCCGGGTTCACATAGATAAGACCCATTTCGGTTGCGCCCAGCGGCGCCTTGGCCAGCTCTTCCGGGTGACGGTGGGTCAGCCAGGCTTTTTCATCACCCCAGTTTACGTCGAGATCCGGTTCCCAGACATCTTCACGACCGGCACCAAAGCCAAAGGTACGAAAGCCTGAGTTTTCCAGCGCCACGTTACCCGCGAGGATAAACAGGTCAGCCCAGGAAATCTTCTGACCATATTTTTGCTTAATTGGCCACAGCAGACGACGCGCTTTATCAAGGCTAACGTTATCCGGCCAGGAATTTAGTGGTGCAAAACGCTGCTGTCCGCGACCCGCGCCACCGCGTCCATCAATAGAGCGATAGGTCCCTGCACCGTGCCATGCCATGCGGATAAACAATCCGGCATAGGTTCCCCAGTCAGCTGGCCACCACGGTTGAGATTCGGACAGAAGGGCTCTGAGATCCCCTTTCAGGGCAGAGTAGTCGAGTTTGCTAAATTCTTTGCGGTAGTCGAAGTCCTCACCCAGCGGGTTAGAACGGTTGGAATGTTGGTTTAAAAGATCAACGCGCAGTTGATTTGGCCACCAGTCGCGGTTGTTCGTTCCAGCTCCCGCGCTCTGGTCGTGACCGCCCTGATGAAAAGGACACTTACCGGCAGTTGATGCGTTTTGGCTATCGTCGGACATGCTCATCTATATGCTCCCTTTACAGTGTTCTGACTACGATATACACCACCAGAGATAAGATATAGTCGAAATAACCCACAGATTCGATAGCTAATTCCTTTTATATTTTGCGTTACAGAGATGTAGATCAAAATGATCAAAAAAAGCCCTCCGTAGAGGGCTGAGTATCTGTTTAGTTCGGTCTTACACCCAGTGTATGACAAATAGCGTAGCTCATCTCGGCACGGTTGAGAGTATAGAAGTGAAAATCTTTCACCCCTTCGCGGCTGAGAATCTTCACCATGTCCATGGCGATATTGGCACCCACCAACTTGCGGGTTTCCGCGTCATCGTCAAGACCATCAAACATGGTCGACATCCACGCCGGAATGCGGACGTTGGTCATGTCGGCAAATTTTTTCGCCTGCTTGAAGTTAGATACCGGCAAGATGCCAGGAATAATTTCCACATCGATTCCCGCAGACACGCAGCGATCTCGAAAACGCAGATAGCTTTCTACATCGAAGAAAAACTGAGTGATCGCACGGTTCGCACCGGCATCAACCTTGCGCTTCAGATTCAGCAAATCAGCCTGAGCACTCTTCGCTTCCGGGTGCACTTCCGGGTAAGCCGCAACGGAGATATCAAAGTCTGCAACGTCTTTCAGCAGTGTCACCAGGTCAGAAGCATACATATCCGGTTTACCGCTTCCCGGCGGCAGGTCACCACGCAGGGCAACAATATGACGAATACCGTTATTCCAGTAGTCCTGAGCAATAGTACGCAGCTCATCACGGGTCGCATCAATGCAGGTCAGGTGCGGCGCTGCTTCAAGACCCGTGCGATCCTTAATACCTTTAATAATGCTGTGCGTACGGTCGCGCTCACCAGAGTTTGCACCGTAAGTGACTGAAACAAACTTCGGCTTCAGGCTGCTCAGGCGATCGATGGAGTTCCACAGGGTTTGCTCCATTTCACTGGTGCGCGGCGGGAAAAACTCAAATGAAACGTTAATCTGACCGGCAACTTCTGCCAGGCTCTGATTCAGGGCTTCCCGCTGGTTGGCGTGAAAAAAGCTCATACCTTACCTCATCAATCTTTTGTCGTTATATGTTGTGTTGTGAACTGCTATACGTTTAGACGTCTAGATGTAAAAATGACGGAAAAGCATGCTGGCGTCAACACAAAAATCATCGCCAAAGGTGAGGAATACTCAGCCAACGTGAAAAAAATTCACATCAGTCTGAATTGATGAGGGATTGCATCATGACCGTCTGCAGCCACTCTAATTTTTTTACGTTTTCAGGCAACATCACCAATCCCGTACTGATACGCAATTCGCTATCGGTAAGCGGCAGGAATATCACCCCCCGACGTTGGATTGCGGAAAAGGAGGCAGGAAGCAGGCTCAGACCGTCACCCTGCGCGATCCGCGCCAACAACACGTCATGTTCCAGCGGTTCTTCAATACAGGCAGGAGAATAACCGGCACGACTAAAAATGTGTCGGGTGTAATCAAAATAGGCAGGGTTACGTTCACGTTTGAACCAGAACAGCGGTCGGTGGCTTAGCGACGTTAACGAGAGCGAAGGCAGCGCCGCTTCTGGCCAGAACGCGGGTAAGGCGACGATCAACGATTCTTGCCAGCCAAGTGGCGTGACGCTAAGCCCCGAGGTCTCAAGCGGTAGCGCCACCAGCGCGGCATCCAGTTTTCCACGACGCACCTGGCGCGCCAGTTCAGGCGAACCATGACGGACAATATGTCGCTTCTGCACATGCGTAGTCAGCTGTGACTCAAGCGCAGCAAAAACGCCCTGTTCAAATGCCGTACTTAGCCCTAAGCGCAGAGATGGCTCCCCGGCTTGCGTTAACTGACTCAACGCAACGTAGGTTTTGTCCTGGAGATCAAGCAGCGGGCGCACCATTTCAAGTACGCGCTGGCCGTCCTCCGTCAGCGTTAATCCACGGGTATGACGGACAAAAAGCGTGACCCCCAGGCGATCTTCAAGCTGCCGAATGTGGCGGCTCAACGGCGGCTGCGACATGAACAAACGCTGCGCCGCGCGGCTCATATTGTTCTCTTGTGCCACAACGGCAAAGTAACGCAGCAGACGAATATCCAGAGAGTGTAATGGCGATGTTGTCATACCGAAAAGGTATCACGGAAACGGTATTATCCAAATCATTCTACGCCCCCTATTCTCTCGCCATACGCCACACCTACGAGGGGAAAATCATGGAATCAGAACGTTTTGTTACTGGCCAGAAAATGCTGCAACAGGTAGATGGTAAAGGGGGAGAGGCCGTCGTTGAGAGCCTGAAGGAAATCGCGCCGGATTTTGCCCGCTACCTGCTGGAATTTCCGTTTGGCGACATCTACGCACGGCCAGGTCTGGATCTGCGCAGCCGGGAAATTGCCACCATCGCAGCGTTAACGGCCATGGGCAATGCCGCCCCACAATTGAAAGTGCATATTGGCGCGGCATTACACGTTGGTTTAACGCAGGATGAGATCGTTGAAGTGATTATGCAGATGGCCGTATATGCCGGCTTCCCTGCAGCTCTCAATGGTTTATTCGCCGCGAAAGAGGTGTTTGCCTCTCACAGAGGCTAAAACAACAGGCCAGCGGATTATCTGCTGGCCTGAGCTCACTATGGTTTCACATCTGCCACACGCATGCTTTTAATCTGCTCATCCGTCAGCGTATTTCCCGCTTTGAAGTAATCAACGACAGCATTAGAGACATAATAACCGCCGGAGGTATTTCGCGCTTTACCTTCGGTAAATGCCGTAAAACCATCACCACCGTCTGCCAGGAAGCTATTGGTGGCTATGTGATAAACCGTGGCGTCCTCAATCGGTTTACCGTTTAACGTTAATACGGTGACTCGCTGGCCGACCGGTTTACTGCTGTCATACTTCATCTCCAGTCCTTTGGACACCTGCAATACACCGTTGCTTAAACCCGCACCGTGCTCCATCAAGCCACGCAACTGCTTACCGGTGAGTTCCATCGTAGCCAGCTCATTTGGGAACGGGAAGGTGCTAATGACTGCACCCATCGTGATAGCACCCGCTGGGATTTCATTCCGGATCCCGCCTGAGTTAGTGAGCGCCAACTGGGTATCTTTACCCGCCGCCGCCAACAGTGCATCCGCCGCCAGATTGCCCAACGAAGAAGATTCTCCGTAAGCACGCGTCAGCTCAACCGGAGAGTTTGCAACCGTCTGTTGTACCACTTTATCGAGCTTTTTATTCCAGCCATCAATGACCTGTTTCGTCTGTGGGTCTGGCTGCCATTCATCAGCAAAAATGGTCTTCAGCTCGAAGTTCTTCACGGTCAATCGATGCGGTTTCTGCTGATAATCCAGCACCAGTTTACCCACATCAATACCGCCGCTGTCGGTAGAAAGAATCAGGGTGTTACCGACTTTAATCGGCTCCGGCGTGCCAACATGCGCATGGCCGGTAATCAGGATATCCAGCCCCTGCACCTGGCCTGCGGTCTGGATGTCTTTATCCAGCGCACGACGCACATCAGTACCACCCAGACTGGACTGACGTGCTGGAGTGCCTTCATGGATCAACGCCACAGTGAGATCGACTTTACCTTTGAGCTCATCAATATAGCGTTGCAACCACTTCACTTCATCCCGCGCTTCAATACCGACACGTGTCGCAGCGGAAACCGTATCATCAAAAGCAAATACGCCGTGCAGGCCAATCACGCCAACCTTCACACCATCTTTTTCAATAATGGTGTAAGGCTTATCCCAGAACATTTTGCTGCTGTTTTGATAAAAGATATTACCCTGCACAATGGGGAATTTCGCCTGACTCAGCTGCAGCAGCGTATTGTCCCAACCGTGATCGAATTCATGATTACCTATTGTGACAGCATCAAAATTCATGGTGTTCATGATATCGATAATCGCCTTACCCTTAGTCAGACTGCTGATGTAAGGGCCCGTAAAGTAGTCGCCCGCATCAAAAAACCAGGTGGCGCTATTTTTCGCTTTCTCCTGCTTCACCATCGTGGCGATATTGGCCCAACCGCCAATATCGCGTGCGCCATTGGCAATCCATGGGACCTTATAAGGCTCAACGTGGGCGTGAAGATCGTTGGTGTAGATAATCGTGACATCTTTTGCCGATGCCCATAACGGCAGTGATACCAGAACACCAACAGCAAGCATTTTTAACTTCATAATCAATCCCTTTCAGTCATATAAAGAATCGCTACGTTACGTTCTGAAAGGTTTTTTTATGTGAGAAAACTCACATCCAGCTGTGATAGTTGCAGGTCAAAATCAACGACCATTAAAAATCGTTGGTAATACGATGACGTCGCTGTTCACCATCAATTGCTGTAAGTCTTTTGGCTGCAAAAATCTGGGGCTGGCGAGCTCACCAGATTACAGCTGGCCAGAGTATCGGTTGGGTTATGCTGCACTGCATTGCCGGGTATGCGGCAGTTATCCCCCGTTGTTTAATGAGGAACAGTTTCGTAGCTGGTTGTCGGAATATTTAACGGATTTTGCCGCCAAAAGCGGTCATTTTTGCCCACGTTGTTATCAGCGAGAAACCATCCGCTATGGGCATAATCCCCAGGGCAGCCAACGCGTTCAGTGCCGGAGCTGCAAAAAGGTCTGGACGCCAAAGCAGCAGCCGCTCGCCACCATTGTTCCACCAGAACAAATAGCAACAGTTCCCTTAATCGTCCCTTTTCAGGGAGCCTGCACCGAGCAGAAACTTTATGTATTATTCAGTTTTGATGCTATTCGTGGCAATGTTTTGCATATTTCCAGTAATTTCACGCCCCATCTCGTAGGGGATTCATTACGATACCGCTGGCGTGACAATGTTGAACCCGAAGTCATTCATGACGATATCGTTGAGCGAGTAAGACAGCGGGAAACCCTGTTTTTACGCCGTAGCCAGTTTGATGAAATCCAGTACGGTAGCGCCATGCTCAAACGGAGCGCCAACGGCGCGGTTTTACGTCCGGTCATTACCGCACACGGGCATTTCCGCATACTAAGTCACCTCTGGCCAGAGGTAAAAACACACATTATCTCTCACGAATGTTTTCTACGCGGCGCGACAATCACCGCTTGGGCAGAATCGTTTCGTAATCGTCACGCATCGCTGTGGTTTATAGATGAAGAGATAAATGACAATAAATGCACATTACCCTGGCAACTCCGGGGTAAAACGGACCAGGGATGGTGGCAGAACCAATGGCAGATTTTGGAGCAAGGCAGTAATCGTAAAATGGTATGTCTGCTAACAGAGGGGCACGTTGAAAAAGGGATATCAATAACTCTGTCGGCAGGCCGTAATTTTCTCGACTGGTTGCGGCAACAGACGGAATTTCAGTGCAGTGCCCGTTACTCTGCCCATTCTGTTTTTCAGGCGATAAGAGCGCTGACAGGGAAATACAACGCCCTCATTGATAAACGGTAATGCTGCCGGATAGTAATACTGACGCATTTTATCCGGCAACAAAAACTACAGCAGTTGCGCCAGACGGTTGATGTCAGACTGAATCGCCCCAGCGGTAACATCACGGCCCGCGCCCGGCCCACGGATCACCAGCGGGTTGTCGCGATACCAACGGCTTTCAATGGCAAACACGTTATCGCACGGCAACAGCGCCGCCAGCGGGTGCTCAGGGCGTACCGCTTCAACACCAACGCGTGCTTTTCCGTTAGCGTCAAAACGCGCTACATAGCGCAGCACCAGCCCCATTTCACGGGCCGCTTCCAGGCGTTGCACCATCTGTTCGTTCAGCTCATCGCCATTTTCAAAGAAATGGTCAATGGAGCCTTCTTCACAGTGCACAGGCACCAGTGACTCCACGCGTACCTGGTCCGGTTCGATGTCATATCCTGCCTCACGCGCCAGGATCACCAGCTTACGCATCACATCTTTACCCGAAAGATCCACGCGCGGGTCAGGCTCAGTCAGACCCTGCTGCCATGCCTGATCAACCAGATCGGTGAACGGGACCGTGCCATCAAATTGCAGGAACAGCCACGACAACGTGCCGGAGAAGATCCCGCTGATCGACAGAATGGTATCGCCACTATCAATCAGATCGCGCACGGTATGGTTGATCGGTAAGCCTGCGCCTACGGTGGCGTTATACAGCCAGTGGCGACCCGTCTTTTCGAAGGCATCATGAATCTGGCGGTAATTATTACTGCTGCTCGCCCCTGCCAGTTTGTTGGCGCTGATGACGTGGAAGCCATGACTGGCAAAATCCAGATATTGATCTGCCAGTTGCTCGCTGGCAGTGACGTCCAGCACCACTAAATCATCATACGGATGGGCGCGCATCCACAAGAATAATGATTCCTCATCCTGTTCTACCGCCTCGTCATCAAAAAAGGCCAACGCACGGCTGGCATCCAGCCCTTCATAATTAAGCAGGCTACGACGACTATCAACCACACCTGCCAGCACAAACTCTAATCCGGTGCGCGCAGAAAGCGTGCTCTGCTCGCGGGCAAACAGCTCCAGCCAGCGTGACCCAATATTGCCTTTGCCGAACAGCACCAGACCGATGCGTTTTTCAGCACGGAAGATTGACTGATGTAGCCCCTGGATCAAACTCTCCGTCGGCCCGGTACGCAATACCGCGACCAGGCTGATGCCCTCTTCCGATTGCCAGGTAAATTCAACCGGCTGACCTTTCAGCTGTTGCCAGAAACGGTGGCAATGCAGCGGATTACGCGTCACGCCCGCCCCAACCATCGCCACCAACGCCAGCCCCTGACGCAGGCGTAGCTCACCAGGCAGGCCTGCTTCATCAAGAATTTTCAGCGCGCCGTCGGCAACTTCGGAGGTGTAGCAAAATTGCAGCAGTTGGCGGTCAGGATGCACGCCCACCGCCAGCGGACGCACTTGGGCACGCTTCAGGATCTGGTCAATATCCTTATGTGCCAGCTTAAAGTCCTGGCTGGCAGGAACCTGAAACTCAATCAGGCAGACGTCGTCATGGCTGGTCACAATACGCGCCCCGGTACCAGAAGCCAGTACGCGTTCAATACGCGTCGATCCCTGATCCGGCGTGTAGCTACAACGCAACTGGAGGTCGATATCGCTGCCGGAAACCGGCTGTAAGGTGCGGGCATGCAGAACCGGTGCCGCTAGACGCGCCAACTCGCTGGCTTCATCCAGACGCAGCAGCGGCAGCAGGCACGCATCTTTCACTTTACGCGGGTCAGCGCTATATACCCCGGCAACGTCGCTCCAGATAGTGACGCGGGAAACACCTGCCAGCGCGCCAACCTGCGTCGCCGAGTAGTCCGAGCCGTTACGCCCCAGCAGTACCGTTTCACCCGCATTACTGCGGCTAATGAAGCCTGTTACTACCAGGCGCTTACCCGGATGCTGCGCCAGCAGTTGCTGCAATAATGGGTAAGAAAGACCTTCATCCACCTGCGGCTGAGCGCCGCGTTCAGCACGTAAAAAATCGCGCGCATCCAGCCAGGCCGACTCCAGCCCTTGTTGGTTAAGAACGGCAGACATCAAACGTGCGGACCACACCTCGCCATGCCCGACGACTTCAGCATAGACGGCATCGTTCACGCCGCTGTCGAGTAACCCGGCCAGGCGTTCCAGATCGTGAATAAACGCGCCGATCAACCCATCCGCCACCTCGGGGGGTAACAAACCGCTAATAAGCTCGCTTTGATAGCGACGTAACGCCTGTTGAACCTGATGCGCAGAGAGACGATCGGTCTGGCTTAACTTCAGCCAGCTAATCAACTGGTTAGTGGTACTGCCTGCGGCTGAAACAACCATCATGTCATCGGGCTGCGAGTACTCCGCCATAATGCCTGCGACACGCAGATAACATTTCACATCAGCCAGACTACTACCACCAAATTTGTGCAGTTGACGACCCTTCGTCCCTGCCTGCGCAATCACACTCATGTTTACCCCTTGTTTGCAGCCCGGAAGCCATTTTCCAGGTCGGCAATTAAATCTTCGCCATCTTCAATACCGGTGGAGATACGCAACAGCGTTTCCGAAATCCCGGCAGCAGCACGCGCTTCTGGCGCCATACCCGCGTGTGTCATGGTTGCAGCGTGGGAGATCAGACTTTCAACGCCCCCTAACGATTCCGCCAGCGTAAACAATGACAACCCGCCCAGGAAGCGACGCAGCGTTTGCTCATCGCCATCCAGTTCAAAACTCAACATCGCGCCAAACCCTTTTTGCTGGCGCGCGGCAATCTCATGGCCCTGGTTATCCGGCAATGACGGGTGATACAATTTTTTCACCAGCGGCTGAGTTTGCAGATAATCCACAATCGCCTGAGCATTACGTTGCGCCACCTCCATACGCGGTGACAGAGTACGCAGGCCGCGCAACAGCAGATAACTATCAAACGCGCCGCCGGTCACACCAATATTATTCGCCCACCATGCCAGTTCAGTGACCGTTTCCGGATCTTTCGCTATCACCACACCAGCCACCACGTCTGAATGACCGTTTAAATATTTCGTGCATGAATGCAACACCAGATCGGCGCCTAATGCCAGTGGATTTTGCAGTGCCGGGCTTAAAAAAGTGTTGTCTACCACGCTGACCGCGCCAGCCTCACGCGCCAGTTGGCAGATTTTCGCAATATCCACCACGCGCAGTAGTGGGTTGCTTGGGCTTTCTACCAGCACCAGCTTCGGTTTTTCTGCCAGCGCCGCCTGCAATGCCTGCTCATCTCCTTGATCGACAAACAGTACGCGATAACAGCCACGTTTTGCCAGACTGTCAAACAGACGATAGCTCCCGCCGTAGCAGTCGTGCGGTGCAACCAGCAGATCGCCAGGCTTGAGGAATACCGTGGTCACCAGATGAATCGCCGACATACCGGTATTGGTCAGTACCGCTCCGGCCCCCCCTTCCAGTTCCGCCAGCGCACGCTGAACGACGTCACGCGTCGGGTTACCGCGGCGTGAATAGTCATGGGCGCGAGGCTCATTAAAACCGGTAAAATTATAGGTACTGGAGAGGTGAATTGGCGGGACAACGCAACCGTACTGTTCGTCGTCATTTAATCCGCTACGCACTGCGATGGTGGCCTGTTTACGCGTCATATTGAGGAGATCCTGGCTGAGTCGGTGAAAAGTCAGGCACCAGAGTAAACATTGTCACAATAGACGTCAATACATCTGGACATCTAAACTTCTTTGCGTATAGATTGAGCAAACTGGAAATAGCCGTTAAAATTATATGCATTAGCGCACACATGCGACGGCTAACATCGTGTCACAACCGCGCCACTACGGTAAACTACGCGCAATGCAATTATGGCTCGGGCTCAGGTTCCGGCCTCATTATTACTGACAAAGAGGATTAGGTATCTCATGGCTGAATGGAGCGGCGAATATATCAGCCCATACGCTGAGCACGGTAAGAAGAGTGAGCAAGTCAAAAAAATTACGGTTTCCATTCCTCTGAAGGTGTTAAAAATCCTTACCGATGAACGCACGCGTCGTCAGGTCAACAACCTGCGCCACGCCACCAACAGCGAACTGCTGTGTGAAGCGTTTCTGCATGCTTTTACCGGGCAACCATTACCCAACGATGAAGACCTGCGTAAAGAGCGCAGTGATGAAATCCCGGAAGAAGCAAAGGTAATCATGCGTGAACTGGGTATCAACCCGGAAACGTGGGAATACTGATTGTTAGAACAGATGAGAAAAGGCGGGATTACTCCCGCCGCTTCTCGCTATTTTACTTACTGATACCATTAAGTTTATTCAATGTCTCTTCCATTTTTAGCGTCTCTTTACGGTTCAATGGATAGAAATAAATCAGAATAACCGCGGCCAAAAACAGGCATAACGCTGGTAAAAGATTCGCCATTGTATAGATGTTTTCCTGTACGATGCTGGTTTGCACAGCGCCGCCCGTTGACGAAGATTGATAACCAATGATGGCCAGCATAAAGCCGCCAATGGCTCCTGCGCACGCCTGACCAACCTTGCGGGCAAAGAAGTTCACGCCATAGACGGTTCCATCCTCACGATCGCCGGTGACATACTGGTGATAATCACAAACATCGGTCATAAACGCCCAAATCATCAGGTTGAATAGTCCGGCCCCCAACGTCGCCAGGAACAGGAAAACCAAATAGACTTTCGCGTCGGTAATATGGATGAAGTACATAATCAAATACATCGCTACTGCAAAGAGTAGTGCGCCGACGCTGGCCTCCTTTTTACCAAACCGCTTCGTGAGCCAGGATGCCGATGGCGCCAGCAGAACCAGAGAGCCAAAGGTGAAGAGCAAGGCAACGGACATGGCCTCTTTGTTATGGAAATAGTCATTAAACAGGTAAGTCATGTTGGTACCAGACAACCCCTGATTAATTACGATCAGCAGATCCACAACCACTAAAACAATCAGCGCTTTATTGCGTAATAGCCCTTTCAACAGCACTGAAACAGGCATGCTCTCTTTTTTCTCTACGCGCACACGCTCCGTCGTTAACTGGCAGGTCAATGTTAAAAAGATAAACCCCAACACCGCACAACCGATGGCGATCCAGAAGAAATGCTGCCCGGAGATCACCTGACTTCCGTCCACCAGCGTGGTGTACATCAGGATTGGAATAAAAAAGCCGGTTGCGCCGCCGCCGATAGCTGACCCAACGCTGCGCCAGGTTGACAGCGAGACACGATCTTCCGGGTTCGAGCTAATGGCTGCAGACATGGCCCCATACGGAATGCTCACGGTCGATAACAGTGAACCGTAGATAAAATAAGAACAGCAAATGTAGATAATTTTCGCCGTATAAGAAAAATCATTCACAAACGGCAGGAACAGGACGACCGCAATGATACAGAACGGGTACTTCATACGGCGTACCCACGGATTAAACCGTCCATGTATCGTCAGTTTAGAGGTATCACATAAGCGCCCTACGCCAACGTCGACAAACGCGTCAAAGAGTTTGGTCACAAAATAGAGTGAACCAACAATAACACCGGAAATACCAAGTACGTTGGTGTAATAAATCTTTAAAAAACTATTTACCAGACCAAGAATAAAACAGGTTCCAAGGTCGCCACACAAATAACCAAATTTATCTCTTAATCCGAAAGGTCTGACAGCAATACTTTGATGATTTTCGATCATAGTTCCATCATTAGACATGATGTTAACTCCTTAGACACATTATTCACGCAAACTATGCGTATATACCGATACTCAGCGTAATAAACTGATATGAAATGTATTAATGGTCAGAAGTTATAACCAAGACCAACGCGATAACGAGTCTGACGATCGTCTGTGGTTGTGGTGTTATACCCCGAGGAAACGTTACCAACTTCAACAAATGGAACCCAGGAACCAATTTTATAAGCCACGCGGAAGTTATATTCGTAATCATCTTTTCGGTTATTATATAAATCTTCGCTGTCGGCAATTTTATAAATGCCGTTTAGCTCAAACATCCAGTCATTGATGTTATAACCGAGCCAGGCTTCCGGACGATAGACCATACGGTCATCCTTGCCGTCGGTGTTTCTGCGCATGTATTCCTGGCGATAGCGGAACGCGGTCCACCAGTTGTCATTGATGTTGTACTGCACGCGAATATACGGTTTATAAATCGCGATGTTATCACCCGTTTCAATCGCAATACCCGGTTGCCAGATAAGACCCTGCCAGGTGAACTGGTAGCTTGCCGTATACTCGTTACCATTACTCTCCATGTTATTCCACGCATCATTAGATTGCGTGTCTTCGGAACGTGAAATAGCTTCTACTGCCACGCCGAAACCTGTGGCAAAACGATGCGACATATAAACACGATCGTAATTACGACCATCATCATAATATTCATGCCGATAATCAACATAACCCGCTTGCGCGGCCGCAGAGAATAATGGAATCAGTAATAATGCGGTTTTAAATTTCATAGCCATCCCTCTTCACACTCAATCAAGGAAATTGCCCATCTCGTTTCGCCGATAAATGGAAAAACGATGAAGGATTAAGAATAATTTTATATTTCCACAAAAGTGTATTTTAGAAAGAAGAGAGAAACCTTTGGTATTTTGCCAAGAATTGGCTTAAGTGGCAAAAACCAGAAGATGAAAATGACGAAGATCACCAGTTGAAACAATTTATCGCAAAAATAAAAACACTGTTTTATTTATTAGATAATAGACATCATTCAATACATCAATACGAACTTCAGACTACAGGTGTAGAAACAAAAAAAGCGCCATATGGCGCTTTTTTCTGACAGCTGAAACTTATTTGCTGCCTGGGATGCTGAAACGCTTGTTGAAGCGATCAACACGGCCACCGGTAGCAACATCACGCTGCTTGCCAGTATAGAACGGGTGGCACTTACTGCACACGTCCAGGTTCAGATCGTGACCGACTGTAGAGCGGATTTTCATGACGTTACCGCAAGAGCAGTTTGCAGTAATTTCTTCGTATTTCGGGTGAATATCTTTTTTCATGGGAAAACCTCGGTTTAAGGCCGCGTCGCTCTTCCAGCCCTAACGCCAGACACCACGCGATGTTAATAGTATAGGCCTATGATACAAATTCATATCAAAGGCGGCGAATCATACAGAAATTAACCTGCTCTTGCAAACTGATCCGCATTCTGTCCTTCACTAATGTGTATACTAACCCGCCAGATTTCAAGTCAGGATGATTCAATGCCCGTTGCGCACGTTGCCTTACCCGTTCCGCTACCTCGCACCTTTGACTACCTCTTGCCGGAAGGCATGAGCGCCAAAGCCGGGTGTCGAGTACGCGTGCCTTTTGGCAAACAACAGGAGCGCGTGGGTATCGTCCTTTCCGTCAACGAAAGTAGCGAACTGCCGCGGAGCGAATTAAAAACCATTCTTGAAGTGCTGGACAGCGAACCGGTTTATTCGACCTCCGTCTGGCGTCTGCTGTTGTGGGCGGCAGACTATTATCACCATCCTATCGGCGACGTACTGTTTCATGCCCTGCCGATTCTGTTGCGCCAGGGACGCCCGGCGACTAACGCGCCCATGTGGTACTGGTTTGCCACAGAAGAAGGTCAGATCATTGATCTGAACAGCCTGAAGCGCTCTCCCAAGCAGCAGCAGGCGCTGGCTGCGCTACGCCAGGGAAAAATATGGCGCGACCAGGTCGCTGAACTGGAATTTAATGACGCCGCATTACAGGCACTGCGGAAAAAAGGACTGTGCGATCTGGCGAGTGAAACGCCAGGCTTTAGCGACTGGCGTACGCACTACGCCGTTTCCGGTGAGCGTCTTCGACTGAATACCGAGCAAGCCACCGCCGTCGGCGCGATTCATAGCGCCTCGGACAGCTTTAGCGCCTGGCTATTAGCGGGCGTGACGGGGTCGGGCAAAACAGAGGTCTATCTAAGCGTACTGGAAAATGTCCTTGCCCAGGGTAAGCAGGCGCTGGTGATGGTGCCTGAGATTGGCCTGACGCCGCAAACTATTGCCCGTTTTCGCGAACGCTTCAATGCGCCGGTCGAAGTCCTGCACTCCGGATTGAACGACAGCGAACGTCTTTCAGCCTGGCTGAAAGCAAAGAATGGCGAAGCGGCGATAGTTATCGGTACGCGCTCCTCGCTGTTTACGCCGTTTAAAAACCTCGGCGTGATCGTCATCGACGAAGAGCACGACAGCTCTTATAAACAGCAGGAAGGCTGGCGCTATCATGCGCGCGACCTCGCAGTTTATCGCGCCCACAGCGAGCAGATTCCGATTATTCTCGGCTCTGCAACCCCGGCGCTGGAAACGCTGTGCAACGTGCGGCAGAAAAAATATCGCATGCTGCGCCTGACGCGACGCGCCGGAAATGCGCGCCCAGCCACTCAGCACGTGCTGGATCTCAAAGGTCAGCAAGTGCAGGCAGGACTCGCCCCTGCGCTTATCACCCGCATGCGTCAACATTTGCAGGCAGATAACCAGGTAATTCTGTTTTTGAACCGCCGGGGTTTTGCCCCTGCGCTGCTGTGCCACGACTGCGGCTGGATTGCCGAATGTCCGCGCTGCGATCACTACTACACCCTGCATCAGGCGCAGCACCATTTACGCTGCCACCACTGCGACAGCCAGCGCCCAATACCGCGTCAGTGCCCTTCCTGCGGTTCGACGCATATGGTTCCGGTTGGCCTCGGCACCGAACAGCTTGAGCAGGCTTTGGCACCTTTTTTCCCCGGTGTGCCAATTTCACGCATCGATCGCGATACCACCAGCCGTAAAGGCTCGCTGGAGCAGCATCTGGCGGAAGTACATCGCGGCGGCGCGCGAATTCTGATCGGCACGCAAATGCTGGCTAAAGGCCACCACTTCCCGGACGTCACCCTGGTGGCGCTTCTGGACGTTGACGGTGCACTGTTCTCTGCGGATTTCCGGTCGGCAGAACGCTTCGCCCAGCTCTACACACAGGTCTCCGGACGAGCAGGACGCGCCGGGAAACAGGGCGAAGTGGTGCTGCAAACGCACCACCCTGAACATCCGTTGCTGCAAACCTTGCTGTATAAAGGTTATGACGCGTTTGCCGAACAGGCGCTGGCCGAGCGACAAACGCTCCAGCTTCCACCGTGGACCAGCCATGTGATCGTGCGGGCTGAAGATCATAATAACCAGCATGCGCCAATGTTCTTACAGCAGTTACGAAACCTGATTCAGGCCAGTCCACTGGCCGATGACAAACTGTGGGTGCTCGGCCCGGTTCCCGCTCTGGCACCAAAGCGCGGCGGTCGGTATCGCTGGCAAATTTTGTTACAGCATCCGTCGCGAATTCGCCTGCAGCATATCGTCAGTGGCACATTGGCGCTGATCAATACGTTACCCGATGCACGTAAGGTTAAATGGGTGCTGGATGTCGATCCCATCGAGGGATAATCCCTCACGATGCGAGGCGGATCGTAAAATTAAAGATCCATCACACTTTTTATGAAAATTCTGTAACCGCTTCCATTAACTATCTGATAAAAATGTTTCAGATGAAGGCTATTCAAGGACGAGTCTGTGCCAGCAGCTCTCTGGCGAGGAGAAAGAGTGAAACCGAATAAGCAGGTTGCCGCCGCTACGATGAAAGATGTTGCTCTGAAGGCGAAAGTCTCAACGGCAACCGTATCCCGCGCATTAATGAACCCGGACAAAGTCTCACAGTCAACCCGTAACAAGGTTGAGCAGGCAGCCCTGGAAGTGGGATATTTACCTCAATCGATGGGACGCAATGTTAAGCGTAATGAATCACGTACCATTCTGGTGATTGTGCCGGATATCTGCGATCCGTTTTTTAGCGAAGTGATTCGCGGCATAGAAGTGACCGCCGCAGAACAAGGATATCTGGTGCTTATCGGCGATTGTGCGCACCAGAACCAGCAGGAAAAGACCTTCCTCAACCTCATAATCACCAAGCAGATCGATGGCATGGTGCTGCTCAGCTCGCGCCTGCCGTTTGATGCCAGCGTGGAAGAGCAACGCAACTTGCCGCCGATGGTCATGTCCAACGAGTTCGCGCCAGAGCTGGAATTGCCCACCGTGCACATTGATAATCTCACCGCCGCCTTCAACGCGATGAACTATCTGCTGGAGCTGGGGCACAAACGCATTGGCTGTATCGCTGGACCAGAGGATATGCCGCTGTGCCATTACCGTCTGCAAGGCTACGTTCAGGCACTACGCCGTAGCGGAATTACGGTCGATCCGCATTTCATCGCGCGTGGTGACTTTACCTATGCAGCGGGAGCCGATGCACTGAAGCAGCTTCTTGAACTTCCGCAGCCGCCTACCGCTGTCTTTTGCCACAGCGACGTCATGGCACTAGGCGCGCTCTCATATGCCAAACGTCAGGGCCTGAAGGTGCCTGACGATTTATCCATCATTGGCTTTGATAACATTTCGCTCACAGAATTCTGTGATCCACCCCTGACAACCGTTGCACAGCCGCGTTTTGATATCGGACGTGAAGCTATGCTGTTACTGCTCGATCAATTACAAGGGCAGAACGTCAGCAGTGGCTCACGTTTACTGGACTGCGAGCTAATTATTCGGGGTACTACCCGGGCACTGACGTAAAGTAAAGTGCTTTCGGACTCCCCTGTCTGGTCAAAGGCCCGCCGCTTAAGTAACATGGCGGGCTGACGAACGAATAAATACAGCGAAACGATAGTGGCACAACGAGATTATGTACGTCGCGGCCAACCGGCACCTTCGCGGCGCAAGAAGAGCACATCACGGAAAAAACAACGCAATACGCCTGCGGTATCGCCCGCTATGGTTGCTATTGCTGCAGCCGTACTCGTGACCTTTATCGGTGGTCTGTACTTCATTACGCATCACAAGAAAGAAGAGTCCGAAACGCTGCAAAACCAGAAAGTCACCGGCAATGGCATCCCACCAAAACCGGAAGAACGCTGGCGATACATCAAAGAGTTGGAAAGCCGCCAGCCTGGCGTACGTGCGCCTACCGAACCGTCCGCTGGCGGCGAGGTGCTGAACGCCGATCAGCTAACCAATGAGCAGCGACAGCTATTAGCGCAAATGCAGGCTGATATGCGTCAACAGCCAACGCAGCTCAACGAAGTGCCGTGGAACGAGCAAACGCCTGAACAGCGTCAGCAAACGTTGCAGCGCCAGCGTCAGGTGCAGCAACAGCAATGGGCCAACACGCAGCAGCAGGCTCAGCAGCCGCGCACGCAACCACGGGTAACGGAACAACCGTACCAGCAGCAGCAAACGCGTACGGCGCAAGCAGCTCCAGTACAACAACAGCCGAAAGCACAGCCAAAACCGGCGGCCCAACAGCCGTACCAGGACCTGCTGCAAACGCCTGCGCATACTACCGCCGCTCAGCCGAAAACGCAGCCGGCCGCGCCAATAACGAATGAAACCCAGCCGCCAAAACAAACGGCGGAGAAAAAAGATGAACGCCGCTGGATGGTGCAGTGCGGGTCATTTAAAGGCGCAGAGCAAGCAGAAACCGTACGGGCGCAGCTGGCCTTTGAAGGCTTCAATTCACGTATTACCACTAATAACGGCTGGAATCGCGTGGTCATTGGTCCGGTTAAAGGCAAAGAGAATGCCGACAACACCATCAGCCGCCTGAAGGTTGCTGGTCACACAAACTGCATTCGACTCGCTACTGGGGGTTGAAACCCCTAAAATCCCCCCCATCTATACTTACATTCTGCCCCGTACGTGGTACGGGGCCCCTACGTCCGTATTTGTAAGAAGGGGTCTGCTCGTGACAACAATAGTAAGTGTTCGCCGTAACGGCCACGTCGTAATCGCCGGTGATGGCCAGGCCACACTGGGCAATACCGTCATGAAAGGCAACGTGAAGAAAGTCCGCCGTCTGTACAACGACAAAGTCATCGCGGGCTTTGCGGGTGGTACTGCGGATGCATTCACGCTGTTTGAACTGTTTGAACGCAAGCTGGAAATGCATCAGGGTCACCTGGTGAAAGCGGCCGTTGAACTGGCAAAAGACTGGCGTACCGACCGTATGCTACGCAAACTCGAAGCGCTGCTGGCCGTCGCAGATGAAACGGCATCACTCATCATCACCGGTAACGGCGACGTCATCCAGCCAGAAAACGATCTGATTGCCATCGGCTCCGGCGGTCCCTACGCCCAGGCTGCTGCACGCGCTCTGCTGGAAAACACCGAGCTTGGCGCGCGCGAGATCGCTGAGAAAGCGTTGGATATTGCAGGGGATATCTGCATTTATACCAACCACTTCCATACCATCGAAGAATTGAACTCCAAAGCGTAAGGATCCCCCATGTCTGAAATGACCCCACGCGAAATTGTCAGCGAGCTGAACAAACACATCATCGGCCAGGATAACGCTAAGCGTTCCGTGGCGATTGCCCTGCGTAACCGCTGGCGTCGTATGCAGCTCAACGAAGAGTTGCGCCATGAAGTCACGCCGAAAAACATTCTGATGATTGGCCCGACCGGCGTCGGTAAAACCGAAATCGCCCGTCGTCTGGCAAAACTGGCCAACGCGCCGTTCATCAAAGTTGAAGCAACGAAATTCACCGAAGTCGGCTATGTAGGTAAAGAAGTTGACTCGATCATCCGCGATCTGACCGATGCAGCCATCAAAATGGTTCGCGTTCAGGCGATCGAGAAAAACCGCTTCCGTGCTGAAGAGATGGCGGAAGAACGTATTCTCGACGTACTGATCCCACCGGCTAAAAATAACTGGGGACAGTCAGAGCAGCCGCAGGAACCTTCAGCAGCGCGTCAGGCATTCCGTAAAAAACTGCGTGAAGGCCAACTGGATGATAAAGAGATCGAAATCGATCTCGCGGCCGCACCGATGGGCGTTGAAATCATGGCACCTCCGGGAATGGAAGAGATGACCAGCCAGTTGCAGTCTATGTTCCAGAATCTGGGCGGACAGAAACAAAAACCGCGTAAGCTGAAAATCAAAGACGCGATGAAGCTGCTAATTGAAGAAGAAGCGGCCAAACTGGTGAATCCGGAAGAGCTAAAACAGGAAGCTATCGACGCCGTTGAACAGCACGGGATCGTGTTTATCGACGAAATCGACAAAATCTGTAAGCGCGGCGAATCCTCCGGCCCGGACGTATCCCGTGAAGGCGTTCAGCGCGACCTGCTGCCGCTGGTTGAAGGCTGCACGGTCTCCACCAAGCACGGTATGGTGAAAACAGATCACATTCTGTTTATCGCCTCTGGCGCATTCCAGGTGGCGAAACCGTCTGATCTGATCCCGGAACTGCAGGGTCGTCTGCCGATTCGTGTGGAGCTTCAGGCGCTGACCACCAGCGATTTTGAACGTATCCTTACCGAACCGAATGCCTCCATCACTGTGCAGTACAAAGCGCTGATGGCGACCGAAGGTGTGGACATTAACTTCACCGAGTCGGGCATTAAACGCATTGCCGAAGCGGCCTGGCAGGTCAACGAAACCACCGAAAACATCGGTGCGCGTCGTCTGCATACCGTTCTTGAGCGTCTGATGGAAGATATTTCCTATGATGCGAGCGATTTGAACGGCCAAAGCATCACAATTGATGCCGAATATGTGAGCAAACATCTGGATGCGCTGGTCGCAGATGAAGATCTGAGCCGTTTTATCCTATAATCGCGTTCAATGCATTTTCATCACTGTTGATGGGGCTGATAAAGCCCCATTTTTATTGGCGCTAAATATGACTGAACAACAACAAATTAGCCGCTCACAAGCCTGGCTGGAAAGTTTACGACCTAAGACCTTACCGCTCGCCTTCGCGGCGATCATCGTCGGTACGGCATTAGCATGGTGGCAAGGGTTCTTTGATCCACTGGTCGCTCTGCTGGCACTCATTACCGCGGGACTGCTGCAAATCCTGTCGAATCTCGCGAACGACTATGGCGATGCCGTCAAAGGCAGCGACAAGCCCGACCGCATAGGACCGCTGCGCGGTATGCAAAAAGGGGTTATCACCCAACAGCAGATGAAGCGGGCGCTGATCGTCACCGTGGTGCTGATCTGCTTGTCAGGTCTGGCCCTGGTTGCTGTGGCTTGTCACACGCTGGCAGATTTTGTCGGCTTCCTGGTGCTCGGCGGCCTGTCGATCATTGCCGCAATCACTTACACCGTGGGCAATCGCCCTTACGGATATATCGGTCTGGGCGATATTTCCGTGCTGGTGTTCTTCGGCTGGCTGAGCGTTATGGGAAGCTGGTATCTGCAGGCGCATACGCTGATTCCGGCGCTCATTCTGCCTGCCACCGCCTGCGGCCTGCTGGCAACTGCCGTGCTCAACGTCAACAATCTGCGCGATATCAACAGCGACAGAGAGAACGGCAAGAACACGCTGGTCGTGCGTTTAGGCGCCGTCAATGCCCGCCGCTACCACGCCTGTCTGCTGATGGGCACGCTGGTCTGTCTGGCGCTGTTTAACCTGTTCTCACTGCAAAGCCTGTGGGGATGGCTGTTTGTTCTCGCCGCTCCGTTGCTGATTAAACAGGCGCGATACGTGATGCGTGAGATGAACCCTGAGGCAATGCGCCCGATGCTGGAACGCACCGTAAAAGCGGCACTGTTAACTAACCTGCTGTTTGTCGTTGGAATTTTCTTGAGTCAGTGGTCTCTTTAACTGACAAATATCAATTAACAATTGATGATTTTGCCAACAGTACACATAGCGCGATATACTAAAAATTCTCGCAGCAACTGAACGTTGAGCCTATGAAATACGATACATCCGAGCTTTGTGACATCTATCAGGAAGATGTCAACGTCGTGGAACCACTGTTCTCTAACTTTGGAGGGCGGTCGTCGTTTGGCGGACAAATCATCACGGTAAAATGTTTCGAGGACAACGGGTTGCTGTACGATCTGCTCGAACAAAACGGCCGTGGTCGCATTCTGCTGGTCGATGGCGGCGGTTCTGTCCGTCGTGCGCTGGTCGATGCCGAACTGGCTCGACTGGCCGTACAGAATGAATGGGAAGGTCTGGTCATCTACGGCTCAGTCCGTCAGGTAGACGATCTGGAAGAACTGGATATCGGCATTCAGGCGATTGCCGCAATTCCGGTCGGTGCCGCAGGGGAAGGTATTGGAGAAAGCGATGTACGCGTCAACTTTGGCGGTGTAACGTTCTTCTCCGGCGATCACCTGTACGCTGACAACACCGGGATAATTCTCTCCGAAGACCCGCTCGATATCGAGTAAGTAAAAAAGGCCATCAGCAAATTTGATGGCCTTTTTTTCATTCATTTGATTCGTAATGAATGACTTTAATATCATACTTTTCATTTTTTTCTTCGGCAACGACGCTCATCATCTCACGACTGGCAGGATAAGTTTCGATATAAGCATTTAATTTATCCTCAGCTATCTGAAGGTCACTCTTTTGTATTCCGGTAAAAATTATTTCACTGAGTTGAAGATGGCTACCTTCATCTGAATAGCTTACAAAAAACCAGTCGCTGGATACCCTTGGAACCTGTTTAAGAGGTGTCGGTGTTAGCAGATGATAGAATAATAAATTCTGCTGTGTATAGATTTTTTCTGTAAAGATGCTCAACATGAAACAGCAATAAAGTAGCGAAATTAAAATCATAAATACAATAATAAAACCTGATTTCCTGAACTTCATATGCGGAGTTCCCGAACATAATTTGGATTCGCAACAGGTTTTATTATATCCATAAATAAAGGTAATTCCCCTGAGTAGGGTTCATGTTTCTTATTCTTATCTATTGGGTCAGGAAATAGTAACGGAATAACGCTTTTGTTTTTATACTCACCAACAGGACCATAGAAGTCCCAGATACGATAAGCCTTTTCTTTCGAACAGATCCGAAGACGAGAGGTGTAATCTGCATAATTTACAGCTTGGTAAAAACCAAATAAGTTCGATACCAAATCTTCAGCACTATAGCCACTATCCGTTAAATATACGTAAGGCCAAAAATCCTGCAAGGATTCGAAGCGATGTGACGTACCTAAGAATATCGATAAAGCAATACCTTGTAAGGTTCGTTCCGGTAATCCTCGTCGCACCATAAATCTACGATATATACCAGTATTAATATTTAGGCCATGAATGTTTTTGGACATACTTTGATGATAATTTACTTCATAAAATTCGCTATCACCACCACGAGCGCTTATCATTTCAAACCATAATCTTTCAGCCCCTGCTGGATTAGCATGGCCTAAATCAATCCATCCTAGATTCTCTGTATAGATAAGGCCATATTTAATATCACTGGTGATAAATCGATCCGAATTATCAATAATATCGTTTCTTTTTGTCATATCGTATTATTTGAAATTTAAAAGTTACGATATCCTAATATCTACATAGTAAAAAGGCATCCATTATGGATGCCTTTTTAAAGAAATCAGAATTAGACTTCTTCCATACGACCCAGGAGGGCATGCAGACGATCCTGCCAGCCATTCTGCTGTTCTTTCAGGTTGTTGTTCTCACGCTCCAGCTCTTCACGCTGCTGCTGTGCAGTCTGAACTTCCTGCGACAGTGAGTTGTTTTTTTCTTTCAGCTCTTCGATTTCCATCTGTAACAGCGTGATGGTATCAATCGCCTGCTGTACTTTTGCTTCCAGTTTCTCAAACACTTCTAATGACATCGTCATACCTCTCCTGAATTGCAAGGCGTTGATGGATAAAAATCCTCGTCCCGATAACCGGCGACGCCTTAATAAAAACGAGCGCACTCTACTTAGCTCCGATTGTATGAAGCCGCGCCATCGCTGTCCAGCGGCATCCCGCGCAGATTGCGGTTTGCAACACTTTTCGTCTTTCTCCTGGTGACATTACTGTCATAACTCTTAAGTGTTAACGAATTGATCATTGAAATGATTCAGCTCACACTATTTTTGTATAACAAATACCGCCAGATGGCGCGATAACGCTCATTTTGTTGATGCAGTACACACATTTTAATTTCGATATTTCTCGTTTTTGAGCGTTAACGATAAATTAACAGTGTGCCTACCGGCTCCGGGGATGTCAGTGACCTTCTCGCACATAAACATTAATCTCTCTTCAGGATCCGATTATGAGTCAAACCTCAACCTTAAAAGGCCAGTGCATTGCTGAATTCCTCGGTACCGGGTTGTTGATTTTCTTCGGTGTGGGCTGTGTCGCTGCACTCAAAGTGGCCGGGGCTACTTTTGGTCAGTGGGAAATCAGTGTCATCTGGGGCCTGGGGGTAGCGATGGCTATCTATCTGACCGCAGGCGTTTCTGGTGCACACCTGAATCCCGCGGTAACCATCGCACTCTGGCTGTTCGCCTGTTTTGATAAACGCAAAGTTATCCCTTTTATTATTTCGCAAATTGCCGGCGCCTTTTGCGCAGCGGCACTGGTTTACGGGCTTTATTACAATCTATTCCTCGATTTCGAACAAACTAACCATATCGTGCGCGGCAGTACCGAGAGCCTGGGTCTGGCAGGTACTTTCTCCACCTATCCGAACCCGCATATCAATTTTGTGCAGGCCTTCGCGGTTGAAATGGTCATTACCGCTATTCTAATGGGGCTGATTCTGGCTCTGACCGACGATGGTAACGGTGTACCTCGTGGTCCGCTGGCACCACTGCTGATCGGCTTGTTGATTGCCGTTATTGGTGCTTCCATGGGTCCGCTGACAGGTTTTGCGATGAACCCGGCACGTGACTTCGGACCGAAACTCTTCGCCTGGATGGCCGGATGGGGTGAGATTGCCTTCACGGGTGGTCGTGATATCCCTTACTTCCTGGTACCGGTGTTTGGCCCAATTACCGGCGCGATTTTGGGCGCATGGGCATATCGCAAACTGATTGGTCGCCATTTACCGTGCGATGTCTGCGTGATTGAAGAAAAAGACGCGGCGGCCAACACTCAACAAAAAGCTTCGCTGTAATGTGACTACGGGACAAAAATTATGACTGAAAAAAAATATATCGTTGCGCTCGACCAGGGCACCACCAGCTCCCGCGCGGTCGTAATGGACCACGATGCGAATATCGTTGCCGTTTCACAGCGCGAATTCGAGCAAATCTACCCGAAAGCAGGTTGGGTAGAACACGACCCAATGGAAATTTGGGCAACCCAAAGCTCTACGCTGGTTGAAGTTCTGGCGAAAGCCGATATCAGTTCCGATGAAATTGCAGCAATCGGTATTACTAACCAGCGTGAAACCACCATCGTCTGGGAGCGTGAAACCGGTAAACCAATCTATAACGCCATTGTGTGGCAGTGTCGTCGCACCGCGGATATCTGCGAAAAGCTCAAGCGCGATGGCATGGAAGAGTATATCCGTAACAACACCGGCCTGGTGATTGACCCGTACTTCTCCGGTACCAAGGTGAAGTGGATCCTCGACCACGTTGAAGGCTCACGTGAGCGCGCTCGTCGCGGCGAACTGCTGTTTGGTACCGTGGACACCTGGCTTATCTGGAAAATGACGCAGGGACGCGTACACGTCACGGATTACACCAACGCTTCACGTACCATGCTGTTTAACATCCATACCCTGGACTGGGATGACACGATGCTGGATGCGCTGGATATTCCGCGCGCCATGCTGCCAGAAGTGCGTCGTTCTTCTGAAGTGTACGGCCAGACCAACATTGGTGGTAAAGGCGGCATTCGTATTCCTATCTCCGGTATTGCCGGTGACCAGCAGGCGGCTCTCTTTGGTCAGCTGTGCGTGAAGGAAGGGATGGCGAAAAACACGTACGGTACCGGCTGCTTCATGCTGATGAACACCGGCGAGAAAGCCGTTAAGTCCGAAAACGGGTTGCTGACTACTATCGCCTGCGGACCGACCGGGGAAGTGAACTACGCGCTGGAAGGTGCGGTATTTATGGCTGGCGCATCCATTCAGTGGTTGCGCGATGAAATGAAGCTCATCAGCGATGCATTCGACTCTGAGTATTTCGCCACCAAAGTGAAAGACACCAACGGCGTGTACGTCGTTCCGGCATTTACTGGCCTGGGCGCACCGTACTGGGACCCGTATGCACGTGGCGCCATCTTCGGCCTGACCCGTGGCGTAAACTCCAACCACATCATCCGCGCAACGCTTGAGTCTATCGCTTACCAGACCCGCGACGTACTGGAAGCAATGCAGGCTGACTCCGGAATTCGTCTTCACGCCCTGCGCGTTGACGGCGGTGCAGTTGCCAACAACTTCCTGATGCAGTTCCAGTCTGACATTCTGGGCACCCGCGTTGAGCGCCCGGAAGTCCGCGAAGTCACCGCATTGGGTGCAGCGTACCTGGCTGGTCTGGCAGTAGGCTTCTGGCAGAATCTGGATGAGTTGCAAGAGAAAGCGGTCATCGAGCGTGAATTCCGTCCAGGCATCGAAACCACCGAGCGTAACTTCCGTTACAGCGGCTGGAAAAAAGCGGTCAAACGCGCAATGGCGTGGGAAGACCACGACGAGTAATACGTCATTGCCGGATGGCGACTGTGCCTAATCCGGCAATCTCTTCTTGCGGGGGCAACCCCGCACACACATCAATAATCTCGCCCCCTCCCCTGTGCTACACTTCGCGCCATTCCTTTCAGCTACGAGTTTGCAATGAGACGAGAACTTGCCATTGAATTTTCACGCGTGACCGAAGCGGCCGCGCTGGCTGGCTATAAATGGCTGGGCCGCGGCGATAAAAATACCGCTGACGGCGCGGCGGTGAACGCCATGCGTATTATGCTCAACCAGGTCAACATCGACGGCACCATCGTGATTGGCGAGGGTGAGATTGATGAAGCGCCGATGCTGTTTATCGGCGAGAAAGTCGGAACCGGTCGCGGTGATGCGGTCGACATCGCCGTCGATCCTATCGAAGGCACGCGCATGACGGCCATGGGCCAGGCCAACGCGTTGGCCGTACTGGCGGTTGGCGATAAAGGCTGCTTCCTCAACGCGCCGGATATGTACATGGAAAAGCTGATTGTCGGCCCAGGCGCAAAAGGGTCCATCGACCTGAACCTGTCGCTGGAAGCCAACCTGCGTAACATTGCTACCGCGCTCAACAAACCGCTCGGCGAACTGACCGTCACCATCCTGGCAAAACCACGCCATGACGAGGTTATTGCCGAGATGACAAAACTGGGCGTACGCGTCTTCGCCATTCCTGACGGCGACGTTGCGGCCTCGATCCTGACCTGCATGCCCGACAGCGAAGTTGACGTGCTGTATGGCATTGGCGGGGCGCCGGAAGGGGTGGTTACCGCGGCTGTTATCCGCGCGCTGGATGGCGACATGCAGGGTCGTCTGCTGGCACGCCATGACGTCAAAGGCGACAGCGAAGAGAACCGTCGCATTGGCGAACAAGAACTGGCGCGCTGTGCTGCCATGGGCATTGAAGCGGGCAAAGCGTTACGTCTGGATGAAATGGCGCGCAGCGACAACGTCATTTTCTCCGCAACCGGCATCACCAAAGGCGATCTGCTGGAAGGAATTAGCCGTAAAGGTAATATCGCAACCACCGAAACGCTACTGATCCGCGGCAAATCGCGGACGATCCGCCGTATTCAGTCGATTCACTACCTCGATCGCAAAGATCCTGATGTGCAGGCGCACATTCTGTAATTGATTTGATCAATAGAGCCTTCCAGCCCATCCGGGCTGGAAATCTTTCGCCCAACGAACGAAGATAAGGCAATCAAAGCAGACAGGAGAAAACCATGGCAGATTGGGTAACAGGCAAAGTCACAAAGGTGCAGAACTGGACCGATGCCCTGTTTAGTTTGACCGTGCGAGCTCCGGTTCTTCCTTTTACCGCAGGTCAGTTCACCAAACTTGGCCTTGAGATTGACGGCGAGCGCGTCCAGCGCGCCTATTCATATGTTAATGCGCCTGACAATCCTGACTTAGAATTTTATCTGGTGACGGTTCCCGACGGCAAACTCAGCCCTCAACTGGCAGCGCTAAAGCCAGGTGATGAAGTCCAGGTGGTGAGTGAGGCCGCTGGATTCTTCGTACTGGATGAAGTCCCTGATTGCGAAACGCTATGGATGCTGGCAACCGGCACCGCTATCGGTCCGTATTTGTCGATTCTGCAGTTAGGCAAAGACCTGGATCGCTTTAAAAATCTGGTGCTGGTGCATGCCGCACGTTATGCCGCCGATTTGAGTTACCTGCCGTTGATGCAGGCGCTTGAAAAGTGCTACGAAGGTAAATTACGCATCCAGACGGTTGTCAGCCGGGAGACAGCTGCAGACTCGCTGACCGGGCGCGTACCGGCGCTGATTGAAAGCGGTGAACTGGAAAAAGCGGTAGGGCTGTCAATGGATAAAGAAACCAGCCACGTGATGCTGTGCGGAAACCCGCAAATGGTACGCGATACACAGCAACTGCTGAAAGAAACCCGGCAAATGACCAAACACCTGCGTCGTCGACCGGGCCATATGACCGCTGAGCACTACTGGTGAGGGCTTGCCGGATGGCGTTAATGCTTATCCGGCCTACGAGTCAGCTCTGTACTTCACGTCCTGCGTATCCTTCCCATATTTATTTTCATCCTGGGTGCCAATGAACGCGCCCAGATCGATTAGCATACCGACCAGAATCAACGTCGGCACAAAGCGACCAACCGCCCATTGCCAGACGCCAGGTAACATCGCCCAGTTCCCGGCCAGCAGCATCCACGCCAGAATCATCAACAGCGCCCATGCTCCTGAACGCCCCCTATCGTGCAGGCGTTTTACCGTCACCGCAGCCGTTGGCCACAGCAGACATACCAGACAAAATGCCGCCGTCTGAATATCGAGTAATTGTTTACTCGCCAACGAAAACAAAACCAGCATTCCAATGATCCACAGGCCTATCCAAATCCAGAAATCACGGCGCCCGATGCGCCCTTTAAATGAGAATAACCACTGCTGTATGGTCATGTAAGTTCCTTTATTATTACCTTCCAGAACAGTTTACCCTTTTGACAAGCCCGACGGTTACCGTTTTAATCGTGAGCAGTGAGAATGAAAGGTACTATTGATGAAGCAAGGATTTATACTGTTTTTATTATTGTTTTCAGCCTTAACAGCCAGTGCTGCGGCACGGGCGGAAGAGCCATCGACGGCAACCACGGCCCCCTATTTACTGGCGGGTGCGCCAACCTTTGACCTGTCGATCAGCCAGTTTCGCGAAAACTTTAATACGCAGAATCCGAAGCTTATCCTGAATGAGTTCCGCGCCATCGACAGCAGTCGCGATCGAGCAAATCTCACCCGCGCAGCCAGTAAAATTAATGAAAACCTGTATGCGTCCTCCGCCCTTGAGCGCGGCACCTTAAAAATCAAAAGTATGCAGATAACCTGGTTGCCCATTCAGGGGCCAGAACAAAAAGCGGCCAAAGCGAAAGCGCTGGAATACATGATCGCCGTTATTCGCACCGTCGCGCCGCTGCAGACGAAAGAACAGAGCCAGAAAAAGCTACAAAAACTGCTCGCTGCCGGCAAAGGCAAGCGCTATTACGCAGAAACAGAAGGCGCAATTCGCTATGTTGTTGCAGACAACGGTGAAAAAGGACTGACCTTCGCTGTTGAACCGATTAAGCTGGTACTATCAGAAAGTCTTGAGAAGGCGAATTGATGACAAAAAGCAAAGCCTTTCAGGGGATGAATCTTTATACTGTTTCACAGACCATGCTGCCCTCACGGGCGGCCATATTCCTTAATTCGCTGACAAGCGTGGAGAAATGAAATGCGACATCCTTTAGTGATGGGTAACTGGAAACTGAACGGCAGCCGCCATATGGTAAACGAACTGGTTGCTAATCTGCGTAAAGAACTGGCTGGCGTTGCTGGCTGTGCAGTAGCGATCGCTCCGCCGGAAATGTATATCGACCTGGCAAAACACGCCGCTGCCGGTAGCCACATCATTCTGGGCGCGCAGAACGTTGACCTGAACCTGTCTGGCGCATTCACCGGTGAAACTTCTGCTGAAATGCTGAAAGATATCGGCGCACAGTACATCATTATCGGTCACTCTGAGCGTCGTACTTACCACAAAGAGTCTGACGAGCTGATCGCTAAAAAATTCGCTGTGCTGAAAGAACAGGGTCTGACTCCGGTTCTGTGCATCGGTGAAACCGAAGCAGAAAACGAAGCGGGCAAAACTGAAGAAGTTTGTGCACGTCAGATCGACGCCGTTCTGAAAACTCAGGGCGCGGCAGCATTCGAAGGCGTGGTTATCGCTTACGAACCAGTATGGGCTATCGGTACCGGTAAATCAGCAACTCCAGCGCAGGCTCAGGCTGTTCACAAATTCATCCGTGACCACATTGCTAAAGCTGACGCGAAAATCGCTGAACAAGTTATCATCCAGTACGGCGGCTCCGTAAACGCAGCAAACGCTGCTGAACTGTTTGCTCAGCCGGACATCGACGGCGCGCTGGTTGGCGGTGCTTCTCTGAAAGCTGACGCCTTCGCCGTGATCGTTAAAGCAGCAGAAGCCGCTAAACAGGCGTAATGCGCGTTAATGCCTGATGGCGCTATGCTTATCAGACCTACGGAATTATGTAGGCCTGATAAGACAACGTCGCCATCCGGCATTTATTACAATTTCCCCAACACATTAAACCAGGCGTAATCCAACGGCAGAAGAAGCAGATACGTTGCCGCCGCCAGCGCGATACACAGCAGCATCCCCGCCCTCGCAGGCACTTTCCCAAGCGCCATCGCTACCACAATCGGCGAAGCCTGATACGGCAACAGCGGTGTGGAATAACCCAATACCTGGATCATAATCACCGACAGCAGCGGGAACCCTGTTGCATCAGCAAAACTTTGCGCCAGCGTGGTATACAGCGCCGGGACGCCGTTCGCTGTCATAATAAAGTTGAGCGCGGTGGTAATGCCAGTCAGCGCGAGAAAGCTGGTAAACGGTTTTTCTGCATCCAGTGGCATCACCTGCAGCAACGCTTCGCCCACCGCACTGCCAATGCCGGTCTGGGTAACGGTAATCGCCAGCCCCAGAATGCCCGCCACGTAAATACAGGTCCGGATATTTACCCCAGAGGAAAACTCCTCGCCATTGATAAAACCAACCCGTGGTAGCAGCGTGATAACCGCCGCCGCCAATCCGGTCCACGCGGGGCCAATGCCGTGCCAGCTTTCGCTTACCCAAAGAAGCAACACCACCGCTAACATCCAGGCCAGACGTTTTTCATCTCCGCTCATCGGTTCCGATGGCGTGAGATCGCGCGGCGCATGAGGCTTGCCAGGGAACAGCCAGCAGATAAGCGCGATGAGAACCGCACCTTTGAGCCAGCCCAGCACCGGTGTATGCAACAGCAAATAGGGAAGATAATTGAGATGGATACCGTAAGAACCTTCCGCCGCGCCGCTCATCACCAGATTCGGGACGTTGGCGGGTAAAATCGTCGCGGAAAGCTGGAATGTCCCAAACCCGACGGCCAGCGCCAGACCATACCAGGCGCGCGTACCATCATTAATTCCGGCTCGTTTCGCCATCGCCGCGACAATCGGCATCAGTAATGCAATACGCCCCATGTTGGACGGCATCACAAACGCCAGCGCGTAACTGAGCAGCACCACACTCGCCACCATCAACGGCCAGGAATCGGTCAACCGCGATGACAGCGCCCTCGCCGCCCTGTCCGCCAGCCCCGTTTTGCGAATCGCGATCCCCAGCACAAAGCCACTAAAGACCAGCCAGAACGCCGACGATGCAAAGCCGCCAAAAATCACATCCGCTGGCGCGATTTTGGCCACCATTGCCACGGCAAAGAACAACAGCGCGGTGATAAATTCCGGCAGCAGCGACGTAGCCCAGAGCAGGATGGTGATACCAACCACCAGAGAGGGGATAAACAGAGGGTGTGTAAGCCAGATCGACATGCCTGTCTCCTGTTGTTTTTTTCAACAAGAATACGGGGACAGGCATGCGGAGTAAACGCCAGATTAGGTGGGTCGACTGAAACCATTTATTCCATAATAGATCGGATAACTTAAATCGGAATGAACGTCCCTTAGTTTTTTGACTATCAGAACCATGTTTCTAACTGGGCGCCAAACAACAACGAACCACCGCTGTGATAACCCGTACTCCCAGGCGTATCCGTACTTGAATAATCATCCAGCGATTTATTCCAGTTCATATACGTCACAAAAAAGCGTATCTCAGGCCGTTCAAAGAAATCGGTGACATTTTGCATTTTGAATGTTGGCGCGAAGGTCAGTTTGACGTAGCTACCGCTGGTTGCTTTGTTATTGTTAAAACCTTGTGGATCGATATCCATATACTGATAACTGGTTTCATATTGCAGCGCAAAGTTTTGATTAATCTCCTGAATAAAACGCGAGTTCAGCGTTATCCAGTTATAGCGATCGTCAGTGATATAGCGATTATTGCTCGTTTGCGCCATAAATACCGGAGCCCAACTGAATTTATCCGTTAACGGGGTGATACCATAAGAGGCAAATTTAATCGTCCAGGCGTCATCAATCAGGTATCCATCTGACCCCGGAGCCCGCACCTCGGCCCCCAGCGCTTTACCATATTGCAGGATCGTTTTCGACATTCCCTCGCCTATGCCGTAAAAGCTGTCGCCATGGTACGCCAGCATCGTATTGATACCCTGTGATGCCGCTTTGTTCGTCGCTAACCCGTCGTTGATTCGTTTGTCATTATCCTTTGAATACAGACCATTAACCATCCATTGCCATGGGCCCAGACGATTATTCAGAGAAAAGGTGTAATTCTGCACGAAGGTGTTCGCCGCACCGGTCATATTGTTGTATTCAACATTCCCCATATCCTCAATATCATTGAAGTTGCGGCCATAAACCGAAAAGTTTGTTTTTACGCCATCAACAAAACTCACATCATAAATACCCGCCCCGGTCCCCACCAGACTCATCATGTCAGAATCGAGCCAGTGGATATCAAAGTTATCACGATCCTCACGCTTACCAGCCCACAGCGTTGCATTTTGAAAAGCGCCACTAAAGGAGGGCATATCGCTCATTTCCGCAAATGCCTGCCGTAAGTTCATTTCACCATTGAAGGCACTATCGGTATTATATGTTTTGTCCCATTCCGCTATTTTCATGTAATAACGTAATTTCGAATTATTGGCATATTGGTGCAAAAAGTTCATATCAGCAGTCACATACGTGTCCGCTTCATTCCCTAAACGTCCTACGCTGCCCCCGGTGCTGCCCGCTGGCGTCATGGAAGGCCCGACGGTCGTAGAGGAACCGGTTTTACCCGTCAGGATCCCCGTACGCGCATAACCGCCGAACTTAATCTCCGTCCGCTCTCCCGCCGGGGTCTCTTTGCCGAAGGACGGTGCCATAGTCAACGCAATATTCGGTTGCGATGACGATTGTGATTGTTGTATCGCCCGCAATTTTTCCTGTACCTGCGCCGTATTTCGTTCTGCCGCTGCTGCACGTTTTTCTGCACTGTCGATTTTTCGTTCCGCCTGAACCAACTGCGCTCGCGACTGCTGCAACTCCCGCTCCAGCACTTCTAACCGGGCGTTAATATCGCTGAGGGTTATGTCCGCACTTTGCGCTGTTAAAGGCAATAACAGCCCCATAAAAGCAACGTTATTGAGTTTCATAATAATCCCAAAGATGGGCAACGGATATTCGGGCAAAAGCAGGCCTTACGCACCGTTGCGCATAACATAATTTATTAACAATAATTTATATCAATAATAGCTCTACATCATTCGAGGCGTAGTGAACACACGTACAACCTGAAATATGATGTTTCTATTCCTTATTTAGGATTTTCTGTTTTATCTCCAGGCGCATCATTAATTTTTACGAGCAGCGTGGTCATGATAAAGGCGAGGATAAATACGGCAACGCCTACACAGATATAACTCACAACCTGATAATGATCGTAAATATACATTAATGGTGATAACAATACTGCCAGCCCATAAGAATTGGCTTTTATAGACAATAATGATAATACCATTCCGCCAAGCGCGGAGCAGATAAGCATTATAGCGATAGCACGAATTCCTGTTCGCATCACAATACCAAATAGCGCAGGTTCTGAGACACCAAGAAGTTGCGTCGCGGTTGCGGAAATACCAGCCGTTTTAAATGATGGACTGCGTGATTTCAATGAAATAGCAAGACACACGGCAGCATTGGCGAAGCCATACATCGCGCAGACGGTGATTAAAGGGTTAAACCCTGTGCCCGCTATCAGGGAGGTTTCAATCATAATGAACATATGATGCATCCCGGTCATGACGGCTATCGGGTAGAGGAATCCAATTAGCAATCCACCAATTCCTGCAGGTAAAGAAAGGAATTGCTGTATAGCTAAGATCGCGTAATGTTCAAAACCATGAACTAATGGCCCTAATACAAGTAAAGCAATGGACACCGACAGCAAAATGACCACAAACGGCGTAAAGATAAGGTCCATCGAATCTGGCATAACCTTCCGCAATACAATCTCCAGTTTCGCACCGATAATGCCAGTGATGAGCGCCGTTAAAATTGAGCCCTGATAGCCCACCAGTGGAATAAAGCCAAAGACATAAATTGGGTTCGCATTACCGTAGGCGACGTCATAAGCGTTAGGCAATGCCGGTGAAACCAGCATCAGGCCAATCAAAAATCCAACGATCGGCGTCCCGCCAAATTTTTTAAATGCCGACCAGCAGATAAACGCTGCCAAAAAGGCAAATGCCGTATCGCACAGCACCGTGGTCAGGGTTTTCAGGTAAAGAGGAATATTGTCAGCATTACTCCCAAACCAGGCCAGTACGGTATCGTTGAATAGTACCCCTTTCAGACCAAGGAACAGGCCGGTTGCCCCGAGAATGGGGACAATGGGCACAAACACGTCCGATAAATTGCGTATACCACGTTGTAAGCGATTTCCGCTCTGCTGGATCATCTCCTCTTTGCTGACCTCAGTAACATTAAAAGCGGCGGCAAACTCACTATAGACTTTATTAATGATTCCAGTACCAAGGATAATCTGGTATTGCCCAGAATTAAAAAATACGCCCTTTACATCACTAATACTGCGGATTTTTTCGTCATTAATACGCTCACGGTCTTTTACTTGCAAGCGTAATCGGGTGGCGCAATGGGTGGCCGAAATAATATTATCAATGCCAATTGTATCGACAATCTCAACGGCAATTTTTTTAAACTTGCTCATTTGTTACACACTCTTTAATGATAATTGTCTGGTAGGGTTTCAGGTTAGAATCAATGCTGTCATAGTTATTAAGCAGAACTTCCCCAACCGGAATCACATAAGATAATGGAGTATTACTCATATTGGTTATGGAAATAAGACGCTGATTATCGGTATGCCGTGCATACGCGACGATGTCATCACTGTGGGTTTCTAACGGGCTAAAATTGCCATAAATCAACACTTCTGGATATTCATGATTACGTAGCTGAATCAGACGTTGATAAAAATGGAACACAGAATCTGAACGATGTCGCTGCTCTTCAGCGTTAATCTCAAAATCACGGTGGGTGAATTCCAGCCACGGCTGTGCTCCCGAATTGAAGCCTCCATTAATCGTTTTAGCCCACGGGAACGGCGTTCGTGAGTTATCCCGGGAACGTTGATTAATAAACTCCAGTGCCTGGGCAGAAGTAAAACCCTCCGTGAGTGCGCGATGATAGTTATCAATACTGGAAATATCGTCGAACTGCTCAATGCGAGTCCGATTGAAATTTTTCATTCCCAGCTCCTGGCCCTGATAAATAAAAGGCGTTCCGTGCATGAAGAAATACATGGCCGCCAGGGCTTTCGCACCTGTTTCATTTTGAAATACCGGATCGCGGATCAATTTTGAAAGTGCGCGGGGCTGGTCGTGGTTTTCGATAAATGTCGTTCCCCAGCCGGATGCGATAAACGCTTGCTGGCTGGCAAAGAGCGCCTGTTTAAACTCTTTCACGGTCCAGTCACGTCGACGGAACCATTCAGAACCATTTTCCACATCGATATCGGCAGCATGAAAATCGAAGATCATGTCGAAATAGCCCTGCGGCCCGATAAACTGACCGTAATCCGCTAGCGGTACGCCCGGCGCTTCCCCAACGGTAACGCAGCCAAAACGCTGAAAAGTGCGTTCTTTTAGCTCGTTAAGAAAAACCTCAATCCCGGGGCGGTTGCGTGATTTCCATTTTATCGATACCAGGCCGTCAATCCCATCGGCAGGCAAGGAACCATAATCCTGGTCTTTCTTAATGAAGGTGATGGCGTCAACCCGAAAACCCGCAATGCCTTTCTCTAGCCACCAGGTGATCATGGCGTAAATCTCTTCCCGTAACGCCGGGTTTTCCCAGTTAAGATCGGGCTGTTTGCGGTGAAAGGTGTGCAGATAGTAACACGCTTCACCCGCTACTTTTTCCCACGCGCTGCCGCCGAAAATAGAGCGCCAGTTATTTGGCGGCGCATCGTTGATGGCGGGTTTGAAAATATAGTAATCGCGATATTTCGACTGGGGCTGCGCCAGCGCCTGCGTAAACCAGGGATGCTCATCGCTGGTATGGTTTATAACCAGATCAATCATGACCTGAATACCATGTTCTTTGGCGCACGCAATGAGATTTTCCACATCCTGCATATCGCCAAAATCCGGATTTACGGCATAGTAATCCGCAATATCATACCCATTATCCGCCATCGGTGACTGATAAAACGGCGAAACCCAAATCATGGTGATTCCCAGTTCTTGCAGATAAGGCAATTTAGCGATGATTCCCTGGATATCACCAATACCGTCATTGTTACTATCGTAAAAACTCTTTGGGTAGACCTGGTAGATCACCGCCTCCTTCCACCACGCGTGGCGGTTTTTTTCCATCTTTGGCATAACATCCCCTGATATATGAAATCGATACCATATCGAATTAAAAAAAATTTATGCCGACTGTCGAATCACTAACTCTGGTCTCAACTCGGCCGGATCATACTTGTATTGCTGCCCATTGATTAACGCCAGCATATACTCTGCCGAAATCCTGCCCAGAGCCACGATGGGCTGACTGACGGTCGTTAACGGAATATTGAGCATTTCAGCCACGGGTAAATTATCGAACCCGATAACCGCCAAATCTTCCGGTATTTTCATACCGTTCATGGTCAGAGTGCCTATCACTCCGCAGGCAACTTCATCACTTCCGGTGAAAATGGCGTCCGGGCGCTCCTCAGGCATCATTTGCAGGATCTGAAGTGCAATCTCCTGACCATCATGATAAGTATGCTGTTCACGAAATAACCAACGTTCATTGACGGTCAACCCCATCTCGTTCATCGCCGCCAAAAAACCGTTGTTTCTTCGGCTACCATGCCCCTTTTGCTGAAATTTTCCGCCAGTGGCGTACGCAATACGGCGATAACCTTTTGCCATTAAGTAGCGAATCGCATGATAGGTTGCGTTCCGATCGTCTACCCGAACCACCGGCAGAGTCGTCATTTCACCACCGGTATTACACAACAAAATCGGGCCATATTTTTCATATTCTTCAATAACATGCGATTCGCTTTCCATTGCACAAAGGATCAGCCCATCGATGATTTTTTTCTTTAACAGATCCAGACAGTTCTTTTCTTCTCCAGGGCTGTTGTGGTTCTGAACAATCAGCACCGAGTAACCATTTTTACGCGCGGTACTTTCCAGCGCATCAACCAGACTGGCAAAGAAAGGGTTAGTGATCCGCGAAATCAGTACGCCAATACGCTGGCTTTTCACGCCACGCATCTGCTGCGCCGCGGTGCTGGGTTCATAATCCAGCGCTTTCATCGCTGCCAGAATTTTTTCCCTTTTATCTTCAGAAATATAGGGATGGTTATTAAGAAACCGGGAGACGGTGGTTATTGATAAACCTGCTTTTTCAGCAACATCTTTAATCGTGGCCATGGCGTATTATGAAATCGATATCATGTGCTCATCAGAATAAGGGGGGAAGGACAGAGAAAATACTACAATGTTTTGAAAATATGATTGCTATCACAAAGTAAAATAATCTCTTCCTCGTCGCGGGGGAAAATTTGCCTGCCTCCTATTCCGCTTGATCCTGAACTGTGTTTAACTTAGCTAAACCGGTTTAGCACTGTTTAGCTAAAAGAGGAATTATGGTGAGCAGAAAAGTTTGGGTCCTTGGGGATGCTGTCGTTGATTTATTGCCGGATGGTGAAGGGTGCCTGCGACAGTGTCCCGGCGGCGCGCCAGCGAATGTGGCAGTAGGCGTGGCCCGTCTGGGCGGGGACAGCGGATTTATCGGTCGCGTTGGCGATGATCCTTTTGGTCATTTTATGCTCCAGACGCTGAAACAAGAAAACGTCGACGTCGGGTACATGTCTGTTGATGGTGAGCATCGGACATCCACCGTCGTGGTCGCACTCAATGAAGACGGCGAACGAACTTTCACGTTCATGGTTCGCCCCAGTGCTGATTTATTCTTACAGCAACGCGATTTGCCACTATTCACTTCCGGGCAATGGTTGCATATTTGCTCAATTGCACTCAGCGCAGAACCGAGTCGCAGCACAGCTTTTGCCGCAATGGAAAAGATAAAATATGCGGGAGGCTACATTAGCTTCGACCCAAATATCAGGGCCGATCTGTGGCGTGATGAGCAACTGCTGCGTGACAACATTCAACGCGCGTTGACCATGGCAAATGTAGTTAAACTGTCGGAAGAAGAGTTGGTGTTTATCAGCGCCAGTGATGACCCGTCCGAGGGCGTGCGCTGGATGATGGAGCGTTACCAGCACGACCTCCTGATGGTAACCCGAGGTAAAGAAGGGGTCATAGTGGCCTTTCGTGGGCAGGTTTTGCATTTCCCTGCTCGCCCGACGATCAGCATTGATACCACTGGCGCTGGCGATGCTTTTGTCGCAGGTTTACTCTTCAGTCTGGCGGCACATGGACTTCCACAGAATGCGCAGTCTCTGGAAAAAAGCATCACGTTGGCACAAACCTGCGGTGCGCTGGCGACCACCGCCAAAGGTGCAATGACGGCGTTACCTCGTCTGTCAGACCTTGCGTAGTGCCTTTTTCGAGGCAAGAATGATGTCAATACTCATCTCATTCCTCATTAAATCGGTTTAGCATGGTTGATTAAAGTCAGCCCCCTCACCTGAGATGGCCACGTTTAATACTGGCCAGGTTTTATTCTCTGCGGGCGCCGTACCGATAGCGAAATCAATCACTGATACAACGCAGGGTTGTAACTAAACGATAAAATGGACGTGAACTAATGTCATTACCTTCCCGACTGCCTGAAATTTTGCAGGCGGTAATGCAAGGCCAGCCCCGCGCGTTGGCTGATGATCATTATCCTCACTGGCACCATGCGCCGGTGACCGGATTAATGAACGATCCTAATGGATTTATCGAATTCGCTGGCCGATACCATCTGTTTTACCAGTGGAATCCTTTCGCTTGCGATCATACCTTTAAATGCTGGGGGCACTGGAGCTCTGCTGACCTAATCCACTGGCGGCATGAACCAATTGCCCTGATACCAGATGAGGAGTATGACCGTAATGGCTGTTACTCCGGTTGTGCAATAGATCATGAAGGGATCTTACGTCTTTTCTATACCGGCAACGTCAAGTTTGCCGATGGGGCGCGCACGGCGTGGCAATGTCTGGCGACACAGTGCGAAAATGGAGCGTTCAGTAAACAAGGTCCGGTATTGCCGCTCCCGACGGGATACACTGGCCATGTGCGCGACCCAAAAGTCTGGTGGCATCACGATCGCTGGTATATGGTGCTGGGCGCTCAGGATCTGCAGTTGCGGGGGAAAGTGTTACTGTTCAGCTCCACAAACCTACAGCAGTGGCTTAGCCATGGCGAAATAGCGGGCCACGGCCTTAATGGCCTCTCCAGCGGCGGCTATATGTGGGAATGCCCCGATCTTTTTCCCCTCAACGGGACGGATATTCTCATCTGCTGCCCACAGGGATTACCACGTGAAGAATACCGCTTCCTCAACACCTATCCCGCCGTGTGGATGCAGGGGCAGCTCGATTACGCTCGCTCCGCGTTTGAGTGTAGTGAACTCCATGAACTGGACAGCGGCTTTGAATTTTATGCTCCGCAAACCTTGCTATCGAGCGATGGCCGTCGTCTGCTGATAGGATGGATGGGCGTTCCGGACGGCGAGGAGCTGTCGCAGCCAACCTGCGCGCAGGGATGGATTCACCAAATGACCTGCCTGCGTGAACTCACCTGGCGTAATGGCACGCTATACCAGACCCCGGCGCGGGAACTTGCGGCACTTCGCGGCGAAATGCAAGGCTGGCAAGGGGGCGTATTGCGCTTAGTGCCAATGGAGTTGGCTTTTGATATCGCCTGCGGCGACGAACTGACCATCGACTGTGCTGGCGCGTTGCATCTCCGCGTTAACGGTGATGGCTTACGGCTCTCACGCCAAAGTCTACAAACTGCGGAAATCCATCATCGTTACTGGCGCGGGACGGTGTGCCATCTGCACATTTTAATTGACCGCTCCAGCATAGAGATTTTCATCAACCACGGCGAAGGAGTAATGAGCAGCCGTTTTTTCCCCGATTATCCAGGAGAACTCACTTTCACGGGTAGCACGCCAGTTGCATTCCGTTACTGGCCGCTTCTGCCACACATGATAGAATAAATACCTTGAGTTTAAATGACTTTTCCGTGATGAAAACCAGACGCGTTACTATCAAAGATATTGCCGAAATGGCTGGGGTATCAAAAGCGACAGCCAGCCTGGTGTTGAGTGGCCGTGGCAAAGAGATGCGCGTCGCGCAAGAGACGCGTCAACGCGTGCTGACCATCGCCCGCGAACAGCACTATCAACCGAGTATTCACGCCCGTTCATTACGCGATAATCGCAGCCATACTATTGGTCTTGTCGTGCCAGAAATGACCAACTACGGCTTCGCCGTTTTTTCACATGAACTAGAAATGCTGTGCCGTGAGGCTGGCGTGCAGTTGCTGATTGCCTGTACGGATGAAAATCCGGCGCAGGAAAGCATCGCGGTAAATAATATGGTCGCTCGTCAGGTTGATGGTCTGATTATCGCCTCCTGCCTGCATAGCGATGCCGACTACCGGAAGCTAAGCCAGCAATTGCCAATAGTGCTGTTTGACCGCTGCCCGGGAAAAAGCGATCTGCCACTGGTCATGACCGACTCCATTACGCCTACGGTCGATCTTATCTCACGTATCGCCCAAAAGCATCGAGACGAATTCTGGTTCCTCGGCGGCCAACCGAGATTATCCCCCACCCAGGACCGGCTGGCGGGCTTTACTCAAGGTTTGATAAAGGCTGGCGTCGAGCTGCGTCCGGAGTGGGTGATTAACGGCAGTTTCCATCCCAGTTCAGGCTATGAGATGTTTGCGGCCCTTTGCGCACGCTTAGGGCGCCCGCCAAAAGCGGTGTTTACCGCTGCCTGTGGGTTGCTGGAAGGGGTGCTGCGCTATATGAGCCAACATCATTTACTGGCTAGCGATATTCATCTGGCCAGCTTCGACGATCATTATCTGTACGACTCACTCTCTGTGCGCATCGATACTATTCAGCAGGATAACAAGCTGTTAGCCTGGCACTGCTTCGAACTGCTTAATCAATTGATTAATGGCGAAACGCCGCAGTCCCGGCAACGATGTTTACCGGCTACTTTGCAGCTTCGCTTTAGATAAGTATGGCCGTGGCAATAGCTCTTAATACTTATATAGGTTTCCATTAAATAACTCAGCCGGATCACCGTTTCCTGCTGTGTTTCATCTCTGTCTACCACACAGGAACGATCAGCAAACGTAACTGATTAATAACAACACTCGTTATACGCACATGAGAAGTCCCTTTAATTCATATTCCTGGCTTACTCTGAAATAAGAACCCTGCCAGACAATCAAACTAATTTTGAGAATTTGCCAACAGCTTACAGTCGTGATCCTGAATTTCCTCAGCGGAGGCGAGATTGAGCGCCAGCAGATTGCGCTGGGTTGCCAGCAGAACAAAAGACTCATCGCTCTGACGCACCATCGCCATCGCATAGCTGCCCATATGTTCACGCGCATCCGGCACCTCTTCTGCCAGCATCATAAATGGACTGCGTTGCGCCAGTTCATTTTCCGTGACGCGACGCGCCAGATATTCATGACCGCGCAGTCCACCCGGTAAAGGCAGCCAGCGAGTACTGATTTTCGCCAGGTTGTCATCAAGCTGTTGTCTGACATCGGTTCGCAGGCAGGAGATATGAATATGCAGATGATTTTGTGTACGCCCGCTACGCGAGTTAATGGTCAGAGAGACCGCTTTGTCAGGGATTTCGTGGCCGTATTTTTGGCTCATAAAGCTACGCGCCTGCCAGGCCAACCAGAAAAAGTTCGGCGTGCCTGATTTTAACAGCAGTGGGCTTTCTGTACCGTTGATGCGGTAAGTGGGCATCAACAAATATTGCAAAGGGCCATTTCGGTCTTTGAACACCGCATATCCGGCATCTGGCTTCACTTCTGCGCACGGCGCAGGATCCTGCTGCTGCAACTGGTGTGGCAGGCATTGCTGAAGAACAATCTTGCGTAATGCGTCCGGGTTGCCGGTAAATTTCCAGTACCCGATACCTGCAGCGACGGCAACAACCATTACCGCCAGAAAAAGATAGCCTGCTTTTTTCATTACGCGTTTCCTGTATCCCATTGAAGGGCAAGAGTAACGCAAAACCATGACAAATAAAAAACCCGGTTGCGTTAAGCCACCGGGTCGGTAAATCACAGAATTATTTAGCGTTTGCTGATCTGATCGAACGTACCGCCGTTAGAAAAGTGCTCTTTCTGCGCTTTTGTCCAGCCGCCAAACTCTTCGTCGATGGTGAACAGCTTCAGCTTCGGAAATGCGTTTTCGTATTTCTTCGCAACGTCTGCATCACGTGGACGATAGTAGTTTTTCGCTGCAATGTCCTGACCTTCCGGGGAGTAGAGATACTTCAGATAAGCCTCCGCCACCGCTTTGGTGTCTTTCTTTTCCACCACTTTATCGACCACGGAAACGGTCGGCTCCGCGAGGATAGATTCACTCGGCGTCACTATCTCGAATTTGTCTTTGCCCAGCTCGTTCGTTGCCAGCAGCGCTTCGTTTTCCCAGGCGATCAGCACATCACCGATACCGCGTTCTACAAAGGTATTGGTTGAACCACGCGCACCGGAATCCAGCACTTCAACGTTCTTATACAGGGCCTTCACGAAGTCTTGTGCCTTGGCCTGATCGTTGTTGTTGTGGTGTAAAGCGTAGCCCCATGCCGCCAGATAATTCCAGCGTGCGCCACCTGAGCTTTTCGGGTTTGGTGTAATCACTGACACGCCGGGTTTGATCAAATCGTTCCAGTCATGAATTTGTTTGGGGTTGCCTTTGCGGACCAGGAACACGATGGTGGAGGTGTAAGGCGCAGAGTTATCCGGCAAGCGCTTAATCCAGTTTTTATCAATTCGACCACGTTCAGCAATGGCATCAACATCATAAGCCAGTGCGAGCGTCACAACATCGGCTTCAATGCCGTTGATGACGGAGGTTGCTTGCTTACCCGAACCGCCGTGCGACTGACGGATCACAACGTTGTCACCTGTTTCTTTCTTCCAGTGCGTGCTGAAGGCTTTATTGTACTGCTCGTACAGCTCACGCGTTGGATCGTACGATACGTTAAGTAGCTGAATATCCTTTGCCAGAACGCTGGTCGATACCAGCAATAATGTTAACCCTACGCCCCATTTGTTCATCGCCCAGCTCTCTTATGTGATGTTGTAATGAGCAAAGCGTGCCAGAAAGGCATCCAAACATTAAAGAATAAAAAAAGATTTGCTATAACTTCGAGGAATAAAACTGAGGGGTTGCCGGATGGCGGCTAGCGCCTAACCCGGCCTACAACGTGTACTCTTGTCGGCCCGGTAAGCAAAGCGCCACCGGGCAACAAAAAGCAATCAGTACAGTTTTTTCGCGCAGTCCATCCAGTCACCTTTGAACGGACGCTTCATATTTTCGATAGCGTCGATGATGTCGTGGTGAACCAACTGCTCGTTCTGAATACCAACACAGCGACCGCCGTGACCTTCCAGCAGAAGTTCGATGGCATAGGCGCCCATGCGGGATGCCAGAATACGGTCGTAAGGAACCGGGGAACCACCACGCTGAATGTGGCCCAGCACGGTTGAACGCGTTTCGCGGCCCGTTTCCTTCTCGATGTAATGCGCCAGTTCGTCAACGTCACACATGTGCTCAGTGATCGCTACGATTGCGTGTTTTTTGCCCTTCGCGATGCCGGCTTTGATTTCAGCAACCAGATCGTCACGGCTGAATTCCACTTCCGGAACCACCACGAACTCACAACCCCCGGCAATTGCAGCCGCCAGGGTCAGATCGCCACAGTAGCGCCCCATCACTTCAACGATGGAAATACGCTGGTGAGAAGAAGAGGTATCACGCAGACGGTCAATCGCTTCAACTACGGTACCCAGCGCGGTGAAGTAACCGATGGTGTAGTCAGTACCTTTGATATCGTTGTCGATAGTGCCCGGCAGACCGATGCAGGGGAAGCCCATTTCAGTCAGGCGTTTCGCCCCCAAATAAGAACCGTCACCACCGATAACAACCAGCGCATCAATGCCACGCTTTTTCAGGTTTTCGATAGCCACCGCACGGACGTTTTCGTCGCGGAATTCCGGGAAACGGGCTGAACCGAGGAAAGTACCGCCACGGTTGATCATGTCGGACACGCTATAACGGTCAAGTTGAACCATACGGTCTTCATACAAACCCAGGTAGCCATCATGGATCCCCATGACTTCCAGCCCTTCCGTCAACGCTGCACGTACAACACCACGGATTGCTGCGTTCATGCCCGGCGCATCACCGCCGCTTGTCAACACACCGATTTTCTTAATCATGACTACCTCTGAACTTGGAATGCAAAATGAAATCTGCTGCCGGAAGTCGATTCCGCATATCGAAACGATCCAACGAATATGCAGATAGTATAACAATCACTTTCTGCTGAATTGATTCAGGTCAGGCCGAATGGTGGTAATTTATACACAAAATGCTGGCCTGGTTCACTTTTTTTACAACGAATCATGAAAGCTTAAACATCTTGCCTTCCTTGGGTACGACCGAACAGGGATCCTGATGAATGATGACATCTGATCCCGGGAAACGCCGTAAAATTGCCTGCTCAACCTCTTCAGCCACTAAATGCGCCTGAACGAGCGGCAGATTGTCTTCCATTTCCAAATGAATCTGAATAAAGCGGGTCGGCCCTGACTGCCGCGTGCGAAGATCATGGGCGCCACTGACTCCAGGCCATGACGTCACGATATCAATAATTTCCTGACGTTCTTCATCGGGTAAAGCGCGATCCAGCAAGGACTGCACCGCCTCATATCCCATGCGTAATGCGCTAAATAAAATATAGATGCCAATCCCAAGCGCAAACAAGGCATCAGCACGATGCCAGCCGTACCATGCCAGGCCAAGCGCCAAGAGAATTGCACCGTTCATCATAACATCAGACTGATAATGAAGCATATCCGCCCGAACGGCCTGACTTTGCGTGCGTTTCACCACCCAGCGCTGAAACGAGACCAGAATGATTGTACACACTAACGCAATGATGGTGACCGCCACCCCAACACCAGGATCTTTCATTGGCGTGGGTTGGATGAGATGCTGAATCCCGGTCAGGAATAAAAACAGCGCCGAACCGGAAATAAACATGCTTTGCGCCAGTGCAGCCAGTGATTCCGCTTTTCCGTGTCCGAACGTATGTTCATCATCGGCCGGTTGCAGCGAATAGCGCACCACTAACAGGTTGGTTAACGACGCCGCGATGTCCACCAAAGAATCCACCAATGCAGCCAGAATACTGACCGATCCGGTGTACCACCACGCAAAAATTTTGATCAAAAGTAACAGCGTTGCCATCACGGTAGCCGCGATTGCTGCCCGGCTAACCAGCCGTCCATAAGTATGATTCATAAACACTCCCGCCAGAATATGCCGCTAGTATAACGGATGAAGTAAAACAGTCAGGCAATAACCGAGTGACAAATTTTGGGCAAAAAAAACCACATCATGTGGGGGAAGACAGGGATGGAATGTTGTAGCAATACATAACACACTTAAATTAGAAATTTATTCTAATAAAAAATCTACATTACGGCCTATCTTACAGCCTGATCAGCATGATCCATACACCACCTGAATACGTTTTATTCTGAATTTTTGAGACCTCTCTATAACTCTTCCAATGCTCATTTACTTTAGATGTACGATAAACACTCAATCAACATATCTTGAGGGATTAAGATGGCGTATTACCCTAATTCTATTGACTGGCAACCGATCAAGGAAGGAGGTCTGCGTAGGCTAAAGCTTGACGAGATAAATCTTGCAAACTCGCTCTTTGGCTTCAGCATTCTTTACCAGCAAGTTTGGGTTCATCTGGAAAGTTATCTTCCTTTTGATAGTCAAAACCCCGGCCAGGCGATGACGCCCAACGGCGAAATGTGGTTTAGAAAAATAAAATACGAAGATGATTTCTCGATGCCTACAAAACAGCCAACTCCAAATGCCCAGCATCTATTTTTACATGAAATGATGCATGTTTGGCAGCACCAATATGGAATGTGGGTACGAACACGCGGAGCGTTCTCATGGGCAGCTGATTATACATACAGTCTAAATGAGAAAAACTTACTTGATTACGGACTGGAGCAGCAAGCATCCTTAGTCAGCGATTACTGGTTGTTAAAGCATTATGGGTTTGATGGGCATAGCGATCTGTATGTTTACCGTGATTATGACCCAGAAGAACCGGTGCTGGAGTTAATTCAGAAATATGAAAAGGTACTAGGGGACTTTCCGATATGAAGAAATCGATCACTTTTCTCCCTTTACTTTTATTTCTCGCCGGGTGCCCAGGGAAAGATAGAGAGGGTGCAGAGTCCGGCGAAAGACGGGCGATCTACGTAGACAACAATCGTGTTTGCTTTACCACTGATAAAAACGATGTGTTAAACCGCTATATTCTGTCAACTAATAGTATAGAAAATAAAAAATTATTAGTTGGCGATTTTAAGCATCTCACCTACCCAAGTACCTGCTTTACGGTAAATTTAGAAAAAGGGTTAGTGTATGGCGCAAGCTATACCTTAAATGGAAAAAATCACTACTACACCTTTATCATTACCAATGATGGCATTGTGTTGGATTTAGGAAAAAGCTAAGCATTATTATCAGAGTACACGGCCCTACATAGAGGCAGTAAGTTACATTGAGGTCAGCCACACATAACAAAAGCGTTTATACGCTCCAAATATCTTCTGTAAGTAGCTGCTTGTCTTTGGTAATTCGCTGTAATTTGGGCAAAAAAAACCCCCACATCATGTGGGGGAAGACAGGGATGGTGTCTATGGCAAGGAAAACAGGGGTACTACTGGGAACGTGAGTTGCTACTACTCAATAAATTTAACGATGAGCTTTGTTTCCATTGCGCTACGTCGCGCAGTTGCTCCATTCGTTGTTCATGTTTGTCATTTAAAACCGCTTGCTGCTCGGGCGTTAACAGGCGATACATCTGATTGCGAATCCTGGCTATTTCAACCTGGCGAGCAACCTGTTCTTGCGCCATTCTTTCTGCCTGAGCGCGCACAGCGCTTTCATCAAATTTCTCTGCGGTGACAAGGCGATGCATTGTCTCCATTTCGCTAACATTAACAGGAGGCTGTTCGTGTCTTGCCTGCTGCATTAAATCTCGCATCTGTTGACGTTGATGTTCGGTTAAACTGATACCGTCAAACATGTGGCTCTGTACGCTGCGTTGCGATGAGCCATCACCCAGGTGCCAGTGATCGCCTGTGACGACTTCAGCTGCATGGCTTAAAGTACTGAATGCCAGCGTTGAGGCCATGACGGCAGCGGTAACTTTGCCCATCACTTGCTCCCAAAATCTTTTCTGTCGCGATTCAACGAGAGACAGTTTACGATTCGGGCTGCAAACATGCGTCAGGGGGTGTAAAACAACGTAAAGTCATAGATTAGCGACGCCTGATGACGTAATTTCTGCCTCGGAGGTACGTAAACAATGAATAAAATCCTGTTAGTTGATGATGACCGAGAGCTGACTTCCCTGTTAAAGGAGCTGCTCGAAATGGAAGGTTTCGATGTGCTGGTTGCCTATGATGGGGAACAAGCGCTTGAGCTTCTTGATGACAGCATCGATTTACTTTTGCTCGACGTCATGATGCCGAAGAAAAACGGTATTGATACGCTGAAAGCACTTCGTCAGACACACCAGACTCCCGTAATCATGCTGACCGCTCGCGGCAGCGAATTGGATCGCGTACTTGGCCTTGAACTGGGTGCGGACGACTATTTACCTAAACCGTTCAACGACCGTGAACTGGTCGCGCGCATCCGCGCTATTCTGCGTCGCTCGCACTGGAGTGAGCAGCAGCAGAACAGCGACAACGGTTCGCCGACGCTGGAAGTGGATGCGTTAAGCCTTAACCCGGGCCGCCAGGAAGCCAGCTTTGATGGGCAAATCCTGGAGTTAACCGGCACCGAATTCACCCTGCTCTATTTGCTGGCACAGCATCTTGGTCAGGTGGTTTCGCGTGAACATTTGAGCCAGGAAGTCCTGGGCAAACGCCTGACGCCTTTCGATCGCGCGATCGACATGCATATCTCGAACCTGCGTCGTAAGCTGCCAGAGCGTAAAGACGGACACCCGTGGTTTAAAACTCTGCGTGGTCGCGGCTACCTGATGGTCTCCGCTTCATGATAGGGAGCTTAACCGCACGCATCTTTGCCATCTTCTGGTTGACGTTGGCGCTGGTGTTGATGTTGGTGCTGATGTTACCCAAGCTCGATTCACGTCAGATGACCGAGCTACTGGACAGCGAGCAGCGCCAAGGGTTGATGATTGAGCAACACGTTGAAGCTGAACTGGCGAACGACCCACCCAACGATTTGATGTGGTGGCGTCGCTTGTTTCGGGCAATAGACAAGTGGGCGCCGCCAGGACAGCGGTTATTGCTTGTTACGACGGAAGGACGCGTGATCGGCGCAGAACGCAACGAAATGCAGATCATTCGTAACTTTATTGGTCAGGCCGATAACGCTGACCATCCGCAAAAGAAAAAATACGGTCGCGTTGAGATGGTCGGGCCTTTCTCCGTCAGAGACGGGGAAGATAACTACCAGCTGTATCTCATTCGACCTGCCAGCAGCTCACAATCAGACTTTATCAACCTGCTGTTCGACCGACCGCTGTTGTTGCTGATTGTCACTATGTTAGTCAGCTCTCCGCTATTGCTCTGGCTTGCCTGGAGCCTGGCGAAACCGGCGCGAAAATTGAAAAATGCGGCGGATGAAGTGGCCCAGGGCAACCTGCGTCAACATCCGGAACTGGAAGCGGGTCCGCAGGAGTTTCTGGCGGCAGGCGCCAGCTTTAACCAGATGGTGACGGCGCTGGAGCGAATGATGACCACGCAGCAACGCCTGCTGTCGGACATCTCTCACGAATTGAGAACGCCGTTAACCCGTCTGCAACTGGGCACTGCGCTGCTGCGCCGTCGTAGCGGTGAGAGTAAAGAGCTGGAGCGTATTGAAACCGAGGCGCACCGGTTGGACAGCATGATCAACGACCTGCTGGTGATGTCGCGTAATCAGCAGAAAAACGCGCTGGTCAGTGAAACGGTGAAAGCCAATCAGCTGTGGGGCGAAGTGCTGGATAACGCCGCCTTTGAAGCGGAGCAGATGGGTAAATCGCTCACGGTGAATTTCCCGCCGGGTCCGTGGCCGCTGTACGGTAACCCAAATGCGCTGGAAAGCGCGCTGGAAAACATTGTGCGCAATGCCCTGCGCTATTCACACACGAAGATCGAAGTGGGCTTCGCGGTGGATATCGACGGGATCACCATCACTGTAGACGATGATGGCCCGGGCGTAAGCCCTGAAGACAGAGAACAGATTTTCCGTCCGTTCTATCGTACCGATGAAGCCCGCGATCGCGAGTCTGGCGGAACTGGTCTGGGTCTGGCGATTGTTGAAACCGCAATCCAGCAGCATCGCGGCTGGGTGAAGGCCGAAGACAGCCCGCTGGGTGGTTTACGGCTGGTGATTTGGTTGCCGCTGTATAAGCGTTCTTAACAGACTTCCCCGGTAATTATATTACCGGGGAAGCTCTCACCTTATGCCGCTGCCGTTGCAGCCGCCAACTTTTGCTTTTTAATCCGCTTCACCAGAATAGTCGAGCAGACAAAGCCCATTAAGCTGAACGCAATCATTACGCTAAATACATAGTTGTATCCCGTGATGCCGCTATTGGTATCCAGAAGATAGCCGTATAACGTATACGCAAACATGGCTGGCATGTAGCCAATGATACAGCCAAACGCCATTGCCGAACCGGCATACTCGCGCGGGGTACCAATCTCATCCATCGGCGCGAAGAAAATGGCACGCTGGGAGAAAATAATCGCCCCAAACCCTAATGTCGCCGCCATACCGATATACACATTCATTGTTTGATGCGGCAATTGCATGAAAACAAGCATCGCCACGGCGGAAATCAGAAATGTCCACTTCAGGTATATTGTCGGCGATTTAGCCACCTTGTCCGCCAGTAGCCCACCAATCGGCCCTCCCACCATTTTCAACGCATACTGATTGATGATGCCGTAAGCGCCAACGAGGGCTACCGGAAGCATATAGATATCTTTCAAGAACGGGATGAAGTAGGTCAGCCCACAGTATGCAGCGTAAACGAAGAAAATCCCTAGTGAAGCCAGCCAGACGTTAGGACAGGACAACACATGCTTGATACCCTTTAACACTTCCATGTTGGCACTGGTTTTCTCGCCACCTTTAACTTCGTCATTATCGACAATAAAGTACGTCACAATACCTGCCGCAATGGTGATGAGCGTATAAAACAACAACCCCGCCTGCATGCCTGCTTTCCCCTCACCAAACTGGACGAAGACAAACAGGGCACCAGAAGCGACAATGACGTCTACCACACCGCGTCCGGCCTCTAAAAAGCCAAACATGCGACCTTGTTCTTCTTTCGTGCCCAGCAGACGTACGGCTTTCAGCAATACCGGCCAATAAACCACATCGGCAAAGAACGCCATTGCAGCAAAGCAAATGAGATAACCGGTAAATGACGGTAGCGTTGCCAAATATAAGCCGCAAAGCCCAACACCAATGAGACCTAATGGTAATAATATTTTCTTAGAATAACGATCTGCGATATAGAGCGAAAGAAAAAGCCCGGTTGTCTGAACAATCGTATAAACCGTAAAACTCAAGCCAATTTGCGTATTGGTTAAGCCCCAGTCATTTTGCATTGGCACATAGAAAACATCTTTCATACTTGAAAGTTTAAATATTGTGCCGCCGCCTAAAATTAAAAAACAGAGTCTTGCCCATTTATTCATGAACATGATTAAACCCTCATTGCTTGTTGAGAGAAATATTCAGTTAAAATATTTAACTAATAAAGTAGATAGACTATTTGCATAATCCTTTTTACATATTAATAATATTAAGGAAATTTATTGATTAGTTATAAATTTATCGCATAAAGTACGAATATATTTTATTTGTGCAAGAGCATGTTCTTTTTCCAACGCTAGTCGCGCGTCAATCTTGTCACTCTCGGGCAGCGGTGTATAACTTGCATCACGCCATGGGATCCAGGGGTTATCACCTTCATCATCGAAGCGAAATGCTGGAGCATAATATTCAACTTCTTCTTCCAGACCAAAAGCATAGACTTGCGGCTTATCTTCACCTAAAAGTAATAATGCCTTAAGCATCTCTTCCATTGGTAAGTCACCATACCCTGATCGACAAGCCTCATGCCCCCAACCTTTACCTTCTTTAATAATTTTAGCGTCTTTGATATGCACCTGAGTGATCAAAGGAGACATGATTTCTAACGCAGAAAGCGGCTGCTCATTGGCATTAATCATGTTGCCAAAATCAAACAGAATAGAGAGATTCTTCATTCCACTATTTTTAACCAGCGTCACCAACTCATGACTTTGCAGGTCTTCATGTTGTTCAATAGTAAAGCTTAGCCCGCAGTCGTCATACCGGGACAACCACGCGATATCTTTAGCAATCTTCGCCATAACATCGTTGAGATGCCCTTCATAGCGCGGGTAGAAACGTACTGACGTTGCGCCAGTCGCCATCGCAATACGGATCGCATCCGTCAACGTCTCTTGGTCCGATGCGCTCGTTTCAATATGTACATCCAGGTTATGTTGTTTGGCTTTCTCTTTAAAGTCGTGTAACTGCCGATCGTTCAGTTTCTGTAGTGATTGGGATTCACCATCTTCAACATGTATTTTCACGCCCTTTAATTTTTGCTGGTGCGCAATATCCAGAAGATCGCCCGGAAGGACTCTCTCATAACGCATATTCAGATGAAAAGCATAAGCATGTAGATACAGTGGTATATTTCTCGCACGTTCAGCAAGAAGTTCCTGGTTAAATTTATCCATTATTTCTCTCATTCATCACGAATAACAAGTTCCACTGATTCAAGTCGCCAATACTCAAAGTCAACCTGAACCACTTTTTTATCTCGGGTGGCCCGATGTTTTTCTACTAAAATTCCATACGTATTAGGCGCAACGCCCAGTTCTTTGCAGGCCACTTCTGGCATATTGACCGGTTTAAAGATCATTTCTTTGATGTTTAAAATATGACCATATACATCTTCCCAGACGCTTGCAAAAGACTGAGTACCCAGTTTGTTAATAAATTCTGGCGCAATATCGGCATCAATATAGGATTCATGGTAAAACACTTTATGCGAATCAAGCCCACACCAGCCGGTAACTAAATAACGTTCGCCGGAGGAGAGAAAAACCTCTTCAACATGATGCGGAACGGTCTCAATCGTTTCTTTGGTTAAATAATCCCAAAAAGGTTTACGACCCTGAGCACAGGCTTCAGCATTGAAACTGGAAAGTGATTTAGGGTTATAAATAAATCGCTTCGACGAAATAAACCAACCACTGCGGTTCTTTCGGAAAATACGTGCATCGATCTCAAGCTCAATCAGAACCTGACGTAAGGTCATGCGCTTCGCATCCAGCAACTCACATAACTCTCTCTCTGAGGGCAACTTGGAGCCCGCTGGCAAATTATTCTCGTTTAACCAGCTTTCAAAGCGCTCTCTGAGAACATCAACATTGTTTTTCTTTTTCATTTTTCTCAATCTGGTTTAAACCAATTTGAAGCTAAGATATTTGAGTGCAGGAAATACTCAAGTTTTTTTTCAACGCAGAGTTTCTTTTTGTGGGCCAGGTATCAAGAATGCCCTGAAAGCAGGGTGTGGCAGGGGGGGTTTTTACCCGCTTTAGTACGCAGAGATAAGTGCTACGAGAGAAGTAAATCAGGTGTCACCACCTGATTTAATTGCATGAACAGAGTGAGTCTATTTTCCCCACAAACGGCGGGAATTGTCTTCGATTTTGCCGCTTAAACGACGCTTTTGCATCGTTCTGGTCCAGCTTTTCGATAGCCCGGCAGCCGACAATAAACGGTGATATTGCGAGTCATCAAACGGCATATGCCAGGCAATAGCAATCGCCTCCCGCACACTGACGTCGCTCACGCGTGACGCCAGGATCAACGGCGCGTCTGCCGATACCAGCCCGGGCGCGATAACGCTGCACAGCCAGCCTGTCTTGCCCGCATCCTGCATCTGGCTGGCCATATCGCTGATGCCAAAATGGAAATTTAGCTTGAAGCACGGCGAGCGTGGCTGCGTGACCTGAATCAACGCTTCCCCCCACTGGAAAATATCGCCAATATACACATTATCTTCCGTCAGCCCCTCAGTAGAGAGGTTCTCACCAAAAGCAGGCGCAACGAACAATTCCGTCTGTTCAGGAAAGGCTTGTTTCCAGTGCTGATAGTGTTCACGCGGATAGTGACACAAGGCGCGATCTGGCCCGCCGTGAATTTTCTTTTCCGCCTGCTCATCACCCGTCAGCCCCAGTTCAGTCAGCATCAACTCGCCGTCAACCTGAACCTTAGCAATCGCACTGGGACGGCTTCCCGTGTAGTCCCGAACTTTGCCTGTAAAAACATCGACCGGATATCGCATCTGTTCCCTCTCCCGATAAATTTCCACCATTACACCACATTTATTTTATCCCAGTCGCTCAAAATGAGAGCACGGTTCACATGAAAGTTAGGGACACATGCTATCAATACAAGCTGGTTTTGAAACATCATTTCAAATAAGGAGTTGACAACGTGATTGGTCAATCGCAATTTGCTGGCGTCTGGTGTCCTTCCATTACGCCAATGGACAATGACGGCAAGATCGATCTTAACGGTCTGAGCCAGCATCTTAAACGCCTTACCGAAGCCAACATCGACGTGATTTTGTTGATGGGCAGCATCGGGGAATTTGCCTCCTTTACGCTCGAGGAAAGATTGCTGCTAATCCGCGAGGCTCGCGCTATGAGCTCGCTGAAGATGGTCGCCAACGTCTCATCCACCTGCCAGAATGATGTGCTGTTGATGGCACAGGAAGCGTATCGCGCCGGTTACGATGCCGTGATGATCCTGCCGCCTTACTATTACGGGCAAACGGCGAAACAGCTACTGAGCTACTTCCGTCAATTGGGGCAGAAACTCAGTGGGAAATGGTTTGCCTATAACTTTCCGGCACGTACCGGTTGCGATTTAACGCCCGAGCTGGTTGCCACCCTTGCTTCTGAGTTCCCCAACTTCGCAGGCATCAAAGATACCGTCGACTGCCAGTCCCATACCCGTAGCATGATCCAGACCACCCGCGCCGTACGCGAAGATTTTGCGGTGCTGTCCGGCTATGACGAATACTATATTCCTAACCTGTTGGCAGGCGGCGCGGGTATTATTTCAGGATTAAACAACGTCATGCCGGAGTTGTTTGTCTGCGCACGAGAAGCGTTTAAGCAGGGTGACCTGGCTGCACTTCGCGATATTCAGGACCAGATTGGCACCTACATGTCTATCTACGCCATCGGTGAGGATTTCGTCACCACCATCAAAACCGTAGTATCGCGTAAGTTTGGCTATTGCACCGGGGTTTCGCGTAATGCAGGCGGAGAGCTGAATGAAAGTGAGTGTCGAACAATTGATGAGGTGTTTGTAATCAAGGGTTAAAACAGTTATGCCGGATGGTACAAACCATCCGGCATAATCACGTTACTTCACCGCGCTGCGCATATCGATTGCCACCGCTCTGGCTTTGGCTCTTTTTGACCAGATAGAAGTGATAATCGGCACGAGGATGGAGGTTACAATCACTGACGTCGCCACCAGAGAGGTTGCCGCCGGCGCCATGGGTTTAAACGCCGGGACCATTTCCGCAATCAGTACCGGCGTGGCGACCGCTGCCCCCGCAGAGCTGGAAGCCGCAATCCCCGCCGTTCCATCGCCGCCGCCGATCAGTTTATCAGCGATAATCAATGGAATGCCGGTGATGATAATCACCGCCACGCCCAGCAGAATCCCCAGTACGCCGGTCTGTGCAATCACGCTCAAATCAATAGTGTTACCTAATGCGAAGGCGAAGAAAGGGATCAACGTCTGCACCGCTTTGCTGAAGAACTCCCGCAGCTCAGGGTCCAGATTCCCCAGTGCAAAGCCGATCAAAAACGGTAATACGGCACCCACAAACACGTGCGGTTCAAACGAAGCGATCCCGGCAGTTCCCAGAATCACCATCGTCATCAACGGGCCAGACTCCAGCGACATCAGGACAAACGCCCCGGCCTCTTCTTTGGTGCCGTACTGCTGCATAATCGAGGCATACAGCCCACCGTTGGTCATATCCATGGCCGCCACCAGCGCCAGCGTGGAAAGTCCGGCGAAGAATCCAACCTCCACGCCATGTTCCGGCAGAATGCGTGAGGCAATCGCCGCAACCACCCACGCCACCAGAATCTTGGTTATCACTAACGTGCCGGACTTACGCAGCACGGTGCCAGTGGCGCTTAACTTAATCGACGCACCCATGCAAAAGAACCACACCGCCAAAATCGGCACCGTACCGGTGATCATGCCGTTGGTAAAGGAGCCGAAGTATTTCCCGGCTCCGGGGGAGAAGGTGTGACATAACGCACCCAGAAACAGCGGCACCAGCATCATACCGCCTGGGATTTTCTCTATCGTACGTTTGATCTGCATTTCCATCACCTGTAGACATAAAAATGGCGCAATCTTTATGGGCGGCTGCATAGTGCTTTTGAGATGCGCCGTCTTGATGAAAAGAAGATAGACATTCGCAGAGACTATAAAAGTGATCCCACTCGCATAATAAAACATTGTTTCATTTTAAATGGATCATTGTTTTTATATTGATTTTAATCACAAAAAAACCCCCACAAGCATTGCTTGCAGGGGCTTAATTAACGCGTCGGACTTATTTTTTCGCGGCGAAACGTGCAGCAGCTTCGTCCCAGTTCACCACGTTCCAGAACTCTTTGATGTAGTCCGGGCGACGGTTCTGGAATTTCAGGTAGTAAGCGTGTTCCCAAACGTCCAGGCCCACAATCGGGAAGCCGGAAGCGCCAGAGATTGCTTCACCCATCAGCGGGGAATCCTGGTTAGCAGTGGAAACAACAGCCAGTTTGTCACCTTTCAGCACCAGCCACGCCCAGCCGGAGCCAAAACGGGTTGCCGCAGCTTTTTCAAATTCAGCTTTGAAGTTGTCCACGGAGCCGAAATCACGTTCGATAGCCGCTTTCAGGTCACCCTGCAGCGTAGTACCGGTTTTCAGGCCTTTCCAGAACAGGCTGTGGTTAGCGTGACCACCCGCGTTGTTACGCAGTACGGTTTTCTTGTCTGCTGGCAGTTGATCCAGTTTGGTGATCAGTTCTTCAGCGGACAGGCTGGCGAATTCTGGCAGGCTTTCCAGCGCGGCGTTCGCGTTGTTAACATAAGCCTGGTGGTGTTTGGTATGGTGGATTTCCATCGTCTGCTTATCGAAGTGCGGTTCAAGGGCATCATAAGCGTACGGCAGGGATGGCAGTGTATAACTCATAATCATCTCCAGTATTGTCGGGCGGCCAGTGTTAACGCCGCGTAAGCAGTTGGGTCATTATAGTTAATTAAATGATATTGAAAATGATTATCAATGCCGTACTTTTTACATGGCTATTATGAGGTAAAAGTGTGAGCATTACCGGGAGAATCAGGCAGATTTTGCCAATTGGCTAGAAAACAGGCAGCGACATGAAGGACATGGGAGATAAAGCACGACATAGTCTGAGAATTATCTCACAAGGAAATATTGCTATGTCTGTCAACATCGCCCTTTTTGGTATCGGCCTCGACACATACTGGCCCCAGTTTACAGGCCTGGAGTCACGTCTTCAGGGCTATCTGCAAGCAATTGATGAGCGTCTGACGGCGCAACAAGCCACCGTGATTAATGGCGGCCTGATTGATAACGTCGATAAAGCCGATGCCCTTACCAGACGGTTGCAGCATCAGTCGGTCGATGCGGTCTGCCTTTACATCAGCACCTACGCGCTCAGCTCAACGGTGCTACCCCTGGTGCAAAGTATCAATAAACCGGTCATTATTCTGGCCCTACAGCCAGAACCAGGATTGCCCTATTCAAAAATCCGTCAGATTCCCGATCGGGGCGGTCGTACTGGAGAATGGCTGGCGCACTGTCAGGCCTGCAGCGCTCCCGAACTGGCGAACGTCTTTAACCGCGCGAATATCCGTTTTCAACTTATTGTGGGTGCATTACAGGGCGATGAGTACGTCTGGCAACAAACGGCGCAGTGGCTACAGGCCCTTAACGCTCGTCAAATGCTGGCAAATTGTCAGGTTGGCGTACTCGGACACTATTATGACGGTATGGTGGACGTTTACAGCAATATGACGAACTTATCCGCGAAAATGGGCGTACGCTTTAAGCCACTGGAGATGTGTGAGCTGGCGGAATATCGCGAGCAGGTCAGCGAGGCAGACCTCAACGCCAAACAACAGGAAATGCACCGTGTCCTTCAGTTGGATGCGACATGCGAACCTGCAGAGCTTGATCGCGCACTCACCACTGCCTGCGCCATGGATAAACTGATCGCTCAGAATAAACTCGGTGCATTAGCCTATTACTACGAAGGTCGTAACGGCAATGCTTACGAGAACATCATCACCTCAATAATTCTCGGCAACACGCTACTCACTCATCGTGGTATTCCTGTAGCGGGAGAATATGAAATCAAAAATGTGCTGGCGATGAAAATTCAGCAACTTCTGAGTGCTGGCGGTTCATTCTCAGAACCTTACGGTATTGAATTTAAAGATGATGTTGTTTTGTGGGGACATGATGGTCCGGCACACCCGTTGATGGCGGATGGTCCGGTGAGTCTGGTTCCGCTGCCAGTTTATCATGGTAAACCCGGTAAAGGCGTGTCTATCCAGATGACCGTGAAACCTGGCCCGGTAACCTTTCTTTCGGTAATTGAAGATGTCGAAAACGGGGTACGTTTACAGTATGCCGAAGGTGAAGCAGTGGCAGGTGAAGTTCTGGATATTGGCAACACCAACAGCCGCTATCGCTTCCCGTTATCGGCTCGCGAGTTCACCACGCAATGGTGCATGGGCGGTCCAGCTCATCATTGCAGCATTGGCCTGGGACACCATGGCGAGGCACTGGAAAAACTCGCCTGGCTAATGGGTATTCAGGCAGTAAGAATCTGCTAACCCTCAATATTTCCGCCCTTCTCAAAAAAGAGGGGCGGAACTGCATTTGTGATCAATATCCCTTTCATCCCGTGAATTTTGCCAGCATTACTCATCACGCGGCAGCATGCTGAAGGTTAGTTTATTGCTCACTCTTTAAACTTTTGAACATCAAAACGGTGATTTTCATCCTGTCAAATCGATAATTCAAAAGGAAACAGAATGGGTAATGCAATTACGATGGGGATAATATGGCATCTTATTGGTGCCGCTAGTGCCGCTTGTTTCTACGCCCCCTTTAAAAAGGTACAACACTGGTCCTGGGAAACCATGTGGTCCATAGGCGGTTTTGTATCATGGCTGATCCTTCCCTGGCTCGTCAGCGCGATCCTGCTGCCGGACTTCTGGGCCTATTACAGTTCATTCAGCGCATCCACACTGCTGCCGGTGTTTTTGTTCGGTGCCATGTGGGGGATTGGTAATATCAACTATGGCCTGACTATGCGCTATCTCGGTATGTCGATGGGGATAGGGATCGCCATCGGCATTACGCTCATTGTTGGCACCTTAATGACGCCAATCATAGCCGGTAAATTTGGCGTACTCATCGGCACGCCTGGAGGACGTATGACATTGCTCGGCGTGCTGGTCGCCCTGATCGGCGTGGCAATTGTAACCCGTGCCGGACAGTTAAAAGAGCGCAAGATGGGCATCAAAGCCGAAGAGTTCAATCTGAAAAAAGGTCTAATACTGGCGGTGATGTGCGGCTTTTTCTCCGCCGGGATGTCCTTTGCCATGGATGCGGCTAAACCAATGCACGAAGCCGCTGCTGCGCTCGGTATCGATCCGCTGTATGTCGCCCTGCCAAGCTATGTGGTCATCATGGGCGGTGGTGCAGTGATCAATCTGGGATACTGCTTCATTCGCCTGGCAAAAATGAAAAACCTGTCAGTAAAGGCCGACTTCTCGTTAGCAAAACCGCTGATTATCAGCAATATCCTGTTCTCGGCGCTTGCTGGTCTGATGTGGTACCTCCAGTTCTTCTTTTACGCCTGGGGCCACGCCAAAATTCCGGCACAGTATGACTATATGAGCTGGATGCTGCACATGAGCTTCTACGTCCTGTGCGGTGGTATCGTGGGCCTGATCATGAAAGAGTGGAGCAATGCCGGGAGACGCCCAGTCAGCGTACTAAGCCTTGGCTGCGTGGTGATTATTATCGCGGCAAATATTGTTGGACTGGGAATGGCCAGCTAATCATGTTGGGTGCTGAGATGACGCCACTGACTCGGCGTCATCCCGGTTTCCCGCGTGAATACCACCGAAAAGTAGTTACTGTCCTCAAAACCGCAGCGCATGGAAATCTCGCTAATCATCAACCGGCTATGTTTGAGCAGATACTGAGCATGGCAGACCCGTACCTGGCGCAGATACTGATTGATGGTCATCCCAGTCTGGCTACGAAACTGCTGGCGTAAAACCCGCTCGCTGCACTGCTCGCGCTCGCAAAATTTACCCAGTTCAAAGGCATGTTCATGGCTGCCGGCTAACGCGGTTATCAGTTTATCCAGCAGCGTTTCACTCGAGGTCGCCGGGAGCGTATCCGTGGCATAACGATGGCGTTTAAGGTGCGTGACCAGTTGTCCGAACAGCAACTCCGCCATGGTAAAAGCCTGCGCATCACGCTGATTACTTTCATGCTCAAGCTGGCTGATCACATGCCGGGCCTGTGTCATACCAACGCTGCCTAGCCGCCAGTGCGGCTGCCTCGGCGTACCGTTAAATCCGGGGATCGCAGCTTGCCAGTCAACATTTAGTGTCAGCCGCTCCGGGCAGTAGATGATATTTTGCAACACAAGGTCGTTAACGGAAGTGTATGAGTGTTTATCCTCGGCACGAATGTAAAAAAGATCGCCACGGGTTATCCGATACGGGCGATCGTTAAGGACATGCAGACCATTGCCGCGCCAAACCAGCACCAGCTCGCAAAACTCGTGAGTATGCTCAGCGAAGGCATCCTGCGGATAACGATCGGCCACGGCGACAGCCTGCTGCTCATGCGCAAAAAAGTCTGATTTCAAAAGGATTAGCTGATTCGCCATCACATAACCTCAACCTGAACGCACCCGCCATCTGGCATGAAAGGCTATGATTATCAGCAAACTGACGGTAAAAAACGTTGATAGCTTTCGCGTTACTGGAGGCTGTCGCCCGCGATAAGATCACGCCCTTGACGAATATCGCGCGGCGACCACTCGAACTCACGGCGAAACAGCGTCGAAAAGTGGTTACTGTCGCCGAAACCGCAGAGATAAGCGATATCTGTCACGCTGTCATCACTGTGACGTAGCAGATGCCTGGCTTTAATCAGCCGCAAACGGTTAAGGTAGCGTTGCGGCGTCAACCCTGTTTGTTGTTTAAGCTGACGGTGTAAAGTGCGTAAAGAGAGCGAAAACTTCTCCGCCAGCGCTTCCCAACACACCTCGTCGGCAAAGTTATCTTCCAGCCATGCCATCAGAAGGTTAAGCCGTGCATCGTTATCAGTCGCCGTTTCCATCAGACTGGTTTTACGCAGCAGTACCAGCAACTGCATAAACAGAATCTCGCGATTTGCCGCCGTCGGCGTATCCATTCCCTCGCCAAGCGCTTCCATCTGCCCCACCAGATGACGAACCTGCTGCAATACATTCTGATTTACGCGCCAATGGGAGGGATACTGCCCATTTTGTTCCTGAGGCAAAAGCTGATTCAGCCCAGCCAGAAATTGAAACGCCTCCGGGGAACGATACAGAACATTGGTCAGACACAGATTGTCAGTATGTTCGTATAAATGCCTGTCATGATCGCGAACGAAACACACCGTTCCGCCGCTAATGGTGTAAGGCTGTCCGTTAAACACATGGATCCCCGTACCATGTTCGACCACCACAATTTCATGAAAATCATGATGATGCTCGGGAAACGCGGGTTGGGGAAGCCGTGGTTCAATAGCCACTGTCGCTTTACCTGTCGGAAAAAAATCCACGCAATGCAGTACGGTCATGACGGCTCCCCCTGATTAACGAATATGGCTGAATAGTAATTAAGGGTTACTACCCTCACCTTAAATTTTTGACGCCAAAGTGCGTAAACAGAGTTAATTCTTCAAGAAATGGCGGGAAAGATCGGGAAATGCGGAAGGCGTCACATCCACCCAAATACACACTATTAGCGGAAACTGTGAACAGCATCACGTTCACCTTTGCCACGCTGCCAGCCGATTATTGTGGCTGTCACTAACAAGAAGGTACGCCTTTTCAGGGGTTCTTAGACTGAGTGCAATAAAACTCAGAAGGATCTCGCTATGACTTTTCGCCATTGTGTCGCTGTCGATCTGGGCGCATCCAGTGGACGCGTAATGCTGGCGCGTTACGACAGTGACCACCGCACTCTGACGCTGCGTGAAATCCATCGCTTCGTTAACTGCCTGCAAAAAACAGAGGGTTTTGACACCTGGGATATCGACAGCCTGGAAAACGACATTCGTCTGGGGCTGAAGAAAGTCTGCGATGAAGGCATTCTCATTGACAGTATCGGCATCGATACATGGGGCGTGGATTACGTTCTGATTGATAAAAACGGTCAGCGCATCGGCCTGCCAGTTTCCTATCGCGACAGTCGCACGACCGGCATTATGTCACAGGCGATGGCGCAGCCCGGAAAAGGCGAAATCTACCGTCGCAGCGGCATTCAGTTTCTGCCCTTTAACACCTTGTATCAACTGCGTGCGCTGGTCGAACAGCAGCCGGAACTGCTCCCGCAGATAGCACATGCTCTGCTAATCCCCGACTACTTCAGCTTCCGCCTGACCGGCAAAATGAACTGGGAATACACCAACGCCACCACCACCCAGTTAGTCAATATCAACACCGACGACTGGGATGACACGCTGCTGGCATGGACCGGGGCAGACAAAGCCTGGTTTGGGCGTCCAACACACCCGGGGAACATAATTGGCCACTGGATTTGCCCGCAGAAAAACCAAATTCCGGTCGTAGCCGTCGCCAGTCACGACACTGCCAGCGCGGTCATCGCATCGCCGCTGGCCGATGAAAATAGTGCGTATCTCTCATCCGGTACCTGGTCGCTGATGGGCTTCGAGAGCAGAACACCGTATACCAACGATGCGGCGTTGGCGGCGAACATTACCAACGAAGGGGGCGCGGAAGGGCGCTACCGCGTACTGAAAAATATCATGGGACTGTGGTTGCTCCAGCGCGTTTTAAAAGAGCGTCAGATTACAGACCTGCCAGCACTTATCGCCCAAACGCAAGCGCTGCCGGCCTGTCAGTTCCTGATAAACCCAAACGACGATCGCTTTATCAATCCCGACGATATGAGCGCGGAAATTCAGGCGGCCTGTCGTGAATCAGGTCAGCCCGTTCCCCAACAAAATGCCGAACTGGCACGCTGTATCTTCGACAGCCTGGCATTGCTGTACGCCGACATCCTGCAAGAACTTGCAACGCTGCGTGGCGCAGCATTTAGCCAACTGCACATCGTGGGTGGCGGCTGTCAGAACGCCTTGCTGAACCAGCTGTGCGCGGATGCCTGCGGTATACGCGTGATGTCCGGGCCAATTGAGGCCTCCACGCTCGGCAATATTGGCATCCAGTTGATGACGCTGGACGAGCTTAACAACGTCGATGATTTCCGTCAGGTGGTGAGCGCCAACTACGACCTGACCACCTTCATTCCCAATCCTGAAAGTGAAATTGCCCGCTACCAGGCGCAGTTTCAATCACTACGACAGACAAAGGAGCTTTGCGCATGACCACTCAACTTGAACAAGCCTGGGAACTGGCAAAACTGCGTTTCGCCGCGGTAGGCATTGATATCGAGGCGGCCTTGCGCCAACTCGATCGTCTGCCGGTCTCCATGCACTGCTGGCAGGGCGATGATGTCGCCGGTTTCGAAAATCCGGAAGGTTCGCTCACTGGAGGTATTCAGGCTACCGGTAACTATCCGGGCAAAGCACGCAACGCCACCGAACTGCGGGCCGATCTGGAGCAGGCGCTGAGCCTGATCCCGGGTCCAAAACGTCTGAATTTGCATGCGATCTATCTGGAGTCTGAAACGCCAGTCGCCCGCGACAAAATCAAACCTGAACACTTTAAAAACTGGGTTGAGTGGGCGAAAACGAACCAGTTAGGGCTTGATTTCAACCCGTCCTGCTTCTCGCACCCGCTGAGTGCAGACGGCTTCACGCTGGCTCACGCCGATGAAACCATTCGCCAGTTCTGGATTGACCACTGCAAAGCCAGCCGCCGCGTCTCGGCGTATTTTGGCGAGCAGTTGGGTACGCCGTCGGTGATGAACATCTGGATCCCGGACGGCATGAAAGACATCACCGTTGACCGTTTAGCACCACGCCAACGCCTGCTGGAAGCCCTGGACGAAGTGATCAGCGAGAAACTCGACCCGGCGCACCACATCGACGCCGTCGAGAGCAAACTGTTTGGTATTGGCGCAGAAAGCTATACCGTCGGTTCCAACGAGTTCTACATGGGTTACGCCACCAGCCGCCAGACCGCGCTGTGCCTGGATGCAGGTCACTTCCACCCGACAGAAGTGATCTCCGACAAAATCTCCGCCGCCATGCTGTACGTGCCGCGCCTGCTGCTGCACGTCAGCCGTCCGGTGCGTTGGGACAGCGATCACGTGGTGCTGCTGGATGATGAAACGCAGGCGATTGCCAGCGAGATCGTGCGCCACAACCTGTTTGACCGCGTACACATCGGCCTCGACTTCTTCGACGCCTCCATTAACCGCATCGCCGCGTGGGTGATCGGCACCCGCAATATGAAAAAAGCGCTGCTGCGCGCGCTGTTAGAACCGACCGAGCAATTGCGTCAGCTCGAAGCCAGCGGCGACTACACCGCACGTCTGGCCCTGCTGGAAGAGCAAAAGTCGCTGCCGTGGCAGGCCGTCTGGGAGATGTATTGCCAGCGTCACGACACACCAGCGGGCAGCCAGTGGCTGGACAGCGTTCGCGCTTATGAAAAAGAGATTTTGAGTAAACGTAGCTAACCCTTTTTGCCGGATGGCGGCTTCGCTTTATCCGGCATTGAATAAGACAGGTATAAAATATGCAAAACATTACCACTTCCTGGTTCGTCCAGGGGATGATTAAAGCCACTTCCGATGCCTGGCTGAAAGGCTGGGACGAACGCAACGGCGGCAACCTGACACTGCGCCTGGATGAGGCAGATATTGCGCCATTTAGCGCCGATTTCCACGAAAAACCGCGTTATATCGCACTGAGTCAGCCGATGCCGCTGCTGGCGAACACACCATTTATCGTCACCGGTTCGGGGAAATTTTTCCGCAACGTCCAGCTCGATCCGGCCGCCAATTTGGGCGTGGTGAAAATCGACAGCGATGGCGCGGGTTACCACATTCTGTGGGGTCTGACCCACGAAGCCGTGCCGACCTCCGAACTGCCCGCGCACTTCCTTTCCCATTGCGAACGTATTAAAGCTACCAATGGTGAAGACCGCGTGATCATGCACTGCCATGCCACCAACCTGATCGCCCTGACCTACGTACTGGAAAACAACACCGCGCTAATGACCCGCAAACTGTGGGAAGGCAGCACCGAGTGTCTGGTGGTGTTCCCGGACGGCGTCGGCATTCTGCCGTGGATGGTGCCGGGTACAGATGAAATCGGTCAGGCCACCGCTGAAGAAATGCAGAAACATTCGCTGGTGCTGTGGCCATTCCACGGCGTGTTCGGCAGTGGACCCACCCTCGACGAAGCGTTCGGTTTGATCGATACCGCAGAGAAGTCCGCTGAAGTTTTAGTCAAAATCTATTCGATGGGCGGTATGAAGCAGACCATAACGCGTGAAGAGCTAATCGCACTTGGCAAACGCTTCGGCGTGACGCCGCTGGCAAGCGCACTGGCATTGTAAGGAGAATAGTGATGAGCTTTATGTTGGCACTGCCAAAAATTAGCCTGCATGGCGCAGGCGCAATTGCCGATATGGTGAACCTCGTGGCGAATAAGCAATGGGGTAAAGCGCTGGTCGTCACTGATGGTCAACTGGTAAAGCTGGGCCTGTTGGATAGCCTGTTTGCCGCGCTGGATGAACATCAGATGTCTTATCACTTGTTTGATGAGGTGTTTCCAAACCCGACGGAAGCGCTGGTGCAGAAAGGCTTTGCGGCATACCAAGGCGCAGAGTGTGATTACATCATCGCTTTCGGTGGCGGTAGCCCGATCGATACCGCCAAAGCGGTGAAGATCCTGACCGCCAACCCCGGTCCGTCTACCGCCTATTCCGGCGTGGGCAAGGTAAAAAATGCTGGCGTACCGCTGGTCGCCATCAATACCACCGCCGGAACAGCAGCAGAGATGACCAGTAATGCGGTTATTATCGACTCAGCTCGCAAGGTTAAAGAGGTGATCATCGACCCGAATATCATCCCGGATATCGCCGTGGATGACGCCAGCGTCATGCTGGACATCCCGGCTTCCGTCACCGCCGCAACTGGCATGGACGCCCTGACCCATGCGGTAGAAGCCTATGTTTCCGTTGGCGCGCATCCGCTCACCGACGCCAACGCGCTGGAAGCGATTCGCCTGATCAACCTGTGGCTACCGAAAGCGGTCGACGAGGGTCATAACCTTGAAGCCCGTGAACAAATGGCGTTTGGTCAGTATCTGGCGGGGATGGCATTCAATAGCGCTGGCCTGGGTCTGGTGCATGCGCTGGCACATCAGCCGGGCGCGACCCATAATCTGCCGCACGGCGTCTGCAACGCCATCCTGCTGCCGGTAATCGAAAACTTTAACCGCCCGAACGCCGTGGCGCGCTTTGCCCGCGTGGCGCAGGCGATGGGCGTTGATACGCGCGGTATCAGCGATGAAGCGGCAAGCATGGAGGCTATTAATGCGATTCGTGCCCTGAGCAAACGTGTCGGTATTCCTGCTGGCTTTAGTTCGCTTGGCGTGACGAAAGAAGATATTGAAGGCTGGCTGGATAAAGCGTTGGCCGATCCGTGTGCGCCGTGCAACCCGCGCACTGCCAGCCGCGACGAGGTTCGCGAGCTGTATCTGGAGGCGTTATGATCCGCAAGGCCTTTGTGATGCAGGTGAATACCGACGCACATGTTGAATATCAACGTCGGCACAATCCCATCTGGCCAGAACTGGAAGCGGTGCTGAAAGCACACGGCGCCCATCACTACGCGATTTATCTCGACGAAGAGCGCAATCTGCTGTTCGCCACCGTTGAGATTGAGTCCGAAGAGCGCTGGAATGCCGTCGCCAGCACCGACGTGTGCCAGCGTTGGTGGCAGCATATGCGCGACGTAATGCCGGCCAACCCGGACAACAGCCCGATCAGCGCAGAGTTAAAAGAAGTATTTTATTTACAGTAGTCTTGTAGGCCGGATAAGGCGCTAACGCGCCGCATCCGGCACAACTCAACATAACAGTTAGTTCTGCTCAGAAACCAGAATCGCTTGGGTGTCGGGCTCCAGCGCTTTAAATATATGCGCCTGGTCCGCGGGGTAACAAATATAGTCACCCTCGCCTAGCTCCTCCGGCGATTCCGTTAATCCCACCATCGCCTTACCCTGCGTCACGATGATATGTTCAACCGATCCCGGTGGATGTGGTTCTGAAATTCGATCCGCGCCCGGTTGCGTCAGCAGCAGATAGATATCCCGCCGCGCGCCCGGTGGGCAGGCCGCCAGTAAAATGGCCTGATAATGAGCCTGCTCAGCCACGACTTTTGTCCCTTCACCACGGCGAATCACCTGCGTTTTTTGCTCCTGCGGTTCCAGCAGGCGCGCAAAGGGAATATCCAATGCTACACACAGCGACCACAACGTTTCCAGGCTAGGATTTCCATTGCCCGCTTCCAATTGCGAGAGTGTCGATTTTGCAATTCCTGCACGACGGGCAATCTCCGCCAGCGATAAACCGGTGCGCTGACGTTCACGCACAAGACTTTTCGCGATCATACTGATGGGTTGGGTCATTCACGACTCCGCGTTCTTTATATCGAACAAATCGTTCGACTTGTAAATCAAACTTGTTGCGTTCATTATAATGGAAACTCGTTCGATACGGCTAAAACGGTATGAAACATTATTTTTCCAGTCTCAAAGGCGACACGATAAAAGCGATATTTTTAGTCTGTCTGGCCGTCGGGGTTGTGGGCATGTCTTACGGCTCGCTGGCGATGGCTTATGGCTTCCCGCTGTGGGTACCGTTTGTGCTCTCTGTTACGGTGCTGGCGGGCGCGTCCGAGTTTATGTTTATCGGTATCGTCGCCAGCGGCGGTAATCCACTGGCGGCTGCGGCTGCCGGTTTACTGGTTAACGCCCGGCACGTGCCGTTCGGCGTTACGGTGCGCGATCTGGTAGGGAAACGTGCCGCCAGCTACCTCGGCTGCCATATCATGAACGACGAAAGCGTGGTGTTTGGCCTGTCGCAAAAAACGCCAGAGCAGCGTAAAGCCGCCTACTGGCTGTGCGGTCTGGGCGTCGCGGTTTTCTGGCCTGTTGGCACGCTGGTCGGCGCGGTCGTCGGCAGGCTTCTGCCCGCTCCAGAAACTATCGGTCTGGATGCCGTCTTCCCTGCCATTCTGCTGGCGCTAGTCGTCCCGGCATTTAAAAACCGTACGACGCTTATCCGCGCCTGCAGCGGTGCCACGCTGTCTCTCGCCGCTGTCCCTTTTGCACCGGTGGGTTTGCCGGTACTGCTTTCGCTGTTTGGCTTACTGACGAGGAAAAAATGATGGGCAATATGACGCTGTTTATCGTCGGTATCGCCGTGTTATCTCTGGGAACCTATTTAATGCGTTTAGGGGGAACTAAGCTGGGGAGCCGTTTAGCACTCTCAGAACGCTCGCAGGCGCTGCTTTCCGACGCTGCCACCGTATTACTGTTTTCCGTTGCGCTGGCGACCACCTTTTACGAAGGCGAACACTTTGCTGGCATGGCGCGCGTGCTGGGCGTGGCTTTTGCGGTGTTTCTCGCCTGGCGTAAGCTGCCGCTGATTGTAGTGATCGTTGCCGCCGCAGTGGTGACCGCGTTGTTAAGAATGGCAGGTATACACTAAAAAAGCGCCTCCAGGGCGCTCTTTCGACAATACAAAGGTCTCTTATTTCAGCAATTCTGCGGTCATATGCACGCGGTTACCGGTGTATGCCTGAGTGATTTTGTAATCGCTGGCACCTGCGCGTTCAGCCTGAGCGGCAATTTTTGCTTCAGCGCTTTCCAGCGTAGAACCGGTCGCGGTAACTGTCTGAGCAGCGAAAGAACCGAAAGAAGTAGCCAGAGCGATAACTGCGACAAAAGTTTTGATACTTTTCATGATATAAACCCTTTAACTTAGTTGTTTGAGTAAGGCACCGTGCCTTGATGTGATAAATAATAGCCCTCACATCACACAACTAAAAGCGGAAGGATTTGCCAGTCTTATTCAAATTAATTGAACACCTGTTATTCTGTTACCAGACGCTCGGGATGGGTATAAATCGTTGCCCTGCCCGGTTTACAAAAGCCCACCAGCGTCAGGTTACAGCGTTCGGCAACCTCTACCGCCAGCGTTGTCGCGGCAGACACAGCAAACAGAATCTCCACGCCGCACATCGCCGACTTCTGCACCATCTCGTAGCTGGCGCGGCTGGAGACTAATACCGCGCCCGGTCGCCAGGCTTCCCCTTCGATAGCACGTCGTCCCAGCAGTTTATCCAGCGCAACATGGCGCCCAACATCTTCATGTCCGCCCGCCAGATAACCTGACGGCTGTACCCAGGCAGCCGCGTGCGTGCAACCTGTCAGTTGCCCAACAGGCTGGAAATCAGGGAGATGCCTTAAAGCGTTATCGAGATGTGCCAGATCGAATGTCTGGGTAAACGGCAGAGGCTGGACCGGCTTGCCAATGTCATTGAGTTGTTCAACGCCGCAAACGCCACAACCGGTACGACCGGCCAGCGCACGACGTCGCTCCTTCAACCCCATAAAACGACGGCTGGACAGCTCAACCTGCACTTCTAATCCGTTACAAGAAGGAACCACTTCCATCCCGTAGATATCCTGTGGGCGCTCAATAATGCCTTCAGAAAGTGAAAAGCCCATCGCAAAGTGCTCAAGATCTTTCGGTGATGCCATCATCACCACGTGCGAAATCCCGTTATAAACCAGCGCAACCGGTACTTCTTCAGCGACGACATCCAGCTGAGAATGTAGCAAACCCTCGCGTTTCCAGAGGGTCAGTTGGCGCGATCCTGTCAAACTCATCACATTTTTGATGTTTTCTTGAATAATCTTATTCACTTTCTTTTAACCATATTGGAACACGCATACCAACATTGTGGTATTCTTTACAAACCCCTCCTGGAGGGAGGGAAATTCACCCAATTCTGGACCTTTGCGGTCCCGTCCGCAAAGAAAAATAACAACCACTTCCCTCACGCTCGAGTAACGGAAAAGTGAAGGGAACGTGACAATGTCGAAACAAGGAGCAAACCATGCAGGTCAGCAGAAGGCAGTTCTTTAAGATCTGCGCTGGCGGTATGGCAGGCACCACGGCAGCGGCACTGGGCTTTGCACCCGGCGTAGCGCTCGCGGAAACACGGCAATATAAACTGCTGCGTACCCGCGAAACCCGTAACACCTGCACTTACTGTTCCGTTGGCTGTGGACTGTTAATGTACAGTCTCGGTGACGGAGCAAAAAACGCCAAAGCATCCATCTTCCATATCGAAGGGGACCCGGATCACCCGGTGAACCGTGGCGCGCTGTGCCCGAAAGGGGCAGGACTTGTGGACTTCATCCACTCCGAAAGTCGCCTGAAATTCCCGGAATACCGCGCACCAGGCTCTGATAAGTGGCAACAGATTAGCTGGGATGAGGCATTTGATCGCATCGCTAAGCTGATGAAAGAAGACCGCGACGCAAACTACGTTGCACAAAACGCCGAAGGCGTAACCGTTAACCGCTGGCTTTCCACCGGGATGCTGTGTGCTTCCGCTTCCAGTAACGAAACCGGCTATTTAACGCAAAAATTCTCCCGCGCGCTCGGTATGCTCGCGGTCGACAACCAGGCACGCGTCTGACACGGACCAACGGTAGCAAGTCTTGCTCCAACATTTGGTCGCGGTGCGATGACCAACCACTGGGTCGACATTAAAAACGCCAACCTCGTTGTGGTGATGGGCGGTAACGCCGCTGAAGCTCACCCGGTCGGGTTCCGCTGGGCGATGGAAGCCAAAATTCACAATGGCGCGAAGCTGATTGTTGTCGATCCGCGCTTTACGCGAACCGCAGCGGTGGCTGATTTCTATGCTCCGATTCGTTCTGGTACTGACATTGCATTCCTGTCAGGCGTCTTGCTGTACCTGCTGAATAACGAAAAATTCAACCGCGAATACACGGAAGCCTATACCAACGCCAGCCTGATCGTACGTGAGGATTACGGTTTCGAAGATGGCCTGTTCACTGGCTACGACGCGGACAAACGCAAGTATGACAAAACCAGCTGGAACTACGAACTGGATGAAAAAGGCTTCGCCAAACGCGATGTCACGCTGCAACACCCGCGCTGCGTGTGGAACCTGCTGAAACAGCACGTTTCCCGTTACACGCCGGATGTCGTAGAAAACATCTGCGGTACGCCGAAGGCTGATTTCCTGAAAGTGTGCGAATACATCGCAGAAACCAGTGCAAAAGACAAAACCGCGTCGTTCCTGTACGCACTGGGCTGGACGCAGCACTCCGTTGGTGCACAGAACATCCGTACCATGGCGATGATTCAGTTGCTGCTTGGCAACATGGGGATGGCTGGTGGTGGCGTTAACGCTCTGCGCGGTCACTCCAACATTCAGGGTCTGACCGACTTAGGCCTGCTGTCACAAAGCCTGCCGGGCTATATGACCCTGCCAAGCGAGAAACAAACTGACCTGCAAACCTACCTCGCCGCCAACACGCCAAAACCGTTGCTGGAAGGTCAGGTGAACTACTGGGGCAACTACCCGAAATTCTTCGTTTCCATGATGAAGGCCTTCTTTGGCGATAAAGCGACAGCGGAAAACAGCTGGGGCTTCGACTGGCTACCGAAGTGGGATAAAGGGTACGACGTCCTGCAGTACTTCGAGATGATGAACCAGGGCAAAGTGAATGGCTATATCTGCCAGGGCTTTAACCCGGTAGCATCGTTCCCGAATAAAAACAAAGTTGTGGCTTCACTGTCCAAACTGAAGTTCCTGGTCACCATCGACCCGCTCAACACCGAGACGTCGACCTTCTGGCAGAACCACGGTGAGTCGAACGATGTGGATCCGTCGAAAATCCAGACCGAAGTATTCCGTCTGCCGTCCACCTGTTTCGCCGAAGAGAACGGTTCTATCGTCAACTCCGGTCGCTGGTTGCAGTGGCACTGGAAAGGCGCGGACGCCCCGGGGATTGCCGTTACCGATGGTGAAATCCTCGCCGGTATCTTCCTGCGCCTGCGTAAGATGTATGCCGAGCAGGGTGGTGCGAACCCGGAACAGGTGCTGAGCATGACCTGGAACTACTCCACACCGCACGAACCGGCTTCGGAAGAAGTGGCGATGGAGAGCAATGGTAAAGCACTGGCCGATATTACCGACCCGGCAACGGGTGCAGTCATCGTTAAGAAAGGCCAACAGCTTAGCTCGTTCGCCCAACTGCGTGACGACGGTACCACTTCCAGCGGCTGCTGGATTTTTGCCGGGAGCTGGACGCCGGAAGGCAACCAAATGGCGCGTCGCGATAACGCCGACCCGTCAGGTCTTGGCAATACGCTGGGCTGGGCATGGGCGTGGCCGCTCAACCGCCGCATTCTGTATAACCGCGCGTCTGCTGACCCGCAGGGGAATCCGTGGGATCCAAAACGTCAGATCCTGAAATGGGATGGGGCGAAATGGAGCGGGATGGATATTCCAGACTACAGCGCCGCCGCACCGGGCAGTAACGTTGGGCCGTTCATCATGCAGCCGGAAGGGATGGGACGTCTGTTTGCTATCGATAAGATGGCGGAAGGTCCGTTCCCGGAACACTACGAGCCGTTTGAAACGCCGCTGGGGACTAACCCGCTGCATCCGAACGTTATCTCTAACCCTGCCGCGCGTATCTTCAAAGATGACGCTAAAGCGCTGGGTAAAGCGGATAAATTCCCGTACGTCGGTACGACCTATCGTCTGACTGAGCACTTCCACTACTGGACCAAGCATGCGCTGCTCAATGCCATCGCACAGCCAGAACAGTTTGTGGAAATTGGCGAGAAGCTGGCGAATAAGCTCGGCATCTCTCATGGCGATACCGTCAAAGTCTCCTCTAACCGCGGCTACATTAAAGCCAAAGCAGTGGTGACTAAACGTATTCGCACGCTGAAGGCTAACGGTCAGGATATCGACACCATCGGTATTCCGATTCACTGGGGTTACGAAGGTGTGGCGAAAAAAGGCTTTATCGCTAACACGTTAACGCCATTCGTCGGTGATGCAAACACGCAGACGCCGGAATTTAAGTCCTTCCTCGTGAACGTGGAAAAGGTGTAACGGAGACGACCTATGGCTTATCAATCGCAAGACATCATTCGTCGTTCCGCCACTAACGGTTTCACCCCCGCGCCTCAGGCGCGGGATCACCAGGAAGAGGTGGCGAAGCTTATCGACGTCACCACCTGTATCGGCTGTAAAGCGTGTCAGGTGGCCTGTTCGGAATGGAACGACATCCGTGATGAAGTGGGCAGCAACGTTGGGGTGTACGACAACCCGGCTGATTTGACCGCTAAATCCTGGACGGTAATGCGCTTCTCAGAAGTGGAACAAAACGACAAACTGGAGTGGCTTATCCGCAAGGATGGCTGTATGCACTGTGCCGATCCGGGCTGCCTGAAGGCGTGTCCGGCTGAAGGCGCAATCATTCAGTATGCCAACGGTATCGTCGACTTCCAGTCCGAGCAGTGTATCGGCTGTGGCTACTGTATCGCAGGCTGTCCGTTCGACGTGCCGCGCCTCAATCCGGAAGACAACCGCGTGTATAAATGTACGCTGTGCGTTGACCGTGTCGTGGTCGGGCAAGAACCGGCCTGCGTGAAAACCTGCCCAACCGGCGCGATTCATTTCGGTACCAAAGAATCGATGAAAACGCTGGCGGGCGAGCGAGTGGCGGAGCTGAAAACCCGTGGCTACGAAAATGCAGGTCTGTATGATCCGGCAGGCGTTGGCGGTACACACGTGATGTACGTATTGCACCATGCCGACAAGCCGAATCTGTATCACGGCCTGCCGGAGAACCCGGAAATCAGCGCCACCGTGAAATTCTGGAAAGGCATCTGGAAACCACTCGCAGCCGTTGGCTTTGCAGCGACATTTGCGGCCAGTATCTTCCACTACGTCGGCGTAGGTCCAAACCGTGCGGAAGAGGAAGAAGACAATCTGCATGAAGAAAAAGACGAGGTGCGCAAATGAAACGACGTGACACCATCGTGCGCTACACGGCGCCGGAACGCATCAACCACTGGATCACCGCCTTCTGTTTCATTCTGGCGGCAGTGAGCGGGATGGGCTTTCTCTTCCCGTCTTTTAACTGGCTGATGCACATCATGGGCACGCCGCAACTGGCGCGAATTGTGCACCCATTTGTCGGCGTGATTATGTTTGCCTCGTTCATCATCATGTTTTTCCGTTACTGGCACCACAATCTAATCAATCGGGATGATATCTTTTGGGCGAAGAATATTCGTAAGATTGTCGTCAACGAGGAAGTAGGTGACACGGGACGTTATAACTTCGGCCAGAAATGCGTATTCTGGGCGGCGATTATCTTCCTGGTCCTGTTGCTGGTGAGCGGAGTGGTCATCTGGCGTCCATATTTTGCGCCTGCTTTCTCAATCCCGGTGATCCGATTCGCGTTAATGCTGCATTCATTTGCCGCAGTAGCGCTAATTGTGGTTATCATGGTGCACATTTACGCCGCCCTTTGGGTGAAAGGCACCATTACCGCGATGGTGGAAGGATGGGTTACCAGTTCATGGGCGAAGAAACATCACCCGCGCTGGTACCGTGAAGTCCGCCAGAAACAGGAAAAGTCATCTGAATGAGTATTCGCATAATCCCGCAAGATGAGCTGGAGAAGAGCGAGAAACGCACGGCGGATATGATTCCGCCGTTATTATTCCCCAGACTCAAAAATTTGTATAACCGCCGCGCTGAACGTCTGCGCGAGCTGGCCGAAAACAACCCGCTGGGCGATTACCTGCGCTTTGCCGCGCTGATCGCCCACGCGCAGGAGGTGGTGCTGTACGACCATCCGCTGCAGATGGATCTGACCGCGCGCATCAAAGAAGCGAACGATCAGGGCAAACCGCCATTGGATATCCACGTCCTGCCCCGCGACAAACACTGGCAAAAGCTGCTGCAGTCGTTGATTGCTGAGCTGAAGCCGGAGATGAGCGGTCCCGCGTTAGCGGTGATCGAGAATCTGGAAAAAGCCTCAGAGCAGGAACTGGAGCTGATGGCCAGCGCGCTGTTTGCCTCTGATTTTGCCTCCGTCAGCAGCGACAAAGCACCGTTCATTTGGGCTGCCCTGTCGCTCTACTGGGCGCAGATGGCGAGCCTGATCCCCGGCAAAGCCCGTGCGGAATACGGTGAACAACGTCAGTACTGCCCGGTGTGTGGTTCAATGCCGGTCTCCAGCATGGTGCAAATCGGTACCACTCAGGGCCTGCGTTATCTGCACTGCAACCTGTGCGAAACCGAGTGGCACGTAGTGCGCGTGAAGTGCAGCAACTGCGAGCAGAGCCGTGATTTAAACTACTGGTCACTGGATAACGAACAGGCGGCAATCAAAGCTGAAAGCTGCGGTGACTGCGGGACTTACCTGAAGATTCTGTATCAGGAAAAAGACCCGAAAGTCGAGGCCGTGGCCGACGATCTCGCTTCACTGATGCTGGACGCGCACATGGAGCAGGAGGGCTTTGCCCGCAGTTCCATCAACCCGTTCCTGTTCCCGGGTGAAGGGGAGTAAGGTCTTCACACTACCGGGCGGCGTAAGTCGCCCGGGTTACAGTGTATACGGTGTAACCACACCAGATATGCCTGCAAAATCCTTAGTATTTCGCGTAACCAGCGTAAGACGATGAATCTGTGCTGTTGCCAAAATAATGGCATCCGGCAATTTCATCCCATATTCCTGCCTGATACCCACGCTTCGTTCAGCAATATCCTGTGAAACACCGATCACGTTAAATGCGCTCAACGCAACGCGTGTGCGGGATTCCTGATGGTATTTCTTTGCCGCAACCATCACTTCCATCCAAGTGATCAGGCTGATCGCATTCTGTGGCGGCCATGTTTCTATCGCTTGCTTTGCTTCACTCATTCCACTAAACAGGTCGATGAGGATGTTAGTGTCAAAAAGCGCGGATCCTTTGACCATTACCATTCCTCACGAAGTTTGCGTTGGTACTCAACGCCATCTTCCTCACAACCTTTCCAAAGTCCGAGAGCGCTGGAAATTGTGGTTGCAGCCTGATCCTGCCTTTCCAGATACTGCTCAACGGCCTCGCGCAAGAGTTCAGCACGAGGTAAGTTGCGCTGCACCTTGAGATCATCAAGACGTTTAATCACTTCATCTGATAAATCGAGTAATATTCTACCCATATCCATCCCAGTCATTATACTCATATATACCTCAAGTATATCATCAGCGATTAATTTCCACACAACATACACCTGAGAAAAGCGGGAAAATAGCCTTCACGTGAACGATTTTTACTTTTGCGAGCCACTTTCCAGAATCATACCCTCCCCCATTTTCATTCATGCCAATCCAGGTTATAAAACTGTATATCCATACAGATAAGAGTATTTAAAAATGGCACTGGAAAGCGGGATTGCGCAGTTAGTTGAGGCATTTATCGCGGCGGGACGTCCTTCTTCCCGTGAGCAGAATATTGATGACCGGAGAGCCAGCTATATTGCCAGTACAACATTGGCCGGAGAAACAGAAACCCGCGTACAGGTTGAAGATATTGAACTCGATACCATGACATTTCGCGTTGTTTCGCCTCTAAACACTGCGGGAACGCTACCCTGCGTCATTTACTATCATGGCGGATGTTTTGTCAGCGGTGGGTTTGCTACGCATGATAACCAGCTAAGGCAGCTCGCCTGGTTCAGCGGGTGTCGGGTCATTGCAGTACAGTACCGCCTTGCGCCAGAGCATACCTTCCCGGCAGCACATGATGACGCTGAAACCGGGGCCAATATCATCTGGAAGTATGCTGAAAAACTAGGTATTGATCGCGAGCGCATCACACTTGCTGGTGACAGTGCGGGTGGACACCTGGCGCTGGTCACTGCACTACGCCTGAAAGCGGCCAGGCAATGGCAACCTGCGCAGCTTATGCTGATCTACCCGATGCTGGACGCAACCGCCAGGTTTGCGAGCTATGAACATAATGGGCAGGATTACATTATCACCCGCGACACGCTACTTTCGGGCTACGAGATGTATATGCCGAAAATCGACCCGTTGCATCCCGAAGTCAGCCCGCTCTGGCGTGAAGACTTCAACGGTTTGCCGCCCACGCATATCATTACCGCTGAATTCGACCCACTGCGAGATGAAGGCGAGGCCCTGTATCAACGTATCCAGGAGCAGGGTGTAGAGTGTACTTGCCAACGCTATCTCGGCGTTATCCACGGGTTTTTCCAGTTGACAGGGGTGAGCCCGGCGGCAAGAAGCGCTATGCGGGATGTGGCCTGGCGGTTTAGCCAATAAGGGTATTCATGAGTTCTGAAATTAAGGAGGGTACTCATTAATACAACCACCGCCAGCATGCGTTTTTTATCAAAATGCGGATTATGGCGTTTTCATAATCCGCATTTTACATCAGCAAATGTACCCAATATTACATTTCAGCTACAGAAACTACTCTTCCTCATTCCCGCCTTCTTCATACGCGCCAAACGGTTTCGCGGGTAGCACAATATAGGTACCTTCAAACACGACACCCGGCGTGTCATCGCCAAACACCCCGACCTGCATCTGCACACGCGCCTTGCGGCCTCTTGCCAGACGGTCGAGGTCACCGCTCAGCGACCCCAGGTCGGCAATAGCAGTTGGTTTTCCGGTGATCGGCCTGCTGTATCGGATATGCGCGTCGGCGAGGATGATCGTTCCACCCAGATGACGCTCGCGCAGCATCAGCCAGATCAGCCCCCAGCCCGTTAACGTCGCCAGTGAAAACAGGCTTCCGGCAAACAGCGTGTGGTGGGGATTCTGATTGCCTGTCTCGGGCATCGTGGTGATAAATTTCTGCCCGGTGTACTGCTGAATGCGCACGCCCATTTTCTCGCTCAATGGTATATGTTCGTACCAGGCTTGCTGTAGCTGTCCACACCAGTCCCCGCGATGGAGAATATCGTCCAGCGTCGCAATGGGCTTAATCATCAAAAAGTGGCGCACAGGCGTGGTTTGCGGTGTGGTGATTTCCCCCTGGCTCACAAAACCGAGCTTGGCGAAAAATTCGACAGCATCTTCACGGGCGCTACAAGTGACGCGCTTTACCCCTTCCTGACGCGCCACAGACTCCAGGGTCATCGCCATCAGCGTGCCCAGCCCTTTCTCTTGCACGGAGGGGTCTACGGCCATAAAACGTATGGAGGCTTCGTTATCCGCATTGATATACAGACGCCCTACCGCAACCAAATTCCCCTCTTCGTCCACCACCATCTGGTGATGCGCCATCGCGTCCCAGGCATCCCGTTCGGAGCCTTTTGGCTGGTGCAATGGTTTACGCAGCATCTCCCAGCGAAACTGGTAGTAGCGCTCCAATTCTTCTTCTGTTTGCGGTACTCGAAGGTGATACATAGTCGTATTCTCTCTTGTTGTCCGCGGCCATACCGGTAGCTGGTTCATACTTGTAACCAGAACGTCACGGGACCATCATTAACCAGTGAAACCTGCATATCCGCAGCGAATCGACCGGTTTGCGTATTCATTTCCTGTTGGCGGCAACGCTCAACAAAGTATTCATACAGCGCTTCTGCCCGCTCGGGCACTGCGCCTTTCGAAAACCCCGGACGCATGCCGCGCTCGGTATCTGCCGCCAGCGTAAACTGTGAAACCACCAGCACGCTGCCGCCTGACTGCTGCACGTTGAGGTTCATTTTGCCTTCGGCATCGCTAAAAATCCGATAGCCGAGTACGCGCTCACACAGACGGTTCGCTTTCTGTTCGTCATCATCCCTTTCGACACCTAACAGGACCAAAAGTCCCGGGCCAATTTCACCCGTCACCTCGCCCTCCACGGTGACGCTGGCACGGGTTACGCGCTGAATTAATGCAATCATGGTTGCTCTGCTTCTTCTTCTTTTGCGGCTTGTTTAAGTTTGCGGTATTCCCCGAGAGTGACAGTTATTTCCGCGCCTAGCAAGACGATACACCACGTCCAGTATACCCAGACAAATAAAATGGGAATCACTGCCAGAACACCGTAAATGAGCTGATACGACGGGAACATCGTGATGTAGAGCGCAAATCCTTTCTTTCCGGCTTCGAACAACACGGCGGCCACAAAGGCGCCAATAACCGCGTCACGGTTGGGCACACGCGTAGTCGGTACAATGCTGTAAAGCAGCCAGAATGAGAGCCAGGAAAGCACCAGCGGGAAAATACGCAGGACGTTATCAATCACCGTGTTGAGATCGCTGGCCCAGCGCAGTGACAACAGATAAGAACTGATCGCCAGACTGGCTCCCGCCAGCAGTGGGCCCAGCGTTAAAATCATCCAGTAAACGGCGAAAGAGTAAACTTTAGGGCGAGTGCGTTTACTGCGCCAGATAGTATTCAGCGCATTATCAATGGCATACATTAACAATAACGCTGTGACAATCAGCCCACATGCCCCGACTGCCGTCATTTTATTCGAGTTGGCGACAAACTGTTCGATATAACGTTGAATGACGTCTCCCGTCGCCGGGATAAAGTTTGCGAAAATAAAATGACGTAACTGGACACTGACGTCGGAAAACATCGGAAATGCGGCGAAAAGCGCAAATACGACGGCAATAAGCGGCACTAATGAGAGCAATGAAACGTAGGCAAGATTCCCTGCCAGCGTCGTCATGTTGTCCTCATCAATCCGCTGCCATAGTAGCTTCAGCCAGTCTCGTACAGGACGCGTATGATGCCTGGCTTGCTGCTGAACATTTTTTAGCATAACAACGTCGCGAAATAGTCAGGAATGGTCTTTTTATCGACGACCTGGATACTGGTGATCCCTAACCGGTTAGCCCCTTCAATATTATCGGCGTTATCGTCAAAAAAGACGGCATCGTGCGCAGAAAAACCTTCAGACTGCAGGACGTGCTGGTAAATTCGCGCTTCCGGTTTACGCATGCCCAGTTCCTGGGAAAGGTAAATATGATCAGCAGCCTGACGGATCTCGGGGTATTCATCCGGCCAAAACGTGGTGTGCAGGCGGTTGGTATTTGACAAGACCACCACCCGATGCCCCTGCTCACGCAGCTTTTGCATGATGTCGATAACCTCAGGGCGCAAGGCGACAAACACGGCCTGCCAACCGTGAGAGAACTGCTCGTAACTTAGCGGCAGCGCCATCTCATGACATAACGCCTCGGCGAAAGCTTCATCCGTTATTTCGCCTCTCTCGTGCTGGTGAAAAGCCTCTCCCATGGTGAAACTTTGCTTTAGCGAAGCCAGTGGTACACGGCTTAGATCGCTCCATGTACCCAACACGCGGTTGAAGTCGATATCGACAATCACATTACCCAAATCAAAGATATAGAGCATGCCCTTCTCCTTATTCGCCGTGGATGAATAACTGTAGCGGGAAAGGAGAAGTTTGACTATGCGAGAGTGAAGGCTGCGAACTTATCGGGCCATCATTGGGAAGAACTACACGGCCAGAGCATCATCTTGCGAAGGACTCACCTGCACAATTTCAACCTGCTGTGACTGGAGTAAATTGTGCAATGCCGGACCAGGGTATTCATCAGTAAATAGCGCTGTCACCTGAGACACGTTGCCAATTTCAACAGCGGCAGAAGCCGTATATTTCGTATGATCCGCTGCCAGCAGAATGTGTCTTGAATGCGACATCATCGTTTTCACTACGCTGGCCTCGTTAACATCAAACTCCAGCAGCGCGCCGTCACTTTCGATCGCACCAACGCTGGTTACCAGGTAATCGGCCCGAAAATCAGCGACAAATGCCGAGGCTGAGGGACCAATGATGCCACTGTTGTGCGGGCGTAATGTTCCCCCCGGCACCATGACCTCAAAACGCGGATTGTTATAAAGAATGTGCGCCACGCGCAAGCTATTGGTGATAATACGCAAATGATTATGGTTTAACAGCGCGCGGGCCACCTGCTCGACGGTGGTGCCAATCGTAATGAACACTGTCGAGCCGTCAGGAATGTAGTCAGCCACCGCCTCCGCGATGGCTTTTTTCTCTTCCGTCCAGGAGACTTCACGCTGCTCAAACGCCGTATTCACCACGCTGGAGGCTCTACCAGCCCCACCATGATGACGCGTAATTAATCCCTGCTCGCTGAGTTTACGAATATCACGACGCACGGTCTGCGTGGACACGTCCAGCAGACTGGCCAGCTCGTCGATATTCATATAACCGCGCTCGCTAATCAGCATCAACAGCTGATCGTGTCGCGGATTACCGGTCAGTTCGGTAAGACTCATGAAATTTCCTCGAAAAACCATTGCCCTGGCATTTTATACAAAAAGTGACAGAAAAGATCGGGTTTGATCACAGTCAGGGATTCCAGCCCTTCCTCCCGGACGCGTGCATTTTAGCGCAGCAACCCCACTGGCGAACCTGACCGCGTCTTCCGGGGCATCACCACCAGCCAGGCTGAACGCGAGCGCACCGTGGAAAACGTCTCCGGCCCCCGTAGTATCCACAACGTCTACTTTAAATCCAGATTGATGCTGCAACGCATTATTTTTTATCCAGTCACAGCCCTCACTGCCGCGCGTTACATAAACATGTCCATTTGTGAGCGTTTTTGATTTTTTCAGTCCAGCTACAGGATCGGTTATCCCGGTTAAACGCGCCAGACCCGGTTCAGAAAACGCAGCATGATCGCTTAACGCCACCAGCTCACTGATATCTTGTGGCGTGACGTCACCATCCAGTACCGTCATCACTCCCGCCTGACGCGCCAGTGTGAACGCCTCCCTGGCGCCTTCGTGCCAGCGAACATCCGCCAGAACCACATCCCACTGGGAAAAATCGATCTCGTTGAGCCAGCCAGCGTCATGCAGTAAGTCCGGGCTGGGGTAGTTAACGATAATACGCTCCCCTTGCGCATCCACCATAATCGCCGATTGCGAAGACTTTGCCCCCGCATAGCGCCGGGTGTAGCGGGTGTTTACCCCCAGGGACTCCAGCTCCGCCAGCAGGCTATTTCCGGTGTCGTCATCGCCCACACGGCCAATAAAGTCCACCTGTGCGCCCAGCTTCGCTGCAGCCACTGCGGCCGTTGCAGCAGGCCCGCCGCCCACTTCCGTATAACGCTTCGCCACATACTTACCTCCTTCAGTCGGTAAACCTTCCACGTAATAGATGCGATCCATCACGGCAATACCTACACAAGCAATACGAATCATGGTCATTCCTTAGGCGTTTCAAGATGGGATCATTTTAATTTCACAAAATGTTTAAAAAGTGACGGCTGTCAATTTTTTGACCATAAATTACAAATACGATCAAAAACAGACAAAAACAAACGACCTTAAATGACAAAAAATGACATCCACGTCTCAGGAGAACGTTATGGCAGTTATAGCATTTATCGGATTAGGTCAGATGGGTTCACCCATGGCGAGCAACTTGCTGAAGCAGGGTCATCAACTCAGCGTCTTTGACGTTAACCCGGATGCCGTTCAGCGCCTGGTGGAAAAAGGAGCCCAACCTGCCAGCAGCCCGGCTCAGGCAGCAAAAGGGGCAGAATTTGTTATCACTATGCTGCCAAACGGCGATCTGGTGCGCAGCGTACTGTTCGGCGAGCAGGGTATCTGTGAAAGCCTTTCCCCACAGACATTAGTGATTGATATGTCGACTATTCACCCACTGCAAACTGACAAACTGATCGCAGATATGCGTGCCAAAGGCTTCGACATGATGGATTGCCCGGTTGGACGTACCTCCGATCACGCTATCGCGGGAACGCTGTTGCTGCTGGCAGGTGGAACGGCACAGCAGGTAGAACGCGCCACACCGGTCCTGATGGCGATGGGCAATGAATTGATCAATGCAGGGGGGCCCGGCATGGGCATTCGCGTCAAGCTCATCAACAACTACATGAGCATCGCGTTAAACGCCTTGTCTGCTGAAGCCGCCGTGTTGTGCGAAGCACTCGGCCTCTCCTTCGATGTGGCCTTGCAAGTCATGAGCGGCACTCCCGCCGGGAAAGGCCACTTCACTACCTCCTGGCCAAACAAAGTGCTGAAAGGCGATCTTTCCCCGGCCTTTATGATCGATTTAGCTCATAAGGATCTTGGCATCGCTCTGGACGTTGCCAACCAATTACACGTACCGATGCCGCTCGGCGCCGCCTCCCGCGAAGTCTATAACCAGGCGCGCGCCGCTGGCCGTGGCCGGGAAGACTGGACGGCCATTCTTGAACAGGTTCGCGCATCCGCCGGGCTAAATAAACACACAGATAAGTAAGGACTGAACAATGACGAAGTACACCCTGAAGGATATTACCCGAGCTTCCGGCGGTTTTGCCATGCTGGCAGTCGATCAGCGCGAAGCCATGCGCTTAATGTTTGCCGCAGCGGGTGCAAAATCCCCGGTCAATGACAGCGTGCTGACCGATTTCAAAGTCAATGCGGCAAAGATCCTGTCCCCCTATGCCTCCGCCATTCTGGTCGATCAGCAGTTCTGCTACCGCCAGGTTGTAGAGCAAAACGCGGTCGCCAAAAGCTGCGCCATGATTGTGGCCGCTGATGAGTTCATTCCGGGTAACGGAATTCCGGTCGATAGCGTGGTGATTGATAAAAAAATCAACCCTCAGGCTGTGAAGCAAGATGGTGCTAAGGCCCTCAAATTGCTGGTGTTGTGGCGTAGCGATGAAGATGCCCAACAGCGTCTTGATATGGTGAAAGAATTTAATGAGCTATGCCATTCCAATGGACTGCTGAGCATCATCGAGCCGGTTGTTCGCCCACCGCGTCGTGGCGATAAGTTCTGCCGTGAACAGGCCATCATCGATGCCGCGAAAGAGCTGGGCGATAGCGGTGCCGATCTCTACAAGGTCGAAATGCCGCTGTACGGCAAAGGAACCCAACAGGAATTGCTTAGCGCCTCTCAGCGCCTGAATGAAAATATCAACATGCCGTGGGTCATTCTCTCCTCTGGTGTGGATGAAAAACTGTTCCCACGCGCGGTCAGCGTAGCAATGACCGCAGGCGCATCCGGCTTCCTGGCCGGGCGGGCGGTCTGGTCATCGGTTGTTGGCCTGCCGGATACCGAACTGATGCTGCGTGATGTTTCTGCACCGAAGTTGCAGCGTCTGGGCGATATCGTCGACGAAATGATGGCCCGCCGCTAATAGAGGATCAAAGCATGAAATGGTTTAACACCCTAAGCCACAACCGCTGGCTGGAACAGGAAACCGATCGCATCTTTAACTTTGGTAAAAATGCTGCTGTCCCTACTGGATTTGGCTGGCTGGGAAATAGTGGTCAGGTCAGAACGGATATGGGAACGCATCTGTGGATCACCGCCCGCATGCTGCACGTCTATTCCGTTGCCGCCTCCATGGGTCGCCCAGGTGCATATCAACTCGTCGACCACGGCATTAAGGCGCTGAACGGCGCGCTACGTGACACACGCTACGGCGGTTGGTACGCCTGCGTCAATGACGAAGGCGTGATGGACGCCTCCAAGCAGGGTTATCAGCATTTCTTCGTCTTACTTGGCGCAGCAAGCGCGGTTACTACCGGTCATCCGCAGGCCAGAAAATTGCTGGATGACGCCATCGAGGTGATTGAGAAATACTTCTGGAGCGAAGACGAGCAAATGTGCCTGGAGTCCTGGGACGAGGCCTTCAGCCAGACGGAAGATTATCGCGGCGGCAACGCTAACATGCACGCAGTCGAGGCTTTCCTGATCGTGTATGACGTGACTCATGACCGTAAATGGCTCGATCGCGCACTGCGCATCGCTTCGGTGATTATTCACGACGTGGCCCGTAGCGGGGAGTACCGCGTCAACGAACACTTCGATTCACAGTGGAATCCAATCCGCGATTACAACAAAGATAATCCAGCTCACCGTTTCCGCGCCTACGGTGGCACGCCGGGTCACTGGATCGAGTGGGGCCGCCTGATGCTGCATCTGCATGCCGCGCTGGAAGCTCGCTTCGAAACACCACCCGCCTGGCTGCTGGAAGATGCAAAAGGACTTTTCCACGCCACTATCCGCGATGCCTGGGCACCGGACGGCGCAGACGGTTTTGTCTATTCGGTGGATTGGGACGGCACACCGATCGTTCGCGAAAGAGTGCGTTGGCCAATAGTCGAAGCGATGGGTACCGCCTACGCCCTGTACACCCTCACAGGCGACAGCCAGTACGAAGCCTGGTACCAGAAATGGTGGGATTACTGCATCACCTACCTGATGGATTACGAGACCGGTTCATGGTGGCAGGAGCTGGACACCGATAACAAGGTGACCACCAAAGTCTGGGACGGCAAGCAGGATATTTATCACCTGCTGCACTGCCTGGTGATCCCACGTCTGCCGCTGGCTCCGGGCCTTGCTCCGGCTGTTGCCGCCGGTCTGCTGGATATCAACGCTAAATAAGTAACAAGGTGGGCTGCCATGCATAGCGGTGGAAAAACCATTCATCTTCAGGCCGGACACTACCAGGCAAAAATCGTCACGGTTGGCGCTGGGCTAGCGGAATTGACGCACCGTGGGCGTCATATCGTTATTCCCCACAAACCGGAAGAAATGCCGCTGGCACACTTGGGGAAGGTGTTAATCCCCTGGCCAAACCGCGTTGTAGACGGCAGCTATCACTATAACGGCAAGGATTACCAACTTGCCGTTAACGATCCTGTTATGCATACCGCCATTCATGGATTACTGGCCTGGCGGGACTGGCAGATTAACCAGCAGTCGGCATCGGAAGTGTCGTTGACGATTTTTCTGCCGCCTTCTTATGGTTATCCCTTTGCGCTGGTTTCAGAGGTGATTTACCGACTGGAGGCAGACTGTGGATTGCACGTTTTTATCCACACACAGAATGTGGGTGACGAAATCGCGCCGTACGGCGCGGGAGCACATCCCTATTTGACCTGTAATCTGCAACCCATTGATGACTGTGAATTAACACTCCCGGTGAGTGAAGAAACGTGTGATGAACGATATTTCACCACGCCGCAACGCATTGCGCAGACCGCTATCGATCATACGTTCCGGACTCTGCCACCTGACGCTGAGTGGGAAGTCAGGATGACCTGCCCATCGCAAAACATGTCCACTTTTTTACGTAGCCACCAGCCCTGGTTGCAAGTGTATACCGGCGAAAAATTGGCAAGGCGCGGCCTGGCGGTTGAACCGATGACCTGCCCGCCCGACGCCTTTAACTCCGGAATAAGCCTGATTCATCTCGCGCCCGGAGAACAACATCAGATGCATTTTTTAATCGGCAGTGAATAACAGATTTCCGACAAATTACCGAATTACCCTATTTTTACGGAGACGACAATGAATTCGCTACAACAACGGTCAACCGCCTTAGAACTCACATCATTACCTGATGGATTTGCTTTAACGTACCACCAGCGCCTGATTTTACGCCACAGCACAGAAACGCCCTGCCTGTGGGTCGGCGCTGGCGTTGCCGATATTGACATGTTTCGCGGCAACTTCAGCATTAAAGACAAGCTCAATGAGAAGATTGCCCTGACTGGCGCCACGGTAAGCGAGTCGCCAGACGGCTGGCGGGTACATTTCAGCCGCGGTGACACCATCAACGCCACGCTACACATCTCTACCGATGAACAGGGCCGCCTGAAGCTGGATCTGCACAACGGCGATCTCAACCATAACCGCATCTGGCTGCGTCTGGTCGCCAACCCTGACGATCATATTTACGGCTGCGGCGAACAGTTCTCTTACTTCGATTTGCGCGGAAAACCATTCCCGCTGTGGACCAGCGAACAGGGCGTGGGCCGTAACAAAAACAGCTATGTCACCTGGCAAGCTGACTGCAAAGAAAATGCTGGCGGAGACTACTACTGGACCTTCTTCCCGCAGCCAACCTTCGTCAGCACGCAGAAGTACTACTGCCACGTTGATAACAGCTGCTATATGAATTTCGACTTCAGCGCGCCGGAGTATCACGAACTGGCGCTGTGGGAGGACAAAACCACCCTGCGTTTTGAGTGCGCTGATACCTACATCTCCCTGCTGGAAAAACTGACCGCGCTGCTGGGTCGTCAGCCGGAACTGCCCGACTGGATTTACGATGGCGTCACACTCGGTATTCAGGGCGGTACTGAGGTTTGCCAAAACAAACTGGACACCATGCGTAACGCAGGCGTGAAAGTAAACGGCATCTGGGCGCAGGACTGGTCCGGGATCCGCATGACCTCCTTTGGCAAGCGCGTGATGTGGAACTGGAAGTGGAACAGCGACAATTATCCGCAGTTGGATAGCCGTATTAAGCAGTGGAAAGAAGAAGGCGTACAGTTTCTCTCCTACATCAACCCGTATGTTGCCAGCGATAAAGATCTCTGTGCTGAAGCGGCCAAACACGGTTACCTGGCGAAAGATGCATCCGGCGGCGATTACCTCGTAGAGTTTGGCGAGTTTTACGGCGGCGTGGTCGATCTGACCAACCCCGAAGCCTACGACTGGTTCAAAGAGGTCATCAAGAAAAACATGATCGAACTGGGCTGCGGCGGCTGGATGGCAGATTTTGGCGAATACCTGCCAACCGATACGTATCTGCACAACGGCGTCAGCGCTGAGATCATGCACAACGCCTGGCCCGCACTGTGGGCGAAATGTAACTACGAAGCGCTACAGGAGACCGGCAAACTCGGCGAGATCCTGTTCTTTATGCGTGCGGGTTACACCGGCAGCCAGAAATACTCCACCATGATGTGGGCGGGCGATCAGAACGTGGACTGGAGCCTTGACGACGGTCTGGCTTCCGTCGTGCCTGCGGCGCTGTCGCTGGCGATGACCGGTCACGGTCTGCACCACAGCGATATCGGCGGCTACACCACCCTGTTTGACATGAAGCGCAGCAAAGAACTGCTGCTGCGCTGGTGTGATTTCAGCGCCTTCACGCCGATGATGCGTACCCACGAAGGTAACCGCCCTGGCGATAACTGGCAGTTTGATGGTGATGCTGAAACTATCGCCCACTTTGCCCGAATGACCACTGTCTTTACCACCCTGAAACCGTATCTGAAACAGGCCGTCGCGCAAAACAGCGCTACCGGTCTGCCGGTGATGCGCCCGCTGTTCCTGCATTACGAAGACGATGCGCGGACCTATACCCTTAAATATCAGTACCTGCTGGGACAAGATCTGCTGGTTGCACCGGTTCACGAACAAGGCAGGACTGACTGGACTCTGTATCTACCTGAGGATAGCTGGGTAAATGTCTGGACCGGGGAAACTTACCAGGGCGGTGAAATTACCGTGGATGCGCCTATTGGCAAGCCTCCGGTGTTTTATCGCGCGAAGAGTGAATGGGCGTCACTGTTTGCCACTTTACGCAACATCTAATACGGCTCGCCCGTGGGGAGACTCACGGGCACATGGAGAATAATAATGAGTCAGACTTCTTCTAATCCGGCAACCCTACGCTTGCCGTTCAAAGAAAAACTCGCCTATGGGATGGGTGATTTAGGTTCCAATATCCTGCTGGACATAGGTACGCTCTATTTACTCAAGTTTTATACCGATGTTCTTGGTTTACCTGGAACTTATGGCGGTATCATTTTCCTTATCGCCAAGTTTTTTACCGCGTTTACCGATATGGGGACTGGGATTATGCTCGACTCGCGCCGCAAAATCGGCCCGAAAGGCAAATTCCGCCCGTTCGTTCTGTATGCCGCATTTCCAGTGACGCTGCTGGCGATTGCGAACTTTGTCGGTACACCATTTGAAGTCACCGGTAAAACGGTGATGGCAACGGTACTGTTTATGCTGTACGGACTGTTCTTCAGTATGATGAACTGCTCTTACGGTGCGATGGTCCCCGCGATTACCAAAAACCCTGACGAACGCGCCTCGCTGGCAGCCTGGCGACAGGGCGGAGCTACTCTTGGCCTGCTGCTGTGCACCGTCGGTTTTGTGCCAGTAATGAACCTGATCGAAGGCAACTCACAGTTGGGCTATATCTTCGCCGCCACCTTGTTCTCTCTGTTCGGCTTGCTGTTTATGTGGTTGTGCTATGCCGGGGTAAAAGAACGCTATGTGGAAGTGAAACCCGTTGATGCCGCGCAAAAACCGGGATTGCTGCAATCCTTCCGCGCCATCGCAGGTAACCGCCCGCTGTTTATTCTGTGCGTTGCCAACCTTTGCACACTTGGCGCGTTTAACGTCAAGCTGGCGATTCAGGTCTATTACACCCAGTACGTACTGAACGACCCGATCCTCCTTTCGTGGATGGGCTTTTTCAGCATGGGCTGTATCTTCATCGGTGTCTTCTTGATGCCGGGAATGGTCAGACGTTTCGGCAAGAAAAAGGTCTACATCGGCGGTTTGCTGATCTGGGTTGCGGGCGATCTGCTTAACTACTTCTTTGGCGGCGGCTCAGTCAGCTTTGTCGCCTTCTCCTGTCTGGCATTCTTCGGCTCAGCATTCGTCAACAGCCTGAACTGGGCGCTGGTCTCCGACACGGTGGAATATGGCGAATGGCGTACCGGCGTACGTTCGGAAGGTACGGTATACACCGGCTTCACCTTCTTTCGTAAAGTGTCACAAGCGCTGGCAGGATTCTTCCCCGGCTGGATGCTGACGCAAATCGGCTACGTCCCCAACGTGGTGCAATCTGCCAGTACGGTCGAAGGGTTGCGTCAGCTGATCTTTATTTATCCCTGTGCGTTGGCGGTGATCACCATTGTAGCTATGGGCTGTTTCTACAACCTTAACGAGAAGATGTATGTCCGCATCGTTGAAGAGATAGAAGCGCGTAAACAAACCGTTTGATAATAATAATGAATAGCGCTCTACGGAGCGCTATTGAGGAGCGATTATGTCTTTTCATGATCCGCTAACGCTAAAACTGAGCCTGCGTGAAAAATTCGCCTACGGTGTGGGTGACTTCGGCTCAAATTTGATGCTGTGTATCGGCACGCTGTATCTGCTTAAATTTTATACCGATGAACTAGGGATGCCGGCCTGGTACGGTGGGATTATCTTTTTGGTGGCGAAGTTCTTCACCGCCTTCACCGATATTCTGACCGGCGTGTTGCTGGACTCAAGGCGTAATATTGGCGCAAAGGGGAAATTCAGACCCTTTATTTTGTATGCGTCATTTCCTGTCGCCGTCGTCGCCAGCGCGCAATTTTTAGCGACAGGCTTTACGCTAACGGTGAAAACAGGGCTGGCAACGGTGTTGTTCATGCTGTTCGGCCTGTTCTATAGCCTGATGAACTGTTCCTACGGCGCGATGGTGCCTGCAATTACTAAAAATCCACATGAACGCGCTCAGCTCGCCGCCTGGCGTCAGGGCGGCGCTACCGTAGGCCTGTTACTGTGTACCGTTGGCTTTATGCCGATTCAGGCGCTATTTATCAGTTCGCCTTCGCTGGGTTATCTGATTGCCGCATTGATCTTCTCCGTCTGCGGGTTGTTCAGCATGTGGTGGTGCTTTAGCGGTGTGAAGGAACGTTATATCGAAATCGTGCCGGATCACCATAAACCCAGTATTCTCAAATCGTTCTGCGCCATTTTCCGTAACCCTCCACTACTGGTGCTATGTGTTGCCAACTTGTGCACGCTAGCGGCATTCAATATTAAGCTGGCGATTCAGGTGTATTACACCCAGTACGTGCTCAACGATATACATCTGCTGTCGTGGATGGGTTTCTTCAGCATGGGATGCATTCTGGTTGGGGTACTGCTGGTTCCCACTGCTGTAAAACGCTTCGGTAAAAAACAGGTTTACCTCGGCGGTCTGGCGCTATGGGCAATCGGCGATGTGCTGAACTTTTTCTGGGGTAGCACGTCATTTTTATTTGTGATGTTTTCTTGCATGGCCTTCTTCGGAACCGCTTTTGTTAACAGCCTGAACTGGGCGCTGGTTCCGGATACGGTCGATTATGGTGAATGGAAGACGGGGATCCGTGCGGAAGGCTCGGTATATACGGGTTATACCTTTTCTCGCAAGATTTCCGCGGCGCTCGCAGGCTTCCTGCCTGGGATTATGCTGACACAAATCGGTTATATCCCCAACATAACCCAGAGCGATGCTACCCTGCTCGGTTTGCGTCAACTTATTTTTCTCTGGCCCTGCGGACTTGCGATTATTGCAGCACTTACAATGGGCTTCTTTTATAAGCTCAATGAAACACGTTTTGCTTTTATTATTGAGGAAATCAGCCAACGGAAGAAAAATAATACCCAACCAGACTCTGTTACCAATAAGAAAAATACCTCTGCTGTAAACGTATAAAAATAACAGCCGCTTATTCCATCTCAAGGGATGGCGGCCTTCCTACGCTTAAAAAATGGATTTATCATGAAAAAATTAACGACAATAATTCTCTTATCCTCTGTGGTATCAACCTCTGCTTTTGCTGGCGCCTATGTAGAAAACCGCGAAGCATATAACCTGGCGTCCGATCAAATAGAGGTCATGATGCGCGTCGGCTATAACTCCGATATGGGCGCGGGTATCATGCTCACCAACACCTACACCATGCAACGCAAGGATGAGTTAAAACACGGCTATAACGAAATAGAGGGCTGGTATCCGTTATTTAAACCGACAGATAAATTGACAATCCAACCTGGCGGATTAATAAACGATAAGAGTATTGGTTCTGGCGGTGCTGTTTATCTGGATGTTAACTATAAATTTACACCATGGTTTAATCTTACCGTGCGTAATCGATATAACCATAATAACTACAGTTCAACCGACCTGAACGGTGACCTGGATAATAATGATACCTATGAAATAGGTAACTACTGGAACTTTACCATTACCGATAAATTCTCCTATACCTTTGAACCTCACTACTTTATGCGAGTCAATGACTTCAATAGCAGCAACGGAAAAGATCATCATTGGGAAATTACCAATACCTTTAAGTATCGGATCAATGAACACTGGTTGCCCTACCTGGAATTACGCTGGTTAGATCGCAATGTTGAACCCTATCATCGCGAACAAAACCAGATTCGTGTTGGGGCAAAGTATTTCTTCTGATACTGCTGATGATAAAAAAAGCCGCTGATAATCAGCGGCTTTTTTGTGCTTACCTGAGAAAGAGCGTTAATTACTCTTCTTTCGCGCCACGCATTGCACGGCGACGATCGTTTTCAGTCAGGTGACGCTTACGGATACGGATAGAGGTTGGGGTAACTTCTACCAGTTCGTCGTCATCGATGAATTCCAGAGCCTGCTCCAGAGTCATCTTAACCGGCGGAACCAGAACCGTTGCTTCGTCAGTACCGGACGCGCGCATGTTGGTCAGTTTCTTACCGGTCAGGCAGTTTACAGTCAGGTCGTTAGAGCGGCTGTGAATACCGATGATCTGGCCTTCGTAAACTTCAGCACCGTGACCCAGGAACAGCTTACCGCGGTCCTGCAGGCTGAACAGTGCGAACGCAACTGCTTTACCCTGGCCATTGGAGATCAGTACGCCGTTCTGACGCTGACCCACATCACCCGCACGAACATCGTCGTAGTGGCTGAAGGTGGAGTACAGCAGACCGGTACCGGAAGTCATGGTCATGAATTCTGAACGGAAACCGATCAGACCACGGCTTGGGATCACGTAGTCAAGACGTACGCGGCCTTTGCCATCTGGATTCATGTTTTTCAGGTCGCCTTTACGCTCACCCAGAGCCTGCATCACAGAACCCTGATGCTGCTCTTCGACGTCCAGCGTTACGTTTTCGAACGGCTCTTGTTTACGGCCATCGATTTCGCGGAAGATTACTTTCGGACGGGAAACCGCCATTTCGAAACCTTCACGACGCATGTTTTCAATCAGAACAGACAGGTGCAGCTCACCACGACCGGATACACGGAACGCATCCGCATCTTCGGTTTCTTCAACGCGCAGCGCAACGTTGTGCACCAGCTCTTTGTTCAGGCGGTCAAGGATCTGACGAGAGGTAACATATTTACCTTCTTTACCACAGAACGGAGAGGTGTTTACGCAGAAGAACATGGTTACGGTCGGTTCATCAACGGACAGAGCCGGCAGCGCTTCGACGTTCTGCGGATCGCAGATGGTGTCGGAGATGTTCAGTTCGCCCAGACCGGTGATCGCGATGATATCACCGGCTTCGGCAATATCACTCTCGATACGTTCCAGACCCAGATGAGTCAGGACTTTACCGACTTTACCGTTACGGGTTTTGCCTTCGCTATCAATGATAGTGATCTGCTGGTTCGGTTTAACTTTACCGCGTTTAATGCGGCCAATGCCGATTACGCCAACGTAGTTGTTGTAGTCCAGCTGAGAGATTTGCATCTGCAGCGGGCCATCAAGATCTACGTTCGGAGCCGGTACACGATCAACGATGGTCTGATACAGCGGAGTCATGTCTTCAGCCATATCTTCGTGATCCAGACCTGCGATACCGTTCAGCGCGGAAGCGTAAACGATCGGGAAGTCCAGCTGCTCGTCGGTAGCGTCGAGGTTAACGAACAGGTCGAATACCTGGTCAACAACCCAGTCAGGACGCGCGCCAGGACGGTCAACTTTGTTGATAACAACAATTGGCTTCAGGCCATGGGCAAAGGCTTTTTTGGTCACGAAGCGCGTCTGCGGCATCGGACCATCCATTGCATCCACCACCAGCAGCACGGAGTCGACCATGGACATTACACGTTCAACTTCACCACCGAAGTCGGCGTGCCCCGGGGTATCAACGATGTTGATACGGTAGTCATTCCATTTGATAGCGGTGTTTTTAGCGAGGATGGTAATCCCACGCTCTTTCTCCAAATCGTTGGAGTCCATCACGCGCTCTTGGGTTTCAGCACGTGCATCGAACGTACCGGATTGTTGGAGCAGCTTGTCTACCAGGGTCGTTTTACCATGGTCTACGTGCGCGATGATGGCGATGTTACGCAAATTTTCGATCACAACTTTGCCTCAGGCATTTTAGAAATAGCGCGTTATTGTACACGGATTAATCGCAGTACAAAACAGGATCACAAACATCCTCCGCAAACAAGTATTGCAGAGTTTCTTTGTGATCACATTCACGGAGCGTTAAAAGGGGTAATCTGACATGCTTTGCACCAATATGGTGCTTAATGTTCACATTAAAGCACTATAATGGTGCAATACAACCTTCATGGTGCAGCCCCTTTACACGATAGTGCGCATGATAACGCCTTTTAGGGGCAATTTAAAAGTTGGCACAGATTTCGCTTTATATTTTTTACGGCGACACGGCCAATTTTTTGCAGAATTGAAGACTTCGTTACCACGACGACCATGACCAATCCGGGAGAGTAAGTATGTCCGCTGAACACGTTTTGACGATGCTGAACGAACACGAAGTGAAGTTTGTTGATTTGCGCTTCACTGATACTAAAGGTAAAGAACAGCACGTCACTATTCCTGCTCATCAGGTAAATGCCGAATTCTTTGAAGAAGGCAAAATGTTTGACGGCTCCTCAATCGGTGGCTGGAAAGGCATTAACGAATCAGACATGGTTCTGATGCCAGATGCATCTACTGCACTCATCGACCCGTTCTATGAAGAGTCTACTCTGATCATCCGTTGCGATATCCTGGAACCCGGTACGCTGCAGGGCTATGACCGCGACCCGCGCTCCATCGCAAAACGCGCTGAAGAGTATCTGCGTTCTACCGGCATCGCAGACACCGTTCTGTTCGGGCCAGAGCCAGAGTTCTTCCTGTTTGACGACATCCGCTTCGGCGCATCTATCTCCGGTTCTCACGTGGCTATCGATGACATCGAAGGCGCATGGAACTCTTCCACCAAATACGAAGGTGGTAACAAAGGTCACCGCCCTGGCGTGAAAGGCGGTTACTTCCCGGTTCCTCCGGTAGATTCTTCTCAGGACATCCGTTCTACCATGTGTCTGATCATGGAAGAGATGGGCCTGGTTGTTGAAGCACATCACCACGAAGTGGCGACTGCTGGCCAGAACGAAATCGCGACCCGCTTTAACACCATGACCAAAAAAGCGGACGAAATTCAGATCTACAAATACGTTGTGCACAACGTTGCGCACCGTTTCGGTAAAACCGCGACCTTTATGCCAAAACCGATGTTCGGTGATAACGGTTCCGGTATGCACTGCCACATGTCCCTGTCAAAGAACGGCGTAAACCTGTTCTCTGGCGACAAATATGCGGGTCTGTCTGAGCAGGCGCTGTTCTACATCGGCGGCGTAATCAAACACGCTAAAGCGATCAACGCCCTGGCTAACCCGACCACGAACTCCTATAAGCGTCTGGTCCCTGGCTACGAAGCGCCGGTAATGCTGGCTTACTCTGCCCGTAACCGTTCTGCTTCTATCCGTATTCCGGTTGTTGCTTCTCCGAAAGCGCGTCGTATTGAAGTGCGTTTCCCGGACCCGGCTGCTAACCCGTACCTGTGCTTCGCAGCACTGCTGATGGCCGGTCTTGACGGTATCAAGAACAAGATCCACCCGGGCGAAGCCATGGACAAAAACCTGTATGACCTGCCGCCGGAAGAAGCGAAAGAGATCCCACAGGTTGCTGGTTCTCTGGAAGAAGCACTGAAAGAACTGGATCTGGACCGTGAGTTCCTGACTGCAGGCGGCGTGTTCACCAATGAAGCGATCGATGCATACATTACGCTGCGTCGCGAAGAAGATGACCGTGTGCGTATGACTCCGCACCCGGTAGAGTTTGAGCTGTACTACAGCGTTTAATCGTTTGAGTTGTACTTTCCAGATAAGGTCGCGTCACGCGCTGGCGCGATAACCTGGAATTGAGTTGCCGTGGAACTTTTAGCCCATCACACGATGGGCTTTTTTCTCCACTAACAACCTGCTTTCTCGCGCTTTTTATGCGTAAAAAGCTATAATGCACTAAATTGGTGCAACACTTTTCAGGAGACTGCTGAATGGCAACCGGCACGCTGCCCGATGCTGGGCAGATCCTCAATTCTTTAATCAACAGCATTTTACTCGTCGACGATGAGCTGGCGGTACATTACGCCAACCCTGCGGCACAACAGCTGCTCGCCCAAAGCTCCCGCAAACTGTTTGGTACCCCGCTTCCCGATCTGTTGAGTTATTTCTCCTTAAACATCGGACTGATGCGAGAGAGCCTGGAAGCGGGCCAGGGCTTTACGGATAACGAAGTGACGCTGGTGATAGACAGCCACTCCCATATCCTCTCAGTGACTGCTCAGAGGCTGCCTGATGGCCTTATCCTGCTGGAGATGGCGCCAATGGATAACCAGCGTCGTCTGAGCCAGGAGCAGCTCCAGCACGCCCAGCAGATTGCCGCCCGCGATCTGGTGCGCGGTTTGGCGCACGAAATCAAGAACCCGTTGGGTGGATTACGCGGCGCGGCGCAGCTGCTCAGCAAAGCGCTTCCGGACCCGGCGCTGACCGAATATACCAAAGTCATTATTGAGCAGGCCGACCGCCTGCGTAATCTGGTCGACCGTCTGCTGGGACCACAACAGCCGGGTATGCACGTCACGGAAAGTATTCACAAGGTGGCGGAGCGCGTAGTGGCGCTGGTCTCAATGGAGCTCCCGGAAAACGTCACGCTGATTCGTGATTACGACCCGAGTCTGCCCGAATTACTGCACGACCCGGATCAGATCGAGCAGGTTCTGTTAAACATCGTGCGCAATGCTTTGCAGGCGCTGGGACCGGAAGGCGGTGAGATCATTCTGCGTACCCGCACCGCGTTTCAGCTCACGCTGCACGGCGTACGTTATCGCCTGGCAGCACGGATTGATGTTGAGGATAACGGTCCGGGTATTCCCTCGCATTTGCAGGACACGCTGTTCTACCCAATGGTCAGCGGTCGCGAAGGCGGTACCGGCCTTGGATTATCCATTGCCCGTAATTTGATTGATCAACATTCCGGCAAAATTGAATTTACCAGCTGGCCGGGTCATACCGAATTCTCGGTTTACCTGCCTATCAGGAAATAAAGGTGACGTTTATGCAACGAGGAATAGTCTGGGTAGTTGATGACGATAGTTCCATCCGTTGGGTGCTTGAACGTGCGCTCGCAGGGGCAGGACTAAGCTGCACAACATTTGAAAGCGGTAAAGAGGTGCTGGACGCGCTGGCCAGCAAAACGCCTGACGTACTGTTGTCGGATATTCGCATGCCGGGCATGGACGGTCTGACGCTGTTAAAACAGATCAAAGCGCGGCATCCGATGCTTCCGGTCATCATAATGACCGCACACTCCGATCTGGATGCTGCAGTCAGCGCCTACCAACAAGGGGCGTTTGATTATCTGCCCAAACCTTTTGATATCGATGAAGCCGTAGCGCTTGTCGAACGTGCCATCAGCCATTATCAGGAACAGCAGCAGCCGCGCAATGTTCAGATCAACGGCCCAACAACTGACATCATCGGCGAAGCGCCGGCAATGCAGGATGTCTTTCGCATAATTGGCCGACTGTCCCGGTCGTCAATCAGCGTATTGATTAACGGAGAGTCCGGGACCGGTAAAGAGCTGGTCGCCCATGCGTTGCATCGTCATAGCCCGCGCGTCAAAGCGCCATTTATCGCGCTGAACATGGCGGCTATTCCGAAAGACTTGATCGAGTCCGAGCTGTTTGGCCATGAAAAAGGGGCGTTTACCGGGGCGAATACGATTCGCCAGGGACGCTTTGAACAGGCTGACGGCGGTACGCTATTTCTCGATGAAATAGGTGATATGCCGCTGGACGTGCAAACGCGTTTACTGCGCGTATTGGCCGACGGCCAATTTTATCGCGTTGGCGGCTATGCGCCCGTGAAGGTGGATGTACGTATTATCGCCGCCACACACCAGAATCTGGAACTGCGCGTACAGGAAGGCAAATTCCGCGAAGACTTATTCCATCGTCTGAACGTCATCCGCGTACATTTGCCGCCGCTGCGTGAACGTCGGGAAGATATCCCACGTCTGGCGCGTCATTTCCTGCAGGAGGCCGCGCGCGAACTGGGCGTTGAAGCCAAACAATTACACCCGGAGACCGAGGCGGCGCTGACCCGTCTGGCCTGGCCGGGTAACGTGCGTCAGCTTGAGAACACCTGCCGCTGGTTAACCGTCATGGCCGCCGGACAGGAGGTGCTGATTCAGGACTTACCGGCCGAGCTGTTTGAAACCACCGTGCCTGACGCACCGTCCCATATGCAGCCAGACAACTGGGCAACCCTGTTGGCACAGTGGGCAGACCGGGCCTTGCGTTCCGGTCATCAAAACCTGCTTTCTGAGGCTCAACCGGAAATGGAGCGCACGCTGTTGACCACCGCGCTACGTCATACCCAAGGGCACAAACAGGAAGCCGCACGCCTGCTTGGCTGGGGCCGCAATACCTTGACACGTAAGTTAAAAGAACTCGGAATGGAGTGACGATTTGTCACTGTGTAAAGATTGATAATTGAGCGCAAATTGCTGCTATTTTGCGCTTTACTGTTCCGATGAGTTAAGTATGATCGTGCCCGGCAAACGGGGGAAGTCATCATGCTGGAATCAATGATTAATCTGCTGTCGAGCGGTGCGGTCGAAAGCCATACGCCACAAACTGCGGTTGCCGCAGTGCTGTGTGCGGCGCTGGTAGGGCTGTTCAGCTAAGCAGTTTGCCCGGTGGCGCTGGCGCTACCGGGCAAAACGTTAAATCACCCGTGAGAACTGCTGCATCCGCGCTTTCTGACGCAGATAAGCATCAAAGCACATGCAAATATTACGGATCAACAGGCGCCCCTTCGACGTAACCTGAATCCCCTTCTCATCCACATCCACCAGCCCATCTTTCGCCAGTGGTGCCAGCAGTTTCAGGTCTTCGGCAAAATAGTCAGCGAAGTTCAGATCCCATTGCTGTTCCACAGCGGCATAGTCGAGGCGGAAGTTGCAGATCAAAAGCTTAATCACATCCCGACGAATGCAGTCGTCGCGGGTCAGCGTAATTCCACGCCACAGCGCGTTCCCCTGCTCGTCGACCTGCTGGTAATAGTGCTTCAGCTCTTTCTGGTTCTGCGCGTAGTTGTCGCCAATCATGCTGATAGCCGATACACCCATCCCCAGTAAATCAGTATCGCCCTGGGTGGTATAACCCTGGAAATTACGATGCAACACGCCTTTGCGTTGAGCAATGGCCAGTTCATCGTCCGGGCGGGCAAAGTGATCCATGCCAATGAACTGATAGCCGGCTTCGGTCAGTGAAGAGATGGTCTCCTGCAGAATATCCAGCTTCTGCTGCGCGCTGGGCAGATCAGCATCTTTAATCTTGCGTTGAGCAGCAAACAGCGTTGGCAGGTGCGCGTAGTTAAAGACGCTCAGACGGTCTGGATTCAACTCAGACACGCGTTTCAGGGTGAAGGCAAAGCTTTCCGGCGTCTGTTTTGGCAGGCCATAAATCAGATCAATATTTGTTGAGGTAAAGCCAATCTCCCGCGCATGATTCAGCAGCGCAAAGATAAACGCCTCATCCTGCTCACGGTTCACCAGGCGCTGAACTTCTTTGTTGAAATCCTGTACCCCCATGCTCAGACGGTTAAAACCTTCAGCACGTAAATGATCAAGGACATCCAACTCAATTTCGCGCGGATCAACTTCGATCGAGATTTCAGCGTCATTGTTAAAGTTGAAGTTACCACGCAGTAACGACATCAAACGGCTGATTTGTGCTTTGTTCAGGTACGTTGGCGTACCGCCGCCCCAATGCAACTGGCTGACATGGCGTCCGGCGAACAGCGGAGCGCGATGAATGATTTCTTGTTCCAGGGCATCGAGGTATTGATCGGCTTTATGCTGCTGGCGAGTCACAATCTTGTTGCAGCCACAGAAGTAGCACAGTTTGTGGCAGAACGGGATGTGAACGTACAGCGAGAGCGGACGCTCAGGATAACGCGCCACGGCCTTTAGAAATGCTTCTGTGCCGTAGTCTTCAGAAAACTCCAGCGCGGTCGGGTACGAGGTATATCGTGGCCCGGAATAGTTATATTTCTGGATCAGGGCCAGGTCCCAGTCTATTAGCTGCTCTGACATGCTCACTCCTTCCGATGGCGTCTCTGGCGGGTACGGCGTACCGGCTTAACCCCTGTGCGGGTGATGAGCCGGTTGCGCAGCCACTTCTGTCGCCGCGACAACCGCTGTAGTTTAACGAATAACCACACCAGATAACATATAACCGGAAGGGTTATAAGCAGGACGGGAAGACCCACGGTGTAAAACCGTTAGTTGCCGCCTTTCAACAGGCGCATCATGTCTTCCTGCTTTTCTTCCTCTTCCTCTTCTTCCTCGTCATCGTAAGAAAGCCCCAGCTTTTGCATCAGCTCATCGATGCGGTCCAGCTTGGCATCAACCCAGGTTTGATCTTCCGCGCTCAGGGTTTCTCCTGCTTCAAGACGCTCCAGCAGCGCATCCAGGCGCTCATCCGTTTCCAGTAAATCCAACTCAGCCTGTGGTGAAAGCATAGGTTTCTCACTCTTCGGTTTGTGCTGTTTGGTGACTTTTTCGGTCACGCCCAATGGAATGGGTTTTTTGCTGCCAGTACGAGGATCTTTTTGCTTATTTTGGTTTCCGCCACCAGATGCGCCTTCACTACCGGACGCACGGCTACCTGCCGCATGACCACGGTGTTTTTTCTGACGCTTACGGTCGCGAGCTTCCTGATTAATTTCTTCGCGTGTTTTACGACGCGCTTTTGCAGGACCTTTACCGCGTGGTGTAGAAGTTGGTTTCATCATGATTCGTCTTTGGCTGTTTTTATTCAGTATATAATTGCGCCGGAATCTAGCAGAAATAAAGAAAAAAGGCGACAGAGTAATCTGTCGCCTTTTATCCTGACTCTCAACCCTTACGGGCTCTACTATCCCTGTTGGCTATCAACACACCCTGTTTTTCCCTTAGCCTGAAACATTCCGTGTTGTTTCCATTTCCTTTTATCAACGTCTCCGGACGTTTGTCTTCCTGACAATCCTGTGTCTTCGCCTCCTGGCGCTCCTGACCCTCATCCTGAGTCGTCTATCCTGTCAGCTTCCTCGCTATGGATACTACTTTACCTTTTTAGCTTAATCGTACAAGTAACCTGGGTAACAATTTCAACTTTTCAGAATTTAACCCGTTCGTAATTGCATGATTTATTTGAATGAGTCCAATGTATGACGTGCCATCTCGTATAGAAACTATCAGCAATGTCTCACAAAGTGCGAGGTTTTTACTTACACAGCCCGCACGTCGAAAAACCAGCCTTTTGCTGGGGTTCAGGTATAATCGCTGCAAAGCCCTGATTGATGGAGAGGACTGCTTTGACTAACTTGAATTATCAACAGACGCATTTTGTGATGAGTGCGCCTGATATTCGCCACTTACCTTCCGACACCGGAATAGAAGTGGCTTTTGCTGGCCGTTCCAACGCAGGCAAATCCAGTGCGCTAAATACCCTGACGAATCAAAAAGGTCTGGCGCGTACATCTAAAACGCCGGGTCGTACCCAGCTTATCAACCTGTTTGAAGTTGTTGACGGCAAACGCCTGGTCGATTTGCCAGGTTACGGCTATGCCGAAGTGCCGGAAGAGATGAAACGCAAATGGCAGCGCGCGCTGGCTGAATATCTGGAAAAACGTCAGAGCCTGCAAGGTCTGGTGGTACTGATGGATATTCGCCACCCGCTAAAAGATCTCGATCAGCAGATGATCCTGTGGGCGGTTGAGAGTAACGTTCAGGTTTTGGTGCTGCTGACTAAAGCAGACAAACTGGCCAGCGGCGCACGCAAAGCGCAGTTGAATATGGTACGTGAAGCCGTACTGGCATTTAACGGTGATGTGCAGGTAGAAGCATTTTCATCACTGAAAAAGCTGGGGGTGGACAAACTGCGGCAGAAGCTGGATAGCTGGTTTAGTGAACTGGCACCGATTGAAGAGATGCAGGACGGGGAATAACCCACCGTATTGCCGGATGGCGCCACCACGCGTCTTATCCGGCCTACAGTATGTGCGAAACCTTCTTTCGCACAATAAAAAACGCCCCAGTCATTACTGACTGGGGCGGCTAAAATATTCAGCCAAATCCGATTACGTGAAGTAAAAGGTCTGAAAGATAGAACATCTTACCTCTGTACCCTACGTGAATAACTTTACTCTTTTTTGAGCAGCGCAGAAAGCACTTTTTGTAATTTTTTTTCATTCCTTACATAGGGAATTCTAATGGACATCACAAAAAGTTCTATCTTATGTTGCTTAGTTACGAAAAAGAGCCGTTATTCAGTAAACCCTTAGTGCGCCTGATCCCAGTTTTCGCCACTGCCGACTTCCACCAGCAACGGCACGTCAATCTGGGTCTCGTTTTCCATCAGTTGGTGGATCTTTTTAGAGACGCTTTCAAGGTCATCTTTATGCACTTCAAACACCAGTTCATCGTGTACCTGCATGATCATACGCACACGCGGTTGCTCGGTTTGCAGCCATCCGTCTACCGCAATCATGGCTCGTTTTATAATGTCTGCGGCAGTACCCTGCATCGGGGCGTTAATTGCCGCGCGTTCTGCACCCGCGCGACGAGCACCATTACTGGATTTAATATCCGGTAAATAGAGGCGACGCCCTTCCAGGGTTTCGACATAACCTTGTTCTTTCGCCTGCGCCCGCGTACGTTCCATATATTCCAGCACACCAGGGTAGCGCTCGAAGTAGAGGTCCATATACTTCTGCGCTTCTTTACGTGGAATATTCAACTGGCGCGCCAGACCAAAGGCGCTCATTCCGTAGATCAGACCGAAGTTGATGGCTTTCGCGCTGCGGCGTTGTTCACCGGTCACAGAATCCAGCGGTAAGCCAAAGACTTCCGCCGCCGTTGCACGGTGAATATCTTTCCCTTCGGCAAACGCGGTAAGCAGACCTTTATCACGCGAGAGATGCGCCATGATGCGCAGTTCAATCTGTGAGTAGTCCGCAGAGACAATCACATAGTCTTCTGGCGCAATGAACGCCTGACGAATACGACGACCTTCCTCATTACGTACCGGGATATTTTGCAGGTTCGGATCCGTTGAAGACAGGCGACCCGTTGCGGTAACCGCCTGATGATAGGAAGTGTGCACACGCCCGGTTTTCTTGTTTATCATCAACGGAAGCTTGTCCGTATAGGTCGACTTCAGTTTTGCTAAACCACGATATTCCAGGATCACTTTGGGCAACGGGTAATCCAGCGCGAGCTCTTCCAGTACTTCTTCCGACGTTGATGGCGCGCCGCCCGGCGTTTTCTTCAGCGGCTTAATACCTTGCTTTTCAAACAAGATAGTTTGCAGTTGCTTGGTGGAGGAAAGGTTAAAGACTTCTCCAGCGATCTCATGTGCTTTTTGCTCCAGCTCATTCAAACGCAGCGTCAGCTCTTCTGAATGCTTGTGCAGAACAGCCGGATCGATTTTCACACCGTTGCGCTCAACGCGAGACAAAACCGGAACCAGCGGCATATCGATATTTTCAAAGACGTTCAGCGGCCCTTTATGCTGCTGCAATTCTGGCCACATCTTCAGATGCAACTGTAGTGTAACGTCGGCATCTTCCGCAGCATAACGACCGGCTTCTTCCAGCGCTATCTGGTTAAAGGTCAGCTGGTTTTTGCCCTTTCCGGCGATCTCTTCAAAGGTGATGGTTTTATGTTTCAGCCAACGGTCCGACAGGCTGTCCATATCGTGTCGGCCAGCGACGCTGTTAAGAATGTAGGATTCGAGCATGGTGTCAAAGGTGATGCCGCGAAGCTCGATGCCATAATTGGCCAGGATACCACGATCGTACTTCAGGTTTTGTCCAACTTTATGCGCGTTCTCATCTTCCAGCAGCGGCTTCAGGAGCGCCAGCGCGCGGTCGCGAGAGATCTGATCGGGGGCATCCAGATAATCATGGGCAACAGGAACATATGCAGCCACACCCGGTTCAATGGCAAAAGACAAGCCAACCAGATTAGCGGAGATGTTGTCCAGGCTGTCAGTTTCAGTATCAAAGGCGAAGACGGGCGCTTTCTTCAGCTTTGCAATCCACGCTTCCAGCGTTGTTTCGTCCAGAATTGTCACATAGTTGTCGTAGGAAAGCACCGTGGCAGGTTGCTCAGTTTTTTCATCGACAACGATGGTTTCCTGTGATTTTGCCGCCGGTTTTGTTCCCTTCGCCTGTAGCCATTTACCCGCTTCAACGTCGCTAACCCAACGTTTGAATTCATACTGTTTAAACAGACCAAGCAGTTCTTCTGCTACCGGCTGACGGACTTCCAACTGCTCGCAGGTCAACTCAAGCTCAACATCCGTTTTAATGGTAGCCAATTGATATGAGAGGTACGCCACCTCTTTATTCTGCTCAAGCTTGCCCGCCATGGTTTTTGCACCACGGAATGTCAGCCCCGCAATTTTGTCTGATTCAGCATAGAGAGTATCCAGCCCACCCAGCCCCTGCAGTAGCGCCTGCGCAGTTTTTTCACCCACGCCAGGAACACCCGGAATGTTATCTGAGGAGTCCCCCATCAGCGCCAGGAAATCGATGATCAGTTCTGGTGGGACGCCGTATTTATTCACCACTTCATCCGGACCGAGGATCGTATTGGTCATGGTGTTGATCAGGGTGATATTCGGTGTCACCAGTTGAGCCATATCTTTATCACCAGTGCTAATCAGCACCGGACGACCCAGCTTCTCCGCTTCCCGCGCCAGCGTACCGATGACATCGTCCGCCTCCACGCCAGAAACGGCCAGCAGTGGCAGCCCCATCGCTTTCACCATCGCATGCAGAGGTTCAATCTGCGCACGCAGATCGTCCGGCATGGGTGGGCGGTGCGACTTGTAGTGTTCGAATAACTCATCACGGAAGGTTTTACCCTTGGCGTCGAATACCACCGCTGCGTGAGTTGGCTGATATTGCAAAATCAAGCTACGCAGCATGTTAAGGACACCGTACATCGCACCAGTAGGTTCTCCTGCGCTGTTTGTCAGCGGCGGAAATGCGTGGTATGCGCGATACAGGTAAGATGAGCCATCTACAAGGATAAGTGGGTTTTCTGGGATCTGAACCATAATGTCCGTGCCTGTTTATCAGATTATGGGTAAAGGATGCCACAGACTGGATGAAAACATGAGTTTTTCGCCGCATTTGTCGAAAATCTTTTGCAGATCTTCTGCTTTGCTCGCAAACACGACTGTGGATAACTTTGTGAATAAATAATTTTCAGCTCTTTAAATATAACATGGCAATTATTGCCTCATATTATTTTTATATGTATTTCAATGAATTAAATAAATGCACAGCATTTTATTCCATTTTCACAGCTTATATCCTGATGTGGATAGATATTCCTGTTTTTTCTATTCAGGGAAGAACCATCATTTGGTCCGTTTTCTGATAAAATCAGCCCCTTGCGCCTCTTTAGCGCACTGTCTATGGCTAACCTTTTGAATAATTTAATTATGACGAGAATACTCGCTGCGATAACGCTGTTACTGAGTATCGTATTGACCATATTGGTCACGATTTTTTGTTCTGTGCCGATCATCCTTGCCGGAGTTGTGAAACTCCTTTTGCCCGTTCCTGTCGTCTGGCGCAAGGTTTCCGTGTTCTGTAATTTCATGATGTACTGCTGGTGTGAGGGTCTGGCGCTACTGCTGCACCTCAATCCACGTTTGAAGTGGGATGTCGAAGGGCTGGAAGGTCTTAGTAAGAAAAACTGGTATCTGCTCATTTGTAACCATTACAGCTGGGCCGATATCGTTGTGCTTTGCGTTCTGTTCCGTAAACACATCCCGATGAATAAATATTTCCTCAAGCAACAGCTGGCCTGGGTACCCTTTATTGGCCTGGCCTGCTGGGCGCTGGATATGCCGTTTATGAAACGCTATTCGCGTGGCTACCTGCTCCGCCATCCGGAACGGCGCGGTAAAGATGTCGAAACAACGCGTCGTTCCTGCGAGAAATTTCGTGCGCATCCGACAACCATTGTGAATTTTGTTGAGGGTTCACGGTTTACCAAAGAAAAACGCGAGCAAACCCGTTCCCCCTATCAAAACCTGCTTCCCCCCAAGGCGGCCGGTATTGCGATGGCATTGAACGTCCTGGGGTCACAGTTCGATAAAATGTTAAACGTCACGTTGTGCTATCCGGAAAACAACAGCAGACCGTTCTACGATATGCTGAGCGGTAAGTTAACGCGTATCGTCGTGAGGGTGGATCTGGAGCCAGTCCATGAAGAGTTGCATGGTGATTACGTGAACGATAAGGGCTTCAAGCGTCAGTTTCAGCTATGGCTGAATATGCTGTGGAGTAAGAAAGACGCGCAGCTCGACGCAATTAAAGCCTCAAATAAAAAAGCCGGTCAGTGACCGGCTTTTCTTTTACTTCTGGCCTACCAGATACTTCACGGTATCCGCATACTGTTGTACAAAGATATCCATGCTGCTGGTATCCATACCCTGCGGGTTAACCTGATATTTGCCATTCACAAACATCGCCGGAACACCCTGCAGCTGCAAATCAGCCGCCGCTTTTTCCTGCTGCGCCACGAGTGATTTCACCACGAAGCTGTTCCATGCCGCATCATAGTCTTCGCCTTTAATACCTGCGTCGACAAACACTTTGCGGATATCAGCAACAGACTGAACGGTCTGAGTTTTCTGAACCCCTTCAAACAGCGGAACAGTAACCTGATCTTCAACACCCAGCGCCATAGCAACCGCCCATGCCTGCGTCAGATCTTTACCCAAAGGTCCCAGGAATTCGACGTGGTATTTGGTCATCTTGGTGCCTTCCGGCAGCTTTTTCTTCACGTTATCAGACACGTGAAGCACTTCTTCAAACTGGTAGCAGTGCGGGCAGTAGAAGGAGAAAAACTCCAACACTTGCGGTTCACCCGCAACAGGCTTCTCCAGGGTGATGTATTGTTTGCCATCCTGGAATTGCGCTGCAGATGCGCTAAAAGCTAAAACCATACCAGCCAGCGCCAGCCATATTTTTTTCATGTTCACGTTTCTCCGATTAATACATTGGCGTTAATTGTAAGGGGGGCTCGTGCAGAATTTTTGCCTGCTCAATAAAGGTCGCGGTCTGACGATGCCAGTAATCTTCCCCGGTTAACCACGGGAAGTTTTTTGGAAACGCAGGGTCAGCCCAACGTCGAATTAGCCAGGCAAGATAATAAACTAAACGCATAGCGCGTAAAGGTTCTATAAGTCCGATTTCAGAGGTGTCGAACTCACTAAACTCTTCATAAGCTTCAATAATGGTTTCAAGCTGCATGCGTTGTTCAGCTTTATCGCCATTGAGAAGCATCCATAAATCCTGAACTGCCGGGCCATTACGGGCATCATCTAAATCGACAAACATCGGGCCATCGCGCCACAAAATATTACCGGCATGGCAATCACCGTGCAGGCGTAATGTGTTAAAACGCGTATGCCAGCGATCGGTAACGAGCGCGATCAGCGCATCCGTTGCCTTCAGGAAGGCTGCTTTTTGCCCTGATGGAATCAGCGGTGCGTGTTCAAAAACGTTACGCGGCTCAGTCAGATACTCTTCAAGGCCAATCGTTGGGCGAAAGGCAAAGGTACGCTTGCAGCCGGTCTGATGCATACGCCCCAGATAGCGACCCACAGCCTCCATCTGATCGATATTGTCGGCCTCAAACTGGCGTCCACCGACGCTGGGGAAGATCGCATAATGAAAACCTTGATGACTTAGCAGCGTTTGGCCGTTTAGTACCAGCGGCGCAGCTACCGGGACTTCATCGCTCACCAGTTCCAGAGCAAACTGGTGTTCTTCCTGGATCTGATCGACAGACCAGCGTTCAGGGCGATAAAATTTAACGACAAAGCGTCGACGATCTTCATCCTGGAATTGATAGACACGGTTTTCATAGCTGTTAAGCGGGGTAAGCCCGGAATCCACCCGGATCCCCTGCTCAAACAGTGCATCCATGATGGTATCCGGGTGTAGCGTCTGGAAATTAAAAGCGTTGTCGTTCATCCCATCATCCGAAAATACTACGAATAATTCAGGATATCATTTCGCAGGGCTTTCGGTGGCGGCGATTACAAGCTTTTACTCTTTAATTACGCCACGTGCGCGGAGTAGTGCGGTTTTGAAATCTTCTTCATAATCTTTCTGAATACCTGGGATGACAGCGTCTTTCGCTGAGTCACGCATTTTCAGATGATAGATCAGAATGTCATCAGTTAAATCCGCCAGTTCGCCGTCAAAACCTGACTCTTGCGCCAGTTTCTGTAAAAATTGCATCAGGTTAAGATCGGGTTCTTTCTGCCAGGCTGGCTGGAGGAGTTCAATAACTTCATTCAGACGTTTACATTTCATGGTTGTGCTCCTTAGGCTCAATACGGATACGTTAGCAGGGTCAATCCCACATTAAAAGAGGCGATATCAGTGATTCTGGATAGTGCAATAACAGGGGTTGTGCTGGCAGGTGGTAAGGCCAGACGGATGGGTGGAACCGATAAAGGTCTGCTTGAGCTTGACGGTAAACCTCTTTGGCGACATGTGGCAGATACCCTCGCTTTGCAGGTCGAAACCGTGGTGGTTAATGCCAATCGCCACCGGGAGATTTACCAGCGAAGCGGCCTGAAAGTGATCCCCGACTCATTGGCCGATTTCCCTGGCCCACTGGCCGGGATGCTGTCAGTATTCCTGCAGCAAGCGGGAGACTGGTTTCTATTCTGTCCGTGCGATATGCCCTATATTCCTCATGATCTGGTTACACGTTTGAAGGAGCAGCGTAAAGCTGCGCCGGTTGTCTGGGTACATGATGGAGAAAGAGATCATCCGGCCATTGCGCTGATGCACCGCTCCATGCAGCCCTTGCTGCAGGATTATCTTCAGTCCGGTGAAAGACGCGTTATGGTCTTTATGCGCCAGGCTGGCGGCCACTCCGTCGACTTCAGCGACCACAAAGATGCGTTCGTGAACGTGAACACCCCCGAAGAACTCGCAAAATGGCAGGACAAATCATGATCCCTTTACTCGCCATTGCAGCATGGAGCGGCACGGGAAAAACTACTCTGCTCAAAAAATTGATTCCGGAGCTACGTGCCAGAGGTATTCGTCCCGGATTGATTAAACATACGCATCACAATATGGATGTCGACAAGCCCGGCAAAGATAGCTATGAGCTACGTAAAGCCGGGGCAGCACAAACGCTAGTCGCCAGCCAACAACGTTGGGCGTTAATGGTAGAAACACCGGAAGAACCCGAACTGGATTTAGCGTATCTGGTAAGCCGGATGGACGTTTCAACGTTAGATATGGTGCTGGTTGAGGGCTTTAAGCATGAACCTGTCGCCAAAATCCTGCTTTTTCGCGACGGTTGCGGTCATAGTGCTGAAGAATTGGCACTGGATGAATATGTTATCGCAGTTGCCAGTGATGTTCCGCTTGCTGTGGATGTTCCACTGTTAGATATCAATGATATACAACAAGTTGCTGACTTTGTTATGCAGTGGATAAGACGATAGCAGCGGTGTCGTGATTCGCTTTTCACCCGATGGCACGCGCTGCGCCGCAGCCGGCGGATTTCACGGCGCACAGACGCAAAAAAGCCCATCCGGCAGGATGGGCTTCTTCACTTTATTTGATGCCTGGCAGTTCCCT
>NZ_JAOWID010000025.1:0-5577 GCF_030332285.1 Citrobacter sp. Cu096
GTTAAAGACGATGACGTTGATAGGTCGGGTGTGTAAGTGTAGCGATACATTGAGCTAACCGATACTAATGAACCGTGAGGCTTAACCTTACAACGCCGAAGATGTTTTGGCGAAGAGACAGACACAAGATTCAGCCTGATTACAGATGACATCGACAGACTAAAAAGTGTGTTGATAAACAGAATTTGCCTGGCGGCTGTAGCGCGGTGGTCCCACCTGACCCCATGCCGAACTCAGAAGTGAAACGCCGTAGCGCCGATGGTAGTGTGGGGTCTCCCCATGCGAGAGTAGGGAACTGCCAGGCATCAAATAAAGTGAAGAAGCCCATCCTGCCGGATGGGCTTTTTTGCGTCTGTGCGCAGTGAAATCCGCCGGCTGCGGCGCTGCGCGTACTATCGGGTTGCAAAGCAACACCCTGATCCTCCATAACACAAGCCATCCTGCGGTATATGCGGTAAACTAAGCGCGATTTTGCATCAGGAAAGCGTCTATGAATCACTCCCTTAAAGCCTGGAACACCTTCGGCATTGACCAGTCTGCCAACGAGATTGTTTGTGCTGAAAATGAGCAACAACTGTTGAACGCCTGGCATGCTGCCAATGCATCACATCATCCGGTACTGATTCTGGGTGAGGGGAGTAACGTCCTGTTTCTTGATACTTTCCATGGCACGGTGATCGTCAACCGTATCAAAGGTATCGAGGTTACAGAGAAGCCTGACGCATGGTATCTACACGTAGGCGCGGGTGAAAACTGGCATCAGCTGGTACGTTATGCTCTGGAGCACAACATGCCTGGCCTCGAAAATCTGGCGATGATCCCTGGTTGCGTTGGTTCATCCCCCATCCAAAATATTGGTGCCTATGGCGTGGAGCTGCAGCGCGTCTGCGAATATGTGGACTGCGTAGAGCTTTCGACCGGCAAGCATCTGCGCGTCAGCGCTGCAGAATGCCGATTTGGTTACCGTGACAGCATCTTCAAACATGAGTACCAGGATCGTTTCGCGATTGTAGCCGTTGGGCTGCGTTTAGCTAAACATTGGCAGCCTGTTCTCACTTACGGTGACCTGACACGTCTTGACTCTGCAACGGTAACGCCTCAGCAGGTTTTTGATTCTGTTTGCCATATGCGCACCACAAAGCTGCCCGATCCAAAAGTAAACGGTAATGCGGGGAGTTTCTTTAAAAATCCGGTTGTCAGCGCAGATATTGCACGGGATCTTCTGGCTAAATTCCCGACGGCACCTCATTACCCGCAAGCTGATGGCTCTGTGAAACTGGCTGCTGGCTGGCTTATTGATCAATGCCAGCTGAAAGGTATGCGCATTGGCGGCGCAGCGGTACACCAGCAGCAAGCACTAGTGCTGATCAATGCAGACCATGCTACGAGTCAGGATGTGGTGCAACTTGCGCATCACGTACGCCAAAAAGTCGGTGAGAAATTCAACGTCTGGCTCGAACCGGAAGTCCGGTTTATCGGCCCGCAAGGTGAGGTGAATGCCGTGGAGATCGTTGCATGAAGGATAATACTGTCCCCCTGACGCTTATTTCATTATTAGCCGATGGCGAATTTCACTCCGGTGAGCAACTCGGTGAAAAGCTGGGGATGAGCCGTGCGGCAATCAATAAGCATGTCCAGACGCTTCGTGACTGGGGTGTTGATGTATTTACTGTCCCTGGTAAAGGATATAGCTTACCTGAACCTATCCAGCTATTAGATTCATCACTTATTCATTCTCAGTTGGATGGTGGAAATATTACCGTCCTGCCGGTTATCGACTCAACCAATCAGTACCTGATGGATCGGATTAGCCAACTTGAGTCAGGAGATGCCTGCGTCGCTGAATATCAGCAGGCCGGGCGTGGTCGCAGGGGACGCAAATGGTTCTCTCCCTTTGGTGCTAACCTATACCTCTCGATGTTCTGGCGGCTGGAGCAAGGTCCGGCTGCTGCAATTGGCCTGAGCCTGGTGATTGGTATTGTCATGGCTGAGGTTTTACGCGATCTGGGTGCGGATAAAGTACGTGTTAAATGGCCGAACGATCTCTATTTGCTCGACCGTAAGCTGGCAGGGATCCTGGTAGAACTCACCGGTAAGACGGGGGATGCCGCGCAGATTGTTATTGGCGCGGGTATTAACATGTCCATGCGTCGGGTTGAAGAGAATGTGGTTAATCAAGGCTGGATTAACCTACAGGAAGCGGGTATTAATATTGACCGTAATACTCTGGCTGCCCGACTGATCCGCGAGCTGCGTGCTGCGTTGGTACTGTTTGAGCAAGAGGGGTTAGCGCCATATCTGTCCCGCTGGAAGGCACTGGATAACTTTATCGACCGTCCCGTTAAACTCATTATTGGTGATAAAGAAATATTTGGTATATCGCGTGGAATAGATGCGCAGGGTGCATTGCTGCTTGAACAAAATGGCGTGGTAAAACCCTGGATGGGCGGGGAAATATCGCTTAGAAGCGCTGAATAATAAGAAGGGGAGCTCAGGCTCCCCTTTTTTATTTATTTACGCAGCCTGACTTGCTCAACGGCATGATTGGCGCTTTTGGTCATAATCAAGCTGGCTCGCTCACGCGTTGGCAATATGTTTTGTTTTAAATTCAACCAGTTAATTTCTTTCCACAGTGATGTAGCCGTGTTGATGGCCTCATCTTCTGACAATTTCGCATAGTTATGGAAATAAGAGTCTGGGTTGGTGAATGCCCCTTCGCGGAATTTCAGGAAGCGATTGATATACCATGTCTGGAGTAATTCTTCTGGTGCATCAACATAAATAGAAAAGTCGACAAAATCAGAAACAAATACATGATGCGGATCGTGAGGGTAGTCCATGCCGCTTTGTAATACATTGAGTCCTTCGAGTATTAATATATCGGGCTGGGCAACGGTTTTGTCGCCATCAGGGATCACATCATAGATCAGATGAGAATAAACCGGCGCCGTAACGTTGGGAACGCCAGACTTCAGATCGGAAACGAATTTAACCAGCCGGTGCATATCATAGGACTGCGGAAAGCCTTTCTTCTTCATAAGGCCGCGATCTTTCAGCACCTGGTTAGGATGAAGAAAACCGTCTGTTGTAATCAGCTCAACCTTACGATGCTCGGGCCAGCGACTGAGCAGCGCCTGCAACACGCGTGCAGTCGTACTTTTGCCAACAGCGACACTGCCAGCAATGCTAATGATATAAGGAATACGCTCGCCGTTGGTGCCTAAAAATTGCTCCAGCACCGCCTGACGCCGCAGGTTCGAACTGATGTAAAAATTTAGCAAACGCGATAGAGGCAAATAAATCTCGGCAACTTCTTCCAGCGATAAGTCTTCGTTTATGCCTTTCAAACGAGCAATTTCTTCCTCGGTCAGGGTCATCGGCACGGAATCACGAAGCGCAGCCCACTGGTTGCGATCAAACTGTAGATAAGGCGACGTTAACGCTTGCTCTTTTATACTCATACGCATGGTCTGGCTGCCATTGCTCTATCAGGTTTGCGGTAAAAAACGAAATCGTCCCCGGTCCGCAATGGCATGCACATTTCAGTTAATTTGGACAATGGGCAGGAGGGTAACACCAGATGAGGGGGAATAATAAGAAAAAATCATCCCCTGAAACGCAATGTGACGGCTATTCCAGATGTATAAAGATGCGCTTTCTCTCTATTGATAACCGCATGTCGGAGCAAAATACCCCTCTGGGAGGGTGCCTGACGTTGGAAATTTGTTCAACCCAAAGAGAAAATAGATTATTTATCGGTCGTATAGTGCAAAATGTGAGCGATAGAACATTTTATGCAATTTTTTAGTTGCATGAGTGCGCATGTCTCCATAAAATGCGCGCTACTTGATGCCGACTTAGCTCAGTAGGTAGAGCAACTGACTTGTAATCAGTAGGTCACCAGTTCGATTCCGGTAGTCGGCACCATCAAGTCCGGTGGGGTTCCCGAGCGGCCAAAGGGAGCAGACTGTAAATCTGCCGTCACAGACTTCGAAGGTTCGAATCCTTCCCCCACCACCACTTTCTGGCAGCGTTAATGCCGCCTGAGTTGGTTAAAAAATTAACCAGCTCTAACAGAAAAGAGAGCAATCTCTTTTTTGTTACAGAAAGAACTGGGTAGCCGAGTTTCAGGATGCGGGCATCGTATAATGGCTATTACCTCAGCCTTCCAAGCTGATGATGCGGGTTCGATTCCCGCTGCCCGCTCCAGACGTGCTGATATGGCTCAGTTGGTAGAGCGCACCCTTGGTAAGGGTGAGGTCCCCAGTTCGACTCTGGGTATCAGCACCACTTCACTTCTCCTTCCCGTTTCTCTCTGTTTACTTTTAAAAGCATTCAACAGCTCAGGTATATTGCCTGGTTGATGTGGTGATATCACCGATTTATCCGTGTCTTAGAGGGACAATCGATGTCTAAAGAAAAATTTGAACGTACTAAACCGCACGTTAACGTCGGTACTATCGGCCACGTTGACCATGGTAAAACAACGCTGACCGCTGCAATCACTACCGTACTGGCTAAAACCTACGGCGGTGCTGCGCGTGCATTCGATCAGATCGATAACGCGCCGGAAGAAAAAGCTCGTGGTATCACCATCAACACTTCTCACGTTGAATATGACACCCCGACTCGCCACTACGCACACGTAGACTGCCCGGGCCACGCCGACTATGTTAAAAACATGATCACCGGTGCTGCGCAGATGGACGGCGCGATCCTGGTTGTTGCTGCGACTGACGGCCCGATGCCGCAGACTCGTGAGCACATCCTGCTGGGTCGTCAGGTAGGCGTTCCGTACATCATCGTGTTCCTGAACAAATGCGACATGGTTGATGACGAAGAGCTGCTGGAACTGGTAGAAATGGAAGTTCGTGAACTTCTGTCTCAGTACGATTTCCCGGGCGACGACACGCCGATCGTTCGTGGTTCTGCTCTGAAAGCGCTGGAAGGCGAAGCAGAGTGGGAAGCGAAAATCATCGAACTGGCTGGCTTCCTGGATTCTTACATCCCAGAACCAGAACGTGCTATCGATAAGCCGTTCCTGCTGCCAATCGAAGACGTATTCTCCATCTCCGGTCGTGGTACCGTTGTTACCGGTCGTGTAGAGCGCGGTATCATCAAAGTTGGTGAAGAAGTTGAAATCGTTGGTATCAAAGAGACTGCCAAGTCTACCTGTACTGGCGTTGAAATGTTCCGCAAACTGCTGGACGAAGGCCGTGCTGGTGAGAACGTTGGTGTTCTGCTGCGTGGTATCAAACGTGAAGAAATCGAACGTGGTCAGGTACTGGCTAAGCCGGGCTCTATCAAGCCGCACACCAAGTTCGAATCTGAAGTGTACATTCTGTCCAAAGACGAAGGCGGCCGTCATACTCCGTTCTTCAAAGGCTACCGTCCGCAGTTCTACTTCCGTACTACTGACGTGACTGGTACCATCGAACTGCCGGAAGGCGTTGAGATGGTAATGCCGGGCGACAACATCAAAATGGTTGTTACCCTGATCCACCCAATCGCGATGGACGACGGTCTGCGTTTCGCAATCCGTGAAGGCGGCCGTACTGTTGGTGCGGGCGTTGTTGC
>NZ_JAOWID010000026.1:0-183352 GCF_030332285.1 Citrobacter sp. Cu096
CAAACCAAGGTTTGAGAGAGCCGTCGCGATTGCCGCCGCACCATCTGCTTTAATGTCGCCAAATGGATTGGAGCGACTCAGAAACAGCTTTTTGAGAGCGGCCAGAATCTGCGTATTGTCCATCTTGTCAGGATCAAGCCCCGCAGCTCTGAGAATATTAATTAGCTCACTTTGAATGATATTAAACCAGTCAGGACCGGGGAACGTCGGGGGAACACCGTTTCCACCTTCGGTAAAAAAAAGCTCTGTCTCACTGGTGACAGGAGACGGTTGTGGCATAACCGGAACACCGGTCGAATTATCTACGTGATACATCAGTTATCTCCTGAAGAATAAAAATATTCGTATGCTGTGCCACCGAGACGGTATTTTGTCAGCACACACTCCAGTTCTCTTGCCCGTTCACTCAGAAGCGGTGTCATGACGTTATCGATACAGGTAAAACGTCCGCCGCTTATACCGATCACATCAATCTGTAACGTCCAGCGATAACGGGCTGGATAAAGGGGATACATGCAGCTACGCATGCAGTGGTGAGGCAGAAGGACAGTTACCCGGATAGTAAATCCAAGCGCGGCAGCCACCGCTTCAATCTGCCACGGGGAAAGGCCACCTTTGCGGTGATACTTCTCCACGACAGCACGACGTCGGTCTTCTACAGTACCGCTTAACTGCCCACACTCCGGCAGTTCAAGGTATTCCTCCCATTCTTCCAGTAGCATAAATGTTGTTTCTGGCCGCATCTCCGGTAGCAGGTTTTCTGCATCAAATTCCGTCTGACTTAAACGTCTGGCTAACGCCCGTAAAAAAAGGTTTAAATCACCATCCTCATCGCGTGACCACGCTTTGCCACGTGGCATGACCTGCCATAAAGCGCCCAGCCATTCATCTACACTGTGGGCCATGTCAGCACTCCGATAGTGATAAGTTCATTCTGAGCACAGGGAATGTCAGCGGTCAGATTCAGCTTGTAATCCGTCACGCCAGATGCGGTGCCGATAGCAGTACGAATCGCTGAAATGGGTAACGTTTGTCCTGGTTGTAGCGTCTTCTGAAGCGTCAACAGGCGGGACTGGACAGCTTTACGCGTGGCAGACGTATCCGGTGTTATGTCGATAACCATATTGACGGGACGGAGCACCAGTTCAACGGGCCAGACTTCTATTCCTCCAGGTTTACCAACCCATACGCCAGTCGCCGGGTCGGTATGACGGAAAAGGTAATCTTCCATATTTTTTCGGTCCTGATATCCGGGGGTAATCACTGAACGATCGTCATAAACCCATGCCAGTCCGATTGTGCAGGGGCCATGCCAGGCATCAAATGCCCACGCCCGACTGACACCAGCCATTTCTCGTGCCCAGATGACATAGTCATGCACAGCCCCACCAACAGGGGGATTGCGTTTACGGAATAAAAGCCGGTCAAGCAATTCAGGAACTGGCTCAATATCCGCACCACCGATGATGCCCCCCGTACCCGTTAAACCAATACTTTCCACGCCGGGAACGGGGGACAGTAAGGTCAGGCTTTCACCTTCCGGAAGGTTTCCTGACGCGCCGGCATCGCTGGCCTGAATGGTTACAGTCATGACCCCATCTACAGGAACGCCGGAAGTCGTCACGGCATAAACAATACCGGTAGCGGTTTGCATCTCCATATCTTCCGGCAGCGGTGTATTCCCTTTAAATACCGCCGGCCCCGTAGCAAACGTGGCCTGTTTTCTGATGACGCCTTCGCTGGCCGCAGTCTCAATGATGGTTTCATCATCAGATTTAACAGACGGAATAATCTGGTCTTTAATCCAGCTCTGATGGTCGTATAAATCACGAACCTGATTACTGAATGAGGTATTAAGCGCTTTCTCAACGCCCACTGGCGGAAGTCTTTGCAGCCCCAGTTCAAAGGCAATATCTTTTTCGCCGTCAGTAATAAGTTTGCGCAGTGCGGGAACGTTATAAGGCATTAGCGGTGGACTCCCAGCGTTTACTTATTTCAATCCGGAGCGTTGTTTTATCCGGGCGGGTAATCGCCCAGGAAGAATTGCCAGGCATCATCAGAAATTTCAGCCGAACGTCCCGTAACGCGTTTTTCACGAACCCGGCGATCGAGCAGTACCGGTCCCCAGAGATCAGGGCTGAAGTCCTTCACTTTGTAGTACAGATTGCGCAGCGTTCCTTCACTGATTTGAAGTTGCTTGGCAGCAAGGGTAATAGCTTTGCGGTTGCCAACACCTGATGCCATCAGCTCAGCCACCAGCGCGGCAGCTTTCGTGCGACGCTCTGCATGCAGTCGCTGTTCGCCTGTTGCTTTCTCCCAGGCTGACCAGAGACGCTGACGATCAAGGTCGTCAGCAGCCACACGTTCAGGCTCTTGCGGCAAAGTAATGAGTCCGGATGAGGTTTCAATCAAACCACGAGTTGCCAGCAATTCAGCCCGAACTTCTGGTGGCAATACTGATATGTGGTATTCAAATGCTTTGGTGCCGGCACGTTTGCGGCGTAGCTCACTGCGACCGCAAACCAGATCCTCAAGTTTTTTCCGTGCATTAGACTCAGCCTGTGGGAAACCACAGACGCCAACGCATTCTTTCACTGATACCCAAAACTCCATCATGCAACCTCTTTAACAGTCAGATTCTGATAACGCGAAGGCCATATCTCTGATGGCTCCATGTTGAGAAAGTCAGCGATAATTTTCTCCCCTTTGGGCCAGTGGTGACGGAATACGTTACGTAATGTTGATTCCGCTAGCCCATGACAACGGGATAACTGACTGGTCGTCATTCCGCGTTTTCTAATCGCTGCTTTGATGTCTTCAGGGTGCCAGTCTTGGCTTTTGGTCATCATTCTGCGATCCTTAAATATTTACTCGTTGCGGTGAACTAAACTGCTCACCTTTACGTGTAAAAATATAGCACACAAAAAATCGAATTCAATCTTTTTGTCAGTCTTTTGTCGGTTTAATCAAATCTAAATAAATCGAATTTAAGTCTTTGATTTTTGTGAAAGCATGTTTTTACACCATAAAAAATCGAATCGAATTTTTTGTGAGCCAGAAAAAATCGGAAACAGGAGGTAATGATGAATGAGCAAACTTGGTTTACGGCTCAAGAGTGTGCGGGGATGCCCGGATTCCCAAGTGGAGTATCCAATGTACGTAAGCAGTTAGAAAAACTCGCAGAAGGGTTGGACGGAGTGCGGCGGAAACGAGGAGGGACTAAAGCCACGGAATACCATATATCGATATTGCCTGCACGGACCCAAAATTATCTTGGGTATAGCAACAAAGGACAGCCATCTATGGGAGTTGAGGATTTCAAGACAAAAAGTGGCTTAGCAAATGATGAGAAGCAAGCACTCTGGATGATGATTTATCAGGGGATGACTGAAGCCCAACGTGAAGCTGTCATGGAGATATTTATCACTGGTGGCTTAAAGATGCTTATGCCTGCGGTGCTTGAGTTATCTGATTCAAATCCGGTCCGACAGAAAGAGATTTTCGGACAATGTGATTCCATTGAAAAGGATAGCCCAGCGTCGAACGTAAGCACGCAAAACAAGGCTGGCTGATTACAGAAATGTCCAATTGGCTGGCTTTGTTTTGAACCTCCATGTGATAACGTTTTAAGCCGAATTTAAATCCCATTAAACAGTCGGCAGTACGATCTAACTATATATGACACCTTTTTAACTTTGTTGTCGAACGATCTAAAATTGTCATATTGGGTGGTTTTCTACCAGTTGACTAGCTTTACCTATCGTTAAGCCTTGCCACTCAAGGTTTCCTCCCGTTTGTTTCCTCGAACTCCCGGTTGTTTCCGGTTACTCCGTTTGATCCATACATCACTGTCACTAGTCAACCGCGACCCTACGAGGATAATCGCCATGACCACTCTGAAACTGGACACACTTAGCGACCGTATCAAAGCGCATAAAACGGCCCTGATCCACATTGTGAAACCACCGGTTTGTACCGAGCGCGCCCAGCACTATACCGAGATGTATCAGCAGCATCTGGATAAACCCATCCCGGTTCGCCGCGCGCTGGCACTGGCTCATCACCTGGCGGAACGCACTATCTGGATCAAGCATGACGAGCTAATCATCGGTAACCAGGCAAGCGAAGTACGCGCCGCGCCAATCTTCCCGGAATACACCGTCTCCTGGATTGAAAAAGAGATCGACGATCTTGCCGACAGGCCTGGCGCAGGTTTCGCGGTAAGTGAAGAGAACAAGCGCGTATTGCACGAAGTGTGTCCGTGGTGGCGCGGTCAGACCGTACAGGATCGCTGCTACGGCATGTTTACTGACGAACAAAAAGGGCTGCTGGAAACAGGCATTATCAAAGCTGAAGGTAATATGACCTCCGGTGACGCGCACCTGGCGGTGAACTTCCCGCTATTGCTGGAAAAAGGTCTCGACGGCCTGCGCCATAAAGTCGATGAACGTCGTTCCCGCATCAATCTGACTTGTCTGCAAGACCTCCATGGCGATCAGTTCCTGAAAGCGATTGATATTGTGCTGGAAGCCGTCAGTCTGCACATTGAGCGCTTTGCCGCACTGGCACGTAAAATGGCGTCCACAGAAACGCGCACCAGCCGCCGTGATGAATTGCTGACCATGGCGGAAAACTGCGATGTCATCGCCCATGAACCGCCAAAAACGTTCTGGCAGGCGCTACAGTTGTGCTACTTCATCCAGTTAATCCTGCAAATTGAATCGAACGGTCACTCGGTATCATTTGGTCGTATGGATCAGTACCTCTATCCGTTCTATCGTCGTGACGTAGAACTGAACCAGAGTCTCGATCGTGAGCACGCCATTGAGCTGTTGCACAGCTGCTGGCTGAAGCTGCTGGAAGTGAACAAAATCCGCTCCGGCTCCCACTCGAAAGCCTCGGCGGGCAGCCCGCTGTATCAGAACGTGACCATTGGTGGCCAGAACCTGGTCAACGGTCAGGCGATGGATGCCGTCAACCCGCTCTCCTACGCCATTCTGGAGTCCTGTGGCAGACTGCGTTCCACTCAGCCGAATCTCAGCGTGCGTTATCATGCGGGGATGAGTAACGACTTCCTGGATGCCTGCGTACAGGTGATCCGTTGCGGCTTCGGGATGCCAGCCTTTAACAACGACGAAATCGTCATTCCGGAATTCATTAAGCTGGGCATTGAACCGCAGGACGCCTATGACTACGCGGCTATTGGTTGCATCGAAACCGCCGTTGGCGGCAAATGGGGCTACCGCTGCACCGGCATGAGTTTTATAAACTTTGCCCGCGTAATGCTGGCGGCGCTGGAAGGCGGACGCGATGCCACCAGCGGCAAAGTATTCCTGCCGCAAGAGAAAGCGCTCTCAGCTGGCAACTTTAATAATTTCGATGAAGTGATGGACGCCTGGGATACGCAGATCCGCTATTACACGCGCAAATCCATCGAAATAGAGTATGTCGTCGACACCATGCTGGAAGAAAACGTACACGATATTCTGTGCTCCGCGCTGGTAGATGACTGTATTGAACGTGCGAAAAGTATTAAGCAAGGTGGCGCGAAGTATGACTGGGTATCCGGCCTGCAGGTGGGTATCGCCAACCTCGGCAACAGCCTGGCTGCAGTGAAAAAACTGGTCTTCGAGCAGGGGACTATCGGCCAACAACAGCTGGCCGCCGCGCTGGCCGATGATTTCGATGGTCTGACCCACGAGCAGTTGCGCCAACGCCTGATAAACGGTGCGCCAAAGTACGGCAACGATGACGATAGCGTTGATGCGCTGCTGGCCCGCGCTTATCAGACTTACATTGACGAACTGAAGCTGTATCACAACCCGCGTTACGGCCGTGGTCCGGTTGGCGGCAACTACTACGCCGGGACCTCGTCTATCTCTGCAAACGTACCGTTCGGCGCGGCAACCATGGCAACGCCGGATGGCCGTAAAGCGCACACCCCGCTGGCAGAAGGCGCAAGCCCGGCATCCGGTACGGACCATCTCGGTCCAACGGCGGTAATTGGCTCGGTGGGTAAACTGCCTACTGGTTCAATCCTCGGTGGCGTGCTGTTAAATCAGAAGCTGAACCCGGCCACGCTGGAAAATGAGTCTGATAAACAGAAGCTGATGATTTTGCTGCGTACCTTCTTTGAAGAGCACAAAGGTTGGCATATTCAGTACAACATCGTTTCTCGTGAAACGCTGCTTGAAGCCAAAAAACACCCGGATCAGTACCGTGATCTGGTGGTGCGTGTAGCGGGTTATTCCGCCTTCTTCACCGCGCTGTCTCCGGATGCGCAGGACGATATCATCGCCCGTACTGAACATATGTTATAAGCAAGGTCAGTGAGCCGGATTAGGTACTCGTACCGACATCCGGTTCTCATCCCTCACCACTGCCGGATGGCGCAGTTGCTTATCCGGCCCACTCAATCGCCCCTCTCCCTCTTTCATTCGAAATTAAATTTGTGCTTTAGCTCACATTGTTATTAAAATGTTTCAGGTCGCAGTTATGAGCCAGGAGCAAGTATGACCATCAAAGTTATCGTCACAGACATGGACGGCACTTTTCTCGACGACGCCAAGCATTACGATCGCGTACGCTTTATGGCGCAGTATCAGGAACTGAAGAAACGAGATATTGAATTTGTCGTGGCCAGCGGCAACCAGTATTACCAGCTAATATCCTTCTTCCCGGAGCTCAAAGATGAGATCTCTTTTGTCGCCGAGAACGGGGCACTGGTGTTTGAACACGGCAAACAGCTGTTTCACGGTGAGCTTACCCGCCACGAATCACGCATTGTCATTGGCGAACTGCTCAAAGATAAGCAGCTCAACTTTGTGGCCTGTGGACTGCAAAGCGCCTACGTGAGCGAAAATGCCCCAGAGTCCTTTGTCGCGTTGATGGCAAAACACTACCATCGCCTGAAACCCGTAAAGGATTATCAGGACATCAACGATGTGCTGTTCAAGTTCTCGCTGAATTTACCAGACCAACAGATCCCATTAGTTATCGATCACCTTCACTCTGCCCTCGACGGCATCATGAAGCCTGTCACCAGCGGCTTTGGGTTTATCGACCTGATCATTCCCGGCTTACATAAAGCTAACGGAATCAGCCGTTTGTTAAAACGCTGGAACCTGTCACCGCAAAACGTAGTCGCCATTGGCGATAGCGGTAACGACGCGGAAATGTTGAAGATGGCGCACTACTCTTTCGCCATGGCCAATGCGGCAGAGAGCATCAAATCGATTGCCCGCTATCAGACCGATGACAATAACCATCAAGGCGCGCTGAACGTGATTCAGGCGGTGCTGGACAACACCTCCCCTTTTAACAGCTGATCCCATAACCGGGGCGCTCGCCCCGGCTTTCACTCTATTCTCACTTTGCGCACACCAGCATATTTTTAAACTTGCATTAACTAATTTTTAACTTATATTATCACTTGCAATCAAATTTAGTTTCGAATGAAAGTTAATGCGAGGTGGTTATGGCTTTTACTTTTACCAGCGACACGTTGCCTGCCGATCACAAAGCGGCAATCCGTCAGATGAAACAGCAACTGCGGGCACAGCTTGGGGATGTTCAGTTGATCTTCAACCAGCTGAGCGATGCCATTGCCACCCGCGTGGCGGAAATCAACGCCCTCAAAGCGCAAGGCTCCCCGGTATGGCCTGTGTTGTCCTATGCGGATATCAAAGCGGGTCGCGTGAGTGCAGAGCAGCGTGAAGAAATTAAGCGTCGCGGATGCGCGGTTATTAAGGGGCATTTCCCCCGCGAACAGGCGCTGGCATGGGATCAGTCGATGCTCGATTACCTGGATCGCAACCATTTTGATGAGGTCTACAAAGGCCCCGGTGATAACTTTTTTGGCACCCTCAGCGCATCCCGCCCGGAGATCTACCCCATCTACTGGTCCCAGGCACAGATGCAGGCCCGCCAGAGCGAAGAAATGGCCAATGCACATTTATTCCTTAATCGCCTGTGGACGTTTACAAGCGAAGGGAAACAATGGTTTAACCCGGATGTCAGCGTTATCTACCCTGACCGCATACGTCGTCGTCCGCCGGGAACAACGTCCAAAGGGTTGGGCGCGCATACGGATTCCGGCGCGCTGGAACGTTGGCTTCTGCCGGCATATCAGCAGGTTTTTGCGAATGTTTTCAATGGTAAACTGGAAGAGTACGATCCGTGGCAGGCTGCGCATCGCACCGAAGTAGAAGAGTACACCGTGGATAACACCACCAAATGTTCAGTATTCCGTACCTTCCAGGGCTGGACTGCGTTGTCCGATATGCTGCCAGGTCAGGGATTGTTGCACGTGGTTCCGATTCCTGAAGCGATGGCGTATGTGCTGTTACGCCCATTGCTTGACGATGTGCCGGAAGATGAGCTTTGCGGCGTAGCGCCCGGCAGAGTCCTGCCGATTTCCGCGCAATGGCATCCGCTGCTGATTGAAGCGCTAACCAGCATTCCACAACTGGAAGCCGGAGATTCCGTCTGGTGGCATTGTGATGTTATTCACTCCGTCGCGCCGGTAGAAAATCAACAAGGTTGGGGCAACGTGATGTACATCCCTGCCGCACCGATGTGCGAAAAGAATCTGGCCTACGCTCACAAAGTAAAAGCCGCGCTGGAAAAAGGCGCATCGCCGGGTGATTTCCCTCGAGAGGATTATGAAACTCACTGGGAAGGACGCTTCACACTGGAGGATTTGAATATCCACGGTAAACGCGCGCTGGGGATTATTTAATATGTAGCTTACACAATTTTCCCTAAGTATTTCGCGTTACAGGAAGGCGGTCAGCCTGTAAATCCCCGGGAGCTTACATAAGTAAGTGACCGGGGTGAACAGGTGCAGCCAACACACCTGTAACACGAAAGACGACGGGTAAATTAACCGTCAATACCTTTACTACGCAGGTAATCTTCGTAGTTGCCGGTGAAGTCGATCACACGTTCCGGCGTAATCTCAATCACGCGGGTCGCCAGGGAACTGACGAACTCACGGTCGTGAGAAACGAAGATCAACGTGCCCTGATACATTTCCAGCGCCATGTTCAGCGACTCGATAGATTCCATATCCAGGTGGTTGGTCGGTTCATCCATCACCAGGATATTCGGTTTCTGCATCATCAGCTTACCGAACAGCATGCGTCCTTTTTCACCACCGGAGAGCACTTTTGCAGGTTTCTTGATATCGTCCTGGCTGAACAGCAGACGACCAAGGAAGCTGCGCACAACCTGCTCATCATCGCCTTCTTGTTTCCACTGGCTCATCCATTCGAAAACGGTCAGATCGTTTTCAAACTCGTATTCATGATCCTGCGCGTAGTAACCAACCTGGGCGTTCTCAGACCACTTCACGGTACCGTTGTCTGGCTGCAAATCGCCAACCAACGTTTTCAGCATGGTGGATTTACCCACGCCGTTGGCACCAATGATGGCAACCTTCTCTCCCACTTCCAGCAGCAGGTTAAAGTTTTTAAACAGCGGGCCTTCATCAAAACCTTTCGCCAGCGCTTCCACTTCCAGCGCGTTACGGAACAGTTTCTTATCCTGTTCGAAGCGGATGAACGGGTTCTGACGGCTGGACGCTTTCACTTCGTCAAGCTTAATCTTATCAATCTGGCGCGCACGAGAGGTTGCCTGACGAGATTTAGACGCGTTGGCGCTAAAGCGGCTGACGAAGGATTGCAGATCGGCAATCTGTGCTTTCTTCTTGGCGTTATCGGCCAGCAGACGTTCACGCGCCTGAGTTGCCGCTGTCATGTATTCGTCGTAGTTACCCGGATAAACACGCAGTTCGCCGTAGTCCAGATCCGCCATGTGCGTACAGACCATGTTCAGGAAGTGACGGTCGTGCGAAATGATGATCATGGTGCTGTCACGCTCGTTGAGTGTCTGCTCCAGCCAGCGAATGGTGTCGATATCCAGGTTGTTCGTTGGTTCGTCGAGCAGCAGAATGTCCGGGTTAGAGAACAGCGCCTGTGCCAGAAGCACACGCAGTTTCCAGCCGGGCGCGACTTCGCTCATCGGGCCATAATGCTGCTCTACCGGAATACCGACGCCCAGCAGCAGTTCACCCGCACGCGCTTCCGCAGAATAGCCGTCCATTTCGCCATACTGAACTTCGAGGTCAGCAACTTTATAGCCGTCTTCTTCGCTCATCTCGGCCAGCGCATAAATGCGATCGCGCTCCTGCTTCACTTCCCACAGTTCACCGTGACCCATGATGACAGTGTCAAGCACGGTGAATTCTTCAAAGGCGAACTGATCCTGACGCAGCTTACCGATGCGCTCATTCGGATCGAGGGAAACGTTGCCCAGCGTCGGTTCGAGGTCGCCGCCGAGAATTTTCATAAAAGTGGATTTACCGCTACCGTTCGCGCCAATCAGGCCGTAACGGTTGCCGCCGCCAAATTTGACGGAAATATTTTCAAACAGCGGCTTACTGCCGAACTGCATGGTGACGTTGCTGGAAACTAACACTGGCGTATCCTGAAAGAGAAAGAAATATGTGACAAACCGCGTATTATGCCATAAGTCTGCGATAAGATCGCGCCTTGATGCTGAAGGGGTAAAGTGAAAGCGTGAGGAAAAAAATGTGATTTAGTACACATCCGAATTCCTTGTTGCTCAGATTGCACATATAATGCGTGCCCAACACTACATAAATCTCAACCCACTAGCCTGCCTGGCACTGAATCTCGCATACATGAACATGAATATGAAATTAACAACGCTTTTCGCGGCGGCACTCGCAATAGTTGGTTTTTGTAACACCGCCTCTGCCGTCACGTACCCGCTGCCTACCGATGGCAGCCGTTTGATTGGCCAAAACCAGGTCATCACGATTCCTGAAGGCAACACCCAACCGCTGGAATATTTTGCGGCAGAGTATCAGATGGGTCTGTCTAACATGCTGGAAGCTAACCCGGGCGTGGATACCTTCCTGCCGAAAGGCGGTACCGTGCTGAACATCCCTCAGCAGTTGATCCTGCCGGATACCGTGCATGAAGGTATTGTGATTAACAGCGCTGAAATGCGTCTGTACTACTACCCGAAAGGCACTAACACCGTCATTGTTCTGCCGATCGGTATCGGTCAGTTGGGCAAAGACACGCCAATCAACTGGACCACCAAAGTAGAACGTAAAAAAGCGGGTCCAACCTGGACGCCTACGGCGAAAATGCATGCGGAATACCGCGCAGCGGGCGAACCGCTGCCAGCCGTTGTTCCGGCAGGTCCGGATAACCCGATGGGGCTGTACGCGCTGTATATCGGTCGCCTGTACGCTATCCACGGCACCAATGCTAACTTCGGCGTCGGCTTACGCGTCAGCCATGGTTGCGTGCGTCTGCGTAACGACGACATCAAGTTCCTGTTTGAAAATGTGCCGGTCGGCACCCGCGTACAGTTTATCGATGAGCCGGTAAAAGCCACTACCGAACCAGACGGCAGCCGTTACATTGAGGTACACAACCCACTGTCTACCACTGAAGCACAGTTCGAAGGCGGGGAAATCGTACCAATTACGCTGAATAAGAGCATTACCAGCATCACCGGTCAGCCTGACGTCGATCAGGCCGTCGTTGAGCAGGCGGTACAGAACCGTTCTGGTATGCCGGTTCGTCTGAACTAAGCACATACCTGATACGAAAAAGGCGGATGAATCATCCGCCTTTTTTATTGTCTCTGCGCCGCTATGACAGCATCAGCAACAAACCATACCCCACCAGCGCCGCCCATATCAGCATCGGCATCGAATACCAATGAAAACGCCACCAGATCCGGCGGTCGTTTGCCATGCGCAAAGCAATAAGATTCGCCAGCGATCCCGGCAACAGCCCAAAGCCGCCCACATTGACCGCCCAGGCCAGCAATAGCGTCGGCGGGACGTAGTTCAGCAGCAAAATTGTACTAGGAACATTACTGATAAACTGCGACAGGCCAATGGCCGTCAACCACAGCCCCGGCGCTGAAAGCGTGCCAATCTGGTGGGTGATCCCCTGCAAGGCCGGGAGTTGCGTCAGCAAGTGCACATCAATAAACATCGCCATAAACACTAACAGCAACGTCCAGTCAACGCTGAGGATCACGCGGCGAGCCAGCACCATGAACCCTGCAGCGACGATTGCCAGCCCCCACAGCTCTTGTTTTAACTCCAACGCCGCCAGGAAGACGATATACAATGCCAGACAGCTCCACACCAGACGCGGTTGCCAGTCAGGCGCGGACGTACCGGTGTGATAATGCAATGCTTTATTCGGGAAACTGAACCAGCACAGCACCACCAGCGTCAGCATCATGGCCCCCGCAAGCGGCGCCATTTGCCAGGTAAATGCGGCAAATGACAAGCCAGAGCGCCCCCACATCAGAATGTTTTGCGGGTTACCTATTGGCGTGAGCAACGATCCGGCGTTAACCGCCAGCGCCTCAAAGATAATCAGGCGATTCACCGGAATAGCGCATAATTTTTTCAGGGTGATCGTCAGCGGAACAACAATAAACAACGCCACATCATTGGTCAGAAACGTCGACAGCAGCGCCGCCGCCAGCACCATAAATATTCCCACCTGGCGTTCTGTGTTGAAGCGGCGGGTCATTTTGCGCCCTAACACATCAAAATAGCCGCTGAGCTCGACCCCTTTGGTCAGTAACATCAGGCCGCTAAGCGTAATAATCGTGTGCCAGTCAATGGCACCTGGCCACAGCCGGGGCGCAAATGGCGTGAACAGGCTCAGTGCAACCCCGACGATGATTAACAGCTGGAAAAAGCGATCGCGCTGCAAGGCGCGTAGTAAAGGGAAACTCATTCAGAGCCTGTTCCTTGCTGTTGCGTAAACCGGCTAAAAGCCTCCAGCGTTTCCTTACTGACGTGATGCTCCATTCCTTCCGCGTCACGACGGGCAATTTCCGGGCTGATGCCTAAAATCAACAGGAAATTCTCTACGATCTGATGACGCTCCCGACTCTCCTGAGCCAGCCGTTCTCCTTCTGCGGTTAAAAACACGCCCCGCCAGGGGATCATTTCAATCAACCCGACGGAAGCCAGGCGCTTAAGCATTTTAGCAACCGTCGGCTGGGAAACCCCAAGCCGCGCGGCCATATCAACCTGGCGCGCCTCCCCCACCTCAATAATGAGATCGGAAATCAGCTCTACGTAGTCATCAATCAGCTCGCGGCGATGCGCCTCCCGAACCTGACGAAACCCTTCAACGTGTTCTTCGACATTCACCAATTGCGTCACTTTTTTTGTTGTTGGCGTACCTGCGCGACGACTCATTCTGCTTCCTCGTTACTGTGACGCGTTAACGGCATCTGATTAGAGAAGGCTCATTGTAAACCAGAGTTGCGTGGGCACAAAAAATTAACGTTTTAGCAATAGCTATATAATATAGCCTGTGCTATATCTGTATATAATAAAGACATCCCTCACGGACTGATGGGATCGTGAAGTCAGGAGGTTTATATGAATGAATTTAAGAGGTGTATACGCGTGTTTAGCCACTCTCCCTTTAAAGTACGGTTAATGCTGATCTCTATGCTGTGCGACATGATTAACAGCAAACCAGAGCAGGATAAACCTTCAGAAAAATAATGCGGCGTTGCGGTACGCCGCTTCTTTTTCCTGCGGTCACCCGAATACAGCGATCGTTTTTGTGCCAATAACCCTTCTTTTTGTCAGTTTTGCCACGTCCCTCGCAAAACAATTTCTTTGTAGTAGTTGACCTTCTCTTGCACACACTCTATCTTTTCGCAGCCCTGCGTATATTGCGGCTCGCGGATGCGGACCCTATCCCTCTTCTCGCTCTCTCAGGCAGGCAATGACCCTTAGCGCCAGGGTAAGCACATGGCGTTTTTGTAACAGTGGCATATGAATTTAACCCTCAAAGATTCAATCATTGCTCGCAGCCGGGCGATTAGTCCGTGGACTGGCCTCTATTTCTTACAGTCTCTGCTGATCAATCTTGCGCTGGGCTATCCGCTTAGCCTGCTCTATAGCGTTGCTTTCACCTGTATATTAATGCTGATGTGGCGCAGTGCGCCGCGCGCGCAGAAAGCGCTGATTGGCATTTGCTCGCTGATTGCGGCAATGTATTTTCCGTTCGGCCAGGCATACGGTTCGCCGAACTTCAACACGCTACTGGCCCTACACTCTACCAATATGGAAGAGTCCACCGAAATTCTGACCATCTTCCCGTGGTACAGCTATCTGGTTGGCATGTTTATTTTCGCCCTTGGTGTTATCGCCGTACGTCGTAAAAAAGATGAACAAAAGCGCGGCTGGAATAAGTTCGACAGCGTTTGTTTGTTATTCAGCATTGTCGCGTTCTTTGTTAACCCGGTGCAAAACCTGGCCTGGGGTGGCGTGTTCAAGCTGAAAGATACCGGCTATCCGGTTTTCCGATTTGCCAAGGACGTGATCGTCAATAACAACGAAGTGCTCGACGAGCAGGAGCGTATGGCGAAGCTGTCGAGCGTCAAAGACAGCTGGACGGTAACCGCCGTGAAGCCGAAGTATCACACCTACGTGGTGGTGATCGGCGAAAGCGCCCGCCGCGATGCGTTAGGCGCGTTTGGCGGCCACTGGGATAACACCCCGTTTGCCAGCTCGGTTAACGGCTATATCTTCGCGGATTACATTGCCGCCAGTGGTTCTACGCAAAAATCACTCGGCTTAACCCTGAATCGGGTAGTTGATAATAAGCCCCAGTTCCAGGACAACTTTGTTACTCTGGCCAACCGCGCAGGATTCCAGACGTGGTGGTTTTCCAATCAGGGACAGATTGGTGAATACGATACGGCTATTGCCAGTATTGCGAAGCGAGCAGATGAAGTTCAGTTCCTCAAAAACGGTGATTTCGAAGCAGACAAAAACACCCGCGACGAAGCGCTGTTGAAGATGACCGCCCAGGTGCTGGCAACCGAGCGCACGCAGCCGCAGCTGATCGTACTGCATTTAATGGGCTCGCATCCGCAGGCCTGCGACCGTACGCAAGGAAAATACGAAACTTTTGTCCAGTCAAAAGAGACCTCCTGTTACCTGTACACCATGACGCAGACGGATGACCTGCTGCGCCAGCTTTACGAACAGTTACGTAACAGCGGCAATAGCTTCTCGATGGTCTATTTCTCCGATCATGGCCTCGCCTTTAAAGAGCGTGGAAAAGAGGTGCAGTACCTGGCGCATGACGATCAGTTCCAGCAGAATTTCCAGGTGCCTTTCATGGTGCTGTCGAGCGATGATAAAGCGCATCGGGTGATTAAAGCCCGTCGCTCAGCGAATGATTTCTTGAGCTTTTTCTCGCAGTGGACGGGGATCAGCGCAAAAGAAATTACCAACAGCTACCGCTTTATCTCAGAGAAAAAGGCCGGTCCGGTGTATATCACCAACTTTAAGCTGCAGAAGGTGGATTACAACCACCTTGGTACCGACATCTTCGAGACCAAATCTCGCTAACAGCTCAAATTGCAGGCAAAAAAAATCCGCCCCGAGAGGCGGATTTTTTATATCACCGAAGTGATTAGAAGCGGTAACCCACGCCAGCGATCCAGGTGCCAACGTCAACGCTACGAATACGGCTCTGCTCGTAGGAGAAGTCCAGAGCAACGTTTTCGATCGGGTTGAACTGCAGACCAGCACCGTAGGAGAAACCGTAGTCACTGGTGGTGTGGTTGTCAGCCGGGGATGCTGCGTTCTGGAATTTACCGTAACCAACACCCACTACGCCGTAAATGCTCGCCCAGTCGTTCAGACGGTAAGCCGGGCCAGCAGTGATGCCGTAGTACTGGGTTTTGTTGTAGTCGCCAGAAGCATCGGTACGATCTTTTTCAGTGTAAGTGAAGGAACCGATAACACCCAGCGGGTTGTTGTCCTGCTCGTAACGATACTTCAGGTTAAAACCGTTCATTTTGTTCGCTGCGCCCTGAGCATCGCTCTGAGCGTAACCACCGGTAACGGTAGAAGTAGCAGCTACAGCAGTACCTGCGGAGAAAGCCAGAACAGCGGCCAGTGCTGAAAGACATGCAATTTTTTTCATAACCACCTCAAATGTGCTTCAAGTAAATCTTAAGTTTTAAATATACCAAAAATTAATGGGAAACTCTTTGCGATTAGCGATGTCTAACGGGGTCTTTCATGTAACAGAACATTTCAGAAACCCGCTATCTCTTTCAATTAACATCACTTTTCTAACGTAAACTGCCATTATTGCGCGCACAATATGGCACATTCATCCAGATTATTCCTAATCACACAGATTATTAATCCATCAATTTCATCCCATTGTACGGAACTGAGCAATTTTTTTTCAACGAATACTCAACCACATGAGTGTATTTCCATTACACTCGCTGTTTTACTTCTATTGACATATTTAGACAGGAGAAAGGATGCCGGGGTCGTTACGTAAAGCGCCAGTCTGGTTGCCTATTTTGGTTTTGCTGATTGCTATGTCCTCCATTCAAAGTGGAGCATCTCTGGCAAAATCGCTGTTCCCTCTCGTTGGCGCACCGGGGGTGACTGCACTGCGCCTTGCACTGGGCACCCTCATCCTTATCGCCTTCTTTAAACCCTGGCGTTTACGATTCGCCAAAGAGCAGCGTCTTCCTCTATTGTTTTACGGCCTGTCGCTGGGCGGGATGAACTACCTCTTCTACCTGTCAATTCAGACCGTACCGCTGGGAATTGCCGTGGCGCTGGAGTTCACCGGCCCGCTCGCGGTAGCGCTATTTTCATCCCGACGTCCGGTGGATTTCATTTGGGTTGCACTGGCTGTACTCGGACTGTGGTTCCTGCTGCCATTAGGTCAGGACGTTTCTCACGTCGATTTAACCGGTGCTGCGCTGGCGCTGGGGGCTGGTGCCTGCTGGGCAATCTATATTCTTACCGGGCAACGTGCCGGCGCGGAACACGGCCCAGCTACCGTTGCGGTAGGGTCATTAATTGCGGCGTTGATTTTTGTCCCTATCGGTGTGCTCCAGGCCGGCGATGCCCTGTGGCACTGGTCCATTCTGCCATTAGGCCTGGCCGTTGCGGTCCTCTCTACTGCGCTTCCCTATTCGCTGGAGATGATTGCGCTGACGCGACTGCCAACGCGTACTTTTGGGACGTTGATGAGCATGGAACCGGCGCTGGCGGCGATTTCCGGAATGATCTTCCTCGGTGAAACGCTGACACTAATTCAGACGCTTGCACTGGGCGCCATTATTGTCGCATCGATGGGTTCTACGCTCACTATTCGCAAAGAACCACAAATAAAACAAGTTGACGTAAATTAACCCCTTAATATTCTGCATGGTTTGCATAATCATGCAGAATATCCAATTGTAAATTTGCGTAATAATTATTCTAATAAATAGATTTTTCTCATTCGCATATTTGATTCATTTTTTACATTAACATAAAAATAACATCACCCCATCCAAAACCACCATAAGATACTGATTTTATCAACTATTTTATATTCATCGTCTCTTCACTATTAAAGTAATAGGTAACACCGGGAAGATAAATCCAAATTTAGCGCTATACTTATTTTCGTTGAAGAGTTGGGACATAAACATCAAGAGGATATGAAAATATGAGTACCGCAAAATTGGTAAAAACAAAAGCATCTGCCCTCCTTTATACCCGCAACGATGTGACAGACAGCGAAAAGAAAGCGACTGTTGAGCTGCTGAATCAGCAAGTGATCCAATTCATCGACCTGTCGTTGATCACCAAACAGGCCCACTGGAATATGCGCGGCGCGAACTTCATTGCCGTACATGAAATGCTGGATGGTTTCCGTACTGCCCTGACCGATCACCTCGACACGATGGCTGAACGAGCCGTACAGCTAGGTGGTGTGGCATTGGGTACAACTCAGGTTATTAACAGCAAAACGCCTCTGAAAAGCTATCCACTGGATATCCATAGCGTACAGGATCACCTGAAAGAACTGGCTGACCGCTATGCCGTCGTCGCTAACAGCGTCCGTAAAGCCATTGGCGAAGCAAAAGACGAAGATACCGCAGATATCTTCACCGCCGCTTCACGCGACCTCGACAAATTCCTGTGGTTTATCGAAGCCAACATTGAATAACAACAGACATAAGAATTACCTATATAACCCTCGCCCCGGCGGGGGTTTTGCACATCTATGGTGCACAGCATTGATCATTCACCCCTTCAAAGTAAATTATTTGTAATAATCACTTCACACAATCGTTAACGAAAGATTGTTTTATCAACATTTTTTACGCTAAATAGTGATACCGTTTGCACCGTGCCAGGTACGCACCAAATGAGTGCCCCAAAACAGTGCAGATCGCCTTCTTTGCCCTATTCATTGTGCAGAAAAACAAGACACCCTCTTGTTAAAACAATGAGTTGCAAAATTGGCACGATTATTTCATTAAGCCATATGTTCTCGCAGGGGATCGCCCCGTGGATATAAAAGGAAATCCTATGAAGTCTGTATTAAAAGTTTCACTGGCTGCACTTACCCTGGCTTTTGCGGTGTCCTCCCATGCCGCAGATAAGAAACTGGTTGTCGCAACCGACACTGCGTTTGTACCGTTTGAATTCAAGCAGGGTGACAAATACGTTGGTTTTGATGTGGATCTGTGGGCTGCCGTGGCCAAAGAACTGAAGCTGGATTATGAACTGAAACCAATGGATTTCAGTGGCATCATCCCGGCTCTGCAAACCAAAAATATCGACCTGGCACTGGCGGGTATCACCATCACTGATGAGCGTAAAAAAGCGATCGACTTCTCTGACGGCTACTATAAAAGCGGTCTGTTGGTGATGGTCAAAGCAAATAATAACGACGTGAAAAGCGTGAAAGATCTCGATGGTAAAGTTGTCGCAGTGAAGAGCGGCACCGGTTCCGTTGATTACGCGAAAGCTAACATCAAAACTAAAGACCTGCGTCAGTTCCCGAACATCGATAACGCGTATATGGAACTGGGCACCAACCGCGCAGACGCCGTGCTGCACGACACGCCAAACATTCTTTACTTCATTAAAACCGCGGGTAACGGCCAGTTCAAAGCCGTAGGTGAGTCCCTTGAAGCTCAGCAGTACGGTATCGCCTTCCCGAAAGGTAGCGATGAACTGCGCGAGAAAGTGAACGGCGCGCTGAAAACGCTGAAAGAAAACGGCACGTACAACGAAATCTACAAAAAATGGTTCGGTACTGAGCCTAAATAACAAGAACGTTCTGTAACGCCCGGTAGCGCCAGCGCCGCCGGGTCTGCAATTTTGAGTCATCATGTTATGGCTCATTGTTTTTCTCACCACGGTAACAGGAACGACATATGCAGTTTGACTGGAGTGCCATCTGGCCCGCCATCCCGCTTTTGATTGAAGGCGCCAAAATGACCCTGTGGATCTCGGTCCTCGGTCTGGCTGGCGGTCTGGTAATCGGACTTGCAGCAGGGTTTGCGCGCACCTTCGGCGGTTGGATAGCCAACCACGTAGCGCTGGTGTTTATCGAAGTTATTCGCGGTACGCCAATCGTTGTGCAGGTGATGTTTATTTACTTCGCCCTGCCAATGGCATTTAACGATTTACGCATTGACCCCTTTAGCGCCGCCGTTGTCACCATCATGATCAACTCCGGGGCCTATATTGCGGAAATCACCCGCGGCGCGGTGCTCTCAATCCATAAAGGCTTCAGCGAGGCAGGGTTGGCGCTTGGGCTTTCACGCACAGAGACCATCCGCCACGTAATTTTACCTCTCGCACTGCGTCGTATGCTGCCGCCGCTGGGCAACCAGTGGATCATCAGCATTAAAGATACCTCGCTGTTTATTGTCATTGGCGTCGCCGAACTGACCCGTCAGGGCCAGGAAATCATTGCCGGTAACTTCCGCGCACTGGAAATCTGGAGCGCCGTTGCGGTGTTCTATCTGATCATTACGCTGGTGCTGAGCTTCATTCTGCGTCGTCTGGAAAGAAGGATGAAAATCCTGTGATTGAATTTAAAAACGTTTCTAAGCACTTTGGTCCAACCCAGGTGCTGCACAATATTGATCTGAACATTGAACAGGGTGAAGTGGTGGTCATTATCGGACCCTCCGGATCCGGTAAATCTACCCTGCTGCGCTGCATTAACAAACTGGAAGAGATAACCTCTGGCGATCTGATCGTCGACGGTCTGAAAGTGAACGATCCGAAGGTAGACGAGCGGTTAATCCGCCAGGAAGCCGGGATGGTGTTTCAACAGTTCTATCTGTTCCCGCATCTGACGGCGCTGGAAAACGTCATGTTCGGGCCGCAGCGCGTACGCGGGGCGAATAAAGAACAGGCCGAGAAACTGGCGAAAGAACTGCTGGCGAAAGTGGGACTGGCCGAGCGCGCCCACCACTACCCTTCTGAGCTGTCCGGCGGTCAACAACAGCGTGTGGCTATCGCCCGTGCGCTGGCGGTGAAGCCAAAAATGATGTTGTTTGATGAGCCAACCTCAGCGCTGGATCCGGAACTGCGCCACGAAGTTCTGAAAGTAATGCAGGATCTCGCGGAAGAAGGGATGACCATGGTGATTGTGACCCACGAAATCGGTTTTGCCGAAAAAGTGGCTTCACGCCTGATTTTCATTGATAAGGGCCGTATTGCCGAGGACGGTAATCCGCAGGCCCTGATTGAAAATCCGCCCAGCCAACGCTTACAGGAATTCTTGCAGCACGTTTCCTGATAGCTCTGCCTCCCTTCATCCGAAGGGAGGTTTTTCACCAGAATCCTCTCATTTCAATTCTCTCCCGCCCTGACATCTATACTTATCCTTTTGAATTTATTTTCTCATGGGAGGAGTCATGCGCGGGATCCTGTTCATCATTGTTTGTCTGTTGAGTCTTCCGACCCAGGCGGTGACGATTCCTGGCGTTACCACGCCAACGTCAACCAACGCGCAAACCACACCGGCGAAAGAGCCGGATATTGAACAGAAAAAAGCGGCTTACGGCGCACTGGCCGATGTGCTGGAAAATGACGCCTCGCGTCAGGAGCTGATCGGCCAGTTACGCAAAGTGGCCACTGCCCCTCCTGCCCAGCCGGTGCCGACCATTGTCCCGCCCACGCTAACGGAGGAAAAAACGGTACTGGAAAACGTCACGGATGTCACCCGCCACTACGGTGAAGCCCTCTCCAGCCGCTTTGCCCAGCTTTATCGCAATATTACCGATGCCCCGCACAAAACCTTTAACTCGCAAACGTTCACCAATGCCCTGACGCATTTTTTAATGCTGGCGGTGTCGGTGTTCGGTTTTTTCTGGTTGGTTCGTCTGTGCGCGCTGCCGCTGTATCGCAAAATGGGACAATGGGCACGGCGCAAAAACCGCGAGCGCAGCAACTGGCTCCAGCTTCCGGCGATGATCGTTGGCGCATTCGTTATCGATTTACTTCTGCTGGCGCTGACATTGTTTGTCGGGCAGATACTGAGCGACAAAATGAACGCCGGCAGTCGCACGATCGCTTTTCAGCAAAGTTTGTTTCTCAATGCTTTCGCCCTGATTGAGTTCTTCAAGGCCATTTTGCGCCTGATATTTTGCCCTACGGTGGCCGAGCTGCGCCCGTTTAACATTCAGGATGCTGGCGCGCGCTACTGGAATCGCCGATTGAGTTCATTGAGCAGCCTGATTGGCTACGGGCTTATTGTTGCCGTACCCATTATCTCGAATCAGGTCAACGTGCAGGTCGGCGCGATGGCAAACGTCATCATCATGTTGTGTATCACACTATGGGCGCTGTACCTGATTTTCAGAAACAAGAAAGAAATTACTCAGCATTTGTTGAATCTGGCGGAAAGATCCCTCGCTTTTTTCAGTCTGTTTATTCGCGCTTTTGCGTTGGTATGGCATTGGCTGGCCAGCGCCTACTTCATTGTGCTGTTTTTCTTCTCGCTGTTTGATCCAGGCAACAGCCTGAAATTCATGATGGGTGCCACGCTGCGCAGCCTGGTGATCGTCGGGATCGCCGCGTTTGTTTCCGGTATGCTTTCCCGCTGGATAGCCAAAACCATTACTCTTTCACCACATACCCAGCGCAGCTATCCGGAACTCCAAAAGCGGCTGAATGGTTGGTTGTCGACGGCGTTAAGCGTCGCCAGGATCCTGACGGTGTGTGTCGCGGTCATGCTGCTACTGAATGCCTGGGGACTGTTCGACTTCTGGAACTGGCTGCATTACGGCGCAGGAGAAAAAACGGTGGATATCCTGATCCGTATCGCGCTGATTTTATTCTTCTCCGCCATCGGTTGGACGATTCTCGCCAGCCTGATTGAAAATCGTCTGGCTTCCGATATTCACGGCCGCCCGCTACCCAGCGCGCGTACCCGCACCCTGTTGACGTTGTTTCGCAACGCGCTGGCGGTGATCATCAGCACGATCACCATCATGATTGTGCTGTCAGAAATTGGCGTCAATATCGCCCCCTTACTGGCTGGGGCCGGGGCGTTGGGGTTGGCGATCTCTTTTGGTTCGCAAACGCTGGTAAAAGATATTATTACCGGGATCTTTATTCAGTTCGAAAATGGCATGAACACCGGCGACCTGGTTACCATCGGTCCTCTCACCGGTACGGTAGAACGGATGTCTATCCGCTCTGTGGGCGTGCGTCAGGACACCGGGGCGTACCATATCATTCCCTGGTCATCGATAACGACCTTCGCCAACTTTGTGCGTGGAATAGGATCGGTCGTCGCCAATTACGATGTAGACCGCCATGAGGATGCGGATAAAGCGAATCAGGCGTTGAAAGACGCGGTTGCTGCGGTGATGGAAAAAGAAGACATCCGTGGGCTTATTATCGGCGAGCCGTCGTTTGCGGGGATTGTAGGGTTAACCAATACGGCCTTCACGCTGCGGGTTTCGTTTACCACCTTGCCGCTGAAGCAGTGGACGGTACGTTTTGCGCTCGACAGCCAGGTGAAGAAATACTTCGATCTGGCGAACATACGCGCGCCGGTACAGACATATCAGGTCTTGCCTGCACCGGTGCATGGCCCAACGCCTGCGGCAAGCGAACCGCTGCCGCCAGCCGAGCCAACGCTTTAACGTTGACGCGCCATAAAACGGCGACGCTGATCGTTATCCATAAAGGTCCAGGCAATAAAGCGGCTCTGCTTTTGCCCCTGGGCCATCTCTTTCTTGACCACTTTCACCGCGCCCGCGTCCGTCAACGCGTGATACAGCGGAGGCAAATTCTCGCCGCGCGAAACCAGCGTGGTGAACCACATCACCTGGCGACCAAAGGCCTGGCTTTCAGCGATCATTTTTTTAATGAACGCCACTTCACCGCCTTCACACCACAGCTCCTGCTGCTGTCCGCCAAAGTTCAGCGCATCATCTTTATCTTGCCCCAGATTACGACGTTTACGCTCGCTTCCTGCGCGGGCTGAGGCCGCAGAATCATGGAATGGCGGGTTACACAATGTGGCTTCATACTGCTCATTTTTGTGAATGATACCGTTGAAGATTGCCGTAGCATCTTTCTGGCGACGCAGACGAATAGCACGGGTTAACCCCGGATTGCCGTTTACGATCGCCTGAGCGCTGTTAAACGCTTCGCTACTGGTCTCACTGCCCGTGAATCGCCAGCCGTATTCGTGCACGCCGATCAACGGATAAATACAGTTTGCCCCTACGCCGATGTCCAGGATGCTCGCATTTGCCGGAATGGTGCCGTTGGTTTCCCCCAATAGGTCGGCCAGGTGGTGAATGTAATCAGCGCGGCCAGGAACAGGAGGACACAAAAAACCGTCTGGAATATCCCAGTTTTTCACCGCATAAAAATGCGCCAACAGTGACTTATTGAGCGCCTTGACGGCTTGCGGATTGGCGAAATCAACACTCTGCTCACCGCCTGGCGTGAGGGTGAGAAATTGCGTCAGCTCTGGGGTAACCTGGCATAAAGTCGCAAGATCATAACGGCCATTGTGGCGATTGCGTGGGTGTAATCCCGGTTTCTGGGGGGGCATAGCATTCTCCTTTTAACAGCGGCGTAAGATACCCGCATAACGTCACGGGGTAAACACGCACTTCGTGGAAATTTGATTTTTTTATGCCTGCTTCATACCGATTTCTTTGTTCAAAAAACAGACGGTTCATCATCGATTTTTTGCGGTAAATGTCATCTGCTGGCGACCTAAACTTATCAGGCACACCTGTTGTTTTTCAGAGGATATCACCATGAAGAAATGCCTCACATTACTTGCCGCTACCGTACTGGCCGGCATGACCTTTGCGTCATTTGCTGCACAGCCCTACACCAGCCCAGCCACCGGTCAGTTACACGCTTCCGGCACAGTATCTGCTACCGGTGCAACTAACCTGAGCGATCTCGAAGACAAGCTGGCAGAAAAAGCGAAAGAACAAGGCGCAAAAGGCTTTGTTGTTAACTCTGCGGGCGGTAAAAACCAGATGTACGGTACCGCAACTATTTATAAGTAGCCCCCACCTCATCCCAACTGCATTCGACCCGAATGCAGTTTTTTGCGCTCTCATCACGCCACACACAGCTCAAATCGTAATCATCATGTTGGAATTTTGAATCCAATGTAAATAAATGTATTTATTTTTGAATTAATGAATGCTAAAACTCCTCACTGATTAGAAATGATTATCAAAATCATTATCAATTACACATTCATTTTCGCGAGACCTGCAGGGTACAACATCCACAGAGATGTCCCTTCGCGTGAGTGAAACCGTCTACTCAAAAATAATAAGTCACTTATTAACATGGATAAAAATCGCAACTTGCCGTCCAGTAGTTTTCATTCACTGACTTTTTTTGCTGGTCTGTGCATTGGCCTGTCTCCGGTAGCCCAGGCTGTCGCTGCAGGCGATCAGGATAAAAAACAAGAAGATACATTGGTCGTTGAAGCGACCAAACCTTCGCTGTATGCCCCAACACAGTCTGCCGACCCTAAATTCTCCCGCCCGGTAGCGGATACCACCCGCACCATGACGGTGATTTCTGAACAAGTGATTAAGGATCAAGGCGCAACAAATCTGACCGATGCGCTGAAAAACGTACCGGGCGTTGGCGCGTTTTTCGCTGGCGAAAACGGCAATTCCACTACCGGTGATGCGGTTTATATGCGTGGTGCGGATACCTCAAACAGTATTTATATCGACGGTATTCGTGATATTGGCAGCGTCACGCGCGATACCTTCAATACCGAACAGGTCGAAGTGATCAAAGGCCCTTCCGGCACCGACTATGGGCGTAGCGCACCGACAGGTTCCATCAATATGATCAGTAAACAGCCGCGCACCGACTCCGGGATCGATGCGTCGGCCAGCGTCGGCAGCGCCTGGTTCCGCCGTGGTACGCTGGACATTAACCAGGCTATCGGCGACACCACAGCCGCACGTTTAAATCTGATGGGCGAAAAAACACATGATGCCGGTCGCGACAGCGTAAAGAATGAACGTTACGGTGTGGCCCCCTCTCTCGCTTTTGGCTTGGGCACCGAGAACCGACTGTATCTGAACTATCTGCACGTGACTCAGCACAACACGCCGGATGGAGGCATCCCCACTATCGGCCTGCCGGGTTACTCTGCGCCTTCCGCAGGAACGTCTGCACTGAATCATTCAGGAAAAGTCGATACGCATAACTTCTACGGTACCAACTCGGATTACGACGATTCGACGACCGATACCGCGACAATGCGTTTTGAACATGACCTGAGCGACAGCACCACGATTCGCAACACCACCCGCTGGTCGCGTATTAAACAGGATTATCTGATGACGGCGGTGATGGGCGGTGCGTCTAACATTACGCAACCCACCAGCAGCGTCGACACCTGGACATGGTCACGCCTGGCAAATACCAAAGATGTCAGTAACAAAATCCTGACCAACCAGACTAACCTGACCTCAAAATTTTACACCGGGTCCATCGGCCACGACATCAGTACCGGTGTGGAACTGGCGCGCGAAACACAAACCAACTATGGTGTAGCCCCGCTCACCCCGCCGCCGGTTAATATTTATCATCCCAACAGCGACGTGAATATCGGCGGATTATCGCGTAGTGGTGCCAACGCCAACGGGCAAACCGACACCTTTGGCGTATACGCTTTTGATACGTTACAAATTACCCGTGAGTTTGAGCTAAACGGCGGTATTCGCCTCGACAATTACCGCACTGAATATGACAGCGCCACCGCTTGCGGCGCTTCCGGCCGTGGTGCAATTGCATGTCCGACAGGCGTCGCCAAAGGTTCTCCGGTTACGACCGTGGATACGGCCAAATCAGGCAATCTGGTGAACTGGAAAGCGGGCGCGCTGTATCACCTGACCGATAACGGCAATGTCTACATTAACTATGCCGTTTCTCAGCAACCGCCGGGCGGCAGCAACTTTGCCCTTGCGCAGGGAGGAACCGGTAACAGCGCAAACCGTACCGACTTCAAACCACAGAAAGCGAAAACCAGCGAGATCGGCACCAAATGGGAGGTGCTGGATAAGCGCCTGCTGTTAACCGCCGCGATTTTCCGCACAGATATTGAGAATGAAGTAGAGCAGAACGACGACGGAACATATTCCCAGTACGGGGAGAAACGCGTTGAAGGCTACGAACTCTCCGTAGCTGGCAACATCACCCCCGCATGGCAGGTTATTGGAGGATACACCCAGCAACGCGCCACGATCCACAGCGGCAAAAACATTGCTCAGGATGGTTCTTCTTCCCTGCCCTATACGCCAGAACATGCCTTCACGCTGTGGAGCCAGTATCAGGCTACCGATGATATTTCCGTTGGCGCGGGCGCACGCTACGTGGGCAGCATGCATCGCGGTTCGGACGGCGCAGTGGGTACGCCATCTTATACTGAAGGTTACTGGGTCGCCGACGCCAGGCTGGGTTATCGCGTGAATCGCAATCTCGATTTCCAGCTGAACGTCTATAACCTGTTCGACACCGATTATGTATCCTCCATCAACAAGAGCGGATACCGTTACCATCCGGGCGAGCCAAGAACCTTCCTGCTCACCGCCAATATGCATTTCTGATCCATCTCGTGGGGCGAAAGCCCCACTTTCAGGAGAAACACTGATGATGTACCACATTCCCGGCGTTCTGTCGGCGCAGGATGTCGCCTGGTTTCGCGAACAACTGGACGCTGCCGACTGGATTGATGGCCGAGCAACCACCGGCGCCCAGGGCGCGCAGGTAAAAAACAACCAGCAGGTGGATACGCAAAGCGAGCGTTACGGCGTTTTGCAACAAGCGGTACAAACTGCGGTGAATAACAGCCCGCTTTTCTTCGCCGCAGCATTACCGAAAACGCTCTCCACACCGCTGTTTAATCGCTACCAGGACCATGAAACCTACGGTTTCCACGTTGACGGCGCGGTACGTAGTCATCCGGAAAACGGCTGGATGCGCACAGACCTTTCCGCCACCTTATTCCTCAGTAATCCCGACGATTATGCGGGAGGAGAACTGCTGGTCAATGATACCTACGGCCAGCACGCGGTAAAACTTCCAGCGGGCGATCTGGTGCTTTACCCTTCCAGCAGCTTGCACTGCGTTACGCCGGTAACCCGTGGGGTTCGTGTGGCATCCTTTATGTGGATCCAGTCGATGATCCGAGATGACAAAAATCGCGCCATGCTTTTTGAACTGGATAAAAACATTCAGTCCCTGAAGGCGCGTCATGGGGAAAGTAGCGAGATCCTGTCGTTACTCAATCTCTACCATAACCTGCTGCGCGAATGGTCTGAAATCTGATACCGCTGATGCGTGGTCGTTTTTCGCCCATCACATTCGCTATACTTATTCTGTAGACATCAGCAGGAGGTACATATGGCATCCGGATGGGCAAATGACGACGCAGTTAACGAACAGATCAACAATACTATTGAAGATGCTGTTGCCCGCGCCCGTGGTGAGTTACCGACGGGGGAAAGTCTGTATGAATGCGAAGAATGCGGCAATCCTATCCCACAGGCCAGGCGTGAGGCAGTACCTGGCGTACGCTTGTGCATTACATGCCAACAGGATAAAGATTCACATAATGCAGCATTTTCAGGATATAATCGCAGAGGTTCGAAAGATAGCCAGCTACGTTGACTCATCTTTACCAAAAGTTTCAGCGCATACGATTTCCTTTACGAGCACGCTTTTTTGCACTCTGTGTGGCAAAATGTGCCGTTGTTGGTTTCTCTGTAAAGCGTAGTGACAAGAACTGTAAATCCCTCATCTGAATTTATTAATATTCAATAAGTTATTTGTCATTCAATTTTTTTGATTGATGTCGTCAATTCTATTCGATTTTCTCTCGCCAAAAAAAACGTGATACTTATCACATCGACGAAACAACGTCTTCTTAACAGAACACTAACTAACAGAACAAACCTGCGAGAGATTAATCATGAAATACATTAAATATGCTGTTGCTGCTATCGCCCTGTCTACCCTGTCATTTGGCGTTTTCGCTGCCGAGCCGGTTTCCTCCACTCAGGCACAAAGCATGAATAAAATTGGTGTAGTTTCTGCTGATGGGGCCACCACACTGGATGGCCTGGAAGCCAAACTGGCTGAGAAAGCGGCTGCTGCTGGTGCATCTGGTTACAGCATCACTTCCGCTGTCGGTAAAGACAAAATGAGCGGCACCGCGGTTATCTATAAATAACCGAAAGATTACCTGTACGACCCAATGCTCCAACCCTCATTGACCCTGTTTGTTACCCTTTGTTTGCCCGTCCGCCACTGGACGGGCTTTTTTTTGCTTAGTGTTCCAGTCGTTGACGGAATTCCTGCAACACGGCGTCTGGCATGCCCATTTGCAGTGCCGCCTCACAAATCGCTTGCCAGCTTCCGGCATCCAGCGGAATACCGTGTTCCAGCCGTTCCTCGCGAGTATTCACTTCCCACTCCCCAGGCAACAGGATCGGGGCATCTTCAGCATGCGGGGACGCTTTCACCCATTCGGCAAATGCCGCAACCTGGTTGTCACAGTCCGGCGCGCTAAACAGTTCCGGATTCATAATAATAGTGGTCATACAGTTGATGATGGCGTCCGGGCTGGTCTGCAGGCTCTCTTCATGTGTGGTTTTACCCCCTGAAAGCGCACCACCCATAATTTCACACATCGCGGCCAGCGCATAACCTTTGTGTTGGGCAAACGTGAGCAACGATCCCAGCGGAGAAACCTGCATTACCGCAGGATCGGTTGTAGGCACCCCGTTTGTATCAATCAGGCATCCCGGAGCCACCGGCTCCCCCTTGTGCCATGCCACACGGGTTTTGCCAAACGCGATGGCACTGGTTGCATAGTCCAGCAACAGCGGGAAGGTATTTTTACGCGGAAAAACAACGCAGAAGGGGTTAGTGCCAAAACGACTATCGCGGCCATGAAACGGTGCAACCATCGGGATCCCGACCACACTCACAAAATGCACTGAGACAAAACCTGCCGCCGCACATTGCTCCGCCCAGTAGCCAATACGTCCAATATGATGCGAATTATGTAATGCCACGGCGGCAATACCGTGCTGACGCGCTTTTTCAATCCCCAGCGTGATGGCTTCATGCGCCGCCACCTGACCAAAGGCACAATCGCCATCAAGCGTAATCACCGCCCCCGCATCTTTAACCACTTTGGCATGACGATTGATCTGCAGATGTCCCTGCGAGAATGAGCGAATATAGCTGGGGATCATGCCGATGCCGTGGGAGTCATGACCGGCGAGGTTAGAGGCTATCAGATGATCGGCCACCAGTCGCGCCTCCTGTTCATTGCTTCCCATCTGCTGAAAAACGGCCTGGGTAAATGCGTGCAGCGTTGGCGCAGGGAAGCGATGTCCACTGTTCATTGTTATCTCCTGTTGTGTCGCGTGTTGATTGTGTTTCTTATTTTTCAACAAACTATGCTGCGCCACGGCGCTCAGGAGGTCAATAAACGTGCAGAAATTTCACGTTGGCGAAAAGAGAGAACCGACAGGCCTGGAAAATGGCCCGTCGGGGAATAAAAAATCAGAAGTTTTGTTCGACGCGAGCAAGTCCTTCAGCCAGCGTCGCGGATTCACCGGTTGCCACCAGGCAGCAGGCCATCTGGATTTTCAACGATGCCGGAACCGGCTCACTGCCGGCCAGACAACGCTCAATCCAGCGCGCAGTGGTTTCCGGATCTTTTGCCACCGGCAGCGGTACCGGCTCGTCAGGCATCTCGCTCTGTCGGTCCTGTAGCACTCGCACACCGGACGAATCGATCAGGCTTATCTGCGGGCAGCGCTGCGGGTTGGCGTACACCTCGCCTTCGGTACCGTGCATCAACAGGCCACGTCCACCGATATCGCTGAAGAATTTTGCCACACGCGAGACGTATTCCGGGTGTGACACGCTGGAAAGACGCAGCGCGGCGTCTTCAGCAAACGGTGTGGCTAATTTGGCCAACGTGTGCGCACTGTTGCGCACCCCCATTCGCCAACGCATCGCCAGCTGTTTTTCCAGCGGAGGACACAGCGCGCTCACCGGGATAAACACCGGCTGATGACCATCCAGCTTTGCCTGTGCCTGCCCGGCATGCCGCGTCGGCGCAATCCCCATCAGCTCGAAAATGGTTTCTGTCAGCACGCGGGTAGGATCCTCGCTGACGCCGTGCACCACCACCGGGAAGCCCAGCTTATGCAGTAAAATCGCCAACAGCGGCGTCAAATTCGCCTGCTTGCGCGCGCCGTTGTAGCTGGGAATGACAATCGGCATGGGTTTGGCAACCGGCGGGGTCAGGCGAAGGGTGTGGTTTTGCATTGCTTCGTAAAAGCCCAGCATCTCCGCTTCGCCTTCGCCTTTAATACGTAGCGCAATCAGTACGCCGCCCATTTCAAGCTCCGGTACGTCGCCGTTCAACATATGGGTATACAGTCCGCGAGCAGTATCCTTATCCAGGTCACGCGCGTGATTTTTTCCTCGCCCAATCTCTTTTATGATTTTGCGGTAATCCATCGATAACTCCTTGCCTGTTGCTCGCATCGTTAACGCCGACGGCGACGCGTAGGTTTCGTTTTTTCTTTTGGTTTTACTATAACGTCTGGCACAGCAGGTTGCTCTATCGGAAATATGGGTAACGCGTTCAGTAAACGCTTGCCATAATTTTTGGTCAATAAACGTTTGTCATAAATAACCACTTCTCCCCAGCAGCCGTGGCTACGAATGAGTCTCCCAACCTGCTGGATCAAATTGAATGACGCCGCAGGCAGGCTTTGAACCTCGAAAGGATAGCGATTCAGGCTTTTCAACCACTCGCCCTCGGTGATCACTACCGGGCTGTCGATCGGCGGAAATGCAATTTTGTGAATATGCACCTGGGTCAGCAGGTCGCCTTTCAAGTCCAGACCTTCAGCAAAAGATTGCAGCCCAACCAGCACGCTGCGCTCGCCGTTGGTCACCCGTTTGCGGTGCAACTCTACCAGTCGATAGCGCGGCTGATCGCCCTGCACCAACAACAGCAGACGCAGATCGGTGACGTGCTCAAGAAAACGCTGCATCGCCCGACCGCTGGCAAACAGCACCAGCATCCCCTGATGCTTTTTGCTTTCCAGCTGTTCGCGGAAATAGGCGGCCATTTCCGCGATATGTTGCTCTTCGTTATCAATTAACGGTTCGTAGCGCATCTGCGGAATGACGATTTTGCCCTGTTCAACGTGATTAAACGGTGAATCCAGCGCGACAAACCGATCCCCTGCTTTTTCCTTCAGCCCACTCATCTCCTGCAAACGCGAGAAGCTGTTGAGCGAGCGCAGCGTTGCGGAAGTGACAATAATATGCGGGACGCTACGCCACAGCAGGCGTTCAAGCTGATCGCTCACACGGATCCCCACGCAGTGGAACCAGACGTGGATTTGCCCGTCACGCAGCTCGCGCGTCGCCCATTTACTCACCGGCGCGCCTGACGACTGCGCGAGCGATGCCAGCCGCCACAGTTTGCTTTGCGACTCAAACATGCCCAGCGCCCGGTTCATCTGCAAAATAACCCGATGCAGACGCACAACATCGTGCGTGCCAGTTTTTTCGCTGAGATCGTTGAGAAACAATTCCGCCAGACCGCGCAGCATTTCCGTTAGCTTCGCCAGACGCTGACAAATCTCCATCACTTCTGCAGGCAGTTCGCCCATCGCAAAGCGATGTTCCGCCTCCTGAGTAGCGGGCATATACAGATTAAGAATGCTATTAAGCGATGAAATCAGTTCATACAACTCTTCACAGTGAGCGTTCAGACGCTCGGCGTTCGCCAGCGGCGGCGTAGTTTTCGGGCGAAACTGTTCCAGGCAGGTCGCCACTAATTTGCAGAACAGATCCAGCTGGAGCCGATACCAGGGGGCGCTGATTTCTGCGCTCATCTCCAGCGCATCACGCGCGACGTCCGGCAGGTGGTGGCCTTCATCAAGGACCAGCAGCAGATTTTTCGGCTCCGGCAACACAGCTTCGCTTTCCATAGCCGCCATCACCAGCGCGTGGTTGGCCACCACCACTTCAGCCTCCTGAATCTCGCGGCGGGCGACAAAAAAGGGGCACTCACGATAGTAGTGACAGTTACGATTCAGACAGCTGGCTTTATCGGTGCTCAGGCGTTGCCAGAGTCCGTCATCGATGGCGATATCCGTGTGATCGCGCAGCCCGTCCCACTTGTAACTGTCGAGATCGCCTTTTAGCCTGGCGCAGCGCTTTTGTTCTTCCTGGTTATTGGGCGTCAGGTCATCGTCGAGAAAGGCCAGCAGATCCTGCTGATTGGGTTCGGTACTGGCCAGCGCCGCTAAATTACGCGGGCAAACATAGCGTCCGCGACCAAACGCGGCGGTAAAACGTAGGTCAGGGATAATTTTGCGCAACAGCGGTAAATCTTTGCTGTAGATCTGATCCTGCAAAGCAACATTGGCGGTACTGACCACCAGCGTTTTTTGTTCTTCACGCGCGATGGCAATACCGGGGAGCAGGTACGACAGGGTTTTCCCCACTCCGGTCGGCGCTTCAATCGCCAGATGCCGCCCTTCTTCACCTGCCAGCGTTTTCGCGACGTCGGCAATCATCTGCCGTTGCGGCGTACGGGGGATAAAGTCGGGGATCTGTTCCTGAAGCGCCTTATACCAGGCGGCGATTTGCGCTTTTAACGCGGCCGTTAGTGCCATGAGAAAACCTGAAATACTGTATAAACAGCCACTATTGTGGCACTTTCTGGTACGTGTCGCAAAAAGAAAAGCCCGACCTTTCGGCCGGGCTCGCAATTACTGCGCGGAAGACGGTTTGCGCGGACGGCGCGGTGGACGAGGCTTATCGCCCGCCGGTTTGCCTTCGCCGCTACGCGGTTTCGCTTTTGGCGCACCGCCATCCTGACGACGCGGCTGCTGGCCACGCCCGGCTCCACCCTGACCGCGACCGCCACCGCCACGCTGCTGACGACCGTTCTGGATCGGCTCGGCTTTGATGGATGGGTCCGGCTCGTAGCCTGGCGTCGCAATACGCGGGATCTCTTTTTTCAGCAGCTTCTCAATGTCACGCAGCAGCTTGTGTTCATCGACACACACCAGGGACAGCGCTTCGCCAGTGGCGGCCGCACGGCCGGTACGACCAATACGGTGCACGTAATCTTCCGGGACGTTTGGCAGCTCGTAGTTCACTACGTGCGGCAACTCTTCAATGTCCAGGCCACGCGCGGCAATATCGGTCGCCACCAGCACGCGAATATCACCGGATTTAAAATCGGCCAGCGCACGGGTACGCGCTCCCTGAGATTTGTTACCGTGGATCGCCGCGCTGCGGATGCCGTCTTTATTCAGCTGTTCCGCCAGATGGTTCGCACCGTGTTTGGTACGGGTAAACACCAGCACCTGCTGCCAGTTGCCCTGACCAATCATCTGCGACAACAGTTCACGTTTGCGTTTTTTATCCACGAAATGCACATGCTGAGTCACCTGCTCTGACGCGGTATTACGACGCGCCACTTCAATTTCCAGCGGGTTATGCAGCAGCTTTTCGGCCAGCGATTTAATATCGTCAGAGAACGTTGCAGAGAACAGCAGGTTCTGGCGTTTTGCCGGCAGCTTCGCCAGAACGCGACGAATGTCGTGAATGAAGCCCATATCCAGCATGCGGTCAGCTTCATCGAGTACCAGGATCTCAACCTGATCCAGTTTCACCGCATTCTGGTGTTCCAGATCGAGCAAACGGCCAGGCGTGGCAATCAGCACATCCACGCCACCGCGCAGCTTCATCATCTGCGGGTTGATACTAACGCCGCCAAAGACCACCAGCGAGCGGATGTTCAGATACTTACTGTAATCACGTACGTTTTCGCCAATCTGAGCCGCCAGTTCGCGGGTTGGCGTGAGGATCAGCGCACGCACCGGACGACGACTTTTACCATGCGGCTGATGAGTAATCAGGTGCTGCAACAGCGGCAGGGTAAAACCTGCCGTTTTCCCCGTACCGGTCTGGGCGCTGGCCATCAGATCGCGGCCTTCCAGCACGGCAGGGATTGCCTGCTGCTGAATAGGGGTAGGTTCACGGTAACCCTGTTCGGCAACGGCACGTAAAATATCAGGGTTTAAACCAAGGGAATCAAAAGACATAACAACTCCGAACCGCCCTGACCGTTACCGGTGTCGTTTTCAGGGAGATACATACAATAGAGATGACAAAAACCACAATGTCATGAAGGGGCGGAGTGTAGCAGTTTTTGTGATGTGCCGCATAAATTATCCCTGCTGAGGAAAATAACGCCCCGGACTGGACAAGGTTGCACATCAGTCATAATCTTAATCAATCGATTGATTAAGATCAGAGTCGTGCCATGAATACACCCACCATGACAACCAAAGGTGAACAGGCAAAAAATCAGCTTATTGCCGCCGCGTTGGCACAGTTTGGCGAGTATGGTCTGCATGCCACCACGCGCGATATCGCTGCGCAAGCCGGGCAAAATATTGCGGCTATCACCTACTATTTTGGCTCAAAAGAGGATTTGTATCTCGCCTGTGCCCAGTGGATTGCGGATTTTATCGGCTCACAGTTTCGCCCGCACGCTGAAGAAGCTGAGCGTTTGTTTGCCCAGCCAAAGCCGGATCGTGGCGCAATGCGCGAATTGATCCTGCGCGCCTGCAAAAATATGATCACGCTGCTCACCCAGGAAGACACCGTAAATCTGAGCAAATTTATCTCGCGCGAACAGCTTTCACCCACCGCGGCTTATCAACTGGTGCACGACCAGGTTATCAATCCGCTGCATACACACTTAACACGCCTGATTGCTGCTTATACAGGCGGCGATGCCAACGATACCCAAATGATTCTGCACACCCACGCCATCCTCGGCGAGGTGCTGGCCTTTCGTCTTGGGAAAGAAACCATTCTGTTGCGTACAGGTTGGTCACAATTTGATGAAGATAAAAGCGCGCTGATTGACCAAACGATCACCTGTCACATCGATCTTATTCTGCAAGGTTTAACGCAAAGGAGTCTGGAGTCATGAAAAAACCTGTCGTGCTCGGGCTGGTTATCGCGGCCCTCGTTGCCGTGATTGCCGGTGGAACGTGGTGGTATCAAAGTCGGCAAGATAACGGCCTGACGTTGTACGGCAATGTCGATATCCGTAGCGTCAACCTGAGTTTTCGCGTTGGCGGCAGGCTGGCCTCACTGGCGGTTGACGAAGGCGATGCTATTACAGCCGGTCAGGTGCTGGGTGAACTGGATCACGCCCCATATGAAAACGCGTTAATGCAGGCGAAAGCCAATGTTGCCGCCGCCCAGGCGCAATACGATCTGATGCTGGCCGGGTATCGCACAGAAGAGATTGCCCAGGCAGCAGCGGCTGTCAAACAGGCGCAGGCCGCCTATGATTACGCGCAGAACTTTTATAATCGGCAGGTAGGATTGTGGAAAAGCCGCACCATCTCCGCCAACGATCTGGAAAATGCCCGTTCATCACGCGATCAGGCGCAGGCTTCGCTGAAATCTGCGCAGGACAAACTTACCCAGTATCGCAGCGGTAATCGTGTACAGGACATTGAACAGGCGAAAGCCACGCTCGAACAAGCTCAGGCCCAGCTTGCGCAGGCAGAGCTCAATTTACACGACACCACGCTAATCTCCCCGTCTGACGGCACACTACTCACCCGTGCGGTGGAACCTGGTAGCATGCTGAACGAAGGAGGCACGGTACTGACGTTGTCGCTTACGCGTCCGGTTTGGGTTCGCGCCTACGTAGATGAGCGGAATCTGAGCCAGGCCCAACCGGGACGCGAAATCCTGCTCTACACCGATGGCCGTCCGGACAAACCGTATCACGGTAAAATCGGCTTCGTGTCGCCTACTGCCGAGTTTACGCCGAAAACAGTTGAGACTCCTGACCTGCGCACCGATCTGGTTTATCGCCTGCGTATTGTGGTGACCGACGCGGACGATGCGCTACGCCAGGGAATGCCGGTAACGATCAAATTCAGTGACGAGGCACGGCATGAATGATGCCGTTATTACGCTCAAAGGGCTGACAAAAAACTTTGCCGGAATGGAAAAACCCGCCGTCGCCCCGCTCGACTGTACCGTGCATGCGGGCTACGTGACCGGACTTGTCGGACCGGACGGCGCGGGGAAAACCACGCTGATGCGCATGCTGGCGGGATTGTTAAAACCCGATGCCGGAAGTGCTGCGGTGATTGGTTTTGATCCCATCAAGGACGACAGCGCGCTGCATGCGGTGCTGGGCTATATGCCGCAGAAATTTGGTCTGTATGAAGATTTGACCGTCATGGAGAACCTCAATCTCTATGCCGATTTGCGCAGCGTCACCGGTGAAACGCGAGAAAAAACCTTTGCCCGGTTACTGGAATTTACCTCGCTGGGGCCATTTACCGGACGACTGGCCGGCAAACTTTCCGGCGGCATGAAACAAAAGCTCGGGCTGGCCTGTACGCTGGTCGGCGAACCCAAAGTGCTGCTGCTGGATGAGCCAGGTGTGGGTGTCGACCCAATTTCCCGTCGCGAATTGTGGCAAATGGTTCATGAGCTGGCCGGGGACGGTATGCTGATCCTCTGGAGTACGTCGTACCTGGATGAAGCAGAGCAATGTCGTGATGTACTGCTGATGAACGAAGGTGAGCTGTTGTACCAGGGCGATCCCACTCAGCTGACGCAAACCATGGCGGGTCGAAGCTTCCTGATGAGCAGTCCGCAGGAAAATAACCGCCGACTGCTGCAACGCGCGTTAAAACTGCCGCTGGTCAGCGACGGGATGATTCAGGGGAAATCCGTCCGTTTAATCCTGAAAAAGGACGTGACAGTTCAGCAGATTCAACGCGCTGACGGCATGCCGGAAGTAACCATCAACGAAACCGCCCCCCGTTTCGAGGATGCTTTTATCGATTTACTCGGCGGAGCCGGGACATCGGAGTCCCCACTGGGCGCTATCCTGCATACCGTAGAAGGCACGCCTGGCGAAACGGTGATCGAAGCCAAAGCGCTGACCAAGAAATTTGGCGATTTTGCCGCGACCGACCACGTAGACTTTGCCGTGCAGCGCGGCGAGATTTTTGGCCTGCTAGGACCCAACGGCGCAGGCAAATCCACGACCTTTAAAATGATGTGCGGCCTGCTGGTTCCCACGTATGGCAAAGCGCTGGTGCTGGACATGGACCTGAAGGTCAGCTCCGGCAAAGCGCGCCAGCATCTGGGTTATATGGCGCAAAAATTCTCGCTGTACGGCAACCTGACCGTTGAGCAGAACCTGCGCTTTTTCTCCGGCGTCTACGGCCTGCGCGGTCGGGCACAGAAGGAGAAAATCGATCGTATGAGCGAGGCATTCGGTCTGAAAAGCATCGCGTCTCACGCCACCGACGAACTGCCGCTGGGCTTTAAGCAGCGCCTGGCGCTGGCCTGCTCGCTGATGCATGAACCGGATATTTTGTTCCTCGATGAACCCACTTCCGGGGTCGATCCTCTCACTCGCCGCGAGTTCTGGCTGCATATCAACAGCATGGTGGAAAAAGGTGTCACGGTAATGGTGACTACCCACTTTATGGACGAGGCGGAGTACTGCGATCGCATCGGGCTGGTGTATCGCGGCAAACTGATTGCCAGCGGTACGCCGGACGACCTGAAAGCTCAGGCTGCCGACAACGACACGCCGGATCCGACGATGGAACAGGCGTTTATCACGCTAATCAATGACTGGGATAAGGAGCACGCGCATGAGTAATTCCGCTCTCTCCTGGCGTCGCGTACGCGCGCTGTGCGTGAAAGAAACCCGCCAGATCGTCCGCGATCCCAGCAGTTGGCTGATTGCGGTGGTGATCCCGTTGCTGCTGCTGTTTATTTTCGGCTACGGGATCAACCTCGACTCCAGCAAGCTACGGGTAGGGATTTTGCTCGAACAGCAAAGCGAAGAGGCGCTGGATTTTACCCATACCATGACCGGCTCGCCGTATATTGACGCCACTATCAGCGATAACCGTCAGGAATTGATTGAGAAAATGCAGGCCGGGCGCATTCGCGGGCTGGTGGTGATCCCAGTGGATTTCGCCCAGCAGATGGCGCGACCAAACGACGTGGCGCCGATCCAGGTGATCACCGACGGCAGCGAACCCAATACTGCCAACTTTGTGCAGGGTTATGTCGAAGGTATTTGGCAGATCTGGCAACAACAGCGGGCGGAAGATCGTGGAGAATCATTCAAGCCCTTGATCGACGTGCAGACCCGCTACTGGTTTAACCCGGCAGCCATCAGCCAGCATTTTATTATTCCCGGAGCGGTAACAATTATAATGACGGTCATTGGCGCGATCCTCACCTCATTAGTAGTGGCGCGCGAATGGGAACGCGGAACCATGGAGGCGCTGCTTTCTACCGAAGTCACCCGCGTAGAGCTGCTGCTGTGTAAACTGATCCCCTATTATTTTCTCGGCATGCTGGCGATGCTGCTGTGTATGCTGGTGTCGGTATTTATTCTCGGCGTGCCCTATCGCGGCTCGCTGCTAATCCTGTTTTTCATTACCAGCCTGTTTCTGCTGAGTACGCTCGGCATGGGCCTGTTGATTTCGACTATTACCCGCAACCAGTTTAACGCCGCTCAGGTGGCGCTGAACGCCGCTTTCCTGCCCTCGATTATGCTGTCAGGTTTTATCTTCCAGATAGACAGCATGCCCGCGATTATCCGGGCGGTAACCTACATTATTCCGGCGCGTTATTTCGTCAGCACCCTGCAAAGCCTGTTTCTGGCGGGAAATATTCCTGTGGTGCTAATTATCAACGTGCTGTTTTTAATCGCTTCGGCGGTAATGTTTATTGGCCTGACGTGGCTTAAAACCAAACGTCGGCTGGATTAAGGGGACGGGCATGTTTCATCGCTTATGGACGTTAATTCGCAAAGAGCTGCAATCGCTGTTACGCGAACCGCAGACGCGAGCCATTCTGATTTTACCGGTACTGATTCAGGTGATCCTGTTCCCGTTTGCGGCGACTCTGGAAGTGACCAACGCCACGATCGCTATCTATAACGAAGACAACGGTAAACATTCGGTGGAGTTAACCCAACGCTTCGCCCGCGCCAGCGCCTTTACCCATGTTCTGCTGCTTAAAAGTCCCCAGGAAATTAAGCCGACTATCGACACGCAAAAAGCCCTGCTGCTGGTGCGCTTCCCGGCCAACTTTTCGCGCAATCTGGACACCTTCCAGCAGGCACCCATGCAAATTATCCTCGATGGGCGTAACTCCAACAGCGCGCAAATTGCCGCCAACTACCTGCAGCAGATCGTTAAGACGTATCAGCAGGAGCTGATGGACGGCAAGCCGAAACCAAACAATAGCGAGCTGGTCGTGCGTAACTGGTATAACCCGAATCTGGATTACAAATGGTTCGTAGTACCGTCGCTGATCGCGATGATCACCACTATCGGCGTAATGATCGTCACCTCGCTGTCGGTTGCCCGTGAGCGCGAACAAGGCACGCTGGATCAGCTGCTGGTCTCTCCGCTTACCACCTGGCAGATTTTCATCGGCAAAGCGGTTCCCGCGCTAATTGTGGCAACCTTTCAGGCCACCATTGTGCTGGCAATCGGCATTTGGGCTTATGACATTCCGTTTGCCGGTTCACTGGGGCTGTTCTATTTCACGATGGTGATTTACGGGCTGTCGTTGGTCGGCTTTGGTTTGCTGATTTCATCGCTGTGCGCGACACAGCAGCAGGCGTTTATCGGCGTGTTTGTGTTTATGATGCCGGCGATTTTGCTCTCAGGTTACGTCTCGCCGGTCGAAAATATGCCGGTGTGGTTACAGAATCTGACGTGGATTAACCCAATCCGCCATTTTACGGACATTACGAAACAGATTTACCTGAAGGATGCGAGTCTGCAGATTGTCTGGGGAAGTTTGTGGCCGCTGTTGGTGATAGCGGCCACAACCGGCTCAGCGGCGTATGCGATGTTTCGACGCAAGGTGATGTAGCTTTTTGTCTTTCGCCAGCAGCGAGACCACGGCGGGTCCGGCCAGGATCACCAGCCCCGCCAGTGCCAGCAAAACGTTGTTTTGCAGCACGCGTGACAGTAACCACAGCACGATCATCGCAGCACCGAAATACCACGTGGTGGTGAGTTCTTCCAGCACATCCGCTACGTCGCGCCAGCGCTGTTCATGGTGACGTTGCAAGGCCAGCATTAATAAAACTGTTACGCCGTAAACGACGCATAATCCCAGGCCGACGCGCACCAACGTGCCGCTCATCCAGCCCATTACCAGCAACGCCACTACCAGTAAATGCAACACAATCTGCCAGCAACTTAGACCCGTTGCGACACGAACACGTTGTTGCCACCTCATGGCTTTTCTCCTGAAGGATTTTCAACTAATTGTTCAGAGTACCGGACTTTACGGAAAATTCCGCAACACTGCATCTTTTTGTGACGATGACTACACTATTTTATTTAGGAAGTGACGCCAACGGGAGGCTCATGAGCGGATCGGGAGTTCAATTTTCATTCAATGTGCTCACCATTAATACTCACAAAGGGTTCACCGCCTTCAATCGGCGTTTTATTTTGCCTGAGCTAAGGGAAGCCGTCAGAACGGTTGGTGCGGACATTGTATGCCTGCAGGAAGTGATGGGTGCGCACGAAGCTCACTCATTGCGCATTGAGAACTGGCCGGATACCACCCACTACGAATTTCTGGCGGACACAATGTGGAGCGACTTCGCCTATGGGCGTAATGCTGTGTACCCGCAGGGGCATCACGGTAATGCGGTGCTATCGCGTTATCCCATTGAACATGATGAAAATCGTGATGTGTCGGTCGGCGCGAGTGAAAAGCGCGGGGTGCTTTACTGCCGTATCGCGCCACCAATGCTCTCCCACCCCATTCATGTCATGTGTGTGCATCTCGGTTTACGCGAAGCTCATCGCCAGGCCCAGCTTGCGATGCTGGCTGATTGGGTCAATGCCCTGCCCGACGCGGAACCGGTGGTGATCGCTGGAGATTTCAACGACTGGCGGCAAACGGCCAATCACCCGTTGAAAACCAGAGCCGGACTTGACGAGATTTTTACCCGCGCCCACGGTCGCCCAGCACGCACATTTCCGGTGCAGTTTCCCCTGCTGCGTCTGGACAGGATCTATGTGAAAAACGCGAATGCCAGTACCCCAACGACGCTAGCGCTGCGTCACTGGCGACATTTGTCCGATCATGCCCCTCTGAGTGCGGAGATTCATTTATGAAATATGGCTGGCGTGAAGGCAATCAAATTCAACTGCTGGAAAACGGCGATCAATTCTACCCCGCCGTTTTTGACGCCATTAAACAGGCGCAACAAAAAATTATCCTTGAGACCTTTATCTGGTTTGAAGATGCGGTAGGAAAACAGCTGCATGCCGCGTTGCTCGAAGCCGCCCGGCGAGGAATCAAAGCAGAGGTGCTGCTGGATGGCTACGGCTCGCCGGATCTTAGCGACCGTTTTGTTGAAGAGCTGACCACAGCCGGCGTTGTCTTCCGCTACTACGATCCACGTCCGCGCCTGTTCGGTATGCGCACCAATCTCTTTCGCCGAATGCATCGCAAAATAGTGGTCATTGACGATCGTGTTGCTTTTGTCGGCGGCATCAATTATTCCGCTGAACATATGTCTGATTACGGCCCGGAGGCCAAGCAGGATTACGCCGTTCGCGTTGAAGGCCCTGTTGTGGCTGATATCCTGACATTCGTGCTGGAGAACTTACCGGGGCAAAGCGCAGTACGACGCTGGTGGCGACGTCATCATCGGGCCGTCGATAATCATCATCCCGGCGAAGCACAGGCACTGTTTGTCTGGCGTGATAATGAAGAACATCGTGATGATATTGAACGCCACTATCTGAAAATGCTAACCCAGGCAAGGCGGGAAGTGATTATTGCCAATGCCTATTTCTTTCCGGGCTATCGCCTGCTGCATGCCCTGCGTAAAGCAGCGAGACGCGGCGTGCGGGTAAAACTCATCGTCCAGGGTGAACCGGATATGCCGATTGTAAAAGTTGGCGCCCGCCTGCTGTACAACTATCTGGTTAAAGGCGGCGTCCATGTTTATGAATACCGGCGTAGGCCTCTGCACGGCAAAGTGGCACTGATGGATGACCATTGGGCAACGGTCGGTTCCAGCAATCTCGACCCCCTGAGCCTGTCGCTCAATCTGGAGGCAAATCTGATTATTCATGACCGCACGTTTAACCAGACTTTACGTGACAACCTGAACCCTATCATTGCGCAGGACTGCAAGCGTGTTGATGAATCCATGCTGCCCAAGCGCACCTGGTGGAACCTGACCAAAAGCGTACTGGCGTTCCACTTTTTACGCCACTTCCCGGCTCTGGTCGGCTGGCTACCGGCGCATACCCCGCATCTGGCTGAGGTAGAGCCGCCCGCACAGCCCACGCTGGAAACGCAGGATCGTATTCCAACTGAGGATGCAGGAGGAAAATCCTGATGGCAAAAAGCCACCGACGCTGGCGATTAGCGAAAAAGATCCTTACATGGCTGTTTTTTATTGCGGTCATCGTATTGCTGGTGGTTTATGCCAGCAAAGTCAACTGGCAGGAGGTGTGGACGGTCATCCGCGATTACAACCGGATTGCCCTGCTCAGCGCCGTGGGGCTGGTGATTGTCAGTTATTTGCTTTACGGCTGTTATGACCTGCTCGGACGCTATTATTGCGGCCATAAGCTGGCAAAACGTCAGGTCATGCTGGTGTCGTTTATCTGTTACGCCTTCAACCTGACGTTAAGCACCTGGGTAGGCGGTATTGGGATGCGCTATCGGCTCTACTCTCGCCTCGGATTACCGGGGAGCACAATCACCCGCATTTTTTCGCTGAGCATTACCACCAACTGGTTGGGCTATATTCTGCTGGGCGGTTTTATTTTTACCTTCGGCATCGTTGAACTGCCCGCACACTGGTATATCGATGAAGGTACGCTGCGTATTTTAGGCGTAGCGCTGCTGCTGATTATTGTCGTTTATCTGTGGTTTTGCGCCTTCGCTAAGCATCGACACATCACCATCAAGGGCCAAAAGCTGGTGCTACCCTCCTGGAAATTTGCCCTCGCGCAAATGGCGATATCCAGTGCTAACTGGATGGTAATGGGGGCGATTATCTGGTTGTTGCTCGGTCAGAATATCGATTATTTCTTCGTGCTGGGCGTGCTGCTGGTGAGCAGTATTGCCGGCGTAATCGTGCATATTCCGGCGGGGATCGGCGTGCTGGAAGCGGTCTTTATGGCGCTGCTGGCAGGAGAAAAAACGTCTCAGGGAACGATTATTGCCGCTCTGCTGGCGTATCGCGTGTTGTACTATTTTATTCCGCTACTTCTGGCACTGGTGTGTTATTTGCTGCTGGAGAGTCGGGCAAAAAAGTTGCGGGTAAAAAACGAGAAGGCGATGGCGAAATAATTCACCGGATGGCGGCTTACGCCATCCGGTAGCGGAAAATTAACGACGATTGCCGAAGATACGCAGCAGCATCAGGAACAGGTTAATGAAGTCCAGATACAGCGTTAACGCCCCAAGAATAGCGTATTTACGCAAGTTGGAACTGTCGCGCAGATCGATCTGCTCACCGATATTTTTCAGCTTCTGCGTGTCATAGGCGGTCAGGCCGACAAACACAATCACCCCTATGTACGTCACCGCCCACATCAACGCTTCACTCTTCAGCCAGAAGTTAACCAGCGAGGCCAGCACAATACCAATCAGCGCCATAAACAGCATATTGCCGAAGCCGCTCAGATCGCGCTTGGTGGTGTAGCCGTACAAACTCATGATACCGAACATCCCGCCGGTGACCACAAAGGTACTGGCGATAGACGAATAGGTATAGACAATGAAAATGCTTGATAGCGTCAGACCGGTTAACGCCGAGTAGAGCATAAATAGCGTGGTCGCCACACCCGCGCTAAGCTTTTGCACCATGCCAGACAGGACAAACACCAGCGCCAGTTGGGCGATGATCAGGCCAAAGAAGGTGATTTTGCTGGAGAAAACAAACATCATCACCGCAGGCGTATTTGCCGCATACCAGGCGATAAACGCCGTCAGCAACAGCCCGCAAGTCATCCAGCCATAGACCTGCGCCATATAGGTTTGCAGACCGGAACGCGCCTGCACAATAGAATCGGATCGTGGGAATCGGTCCATGACAATCTCCTGAATCAGTATGAGCCTAACACAAGTGTACTACTCTACCAGCGTTTTGCCGCCTGCTTATCGCTGTCGCGAGCATCAACCCAACGTTCACCTTCCGGCGTGGCCTCGCGCTTCCAGAACGGCGCGCGGGTTTTCAGGTAATCCATAATGAACTGCCCGGCATCAAACGCACTGCTACGATGCGCGCTGGTCACGCCAACAAAAACGATTTCGTCACCCGGCCACAGTTCGCCAATGCGATGAATCACTGTTACTCGTCCCAGCGGCCAGCGCGAACGCGCTTCGTCGACAATCTCCGCCAGCGCTTTTTCGGTCATCCCTGGATAGTGTTCCAGCGTTAACGCCTGCACGCTATCGCCGAGATTGTGGTTGCGGACTTTCCCGGTGAAAGTGACCACCGCGCCGTCCTCGTCACGTTCGGCCAGCCAGGGATATTCATCCCCGACACGAAACGCCGCAGGGCCAACAACAATTCGCGTTTCAGCCATCTTAGCCTCCGGTTACCGGTGGGAAGAAAGCCACTTCGTCACCCGCGTTAAGGGTATGGTCAAAATCGACCAGCGTCTGGTTTACCGCCGCCAGCAGCTTACCGTCTTCCAGCGCCAACGCCCAGCGATCGCTTTTTGCCGCAAGATGCTTACGCAGCGCTTCTACCGTTGCAAACTCGGCGGCGACCTCTAACGCATCGGTATTTACCAGTTCGCGTACCTGAGCAAAGAAGAGAACCTTAATCATGCGCATCCACCTTAAAATCTCCGGATTTGCCGCCGCTTTTTGCCAGCAGACGCACCGGACCAATCACCATATCCTTTTGCACCGCTTTACACATATCGTAGATAGTCAACGCCGCTACGGAGGCAGCCGTTAACGCTTCCATTTCGACACCGGTTTTCCCGGTCAGGCGACACAGCGTTTCAATGCGTACGCGGTTGTGCTCAGGCTCGGCGTGCAGATTGACTTCCACCTTGCTCAGCATCAGCGGATGACACAGCGGGATAAGATCCCAGGTCCGTTTGGCGGCCTGAATACCCGCAATACGCGCCGTGGCGAATACATCGCCCTTATGGTGACTGCCATCGATAATCATCGCCAGCGTATCACTACGCATGGTAACAAAGGCTTCGGCACGCGCCTCGCGTACCGTTTCCGCTTTGGCGGAGACATCCACCATATGCGCTTCGCCAGCGGCGTTAATATGAGTCAGTTGCGACATACTTATTTCTTCAAATGTGGGTGGAAATTACACGGACGCGTACGGGCATCAAGCTGCGGCGCAATAATATTTTCCCAGGCGGTACGACACGCTTTGGTCGACCCCGGCATGGCGAAAATCAGCGTTTTATTGGCGACTCCGGCAATCGCCCGGGATTGCAGCGTCGCGGTGCCAATCTCTTCAAACGACAACATACGGAAGACTTCGCCGAACCCTTCAACTTCTCTGTCGAACAACGGTTGCAGCGCTTCCGGCGCCTGGTCCCCTTCGGTTAACCCGGTGCCGCCGGTGATGAGCACAACCTGCACGTCGTCACTGGCAATCCAGGCTGAAACCTGGGCGCGGATGGCGTAACGGTTCTCTTTGACAATCGCCTTGTCGACTATTTGATGACCCGCTTCTTGCGCCGAGTCACGCAGATAATGGCCGGAGGTGTCATCTTCTTCACCACGACGATTGGAAACAGTAAGAATAGCAATGCGTGTCGGGATAAATTCAGCGCTTACCTGACTCATGAAAAACTCCTTTTAGCGATCAGCCGCCAATGTAAGATAAGTTTTGCGTAATACCGGTATTGTTCTGATGTAAGAAATGGGTCTGTTTTTTCTCCAGCAGCGCAGCTGAAATGCGTTCTTCCAGCGCCGACTGCTGAGCGTCATCTTCCAGCAAATCACGCAGGCTAACGCCACCTTCACCGAATAAACACAGATGAAGCTTACCGACAGAGGAAACGCGTAGACGGTTGCAGGTAGAGCAGAAGTCTTTCTCATAAGGCATGATCAGACCAATTTCGCCAACATAGTCAGGATGGCAGAAAACCTGAGCCGGGCCGTCGCTGCGCTGTCGGATCTGATGAATCCAGCCGCGGCGCAGCAGCTCATCGCGCAGTACCTGGCCGGAGATATGGTGTTTACGGAAGAGCGAGCTGCCCTCGCCTGTTTCCATCAGTTCAATAAAACGCAGTTGGATCGGCCGTGGTTGGATCCAGGCCAGGAAGGTGTCCAGCTGATGATGGTTTACGTCGCGCATCAGCACGGTGTTGACTTTCACTTTTTCAAAACCCGCATCAAAGGCGGCGTCAATACCTGCCATCACCTGCTGAAACTTGTCCTGCCCGGTAATGGCATGAAACTGACGGGCATCCAGGCTGTCGACGCTGACGTTTAGCGCGGTTAGCCCGGCATCGCGCCAGACGGCGGCATCGCGCGCCAGACGATAACCATTGGTGGTCACCGCAATCTGACGGATGGCGTCGTTTTCACGCACGGCGGCGATGATGTCGGTAAAGTCGCGACGCAATGAAGGTTCGCCACCTGTCAGACGCACTTTCTCCGTTCCCAGACTGGCGAACGCACGCGTGACACGACGAATTTCATCAACGGTTAAAAAGCCGTTATTGGTGACCCCGCCGGGCTTATAGCCATCCGGCAGGCAGTAGGTGCAACGAAAGTTACACACATCTGTAATCGACAAACGTAAGTAGTAAAACTTACGCGCGAAAGCATCGGTAAGTTGAGAGCCCATGTACACCTTTCCAAATACGGGAGACGTAGTCATTTCTTCCTGCGCCCTGGTGACAAACTTATTCAAGTATTGTCACGGCCAAAGCACCGTATCATTTGACCCAGGTGCAGAGGCTAGAGTGTTTATACTCGTCATACTTCGAGTACATTGTGGTTATGCCGATACTAGCGTGTAAATGACGCTTTTGCCATGTACACTTTCGCTATATAAATATGTATATAGCGACGCGATCGTGCATTTTCGCTACAGAATAAGCAAAAACCATAGTTTTGCATTGATATACATCATCTTGCCGTCAGGTCGATATCGTCAGAAAGGGGTAGATCGCAGATAATAAATTTCGCCAGATGCCAACTGGATAATTGCTGAAAACACGCTATTTACGGTACTGTAGCGCCGATCAATTGATATCAGGAAACTCTATGCGCACTCGCACCCTGGCAGATTTGGACCGCGTTGTCGCTCTCGGCGGAGGGCATGGATTAGGACGCGTTCTTTCCTCACTTTCCCCTTTAGGCTCACGCCTGACGGGTATCGTCACCACGACCGATAACGGCGGCTCGACAGGCCGTATTCGTCGCTCTGAAGGCGGGATCGCCTGGGGAGACATGCGTAACTGTCTCAACCAGTTAATTACCCAGCCCAGCGTCGCATCCGCTATGTTTGAGTATCGTTTTGGCGGAAATGGCGAACTTTCCGGGCATAACCTCGGAAATCTGATGTTAAAGGCACTCGATCACCTCAGCGTGCGGCCTTTAGAAGCCATCAATTTAATTCGTAACCTGCTGAAGGTCGATGCGCATTTAATTCCGATGTCGGAGCTGCCAGTGGATCTGATGGCTATCGACGATCAGGGGCATGAAGTCTATGGCGAAGTGAATATCGATCAGCTCACTATCCCTCCTCAGGAGCTGATGCTGTCGCCAAAAGTCCCCACCACGCGGGAAGCGGTTGAAGCTATCGCCGAAGCGGATTTGATTCTGATAGGGCCAGGCAGTTTTTACACCAGTCTGATGCCGATCCTGCTGCTCGACGATCTGGCGCAGGCGTTACGTCGCACGCCGGCCCCGATGGTCTACATCGGTAATCTCGGCCGCGAGTTAAGCCTGCCAGCAGCCAGCTTGACACTCAACGATAAGCTGGCAATCATTGAACAGTATGTTGGCAAGAAAGTGATTGATGCCGTAGTTGTGGGCCCGAAAGTGGATGTTTCCACCGTTACCAATCGCGTTGTCATTCAGGAAGTGCTGGAAGCCAGCGATATTCCCTACCGCCATGATCGCCAGCTATTGCATAGCGCGCTGGAAAAAGCGGTACAGGCGTTAGGCTGAGCGAATTTGCCTGATGGCGCTGACGCTTATCAGGCATACACAACCTTGACGTTTCCAGGCCGGATGACAGGTCTCCCCCACCTTCAACATCGCGTTAAGACGCCGCGATAAACAGCTCGCGCAACTGATGCAACTGGTCGCGGATCGTCGCGGCCTCTTCAAATTCAAGATTCTGCGCATGCTGCATCATTTGTCCTTCCAGCTCGTGAATCTTCTGCTGCAGCGCTTTTGGCGTCATATCCAGTTCGACAACCTCAGACTTCGCACCTGCGCGTGACTTCCCTTTGCCTTTCGCCTTGGTCTTCGCAATATTCTGACCCAGCGCCAGAATATCGACCACTTTCTTATTCAGCCCCTGCGGCGTAATGCCGTGTTCTTCGTTGTAAAGCTGCTGTTTCTCACGACGACGTTCAGTTTCACCAATCGCTTTGGCCATTGAGGCGGTAATTTTGTCGCCGTAAAGAATAGCCTTACCGTTGATGTTACGCGCCGCACGACCAATGGTCTGGATCAGCGAACGTTCAGAACGCAGGAACCCTTCTTTGTCTGCGTCCAGAATCGCCACCAGCGAGACTTCAGGCATGTCCAGACCCTCACGTAACAGGTTGATACCCACCAGCACGTCAAACTCGCCCAGACGCAGGTCACGAATGATTTCCATGCGTTCCACGGTATCGATGTCAGAGTGCAGATAGCGCACCCGCTCACCGTGTTCTTCGAGATATTCGGTGAGGTCCTCCGCCATGCGTTTGGTGAGCGTAGTGACCAGCACACGTTCGTTAATCGCCGCACGGGTGCGGATCTCCGACAGCAGATCGTCAACCTGCGTCGCCACCGGACGCACTTCAATGACCGGATCCAACAGGCCGGTTGGTCGTACTACCTGATCGACCACTTCATCACCAGATTTCTCCAGCTCATAGTTACCCGGCGTCGCTGAAACGTAGATGGTTTGTGGAGCCAACGCCTCAAACTCTTCAAATTTGAGCGGACGGTTATCCAGCGCCGAGGGCAGACGGAATCCGTATTCGACCAGGGTCTCTTTACGCGCCCGGTCTCCGCGATACATGCCGCCAATTTGCGGGATTGTGACGTGGGATTCATCCACCACCAGAAGACCGTCGGCAGGCAGGTAATCAAACAGCGTCGGCGGCGGCTCACCGGGGCCACGCCCGGACAGATAGCGGGAGTAGTTTTCAATCCCCGAGCAGTAACCCAGCTCATTCATCATTTCCAAATCGAACTGTGTACGCTGGCTTAACCGCTGTTCTTCCAACAATTTGTTATTTGCCAACAGAATTTTACGCCGCTCTGCCAGCTCAACTTTGATTTCTTCCATCGCCTGCACGATACGTTCGCGCGGCGTCACGTAGTGCGTTTTAGGATAGATGGTGTAGCGCGAAATCGTGGATTCGACCTGCCCGGTGAGCGGGTCAAACAGCGATAAGCGTTCAACCTCTTCATCAAACAGTTCCACACGCAGCGCGATGTCGTCGGATTCAGCCGGGAAAATGTCGATCACTTCACCACGCACACGGAAGGTCCCGCGCTGAAATGCCTGATCGTTGCGGGTGTATTGCAGTTCCGCAAGGCGGCGCAGGATCGCGCGTTGATCGATAATCATCCCTACCGTCAGATGCAGCATCATCTTCAGGTACAGATCCGGATCGCCCAAACCATAGATAGCGGAAACGGAGGCCACGACGACGACATCCCGACGCTCCAGCAGCGCTTTGGTTGCCGACAGGCGCATCTGCTCAATATGTTCGTTGACCGAAGCATCTTTCTCGATGAAGGTGTCAGAACTGGGTACGTAGGCTTCCGGCTGATAATAGTCGTAGTAAGAGACGAAATACTCCACCGCGTTATCCGGGAAGAACTCTTTCATCTCACCGTACAGCTGAGCAGCAAGCGTCTTATTGGGGGCCAGCACCATGGTAGGACGCTGCAAGTCCGCAATCACGTTAGCGATGGTGAATGTTTTCCCAGACCCCGTCACCCCCAGTAGCGTCTGATGCGCCAGACCATCCTCCAGCCCTTCTTCCAGACGGCGAATTGCCTCAGGCTGATCGCCAGAGGGTTTAAAAGCGGAATTAAGTTTGAACGGTTTACTCATGAGCAGCTACCTGAAGCAATGGGCGGGCAGGTGTGTAATTTTACTCGCAGTGGTATATTTTGCCAGTAAAAAATACTGGATGAAAAAACAGTAACACGCCAGAATATTTCTGATACGCCATCTGAACGAGCGTGACTACAGGCTAAAATTTGGCCAGAGACAAGATAAAACACCAGTAAAAACGTGTTATCCCCAAAGCAATGACTTTTTTAACATTTGTCAAGCTACCCGATGAAAGTTTTGTGGCAACACATGACACTTCTGCGACAGCCATTGCTTTTATCTAACTTTCTGTAATTTAATGATTATTATCACAAGCCGTCTTTCGCATCAATTTAGTCGCAACCCGCGTCTTCTCTCGCTTACATTGTGTTTTCTAACTCTAATACACAAGGTTATCCACAGGAATAGTGGATAACTGCCTCCAGCCCGTATGGACTGTAGCCTGGCAAAAACACCCTGACTTTCTTTTCCGCAGGCATAAAAAAAAATTATCGCTATTTTTTGATATTTATCAGCTAACGAAGCAACCTGGAATGGCCGGGATCTTGCTCGCATTTTCATCATTTTCCTGCCTGCACCATCACGATACCGCCAGGCACTGGCAATGTGCACAAAACAGCCCTTCCCATCTGATGAACCGGACTTTTTTGCGTTTTTAGTATGCTATCACGCTGTTTCTACCACGAATCCCGCTTCTGGCAAGAGAATTGCAGGTTTCTTCCGACGACCTGTTAGTGGGGCCGATAACATCATGATGGAGAAATCTATGTTGAGTCTTCGCGCAGTGAATCACTATTACGGCAATCAACACTCATTGTGGGATGTGGATCTCGACCTGCTGCCCGGCAAATGTACTGGCGTGCTGGGGCTTCCGGGGATGGGAAAGACTACGCTTGCCAATTGCATTATCGGCAATTTACCGATTGAAAGCGGAACCATGTTCTGGCATCAGGCTGGCGCACCGCCGCGCGACCTGAGTCCGATTCCGACGGCAAATCGCATTGCGCTGGGTATTAACTACGTCTCACAAGAGAGACGGATTTTTTCACAACTAACGGTCGAGGAAAATCTGCATATTGCGCGTCAGGCGGTTGAAGAAAGCGAAACGATGAACAGCAGCGATATTTACCGCCTGTTTCCACAGCTTTTCGAACTGCGTCAGGTCAAAGGAGTGGCATTGTCGGAGGAAAATCAGCACCAGCTTGCGCTCGCCAGCGCGCTGGTCACACGCCCGCGCCTGCTGATCCTCGATGAACCCACGCGAGGAAGTGGTCAGGCTTATATCCACAGGCTGGGTAATCTGATTGTCAAGCTAAGCCAGGAACTTGGCATCGCCATTATGCTCGCGGAGCAGAGCCTGCCGTTTATTCGACGGGTCGCCGATTGCTATTGCTTGTTACACCGTGGGCGTAACGTAGCGCAGGGGCAAATAACACCGTTCGGCGACCCGCTAATTAACGACTGGGGGACAACGCAGACAAAGCGCTAAGATCGATATAATGCCCTGTTGATGCCTGCTCCGGCTTTTCTGCCAGCCAGGGAATTTCCCCCAGCAGCGGTGCCGCAAGCACACGCCTGAGCGTCGCCATATATTCTGCATGACGTTTTCCAGGCGGCGTCACATCATTGGCGACCCATCCGGCAAGGGTCAGTCCGGCCTGCTGCACCGCCTGAGCGGTCAGCATGGCGTGATTGATGCAACCAAGCTTAACGCCAACCACCAGAATCACCGGCAGTTGCTCCGCTTTTACCCAGTCAGAAAAACTCAGTGTTGGCGAAAGCGGCGTAAACCATCCGCCCGCGCCTTCTACCAGTACCCATTCAGCCTGCTCTTCCAGCGTGCGTAATCCCGCAGACATCACGGAGGCCTGAATGGGGCGCCCTTCGTCAGCACTGATGATATGCGGTGAAGTAGGTTCCGCGAAGGTATACGGATTGATGGCTGCATAATCCACGGCTACAACGCTATTGCGCTGTAGAGCCAGCGCATCGCTGTTGCGCAGTCCTTCAGCCGTTATTTCACTACCGGACGCCACGGGCTTATAGCCGACGGTTCGTAATCCCAACAACCCCGCCGCCTGGAGCAGCGCGCAGCTGGCAATAGTTTTACCCACTTCGGTGTCTGTCCCGGTGACAAAATACGTGCTAGTCACGTTGAATCACTCCCAAAAATAGATGATAGGTCAGCGGATATCTCCCCTGCTGCTGGGGCCAGGCTAACTGCACCTGGTGCAACTGTGAACGGGTAAGTAAGCGCTGGTCGCGGCCATCATGCAAATGCGTCGCGCCGATGCCTTTCAGCGAGCGCATGGCGCTTAGCGCGTCGTTAAACCACAGCGTGATGGCATGAGACTGGTAGTCAACATTCCAGCCATCCAGGGCGCTTTCCAGCTGTTCCACGGGCAAAAAACGGTTGGCATGCTCCCGGTCATCAACCGCTCGCCACGCCTGACGCAGTTCTGGCATCGAGCCGTGTGCCAGGGTACTAAACGCCACTATCCCGCCCGGGCGTACCACCCGGTACAACTCGCTTAACGCGCCGCGTAAATCGCTACACCACTGCACGGCCAGATTGCTCCAGGCCAGGTCAAAAGTGGCGCTCGCCTGCGGTAGAGCTTCGATATCCGCCAATAAATAGTGATGAGCAACATCGTGACGCTGTGCTTCTGCCAACATTTGCGCCGACAGATCCAGGGCGCTGACTTTGCTCCCCTGCTGCCGCCAGTAACGACTCATACGCCCCGGGCCACAGCCCGCATCCAGCACGTGGTCGAACTGACGACCATCCAGTCGTGCCAGTAACGCATCGGCGCTCTGGCGCTGGAGTTCAGCGTGTTGTTCGTAGAGGGAAGCCGCGCGACCAAACGCGGCGGCAATGGCTTGCTTATCAACCTGCGCCATGCAGCACCTCCAGCAAGCGGTCGATGTCCTGGGGCTCATGCGCCTGGGTCAGCGTGAGACGAAGTCTGGCGGTGCCGACCGGCACGGTGGGTGGACGGATTGCCGTCACCCAGCATCCCTGTTGCCGTAATACCTGCGCCAGTTGCAAGGCTTTATGGTTGTCGCCAACGATCAGCGGCTGAATAGCGCTGTCTGAATGCGCCAGCACTAAATCAGGGGTCGTCATGCCGGCGCGAAAACGCCGGATAAGCATTGTCAGTTTTGCTCTGCGCTCGTCACCTTCACGGCTGCGGATCACTGTCAGCGCAGCGCGTAAAGCCTGAGCCTGCGCCGGAGGCATACTGGTGCTGTATATCAGATGACGGGCAAACTGCAGCAGATAATCGGCCACGCTGTCTGAACACAGGATTGCCGCGCCGCTGACGCCAAATCCCTTCCCGAAGGTCACCACTAACAGCTCAGGTTTCACCTGTTGATGGAAGCATGAACCGCGCCCTTCCTCACCGGTAACGCCTATACCGTGGGCATCATCCACCAGCAGCCATGCGCTTTGCCGCTCAGCCGCCGCGTGGATTTCAGCCAGTGGCGCGCTGTCGCCATCCATGCTGAACACGCCTTCGGTCACCACCAACTGCTGCCCCGGACAGGAGGCAGCCAGCAGACGTTCCAGATGCTGCGCATCGTTGTGGGTAAAGCGACGTAGCACGGCGGGGCTAAGGCTCGCAGCCTCCAGTAGCGAGGCATGGCTGAGTCGGTCGGCGACAATCCGATCCTCTTTGCCCATCAGCGCGGTAATGACCGCCTGATTAGCCGCAAAACCGGAGATGAACAACAGCGCCCGCGAATAGCCCAGCCAGTGGGCCAGTTCTTCTTCCAGCGCCTGATGCGCAACCGAATAACCGCTGACATGACCCGAGCCACCGCTGCCGACCCCAAAACGCTCTGCCCCCTGCTGCCAGGCACAGATAATCTGAGGGTGGTGGCTTAAGCCAAGGTAGTCGTTGCTGGAGAAATTCAGATACCGGCGATCGTCTGCCTGCAGCCAACGACCGGCGCCCTGCGTCACCGCATAGCGCCGACGCAGGGCATCGGCAGAACGACGCAAAGCGAGCGCATCGTCTATTTTTTGCTGCCAGGTCATACGGTTGCCGCGTTGTAGTAATCGTCGGTATCCGGAGTACGCAGCGCCTGTTCCAGACGTTGCTGCTGTTCGTTATCGCCCGCCAGCACCGCCGTTTGTTGCGGATTCAGACCCAGTTTGCGGAACAACAACAGGTCTTTATCTTCGTTCGGGTTCGGGGTGGTCAGCAATTTGCAGCCGTAGAAAATCGAGTTGGCCCCGGCCATAAAGCACATTGCCTGGGTTTGTTCGTTCATCTGCTCGCGTCCGGCAGAAAGACGCACGTACGACGTCGGCATCATGATGCGCGCAATGGCGATAGTACGAATAAAATCAAACGCATCCACATCGTCGTTATCGGCGAGCGGCGTGCCCTTTACTTTCACCAGCATGTTGATGGGAACGCTTTCTGGCGGGGTGGGTAGGTTCGCCAGTTGCAGCAGCAGACCCGCGCGATCGGTGACCGTTTCCCCCAGTCCCACAATCCCGCCGGAGCACACTTTAATGCCCGCCTCACGCACTTTATCCAGCGTATCCAGGCGCTCCTGATACGAACGGGTGGTAATGATATTGCCGTAAAATTCCGGCGAGGTGTCGAGGTTGTGGTTGTAGTAGTCCAGACCCGCATTGGCCAGGCGCTGGGCCTGAGATTCGTCCAGCGTGCCCAGCGTCATACAGGCTTCCAGCCCCAGTTCTTTCACGCCCTGAACCATCTGTTCCAGGTAAGGCATATCGCGTTCGTGAGGATTCTTCCACGCCGCACCCATGCAAAACCGCGTTGAACCGGCTTGTTTCGCCTTACGTGCAGAGTCCAGAACCTGTTCAACTTCCATCAAACGTTCCGTTTCCAGGCCGGTTTTATAGCGGGAACTTTGCGGGCAGTATTTACAATCTTCCGGGCAGGCACCGGTCTTTATCGACAACAATGTACTGACCTGAACCTGCTGCGGATCGAAGTGCTGACGATGAATCTGCTGCGCTTCAAACAGCAGATCCAGCAGCGGTTTTTCAAATAATTCGGTGACTTGCGACATTGTCCAGCGAGAAGAATGAGCCATATTGGTATACGTTTCGTTGTCAGTTTGGTGTAGACTCGTAAACCTAAATCTTTTTAATTTGGTTTACAAGTCGATTATGACAACGGACGATCTTGCGTTTGACCAACGCCATATCTGGCACCCTTACACCTCCATGACCTCCCCGCTGCCGGTTTATCCGGTGGCGCGTGCCGAAGGTTGTGAACTGATATTAGCCAACGGTGAGATGCTGATTGACGGTATGTCATCCTGGTGGGCGGCGATCCACGGTTACAACCATCCACAGTTGAATGCCGCGATGAAAACGCAGATTGATGCTATGTCGCACGTGATGTTTGGCGGCATTACCCATGCCCCGGCCATTGCGCTGTGTCGCCAGTTGGTGGCGATGACGCCAGAGGCGCTGGAGTGCGTTTTTCTCGCGGATTCAGGTTCGGTCGCCGTGGAAGTCGCGATGAAAATGGCACTGCAATACTGGCAGGCCAAAGGCGAATCCCGTCAGCGTTTCCTGACATTTCGTAACGGTTATCACGGCGATACTTTCGGCGCGATGTCGGTCTGCGATCCTGACAACTCAATGCACAGTCTGTGGAAGGGTTATCTGCCGGAGAACCTGTTTGCGCCCGCTCCGCAAAGCCGGATGGGCGGCGAATGGGACGAACTGGATATGGTGCCTTTTGCCCGTCTGATGGCCGCACATCGCCACGAAATTGCGGCGGTGATCCTTGAGCCGATTGTGCAGGGCGCTGGCGGCATGCGCATGTACCATCCTGAGTGGTTAAAGCGCATCCGTAAAATGTGTGACCGGGAAGGCATTTTGCTGATTGCCGATGAAATCGCCACCGGATTTGGTCGCACGGGCAAGCTGTTTGCCTGTGAGCACGCCGATATCACTCCGGACATTTTGTGCCTTGGCAAAGCGTTAACCGGCGGAACGATGACCCTTTCCGCTACCCTGACCACGCGTCAGGTCGCAGAAACCATCAGCAACGGTGAAGCTGGATGTTTTATGCATGGTCCAACTTTCATGGGTAATCCACTGGCCTGCGCCGTCGCCTCCGCCAGCCTGTCGTTACTCCAAACCGGCGAGTGGCGTTCGCAGGTAGCGGCCATAGAAACGCAGCTTCGGACAGAACTCGCCCCGGCGGCAGACTCCGGTTGGGTCGTCGACGTGCGCGTGCTTGGTGCCATCGGCGTCATCGAAACCACGCACCCGGTGAATATGGCCGCGTTGCAAAAATTCTTTGTCGAACAGGGCGTGTGGGTAAGACCGTTTGGTAAGCTCATTTATCTGATGCCGCCGTACATTATCAAGCCCGAACAATTGCGTCGCTTGACCCAGGCCGTCAACGAGGCTGTGCGCAATGCAACATTTTTTAGCGATTAATCAGCGGTAAGCTCTACGGTTTCTGACTACACTTTTTGGCTAACGAGAGGAGTCAGCATGAAACTAATCAGTAACGATTTGCGCGATGGCGAAAAGCTTCCTCATCGCCACGTCTTTAACGGCATGGGGTATGACGGGGATAACATTTCCCCGCATCTGGCCTGGGATGACGTACCCGCTGGGACCAAAAGCTTTGTCGTAACCTGCTACGATCCTGATGCGCCAACCGGCTCCGGCTGGTGGCACTGGCTGGTGGTTAACCTGCCTGCAGATACCCGGGTTTTACCGCAAGGGTACGGCTCAGGGCTGGTTGCGTTGCCGGAAGGCGTACTGCAAACACGCACGGATTTTGGTAAAGCAGGTTATGGTGGCGCCGCGCCGCCGAAAGGTGAAACCCATCGTTATATCTTTACGGTTCATGCGCTGGATGTGGAGCGTCTTGATGTCGATGAGGGCGCCAGCGGCGCGATGGTCGGATTTAATGTCCATTTCCACTCGCTCGCCAGCGCCTCGATTACGGCGATGTTTAGTTAACCTCTGTGCCGGATAAGCGACAGCGTATCCGGCATTGTGTTACAGAAACTCAGGCAACAGTTTCAACAAGGTTCCCTGGGCTAGCAGTTCGGTCGCGCACTCGATATCCGGGGCGAAAAAGCGATCCTGCGTATAGTGGGCAACCTGCGCGCGCAAAGCCAGGCGCGCCTGCTCCAGCAGCGGGCTTGAGGTTAACCCTTCTCGCAGGTCAATCCCCTGACACGCAGCCAGCCATTCTACGGCAATCACGCCGCGCGTATTCGCCGCCATCTCCCATAGTCTGCGGCCCGCCGCTGGCGCCATAGAGACATGATCTTCCTGATTGGCGGAGGTCGGCAGGCTGTCCACGCTGTGCGGATGCGCCAGCGCTTTGTTCTCGCTCGCCAGCGCGGCCGCGGTTACCTGAGCAATCATAAATCCGGAGTTCACTCCGCCGTTTTTCACCAGGAACGGCGGCAACTGCGACATATGTTTGTCCATCATCAGCGCAATACGTCGTTCTGATAACGACCCGATTTCCGCGATCGCCAGCGCCAGATTATCTGCCGCCATCGCCACCGGTTCAGCATGGAAGTTGCCGCCAGAAATGACATCCCCCTCTTCGGCGAACACCAGCGGATTGTCGGAAACCGCGTTGGCTTCGACCAGCAGAACATCCATTGCCTGGCGCATTTGCGTCAGACACGCCCCCATCACCTGCGGCTGACAGCGCAGAGAATACGGATCCTGCACTTTTTCACAGTTATGATGCGACTGTGAAAGTGCGCTGGTGTCGGTCAATACGTGACGGTACAGCGTCGCAGCATCAATCTGCCCACGCTGTCCTCGCGCGGCATGAATACGGGCATCAAACGGACGACGAGAACCCAGCACGGCTTCGGTGGTCAGCGCCCCGCACACCGTTGCAGATGCGAACAGCTCCTGAGCTTCAATTAGTCCGCGCAGCGCAAAGGCGGTGGAAGCCTGAGTACCATTGAGCAGCGCCAGCCCTTCTTTCGCCTCCAGCGTAATTGGCTCCAGCCCGGCCTTTTTCAGCGCTTCAGTTGCCGGAAACCATTCCCCCTGCCAGCGCGCTTTACCTTCGCCCAGCAGCGTCAGAGACATATGCGCAAGCGGCGCCAGGTCGCCCGATGCTCCCACCGAGCCTTTCGCCGGGATAAGCGGATACACTTCGGCATTCACCAGTGCGATCAGCGCATCGATCACGCTCAGACGAATACCGGAAAAACCGCGCGCCAGACTGTTGATTTTCAACACCATAATCAGGCGAACCATGGCGTCATCGAGCGCCTCGCCGACGCCCGCCGCATGGGAAAGCACCAGCGAGCGCTGCAAATTCTGCAAGTCTTCCGTGGCGATACGGGTCTGGGCCAGCAAGCCAAACCCCGTATTAATGCCATACGCCGTGCGGCCTTCAGTGACAATATTATTGACGCAGGCGACGCTGGCGTTGATAGCATCAATCGCGGCAGCATCCAGGCTCAGTTTGACCGGCTGCTGCCAGATGTCGCGTAGTTGCGCAAAGCTCAGATGACCCGGTGTTAATGTCATGGTGTTCATATCAGTGTTTCTCCTGCGTCGCAGCAATCATCGGCAAATTCAGCCCTTCTTCGACGGCGCATTCCACCGCAATGTCATACCCGGCGTCGGCGTGACGCATCACCCCGGTCGCCGGATCGTTGTGTAAGACCCGGGCGATACGCGCAGCGGCTTCATCGGTACCATCACACACAATCACCATCCCGGCATGCTGGGAGAAGCCCATTCCTACCCCGCCACCGTGGTGCAGTGATACCCAGGTCGCGCCACTGGCTGTATTAAGCAGTGCATTCAACAACGGCCAGTCGGATACCGCGTCAGAACCGTCGCGCATGGCTTCAGTTTCGCGGTTTGGGCTGGCAACAGAGCCTGAGTCCAGATGATCGCGGCCAATAACAATCGGCGCGGACACTTCACCGCTACGCACCATCTCGTTAAACGCCAGCCCCAGTTTTTGCCGCCATTCCAGGCCGACCCAGCAGATACGCGCCGGTAAACCCTGGAAATTAATCCGCTCACGCGCCATATCCAGCCAGTGGTGCAGGTGTGTATCGTCAGCCACGATCTCTTTCACTTTGGCATCGGTTTTATAAATATCCTGCGGATCGCCGGAAAGCGCCACCCAACGGAACGGGCCAATGCCGCGACAGAACAACGGTCGAATGTAAGCTGGTACGAAGCCGGGGAAATCAAAAGCGTTTTCCACGCCCATCTCTTTGGCCATCTGGCGAATGTTATTGCCGTAATCAAACGTCGGCACGCCCATTTTGCTAAACGCCAGCATCGCCTCGACGTGTGTTGCCATGGAGCGTTTCGCCGCCTGCACCGTGCCCTGCGGATCGGACACCGCTTTCGCCTGATACTCTTCCCAGCTCCAGCCGGACGGCAGATAACCATGCAGCGGATCGTGGGCGCTGGTCTGGTCGGTGACCATATCCGGGCGCACACCACGTTTCACCAGTTCCGGCAAAACGTCGGCGGCGTTCGCGCACAGCGCAATAGAGACTGCTTTACCCTCGCGGGTGTACTTATCGATACGCGCCAGCGCATCGTCCAGTGATGTCGCCTGCTCGTCCACGTAACGGGTACGCAAACGGAAATCGATCCGGCTCTGCTGGCATTCAATGTTCAGCGAACACGCCCCTGCAAGCGTAGCGGCTAACGGTTGCGCCCCGCCCATGCCACCAAGCCCGGCGGTCAGTACCCAGCGTCCGTTCAGGTTACCCTGATAATGCTGACGACCTGCTTCAACGAAGGTTTCATACGTCCCCTGCACGATGCCCTGGCTGCCGATGTAGATCCAGCTCCCGGCGGTCATCTGACCGTACATCGCCAGTCCTTTGGCATCCAGCTCGTTGAAGTGTTCCCAGGTAGCCCAATGTGGCACCAGGTTGGAGTTGGCAATCAGCACGCGCGGCGCGCTGTCATGGGTTTTGAACACGCCAACCGGTTTACCGGACTGGACCAGCAGCGTCTCATCGGTCTCCAGTTTGATCAACGCGTTGACGATGGCGTCATAGCACTCCCAGTCCCGCGCCGCACGACCGATCCCACCGTAAACCACCAGCTCATGCGGATTTTCTGCCACATCGGGATCAAGATTGTTCATTAACATGCGCAGCGGCGCTTCGGTCAGCCAGCTTTTGGCCGTTAAGGTGGTGCCTCGTGGGGCACGAATATCCTGCTGACGATACTTGCTATGAGACATGGTAGAGCACTCCTCGCGAACGTTCGGACAGATAAGTAACATATACTTGTCTATACAAGCTATCGCAAGGTCCAATTTAACAATTAAGATACAATTTTATTATACTGCGGCAGCAATCACGGTTTTCATCTCCTGGATCAGGACATGAAACGCCCCTGCAGACGATAGCGGGAACCCGGGAACAGCAAACGGGCATGAGAGACAATGGATGACGCGGACCAGGTCTTGCGGCGGATCAGCAGGCAGGGATCATGTTCTTTGATGTTCAGCAGCGCGCACTCTTCGGCGCTGGCGCGAACGGCCTCAACGATATGCTCACCTTCGGTCAAGGGGGCTATCAGTGAAAGGTATGCGTGCGGCGTGGTCTGGCTGTAATCCTGCGCCAGATACTCGGGCACAATTTCGGCATTCACGCAGCGATCTTCAATCTGCACGGGTAGGTTGTTCTCGTAGTGCACCATGACAGAGTGAAAAATGGAGGTGCCCTCTTTGACGTTTAACTCCAAAGCCTGCTGCGCGTTTGCCCGGGTTCTCTCCAGGGTCAGCACCTCACATCGGTGCTGATGCTGACGGGCGTTGATTTCATCCGCGATGCTGCGAATTTCAAACAGCGCGGACTGCCCTTTTGGCTCGGCAACAAACGTCCCTACGCCCTGCAAACGCACCAGTAAACCTTCATCGGTTAGCTCACGCAGCGCCCGGTTGATGGTCATGCGGCTGAAACCATACTGCGCCACCAGCTCTGCCTCAGACGGAATGCGATCGTGAGCTTGCCAGATACCGCTGGCTATCTTTTCGCTGATCTCCTGTTTGACCTTTTCGTAAAAAGGCGCTGGAGCAGAACGGGATGGTTGCATGCGTAAGCCTTCCTTAAGCTGAGAATAAGAGTTGCCAAATGGCAGCGTAACGTTATCAGGCACGTCAGTGCCACCAGTGTGCGATTTGCCAGCCAAGCCGCGCCGCAACGCGCGCCGCGTTGCCATCATCGTCAAAACGGGGATTAAATTCAACCATGTCCACCGCTTGTAATTTACCACTGCGACAAAGCGGCTCAATCAGCCTGAGCAATGTAGACAGCGGTACACCCAGCGCGGCAGGAGCGGACACCGCAGGCATTTCCCAGACCGGCAAAACGTCGAGATCGATAGTCAGATAGATAACGTCGACGCTTGATATGAACTGCGCCATCTGCGCCTGCGCGTTATGACAGTGCAGATCCTCCACCACGGTAACATTGCGTTGCTGCGCTTCATCCCACAACGCCTGAGTGTTGGCGGCGCGGTTAACGCCAAAGCAGGCGTAATGAAATTCACGCTGCTGTGCATCACAGAGCTGAGCCAACTGGCGAAAAGGCGTACCAGAAGTCGCCTGGTCAGCATGACGTAAATCCAGGTGGGCATCGAGGTTAACGATACCTACGGTTGAGCGCGGGAAAGCATCCAGCACACCCGCGCCGTGGGCAAAGGCGGTTTCATGCCCCCCACCCAACACGAAGGTGCGCATTTCAGCCTGCTGGCAGCGTTGCACAGCATGGCGTAACGCCTGCTGCGCGCCCTCGAGATCGGGAGCCTGCGCCACAATATTACCCAGATCCACCAGCCGATCATGACCGTGGTGACTGGCTAAATTTGCCAGCGCTTTGCGCAGTGCATCGGGGGCTCCGGCGGCGCCCGTGCGTCCCTGATTACGTTTCACGCCTTCATCGCAGGCAAATCCCAATAGCGCTATCTGCTCGCGATAGTTTTCAGGGCTAAACGCTGCACTGAGCGTGATGGTCTGAAACAGGCGCAGCGCAGTTGGCGATTCAGCGCGGTCATCACGACCTTGCCAAAGCGCGGGAGAAGCGGGATGCCAGTTCATCATGATGGTTGTCCTCGGAATACGCGCTGGTAGAGTGGGTTACGCCCAGGCTCATACAGGATCTCGACAGGAAGAGTCGCATCCCACACCACAAAATCGGCCACGAACCCGGCCTTCAGTTGTCCGTGAGTGGCATGACGCCCCAGCGCCCGGGCCGCATGGCGAGTTACGCCAGCCCATGCTTCCTCCGGCGTTAAACCAAACTGGACGCAGGCCATGTTCATCGCCCAGTGCAGGCTGATAAATGGGCTGGTGCCGGGGTTGAAATCCGTCGCCACCGCCATTGGGACCTGATATTGACGCAGCAGTTCTACCGGCGGGCGCTGCTGTTCTTTGAGGAAATAGAACGCGCCGGGCAGCAGCACGCCGACCGTGCCGCTTTGGCTCATCGCCGCGACGCCCGCTTCATCCAGATATTCAATATGATCGGCGGATAACCCGTAATAGCGGCTGACCAACTGCGCGCCACCGAGCAGCGACAACTGTTCAACGTGACCCTTAACCGGAATGCCCAACGCCTGTGCGGCCTGAAATACCCGTTCACTCTGCGCGAGGTTAAATCCGACGCTTTCACAGAACAGATCGACGGTCTCAAACAAACCTTGTTCCCACAGCTGCGGCAAAATGGTCTCGCACACCAGCGTAATATAGCCGTCAGGATCATCCCTGAATTCCGCTGGAGTCGCATGCGCAGCCAACAGCGTCGGACTTATTTCCACGATATTTTCCGCCGCCAGCCCCGCCGCCACGCGTAAAATCTTCTCTTCTGTCTGCAAATCCAGACCGTAACCGGATTTAATTTCCAGCAACGTAACGCCTTCGTTGATCAGATGGTCCATCCGCTGATGGGCAACGTGTAAAAGTTGTTCGTCCGTGGCGCTGCGAGTCGCTGATACGGTGGCATTGATCCCCCCGCCCTGGGCGCTTATCTGCTGGTAAGAGGCCCCGTTGAGCCGTTGTTCCCACTCGCCTGCGCGGTTTCCACCAAAGACCAGATGTGTATGGCAGTCAATCAGACCCGGCGTAATCAATCTGCCCTGCATATCAAAGGTATTGTCATGTGTACGGTATAATGAGGATTCCGGCACGATAGCGCGAATTTTGCCCTGACGAATAATCAGCGCATGATCGTCCACCAGCCCATACGGGGTATTACGTTCAGGAACCATGGTCGCCAGGCGGACATTACGCCAGATGGCATCATCAGGGAAAAATTGCTGCATTCCACTCACCACTTGTCATAGGTTGTATAGACATTTATTGAGATCCTGCGGATGTTGTCAACCTGAAGGGCGATAAATGTTATTTAATTGTGACTTCAGAACGCTCCACATCCGCTATTGCTGCTATAAAAAACAACTTTTTACCTTTTCGCCTTTCCGTTTCGCTCAACTTAGTATAAAAAAGCAGGCTTCAATGGATAACTTTCAAAGCCCGGAGCAACCTGTGAATATTTCATCAGTTTCCCGTCTGGCGCTGGCAATGGCTTTTGGCGTGACGCTGACCGCCTGTAGCTCTACACCGCCCGATCAAATTCCTTCCGATCAGAGCGCGCCAGGTACCTCCTCGCGCCCGATTCTGTCGGCCAATGAAGCGAAAAATTTCGTCGCTGCACACTATTTTTCCGCGCTGACGCCAAATACTCAGCCGTGGAGCCCTTCTGCTATTTCTCTGCCTGCGCAACCTGACTTTGTTGTCGGCCCGGCAGGGACTCAGGGCATCACCCATACCAGCATTCAGGCGGCAGTGGATGCGGCAATCATCAAACGTACTAACAAACGTCAGTACATCGCGATTTTGCCAGGTGAATATCAGGGTACGGTTTATATCCCGGCTGCAACGGGTAGCCTGACGCTGTACGGCATGGGCGAAAAACCACTGGATGTGAAAATTGGCCTGGCCATTGACGGTGACATGAGTCCTGCAGACTGGCGCCATGCGGTGAACCCGGGCGGTAAATATATGCCAGGCAAACCGGCGTGGTATATGTTTGATAATTGCCAGAACAAACGCGGCGCGAATATTGGCGTGATGTGTTCTGCTGTCGTCTGGTCGCAGAATAACGGCCTGCAATTGCAGAATCTGACCATCGAAAACAATCTGGGTGACAGCGTTGATGCGGGTAACCACCCGGCCGTTGCGTTGCGTACCGATGGCGATAAAGTGCAGATCAACAAGGTCAACATTCTTGGCCGCCAGAATACGTTTTTCGTGACCAACAGCGGTGTACAAAACCGTCTGGAAAACGATCGTCAACCACGTACGCTGGTAACCAACAGCTACATTGAAGGTGATGTGGATATTGTTTCCGGTCGCGGCGCAGTGGTGTTCGAGAACACCGATTTCCGCGTAGTGAACTCCCGCACACAGAAGGAAGCCTATGTGTTTGCACCGGCTACTCTGTCAAACATCTATTACGGTTTCCTGGCGATTAATAGCCGCTTCACGGCAAGTGGCGATGGCGTGGCACAGTTAGGCCGTTCGCTGGATGTCGATTCGAACACTAATGGTCAGGTCGTTATCCGCGACAGCGTGATCAACGAAGGTTTCAACATGGCCAAACCATGGGGTGACAGTGTTATCGCGAAGCGTCCATTTGCTGGTAATACCGGTGCGGAAAATGACAAAGGTGAAATCCAGCGCAACCTGAACGACACCAACTTCAACCGCATGTGGGAATACAACAACCGCGGCATCGGTAGCAAAGTGGTTGCCGAGCCGAAACAGTAATGCCTGAATAAAAAAAGGTCGCCATATTGACGCTGGCGACCTTTTTTATGGTGTTACACCAAACGCGATTTATTAAAGTTAATCAAACTCCCCGCTTTAATAATTTCACGCTCCTCGGCGGTCAGGCTTTCCATATACAAGCTGATTTCACTCACTGCGCCATCATCATGAAGAACGTACGCTTTTATCTCGCGGCTGCACGCATCCAGCGCACGGCGAATACCAGGAATATAGATATAGTCCCCGACCTCAAAAGAGGGTTTCTCTGCCATTTGTAGCGGTAACATACCCCAGTTGATCACATTGGAACGGTAACGTTTGGTGGCATATTCCTGGGCGATATTTGCCAATCCACCGATCACTCGCTGACAGCTTGCCGCCTGCTCGCGTGCAGAACCATCTCCAGGCTTGACGGCATAAATCATGCTGCCAATCTCAGTCTCCAATGGTTGCATATTTTCCTGACCAGTAATCTGCTGGATGCGTGCGAAAACGGACGCCAGTTCGCTAACGTCACCCGCCTGACGTTGTTTTTCCCGTTCAGCGACCGCCTTGCTTCTGCCAACATAGCCGGGATCGCGTCGGGAAAGTGTAAATTCAGCCAATCCCAAAGGATTGGAACGATACGAAGAGGTTTCTCCGGACGGAATAAGCTCATCCGTCGTTGTCACATCATCAAGGATTTTTGAGGCCACTTTCAGCAGAATATTTTCCGTTAATGCGCCCAGCTCCGGCCAGTCTTTAATATTCGGGCCATAAATGAGCGGCTGCTGCGTGGCCCCTTTGACAAAGCCCTGGTATACGCGGCTCTTATAAGGCGCAGGGTTAAACGCATAGTCTGGCAACGCATCCCAGCAGTCCAGCTCCGTTGCAGCAGTGAGGTATCCCCCGTTGGCGGCCGTTGCCGCTATCGAACGTGCATCCATCAGCGCAACGGCGGACATTTGCCCGTTGCCCGGCTTCGAACCTTCGCGGTTGGGGAAGTTACGCGTGGTATGGCGGATACTAAGACCATTGTTGATTGGCGTATCGCCCGCACCAAAGCATGGGCCACAGAACGCGGTTCTGATGACGGCTCCCGCCCCCAGCAAATCCGCAACGACGCCTTTCTGCGCTAAATCCATAAACACTGGTTGTGAAGAGGGATAGATTGCCAGCGAGAAAGCATCATTGCCACAGGATTGACCACGTAATGCCTGTGCCGCAGCAATCACATTTTCATAGTTGCCTCCCGAGCATCCGGCAATGATACCTTGCTGCACTTTTAAGCGTCCATTCTCCACTTTATCCAGTAACGCCAGGCTGGCTTTACCTTGCGCGATTCGCGCAGATTCAACTTCAATCTCCCGGAGAATATCCGTCAGATTTTCATTGAGTGTAGCAATCTCATAGACATTACTTGGATGAAATGGCAGCGCAATCATCGGCTTAATCGCACTCAGATCGACATAAATGCACCCATCGTACCAGGCCATCGGCTGCGGTTTGAGCGGGCGATAATCCTGTTCGCGACCGTGTAATGCCAGCCAACTGCGAGTGTCATCATCCGTTTGCCAGACGGAGCTTAGACAGGTAGTTTCGGTGGTCATCACATCAACGCTGTTGCGAAAATCCGTTGAAAGATGCCGAATGCCAGGGCCGACAAACTCCATGACCTTATTTTTGACGTAGCCATTTTTAAATACCGCGCCAATGATAGCTAAGGCCACATCCTGGGGACCTACGCCCGCTACAGGCTTGCCGGTCAGATAAACGGCCACAACGCCAGGATAATCAATATCCCAGGTATCGTTTAACAGCTGTTTAACCAGCTCACCGCCCCCTTCCCCCACCGCCATCGAACCTAATGCGCCGTAACGCGTATGGCTGTCTGAACCGAGGATCATTTTGCCGCCACCAGCCATCATTTCGCGCATGTACTGATGGATGACAGCAATATGTGGCGGCACAAAGATTCCGCCGTATCGTTGTGCCGCCGACAGGCCAAACATATGATCGTCACCGTTAATGGTTCCCCCTACCGCGCATAATGAGTTATGGCAGTTGGTCAGAACGTACGGTAATGGAAAGCGCTCCATCCCTGATGCTTTAGCGGTCTGAATAATCCCGACAAAGGTAATATCGTGTGAAGCTAATGAATCAAACTTAATTTTAAGCTTATTCATGTCACCGGACGTATTATGCGCTGAGAGAATCGACCACGCGATAGTTCCTTTTTTCGCCTCTTCTTTACAGATAGACTCAGACACCTCATCCTCAGCGATAATTTCATTATTACCGGAGAGATAAATCCCTTTCTCATATAATTTAATCATTAGATACTCCACATTGCTGTATTCTCACCTGAGCACAGACAACCAATGAACGATGTGATTTAGTTAGAGCATGTCCCAGCCAATCAACATATTCCACCACCAAAGACCCAGCGTAATATGGACGAGGAACGTCAAAAACGTCAGCATTGCGCCAACCAACCACCACGATTTGATGTCGTTATACCCGACGCCAAAAATAACCGGTCCCGCAGCACCGCCATAATGGGTAACCATACCGCCGTAAGAGTTAGAAAAGAGCAATGCCAATGCAGTTAACATCAGTGGAGCCCCGGATACATTCGCCAACATGGCAAATACCGGCATCATGGCCACAATATAGGCGCTACCAGAGGCAAAGAAATAACGAACAATAATGCTCAAAAAAAGAATCACAAAGAACGCAATATTCCCGTGGTTACCAAAGTCGAGGTTATTTTTGAAAAGTTCAGCTAACCAGTCAAAAAACTTCACTTTTGATAACAGAGAACTCAAACCGATTATACCGCCATACCAGATTAAGGTATTCCAACCGCCCTTATTTTTAACCACATCATCCCAGGTAACTACGCCAAATAAGAGCATTGTTCCCATTACGACAATCGCTACCGTAGATTCATCAACACCGAGAGTTTTACTAAAGATCCATCCTAATAGCGCGAGGACGAAAATGCCCAGCAGCATTTTTTCGCGCCCTTTCATTGGCCCTAAATCCTCAAGCCCGGCCTTAGCAATAGTTTTGTTATCTACCTTTTTAATTTCAGGTGGATACATAAAATAAATAACTAATGGCGTCAATAACAGCATGATTAATCCAGGCAGCGCAGCCGCGAGCGCCCATCCCCCCCAGCTCAGCTGCAAGTGACAGATATCGTTGATCATCTTTAATGCCAGAATGTTTCCGGCCATCGCAGTAAAAAACATATAGCTGGTTGTTTTAGTGACCATATACACCGTCATCATCAGGTAATGACCGACGCGACGTGGGCTCTTGTCCGGCTCAGAGCCTAACGCCACCGCAACACTATTGATGATGGGTAATACAATGCCACCCGCGCGCGCCGTATTTGACGGTGTTGCCGGGGCTAATACCAGGTCAAGGAACACAGTCACGTATCCCAGGCCAAGCGTGGTGTTACCTATTTTACCGATCAGAATATAGGCAATGCGCTTACCCAGCCCCGTCGTCACAAAAGCAGCGCTTAAAGTAAACGCAGAGAAAACCAGCCATGTCGTACCGGAAGCATAGCCACTCAGCACGCTGCTGGTTTTAAGTACGCCGCCGCCTAAATTTCCGACAACCACCATTGAGGCGGCAACGGCAATCAATAATACCACCGGTTCAGGAAACGGTTTGATCACCAGCCCGACAATCGCAGCAAGATAAATACCAAAAAGCACCCATGCCAGTTCACTTAATCCCGCAGGGGCAGGAATGAAACCGATAATACAGGGGATGGCTAATATTAATATTAGCTTCCATAATGATTTAACGTTCATTTTTGAGTCCTGGATAATCTGTATATTAAGTACAGAATTCTTTTCGATTTTCCGTAATCACAGCAAAATGAGGTCAATGCTGTCAGGGAAGGTAAACGTCACCAGCGAATATTTTCCTGGCGGTACGAATAACCGAAGCTCTGAGGGTTGCAGGTTCATCCCCTTCATTAGTTAAATGAATATCAAGGGCCCCACCAGGATGTTCTATAGTGATATTCCCGTCATGCGTGCCTGGTGTTACCTGAAGCGTAACAGTACCGTTAATGACACAACTGCTGGCGATCGCTATCGCCCCGGTAATTGCCAGTGCTTTATGGCAAGAGTGCGGCATAAAATAACGAACATTAATTGCGCCACCGTGCTGGGGTGCCGAGATGAGAATAGGTTTAGGGATAACCTTATTGCTGACATCCCCCAGACCCATAGCCTCACCGGCCTGTAAACGAATAGACTCAATGCGCGATAATAATTCGCGGTCTGCATCTAAATCTTGCGCGGATTCATAGCCCGTTTTCCCCAGGTATTCAGCAGGAATAATCACCACTGGTGTCGCCATATCCATACAGGTCACGGGAACGGAGTCGATATAATCAATCTGCTGACCTGTCGGGAAGATTTGCCCAGTTTTAGAACCTGCGGCATTGAGGAACGTCAGCGCAATCGGGGCAGATGTGCCCGGGACACCGTCAATTTTTGATGTTCCTTCATACTCCACAACACCGTTCGGCGTCTGTATATCAGCTTCGATAAACGTGTTGGTGTTTACATTGCGAATACGAACGCGCGTTGTCGGCATTGCGGCATTAATTAGTCCCTTTTCAATAGCAAACGCGCCAACGGCGGAAAGCATATTACCGCAGTTCGGCGTGGTATCGACCCGTTGCTCATGCACCAATACCTGCGCAAATAAATAATCGATATCAGCTTTCGGGTCATTTGAACGACTAATAATCGCGACTTTGCTGGTTAACGGATTGCCACCGCCAATACCGTCTATTTCCAGCGCATTGCCAGAACCCATAATTTTAATCAATACTTCATCACGCAGCTTTTCTTCTTCCGGTAGATCTTGTGCTAATAAAAATGCACCTCTGGAGGTTCCTCCGCGCATCATAACGCAAGGTATTTTTTTCATGATTATGCTCTCAATATTATTTCCACTGAGTACATGGTTGCATGTCATGAATAGGGTGGCTAATGACTTTGTTTACGAGATTAATGATTTATTTTTATTAATTGAAATTTAAGAATTGCAGATACACTGGACGCTTTCATCATAGGCAGGGGCTTCCCCGATTTAGTCCGGAGTCAGAATGAAACACGAATTATCAAGCATGAAGGCGTTTGTCACACTGGCAGAGTCCGATTCTTTTAACAATGCCGCCAAGTTACTTAATATTACGCAACCTGCATTAACACGCAGGATTAAAAAGATGGAAGAGTATTTACACACTCAACTCTTTGAAAGAACAACTCGCAAAGTTACATTAACAAAAGCGGGGGAAAGATTATTACCTGAAGCCAGAGAATTAATTAGAGCCTTAGATGAAACCATTTTTAGCATTAGTGAAATGAATGCTCACCATCATGGCATAGTGACATTGTCTTGTATTCCTACCGCCGTGTTCTATTTCTTACCATTGGCAATCGGGAAATTTAATGAGCTGTATCCCAATATCAAAGTGCGAATTATTGAACAAGGTACGAATAATTGTATGGAATCCGTACTTTGCAACGAGGCTGATTTTGGGATAAACATGAACAACATCACAAATTCCTCTATCGAGTTCACTCCACTGGTTAATGAACCGTTTGTTCTGGCCTGTCGGCGCGACCATCCGCTCGCCAATAAACAGTTGGTAGAATGGCAAGAATTACTGAATTACAAACTGATAGGCGTTCGCTCCTCAAGCGGTAACCGATTATTGATTGAACAATATTTAACTGATAAACCGTGGAAGTTGAACTGGTTTTACGAAGTCCGCCATCTGTCCACCTCGCTGGGCCTGGTTGAGGCGGGATTGGGCGTTTCCGCGTTACCAGGACTTGCCATGCCGCAAACGCCGCATCCAACGCTGATAGGGATCCCCCTGGTTGAGCCTGTCATTAGACGTACGCTGGGGATTATTCGCCGTAAGGACGCTATTCTCTCCCCTCCCGCTGAGCGATTTTTCTCCCTTCTGCTGAATTTATGGTCAGATGACAAAGATAGCCTTTGGACATCCGTTGCTGAATGTCAGGAAAATCTACCGCTCATTAAATAAAAAAAAATCCGCAACCTTTACCAGATTGCGGATCGTTTGTAACGCCAGCGCGTTTTAGTACGCGTTAATCACCACCCACATTGGACCTTGCCCTACCGCGTAGCGACCTTTCTCTGTCAACAGTCCTTGTTCACCTGCAATCTCATACACCGCGATATGGTGCGATTTTTGCCCGGCAGCAATCAGGTATTTTCCGCTGTGATCGATATTAAAACCACGCGGCTGAGTTTCGGTAGGCTGGAAACCCTCTTTCGTCAGCACGCTACCGTCTTCTGACACGCTAAAGATCGTAATCAGGCTGGCAGTGCGATCGCAAGCGTACAGATGACGACCATTTGGTGTAATGTGAATATCTGCCGCCCAACGGGTGTCTGAGAAATCAGCAGGCATCATATCCAGCGTCTGCACGCACTCAATCTTGCCGTACGGATCTTTCAGCTCCCAGACATCAACAGAGCTGTTCAGCTCGTTCACACAGTAGGCATATTGCTTATTCGGATGGAACGCCATATGACGCGGGCCCGCGCCTTCCACGGTAGTCACTTCAGCCGGTTCCTGCGCGACCAGATGGCCATCATCGCTGACGTCAAACAGGCAAATACGATCCTGTTTCAACGCCGGAACCCACAGGGTACGGTTATCCGGTGAGATGTTGGCCGAGTGGCAACCGTCCAGACCTTCAACCACATCAACCAGCTCTACCGGCAGTCCATCCTCAAGGCGGGTAACACTTACGCTGCCCGCGTTATAAGAGCCAACAAACACGAAACGCCCCTGATGATCGGTAGAAATATGGGTCGGGCTACCCGGCAGCGCAGACTCTGCCGCGAAGGTTAGCGCACCGTCATCAGGCGCAATACGATAAGCCAGCACGCGAAACTCCGGGCGCACGCCAACATAGAGATAGCGCTTATCCGGGCTGACGACCATCGGTTGTACCTGACCCGGCACATCAACCACCTGCGTCAGCGTCAACGCCCCCTCGTGATTCAGGCTCCAGACATGAATTTGCTGACTTTCAGGGCTGGCGGTATAAACGGTTTGCTTCATGAATACTCCTTTGCTTTTTGGCAGGTGGCAGCAATTGCCTGACACACGCCTAAGGTAGACGCTTTTAACGGTGAATGCTTAATTAAGGCTCAGAATTTTGTCCGGCTCCCGTCTCGGTGTACCATTCCAGCAGACAAAATTCTCAACCTTAATCTGGAAAAACCTATGACCGCACGCGTGATTGCCCTGGATTTAGACGGTACGTTGCTGACCCCGAAAAAAACCTTGCTGCCATCCTCTCTCGAAGCGCTCTCGCGCGCCAGAGAAGCAGGCTACCAACTTATCATTGTCACAGGTCGCCATCACGTTGCTATTCATCCTTTTTATCAGGCACTGGAGCTGGATACACCTGCAATTTGCTGCAACGGCACCTACTTGTATGATTATCAAGCAAAAAAGGTACTGGAATCCGATCCCCTCCCGGTAGACCAGGCATTACAGCTGATCGACATGCTGGATGAGCATCAGATCCACGGGCTGATGTATGTGGATGAAGCCATGCTGTATGAGCGCCCAACCGGGCATGTGGTGCGTACCGCTAACTGGGCGCAAACCCTGCCGCCGGAGCAGCGCCCAACCTTCACCCAGGTGCCTTCGCTGGCGAAGGCTGCGCATGACGTCAACGCCGTCTGGAAATTTGCCCTGACCGACGAAGATATTCCGAAACTGCAACAGTTTGGTAAGCATGTTGAACAACAGCTGGGACTGGAGTGTGAATGGTCCTGGCACGATCAGGTCGACATTGCCCGTAAAGGCAACAGCAAAGGACGGCGCCTGACCCAGTGGATTGAAGCCCAGGGGGGGTCAATGGAAAACGTCATTGCCTTTGGCGATAACTTTAACGATATCAGCATGCTGGAAGCCGCAGGCACTAGCGTGGCTATGGGTAATGCGGACGACGCGGTCAAAGCCCGCGCCAATATCGTGATTGGTGATAACACCACCGACAGCATCGCGAAATTTATCTATTCCCACCTGCTGTAATCAGGCAGTAATCGACACGCTCTTAATTTGGGCATACAGCCACTGGCCGGGTTTGATCCCCAGTTCATCCCTGGCCCATGGGCTGATCCTCGCCCACAGCGTTTTACCACCCACTTCAAGCTGAACCTCCACCTGACCGTTATCGTCATAGCACTGCGCGACCTTCGCCCGCAGCACGTTACGAATACTGGTCTGCTGCGGCGGTTGTAGCACCAGCGAAACATCAGAGGCCTGAATACGAATACGCAGCGCGGTTTGCAGTGGTTGATCCAGTTTATTGACCCACAAATGCTGATCGCCAAGCGCCAGCGCGGTCATCGCATAGTGTGGATGATGTTCCAGTACGCTGACTTTCAGAATGCTGCTTTGCTGCTCCTTCGGCAGCCACGGGTGCATCACGCTGCTGCCCCAGACATCTTCCAGCGAACCGAACGCTTTGACCTGCCCGCTTTCAAGCACCATTACTTTGTCGGCCAGGTGCAAAATTTCATCCAGCGAGTGGCTGACGTACAGCATCGGAATATTAATTTCGCGTGCCAGACGTTGCAGGTAAGGCAGCAGTTCACGCTTACGCGGAATATCCAACGAGGCGAGCGGCTCATCAAGCAGCAATAACTCAGGTGCGGTCAGCAGCGCCCGACCGATGGCGACACGCTGCTTTTCACCACCGGAAAGCCCGCCGGGCAGACGATCAAGCAGCGGTTCAATGCCCAACAACGCCACCAGCTTATCAAACTGTCCGGCCATGCTTTTCGCCATGCCGTAGCGCAGATTGCCGCGCACCTTATAATGCGGGAACAGACGCGCATCCTGAAAAACATAACCCACCCGGCGTTTTTCAGGCGTTAAGCAGATACCCTTCTCAACGTCGTTTAATACCCGATCGTTGAGCACGATGCGTCCGGACTGCGGCTGTGTCAGACCGCTGATGGCGTTAATCAGTGAGGTTTTCCCCGCGCCTGAAACGCCAAAAATCGCGGTGATCCCACTGGCGGGCAGCGTTTCGTTGAGCGTCAGACAGTGCGTCCCCAGCGTCTGTGTGAAATTAAGTTCCAACATGATTATCGCCCCGTCCGCTCACGGCTAATACGCGCCAGCCATTCAGAAATCAGCAGCGAAATCAGCGCTAATACAATGGATATGATACATAATCTTGCCGCCGCGCTTTCGCCGCCCGGAGTCTGGATCAGGGTATACATCGCCGAAGGGATAGTGCGGGTTTCGCCAGGTATATTGGAAACAAAGGTAATTGTTGCACCGAACTCGCCAAGCGAGCGGGCGAACGCCAACACCGTACCAACAATAATGCCGGGTAGCATCAGCGGTAGCGTTATAGTCATAAAGACGCGCCAGCGTCCGGCGCCCAGCGTACGAGCGGCCTGCTCCAGCTTGACGTCGACACCTTCCAGCGCCAGACGAATAGCCCGCACCATGAGCGGGAAGGACATCACCGCAGCGGCCAGCACGGCACCACGCCAGCTAAAGGCAAAGGTGATGCCAAACCAGTCATACAGCCATTCGCCGATGAATCCACGCCGTCCCATAGAGACCAACAGCAGATACCCCACCACCACAGGCGGCAGTACCAGCGGTAAATGCAGCACGCTATCGAGCAGCGCTTTGCCCGGGAATTTGCATCGCACCAGTAACCAAGCAAAGAAGATCCCAAATGGCAGACTAAACAACACGGCCAGGGAAGAAACTTTCAGGCTCAATATAACGGCCTGCCATTCAGGATCGGTCAGTATCATTACTTGGTCGTAAATCCATAACGTTTAAAGATTTCAGCAGCCTGCGGTCCTTTCAGGTAATCATAGAACGCGCTAACCGTTGCGTTGGAGTGGCCATCAACAATCGCGATAGGGTATTCCACTTTTTTGTGCGAATCTTCCGGGAAAGTCGCAACTACTTTTACGCCCTTGCTGGCGACGGCATCGGAACCATAAACAATCCCCAGCGGCGCTTCGTTACGTTCAACCAGCGCCAACGCCCCCCGTACGTCTTCAGCAGGCGCCAGTTTTGGGGAAAGGGTATCCCATGCACCCAGTTTTTGCAGCGCTTCTTTGGCATAAATGCCTGCTGGAACATGTTCTGGATCGCCAACGGCCAGACGTCCACCGTTCAACAAACTGGTCCAGTTGGTTTTGCTGTCGATGGCAAACGCTTTCTGCTCACTCGCTTTCGGTGCCACAACCACCAGGCTGTTACCCAACAACGTTGCACGCGTTGCGCTATCAATCGACTTTTTGTCTACCGCGTAGTCCATCCACTTCTGATCGGCAGAAATAAATAGATCGGCTGGTGCACCGGCTTCAATCTGGCGCGCCAGTGTGGAAGAAGAAGCAAAAGAGGAGACGACGTCAACGTTCTTCTCTTTTTTGTATTGCGTTGCAATATCCTGCATCGCGTTGGTCAATGATGCCGCTGCGAAAACGGTAATTTTTCCTTCATCCGCCAGCACATGCCCGGCAACGGTAAGAGAAAGTGTTGCCCCTGCAAACAAGGGTAACCATGTACGTGCCATCTGTAACTCCTTTGCGTTTCGTTATGTAGTCGCAAATATAACGAGTAAACCAGGATTTTCCTAGAGGTTATTGATACCAATTAGAGGTTACACAAAGAAAATATCGGCAGGGAAAGCAGGATCTTGAGAAACGGCAGTCAGAGAAAACAAACAGAAAGGCGAAAAAATAGAAACGCCCGACTGAGCGGGCGTTTGGGGAATCAATGATTCTGTCTGGGCTGGTCTTTCTGACCGATACCGGAGAAAATGTTGAACACTTCACCCAGTCCGTAAATCAGACCCAGAATAATGGCCATTACCACAGGTACCATGATTACGGCGAATACCAGACTTTTCAATAACTCTAACATGGTCAACTCCAGATATAGTCCTTAGCTGTATTCTAACCCCATAACGCAGAAAAGCACTCCCCTTTTGTGCGGTCGGCTTTGCTCAGGCATGGTTTTCCGTCACAATACCTTTTTTTGCCAGGAGCTTGTGATGCAGGCCGAAATCCTTCTTACGCTGAAACTTCAGCAAAAACTGTTTGCCGATCCCCGTCGCATTTCTCTGCTGAAGCACATTGCGCTTTCCGGCTCCATCAGTCAGGGCGCGAAGGATGCAGGCATCAGCTACAAAAGTGCCTGGGATGCAATTAACGAAATGAACCAGCTCAGCGAGCAGACGTTGGTTGAGCGTGCCACAGGCGGTAAAGGCGGCGGCGGCGCGGTGTTAACCCGCTACGGCCAACGTTTAATCCAGCTGTACGATTTGCTGGCGCAAATCCAACAAAAAGCCTTTGATGTTTTGAGTGATGATGATGCGCTGCCACTTAACAGCCTGCTGGCGGCAATTTCTCGCTTTTCGCTGCAAACCAGCGCCCGTAACCAGTGGTTTGGCACGATTACCGCCCGCGATCACTCCCTGGTACAGCAGCATGTCGACGTCCTGCTGGCCGATGGCGAAACGCGCCTGAAGGTGGCGATCACGGCACAAAGCGGCGAGCGTCTGGGCCTTGATGAAGGCAAAGAGGTGTTGATTCTGCTGAAAGCGCCGTGGGTCGGAATTACCCAGGATGACGCTATCGCTCAGGCTGCCGACAACCAGCTGCAGGGCACGATCAGCCATATCGAACGCGGCGCAGAACAGTGCGAGGTATTGATGACGCTGCCAGACGGCCAGACACTGTGTGCAACCATTCCGACAGAAAATAGTGCGACGCTGCAGGAAGGCGCGAACGTCACTGCTTTTTTCAATGCTGACAGGGTGATTATCGCCACACTATGCTGAGTGATTGACATCAGCTTGAAGAACACGTATCCCTGTTATTAATCGCTGCAAATAATGGGATACAAAATGTCATCGTTGCAAATTTCGCAAGGCACGTTTCGTCTTAGCGACACAAAAACGCTCCAGTTAGATGCGTTGACGTTAAACGCGGGTGATAGCTGGGCGTTTGTTGGCTCTAACGGTAGCGGGAAATCTGCGCTGGCCCGCGCGCTGGCAGGGGAATTACCGCAGCTGAAAGGCGAGCGCCACTGTCAGTTTACGCGTATCACCCGACTCTCCTTTGAACAGCTCCAGAAGCTGGTCAGCGACGAGTGGCAGCGAAACAACACCGATCTTCTCAGCCCCGGTGAAGATGACACCGGGCGCACCACCGCAGAAATCATTCAGGATGAGATCAGCGATCCCGCCCGCTGCGCTACATTGGCTCAGCAGTTTGGCATCTCTGCCCTTCTCAACAGGCGTTTCAAATACCTTTCGACCGGAGAAACACGTAAAACTCTGCTTTGCCAGGCGTTAATGTCCGCACCGGATTTACTGATCCTCGATGAGCCCTTTGACGGGCTGGATGTGGCATCCCGCTGCCAGTTAGCAGAACTGCTCGCTGACCTGCACCAGGCTGGCTTTACGTTAATATTGGTGCTTAACCGCTTTGATGAAATTCCCGAGTTCGTGCAGTTTGCCGGCGTGCTTGCCGATTGCACGCTGACAGAAACCGGCGCGAAAGCCGACCTTCTGCAACAGGCATTAATCGCTCAACTTGCCCATAGCGAACGACTGGAAGGTATTCAGTTACCCGAACCGGATGAACCTTCGGTGCGCCGCACGTTGTCAGATAACGAGCCACGAATTGTACTTAACAATGGCATCGTCTCGTATAACGATCGCCCTATCCTTCATCATATGAGCTGGCAGGTAAACCCAGGCGAGCACTGGCAAATCGTCGGCCCCAACGGTGCGGGAAAATCAACCCTGCTCAGTTTAATCACCGGCGATCATCCCCAGGGCTACAGTAACGATCTGACGCTGTTTGGCCGCCGTCGGGGTAGCGGTGAAACTATCTGGGATATCAAAAAACACATCGGCTACGTCAGCAGCAGTCTGCATCTGGATTATCGGGTGAGTACGACCGTACGCAACGTTATTCTCTCCGGTTATTTTGATTCAATTGGCATTTACCAGGCCGTCTCCGACAGGCAGCACAAACTGGTACAACAGTGGCTGGAGATCCTTGGCATCGATAAACGTACTGCGGATGCGCCATTCCATAGTCTTTCCTGGGGTCAACAGCGGCTGGCGCTGATTGTTCGCGCGCTGGTTAAACACCCTACCTTGTTGATTCTTGACGAGCCTTTGCAAGGGTTAGATCCGCTCAATCGCCAACTGATTCGTCGTTTTGTAGATGTGCTGATCGGTCAAGGCGAAACTCAGCTGTTGTTCGTCTCTCATCACGCCGAAGATGCCCCAGCCTGCATTACCCACCGTCTGGAGTTTGTGCCCGAGGGCGATATCTACACCTATCAACAAACATCACTGCGTTAATTTTCATACCAGGGCGTTTGAATACGCCCTTTTTTCTGTCTTTTTTTCAGACAAACGCTGAGATAACAACCTAACGTAATGATTTAAAATAAAATAACCACTGCAAATATGTGAAAACGCCAGTGTGTAAACGATTCCACTAATTTATTCCATGTCACACTTTTCGCATCTTTGTTATGCTATGGTTATTGCATACCATAGGCTTAACGGAGCGAATTATGAGAGTATTGGTTACAGGTGGTAGCGGTTACATCGGAAGCCACACTTGCGTGCAGTTGTTGAAAAACGGTCACGAGGTGGTGATCCTGGATAATCTCTGCAACAGCAAGCGCAGCGTTCTGCCCGTCATTGAGCGTTTAGGTGGTAAGCATCCGACTTTTGTGGAAGGAGATATCCGTAACGAAGCGCTGATAACCGAAATTCTGCACGATCATGCCATTGACACGGTCATCCATTTTGCCGGGTTAAAAGCCGTTGGAGAATCCGTGGCCAAGCCGCTGGAGTACTATGACAACAACGTCAATGGAACTCTGCGTCTGGTAAACGCCATGCGCGCCGCCAACGTGAAAAACTTCATTTTCAGCTCCTCCGCGACCGTCTATGGCGATCAGCCGCAAATTCCTTATGTTGAAAGCTTCCCCACCGGCACGCCGCAGAGTCCGTACGGCAAAAGTAAGCTGATGGTGGAACAGATCCTGACCGATCTGCAAAAAGCCCAACCCGACTGGAGCATTGCTTTGTTGCGCTACTTTAACCCGGTTGGCGCGCATCCATCAGGGGATATGGGGGAAGATCCTCAGGGTATTCCCAACAACCTGATGCCTTACATCGCACAGGTTGCCGTGGGTCGCCGCGAGTCCCTTGCCGTATTTGGCAACGACTATCCTACTGAAGATGGCACCGGCGTTCGCGACTACATCCACGTGATGGATCTCGCCGACGGTCACGTTGTCGCAATGGAAAAACTGGCGGACAAACAGGGTGTGCATATTTACAACCTTGGCGCAGGCATCGGCAGCAGCGTGCTGGACGTGGTCAATGCCTTCAGCAAAGCCTGCGGTAAACCGATTAATTACCATTTCGCCCCGCGCCGTGATGGCGATCTTCCGGCCTACTGGGCTGATGCCAGCAAAGCCGATCGCGAGCTCAACTGGCGCGTGACCCGCACGCTGGATGAAATGGCACAAGACACATGGCACTGGCAGTCACGCCACCCACAGGGATATTCGGATTAAGGACCAATCATGACGCAATTCAATCCTGTCGATCACCCACATCGCCGTTTTAACCCGCTCACCGGGCAGTGGATCCTTGTTTCACCGCATCGCGCCAAACGTCCGTGGCAAGGGGCGCAGGAAACTCCTTCTAAGCAGGTACTGCCTGTGCATGACCCGGACTGCTTTCTGTGCGCTGGCAATACGCGCGTTACCGGCGACAAAAACCCGGATTACACCGGGACCTATGTCTTCACTAATGACTTTGCGGCCCTCATGTCAGATACCCCGGACGCGCCGGACAGTCACGATCCGTTGATGCGTTGCCAGAGCGCACGCGGTACCAGTCGCGTGATTTGCTTCTCGCCCGATCACAGCAAAACGCTGCCGGAACTCAGCGTCCCTGCGCTGACAGAAATTGTACAGACGTGGCAGGAACAGACTGAAGAGTTAGGAAAAACCTATCCCTGGGTGCAGGTATTTGAGAATAAAGGCGCGGCGATGGGCTGCTCTAACCCGCACCCGCACGGTCAAATTTGGGCCAACAGCTTTTTGCCCAACGAAGCCGAACGTGAAGATCGCCTGCAGAAAGCGTACTTCGCTGAACAGGGCGCACCGATGCTCGTTGATTACGTCCAGCGCGAACTGGCGGACGGCAGTCGTACGGTCGTAGAAACTGAGCACTGGCTGGCGGTTGTGCCTTACTGGGCCGCGTGGCCGTTCGAAACGCTGCTGCTGCCGAAAGCGCATGTGCTGCGTATCACTGATTTGACCAATGAACAGCGTGCTGACCTGGCGCTGGCGCTGAAAAAACTGACCAGTCGTTACGACAACCTGTTCCAGTGCTCATTCCCCTACTCTATGGGCTGGCACGGCGCGCCGTTCAACGGTGAAGAAAACGAACACTGGCAGTTACACGCGCACTTTTACCCGCCGCTGCTGCGTTCCGCGACCGTGCGTAAATTTATGGTCGGTTATGAAATGCTGGCGGAAACCCAGCGTGACCTGACGGCAGAACAAGCGGCTGAACGACTGCGTGCGGTCAGCGACATCCATTTTCGCGAATCCGGAGTTTAAATAATGAGTCTGAAAGAAAAAACACAATCTCTGTTTGCAGAAACGTTTGGCTACCCAGCCACCCATACTATTCAGGCACCGGGTCGCGTAAACCTGATCGGCGAACACACCGATTATAATGACGGCTTCGTTCTGCCCTGCGCCATCGACTATCAAACTGTCATCAGTTGTGCCGCGCGCGACGATCGAAAAGTTCGCGTGATCGCCGCTGATTACGACAATCAGATTGATGAGTTCTCTCTCGATGCGCCGATTATCGCCCACGACAGCCAGCAGTGGTCGAACTACGTGCGTGGCGTGGTGAAGCATCTACAAAAACGCAGTAACGCCTTTGGCGGTGCGGATCTGGTGATCAGCGGTAATGTCCCGCAAGGCGCAGGTCTTAGCTCTTCCGCCTCGCTGGAAGTCGCTGTGGGTACGGTATTCCAACAGCTCTATCACCTGCCGCTCGACGGCGCACAAATCGCCCTGAATGGCCAGGAAGCTGAAAACCAGTTTGTCGGCTGTAACTGCGGCATTATGGATCAGCTGATCTCCGCGCTTGGCAAGAAAGATCATGCGCTACTGATCGACTGCCGTACGTTGGGCACCAAAGCTGTCTCCATGCCGGAAGGTGTGGCGGTGGTGATCATCAATAGCAACTTTAAACGCACGTTGGTCGGCAGCGAGTACAACACCCGTCGCGAACAGTGTGAAACCGGCGCTCGTTTCTTCCAGCAACCGGCGCTGCGTGATGTCAGTCTTGAAGCGTTTAACGCTGTCGCCCACGAGCTGGATCCGATTGTCGCCAAACGCGTCCGCCACGTCATCACGGAAAATGCGCGTACCGTTGAAGCCGCGCAGGCGTTGGAAAAAGGCGACCTGCTGCGTATGGGACAATTGATGGCGGAATCTCACGCCTCAATGCGCGATGACTTTGAAATCACCGTGCCACAAATTGATACGCTGGTTGAAATTGTCAAAGCGACCATCGGCGATAAAGGCGGTGTACGTATGACTGGCGGCGGCTTCGGCGGCTGCATCGTGGCGCTGATCCCGCAAGATTTGGTGCCTGCCGTGCAACAAGCTGTCGCTGAGCAATACGAAGCAAAAACCGGTATCAAAGAAACATTCTACGTCTGCAAACCTTCACAAGGAGCCGGACAATGTTAAACGAAATCCCTGTGCAGGCTCCGGACGGTCAGCCGTTTCGCCTGATTACCCTGCGCAATGACGCAGGGATGGTGGTCACGCTGATGGACTGGGGCGCGACCCTGCTCTCTGCGCGTATTCCGCTGAGTGATGGTAGCGTGCGCGAAGCATTACTCGGGTGCGCCAGCCCGGAACAATATCCGGAACAGGCTGCATTTCTGGGGGCGTCGATTGGTCGCTACGCTAACCGTATCGCCAACAGCCGCTATACTTTTGCCGGTGAAACCGTTGAATTAATACCAAGCCAGGGCAACAACCAGCTGCACGGCGGGCCGGACGGTTTCGACAAACGTCGCTGGCAGATAGTCAATCAGAATGACCGTCAGGTGCTGTTCGCCCTAACGTCTGAAGATGGCGACCAGGGCTTTCCTGGCCATCTTTGCGCGACCGCGCAGTATCGCCTTACTGACGATAATCGTATTTCGATCACCTACCGCGCCACGGTCGATAAGCCCTGTCCGGTGAATCTTACCAACCACGTTTATTTCAACCTCGACGGTGATACAACCGATGTCCGTCAACATAAGCTGCAGATCTTCGCTGACGAGTACTTGCCGGTGGATGAAATGGGTATCCCACACGACGGACTGAAGCCGGTGGCTGGTACCTCGTTCGATTTCCGTGTGGCGAAAGTTATCGACAGCGAATTTTTGGCCGATGACGATCAGCGGAAAGTAAAAGGTTACGATCACGCTTTCTTGCTACAGGCGCAAGGCGATAGCCGCAAACCGATCGCGAATCTGTGGTCACAGGATGAAAAACTGCAGATGGAGGTCTACACCTCTGCCCCGGCTTTGCAGTTTTATTCCGGAAATTTCCTCGGCGGTACGCCATCCCGTGGTCCTGACGCCTACGCCGACTGGCAAGGTCTGGCGCTGGAAAGCGAGTTCCTGCCGGACAGCCCGAACCATCCGGAATGGCCGCAGCCAGACTGCTTCCTGCGTCCTGGCGAAGAGTACACCAGCGTGACGGAATACCGGTTTATACCAGCTTAATCGTTCCCCCTCCCAGGCCCGATGACGTAACGAATCGGGCCTGTTGCTTGTTTATCACAGTAGAACCGTTCAAATCCCCACCGTTCAAAGACAAAATTGCAACCTTGAGTTCACAAGAACCTTACACTGTGGCGCTATTTTCGCTATGGTTATGCGTAAGGATTGCCGCTGACGCATTACGGCAATATAATGAGAATTATTATCATTCAATATGATTTATAGGAGTGAGTGTATGGCTGTAACTAAGCTGGTTCTGGTACGTCACGGTGAAAGTCAGTGGAACAAGGAGAACCGTTTTACCGGTTGGTATGACGTTGATCTGTCCGAGAAAGGCGTGGGCGAAGCGAAAGCAGCAGGTAAACTGTTGAAAGAGGAAGGCTATAGCTTCGATTTTGCATATACCTCTGTGCTGAAACGTGCCATCCACACCCTGTGGAACGTACTGGATGAACTGGATCAGGCCTGGCTGCCAGTTGAGAAATCCTGGAAACTGAATGAACGTCATTACGGCGCGCTGCAGGGGCTGAACAAAGCGGAAACTGCGGAAAAATACGGTGACGAGCAGGTTAAGCAATGGCGTCGCGGCTTTGCGGTCACCCCACCGGAACTGACTAAAGATGACGAACGCTATCCGGGTCATGATCCGCGTTATGCGACGCTGACCGACAACGAGTTACCGGTTACCGAAAGCCTGGCGCTGACCATCGATCGCGTTATCCCTTACTGGAATGAAACCATCCTGCCGCGCATGAAAAGCGGTGAGCGAGTGATTATCGCCGCTCACGGTAACTCCCTGCGTGCGCTGGTGAAATACCTGGATAACATGGGCGAAGATGAGATCCTCGAACTGAACATCCCGACGGGTGTACCACTGGTGTATGAGTTCGACGAAAACTTCAAACCAATCAAACACTATTATCTGGGTAACGCTGACGAGATCGCCGCAAAAGCAGCTGCCGTTGCGAACCAGGGTAAAGCGAAGTAATTTCTGCGTGTCGCATAAAAAAGCGCGGACTATCCGCGCTTTTTTTATCTTTCTGGTAGGCTAACGTTTAACCGCGGCGCGCTTTTACCGCATCCGCCAGTTGACGTAACACCGCATCAGTATCTTCCCAGCCAATGCAGGCGTCGGTGATGCTCTTACCGTAGGTCAGCGGTTCGCCGCTATCCGGGTTCTGATTACCCTCGACCAGATGGCTTTCGATCATCACGCCAATAATCGCTTTTTCACCACCAGCAACTTGCCCGCAAACATCTTTCGCAACATCCATCTGCTTTTTGAACTGCTTGCTGGAGTTGGCATGGCTAAAGTCGATCATCACTTGCGCAGAGAGCCCTGCTTTAATCAGACCTTCTTTCACGTCGGCAACATGCTGAGCGCTGTAGTTCGGCTCTTTGCCACCGCGCAGAATGATATGGCAATCACCATTACCGCTGGTATTCACGATCGCCGAATGACCCCATTTGGTCACAGACAGGAAGCAGTGTGGTGCCCCTGCGGCGTTGATTGCATCAATCGCAACTTTGATCGTGCCATCAGTACCGTTTTTAAAGCCAACCGGGCAGGACAGACCAGATGCCAGTTCGCGGTGCACCTGAGACTCAGTGGTACGTGCTCCAATAGCGCCCCAACTCATCAGGTCGGCAAGATATTGCGGCGTGATCATATCGAGGAATTCACCTGCAGCTGGCAATCCGCTGTCGTTGATATCCAACAGCAGTTTACGCGCAATGCGCAGTCCATCGTTGATCTGGAAGCTATTGTCCATGTGCGGATCGTTGATAAGCCCCTTCCAGCCGACGGTGGTACGCGGCTTTTCGAAATAGACTCGCATGACAATTTCAAGCTCGCCTTTTAACTCTTCGCGCAGCGCCAGCAGGCGAGTGGCGTACTCTTTGGCGGCAGCCGGATCATGAATAGAGCACGGCCCAATCACCACTAACAGGCGATCGTCGTTCCCTTTCAGAATTTTATGAATTGCCTTACGGGCATGAGCCACCGTATTTGCGGCATTTTCAGTAGCGGGGAATTTTTCCAGCAGTGCGACTGGCGGTAATAACTCGTTGATCTCTTTGATGCGTAAATCGTCGTTCTGATAATTCATGATTATTCCAGCGTTGCCATACTTATATAAATGAATGCAATCCATCCAATCTATATCTTCAGTCATAAGGTGTAAACGGGGTTTTACACTTTGGACGGATTAATCCTGGAATCTGGTAAAAAAACGCAATAATGTAGCGAAAAATGAGATCCAGACTACAATTTCTAACTGTAACATCTTAAATTTTCATAGATTTCAAGATTGTATGCTGGTTTTAATTTCCAAAGCAAAACGATTAACCACGTATTGATGATGTAACTGGCACATGCACTGTTGGAAGACGTTATCCGACATATCGACCTTAACAGGAGCATATTATGCATATGACTAAGCTGGCTTCACTCTTTCTTACTGCTACCCTCAGCCTCGCCAGCAGTGCGGCGCTGGCCGCTGAAACCAACTCGCAGTCCAATAATGGCCAGGCAAATTCCTCGGCAGATGCCGGTCAGGTCGCACCAGACGCTCGCGAAAACGTAGCGCCGAATAATGTCGACAACAGTAACGTGAATTCAGGTGGCACGATGCTGCACCCGAACGGTTCATCAATGAACCATGAGGGGATGACCAAAGACGAGATGCACAAAAACACCATGTGTAAGGACGGTCGCTGTCCTGATGTGAACAAGAAGGTTGAGACTGGAAACGGCATCAACAATGATGTTGATACCAAAACTGACGGCACCACGCAGTAACGCTGAAAATAAAGCTAATAACGGGAGAGCAATAGCTCTCCTTTTTAATTTTATCGTCCCAAAAACGGTATGATGGCATACAGTAAAGATGAGAATAACAAAGGGATGGCATAATGGCGCACGCACATACTCATACTTCCTCTGAGCAACCCAAAGACAATAACGCCCGCCGACTGATGTTCGCATTCTGCATTACCGCCGGATTTATGTTGGTCGAAGTGGTGGGCGGAATACTTTCAGGCTCACTGGCCTTGCTGGCCGACGCCGGGCATATGCTTACGGATGCGGCAGCGCTGCTTTTCGCGCTGTTGGCCGTTCAGTTTTCCCGTCGCCCACCTACAATACGCCACACCTTCGGCTGGCTGAGGCTCACGACGCTGGCCGCATTCGTTAATGCCATCGCATTGGTCGTTATCACCATTTTAATCGTCTGGGAGGCGATTGAGCGCTTCCAGACACCTCGTCCCGTGGCGGGCGGCATGATGATGGTTATTGCTGTCGCGGGTTTACTGGCCAACGTGCTTGCTTTTTGGGTTTTACATCGCGGCAGCGAAGAGAAAAATTTGAACGTCCGTGCCGCAGCGCTGCATGTGATGGGCGATTTACTCGGCTCGGTCGGGGCAATCATCGCTGCGTTGATTATTATCTGGACGGGCTGGACGCCTGCGGACCCGATCCTCTCAATTTTGGTATCCGTACTGGTGCTGCGCAGCGCCTGGCGATTATTAAAAGATAGCGTCAACGAATTACTGGAAGGGGCTCCGCTGGCGCTGGATATCGCCGCACTGCAGCGCCATCTCAGCCGGGATATTCCCGAAGTCCGCAATGTGCACCATGTCCACGTCTGGATGGTGGGAGAAAAGCCGGTAATGACGCTGCATGTGCAGGTGATCCCGCCGCACGATCATGATGCGCTGCTGGAGCGTATTCAGCATTTCCTTATCCATCATTACCAGATTGAACACGCGACGATTCAGATGGAGTATCAGCCGTGCAATGGACCGGACTGCCACCTGTATCAGGGCGTGTCCGGCCATTCACATCATCACCATTAATGAGACAGCGCGTGGGAACCTCGCTCACGCGCACTGTTGATCCACATCCTGCTCCCGTTGAGGGCGATAACCGTCAGGATCATATATTCCAGCGACATGGCATATACGCCTTGCAGGGCAAAGATCACCACGCTGATTACGTTGATGATCACCCACAGCAGCCAGTTTTCAACGTATTTGCGCGTCATCAGGATCATCGCCGCAATCGAAAGCACCATCATGCAGGAGTCCCAGAACGGGAATGCATCGGGTTGCAGTTCAGGCACAGCAACCTGCAGTCCCAATGCCTGCATTATGTTGACCGCAATACGAGTCAGCAACGCAAAGACCGGATCGATATAGACCGACATCAGGCCGATCGCCACCACACAAGCCGCCAGCCAGCCGATCGCTTTTGGCAACGGCAGCCAGCGAATTTTCAGTTCCGCTTCATGCTGGTTGGTTTGCCGGGACCAGGCATACCAGCCGTAGATGTTGGCGGCAAAGAAAAAGACTTGCAGCAACAGGCTGGCATAAAGCTGGATCTGAAAGAAGATAATCGCAAACAGCGTGACGTTTATCAGACCGAAAACGTAATTGCTGATTTTCTCAAGACTCGCCAGGCCAATACACAGCAACCCGGCGATCGTCCCCACGGCTTCGATCCACGATAGATCGTAACCACCTGCGCCAATCGGAATATGTACCAGAATGTTCTGCGTGCTAAAAAAGTCCATCTTTTCCCCCAGAGCAAAAATAAAGTATTAAGCTCGTAGTGTAGCCGCAAATTCCAACATACGATTTAATGGCAACAATGCCCCTTCTCGCAGTGCGTGATCAACATGTATTTCATGCGCCGCGCCGCCATGCTCCAGCCCCTCAGCAATCGCCTTGAGGCCGTTCATCGCCATCCATGGACAATGCGCGCAGCTACGACAGGTTGCCCCCTCGCCAGCCGTTGGAGCTTCAAGCAGCTCTTTATCCGGAACGGCCTGCTGCATTTTGTAAAAAATGCCCCGGTCAGTCGCCACAATCAGCTGCTTATGCGGTAACGATTTAGCTGCGGTGATGAGCTGACTGGTTGAGCCAACCGCATCGGCCATATCAACGATAGACTGAGGTGACTCCGGGTGCACCAGCACCGCAGCATCAGGGTACAGTCCTTTCATGCGCGTTAAAGCCTGGGTTTTAAACTCGTCGTGGACAATACAGTCCCCCTGCCAGCAGAGCACATCTGCGCCGGTTTGTTTCTGCACGTAGTTACCCAGATGTCTGTCCGGAGCCCAGATGATTTTTTCACCTAAACTATCAAGATGCTCAATAAGTTCAACCGCGATACTGGAGGTCACGACCCAGTCAGCACGAGCTTTAACGGCGGCTGAAGTATTGGCGTAAACCACCACGGTACGATCCGGATGCGCGTCGCAGAATGCGCTGAACGCGTCTATCGGACAGCCCAGATCTAATGAACATTCCGCCTGTAAAGTTGGCATCAGGATAGTCTTTTCCGGGCTGAGAATTTTGGCGGTTTCTCCCATAAACCTCACGCCCGCAACCAGCAGCGTAGAAGCTGGGTGTTTTGCACCGAACCGCGCCATCTCCAGAGAATCAGAAATACAGCCACCGGTCTCTTCGGCCAATTGCTGAATTTCAGGATCGGTGTAATAGTGCGCGACCATAACGGCATCACGCTCTTTCAACAGGCGCTTGATTTTTTCACGATAAAATTGCTTTTCATCCACACTCAGCGGCCCTGGCTTCGGCGGAAACGGATAAATTGCTGCTTCTGGATCAAACATCACGCTCATCTTGCTTTCTCGTTTTACTGGCTTAACGAATTAACCGATTAAAAGCGTGACGCACGCCATATTCGGTTTGAATTGTTTTATATGCTAAACAAGATAGCGGATTCGCGCAGAAAAGTCACAATAATTGCGAGTGATGAGTGCCGGATGGCGACCTGCGGGCCTGCAGGTTCAAATCTTTTAAATCGCAGATAGCAAAAAAGCGCCTTTAGGGCGCTTTTTTACACTGGTGGGGCGTGCAGGATGACTCGCTACGCTCGCCCTTCGGGCCATCGCCGTAAACGGCTCCGTTGTCTCACTTCGTTCGACCCGAACCTGCTGCAGGTTCGAATCATGAAATCCTGCGCATAGCAAAAAAGCGCCTTTAGGGCGCTTTTTTACACTGGTGGGGCGTGCAGGATTCGAACCTGCGACCAATTGATTAAAAGTCAACTGCTCTACCAACTGAGCTAACGCCCCCTTATGGGGTTTACTTCTTTATACTTCCAGGATGGTGGGTCGTGCAGGATTCGAACCTGCGACCAATTGATTAAAAGTCAACTGCTCTACCAACTGAGCTAACGACCCGCTCGGGAATAACCTGAAAATTTTTACTCGGTACCACCAATAAATTGGTGGGGCGTGCAGGATGACTCGACTTCGTCTCGCCCTAACGGGCCGTTGCTTACGCAACGTTATCCTTCACGTTTAACATCTGAGTACGATGTTAAAGTTGGTGGGGCGTGCAGGATTCGAACCTGCGACCAATTGATTAAAAGTCAACTGCTCTACCAACTGAGCTAACGCCCCGAGTGGTGGGTGATGACGGGATCGAACCGCCGACCCCCTCCTTGTAAGGGAGGTGCTCTCCCAGCTGAGCTAATCACCCGATACTACGCTGGATACTACTTACTAACTGAGTTAGTGGTGGGTCGTGCAGGATGACTTGACTTCGTCTCGCCCTACGGGCCGTTGCTTACGCAACGTTATCCTTCACGTTTTACAATCGCGTTCCACCTTAGCGATTGGTGGGTCGTGCAGGATTCGAACCTGCGACCAATTGATTAAAAGTCAACTGCTCTACCAACTGAGCTAACGACCCGCTTTTGCGCTGCTTTTGGTTTGTTTGATATCCCTTGGCAACGGCGGCATATATTACTGATTTCAGATTTTAGCGCAACAAAAATTTCGATGTAAATAACTCAACTGCTTAGGAATCACACGACACGACCAGAAATAACACGATTTCTGGTCGTGTCGTGGTCATTACATCGCGCCAAGGCGTTTTTGCGCTTGTTTCGCGCCATCAGTGCCAGGGTATTTAGTGATAACCTGCTGATAAACCGCTTTAGCTTTTGCTGTGTCACCTTTGTCCTGCATGATGACGCCGACTTTGTACATCGCGTCTGCAGCCTTCGGTGATTTCGGGAAGTTTTTTACTACCGAAGCAAAATAGAACGCTGCATCATCTTTTTTACCCTTATTGTAATTCAACTGACCCAGCCAATAATTCGCATTGGGCAGGTAAGTTGAGTCCGGGTATTTTTTGATGAAGTTCTGAAATGCTTCAATCGCGTCATCCTGGCGAGATTTATCCTGCACCAGAGCAATTGCCGCATTGTAATCGGTATTCGCATCGCCAGTTTGCGCGGGCGCCCCTGACGTTGTCGCAGCGCCTGCATCAGGTGCTGGGGTTGCCGCCCCACTCTGATCGCCACCTGCAGATTGCGCAGCAGGCGCGCTACCGCTGCCAAGATTATTCATCTGCAGCAATATTTGCTTCTGGCGCTCAACAACCTGATTCAGCTGGTACTGATTTTCCTGAATTTGACCGCGCAGGGAATCAATATCGGACTGATTATCGGAGAGTTGTTGCTGGAGTTGGGTTAAAAGCTGACTGTGAGCGTTAGAAATACGCTCGAGTTGAGTGACACGGTCTTCGACCGAGCCTGAGCCGACACTACTGATTGGCGCCTGAGCAAAAGCGGCCCAAGGGGCCGCTATGCCAACCAGTAACGACAGACTCAACACGTGATGTCTGAAGTTACTGCTCATGCAATTCTCTTAGTAAACCAGTACGGCGCGACGGTTTTTGGCGTAAGCCGCTTCGTCATGACCCAGTACTGCAGGTTTTTCTTTACCGTAAGAAACGATGGAGATCTGGTCAGCAGAAACGCCTTTACCCTGCAGGTACATCTTAACGGCGTTTGCACGACGCTCACCCAAGGAGATGTTGTACTCAGGAGTACCACGTTCGTCCGCATGACCTTCTACGGTGACTTTGTAAGACGGGTTGCTACGCAGGAAGTTAGCGTGAGCATCCAGCATTGCAGCGAAGTCAGAACGGATATCGTACTTGTCCAGATCGAAGTAAACGATGTTGTTCTGCTGCAGCTGTTGCATCTGAAGACGCGCTTGCTCTTCAGAAGACATGTTGCCGCTGCCGTTTGCATCCATACCAGTGCCGGCACCCAGCATGCCTTCGCTGCCGTCATTGCTGGCGTTCTTGTTAGAAGAACATGCCGCAATAGCCATAACAGGCAGAGCAATCATCAGCCCTTTCAGCACTTTGTTCAGTTGCATTTCAATGATTCCTTTATTAATCAATTATTTATTATCACAGATACGGCGACCAGGCAGGGAATTTTACCTGACCATCAGTTGCCGGAAGACGCGCTTTGAAACGCCCATCTGTAGAAACCAAATTCAGCACGGATCCCATCCCCTGAGAAGAGCTGTAGATTACCATAGTGCCGTTAGGTGCCAGACTTGGCGTTTCGTCCAGGAACGTTGACGACAGAACTTGTACGCCACCCGCTACCAGATCTTGTTTGGCAATGTGCTGCTGACCATTTGCCGAGCTTACCATTACCATAAATTTACCGTCGCTGCTCACATCCGCATCCTGGTTTTGCGAACCTTCCCAGGTAATACGCTGCGGAGCACCGCCGTTAACGTTAACTTTGTATACCTGCGGACGACCAGCCTGGTCAGACGTAAAGGCCAGGTTTTGGCTGTCCGGGAACCAGGTCGGTTCCGTGTTGTTGCTGCGACCATCCGTCACCTGACGAATCTGACCGGAACCAATGTCCATGACATACAAGTTCAGGCTACCGGTTTTAGACAGGGCAAACGCCAGCTTGCTGCCATCCGGAGAAAACGCAGGTGCACCGTTGTGACGTGGGAACGACGCTACCTGACGAACTGCGCCATTAGACAATGTCTGAATAACCAGTGCAGAACGACCGCTCTCGAAGGTTACGTACGCCAGTTTTGAACCGTCCGGAGACCACGCCGGAGACATCAGCGGTTGCGGAGAACGGTGTACCACAAACTGGTTGTAGCCATCGTAGTCGGACACGCGTAACTCGTACGGGAACTGACCGCCGTTAGTCTGAACAACATAAGCGATACGGGTACGGAATGCACCTTTAATACCGGTCAGTTTTTCAAACACTTCGTCACTTGCGGTATGGCCTGCGTAACGCAACCACTGCTTGTTCACTTTATACGTGTTCTGTGCCAGTACGGTACCCGGTGCGCCACCGGTATCAACCAGTTGATAAGCAACACTGTAGGAACCATCTGGATTCGGTGTGACCTGGCCAACCACTACGGCATCAATACCCAGAGCAGACCATGCGGCAGGTTGAACTTCCTGCGCGGTACCCGGCTGCTGCGGCAGGCGAGAACGGTCTAATGGGTTAAATTTACCGCTGTTTCGCAGGTCAGCACCCACGATACCACCGATATCTTCAGGTGCAGCACCCGGTCCTGCCCACTGGAAGGGGACAACACCAATCGGGCGTGCCGAGTCCACCCCTTGGGTGATCTCGATACGTACTTCTGCGTGCAGCACCGCTGCCCACAGCATCAGAAAACCAAATGCAACTCGTAATGCCTGCTTCATCATATCTCCCTTATCTGGACGGAAAGCCCACGATAATTTAGCAGAATGTTAACAAACTCAAATACACAAAACTACCAGAACACTGTCTCAACCTTAGACCGTTTCCCCCGATTTCTCAGGGGTCGTTATTACAGTTTAAAGTCCAGTTTGGCATCTTTTACTTTTTCATAAACAGCCTGGCTAGGCGGTTTAGGAATTCTGGCTGTTTTCGCAGCCGTCAGCGCAGCCTGGCACAATGCCGGATCCCCGCCCTCTTCGGTCACATCCAGTAACAGACCATCAGGCGCTAACTTGATATGTAATACGCAGGATTTTCCCGCATACAAATCGGCACCATACAGACGGCTCTGAATCGCATTACGAATTTGAGATGCGTAAGCACTGATATCAGCGCCAGATGCACCGCCATTTGCACCACTTGTACCACTATCTTTCGCCGGTTGGCCGTTTCCTTTCGCTCCACCACCCGATTTCGGTGCATTCTTACCGGAGCTTAGGTCGCCCAACAAGTCGTCAACGCCAGATGCTGCGGCGGCTTTTTCGGCGGCAGCCTTTTTCGCAGCAGCAGCTTTATCTGCTGCAGCTTTCTTATCGGCAGCGGCTTTCTCAGCTGCAGCCTTTTTATCTGCCGCAGCTTTTTCAGCAGCTGCTTTTTTGTCAGCGGCAGCCTTTTCAGCAGCGGCTGCTTTCGCGGCGGCGGCTTTTTCTGCTTTCTCAGCGGCAGCTTTCTCGGCTGCTGCTTGCTTAGCGGCTTCAGCCTGCGCTTTCTTCGCAGCATCTGCGGCAGCCTTAGCAGCTTGTGCTTCGGCAGCTTTCTTCGCATCAGCAGCGGCTTTAGCGGCTTCTGCCTCAGCTTTTTTCTGTGCGTCCGCAGCAGCTTTCTTCGCGGCATCTGCCGCTTGTTTCGCCTGAGCATCAGCCTTGGCCTTCGCGTCTGCAGCAGCCTTCGCCGCAGCCTCTTCAGCCTGTTTCTGTTGTTCTTGCGCTTTCGCGGCGGCGGCCTCTGCTTGCTTCTGCTGTTCCGCCTGCTCGCGCACTTTTTCCTGCGCAGCTAAACGTTCTTTTTCCAGTTGCTTCAGTCGTTCTTGCTCAGCAGCTTGCTTCTCACGAAGTTCCTCTGCTTGCTGTTGCGCCTGTTTTTCGCGCTGTTCTTCTGCACGTTTCGCACTTGCCTGCTGTTGCTGCTGGCGATCGTACTGTTGAACAACGGCACCAGGATCGACCATAACGGCGTCGATAGACGAACCGCCGCCGCCGCCGGCTGAAGCATCAATGTGCTCATCGAACGAACTCCAGATCAGCGCTGCAAATAAAATGACATGCAGCACCGCTGAAATAATTATCGCCCTTTTGAGCTTGTCGTTTTGTTCGGTTGCCTTTGACACTCTCGGTTCCCAAAAACTGTTCGCCTGTTACGCGCTATCTTTCAAGCCAGCAATATGCAGTCATCAGATTGGCTGCGTCATCAGGCCAACCGATTTTACGCCTGCACTGTGTAACAAGTTCAGCGCTTTAATTATTTCATCATAAGGCACGTCTTTCGCACCACCGATTAAAAATACTGTTTTCGGATTGGTCTGCAGGCGGCTTTTCGCTTCCGCGATAACCTGCTCCGGCGGCAGTTGATCCATCCTGTCTTTCTCAACGACCACGCTGTATTGCCCAATACCGGAAACTTCAATAATGACCGGTGGCTCGTCGTTACTGCTGACGGCTTGCGATTCGGTCGCATCCGGCAGGTCAACTTCCACACTCTGCGTAATGATCGGCGCGGTTGCCATAAAGATCAGCAACAGCACCAGCAGTACGTCGAGCAGCGGGACAATATTGATTTCGGACTTAAGTTCGCGACGACCTCGTCCACGCGTTCTGGCCATGGTTTACCCCTTGTTGCTCTCGCTAACGGTAAACGCCTGGCGGTGCAGAATCGCGGTGAACTCTTCCATAAAGTTGTCGTAATTCAGTTCCAGCTTGTTCACGCGCTGATTCAGTCGGTTGTAAGCCATAACCGCCGGAATTGCCGCAAACAGGCCGATAGCCGTTGCAATCAACGCTTCCGCGATACCCGGCGCAACCATTTGCAGCGTCGCCTGTTTTACCGCGCCCAGCGCGATAAAGGCGTGCATGATCCCCCAAACGGTACCGAACAGACCGATATACGGGCTGATGGAGCCGACAGTGCCGAGGAATGGAATATGCGTTTCCAGCGTTTCCAGTTCACGGTTCATCGAGATACGCATCGCACGGGATGCCCCCTCAACGACCGCTTCAGGCGCATGGCTATTCGCCCTATGCAGACGCGCAAATTCTTTGAACCCGCTATAAAAAATTTGCTCTGAACCCGCCAGATTATCACGACGCCCCTGACTTTCCTGGTACAGGCGCGACAACTCAATGCCGGACCAGAACTTGTCTTCAAATGCTTCGGCTTCACGTGAAGCAGCATTAAGAATACGGGTCCGCTGGATAATAATAGCCCAGGATGCGATTGAGAAACCAATCAAAATCAACATGATAAGTTTAACCAGAAGGCTTGCCTTCAGGAACAAATCAAGGATATTCATGTCAGTCACTGCTTAAACTCCGCGACAATAGACTTGGGAAGCGCACGAGGCTTCATTTTGAGTGGATCAACGCAAACAATCAGAACTTCGGCTTCATTCAGCACGGTGTTCTCTGCGTTGACAATGCGTTGCGTGAAAACCAATGAGGTGCCACGCATTGACGTAATTTCGGTTTGGACTTCGAGCATATCGTCGAGCCGGGCAGGCGCAAAATACTCAAGGGTCATCTTGCGCACCACAAAGGCTACACGTTCGGCCAACAGAACCTGCTGACTGAAGTGATGATGACGCAGCATCTCTGTGCGTGCTCTTTCATAAAAAGCGACGTAACTGGCGTGATAAACCACCCCACCGGCATCGGTGTCTTCATAATAGACACGAACCGGCCATCGGAAAATATACTTATTCATTCTTACTGCCTCTTTGTTGGCTTTGCCCACTCACACCGGTCGCTTAACTTTGTAAGCCCCTGGTGACTCGCGTTCTTGCCGCCGCGATGCATCAAGAATGTCGTTGTATATCGCGCTGTCTTCACTTTACATCCCGGTAATGCAATTAGGTTAGTGCTTTCAAACTTCGCTACTATACGCGCGGGAATGGTGCTTTGGAATGGGGGAAAGTAAACGGAGAGTAAAAAATTATGGGCTTATGCAAGCCCATAAATATTTAAGGATGTTTCTTATTCAAAAGAAGAAGAAAATCAGACCAACCACGAGGACGATATCTGCGATCAGCGGGCAGAAGATGCCCTGCCAGTGTACGGCGCGAGGACGAAAGCCAACGCCATGAATGATGCCTGCGCAGACCGCCCACATCAGCAGAAAGCCATGCCAGATTTCAAGCGTACTGGTTTTGGCCGCGAAACGTGACGGTTCCCAGAATATGCAGCCGGCCAACACGATTGCCAGCACAAAGGAAAGCGCCCGCAAGGGGCGCTTGTCCATTACCGCATATACTATCGCGATAATGTTGGTCATCAGCTATCTTCTTGTCCGGCCTTGCCTGATTCAACGTGCTCAAGCGCCAGCGCTGTGATTATCCCAAATGCACAGGCAAGAAGCGTTCCCAAAATCCATGCGAAATACCACATTTTAAGCTCCTTACTTAGTACAGAGAGTGTGTGTTACGTTCAATATCTTCTTTGGTGATACGACCAAACATCTTCCAGTAGCACCATGTGGTGTAGAGGAGAATAATTGGCACGAACACACATGCCACATAGGTCATCACGTTCAGCGTCAGCTGGCTGGACGTTGCATCCCACATGGTCAGACTCGCGTTCATCATGGTGCTGGATGGCATTACAAACGGGAACATTGCAATACCAGCAGTCAGGATGATGCAGGCTAACGTCAGTGAGGAGAAGACGAACGCCCATGCTCCTTTCTCCATACGAGAGGTCAGGATAGTCAACAGCGGCAGAACCACACCCAGTGCCGGAATCAACCACAGGATCGGTGCATTATTAAAGTTCACCAACCATGCGCCTGCTTCACGCGCGACTTCTTTGGTCAGCGGGTTAGACGCCGCATGATGATCAACTGCAGAAGTCACAACATAACCGTCAATACCGTACATCACCCATACACCCGCCAGCGCGAAGCAGACCAGAGTCACCAGCGCCGCTACCTGAGCGGTGGTGCGGGTACGCAGATGTAACTCACCCACAGTACGCATCTGCAGATAAGTCGCGCCCTGGGTGATGATCATCCCAACGCTCACGACACCCGCCAGCAGACCAAACGGATTCAGCAACTGGAAGAAGTTACCTGTGTAGTAAAGGCGCAGGTACTCATCAATGTGGAACGGAACCCCTTGCAGCAGGTTACCGAACGCCACACCAATCACCAACGGTGGAACGAAGCTACCAATAAAGATGCCCCAGTCCCACATGTTACGCCAACGAGTGTCTTCAATCTTGGAACGGTAATCAAAACCGACCGGACGAAAGAACAAGGACGCCAGCACCAGAACCATCGCCACATAGAAACCGGAGAATGCAGCGGCATACACCATCGGCCAGGCAGCGAACAATGCGCCACCCGCGGTGATCAACCACACCTGGTTACCATCCCAGTGCGGGGCGATGGAGTTAATCATAATTCGACGCTCGGTATCATTACGACCGAGGAAACGGGTGAGCATGCCCACCCCCATGTCGAAGCCATCAGTGACCGCAAAACCAATCAGCAGAATGCCGACCAGCAGCCACCAGACAAAACGCAATACTTCATAATCGATCATTTGACGACTCCTGTCTTAGCGTGCCGGCTGAGAAGTCACATTGGACTGCTCAAAGTGATAGCGACCGGTTTTCAGGCTGCTTGGGCCGAGGCGTGCAAACTTGAACATTAAGAACAATTCTGCCACCAGGAACAGGGTATACAGGCCACAAATCAGGATCATGGAGAACAATAGGTCACCTACTGTTAACGATGAGTTTGCAACCGCCGTTGGTAACACCTCACCGATCGCCCATGGCTGACGACCATATTCGGCAACAAACCAACCTGCTTCTACAGCAATCCACGGCAGTGGAATACCGTAAAGCGCCGCACGCAGCAGCCATTTTTTCTCACCGATACGGTTACGAATTACGCTCCAGAAGGACAACGCAATAATTGCCAGCAGCAAGAAGCCGCACGCCACCATGATACGGAAAGCGAAGTAAAGCGGTGCAACACGTGGGATAGAATCTTTTGTTGCCTGCTGAATTTGCGCTTCCGTCGCGTCGGTGACTTTATCGGTATAGCGTTTCAGCAGCAGACCATAACCCAGGTCTTTCTTCATACTGTTGAACTGGTCGCGAACGGCCTGATCGGTACTACCAGCACGCAGTTCTTCCAGCAACTGATAGGCTTTCATACCGTTACGGATGCGCTCTTCGTGTTGCACCATCAGGTCTTTCAGACCAATGACCGGTGTATCAACAGAGCGGGTGGCAATGATGCCCAGCGCATAAGGAATTTGAATCGCAAATTTGTTTTCTTGTTTATCCTGATCGGGAATACCGAACAAAGTAAACGCAGCAGGAGCAGGTTGAGTTTCCCACTCGGCTTCGATCGCAGCCAGTTTGGTTTTCTGTACGTCACCCATTTCGTATCCGGACTCATCACCCAGAACGATAACAGAAAGTACAGCAGCCATACCGAAGCTGGCAGCAATCGCGAATGAGCGTTTTGCGAAAGCGAAGTCGCGGCCTTTCAGCATGTAATACGCACTAATGCCAAGGATGAACATCGCACCTGTTACATAACCAGAGGCGACAGTGTGAACAAATTTCACCTGTGCTACCGGGTTGAGCACCAGTTCAGAGAAGCTCAGCATCTCCATGCGCATGGTTTCAAAGTTGAAATCCGCGGCGATTGGGTTTTGCATCCAGCCGTTCGCAACCAGAATCCACAGTGCGGACAGGTTTGAACCTAAAGCCACCAGCCAGGTGACGCACATATGCTGGACTTTACCCAAACGGTCCCAGCCGAAGAAGAACAGACCTACAAAGGTGGATTCGAGGAAGAAGGCCATCAAACCTTCGATCGCCAGCGGCGCACCGAAAATATCCCCTACATAGTGGGAATAGTAAGACCAGTTAGTCCCGAACTGGAACTCCATGGTCAGACCGGTTGCCACACCCAGAGCGAAGTTGATACCAAACAACTTGCCCCAGAACTTGGTCATATCTTTATAAATCTGTTTGCCGGAAAGGACGTAGACCGTTTCCATGATGGCCAACAAGAACGCCATACCAAGCGTCAGTGGCACAAACAGGAAGTGGTACATCGCGGTCAAGGCAAACTGTAAGCGCGACAGTTCGACTATATCTAACATCATGACTCCTTGCTCATCGCATGAAGACTCCGAGAGTGAACCCCGTTAGAAAGGGTCACACGCATGCCCCAATACAAATTTATCTGCTCCCCTCCGCCGCAGCTCTTTCTTCTCGTTTGAAGAAAGGACAATGACGATAGGTTACAAACATGTTAATAAAACACTCAAATTGATCCCGCAATTATATTACGCCGTAAAATCCTTACAATAAACAGGTTTTTATCGAGGTAAATTTGCATTTTTCGATAGTGATCAATTTATAGCTAATTTACCACTTTCAGACCAATTTGATCTGCAGCAATTTAACCTCTTTTGAGATCGTTTACCAAGTTTTAAATATTGATTTAAATCAATTTCCAAAACCAATGTTAATAGTGTTTAGCAGTCAGGTGACTAGTAAACAACATGTTAACGACATGTTTTTCAATGAGTAATTGCCGTTACTACAAATGATAGGATATTTATTTAAATGTACACGATCTTTTAACCGGCCAGACGGACAAATTTGCCAACAGATAAAGAGTCACTATTGCTGGTAGCTCACAGTTTTTTGTTTAGCAAGTCAGTGAATATTTATTTCATACAATTTTTTCATTTTAATTTTACTTATGATTAACACCGTAATGTAACTATCTCAATCAGAAGCGAAAGAGCCTGACATTGACCGCCTCATTGCATTTTAGGTTTTACCGCAGAAAGTTGGCGCTTCGCTTCACTCATCACTGAAAGTTATCGTACCTGCTCCCTCTTTTTTATGTGACATAAGATTAAATCTGATACAAACAATTCATTATCATTTTTATCTTAAATTTAACAAAAGATAATTGTGCCATATAAGATTAAAAAATAAAAAAACGTTATGCCGTTCACAAGTTATTTAGCAGAAATAATTTTTGAAATTATAAAAATCGTCGCATGAATGAGCATCGCAACAAAATAAGATTTCGATCACAAACATGGCAAGTCATTTATTACTCATTTCCCTAACAAATTAAAAAAAGAAACAAGAAACAAAAACAAAACATTGATTTTAATGACTTTTTATAACCAAGAAATATAACAATCATTTTGCGCAGGATATTTTGAAAATAGATCAATTGCTTCCTTTTCCGCTTCCACAGAAACTCCAACCCTATTAAAAGGTTGTCGCACTCCATGTTCTAAATATTAGAAAACAATTTTCACTTATTGACCATCAGCCCTACAGAGGATTACCCATGAAGAAATCTACACTTGTTATTGGCGTCATCGGTGCTGACTGCCATGCAGTAGGTAATAAAGTTCTGGATCGCGTTTTCACGGCTCATAATTTCCACGTAATAAACCTCGGGGTGATGGTGAGCCAGGATGAATATATTGATGCCGCAATTGAAACAGGTGCCGATGCCATCGTGGTGTCGTCTATCTACGGTCATGGTGATATTGACTGCCTCGGATTACGTGAGCGCTGCATCGAGCGTGGCCTCGGCGACATTCTGCTGTACGTCGGCGGCAATCTGGTCGTCGGGAAACATGACTTCGCCGATGTAGAAGTGAAATTTAAAGAGATGGGGTTTAACCGCGTCTTCGCGCCGAGCCACGACCTGGAAGATGTCTGCGCGCTTATCACTAATGATATTCACCAGCACAATGGCCTCGAGCAGCGTTGTCTGGAAGAGGCCATCTGATGCAAACAGTTTCTGTCGATATCGGCTCGACATGGACCAAGGCTGCCCTCTTTGCTCATGAAGGCGAGGAATTAACCCTGGTAAACCATGTCCTGACCCCAACCACCACACATCATCTGGCAGACGGTTTTTTTGCCAGCCTGAATCAGGTGCTGAATGTTGCCGATGCTCGCCCGTTACTGAAAAGTGGTGAAGTACAGTTGAAATACTCCTCCTCGGCCAAAGGTGGGCTCGCCGTAGCAGCAATGGGGCTGGTGCCTTCCATTACGCTGGAATCGGCAAAAGTTACCGCCCATTCGGCAGGAGCGAAAATCGCGCAATATTATTCGTACAAACTGAACCGTCATGACATCCAGGAACTGGAATCATCACCACCAGACATTCTGTTGTTTACCGGCGGTACAGACGGCGGCGAAGAAAGTTACGGCCTGGCGAATGCGCGCGCTCTGGCAGGCTCAAAGCTTGATTGCGCCATTATCTACGCCGGAAATCGGGACATTCAGGACGAAATTCAAACGATTCTGGGAGACAAAGATCTGACCACGGTAGACAACATTCTACCTGACCTCGATCACCCGAATCCGTTTGCCGCACGCCAGGCGATTTGCGATGTGTTCTTGTCACGCATTGTCAAAGGTAAAGGTCTGGACGTCATTGTCGGCGAAACAGGCGAAGAGCCAATGCCGACGCCATGGACAGTCTATGAGTTAGTCAAAGCCATTAGCGATTACGACAACGCATGGAAGGAGTTCATGCTGATTGATATGGGCGGAGCCACCACGGATGTCTATTCGGCCAGCGCGAATACCCTCTCCCCCGACACCGTCTTGCATGGTGTTCCTGAACCGTTCGTCAAACGTACCGTTGAAGGTGACCTGGGTATGCGCGTTTCCGCCGTTGTGGTGGGAGAAAGCACGCAGGATATGGTGAAAGTCATCTTCGCCCAACAGCCACAGCGCGAGGAAGCGTTTTACCGCTACCTACGTCATCTGGTTGGGCAACCGGATTACCTGCCACTCAGCGAGGAAGAGAAATATTTCGACACCCTGCTGGCAGGTTTATGCGTGGGCTATGCCGCTGAGCGCCACGCGGGCACTAAAAAGCAGGTTTGTACCTGCGTGGGTAACGTGGATTTACAGATGGGTCGCGATCTCACCACCGTGCGCAAAGTCGTCGGTTCAGGGGGATGGCTCTCTCGCGCCAGCCAGTTCGATATCCATAACTGGCTCAAATATCGGGAGCTGGACGACCAGGGCAAAAGAATTCTGTTACCGAACCAGTTTGAGTATTACCGCGATTCAAATGGCCTGCTCCCTCTACTGGCAAACGTCGCCAGACTGTACCCGCAAGCCGCTGCTCGCACCAGCATTCAGTGTTTAACCCTATAAAACTTAAGGCAGCTACGAATGGAACTTCGAAATAAAAAATTAACCCACGACGAATTCATGACCGAAAGGCATCAGGTGTTACAAACCTGGGAAACCGGCAAAGACGTTGAGAACTTCGAAGATGGCGTGAAGTACCAGCAATCAATTCCAGATAACAAACGCTTCTCCCTTGCTCTGCTGAAGGCCGATCAGGAAGGCAGGACCCTGAGCCAGCCGCGCGCAGGCGTAGCATTAATGGATGAGCATATTGCGCTGCTCAAAACATTGCAGGAAGAGTGCGACCTCCTGCCAAGCACCATCGATGCCTATACCCGTCTGAATCGCTATGAAGAAGCCGCTGTCGGGATCCAGAAATCCATCGAAGCTGGGACGTCCAAACTGAATGGTTTACCGGTCGTCAATCACGGGGTAGCTGCCTGCCGCCGGATGACTGAATCGCTGGAAAAACCGATCCAGGTTCGCCACGGAACGCCAGATGCTCGCCTGCTGGCGGAAATCGCTATGGCCAGTGGTTTTACCAGCTACGAAGGCGGCGGTATCTCCTACAACATTCCTTACGCTAAGCGCGTCACCCTGGAAAAATCCATCCGTGACTGGCAGTACTGCGATCGCCTGATGGGCCTGTACGAAGAGAACGGTATTCGTATTAACCGTGAACCGTTCGGCCCGCTAACTGGCACCCTAATCCCGCCGTTTATGTCCCACTCGGTGGCGATTATTGAAGGTCTATTGGCGCTGGAACAGGGCGTGAAGTCCATTACCGTCGGCTACGGCCAGGTCGGTAGCCTGACGCAGGATATCGCCGCTATTCAGGCGCTGCGCGAACTGTCCCACGAATACTTCCATAACCACGGATTCGACGATTACGAACTGAGCACCGTTTTCCACCAGTGGATGGGCGGATTCCCGGAAGATGAAGCGAAAGCCTTCTCCGTTATCGCCTGGGGGGCAGCGGTTGCGGGTATGTCCGGTGCCACGAAAGTGATCACCAAAAGCCCGCACGAAGCGTTCGGTATCCCAACGGCAGCAGCCAACGCCCAGGGTCTGAAAGCGTCACGCCAGATGCTCAACATGGTCAGTGACCAGAAATTCCCGCAATGCGCTGCCGTCGAGCAGGAAGTTGATCTGATCAAGAGCGAAGTCCGCGCAGTGCTGAAAAAAGTCTTCGAACTGGGCAATGGCGACATTGCGCGTGGCACGGTGCTGGCCTTTGAAGCTGGCGTACTGGATGTGCCGTTCGCGCCTGCCGCTTGCAACGCCGGTAAGATCCTCCCTGTTCGCGATAACACAGGCGCTATCCGTATTCTCGAAGCCGGTGCAGTTCCACTGCCGAAAGATATTCTCGCCCTGCACCACGACTATGTCGCAGAGCGCGCACATTTTGAAGGCCGCAAGCCTTCTTTCCAGATGGTCATTGATGACATCAACGCCGTATCCCACAGTAAATTAATAGGAAGACCATAATGAAAATCAAAAAGGCCCTTTTCACCGCTGGCTACTCCTCATTTTATTTTGACGATCAGCAGGCCATCAAAAATGGCGCCGGTCATGACGGGTTTATCTATACCGGCGATCCGGTAACGCCAGGATTTACCTCTGTTCGTCAGGCGGGTGAATGCGTTTCCGTGCAACTGATTCTGGAGAATGGCGCGGTAGCGGTGGGCGATTGCGCAGCGGTTCAATATTCAGGCGCAGGTGGTCGTGATCCGCTTTTCCTGGCAGAAAATTTCATTCCGTTCCTCAACGATCACATCAAACCGCTGCTGGAAGGCCGTGACGTTGATGCGTTCCTGCCAAACGCCCGTTTCTTTGACCAACTGCGTATTGACGGTCATCTGCTGCATACTGCCGTCCGCTATGGTCTGTCTCAGGCGCTGCTCGATGCGGCGGCGCTGGCTACCGGTCGTCTGAAAACTGAAGTGGTTTGCGATGAATGGCAACTGCCGTGCGTACCGGAAGCTATTCCATTATTTGGCCAGAGCGGCGACGACCGTTATATCGCCGTTGATAAGATGATCCTCAAAGGTGTGGACGTCCTGCCGCATGCGCTGATCAACAACGTCGAAGAGAAGCTGGGCTTTAAAGGCGAAAAACTGCGTGAGTATGTACGTTGGTTGTCCGACCGTATCTTAAGCCTGCGCACCAGCGAACGTTATCACCCGACGCTGCATATTGATGTGTACGGCACGATCGGTTTGATCTTCGATATGGATCCCGTGCGCTGCGCCGAATACATCGCCAGCCTGGAAGCCGAAGCTCAAGGCCTGCCGCTGTATATCGAAGGGCCAGTAGATGCGGGTAACAAGCCGGATCAGATCCGCATGTTGACCGCCATCACCAAAGAACTGACCCGTCTGGGCTCCGGCGTGAAAATTGTCGCCGACGAATGGTGTAACACCTATCAGGATATCGTGGACTTTACCGATGCGGGCAGCTGCCACATGGTACAGATCAAAACCCCTGATCTTGGCGGCATTCATAACATTGTTGATGCAGTGCTGTACTGCAACAAACACGCCATGGAAGCCTATCAGGGCGGTACCTGTAACGAAACCGAGATCAGTGCTCGCACCTGCGTACACGTGGCGCTTGCCGCGCGTCCGATGCGCATGCTGGTCAAACCAGGAATGGGATTCGATGAAGGTCTCAACATCGTGTTTAACGAGATGAATCGCACCATCGCGTTGTTGCAAACTAAGGATTAAGAGATGGCTCGCACATTTAAGATCTTATCGCCGACGGCTATCCTGGGTTATGGCTTCCCGGAAGAAAGTTTTCGCAAAGCCATGGAAGAGTCACCCGATCTTATTGCCGTTGACGCGGGTTCCTCCGATCCGGGCCCCCATTACCTGGGGGCAGGTAAACCCTTTACCGACAGAGCCGGGGTAAAACGCGATCTGCGCTATATGATTGTGGCGGGCGTTAAGAACAACATCCCGGTCGTGATCGGCACCGCCGGTGGTTCTGGCGCAGCTCCGCATCTGGAGTGGTGTCGCCAGATTATCCATGAGATCGCACAGGAAGAAAAACTGACCTTCTCAATGGCGCTAATCCCGTCAGATGTCGACAAAGAAATCGTTCATCAGGCGCTGGATAACGGCAAAATCACCGCACTCGACTTTGTGCCGGAACTGACTCACGAGGCGATCGAAGAGAGTACCTACATCGTCGCGCAGATGGGTATCGAGCCTTTCCAGCGCGCACTGAAAGCCGGTGCGCAAGTGGTGCTGGGCGGACGCGCCTACGATCCGGCCTGCTTTGCCGCGCTGCCAATTATGCAGGGCTTTGATGAAGGTCTGGCGTTGCATTGCGGTAAGATCCTTGAGTGTGCTGCCATTGCTGCCACCCCCGGCTCCGGCTCCGATTGTGCGATGGGGATTATCGACGACAACGGCTTTACGCTGAAGGCGTTCAATCCCAAGCGTAAGTTCACAGAAACGTCAGCTGCGGCGCACACCCTGTATGAGAAGTCCGATCCGTACTTCCTGCCGGGTCCCGGCGGTGTGCTGAACCTGAAAGCGTGCACCTTTACCCAGGTTAACGAGGGTGAAGTGTATGTCAGCGGTTCACGTCATGAAGAAACACCGTATGCGTTGAAACTGGAAGGGGCGCGTCAGGTTGGCTTCCGCTGCCTGACCATCGCCGGAACGCGTGACCCGATTATGATTGCCGGAATTGACACCATTCTCGAAGAGGTCCAGGCAAGCGTAGCACGTAACCTCTCCCTGAATGACGACAGCATCCGTATGACGTTCCACCTTTACGGGAAGAACGGCGTGATGGGCAACCATGAACCGATGAAAACCGCCGGTCACGAACTGGGGATTTTACTGGATGTCGTCGCGCCGACGCAGGATATCGCCAACAGCGTTTGCTCGCTGGTGCGCTCTACCCTGCTGCACTACGGCTATGAGAATCGCATTGCGACGGCGGGCAACCTCGCCTTCCCGTTCTCGCCATCTGATATTCAAAGTGGACCGGTGTATGAGTTCTCGATCTATCACCTGATTGAAGCAAGCGATGCGCTGCGTTTTGATTTCCACATTGAACAGGTGACGCCAGAAGGAGTTCAGGCATGAAACAGTCAATTTGTTCACTGGCGCAAGTTATTCGCTCGAAAAACGCCGGACCGTACGAACTGGTTTTAGATATTTTATTTAAAACCCGGGAAGATTATCAGCGCGTAAAACGTTCCGAGCAATTAACACCGCAGCTTATTGCCGGTTTATATAACGTTGAACCTGACTTTATTCACAATATTGTGTGGTTCGACCCGGCGAATGCCGTAAAAATCGTCATGCCGCGCGATATTATTTCCGGCAACGTTGGTGACAATGATGTTTATGGCGCGCAGCAACACGCACCATTATTAAGTATTGAGTTCGACTTGTAACAAAAAACACAATAACAACCATTGGGGCACAGAATTCAGCTGTATCACAGTGCTTCGAATTATTCATGCGGTTGGTCACAACAGGCGTGCGTCTAAGCTGCTGTCCAGGCTCAGGCGCACGCCACCCTACACAATTCCAATTACCAACCTTTATCCGATGGAGTACACATGAAGAAAATAAGTTTAACGAAGATGATCATATTAGGTCTGATACTCGGCATGATTGCCGGGGTAGCCATCAATAATATGGTCACGGCTGAAACAGCAAAATCTTATGCAGCAGATATTTCCATTTTCACCACTATATTCTTACGTATGGTGAAAATGATTATCGCGCCATTGGTTATTTCAACTCTGGTTGTGGGTATTGCCAAAATGGGCGATGCCAAAACGCTGGGACGTATATTTTCAAAAACCTTCTTCCTGTTTATTTGCGCATCATTGCTGTCAATCGCGCTGGGTCTGGTTATCGTTAATATTTTCCAGCCAGGCGCAGGTATCAACTTCGTGCCGCATGACGCCGGGGTCGTTGCCGCGGTTAAGTCAGAGCCATTCACGCTGAAAGTGTTCATCTCGCACGCGGTACCGACCAGTATTGTCGATGCGATGGCGCGGAACGAAATTCTGCAGATCGTGGTGTTCTCAATTTTCCTTGGTTGCAGCCTGGCCGCCATTGGTGAAAAAGCCGAGCCTATCGTGAAGGTTCTGGATTCTCTGGTGCACGTGATGCTGAAGCTGACGGGTTACGTCATGCTGTTTGCGCCGCTGACCGTTTTTGCCGCTATTTCAGGTTTGATTGCCGAACGTGGTCTGGGAGTGATGGTCAGCGCCGGGATCTTCATGGGTGAATTCTACCTGACGCTGGGTATGCTGTGGGCAATCCTGATTGGCCTGTCAACCATGATAGTCGGGCCTTGTATCGCACGTTTGACCAAATCAATCTTCGAGCCTGCACTACTGGCCTTTACGACCTCCAGTTCTGAAGCCGCCTTCCCGGGCACGCTGGATAAGCTGGAAAAATTCGGCGTTTCCTCAAAAATTGCCAGCTTCGTTCTGCCTATCGGTTACTCCTTTAACCTGGTCGGTTCCATGGCCTATTGCTCCTTTGCCACCGTCTTTATTGCTCAGGCCTGCAATATCGAACTGAGCATGGGCGAGCAAATTACCATGCTGTTAATTCTGATGCTGACCTCTAAAGGAATGGCGGGCGTACCGCGTGCCTCGATGGTCGTTATCGCCGCCACCCTGAACCAATTCAACATTCCGGAAGCCGGTTTGATCCTGTTGATGGGCGTCGATCCGTTCCTCGATATGGGTCGTTCTGCCACCAACGTCATGAGTAACGCCATGGGCGCTGCCATTGTGGGTCGTTGGGAAGGCGAACACTTCGGCCAGGGTTGCCGTGGAACTGCGCCAGTGAAGTCACCGGAACAGGAACGCCCGGTTACTGAACAGTCTGAAGTTGCGATGTCCTGATAAAACACGATTGCCGGATAAGGCGCTTGCGCCGCTATCCGGCAACATAGTTATCAAATCAGCAGGAATGCACAATGAATAAAACAATTATCGGCGTGAGTCTCTTTTCTTTCAGCATCTTGTTTAGCGCGACCTCATTCGCGCAAACCTCGCCGGACTACGCCAGACTGATAGAACAGGCGCATCAAAAGTTCAAAAGTAATAACGATGGAAAAGTCGCCGACTACATCCCTGCCCTGGCGACCTACAGCCCAAATAATTTTGCCATCACTATTGCTACGGTGGATGGCAAGATCTACCAGGTTGGCGATGTTAACAAACCCTTTCCCATGGAATCCCTGAGTAAAGTCTTCACCATGGCGCTCGCCATGGAACAACACGGTCCTCAGGTGGTACTGGATAAACTCGGGGCAAATGCCACTGGCATGCCTTTTAACTCCGGTTTAGCGGTGGAACTGACCAAAGGTGCGCCTGAGAACCCGCTGGTAAACGCCGGAGCCATGAGCACCGTTAGCCTGATTGAAGCCAAAGATAAAACCGATCGCTGGAACAAAATCCTCGACAACCTGAACGTCTGGGCCGACGCCACGCTCACGGTTAATGAGCCGGTCTTCAAATCCGAGATGGAAACCAACCAACACAATCAGGCGCTGGCGAAGCTGATGGAATCCTATAACAGCTTCTATGGCAACACCGACGACGCCGTCGAAATTTATACCCGTCAGTGCTCGGTGGATATCACCGTTGAGCAACTGGCCAAAATGGGTGCAGTGCTGGCGAACAAAGGGAAATCACCGTTCAACGGCAAGCAGTTGCTGAATGAAAAATATGTTCCGCAGGTGCTGGCGGAAATGGCGATTGCCGGACTGTACGACGGCAGCGGTAAATGGCTGTACACCGTTGGTATTCCGGCGAAAAGTGGTGTCGGCGGCGGGATGGTTGCCGTTGTTCCTGGCGAATATGCCATTGCCGTCTACTCTCCGCCGCTGGATGAGGCTGGCAACAGCGTTCGCGCCCAGCAAACCATCGAATATGTCGCCGAAGCGACGCAGGCCAATGTCTTTTTAGCAAAATAACACGATGCCGGATGGCGTTTCGCCTATCCGGCCTACGATTAGCGCGCTTATTTACGCCGTCATCCGGCAAAAATGAAGAGGTGAGAAGTAAACATGTCTAAACCATTTGTCTGGCAGGAGCTCTTTGTTCAGAGTAAAGATAGTACCGAGTATGAATTACTGAGTAACCAGCACGTAACGGTAACGGAGTTAGACGGAGAGGAAGTGATCAAGGTGGCGCCCGAAGCGTTAACCTTATTAGCACAGCAGGCATTTTATGAGGCTTCATTTTTTCTGCGCGCCGGACATTTGAAACAGATAGCCAGCATTTTGCACGACCCGCAGGCCAGCGGTAACGATAAGTACGTCGCATTACAACTGCTGCGCAACGCTGAAGTTTCGGCCAAAGGTGTCCTGCCTAACTGCCAGGACACCGGGACGGCAACCATTGTGGCCAGCAAAGGACAGCATGTCTGGACAGGCGGCGATGACGCCGAAGCCTTAAGCAAAGGCGTGTACACCACCTTCACCGAAAACAATCTGCGTTACTCGCAAAATGCCCCGTTGGACATGTATACCGAGATCAATACCCAGACTAACCTGCCGGCGCAAATCGACATCAGCGCCACGCCGGGTAACGAATATAAATTCCTGTTCGTCAACAAAGGCGGCGGTTCTGCCAATAAGGCGGCGCTATTCCAGGAAACTAAATCTATTCTGCAGCCGGAAAAGCTCACTGCTTTCCTGATCGAAAAAATGAAATCACTGGGTACCGCTGCTTGCCCGCCGTATCACATCGCTTTTGTGGTTGGAGGCTTGTCCGCCGATCAGGCCCTGAAGACAGCCAAACTGGCATCAACCAAATATTACGATAACCTGCCCACCAGCGGGAACGAGCTGGGTCAGGCGTTCCGCGATACAGCGCTGGAAGCCGAACTGCTCAATGCCAGCCGCGAGTTTGGCATCGGCGCGCAGTTTGGCGGCAAATACTTTGCCCACGATATCCGGGTGATCCGCCTGCCACGCCACGGCGGCTCCTGCCCTATCGCCATGGCCCTCTCTTGCTCAGCCGATCGCAACATCAAAGCCAAAATCAACAAACACGGTATCTGGCTGGAGAAACTTGAGCATAACCCGGGCAAATTTATCCCTGATTCACAGCGTGTGGAAAACGGTGCCCAGACCGTTCAACTGGATCTGAATCGTCCGTTACGCGAAATTCTGCATGACCTGTCCGCCCTACCGATCGGCACTCGTTTGTCGTTAAGCGGCCCAATTGTTGTTGCCCGAGATATCGCCCACGCAAACATCAAAGCGCGCCTGGATAACGGCGAACCGATGCCGGAATACATGAAAAAACATATCGTTTATTACGCCGGCCCCGCCAAAACCCCCGAAAACCAGGCCTGCGGTTCATTGGGTCCTACAACCGGCGGACGCATGGATGGATACGTCGATGCTTTCCAGGCACAAGGCGGAAGTCTCATTATGCTCACCAAGGGTAACCGCAGTCAGCAGGTCACTGATGCCTGTCACAAACACGGTGGATTTAGCCTCGGCAGCATTGGCGGCGCGGCGGCTCTACTGGCCCAGCAGTATGTGAAGAGCCTGCAGTGCCTTGAATATCCAGAGCTGGGAATGGAAGCGGTGTGGATGATGGAAGTTAAAAATATGCCTGCGTTCGTATTAGTAGACGACAAAGGCAATAACTTCTTTAGCCAGTTTGAGCAGCAGCATCGCTGCGCAACTTGTCCGGCAGGACACTAAGGAGTCACCATGGAAGCGCGAGCCAATAATGACAGGCACCGCCAGCGTCAGCAGAAACTGAAAGAGCAGGTTGATACCCGCGTGGCGGCGGCAACGGAGAAGAAAGGGATCCTGATAGTCTTCACCGGTAACGGTAAAGGAAAATCCACCGCAGCCTTTGGTACGGCAACGCGCGCGGTTGGTCACGGAAAAACCGTTGGCATCGCGCAGTTCATTAAGGGCCAGTGGGATAATGGTGAGTACAACACTTTGCAACCGCTCGGCGTCGAATTCCATATTATGGGGACTGGATTTACCTGGGAAACGCAGAATCGACAGGCAGATATCGAGGCAGCAACGACAGTCTGGCAGGAAAGTAAGCGCATGTTGGCTGATGCGCATTACGATCTGGTGGTGCTGGATGAGCTCACCTACATGCTGGCTTACCACTACCTGGATACCCAGGAGGTTCTCAACGCCATCGAAAATCGCCCTGCCCAGCAGAGCGTAATTGTCACTGGACGCGGATGCCACGCACGATTGCTGGAAATGGCCGATACGATCAGTGAAATTCGCCCGGTCAGGCACGCGTTTGACCGAGGAATTCAGGCGCAGGTTGGGATCGACTGGTAGTCATACGGCCTACAGCTCACAGAGTCGTAGGCCGAATTCAACGTAGCGCTGGGGCCATCAGATGGGCGACACCACGGATTTATTCAACAGCCAACTACGGAAAATCTGTAAATGTTCGGACTCTGATTTCTCTTCACGCCACGTCATGATAAAACGGTTCCCGGTGCGCATCGGGACATCGCAAGGAATAACCATATCACCACTGTCCAAATCGTGCTGAATGGCAAAACGGGGCAGCAGCGCAACGCCCAAATTAGAGCGGACCGCCGCAATCAGCATCGACAACAGATCAAACCTCGGTCCTTTATTCACCAGCGGACTGCTGACATCAGACAGTGCAAACCATTCCTGCCAGCCTTTGATACGCGTACTTTGATGCAACAGCGGGTATTCATTTAGCAGTTCATCAACCGTCAGTTTCCGTTCCGGCTCAGCCAGCAGACAGCGACTACATACCGGCAGGATTTCCTCTTCAAACAGGTACTCAACCTCTGACCACGGCGAGTAAAAGTCTTCACGCATAATTGCTGCGTCATACTCGCGATTGAGAAAATCACCGATATTCGCCAGCGAATGGATGTTCACAATAATATCTGGATTGAGTTTGTTAAACTCGCGCAAGTTTGGGATCAACCAGTGCGTGCTGAACGTCGGATTCACCGCCAGCTCAATAACCTGTACGGTCGGCTGCCAGGTCATTATTGTGGTCGTATCGCGCTCGAGTTTATTTAACGTTTCTTTAACGATACCTAAATAGTGTTTGCCCGCAGCATTTAAAAATATGCGCTTTTTGGCATGATTAAATAGTGCGGTATTAAGAAAATCCTCTAGTGCATTTACCTGGCGGAAAACAGCACTTTGAGTCAATGCCAGCTCTTCAGCTGCCCGGGTATAACTTTCGTGACGCGCAACCACTTCAAAAGTTACCAGCAACTCCGTCTTGGGTATTTTTCCTCTCATAACCTCTTCCATATGCAGCGTACAAAAATAGTTTAATTTATAAAAAATAATTCAAGGCACCCAGATAAGCACCGAGAGTTATATTTTATTTTATCCATTGATGTCATTGATCCAATCCATGATTTACTCACACTGACGACGGATAAATATTAACCAATAATACTCAAGCACAACAATAAACACAATTTAAATAAGGTTAAACCTAAGTAAAACGTGCCAATAAGTTCTTAATAATTTTTCAAGTCATCTTGTTTATTGCAGAAAAAACTTTGCGAGATTAATCAATATTATCCATGCCATAATTCCGGATAATTTCACGTTATAACTTACGGGCAAACGACTGCTTTTTATCATTCCTTGATGTAGTTTCTGCCATTTTTGTTAGACGTGATAAAGGACGCAATGTGAAAACTTTCGGAAAGGTCTGGCTCGTTGGAGCAGGTCCCGGTGATATTTCATTACTCACCCTCAAAGCGATGATGTGCATTAAACACGCAGACGTCATTATTTACGATCGGCTGGTCAATCCTAAAATTTTGGAATGGGCATTACCTGATTGTCTGCTTATCAATGTTGGCAAAAACCCGGGCTTCCACTGCGTCCCGCAGGATGAAATTAACGCACTACTTGTCCAGTATGCCCAAACGCATCACAACATTGTGCGCCTGAAGGGGGGCGATCCGTATGTTTTTGGCCGTGGGGCTGAAGAAGTTGAGGATCTCGTTGAGACCGGGATCCCTTTTGAAGTTGTGCCAGGGATCAGTTCTACTATTGGCGGTCTGACCTACGCTGGGATCCCGGTGACGCATCGCGAATTTGCCTCTGGCTTTCACGTAGTCACTGGCCATACGCGCGAAGGCAACCAGCAGCAGGACTGGCGTCAACTGGCGAAACTTAACGGTACGCTGGTCATCGTCATGGGTATCGCTAATCTGGCGTTTATTTGTGAAGAACTATTGATGGGCGGGAAAGCAGCAGACACGCCCGCCGCGCTAATTATGTCCGCGACCCGAGAAAATCAACGCCGCCTGACCTGTACGCTCGGTTCATTACTGAGCAAAGCGCAGGAAGCGAACATCCTTCCACCCGCGCTGATTGTCATTGGTGACGTGGTGACCCTGAGCGATCGGCTCTCTTTTATACCTGAAGCCATCTCGCTGCCGGAAAACCTTTACTGCGAAAGTCTGGCATGACGAAAAGACTGGGGCGACGTTTGATGCGCCGCCCGGAAAACGCGGCAAAAATAGCTGGTTTGCGCATATTGCAGTTTCCGGGCAATGCTGTCTATTGAATGAACCGGATCGTGTAATAACTCCCCCGCTTTCTGCATCTTTTTCTGGCTCACCCAGGTTTTAAAATTAACGCCCTGGCGTTTTTTGAAAAATCGGCTGAAGTAGTTTGCACTTAAGCAAACATGAGCCGCAACGGATTCCAAAGACAATTCACCATATAAATTCTCGTCAATGTAACGCAGTGCCGCCAGCAGTTTTTTCTCGTGTCGGGAAGGTTCTGTGAAATAATTCTGAATATGACCGACCGGTGGAATAACAACTTCTTCCAATTGTGGTTGCTCTTTCTCAAAATTATCAACAATAAAATTTAACAGATTTGCCGACGCCACCAGTGAATTATTATCTGCTTCCGCAACCTGATACCATTGTTCTTTTAATTCAATATTACCCATCCATAAATTATCATTATCAATGGCGATAGTTTTATACTCCTGATACTTTACACGGACCTGCCCACAGATAATAGAACCGTAAAGTTGCCCTTCACAAATTAATGGCATAGAAAACAAGCTTAACCCGGCATGACAGGTGAGTATTCTGGGTTTAAGCTGTCTTAGTGCTTCAAAAGCACAGTACTTATCGCACTTTTGACACCCCACTCGATAACGTTCATCTGCCCGCATTAATGTGCAGAACGAATTAAAATTATGATATTTAGACAATGGTATACCGTTAATATCCACGACTACCGACGCTAACCCAGTGGCACGGGAAAAGAGTTCTGCGATAGAAAAAAAATGGTGTAAATAGTCATTCTGGATTTTCAACTGCACGCTATCCCCCAGCATTAATTATATTAAAGCTGGTAATATGCAAAATTTAGTCTCAAGAAAAAATGATGTTTACCGCAAAAAATAATCTCATTTACGCAGATTATTATGATCAATTAGCAAGAGAATTATAGCGGACACGATAATACTCGGCTGCACACTACTGACTTTGCTTTCTCAAAGATTAACGAATCTTCACACTTCCTTGTGAGGCTCTTTTCGCAACGCTCATAATCTATCTCCATTCTTTTCAATAGATTACCCATTTTTACCATGAATCAATGATGTGCTTATTTGTGATAATCATCATGTGAATGTGAAAGGCCCTCCTGAATAATATGTTCAATTAGCAAACAATCTGAACGGAGTTGATCCATGGCCGTCACCACAGGCGTTATCGCCGACGATTTCACCGGCGCAACGGACATTGCAAGCTTTATGGCGCAGCAGGGGTGGCGCGTTGCGCTACTACCCGGAATGCCTGATGCCGCTCAATGCTGGAATGAAGAGGTTGACGCTATCGTCATCTCGCTGAAAAGCCGCTCATTACCCTCAGAACAGGCCGTCGCACAATCTCTGTCCTGTGCCCGCTGGCTGAAACAAAAGGCAGGTGTCCGCCAGATCTATTTTAAATATTGTTCGACGTTTGACTCCACGCCAACAGGCAACATTGGACCAGTCAGCGATGCGTTGATGAACGACCTGCAGACTCCCGTGATCGTCCACTGCCCCGCCCTGCCGCAAAACGGGCGCACGGTGGTGCATGGCCATCTTTTTGTAAATGGCGTACTGCTTAACGAGTCCGGAATGGAAAAGCATCCGCTCAATCCCATGACCGATGCCAGCCTGCCGCGCCTGCTGAGCGCACAAACGCCGGGGTCGGTTGGCTGCATCAACCTCAGAACGCTGCGTCAAGGTGTGGAAGCGGTCACTCATACTTTGGCCCAACTTCAGGCTGAAGGTACGCGTCACGTTATTGTCGATACGCTGGATGAAGCAGATCTCAACACGCTGGCGCAGGCACTCCATGCCAGCCCTCTGTTAGCCGGGGGATCCGGGCTTGGTGGTGCGCTGGCCGCCTGCGCCGGCGGTCGGCAAACCCAGCAGTCGGACGCTTTTCCACTGCCGGCAAAAACCGTGGTGTTCTCCGGTAGCTGTTCAGCAATGAGCAATCGCCAGGTTACTCGTTACAAAGCCGCGGCAGCATCTCGAGTGCTCGATGTGGCTCGCTGCCTGTTTGATGCAGAACGCTACACCGATGAACTGTGTGCCTGGGCGATGACGCATATCAGCGACCCATTCGCGCCGATGATTTACGCCACTCAGCCGCCAGAAGTACTTAAACGCATTCAACAGGAGTACGGCGAACAGTCTGCCAGCCAGGCAATCGAACACGCTTTCTCCCGACTGAGCGCAAAGCTACAGGTTGCAGGTGTAAACACATTTATCGTCGCAGGCGGTGAAACGTCCGGCACCGTTGTGGAAGCCCTGCAGGTGAAGCGTTTGTCCGTTGGCAAAACCATTGCGCCAGGCGTGCCGTGGGTATTTTCTTCAGGTCTGGCGCTGGCACTGAAGTCAGGCAACTTTGGTGACGAAGATTTCTTTTTTACTGCCCAGGAGTACGCATTATGAATCCGGTGAGTGAACACCAACTGCGCGAACTACTCGTCCATTATGGCCGTTCCCTGTTTGTGCGCGGCTACAGCAGCGGCGGTTCCGGCAATCTCAGCGCCAAATTGCCGGATGGCGGCTATCTGGTGACCCCGACCAACTCCTGCCTGGGCGAACTTGATCCGGCCACGCTAAGTCGGCTTGATGCCAACGGCGTTCATCTTAGCGGTGACAAACCCTCAAAAGAGGTTCCCATGCATCTGGCGTGGTATCGGCATCGGCCATCCTGCGGTGCAGTCGTACACCTGCATTCTCCATGGCTGACCGCACTCTCCTGCCTGCCGTGCGCCACGCCGGAAAACTGTCTGCCGCCATTAACGCCGTACTACGTGATGCGGGTCGGGCAGTTACCGCTGCTACCTTATTTCAAGCCCGGCCATGAAGGTATTGCCAGCGCACTGAGTGAAATTGCAGCAGACCATTCGGCAGCGCTGCTGGCCAATCATGGGCCGGTAGTAAGCGGTCGCTCGCTGCGTGAGGCAGTATTTAACGCCGAGGAGCTGGAAGACAGTGCTCGCATCTGGCTGACGTTAAAACCGCTCGGCTATGTTCCGCTCTCAGAAGAGGCGGTGGCCGAACTTGAACATTCCCGGCAAGCGTGAGGTGACATGATGATCCCCGAGCAACGACGTGATTTTATCTACCGCTACGTGCACGAAAAAAATGCCGCCTCATTTAATGAACTGGCAGATTTAATGAGCGTGTCGCATATGACCGTGCGTCGCGACATTCAATTGCTGGAAGAAGAAGGCAAAGTTATCGCCATTAACGGCGGCGTGAAGCTCAATAACCTGTTGAAATCTGAACTGCCATGGCGGGAAAAAGCCGAGTTGAATCATGATGTAAAGCGTAAAATGGGCCAGCTTGCCGCCATGCTCATTGAGCCCGGACAAACGCTGTATCTGGATGCAGGAACGTCGTTGTTTGAAGTGGCGAAAGCCGTTGCCGCCAGCCACTGTTTCAATCTGACGGTAGTCACCAACGATTTTTCCATCAGCCACTATTTGATGGATATGCCGCACATTACGCTCTATCACACCGGTGGCCTTGTAGATCAACGTAACCGCTCATGTCTTGGAAAAAGCGCCGCCAGTTTTTTGCACACCATTAATATTGACGTAGCGTTTCTAAGCTCCTCATCGTGGGATACCGAACGCGGTATGTCGACGCCGAGTGAAGGGAAAGCCTCGGTCAAAGAAGCGGTACTCACCGTCTCCCGGCGTCGGGTGTTGGTCTGCGACAGCAGTAAATTTGGCAAATACGGTATGTTCCACATCTGTGGTCTGCAGCAGTTAACCGACATTATTTCTGATAACCGGCTACCGGAAGACGCGCAACAAACGATTGCCAGTCAGGGCGTTAAGCTGCATCTGGTTGATGGCCTGGAGGGTGCGCGCCATGCTGAAGTTAGCGGCTAATCTCGACTGGTTGTTTACAGATTTACCGATAGCGGCGCGATTTGCGGCGGCGCAGACGGCCGGTTTTCGCGGTGTAGAAGGGCTATTTCTCTGGCAGCATCCGCTGGAACATTTGCAAGCCGCTCAGCGGGAAACATCCCTGCCGGTAGTGCTGATGAACGCGCCGGCTGGCAACTGGGCGCAAGGTGAACGAGGACTGGCCGCACAGCCCGGTCGCGACAAAGAATTTCACCATAGCCTGAACGTGGCGCGCGATTATGCCACGGCGCTGGGCTGTCGCCGGGTTCACATTATGGCGGGCTTGCGCTGCGGCGACCTGACGCTGCACGCCCAGCGCGATCTCCTGACAAATCGGCTGCGCATCGCCTGTGATGTGATGGCAGACGCGGAAATCGATGTACTGATTGAACCATTAAATTCGCAAGATATGCCCGGTTATTTTATTGACAGCTTCCCGTTGGCCGAATCAATTATTCACGAAGTTGCTAAGAAAAATATCGGTTTACAGTTTGATATTTACCACTGTCAGAAAATTCATGGCAACGTGGCGAAAAATATCGAACACTATTTTACCCTTATTAAACATTTTCAAATTGCTTCTGTTCCTTATCGTCATGAACCGGGAACCGGGGAGTTAAATGAAACATGGTTATTTAATTTTATAAGAAAAATGAATTACCAGGGCTGGATTGGCTGTGAATATCAACCGTCAACATCAGGGCCAGACGCATTAAACTGGATGACACCTTACCTATAATTTTAATATCTCTATCTCTGTATCGGAGGAAAAAATGTCGGATACTGTTATTATTTCGCTGGCACCCGTTGCCGCGGATTGCCCCAGAGTTATACCCGAAGAACTGGCGCAGGAAATACTCGCCAGCGTAGAACATGGCGCGTCCATCGTGCATTTACACGTTCGTGATAAACAGGGACGCCTGACGCCAGATACTATCGACTTTCAGGCTACCATTGACCGCGTTATGCACCATTCAGACCTGATTATTCAGGCTTCTACCGGCGGCGTCTCTTCGATGTCCATCGCCGAACGCTGCGCACCACTCGCCTGTCCCGGCGTAGAGATGGCTTCGCTGAACGTCGGTTCCGTCAACCTCGGTGATGCGGTGTATTTTAATCCCGCTCCGGACGTGGAATATTGTTCCCGGCAAATAACCGAACGCAATATCATCCCAGAGTTTGAAGTTTTTGAAATCGGCATGATTAATAACATCCTGACTCTTGAGGATAAATTAAAATTTCAAAAACCCATGCTCTTTAATATCGTTCTCGGCCACCGCGGCAGTACGCCTGCAACCATTGATGCATTAATTGCGTTGCGTAGCATGATTCCACGCGATGCCTTATGGGGAATTACCCATTTTGGTAGAAAGAATTTCGATATTATCGCTGCGGCTGTCGCTATGGGTGCCAGTGAAGTACGAATCGGCTTTGAAGATAGTTATTATTTAAGCGCCGAAGAAAAAGCGCAGCATAATTATCAGCAAGTCGCCAAACTCGCTACGCTCATTCGCAGTATGGATAAAAAAGTCGCCACGCCGGAAATTGCACGGCGTATGTTATCTATTCCCCCCCGGCAGCAATAACAACAGCAAGGACATTTCAACATGACTATGACCACTGTTATTCATAAAACCGGACTTGGCCTCAGCGTTGCGGGCGCGGCGCTGGCGATTATCGGCGCACTAATCCAGTCCGCGGCGCTGTGGCAGCCGGGGCTGGTGATGTTCACCGCCGGATTCGCCACCGGTGCGGGCTACTGGCCTGGTTTACGCAGCTATCAGTTTACATTGTGGATCATCGCCGGTTTTATGGCCGCCATGACCTGGTCTACGGATCTGATCGTCTGGGGCGGTTTCAATATCACCCATAAATGGATCGTGTTCCTCGTGATTCAGGCCACCATGTTCAGCATGGGCACGAAGCTAACGATCCAGGATTTTATTGATGTTGCCAAAATGCCGTGGGCTGTGTTTATCGGTACCTTCTGCCATTTCGTGATCATGCCCCTGCTCGGCCTGAGCATTACCCTGATCTTTGATTTTCCGCCTGAAGTCGCAGTAGGCATTTTATTGATTGGCGCTTGCCCAAGCGGTCTCTCATCTACGGTAATGGTTTACATCGCCAATGCTAACCTCGCGCTGGCGGTGTCAATCGCCGCAGTCTCAACGCTGGCGGCAACGGTAATGACGCCGCTGTGGGTCAACCTGCTGGCGGGCTCGATGATCGATATCCAACTCACCGCGATGGTGATGGACGTGGTGAAAATCGTATTAATTCCCATCGGCGCGGCAATTCTGCATGACTATCTGAAAACCTATGCCGGCGTGCGCGGCCGCCGTGTCGTCCAGATGCTGGCCGGGATCGGCGCGCTTTGGCTGCTGTATATGATTGCCGGCGGCTGGGACGCGCTGTTTGATCACGCCAGCGCCGAAGCACAGATGTACGCGGTGGTCCTCAACTTCGTGGCAGGCGGTCTCGTGTGGGCATTGTTCTACAACTGGCTGTATAGCCGTGTGGCGGGCGTGAAGAAGGTCATGCCAACCATCTCAATGATGGGGATCATTTTCTTTACCACCACCGCCGCCGCAGCCGGGCGCGACAACCTGGTACAGGTCGGCTTCCTGCTCTGTTTCGCCATGCTGATGCATAACCTCGGCGGCTTCCTGATTGGTTACCTGATGAGCCGCTGGATCTTCCGCATGGACGTACAGTCTGCCCGTACCGTGGCCTTTGAAGTCGGCCTGCAAAACGGCGGTATGGCGTCCGGGCTTGCCGCGGCGATGGGCAAACTGGCAACCGTAGGCCTCGCATCAGCGGTGATGACACCACTGGGCAACGTTAGCGGCTCGCTGCTCGCCAACTACTGGCGCAAAAAAGACGCCAGACAGGCGCAGGCAGCCGCAGCCAAAGATCCCGTTCAACCCGCTTGCGAAAATCTGTCGAAAGGATAATCACGATGACAACTCTCACTCTGGAACACGCCCAGCGCGCCGTAACCTGTGCGCTCGAGCTCGCCGAAACATGTTACGCAAATCGCCCGTTAAGCGTGGCCGTATGCGATGCCAATGGAGAACTGCTTAGCTTTGCACGAATGGATAACGCCAAACTGTTAACCATCGAGTTAACCCAGCGTAAAGCGCGTACCAGCAGCCGCCTGGGCTGCACCACGCAGGCATTTTTACAGCGTCTGCAGAAAGAGCAGCTGGATATTGGCTATTTTGCCGATCCGCGTTTTACGGCGCTGCCGGGTGGGATCCCGATTCTGCGCCAGGGGAAATGCCTCGGAGCCGTCGCGGTAGGCGGTTTATCCGCACAGGAAGATCATGATGCGGCGCTGGCCGTCGCGGAAACGTTACTTAAGGAGATAGCCCAATGAAAAAGGTCGCCATGCTACATACCAGCGCAGCCACACTTGCAATGATGCAACAGCTGATCGCCGACATTATGCCGGATGTTGAAGTTATGCACCTGGTTGAAGAATCCATGATCAAGCAGGTAATGAAGGCCCAGGGAGTGACTCCAGATATTGCCGCCCGCATCGCCGACTATGTACATATTGCTGAAAAGGCGGACTGCGATATCTTTATTACCGCCTGTTCCTCAATTGGTACTGCGGTGGAGCAATGTCAGTTTATGACCCCACTCCAGCTCGCGCGCATTGACTGCGCGATGGTGGAAGAGGCGATTGAAAAAGGTGAGCGAATCGCCGTCCTGGCGACCGTGGCAACCACGCTGAAGCCAACGCTGGATTACGTCCAGCGCAAAGTTCAACAGAGCGGTAAATCGCGAACCATTACGCCTGTATTAATGGAGGAGGCATTCCACGCGCTACTGGCGGGAGATATGGAGACCCATGACCGTATCGTTAGCGAAGGGTTACAGAGCGCCTTTACCCAAGCGGATGTCGTGATGCTGGCGCAGGCTTCGATGGCGCGCGTTCTACAACAGCTCCCTTCCCCGCCTGTGCCGGTAATGACCTCGCCGGAAAGCGGTATTCGCTGGCTGAAAACGCTGGCTGAAAGTTAAATTACTGGCAAAAAAAAAGGCCATCATCAGATGGCCAACCATGTCGAAACGGGACCAGCCCTTGACCATGCAGAAAGTCAGGGCTGTATTTTTTATTGCTTACTTAATAACGGTTTTCAGTGCTTCGCCGATATCGGCCAGGCTACGAACGGTTTTCACGCCCGCAGCTTCAAGAGCCGCGAATTTCTCGTCCGCAGTACCTTTACCGCCCGCGATGATCGCACCCGCGTGACCCATACGCTTACCTTTCGGCGCAGTCACACCCGCGATGTAACCCACAACCGGCTTGGTCACATGATCTTTGATATAAGCCGCGGCTTCTTCTTCCGCGCTACCGCCGATCTCACCGATCATAACGATCGCTTCAGTCTGCGGATCTTCCTGGAACAGTTTCAGGATATCGATAAAGTTAGACCCCGGGATCGGGTCGCCGCCGATGCCCACACAGGTAGACTGGCCGAAACCGTAGTCGGTGGTCTGCTTAACCGCTTCATAGGTCAGGGTGCCAGAACGGGAAACGATACCCACTTTACCCGGCTTGTGAATGTGACCCGGCATGATACCGATTTTACATTCGCCTGGGGTGATAACACCCGGGCAGTTCGGGCCAATCATGCGCACGCCAGCTTCATCCAGCTTCACTTTCACGGTCAGCATATCCAGGGTCGGGATGCCTTCGGTGATAGTGATAATCAGTTTGATGCCAGCATCAATCGCTTCCAGGATGGAGTCTTTGCAGAACGGTGCCGGAACGTAAATAACGGTCGCGGTTGCGCCCGTCGCTTCCACGGCTTCACGCACGGTGTTGAACACCGGCAGGCCCAGGTGCGTGGTGCCACCTTTACCTGGCGTTACACCGCCAACCATCTGCGTACCGTAAGCAATCGCTTGTTCGGAGTGGAATGTCCCCTGGCTACCGGTGAAGCCCTGGCAGATAACCTTGGTATCTTTATTAATTAAAACTGACATTATTTCCCCTCCACTGCGGCAACAACCTGCTGAGCTGCATCCGTCAGACTTTTCGCTGCAATAATATTCAGGCCGCTATCAGCCAGTTTTTTCGCGCCGAGTTCGGCGTTGTTGCCTTCCAGACGCACCACAACCGGGACGTTAACGCCGACTTCGGCAACCGCGCCGATGATACCGTCGGCGATCAGATCGCAACGTACGATACCGCCGAAGATGTTAACCAGGACGGCTTTAACATTGTCGTCAGAGAGAATAATTTTGAACGCTTCGGTCACGCGCTCTTTGGTGGCACCGCCGCCAACGTCGAGGAAGTTAGCCGGTTCGCCGCCGTGCAGCTTAACGATGTCCATGGTGCCCATTGCCAGGCCCGCACCGTTAACCATACAGCCGATATTGCCGTCGAGCGCAACGTAGTTCAGTTCCCACTGTGCAGCCTGCGCTTCACGCGGATCTTCCTGAGACTGGTCGCGCATTTCGCGCAGATCAGCCTGGCGGAACAGCGCGTTGCCGTCAGCGCCCAGCTTGCCGTCGAGGCAGATCAGGTCACCCTGCTTGGTTACAACCAGCGGGTTGATTTCGATCAGCGCCAGGTCGCGCTCCAGGAAAATGGTCGCCAGCCCCATGAAGATCTTGGTGAACTGCTGAACCTGTTTACCTTCCAGACCCAGTTTGAACGCCAGCTCACGTCCCTGGTAAGGCATCGGCCCTGCCAGCGGATCGAGCGCCACTTTGTGGATCAGGTGCGGGGTTTCTTCCGCGACTTTTTCAATTTCCACACCGCCTTCAGTAGAGGCCATGAAGACCACGCGACGGGAGCTACGGTCAACCACTGCGCCGAGGTAAAGTTCTTTACCGATGTCGGTCGCTGCTTCAACCAGAATCTGATTTACCGGTTGACCATGGGCGTCTGTCTGGTAAGTGACCAGACGTTTACCCAGCCAGTGTTCAGCAAAAGCGCGAATGTCTTCTTTGCTGTTCACAACTTTCACACCGCCCGCTTTACCGCGGCCACCAGCGTGAACCTGACATTTCACTACCCACGGGCCAGCGCCGATTTTTGAAGCGGCTTCTTCTGCTTCACGCGGAGTAGTACAGGCATAACCCACCGGTGCCGGTAAGCCATAGCGGGCAAAAAGTTGTTTTGCCTGATATTCATGTAAGTTCATGTGTTCTGTCCATCCTTCAGGTAATCGTTATCTTTTACCCGTAGGCCTGATAAGCGTCCAGGCCTACGGGGCAGGTGATACTCTTATTAACTACACGTCCAGCAGCAGACGCGTTGGATCTTCCAGCAACTCTTTAATGGTTACCAGGAAGCCGACTGACTCACGACCATCGATCAGACGGTGGTCATAAGACAGCGCCAGATACATCATCGGCAGGATTTCAACCTTACCGTCTACGGCCATCGGACGATCTTTGATGGCATGCATACCCAGGATGGCGCTCTGCGGTGGGTTGATGATCGGCGTAGACATCAGGGAACCGAATACACCACCGTTAGTAATGGTGAAGTTACCGCCCGTCAGATCTTCCACCGTCAGCTTGCCGTCGCGACCTTTAACTGCCAGTTCTTTAATATTTTTCTCGATGTCCGCCATACCCAGCAGATCCACATCGCGCAGAACCGGCGTTACCAGACCACGTGGCGTGGAGACCGCCATGCTGACATCAAAGTAGTTGTGGTATACCACGTCATCACCATCGATGGACGCGTTGACTTCCGGATAGCGTTTCAGCGCTTCAACCACCGCTTTCACGTAGAAAGACATAAAGCCCAGACGGATACCGTGGCGTTTCTCAAACGCGTCACCGTACTGCTTACGCAGATCCATGATTGGCTTCATGTTGACTTCGTTAAATGTGGTCAGCATCGCGGTGGAATTTTTCGCTTCCAGCAGACGCTCAGCCACGCGTTTGCGCAGACGGGTCATCGGAACACGTTTTTCACCACGCGCGCCAAGTTGAGCCTGTGACGCAGGTGCAGCGGCTGGCGCTTTGGATTCTGCTTTCGCCGCCGGTGCTTTGGCCAGATGTTTTTCAACATCTTCACGTGTGATACGACCACCGACGCCGGTGCCGTTAATGGCGTTGGCTTCGAGGTTATGCTCACCCAGCAGGCGACGGATCGCCGGGCTCAGGGCATCGTTGTTCTGCTCAGCAAGAGACGCCTGTTGGCGCTGTGCAGGAGTAGAATCTTTCTCTTCAGACTTGGCACTGGTCTCTTTACCGGTGCTGTTGCCTTCACGCAGGCGACCAAGGATCTGGCGAGAAGTGACGGTTGTCCCTTCATCTTCCAGAACCGCATCAAGAATACCGTCCGCTGATGCCGGTACTTCCAGTACCACTTTGTCAGTTTCGATTTCTACCAGTACTTCATCACGACGTACTGCATCGCCCGGTTTTTTGTGCCAGGTTGCAACCGTTGCATCCGCTACGGATTCAGGCAGGTCGGGAACAAGAATATCTACGCTACTCATTATTTATCCTTTATTTAATCGACGTTCAGCGCGTCATTAACCAGATCTTGTTGCTGCTTCTGGTGAACAGACATATATCCTACTGCCGGGGAGGCAGAGGCCGGGCGACCTGCATAACGCAGAGCGGACCCAAATGGAATTACTTCACGGAAATGATGCTGGCTGCAGTACCATGCGCCCTGGTTGAGCGGCTCTTCCTGGCACCAGACAAAATCATGTACATGAGCAAACGGTTTCAGCGCTTCCTGCACCGCTTTATGCGGGAACGGATAGAGCTGTTCGATGCGCACAATGGCAACATCTTTTTGGTCGTTCTTGCGGCGTTGCTCCAGCAGGTCGTAATAAACCTTACCAGAACACATCACGACACGCTTCACGCCTTTCGGATCAAGTTCATCTACTTCGCCAATGGCTGGCAGGAAGGTGCCATTTGCCAGTTCGTCCAGCGTGGACACTGCCAGCGGATGCCGCAGCAGCGACTTCGGTGACATCACCACCAGCGGACGACGCATCCCGCGCAGTGCCTGACGACGCAGCATGTGGTAGACCTGTGCCGGGGTGGACGGGACGCAAACCTGCATGTTTTGCTCAGCGCAAAGTTGCAAATAACGTTCCAGACGTGCGGAGGAGTGCTCCGGGCCCTGACCTTCATAGCCGTGTGGTAGCAGCATAACCAGACCGCACATACGGCCCCACTTCTGCTCGCCGGAAGAGATGAACTGGTCGATAACGACCTGAGCACCGTTGGCAAAGTCGCCAAACTGCGCTTCCCAGATGGTCAGCGTACGCGGTTCTGCTGTGGCATAACCATACTCGAACGCCAGCACGGCTTCTTCAGACAGCACGGAGTCCCATACGCGGAACGTGCCCTGGCCGTTATGCACATGCTGCAGCGGCGTGTAGGTTGAACCGTTCGCCTGGTTATGGATCACTGCGTGACGGTGGAAGAAGGTTCCACGACCGGAGTCTTCACCCGACAGACGAACTGGGATGCCTTCGTCAACCAGCGTGGCATAAGCCAGATTCTCTGCCCCACCCCAGTCGAACAGCTTCTCGCCTGCGGCCATGGCCTGACGGTCACCGTAAATTTTGGCAACGCGCGACTGCATTTCAACGGCTTCAGGCACGGTACTGATGCGTTTTGCCAGCTCCTGCAGACGCTTCATTTCTACCTTGTTCGGGTAGCTTTCGTCCCACTCGTGGTTGAGGTACGGCGACCAGGTGAAGGAGTGCATGTTCATTGGACGCCACTCTTTCACCACGCATTCGCCAGCATCCAGCGCGTCACGATACAGATTGACCATTTCGGTCGCATCTTCCAGCGTGGCGACTTTATCCGCTTCCAGCTTGTCAGCGTAGATTTTACGCGGGGTCGGATGCTTTTTGATTTTCTGATACATCAGCGGCTGAGTTGCACTCGGCTCGTCGGCTTCGTTGTGGCCATGACGGCGGTAGCACACCAGATCGATGAACACATCGCGTTTGAAGGTATTACGGAAGTCCAGCGCCAGACGCGTCACGAAAGCGACCGCTTCCGGGTCATCCGCGTTAACGTGGAAGATTGGCGCCTGAACCATCTTACCGATGTCGGTGCAGTACGGCGTAGAACGCGCATCCAGCGGGTTAGAGGTAGTAAAGCCCACCTGGTTGTTGATCACGATGCGAACGGTACCGCCCACTTCGTAACCACGCGCTTTCGACATGTTCAGGGTTTCCTGAACCACGCCCTGCCCGGTTACCGCCGCATCGCCGTGGATGGTGATTGGCAGTACCTTGTTGCTGCTTGGCTCGTCCAGACGATCCAGACGCGCGCGCACGGAACCGATAACCACCGGGCTAACGATTTCCAGGTGCGACGGGTTAAACGCCAGCGCCAGGTGAACCAGACCGCCTTCGGTTTCGATATCCGACGAGAAGCCCATGTGATACTTCACGTCGCCGGTACCGAGGTGTTCTTTATGTTTGCCAGCGAACTCGTCGAACAGGTCCTGCGGTTTTTTACCCAACACGTTGACCAGCACGTTCAGACGGCCACGGTGCGCCATACCCAGCACCACTTCACGGGTACCACTGTTGCCGGCGTGGCGGATCATCTCTTTGAGCATTGGGATTAACGCATCCCCGCCTTCCAACGAGAAGCGTTTCGCTCCCGGGAACTTCGCGCCCAGGTAGCGTTCCAGACCTTCCGCAGCGGTCAGTTCGCTGAGGAAGCGTTTCTTCTCTTCACTACTGAACGCGGCGCGGCCAGACTCGATACGCTGTTGAAGCCAGCGTTTTTCTTCAGTGCTGGTAATGTGCATATACTCGGCGCCAATCGGGCCGCAGTAGGTTTGTTTCAGCGCGACAACCAGGTCGCTCAGCTTCATCGTGTCTTTGCCGCCGGCAAAAGAACCTACGTTAAAGCTTTCCTGGAAATCCGCATCGGTCAGATCGTGGAAGGACGGATCCAGATCGGCCACATTTTCTTGCTGCCACAGTCCCAGCGGATCGAGATTCGCATGCTGATGACCGCGGAAACGGTAGGCGTTAATGAGCTGCAGGACTTTAACCTGCTTCACATTGGCATCAGGATCGGAAATAGAAGAAGAGTAACGTGGGGTAATCAACGCCTGCCGACGGAAATAATCACGTGTTTTTGAGTGGAGTTGATCCGGTTTGACTCCGGTACCAGGTAACTGCTGGAACGTCGAACGCCAGTTAGCATCTACCGAGTCAGGGTCGGTTAAGAAGTCTTCATAGAGCTGTTCTATCCAGCTCTGGTTTGAACCAGAGAGGTAAGAAGAGTCCAACCAGGCTTTCAAAGCGCTGTTCTGCATCGTGATCCCTTAAGCATCTTTTCTGCTTATTTAATACTCTAAATAGATCACGTTTCAGGAAGGCGGCAAGCTTGCGAATCCCTGGGAGCTTACATCCAGTAAGTGACCAGGGTGAGCAAGTGCAGCCAACGCACATGCAACGTGATCTATGACGAGTATTTCGCCGTGGATACTACCACGCACACCGATGTGCGTGCCGGGGTTCACTTGTTGCGGACTGTCGTGTTTTCTGCGTCCGCTAAGGAACCTTTAAAAACTGTCTAATAATCTTCGCTGTTCAGGCTGCGATTATTGCTATCAATGTGGCAGTTTTTAGAGGTTTCCTGCACTACCGGGGAATCACTTCCCCGGCAACAACAACTATTTATGCACTACGTTTGAGCAGCATCGACTTAATATGGCCGATGGCACGCGTCGGGTTCAGCCCTTTAGGACATACACTGACGCAGTTCATGATGCTATGGCAGCGGAATACGCTGAAAGCATCACTTAAACCTTCCAGGCGGCTGTCGGTCTCGGTATCGCGGCTATCAATTAAGAAGCGATACGCGGCCAGCAGGCCAGCCGGGCCAATAAACTTGTCCGGGTTCCACCAGAACGATGGGCAGGACGTTGAGCAGCATGCACACAAAATACATTCATACAGCCCATCGAGCTTCTCACGCTGCTCAGGCATTTGTAAATGCTCACGAGCCGGCGGATTTTTCCCATTATTCAACAAGTAAGGCTTAATCTTCTCATACTGTGCGTAGAATTGCCCCATGTCTACCACCAAATCGCGCACAACCGGTAAGCCCGGCAGCGGGCGAATGACAATTTTCTTGCCCGGCTGATTCAGCGCAGAAATAGGTGTGATACAGGCCAGTCCATTTTTGCCGTTCATATTCAGACCGTCGGAGCCGCAGACCCCTTCACGGCAGGAGCGGCGGAACGACAGCGATGGGTCTTTTTCTTTCAGCTGCATCAACGCATCCAGCAGCATCATGTCGCGCCCTTCTTCCGCCTCCAGGGTGTAATCCTGCATGCGCGGAGCGTCGTCAACATCCGGGTTATAGCGATAAACTGAAAACTCGAGTTTCATTGTCCTGTCTCCGCATTAATAAGTACGAATCTTCGGCGGGAATGCCGGGCGCAGCTTCGGTTCCATATTGACTTGACGTCGCGTCATGGATTCCGACTCTGGCAGGTACAGGGAATGGCACAGCCAGTTTTCATCATCACGTTCCGGGAAGTCGAAGCGGCTATGCGCGCCACGGCTTTCGGTACGGAAGTTTGCAGATACTGCGGTGGCGTACGCGGTCTCCATCAGGTTATCCAGTTCCAGGCACTCAACACGCTGGGTGTTGAACTCGCTGGAGGTATCGTCCAGACGGGCATTTTTCAGACGCTCGCGAATCGCTTTCAGCTCTTCCAGACCTTTCGCCATCGCATCGCCTTCGCGGAATACCGAGAAGTTGTGCTGCATACATTCCTGCAGCGCTTTGCGAATCGCCACCGGGTCTTCACCGTTGCGGTTGCCGTTCCAGCGATTCAGGCGCGCCAGAGAAGCATCGATTTCATCTTCGGTCGCATCCAGCAGGTCGCCCTGCTCGGCGATAGACTCTTGCAGATGCAGCCCCACCGCACGACCAAACACCACCAGGTCCAGCAGCGAGTTGCCGCCCAGACGGTTTGCACCATGAACCGATACACAGGCAATTTCACCAACGGCAAACAATCCAGGGATCACCACATCTTCGCCCTGCTCGTTTACGGTCAACGCCTGGCCGGTTACTTTGGTCGGAATACCGCCCATCATATAGTGGCAGGTTGGGATAACCGGGATCGGCTCTTTCACCGGATCAACGTGAGCGAAGGTGCGAGACAGCTCGAGAATGCCCGGCAGACGGGATTCCAGTACTTCTTTACCCAGGTGGTCAAGTTTCAGCTTGGCGTGCGGGCCCCATGGGCCGTCGCAGCCGCGACCTTCACGGATTTCGATCATGATGGAACGCGCCACCACGTCACGACCCGCCAGGTCTTTCGCATTTGGCGCATAACGCTCCATAAAGCGCTCGCCGTGTTTATTCAGCAGGTAGCCACCTTCACCACGGCAGCCTTCTGTGACCAGAACACCCGCACCGGCGATACCGGTTGGGTGGAACTGCCACATCTCCATATCCTGCACCGGAACACCGGCGCGGATAGCCATACCAACGCCGTCACCGGTGTTGATGTGGGCATTAGTAGTGGACTGATAAATACGGCCAGCACCACCAGTCGCCAGCACGGTTGCGCGAGCTTTGAAGTAAACGACTTCACCGGTTTCGATACACAGCGCGGTACAACCGACAATCGCGCCATCGGCATTTTTAACCAGATCCAGCGCATACCATTCTGAGAAGATGGTGGTATGGTTTTTCAGGTTCTGCTGATACAGCGTGTGCAACAGCGCATGACCGGTACGGTCTGCCGCGGCTGCGGTACGTGCCGCCTGCTCACCGCCGAAGTTCTTCGACTGGCCGCCAAACGGACGTTGATAAATGGTGCCATTATCAAGGCGAGAGAACGGCAGCCCCATGTGATCCAGCTCCAGAATCGCTTCCGGACCGGTCTTACACATATATTCAATAGCGTCCTGATCACCAATGTAGTCCGACCCTTTTACGGTGTCGTACATGTGCCATTCCCAGTTATCTTCATGGGTATTACCGAGCGCAACGGTGATACCACCTTGCGCAGATACGGTATGGGAACGGGTTGGGAACACCTTGGAGAGCAGCGCACAGGTCTGACCGCTCTGGGAAATTTGCAGCGCCGCGCGCATACCTGCGCCGCCGGCACCAATCACAACAGCATCAAATTCTCTGACTGGCAGTTTCATTACACACCCCACACCACAACAAATCCATAAATGACGTAAACCACCAGCGCAACGACGATAGCCAGTTGCAGAATCAGGCGCACAGCCAGAGGTTTAACGTAGTCGGTCAACACCTGCCACATGCCGATCCAGGCATGAATCAAGATGGAAAAAAGTGCCAGCAGGGTGAAGACTTTGGTGAATGCCGATGAGAAGAAACCGGTCCAGACTTCAAACGTCAGCTCGCCGCTGGTGGCGAAGAAGCCGACCATATAGATGATGTATAACGTCAGAACGATAGCGGTAGCACGAACCAGAATGAAGTCATGTACGCCGTTGCGTCCTAATGCGGAGGCGTTGCTTACCATACGAGGACTCCTGCGAGAAGTGAAAGCACGACAATGATAACGAAACAAATTTTGGCGGAGCGTGTCCCTGCTTCGAGGGTTTCTTCGATATAGCCAAAATCCATCAACAGATGGCGAATGCCCATTACGGCGTGATATGCCAGCGCAATCAGGATCCCCCACAGAATTAACTCCACAAAGAAGTTATTCATAATGGATGACGCCGCGAGGAAACCTTCAGGGGAGGAAAGGCTGGTACCCAATAACCACAACAGAATCCCGACCGCCACGAAGGTGATCACTCCGGATACGCGATGGAGAATGGACGCTATCGCCGTGATTGGGAACCGGATCGTTTGCAGATCCAGATTGACAGGTCTTTGTTTTTTCACATTTCTTATCATGAATAACGCCCACATGCTGTTCTTATTATTCCCTTTGGACTTCGGGTACAGAAGATGAAGACACCTGTAGCCTGAAAGACGACGGGATTTCCTTCCTCCGGTCTGCGTGCGGGTCAGACAGCGTCCTTACTATAACTACGCGTCATATAAAACACTGCTTCCAGATGCTAAAACGACACGTTACAACGCTGGTTGGCTCGGGATTGCAGGGTATTCCGGAGACCTGGCGGCAGTATAGGACGTTCACAAAATCATTACAATTAACCTACATATAGTTTGTCGGGTTTTATCCCGAACAGTGACATAGGTCACGATAACAACATTATTTTAATTTTTAATCATCTGATTTGACAATCATTAAACAAAGTTGTTACAAACGACACCAGAAAAAGCATATAATGCGTAAAAGTTATGGGGTCACTCTTTCACCGGAGATTTAGTTATGCAACAGTGTGGAAGTATTGACCAATACCGTCAGGACAGTTATTAGTGATAGACAGGTTTAATAATTCGGATTGCTAAGTTCTTGATTTGCAGTTTATTCGCCATGAAAAGACCGTTTTACCTGCAAGCGCCCATAGCTCTGTACCCAGGTCATCCCCTCTTTCGCAGAGCGGCGAGCCAAATAACAAACTGGTAACGGTTCATTGATGTACGAAAGCAAATGTGAGTTCCGGCAGTCTTAAGCAATAAGGCGCTAAGGAGACCGTAAATGGCTGATACTAAAGCAAAAATCACTCTAAATGGTGATACTGCTATTGAACTGGATGTGCTGAAAGGTACGCTCGGTCAAGATGTTATTGATATTCGTAGTCTCGGATCAAAAGGGATGTTCACTTTTGATCCAGGTTTTACCTCTACCGCATCCTGCGAATCCAAAATTACGTTCATCGATGGTGACGAAGGTATTTTGCTGCATCGCGGCTTCCCGATTGACCAGTTGGCGACCGAGTCCAACTATCTGGAAGTGTGTTATATCCTGCTGTACGGCGAAAAACCGACGCAGGAAGAGTACGACGGGTTCAAAACTACGGTCACTCGCCATACCATGATCCACGAGCAGATCACCCGTCTGTTCCACGGTTTCCGCCGCGACTCTCACCCGATGGCCGTTATGTGCGGTGTTACTGGTGCGCTGGCTGCGTTCTACCACGATTCGCTGGATGTGAATAATCCGCGTCACCGCGAAATCGCCGCTTTCCGTCTGCTGTCCAAAATGCCGACCATGGCCGCGATGTGCTACAAATACTCCATCGGACAGCCGTTCGTGTACCCGCGTAATGATCTCTCTTACGCCGGTAACTTCCTGAACATGATGTTCTCCACGCCGTGCGAAAAATATGAAGTAAACCCGATTCTGGAACGCGCAATGGACCGTATCTTGATCCTGCACGCCGACCACGAACAGAACGCCTCGACGTCTACCGTACGTACCGCGGGTTCGTCTGGCGCTAACCCGTTTGCCTGCATTGCAGCCGGTATTGCTTCCCTGTGGGGACCGGCACACGGCGGTGCAAACGAAGCTGCACTGAAAATGCTGGAAGAAATCAGCTCCGTTAAACACATTCCAGAATTTGTTCGCCGCGCGAAAGACAAGAATGATTCTTTCCGCCTGATGGGCTTTGGTCACCGTGTTTATAAAAACTATGACCCACGCGCCACCGTGATGCGTGAAACCTGTCACGAAGTGCTGAAAGAACTGGGCACCAAAGATGATCTGCTGGAAGTGGCTATGGAGCTTGAGCACATTGCGCTCAACGACCCGTACTTCATTGAGAAGAAACTCTACCCGAACGTAGACTTCTACTCCGGCATCATTCTGAAAGCAATGGGTATTCCGTCTTCTATGTTCACCGTTATTTTCGCCATGGCGCGTACCGTTGGCTGGATTGCACACTGGAACGAAATGCACACCGACGGCATGAAGATCGCACGTCCACGTCAGCTGTATACCGGCTACGACAAGCGCGATTTTAAGTCTGAAATTAAGCGTTAATTGTCTGCCGGATAGCGTTAGCGCCTGTCCGGCTTACAACAATCAGCTCCCCCTGGCCGGACAAGGCGTTAAAGCTACAATCCGGCCTGTTTTTCTTGATCCATATTATTTTATTCTCATCACGCCTTCTCTATGATTTACTGAGATTTCCCTCATTTTACTCAGGAGCACGGGATGCCTGTTTTGCAGTGGAGCCTGTTGTTTCTGCTATCACTCCTTCTTTCCCTGTTCTTTCTGTTTATCCATCTTCCTGGACCCTTGCTGCTCGGTTCGATGATCGTCGGTATCATTTTCAGTCTGCGCGGCATCTCATTGCGCCCTCCCCGCTTCACGTTTCTTGGTGCCCAAGCGATCCTCGGTTGCATGATTGCCCAAAACCTGACTGGCTCAATCTTTACAACCCTTGCGGCCCACTGGCCGATGGTGATGGTTATCCTGATAGCAACCCTTGTCAGCAGCGCGGTAATCGGCTGGCTGCTTGTTCGCTACAGTAGTCTACCGGGGAACACCGGTGCATGGGGCTCATCACCGGGCGGTGCAGCGGCCATGGTCGCGATGGCGCAGGATTATGGTGCCGACATCCGTCTGGTGGCGTTTATGCAGTATCTGCGGGTATTATTAGTGGTTGGCGCTGCGGCGCTGGTCACCCGACTGGTAATGGGTGAACAGGCCCAAACGGTCAGCGAGCAAATCGTCTGGTTCCCACCGCTGAGCGGCAATCTGTTCAGCACCATCTTGTTGGCTGCTATTGCCGGAATAGCCGGGCGTTTACTGCGCATTCCCTCTGGCGTCATGTTGCTCCCGATGCTGGCTGGTGCACTGTTAAATGCCGGTGGGGTGATGGTGATCGAGCTGCCGGAGTGGCTACTGGCAATAGCCTATATGTCCATCGGCTGGCAAATCGGCCTCGGCTTTGATAAGCAGATCTTTTTAATGGCGCTGCGCCCTTTGCCGCAGATCCTGTTGTCCATTTTTTCACTGATGGCGATCTGCGCCGCTATGGCCTGGGGACTGGCGCATTACATGCAGATTGATTTTCTCACTGCCTATCTGGCGACCAGTCCAGGTGGTGTGGATTCTGTCGCGGTGATTGCCGCAGGAAGCCACGCCGATATGGCGCTGATCATGGCGATGCAAACCCTGCGGCTATTCAGTATATTATTGACTGGTCCGGCAGTGGCGAGATTTATTTCGGTGCATGCGCCAAAATAATTCCCCTCATAAACCCGGATCAGTTTAAGTTATATTTAAACCCTACCCTGATTTGATATTCATTTTTTGTATCATTACCATCTTTATATTTATCAAGATAGCCTAATTCAAAAAACGGATAAAAACGTGGCGTAGCATGGAAATTAAATACAAAGTTATGCTGCAGGGTATGATTCTTGCCATTAGCATACTCAAATTTATCGCCATGAGTTTTACTGTAATACGTCGGATTGTATTGCACCCAGAAGTTTGGCGTAAAATATTTGGTTAAATAAATATCGACACGGTGTTCCGAAGAATCATCCCAGTCGCCTTGCAATGTTTCGCTGTCATGGTTTTGGTGGTTATAGCGATAGCGTAAAACCGCACCCAGCGTCGGATCAAAATGATAGCCAATCCCGATATAAGGATCAACGCGTGAACCGGCAGACTCCCAGTGAAACACCACGCCAGGCTCAAGCCAGAAGTCACTCTCACCCAGCGCAAAAGGTTTGTTAAACTCAGCTTCCTGATAGCTGCTTTTCCACTGATCCATGTTTTTTCCTAGATCGGCATCGGTTTCAAAACTCCAGTACATTTTGCTGAAAATTGAGTCAGGATCCTGTACCACGCCGGTTAACATCAGTCGCTGTAAAAAACCTTTGCTGGCTGTACGATACTGCGTACGCGGCGCAAAATAAACCGTCGTAAAAGGAGTTGATTTTACCTGAGGGACCGTTGTCGTATTATTTTCCGCAGCCAAAGCGCCAGTTGAGGGCATGACCAATATAGCCATTAATATGGCCTTCTTAATATTATTGCTTTTCATTATACTTTCCTCGCCGTACAGAGATAAAAGCTCCCCCTGCTAAACCAATAGCATATTTATTAAACTGGGGGAGCGGTATATTACCAGTAGCTATTCCAGCAGGATGTTGCGCGGGTCAATGCTTCCATCAGAAAATAATCACCCCACGCACAGCATTCATCGACGCCAACATTACCTTTAAAATAATATACAGAGTGCTGTAATAATCCTTCGCCTGCTTTATGCACAGTATTGAGATAGTCATCAAGCATTCGCGCAATCATTCGTAATGCCAGCGCTTCGTAGCTTTCACGATCTGGATGAGTCGCCGGGAGCTGCTTAACCAACTCCAGCAAGGCGCAGGCAAGTATTGCGCTGGCTGAGCTATCCCTTTCACTATGGGGATCGGTGAGTGCCAAATCCCAATAACAAATAAGATCTTCCGGTAAACGATTTATAAAGTAATTTGCCAGCGTCTGACTCAGTTCCAGTAGTCGTTCATCTCCGGTATAGAGATAATTCAGCAAAAAGCCATAAACGCCCCATGCCTGCCCACGCGACCAGCAGGAATCATCAGAAAAACCCTGATGAGTATTGCCAAATCGCGGTTCCCCGGTGTGAACATCCATATAGTACGTATGGAACGTCGAACCGTCCTCGCGCACAATATAACGTCGTGCCTGCTCAATATGATTTTTTGCCGCTTCTGCATAACGTGGATCGCCGGTGCTGGCGCTGGCCTGATACAGTAATGGCAGATTCATATTGCAGTCTATAATCATCCTGCCCTGCTGCTCTGGATTATCCAGTTCGCCCCACGCCTGAATAATGCCGCATTTCTCGTGATAGCGTTCCATCAGCACTTCTGCTGCCTGCTGCGCGATATAAGCTGCCTCGCGATTGCCGGTCAGTTTATTAGCCGCTATGCAGGAAAGGCTGTACAGAAAACCCAGATCGTGGTGATTAGTATGATCCCGTCTGGCAATACGTTCGCCAAAAGAACGAACATGTTGTTCGGCCAACGTACGATAGGCATCATTACGCGTCCATTCCCATGCCAGCCACAGTTGGCCAGTCCAGAAACTGGTAGTCCATTCCTGATTATCAATAATTGGATAACGCCCGTCCTCACATGCCGCATCGGGAAAACGCGAGCCAAAATAAACGCTGTTACGATCGATAGCAGATAAAATTACCGGTAAAGCACGGCGAATCTTTATTTTCCCGCCAGGAAAGTTGCATAAAGTGTTTGTCGAACAGAATGCACGCAATATTTATCACCGCACAACGCTGCACTTTAACGCCCCGCAGATTGAGCAGTACCTGCGGGACTTTCCTCGACAGCAAATGCTGCTGCGCCAGCTGTGCGCCAGGGGAGAGAAAGCGAGGGTATTTGACGTAGGCGACGTTCAGCCGGTCATTGAAACGTTGCTGAGCCGGTTTGAAGAACAGATCAAAAGCCAGACCTTTAGCATCAGTGACAGCGCATTCCTGGTGATGCAACTTATTAGCCTACTGCCACATCAGGCGCAGGCCACGGGGCAAAATACATTTTCGGTAAGCATTATCCGTTGGATCGAAACACACTTTCATCAGCGCTGCTCGCTGGAAGATATCGCCAGTGAAATGGGGTGTTCACGAGGTCATGCCTCGCGCCGTTTTCACGAAGAGACCGGGGGCACTATTCAGGAATACCTGATGATGCGGCGTATTCGTCAGGCCTGCGAACTGCTGTTACATACCAACGGCTCGGTACGCGATATCGCCGCCCAGGTCGGCTTCTCCGAATATGCCTGGTTTATTACCAGCTTTCGCAAAAACATGGGTAAAACGCCGCTGCAATATCGCAAAACCTATGCTTCGGTATAGACCTATCTTTGACATCCCGGACACCAGTAAAAGGGTCGCGAAGAGAGCGTCGTTTTCTCAATGATTCCACCACAGCGCTCACAGACTTCGCCATTGCGGTGAAAGACCTTAAAGCGAAACAGCGCGCCGTGATGTTTGTTCTCATCCACCAGCCCGCGGGTGTTATAGGACAGACGTGGAATATCAAGCAGCGCATGCGCCAACGCATCCAACTGTTCATCGGCAAGCTGCGACGCTTTATGCTGCCCGGTCAACCCTACCTGCCAGAGAATCTCTACCCGCAAGTAGTTACCTAATCCGGCGAGAAATGTCTGATCAAGCAGCAGGCCAGAAAACTGCCGGTTGCGAAAACGCGGGGATAACAGACGTGCTTTAACGTCATCTGGCGTTAAACGTAGATCCAGTACGTCCGGCCCAACCCGCAGCAGGAACGGATGGGTGGTAAGTTGTTCTGGCGTCAGCATCTCGATATCAGACGCGCTATAGAGCAGGATAGTTTTGTCTTGTGTTTGCAAACTGACACGGAGTACCCGTGAGGTCTGCGGGATGTTGCCCGTCTCCACCACTCGCCACACACCATAGAGCTGATTGTGGCTGTACAGCGTCAGACCATTAGAGAAATGGGTCAGTAATGCTTTCCCCCGCGTTTCAAGCTGAGTAACACGCTGCCCAATCAGTTGAGATTGATACGGTTTTAGCTGCTCAAAGGCAAACCAGACATCGGTCAGGGGTTTGCCTTTGACTGCCGCCTCCAGGTTATCCGCCGCGCGGCGGATCTCCGGGCCTTCAGGCATAATACTGTCCTTTGTTAATGTGTTGCGCCGCCCGTCACTGCGATGTCATTTTCCACCTGCAATGCTGTGGCAATTGCGACTTCCAGCGCCCGGCGCACTGTTTCAGCCGCCATACTTGGCGCCCCGGGATGCTGTGCGGCCTGTTGCGGCAAATAAGGGATATGAATAAAGCCGCCCTTCACCGCCGGTGCGTCGCGTAGTTTATGCAGCAGGCCATACATCACGTGGTTACACACGAAAGTGCCAGCGGTCTGGGAAACCGAGGCCGGAACTCCCGCGTTGCGCATCGCCACAACCATCGCTTTGATCGGCAGTGTACTAAACCATGCCGCCGGACCATCGGCCACAATCGGCACATCTACCGGCTGTTGACCTTGATTGTCCGCGATACGCGCATCGTCCACGTTGATTGCCACGCGTTCCACGGTGATATCCGTGCGGCCCCCGGCCTGCCCGACTGCGAGCACCAGCGATGGCGACAGCGCGTCAATCGCGCCATTGAGTACGACAAGAGCCTCGCCAAAGACGCACGGCAACTGGCGGGCGACGACGCGACACCCACCGATGATAGCATTGTCGAGACCCGAGACCACTTCCCAGGAAGGGTTAACTGACTCGCCGCCAAAGGGTTCAAATCCCGTGATGAGTACTGTTTTCATCCTGTCACCTTACAAGAACATCAGGAAATACATCAGGAACACGTTGACCAGCAGCAGCAGTATGCCGGTTGGCACCTGCGCCTTAATCACCGCGTTTTTGTCCGGTAGCTCAAGTAGCGCAGCAGGGACAATGTTAAAATTCGCCGCCATCGGTGTCATCAATGTCCCGCAATAACCGGAGAACATACCAATTGCCGCCATTACCGCCGGATTACCGCCGTGCTGCAGCACGAGGATCGGAATACCAATCCCGGCGGTCACGATCGGAAAAGCTGCAAACGCATTACCCATCACCATCGTCAGCAATGCCATGCCGATGGTGTACACTGCCACCGCGATAAAACGACTGTCTACCGCCAGATATTCCTGCGTCAGATATGAAATGCCGCTGCCTACGCCCGCTGCCGTAAACAACAGTCCGAGCGTAGCCAGAATCTGCGGCAAGATGAAAGCCCAGCCAATGGAATCCAGCAGGCGACGCGCCTCCTGGATCGGTTGATGCGCCCGCTCATGGGTCATTTTAACCGCCATTGCCAGACCAATTAATGAACCTGCGGTCATCGAAAACAGCGTCACCAGCGTGGCGTGATTGCCCGGCCCAAATAGCGCATCCTGTAAGCCCGGAATGTGATTAAACATCAGCACGCCGATAACGGTCACCACCGGGATAGCCAGCGCAGGGAAAAACAAGCGGTTACCCAGTCGGCTGGCGCTCTCTTCACGCTGTTGTTGTGTACGTTGATGGTAGCTTCCCAGCTTCACGCCACCAAAACCGGCAATCAGCGCCAGGACGACCACCGCAACACCGACGGCAATATGTACCGCGCGTTTGTCGCCAAACAGCGAGTATGTCCAGTCACCAAGTAGAAACAGTACGCCGTATATGCCCCAAAACAGACCAGTGGTGAAACGACGCGGGTTCGCTTTATCCTGCCAGGACATGACGGCCACAATCAGTAATACCGCGCCCGCCAGCCAGTAGAGGTAGCTTTGTTGAAAATTCATTGTGCTTCCCCTTTCGCTACGGCATTCGCTTTCGCCACTTCACGTTGCAAATAGCTATCCAGACGCCACAGACGTGCGCCATGGATCAAGAAGGCACAAATTGCCGTCGGGATCCCCCACAGGGCAATGTGTAACGGTTCAGTCTGGATCCCGCCGGACTCCAGCATAAAGTTGTGCATGAAGATGATGGCGCCGAAAGCAACAAAGATATCTTCACCGAAAAACAGCCCGACGTTATCGGTCGCAGCGGACATGGCGCGCAGTCGATAGCGTACCGCCCCAGGTATCTCGCCGTGATTTTTCTCAGCGGCTCCTTCCGCCATCGGCGCCAGCAGCGGACGCACCATTTGCGGATGTCCCCCCAGACTGGTCAGCCCTAACGCAGCGGTCGCTTCGCGAATGAACAAATAAACAATCAGCAGACGGCCGCTGGTTGCGCTGCGAATTTTTGCGATCCACGTCTGTGCACGTTCTTTCAGACCGTGACGCTCCAGCAGACCGATTACCGCCAGTGGGATCAGCAGGATAAACGGCAGGTTACGTGTGTTAAGAAAACCTTCACCCAGTTTCTCGAGAATAGTAGCGATAGGCATATGCGCCGCCAGTCCCGTGACGATCCCGGCAATAATAACCACCAATACCGGGTTAAACCGTAAAAGAAATCCGACCACAATGACGGCGATCCCCGTCAATGGCCAGAGAGAAATAGCCTCTCCCATAATTAAATCCCTTATGTTGTTGTGTAATATGCTATTGTTTTGTATGAATAATTTTATGCGTTAATTTGAATATTGCATGCTTCAAAGGCGCTACGCAAGCGACGGGTAAAAGCGAGTGCGTGCTCGCCATCCCCATGAATGCATACCGTTTGGGCCGTCACGCTCGCCCATGTTCCACTCTGGCTTTTTACTCTGCCGGATTGCACCATTTCTAACGTTTGCGCCAGCGCCAGCTCTTCATCTTCAATCAGTGCGCCTGGCTGGCTGCGCGCTACAAGACTGCCATCAGCCTGATAACCCCGATCGGCAAACACTTCCTGGCGCGTTACCAGGCCATAGTGTTCTCCGGCACGGATCAGCTCACTGCCTGCAAGGCCCACCAGAACCAGCGACGGATCGCAGGCATGTACCGCTTTGGCAATCGCATCGGCTAACTGAGGATCTTTAGCGGCCTGGTTATACAGCATACCGTGCGGTTTGACATGACGCATTGCGCCACCCTCAGCCCGCGTAATAGCAGCCAACGCACCAATTTGATACAGCGTTTGCGCATACACCGTTTCCACAGGCAAGGTCATGGCGCTACGGCCAAAATTTTCCCGATCCGGAAAGCTCGGATGCGCACCTATCGCCACGCCATTTTTTAGCGCTTCACGCACGCTTAAGAGCATTGTCTGCGCATCACCAGCGTGAAACCCACAGGCAATGTTGGCTGAAGAGACCAGTTGCAGCAACGCGGCATCGTTAGCGCATCCCTCGCCGAGGTCTGCATTGAGATCAATTTTCATTGTTTAGTCTCCATGCTAATTGTTCCAGATAACGCTGCCGATCCTGGCGCGCCTTGAGCGCTTCCTCCAGCGAACACTGCACAAAATGAATCGGCTGGCCGAGCGGGATCTGCGCCAGATGATACATATCCGCCTCGATGATACAGGCGATGCGCGGATAGCCGCCTGTCGTCTGCGCATCGTTCATCAGTACGATCGGCTGGCCGTTATGCGGAACCTGCACCACACCGGGAAGCAAACCATGTGACAGCAGCTCGCGATCGGTCGTGCGCGTCAGCGGCTGCCCTTGCAGACGATACCCCATCCGGTTACTTTGTGGGCTGAGCTGCCACGGCGAACGCCAGAAAGAAGCCTGCGATACCTCGTCGAACTCCTGATATTCAGGCCCGGGCAGCGCACGAATATTGTTTCCCCACATCAGCTGTTTTACGCCCTGCGGCCCGCTGAATTGCCGGGTTGAAGTGCCAATTGCCAGCCGATCGCCATCACATAGCAGGCGCCCTTCCAGCCCGCCAATGCCCACTTTGAGATCGGTACTGCGCGAACCCATAACTTCGGGAACATCAAAACCGCCCGCTACCGCCAGATAGCTGCGCATGCCGTGATGCGGACGTTTTAGCGTCAGGCGCTGCCCGGCTTTCACCGGTAGCCGCCATCCGCTCCATACGGGAGTACGATCCAGCTGCGCTTCGCATCCCGTACCGGTCAGGGCAAACCAGCCATCGGCTTCAAATTCCACCACCAGCTGCCCCAGCGTGATTTCCAGCGCAGCGGCATTCGCATCGTTGCCCACCAGCAGGTTGGCAACGTTCAGTGCCGGTTTATCCAGCGCGCCGCAGTGGCTGATTCCGGATTGACGAAAACTATGGCGTCCCCCGTCCTGGACTGAGGTATACATGCCAGCGCGAATAATATTTAACATACCCCCTCCTTCTGCGGGACAAACCGCACGGTATCACCAGCCCGTAACAGAATCGGCTCTTGCCGTTTTGGATCAAATAATGCAACGGAGGTACGGCCAATCAATTGCCACCCGCCAGGCGTGGAAAGCGGATAGACCCCCGTCTGGGATCCGCCAATACCCACAGAACCTGCCGGAACAAGCAGACGCGGTTCTGCACGCCTGGGTGTATGGAGCTGTTCAGGTAAACTCCCCAGATAGGGAAATCCGGGCTGGAATCCGATAAACCACACCACGTAATCAACCGACGCATGAAGCTCAACAACCTGCTTGTCGCTTAATCCGCTGTGCCGGGCGACCTCTGCCAGATCGGGGCCGGCCTCACCGCCATAGGTAACGGGTATTTCAATAAAGCGTGAGTCCGGCTCCAGCGCCTCACTCTCTTCCCACCAGCGCTGCAGGCGTTCAATCGCATCCAGAGCCAGCGTTTGCGGGTCGCGCAAGGTCACCGTGATATTGTTCATACCCGGAATAGCTTCCAGTACATTAGGGGCATCAACCAGACGCTGCGCCAGACGCCAGATGCGTTTCTGAGTCGCCAGCGTAATGGGCGGTTCCAGTTCTAGAACCACCGCTGTTTCACCTAACAGATAACAACGCGCTCGCTGCACTTTCGTCCCTCTTTATTACGCCGGATTAGGAATATCGATAAAGGTCACGTCCAGATCGGTATTTTCATTGAGCCAATCACTTAATGCGCGAATGCCGCCACGTTCGGTCGCATGGTGGCCGGCAGCATAAAAATGCAGCCCTTGTTCGCGGGCCGAATGAATGGTTTGCTCTGAAACTTCACCGGTGATGAAAGCGTCGACGCCAAACCGGGCTGCGCTATCAATAAAACTTTGACCGCCTCCCGTACACCAGGCGACGCGCTGAACGGTTTCCGGCCCGGTATCACCGCACCATAACGGTTTACGGCCTAAACGCGCTTCAATCCACGATGCCAGTTCCAGCCCCGGAACCGGCATGGAGAGTTCTCCCCATGGCACCAGGGGCTCGATTTCCCCCATCACAGTAATCCCCAACAGCGCGGCCAGTTGCGCGTTATTCCCCAGCTCGGGATGAGCGTCCAGCGGCAGGTGCCAGCCATACAAGTTGATATCATTTTCCAGCAGCGTTTTCAGACGATGGCGCTTCATGCCGCGAATTACCGGGGATTCACCTTTCCAGAAATAACCATGATGAACGATGACCGCATCCGCCTGCAGGCGTACCGCCTCGTCCAGTAACGCCTGACTTGCGGTCACGCCGGTCACGATTTTATGCACCGTTTCTTTGCCCTCAACCTGCAAACCATTCGGCGCATAGTCGCTAATGGCGGCGCTGTTCAGTTTGTCGTTGATCAGTTGTTCCAGTTCGGTGTTTTTCATCGTCGTCCTCGTAGTCATTAGTTCTGCCTGCCCAATCAGCATCACAGCTTAGGTTAAAATAGCGTCCCCGCCAGCATTCGTCGATAGCCATTTCACTGACACATCAAGAAACAATCACACCATCTTTGAAGGCAATTTGCTTCCCCTCACGCGATCTAATTCATGTATATTTATGCAATCAGACAGCATATTGCAAAAATAATCAGATCTGTATCAAAGTTACAACTTTAAGGAAACACACTCGCGCAGCACGTTAGGCCAGTCGCGAGGCATTGACTTCGAGAAAATAATGAATAAACAAGCATCTCAACCGCGGGCGATTTACTACGTCGTCGCGCTACAAATCTGGGAATACTTCAGTTTTTACGGCATGCGTGCACTGCTGATCCTCTATCTCACCAACCAGCTGAAGTACGACGATAATCACGCATATGAACTGTTCAGCGCCTATTGCTCTCTGGTCTACGTCACGCCTATTCTCGGGGGGTACCTGGCCGATAAGGTGCTCGGCAATCGTATGGCGGTAATGATCGGCGCATTTTTAATGGCGGTGGGACATCTGGTCCTGGGCGCCAGTGAAATGGCTCCGGCGTTCCTTTATTTGTCGCTGGCGATTATTGTCTGCGGCTACGGTCTGTTTAAATCCAATATCAGTTGCCTGCTGGGCGAATTGTATCAGCCTGAAGATCCGCGCCGCGACGGTGGATTCTCTCTGCTCTACGCAGCCGGTAACATCGGTTCGATCATTGCGCCCATTGCCTGCGGTTACGTGCAGGAAGAGTACAGTTGGGCGATGGGTTTTGCGCTGGCTGCGATTGGCATGCTGGCAGGGTTGGTGATTTTCTTATGCGGTAATCGCCATTTCGCTCATACCACTGGCGTCAACAAAACCGTGCTGTGTGCGAAAAAGTATATGCTGCCAAACTGGGCCTGGCTGTTAGTTCTGCTGGTTGCAGCACCGTTGCTGATTACCGTCCTGTTCTGGAAAGAGTGGTCCGTTTACGCACTGATCGTTGCCACGGTTATTGGTCTGGCGGTTCTGGCGAAGATTTACCGTCAGGCGCAAAACCAGAAGCAGCGCAAAGAATTGGGGCTTATCGTGACGCTGACCTTCTTCAGCCTGCTGTTCTGGGCCTTTTCTCAACAGGGCGGCAGCTCGATTAGCCTGTATATTGACCGCTTCGTTAATCGCGATATTTTGGGGTATTCCGTCCCGACCGCGATGTTCCAGTCGGTTAACGCCTTTGCCGTTATGCTGTGCGGTATCTTGCTGGCCTGGGTAGTCAAAGAAAGCGTTGGCGGCAATCGAACCGTACGTATCTGGGGTAAATTCGCCCTGGGCCTCGGTTTAATGAGCGCAGGGTTCTGCATTCTGACCTTAAGCGCCCGCTGGTCCGCAGCCTACGGCCACTCTTCCATGCCGCTGATGGTATTGGGGCTGGCGGTCATGGGCTTTGCCGAACTGTTTATCGACCCGGTGGCGATGTCGCAAATTACGCGTATCGAGATCCCTGGGGTGACCGGCGTATTAACAGGCATTTATATGCTGCTTTCCGGCGCCATCGCCAACTATCTGGCAGGCGTTATCGCCGATCAGACGTCGCAAGGCTCGTTTGACAGTGCGGGGGCGATCAACTATTCGATCAATGCGTATATTGATGTCTTTAGCGAAATTACCTGGGGCGCGTTGGCCTGCGTGGTGCTGGTGCTGCTGATTTGGTTATACCAGTCGCTTAAATTCAGAAACCGTCCGCTGGCAGTAGAGTCCTGAATGTACAGGCCCGATGATGTGATAAGATTCGGGCCTGTTTTTTGGCGATTATGCATGGCTTACAGCCAAATCCGTTTCAGAAACACCTGTCACCAGTTTTACCATTTCGCGATCTATTCCCTGCTCCAACATGGTTTACGCTATCCTTTACGTGCCGCCTCATAGGCCGCCAGCGTTGCCAGCCTTGCCTGTTTGTGATCGACAATCGGACGAGGATAGTTGAGCGACACCTGCGCTTTTTCAGCCCACGTCCACGGGTCATGAATGGCTTTCCCCGGCACTTCACGCAGTTCCGGCAGCCATTGGCGGATAAACTCGCCGTCACGGTCAAATTTTTCGCCCTGAGTTGTAGGGTTAAAGATACGGAAATACGGCGCAGCGTCGGTTCCGGTTGAGGCAGCCCACTGCCAGCCACCGTTATTGGCCGCCAGATCGCCATCGATCAGCTGCGACATAAAATATTGCTCGCCTTTACGCCAGTCGATTAGCAGATCTTTGACTAAAAAACTGGCCGTAATCATGCGTAATCGATTATGCATCCAGCCTGTAGCGTTGAGCTGACGCATCGCCGCATCGACAATAGGGTATCCGGTATTCCCCGTTTGCCAGGCCTGCAAATGTGTCGGGTTATTCTGCCATTGCACACGATCGGTCCAACGGATGAACGGCTGATGCCGGCACAGCGCCGGATGATAAGCCATCAGATGACGATAAAATTCACGCCAAATAAGTTCGTTCAGCCAGACGCTGCCCGCCCCGCCCTCCAGAGCCTGCGGCTGCTCCGCGATCAGTCGATTCAGGCACTGGCGCGGCGAAAGCCCGCCTGTCGCCAGGTTCGCGGACAATCGGCTGGTACCGTCAACCGCCGGAAAATCACGTAGTTGCTCATATTCTCCCGCGGCCTGCTGGCAAAACTTACGTAATTGCGCGATCGCTAATTTCTCTTCTGCCGCAAATAGCTGCGCATCAAAATCTTGCTGCGAATAGCTCAGCGTTATTGATGTTAACGGAACATCAAGCGCACCGCTTTCTCTCACCTTCGGCGCGCTAACGCATTCTGGAACCCCCTCTTTAACTCGCTTCAGCCAGGCATTTTTAAACGGTGTAAAGACTTTATACATCTCATGATTGCCGGTCATGACTGACCCCGGAGGCAGGATCACGCTGTCGTCAAAACCTTCGCACACCACATGGAGTAATGATTTCTCGACGGCGGCATCACGCTGACGTTCGTTTATTTCGTATTGATAGTTATAAAATAACCGGCTGACGTTATGCTGTGCGCAGACGTTTTTGACGGTTTCTACGCTGGCCGCGAAATCTGCAACTTCATCAAACAAGAGCGGGATGCCCTTTTCCGTCAACGCCGCCTGCAAGGCATTCAACTGCGCATTCACAAACGCAGCCTGACGTGGGGCCATTTCGTGGGCTTTCCACTGCTCAGGAGTAGAGATATAGAGCGCTAAAACTTGCGCGGAAGGATCGCGACAGGCTGCCGCTAACGCGAGGTTGTCATGCAGACGTAAATCACGTCGAAACCAGACCAGATGGGTGGTCATAATACTCCCGGATATAAATTAGTCATTGCCACGCTTTGTTCATTACACCGACAAGTGTAGACATCTGCACATAAAAAAAAACCGCCACATTGCTGTGAGCGGTTTTTTTGAGCAAGAACGATAACTTAGTAGAAATCGCAGGTGGCTTTTTCAGCCTGCTCCATCCACACCGGTTTATCGCTGGTTTTAGACCATACGCGATGCAGATAGCTGTAAAAACGGGCGCGGTCTTTCCAGAAAAGCATGACCGGTAGCGCCAGCACGCCCGCCACAACGGCAAAGGTACGGCGTAAGAAAACAATGTGTGCTGGATACTCTTTATATAAGTCCATAATCCTCTCCCATATATCTGTTCGGTGAATCGCACCGGAAAAATAAATTTGGTTAACTGATGAAAATAATACCGCTTTGTGTGTAATTTTGCTACTCATCCGACCACTTATTTTTATCTATTGATGCTCCGTTTAGCTTAAAACTGTAATTAAGTTACATAAAAGTTAAATTAATACTAATCATTAGTTAAATAATGGTTTTTGCCATTTTTATACTTTTTTTATACCCCGCCCGCTGATTTTTGCGAAATCTTTGCAGGTAAAAATCTACGCTCTGGTTATCACATTTATGCCACTGGAGGTGCACTGTGAGTGCAGGCGTGATAACCGGCATTGTGCTGGTCTTTTTATTATTAGGTTACCTGGTGTATGCCCTGATTAATGCGGAGGCGTTCTGATGGCGGCCCAAGGATTCTTACTTATTGCCAGTTTCTTGCTGGTGCTGTTTGTCATCGCCAGACCGTTAGGGTTCGGGCTGGCTCGACTGATCAACAATACATCCCTGCCGGGTCTGGCTGGCGTGGAGCATCTGCTCTGGCGCGGTCTGGGCATCTCGCAGCAGGAGATGAACTGGCGGCAGTATTTGCTGGCTATCCTCGCGCTCAATGTGCTTGGCCTGTTGGTCCTGTTTTCGATGCTGATGGCGCAAAACCTGCTGCCGTTAAATCCACAGCAACTGCCAGGGCTTTCGTGGGATCTGGCGCTCAACACCGCAGTGAGTTTTGTCACTAATACCAACTGGCAATCCTATGCTGGCGAAACCACCTTAAGCTATTTCAGCCAGATGGCCGGGTTGACCGTGCAGAACTTCCTGTCTGCGGCGACCGGTATTGCGGTGATTTTTGCCCTGACTCGCGCCTTCACGCGCCAGAGTATGAATACGCTGGGCAACGCCTGGGTCGATTTGATTCGCATTACGCTGTGGATCCTGGTTCCCATCGCGTTGATCATTGCTCTGTTCTTCATTCAGCAAGGTACGTTGCAAAATCTATTGCCTTATCAGCCCATTACCACCCTTGAAGGGGTGAAACAACTGCTGCCAATGGGGCCGGTCGCCTCACAGGAAGCGATTAAGATGCTCGGTACAAACGGCGGTGGTTTCTTTAATGCAAACTCATCACATCCGTTTGAAAACCCAACCGCGCTGACCAACCTGGTCCAAATGCTGGCCATTTTCTTAATTCCCACCGCCTTGTGTTTTGCCTTTGGTGATGTGGTGGGCGATCGCCGCCAGGGGCGGACCCTACTGTGGGCCATGTCACTGATTTTTGTGGTCTGCGTAGCCGTCGTGATGTGGGCCGAAGTTCAGGGCAACCCGCACCTGATGGCATTCGGTGCAGACAGCAATATCAACATGGAAGGTAAAGAGAACCGCTTTGGCGTGCTGGCCACGAGTCTGTTTGCCGTCGTCACGACAGCCGCATCCTGCGGTGCTGTTGATGCGATGCATGACTCCTTCACTGCACTGGGCGGCATGGTACCGATGTGGTTAATGCAGATTGGCGAAGTGGTCTTCGGCGGTGTGGGTTCAGGTCTGTATGGCATGCTGTTATTCGTGTTGCTGGCGGTATTTATCGCTGGGTTAATGATTGGCCGCACGCCGGAATATCTGGGTAAGAAAATCGACGTGCGCGAAATGAAAATGACCGCGTTGGCGATTCTGGTCACCCCTACGCTGGTTCTGCTCGGTACGGCGATAGCGATGATGTCCGAAGCTGGCCGCAGCGCCATGCTAAACCCGGGTCCACACGGGTTTAGCGAAGTGCTGTATGCCGTGTCGTCTGCCTCGAACAATAACGGTAGCGCATTCGCCGGATTAAGCGCCAATAGCCCGTTCTGGAACTGCCTGCTGGCCTTGTGCATGTTCTTCGGCCGCTTCGGCGTGATCATTCCCGTGATGGCGATTGCCGGATCGCTGGTCAGTAAAAAGATCCAGCCAGCAAGCCCCGGCACGCTACCTACCCATGGCGCACTGTTTGTTGGGTTGTTAATCGGTACGGTGTTACTGGTTGGCGCTCTCACCTTTGTTCCTGCCCTGGCGCTTGGCCCAGTCGCAGAATACCTGTCATTACACTAAGTGATGCGGAGCACATTACTATGAGTCGCAAGCAACTGGCGCTGTTCGAACCCTCTCTGGTCGCACAAGCGCTGATGGACGCCGTGAAAAAATTAAGCCCACATACCCAGTGGCGTAATCCGGTGATGTTTATCGTCTGGTTGGGCAGTCTGTTAACGACCCTGTTAACCGTGGCGATGGCAACAGGCCATATGCCGGGCAGCCCGAGGTTTACCGGCGCGATAAGTCTGTGGCTGTGGATTACCGTTCTGTTCGCCAATTTTGCTGAAGCGCTGGCGGAAGGACGCAGTAAAGCTCAGGCCAACAGCCTGAAAGGCGTCAAAAAAACCGCCTTCGCCCGCAAACTTCGCGAACCGAAATACGGCGCGGCGATGGATCACGTCCCCGCAGATGATCTACGTAAAGGCGACATCGTGCTGGTGGAAGCTGGCGATATTATTCCGTGTGACGGCGAGGTGATCGAAGGCGGCGCGTCGGTAGATGAAAGTGCCATTACCGGTGAATCCGCACCTGTGATTCGTGAATCCGGTGGTGATTTCGCCTCCGTCACTGGCGGCACCCGCATTCTCTCCGACTGGCTGGTTATCGAATGCAGCGTAAACCCCGGTGAAACGTTCCTCGACCGGATGATCGCCATGGTTGAAGGCGCACAGCGGCGTAAAACGCCCAATGAAATCGCCCTGACAATCCTGCTGATTGCCCTGACCATTATCTTTTTGTTGGCGACCGCCACGCTATGGCCGTTTTCCGCCTGGGGAGGAAGCGCAGTCAGCGTCACGGTGTTGGTTGCGCTGCTGGTGTGTTTAATCCCTACGACGATAGGCGGGCTGCTCTCCGCGATTGGCGTCGCCGGGATGAGCCGTATGCTGGGCGCGAACGTCATCGCCACCAGCGGACGTGCCGTAGAGGCGGCAGGTGATGTGGACGTACTACTGCTGGATAAAACAGGCACTATTACGCTGGGTAATCGTCAGGCTTCAGATTTTCTGCCCGCTCAGGGTGTAGACGTCAAAACGCTGGCCGATGCCGCGCAGCTTTCATCCCTGGCCGATGAAACACCGGAAGGCCGCAGCATTGTTGTCCTGGCTAAACAGCGCTTTAATCTGCGTATTCGCGACGTGCAATCGCTGCACGCCACCTTTGTGCCGTTTACCGCCCAAAGCCGGATGAGCGGCATCAACATTGACAACCGTATGATCCGCAAAGGCTCGGTTGATGCCATTCGTCGTCACGTTGAAGCCAACGGCGGCCACTTTCCTGCCGATGTGGAGCAGAAGGTCGAAAACGTCGCTCGTCTTGGCGCAACGCCGCTGGTGGTGGCCGAAGGCTCTCACGTACTGGGTGTGATTGCCCTGAAAGATATCGTAAAAGGCGGAATTAAAGAACGTTTTGCCCAACTGCGTAAAATGGGGATCAAAACGGTGATGATCACCGGTGACAACCGCCTGACCGCCGCAGCAATCGCCGCAGAAGCCGGTGTGGATGACTTCTTAGCGGAAGCCACACCGGAAGCCAAGCTGGCGCTAATTCGTCAGTATCAGGCGGAAGGTCGTCTGGTGGCGATGACCGGCGACGGAACCAACGATGCTCCAGCCCTTGCGCAGGCCGATGTTGCCGTTGCCATGAACTCCGGAACCCAGGCAGCGAAAGAAGCGGGCAACATGGTGGACCTCGACTCCAATCCCACCAAACTGATTGAAGTGGTGCACATTGGTAAACAGATGCTGATGACGCGCGGTTCGCTGACCACCTTCAGTATCGCCAACGACGTAGCGAAGTATTTTGCCATCATCCCGGCCGCATTCGCCGCCACCTACCCGCAGCTCAACGCGCTGAACGTGATGGGGCTGCATTCGCCGGACTCGGCGATCCTCAGCGCGGTCATCTTTAACGCGCTGGTCATCGTCTTTCTAATCCCACTGGCGCTGAAAGGCGTGAGCTACAAACCGTTGTCCGCATCCGCGATGTTGCGCCGCAATTTGTGGATCTATGGTCTGGGCGGTTTGGTTGTGCCGTTTATCGGTATCAAAGCGATTGATTTACTGCTGACCCTGCTGGGTCTGGTGTGAGGTTTCAGATGAGTGGATTACGTCCTGCATTATCAACATTGATTTTCCTGATGCTTATCACCGGTGGTGCTTATCCGCTGCTGACCACTGCGTTGGGGCAATGGTGGTTTCCCCACCAGGCTAACGGTTCGCTTCTGCGCGAAGGTGAGACTGTTCGCGGCTCTGAGCTTATTGGGCAACAGTTTACCGCTGCCGGTTATTTTCAGGGACGCCCCTCAGCGACAGCGGAAATGCCCTATAATCCAATGGCTTCAGGCGGCAGTAATCTGGCAGCCAGCAACCCGGAACTGGATAAACAGCTACAAAGCCGGATTGCCGCGCTGCGTGCCGCCAACCCGCAGGCAAATCCTGCGGTTCCGGTTGAACTGGTAACAGCTTCTTCCAGCGGACTGGATAACAACCTGACGCCAGCCGCAGTAGCCTGGCAAATTCCCCGTGTGGCGCAGGCTCGCAACCTCAGCGTTGAAGAGGTTACGCGGTTGGTTGCACAATATACGCAAAAGCCGTTGGTCAGTTTTATCGGCCAGCCGGTGGTGAACCTGGTGGAACTTAATTTAGCGCTGGATAAGCACTGAGAAAAAGGACATGCATAACGAACCGTTACGCCCCGACCCCGATCGCCTGCTGGAGCAGACCACCGCTCCGCACCGGGGAAAACTGAAAATTTTCTTCGGTGCCTGCGCGGGCGTCGGCAAAACCTGGGCCATGCTGGCGGAGGCCCAGCGACTGCGGGCGCAAGGGTTAGATGTGCTGATTGGCGTGGTGGAAACCCACGGGCGCAAAGAGACCGCCGCGCTGCTGGACGGTCTCAGCATCCTGCCGCTCAAGCGGCAGTCACGTCATGGTCGTCATATCAGCGAGTTCGATCTCGACGCTGCGCTGGCCCGCCGTCCGGCGCTCATTTTGATGGATGAACTGGCGCACAGTAATGCGCCAGGCTCACGGCATCCTAAGCGTTGGCAGGACATTGAAGAGCTGCTGGAAGCTGGCATTGACGTTTTTACTACCGTCAACGTGCAACATCTGGAAAGTCTCAATGATGTGGTCAGCGGCGTTACCGGCATTCAGGTTCGCGAAACCGTCCCCGATCCTTTTTTCGATGCCGCCGACGATGTGGTGTTGGTCGATCTTCCCCCCGACGATTTACGCCAGCGTCTGAACGAAGGCAAGGTCTACATCGCCGGCCAGGCGGAAAGAGCCATCGAGCATTTCTTTCGCAAAGGTAATCTGATTGCACTACGTGAACTGGCCCTGCGCCGTACGGCCGATCGGGTGGACGATCAGATGCGCGCCTGGCGGGGACGTCCGGGTGAAGAAAAAGTCTGGCATACCCGCGACGCTATTTTACTGTGCATTGGGCACAACACCGGCAGCGAAAAACTGGTACGTGCCGCCGCACGTCTGGCAGCGCGTCTGGGTAGCGTCTGGCATGCGGTGTATGTCGAAACGCCAGCGCTGCACCGACTGCCCGAAAAACAGCGCCGCGCGATTTTAAGCGCTCTGCGACTGGCCCAGGAGTTAGGCGCAGAAACCGCCACCCTTTCCGATCCCGCCGAAGACAAAGCGGTAATCCGCTATGCCCGCGAGCATAATCTGGGAAAAATTGTGCTCGGGCGTCCAACGACGCGACGCTGGTGGCGCAGCGACTCCTTTGCCGACAAACTGGCCCACCGCGCACCCGATCTCGACCTGATGATTGTCGCCCTCGATGAGCCCCCTTCACGTCCAGTGCTGCAAACCGCAGACAGCCGTACCTTTAAGGATAAATGGCGGGTACAAATTCAGGGGTGCGTGGTCGCTGTTGCGCTATGCGCCATCATTACGCTAATCGCCATGCAGTGGCTGATGGCGTTTGACGCCGCCAACCTGGTGATGATCTATTTATTGGGCGTGGTGGTTATCGCACTCTTTTACGGACGCTGGCCGTCCGTTCTGGCCACTTTTATTAACGTCGCCAGCTTCGATCTCTTCTTTATTGCTCCGCGCGGGACGCTGGCCGTTTCCGACGTCCAGTACCTGCTTACCTTTGCCGTAATGCTCACGGTAGGGCTGGTTATCGGTAATCTGACCGCCGGGGTGCGGTATCAGGCACGGGTAGCGCGTTATCGTGAACAGCGTACGCGTCATTTGTATGAGATGTCCAAAGCGTTGGCCGTCGGACGCAGTCAGACGGATATCGCCGCCACCAGCGAACAGTTTATCGCTTCAACGTTTCAGGCCCGTAGCCAGGTTTTACTGCCCGGCGAAAACGGTAAGCTGGCCCCTCTCACTCATCAACAGGGCATGACACCGTGGGATGACGCCATTGCCCAATGGAGCTTTGATAAAGGGCAACCCGCCGGCGCAGGCACCGATACGTTACCCGGCGTGCCGTATCAAATTTTACCGTTAAAAAGCGCCGACAAAACGCATGGATTGCTGATCGTGGAACCGGGAAATTTACGCCAACTGATGATCCCTGAACAGCAACGCCTGCTGGAAACCTTCACGTTGCTGGTCGCCAGTGCGCTGGAGCGCCTGACGCTGACTGCCAGCGAAGAGCAGGCTCGCTTTGCCAGCGAGCGCGAAAGTATTCGCAACGCCCTGCTCGCAGCCCTGTCCCACGATTTGCGCACGCCATTGACGGTGTTGTTCGGCCAGGCAGAAATCTTAACGCTGGATCTGGCAAGCGAGGGATCGCCGCACGCACGCCAGGCCAGCGAGATTCGCCAGCACGTTCTGAACACGACCCGACTGGTGAATAACCTGCTGGATATGGCGCGAATTCAGTCTGGCGGCTTTAATCTTAAGAAGGAGTGGTTAACGCTGGAAGAGGTGGTGGGTAGCGCCCTGCAGATGCTGGAGCCAGGTCTCTCTGCCCCAATAAATCTGTCGTTACCAGAACCGTTGACATTGATTCACGTCGATGGCCCACTCTTTGAACGGGTGCTGATTAACCTGCTGGAAAACGCCGTCAAATACGCGGGTCCACAGGCGCAGATCGGTATTGATGCCAGCGTCAATGGAGAACACCTGCAATTAGACGTCTGGGATAATGGGCCGGGTGTTCCGTCGGGTATGGAACAGCGCGTTTTTGACAAGTTCTCCCGAGGGAATAAAGAGTCATCGGTGCCAGGCGTCGGGCTGGGGCTGGCAATTTGTCAGGCCATTGTGGACGTGCATGGCGGGACTATTTCTGTCCACAATCGCGCGCAGGGAGGAGCATGTTTTCGTGTTACACTGCCCCAGGAAATCCCCCCTCAACTTGAAGATTTTCATGAGGATATGTGACGAACGTACTGATTGTTGAAGATGAACAGGCCATTCGCCGCTTTCTGCGCACCGCGCTGGAGGCCGATGGCCTACGTGTATTTGAAGCGGAAACGCTGCAACGCGGTCTGCTGGAAGCCGCCACGCGAAAACCCGATCTCATCATTCTCGATCTTGGCCTGCCGGATGGCGACGGCATTGATTTTATTCGCGACCTGCGTCAATGGAGCGCGATTCCAGTGATTGTGCTTTCAGCCCGCAGTGAGGAAAGCGATAAAATCGCCGCGCTGGATGCCGGAGCCGATGACTATCTCAGCAAACCTTTTGGTATTGGCGAGCTACAGGCGCGATTGCGCGTGGCATTGCGTCGCCACGCCAGTGGGACGTCTCCCGAACCGGTCGTACATTTTTCTAATGTTAAAGTGGATATCGCTGCTCGCCTCGTACACCGAGGTGATGAAGAAATTCACTTGACGCCGATTGAGTTTCGCCTGTTGGCGGTACTGCTGAATAATGCCGGGAAGGTACTGACGCAACGTCAGTTATTGAATCAGGTTTGGGGACCAAACGCCGTCGAACACAGTCACTATCTGCGCATTTATATGGGACACTTGCGCCAGAAGCTGGAACTGGACCCGGCCCGCCCGCGTCATTTTCTGACCGAGACCGGAATTGGTTATCGGTTTATGCCTTGAATTTTTATTCATTTATTTTGATTAAATAACAAATATATTATCTATTATCCTTAAGGCTGCATAATATTTATTACGCAGCCGATAAGGTTATACTCAAAATAATAAAATACAAATAAATAACATATAAACAACAAAACAGCATCTTATCTCACGATATGCATAATCGGCGACTAAATATTTTGGAAACGATCATTTTTTATTGATCTTCTTCACAGTTCATAGCCATTTCCTGGATAAAATACCCACACCTTCCACTTATCCAGTAAAGGTAACCAAAATGGAAAATAATAGCCGTACAATGCCACATATAAGGCGAACAACGCATATTATGATGTTTGCCCACCGCAATAGTTTCGACTTTCATTTCTTTAATGCCCGTTAGTCTTCCGACTAAGGGCACTCCAGTATACAGGTCATCCTGACTCTCTGTATCGCAGATATATACCCAATAGATTTCGAGTTGCATCAAGACGGCGATGCAGCGAAGCCCGGGAGCGTACATCAGTACGTGACTGGGATAAGCGAGTAAAGCCAACACAGATGCAGCTTGAAAGACGACGGGTATAATGCCTGTATCCACAGTGCTCTCCCTGCATAACCCTGTATTACCTGTGACCGGACCGGTTAGGGTTTATTGCATCTTCAAAAAAGCAATTTACTGATTTATTTATCAGCGGTATTACTTTGCTTTTTTTCCGGAGTTATCAATTTCTCATTTGAGAAATTGAGGACCTGCTATTACCTAAAATAAAGAGATGAAAATGTCTGAATTAAAAATTGCCGTAAGCCGTTCCTGTCCTGATTGTTTTTCTACGCAGCGCTCCTGCGTAAATATCGATGAAAGTAATTTCATTGATGTTGCTGCCATCGTGTTATCCATCAATGATATTGAACGAGGAAAACTCGATGAAATTGACGCCACCGGCTACGGCATTCCCGTTTTTATCGCCACCGAAAATGAAGAGCGTGTTCCAGCAGAGTATCTGCCACGGATCTCCGGCGTATTCGAATGCAATGAAGCCCGCTCAGCATTTTATGGTCGTCAGTTAGAAACCGCCGCCAGCCACTACGAAACGCAACTACGTCCCCCGTTCTTCCGCGCATTGGTCGATTACGTCAATCAGGGTAACAGCGCATTTGATTGTCCAGGTCATCAGGGGGGCGAATTTTTCCGTCGCCATCCTGCGGGTAATCAGTTTGTGGAGTACTTCGGCGAAACGCTTTTCCGCTCTGATTTGTGTAATGCCGATGTGGCAATGGGTGATTTGTTGATCCACGAAGGTGCGCCTTGCATCGCCCAACAGCATGCGGCCAAAGTGTTCAACGCGGATAAGACCTACTTTGTCCTGAACGGAACCTCATCATCAAACAAAGTGGTGCTTAACGCGCTGCTCACCCCAGGCGATCTGGTGTTGTTTGACCGCAACAACCACAAGTCAAACCACCACGGCGCGTTATTACAGGCCGGGGCCACGCCGGTCTATCTGGAGACTGCACGCAACCCGTACGGCTTCATCGGCGGGATTGACGCTCACTGCTTTGAAGAAAGCTATCTGCGAGAAAGGATCGGTGAAGTCGCGCCAAAACGTAAAAATGATGTCCGTCCATTCCGACTGGCCTTGATTCAGTTAGGTACCTACGATGGCACCATCTATAACGCGCGTCAGGTAGTGGATAACATCGGTCACCTGTGCGACTACATCCTGTTTGACTCCGCGTGGGTGGGCTATGAGCAGTTCATTCCGATGATGGCCGATTGTTCTCCATTGTTGCTGGATCTGAATGAAAACGATCCTGGTATTCTGGTCACCCAGTCGGTACACAAACAGCAGGCGGGTTTCTCCCAGACATCGCAGATCCACAAAAAAGACAGCCATATTAAAGGCCAGTCTCGCTACGTGCCCCATAAACGAATGAATAACGCGTTCATGATGCACGCCTCCACCAGCCCGTTCTATCCGCTCTTTGCCGCGCTCGACATCAACGCCAAAATGCATGAAGGCATCAGCGGGCGCAACATGTGGATGGACTGCGTCGTCAACGGAATTGATACGCGTAAATTGATCCTGGAAAACTGCCACCATATCCGGCCATTTGTGCCTGAGATGGTGGAAGGTAAACCGTGGCAGGCTTATTCCACCGCTGAAATTGCCAGCGATCTACGTTTCTTCCATTTTGTTCCTGGTGAACACTGGCATGCCTTTGAAGGCTACGCCGAACACCAGTACTTTGTGGATCCATGCAAACTGCTGCTCACCACACCGGGGATCAAAACGCGTAACGGCGAATATGACACGTTCGGCGTTCCGGCCACCATTCTGGCTAACTTCCTGCGGGAAAATGGCGTAGTTCCCGAAAAATGCGACCTTAACTCCATCCTGTTCCTGATGACCCCGGCAGAAGATATGGCGAAGATGCAGCAACTTGTCGCCCTGCTGGTGCGTTTCGAAAAACTGCTGGAAGCCGATGCCCCGCTGGCTGAGGTTCTGCCCTCTCTCTACAAACAACATGAAGCCCGTTATGACGGTTATACCCTGCGTCAGCTGTGTCAGGAAATGCACGATTTGTACGCCCGTCACAACGTGAAACAGCTACAGAAAGAGATGTTCCGTAAGGATCATTTCCCGCGCGTCAGCATGAATCCCCAGGAGGCCAACTACGCCTATCTGCGCGGTGAAGTTGAGTTGGTGCGACTACCGGACGCGGAAGGCCGAATCGCCGCGGAAGGTGCGTTGCCTTATCCTCCTGGCGTGCTGTGTATGGTTCCGGGTGAAATCTGGGGTGGTTCAGTATTGCGTTACTTTAGCGCGCTGGAAGAGGGAATCAATCTGCTGCCGGGTTTTGCGCCTGAACTTCAGGGTGTCTACATCGAAGAACACGACGGGCGTAAACAGGTGTGGTGCTATGTCATTAAGCCAAAAGACGCGCAAGACGATCTGTTGAAAGGGGAAATGTTATGAGCAAAGCCAAATCCAACAAAATGGGTGTCGTCCAGCTCACCATCCTGACCATGGTCAATATGATGGGCTCAGGGATCATCATGTTGCCTACCAAACTTGCAGAAGTCGGCACCATTTCGATCATCTCGTGGCTGGTGACCGCTGTCGGTTCAATGGCACTGGCGTGGGCCTTCGCAAAATGCGGTATGTTCAGTCGTAAATCCGGTGGTATGGGCGGTTATGCTGAATATGCCTTTGGCAAATCCGGTAACTTTATGGCGAACTACACCTATGGCGTTTCGCTGTTAATTGCCAACGTGGCTATCGCTATCTCCGCCGTGGGCTACGGTACCGAACTGTTTGGTGCCACATTGACACCCGTGCAGATTGGCCTGGCCACTATCGGCGTGCTGTGGATCTGCACCGTCGCTAACTTTGGCGGGGCACGTATTACTGGGCAGCTCAGCAGTATCACCGTCTGGGGCGTTATTATTCCGGTTGTCGGTTTGTGCATCATCGGCTGGTTCTGGTTCAGTCCGACGCTGTACGCTAACTCCTGGAACCCACACCACGTCCCGTTCTTCACGGCGGTCGGTTCTTCGATTGCGATGACCCTGTGGGCTTTTCTCGGTCTGGAATCGGCCTGCGCTAACGCCGAAGTGGTTGAAAATCCGGAGCGCAACGTACCCATCGCTGTACTGGGCGGTACGTTGGGCGCGGCAGTGATTTACATCATTTCGACCAATGTGATCGCCGGGATTGTGCCAAATATGGATCTGGCTAACTCCACTGCGCCTTTCGGTTTGGCCTTTGCGCAGATGTTCACCCCGGAAGTCGGTAAAGTGATCATGGCGTTGATGGTGATGTCCTGCTGTGGTTCACTGCTGGGCTGGCAGTTTACTATCGCTCAGGTCTTTAAATCGTCGGCTGATGAAGGTTACTTCCCGAAAATCTTCTCCCGTGTAACTAAAGTGGATGCGCCGGTTCAGGGAATGCTGACCATCGTAATAATCCAGAGTGGCTTATCGCTGATGACCATCAGCCCGTCGCTGAACAGCCAGTTCAACGTGCTGGTCAACCTGGCTGTCGTGACGAATATCATCCCGTATATCTTGTCGATGGCCGCACTGGTTATTATTCAGAAGATGGCGAATGTCCCATCGTCAAAAGCGAAACCAGCAAACTTTGTCGCGTTTATTGGCGCATTATACAGCTTCTATGCACTCTACTCCTCTGGCGAAGAAGCAATGCTGTATGGTTCTATCGTGACTTTCCTCGGCTGGACGCTGTATGGTCTGGTCTCACCGCGTTTTGAACTGAAAAATAAACATAGTTAAATATCGGCACAAAAAAGCCCGGTAGCGCTAGCTTACCGGGCCTATAAAACGCGTCAGTGCGAACAGTACTTACGCGTTTTTCAACACTTCGCTGACAATCTCGACCGCCTCTTTCTCGATCTGCTTGCGGTGCTCTTCACCGAGGAAGCTTTCGCAGTAGATCTTGTAAGCGTCTTCTGTACCGGAAGGACGTGCGGCAAACCAGCCGTTGTCGGTCATCACTTTCAGACCACCGATAGAAGCACCGTTACCCGGTGCCGACGTCAGACGTGCGGTGATCGGGTCACCCGCAAGTGTGCTGGCACTCACCATTTCCGGAGACAGCTTAGACAGCGCCGCTTTCTGCGCAGAGGTCGCGCTGGCCTGCAGGCGGTTGTAGCTCGGCGCGCCAAAACGAGCAGCCAGCTCGTTGTAGTGCTCTTGCGGGTTTTTACCGGTCACTGCGGTAATTTCAGCCGCCAACAGACACATGATGATGCCGTCTTTATCCGTTGACCACGGTGTACCATCGAAACGCAGGAAAGAGGCACCCGCGCTCTCTTCACCGCCAAAACCAAAGCTGCCATCAAACAGACCGTCAACGAACCATTTAAAGCCAACCGGGACTTCAACCAGTTTACGCCCTAAAGCATTCACCACGCGGTCAATCATCGCCGAAGAAACCAGCGTCTTACCGACGGCAACGTCTTTGCCCCACTGTGGACGGTGCTGGAACAGGTAGTTAATCGCCACCGCCAGGTAGTGGTTCGGGTTCATCAGACCAGCGGGCGTGACGATGCCATGACGGTCGTAATCCGGATCGTTGGCAAAAGCGAGATCGAACTTGTCGCGCAGCGCCAGCAGGCCCGCCATCGCGCACTCGGAGGAGCAGTCCATACGGATCGCACCGTCTTTGTCGAGATGCATAAAGCGGAAAGTCTGATCAACGTGATCGTTAACAATAGTCAGGTTGAGGTTGTAGTGCTTCGCAATACGCTTCCAGTATTCGATACCGGAACCGCCCAGCGGATCGACACCCAGCGTCAGGCCCGCTTTCTGAATCGCCGCCATGTCGACGATGTCAGCCAGTCCTTCCACGAAAGGCTGCACCAGATCCTGTTCTTTAACATGACCGGATGCCAACGCAGCATCCAGCGACATGCGCTTCACGCCTTGCAGACCGTCGGCCAGCAGCGCGTTGGCTCTGTCTTCAACCACTTTGGTAACATTAGTATCAGCCGGACCACCGTTAGGCGGATTGTACTTAATACCGCCGTCTTCCGGCGGGTTGTGAGACGGCGTGATCACAATGCCATCAGCCAGCGGGCCGCCTTTTTTATTATGGACCAGGATTGCATTCGACACGGCAGGCGTTGGCGTAAAGCCGTTATTTTCCTGCACGATGACATCAACGCCGTTCGCCGCCAGCACTTCCAGTACAGAGATGAAAGCCGGTTCAGACAACGCGTGGGTGTCCTTGCCCACATAGCACGGGCCAGTAATCCCGTTTTTCGCACGCTCTTCAGCAATCGCCTGAGCGATAGCCAGAATATGCGGCTCGTTAAAACTATGACGACCTGCACTGCCGCGATGTCCGGACGTACCGAACTTGACGGCGTGCTCAGCGTTCCCTGCTGTTGGTTTCAGTACGTAGTACTGTGCCGTCAGTTGGGCGACGTTAATCAAATCACTCTGTTGTGCAGGTTGACCTGCACGGTTGTGGATTGCCATTGCCTGGTCCTTCTAATGCAAGGATTAAATTGTTCCGCAAACCTTTTCAATCAATTCCGCAGGGAATTGCATTGACTGCATGATGTGCTCAACCATGCTGCATTTACGGCCGGTATTGGTATTGGTGATCACCCAGTACGGCGTGCCTGGCACGTGCTTCGGTTTGGTTTGATTACCATTTTTCAACAGCGTCTGTTCATCCGCTGCAAAATAAACGCGCGTACGTCCGTGCAACGATTCCGTTGCTTCGGCGAACGCGTTGTGATCCAGTGAATAGAGTGTAGACAGCACCAGCATAAAGCGATTTACTGCTTTCTTCTGTTCAGCGTATTCGTCGGACAGCAGCAGTTCACGCATCGCGCGCACTTTATCTTTTACGGGGTTAACCGGCTTGGCTTCCACGACAGCTTGCACAGCGCGGACTTCTTTTACTACCGGAATGACAGGCTGTGATGCGGCGGAAAATTTCAACATACGCCGTAAAATGTCGGATGCGCTCTCGCCGATATGCTTGGTGTGGCTGGCAATATAGCTATAGAGTTCATCATCAACTTCAATCGTTTTCATCTTAATCCAGTGCAGTGTTTAGCTGAATACAAGTTGTTGGGTCAACACGCGTAGTGTAAAGGCAAATCCCAACAGCGGATAGCGTCAAGCCTGGTGGCACGCAAAACTCGGAGTAACCGTAGTTGTTGCAGCCATGTGGCAGAATGGTCAACATGATACCCTAACCCGTCAGTGTGAAAAAAAGAACTTTGCCATGAAATTGAATATCCGAGCGCAATCTGCGCAAAACCTGCACAATAATTCTCCCATCGTCCTGGTTCACGGCCTGTTTGGCAGTCTGGATAACCTCGGGATCCTGGCACGCGATCTAGTGGCCGATCACGATATCATCCAGGTTGATATGCGAAATCATGGCCTCTCCCCTCGTTCACCTGAGATGAATTATCCGGCTATGGCGCAAGATCTGCTGGATACACTGGACGATCGGCAGATCGAAAAAGCGATCTTTATTGGTCACTCGATGGGTGGCAAAGCCGTCATGGCGCTGACCGCGTTGGCCCCTGAACGTGTCGAACGGCTGGTCGCCATCGACATTGCTCCCGTTGACTACCATGTTCGCCGCCACGATAAGATTTTTGCTGCCATTAACGCGGTAACTGACGCGCAATCCTCTTCGCGTCAGCAGGCGGCGAGCGTTATGCGTCAGCACCTGCATGAAGAAGGTGTGATCCAGTTTCTGCTGAAATCCTTTGTTGACGGCGAGTGGCGCTTTAATGTTCCTGTGCTGTGGGATCAATATCCTCATATCGTCGGTTGGGAGACCATTCCGGCATGGGAGCACCCGGCGCTGTTTATCCCGGGTGGCAATTCACCGTATGTTACCGAAGCGTATCGTGACCAACTGCTGGCGCAATTCCCGCAGGCTCGGGCGCACGTTATAGCAGGTGCCGGGCATTGGGTGCATGCAGAAAAACCGGAGGCGGTGCTGCGCGCCATCCGTCGTTATCTGAATGAACAGGCTAACTGATTAAAAACTCAGCGTCTGTGCGCGATTACGCGCGTGGACGTTGGCGTGTCTCCCCTGCTGATGTATTATGGCGCGCTATCCATCCGGGCAGACGCCTGGCTGATTGTTTCCCCGAAGTCACCAAGATCATGGCCAAAGAACAAACGGACCGTACGACATTAGATCTGTTCGCGCAGGAGCGTCGCCCGGGACGACCCAAAACTAATCCGTTCTCGCGTGATGAACAGTTACGTATTAACAAACGTAATCAGCTTAAACGCGATAAAGTTCGCGGGCTTAAGCGTGTCGAACTGAAACTGAACGCTGATGCCGTTGACGCTCTGAACGAGCTGGCCGAGGCGCGCAACATGAGTCGCAGTGAACTCATCGAAGAGATGCTGATGACCCAACTCAGCGCGTTGCGCGATCAGGCATAGTCTGAATTTCTGCTCTAAATCATAAATCGTGTAGCACAGAGTGCAGTCCTGTGTGTTTGCTGTTTCCGCATGCCTGACTGTTCTGCTATGATTGCCCTTATCCGTGGGCAATGCGCCACCACCATTTCAATAAGTTTCAAGAGGTTATTTTACTCATGGCAATCACTGGCATCTTTTTCGGCAGCGACACCGGTAACACCGAAAATATCGCAAAAATGATTCAAAAACAGCTTGGTAAAGACGTTGCCGACGTTCATGACATTGCAAAAAGCAGCAAAGAAGATCTCGAAGGGTATGACATTCTGCTGCTTGGCATTCCAACCTGGTACTACGGTGAAGCACAGTGTGACTGGGACGATTTCTTCCCTACCCTCGAAGACATTGATTTTAACGGTAAACTGGTTGCATTGTTCGGCTGCGGCGACCAGGAAGATTACGCAGAATACTTCTGCGACGCGTTAGGTACCATTCGCGACATCATCGAACCGCGCGGCGCAACCATCGTTGGTCACTGGCCGACTGCAGGTTATCACTTTGAAGCGTCCAAAGGTCTGGCTGACGACGACCACTTTGTCGGGCTGGCTATCGATGAAGACCGTCAGCCTGAGCTGACCGCAGAGCGCGTAGAAAAATGGGTTAAGCAGATCTCTGAAGAGCTGCACCTCGACGAAATCATCAATGCCTGATTTTGTACGGCGTAGATTTCTATCTGCGCCGCATCAATAGATAAAACCAATCAAAATAATTGCTACAAATTTGTAACTTTTCCGTCTGACCCTGTACAATGGCTGGATGCCAATCGGGTGTTGCACAGTGTGTTTGTCGGCGATACCACGTTTTGATTAACAATATTTGCCAGAGACTTGCAGTTTTCATTTAGCCATGGCAGTTCTATAATGAATCGCATTATCTCAAGTGCAATTTCTGTCACTTCTGTTAATGAAGTGAATCGTTTAGCTACAGGACAGATTCCGCATGACTGACAACAATACCGCATTAAAGAAGGCTGGCCTGAAAGTAACGCTTCCTCGTTTAAAAATTCTGGAAGTTCTTCAGGAACCGGATAACCATCACGTCAGTGCGGAAGACTTGTACAAACGCCTGATCGATATGGGTGAAGAAATTGGTCTGGCGACCGTGTATCGCGTGCTGAACCAGTTTGATGATGCCGGTATCGTGACCCGCCATAATTTTGAAGGTGGTAAATCCGTCTTCGAACTGACTCAACAGCATCATCACGATCACCTCATTTGCCTCGACTGCGGCAAAGTGGTCGAGTTCAGCGATGATTCCATCGAAGCGCGCCAGCGTGAGATTGCGGCTAAACATGGTATTCGTTTAACCAACCATAGCCTGTATCTTTACGGTCACTGCGCCGAAGGTGATTGTCGCGAAGATGAGCACGCGCACGACGGCAAGTAATGTGATGCTTTCTGAAAAGCCAACCATCCGGTTGGCTTTTTTTATGCACGTTTTCAGCCCGTTCCCCCCTTCCCTCCACTCTTGTGTTGCTTTAATGTAAAAATCAATTGTCCCTTCCGGAGAATCGAAATGGAACTTCGCCAGCTACGTTATTTTGTTCGCATTGTCGAAACTGGCAGCATGGGTAGTGCGGCGCTCGATCTCAATATTGGGGTTTCGGCACTCAGCCAGCAAATGTCCCGCCTGGAAAATGAACTTGCTATTCGCCTGCTGCAACGCACCTCGCGTGGCGTGACGCCCACCAGCGCCGGGCTGGCATTTTACGCCCAGGCGCAGCTGGCGCTCCGTCACGCAGACGATGCAATCCTCGCCGCACGAGAATCCCGCCTTTCCGGACACGTCAGCGTCGGCATGGCCCCCAGTACCGCTTCCATTCTCGGCATGCCTTTTATCAACGCCATGCGAGAGACCTATAGTGATGTCCGTCTGCATGTGGTGGAAAGCCTCTCTGGTAACCTGGAACGAATGATCAGCACTCGTCAGATTGACCTGGCCGTTGTGTTTCAAAAAGAAAAGCTCCTGCGCTGGAGCGCCAGACCGATTCTCGAAGAGCGGCTGTTTTTAATTGGCACTCATGCTTTACTGGCTGATATTACTGATGACAATATTGCTCCAGCCCAATTGGCACATATTCCATTGATAATGCCTAGCCCAGGCCACGGTCTGCGCGGCAGACTGGAAGCGATTTGTCAGGAACACGCGCTACGCATTGAGATCGCAACAGAAATTGATGGTCTGGCGCTACTAATGCGCGCCGTTCGCAGTGGGATCGGCGCTACTCTCCAGCCCGGCGCGGCAATTTCCCATCTCGATAAAGAGACGCTAAGAGTGATCGGCGTCCATAATCCAATACTGAGTCGCCCCAACTTTCTGGTCAGCCTCTCTGACGATGAACTCACCCCGGCGGGGCTCGCAGCCCGCGTGGTGCTGACGAAAGTGATGCATCAACTGGTAGAAGCGGGACGCTGGCCTGGCGCTATCCTTTACAATAACTAAAACCCCCTTTAGCACTGCGTTATAGCGCCCGCACAAGCTGCACGTATACATTTCAATTACAAATTTAACAATTAGTTAAATGGTAATGGAGTATACGATGGTTGACGTTCTGGTGATTGGCGGTGGCAATGCCGCGTTATGTGCTGCCCTAACCGCCCGGGAGCAAGGAGCTTCGGTACTCCTGCTCGAAGCAGCCCCCCGGGAATGGCGCGGGGGAAACTCCCAACACACGCGTAATCTGCGCTGTATGCATGATGCGCCGCAGGATGTGCTGGTGGAAAGCTACCCTGAAGAGGAGTATTGGCAGGATCTGCAGCGCGTCACGGAGGGCAATACCAACGAAGCCTTGGCACGTCTGGTGATCCGCACCTCTTCACAATGCCGCGACTGGATGCGCCGACACGGCGTGAATTTTCAACCTCCCCTCTCTGGCGCTTTACACGTGGCGCGAACCAACGCCTTTTTTATGGGCGGCGGGAAAGCCCTCGTGAATGCCTATTATCGCAGCGCAGAAAAGTTAGGTGTGCAAATCCGCTATAACACCCCGGTACAGGCGCTTGAACTGCATAACGGCGAATTCGTGGCGGCGCTGGCGGGCAAAGAGCGTATTACAGCGAAATCCTGCGTGCTTGCCGCTGGCGGGTTTGAATCAAACCGCGAATGGCTACGTGAAGCCTGGGGGGAAAATGAACGCGGTGAGTGGCCTGCGGATAACTTCCTGATTCGCGGCACACGCTTTAATCAGGGCGTACTGCTCAAATTTATGATCGACGCCGGGGCGGACATCATCGGCGACCCCTCCCAGTCACACTGTGTAGCCATTGATGCCAGAGCACCATTATATGACGGCGGAATATGCACCCGCGTGGACTGCGTTTCGCTTGGCATTGTCGTCAACCGTGACGCTGAGCGTTTTTATGATGAAGGCGAAGATTTCTGGCCCAAACGCTACGCCATCTGGGGACGACTGGTCGCCCAACAGCCAGGGCAGATTGGTTACTCCATTATCGACAGTAAGGCCATCGGCCACTTCATGCCACCGGTCTTTCCTGGCGCACAGGCCAATACGCTGGCGGATCTGGCGCATCAGTTGGGTCTCAATGCTGAACGTTTTACCCACACCGTAACGCAGTATAACAACGCCTGCCAGCCAGGCCATTTCGACCATACCATTCTGGATAACTGCACGACGAAAGCGTTAGCCCCCGCAAAGACACACTGGGCGCGACCGCTGGACCAGCCGCCTTACTACGGGTATGCCCTGCGGCCAGGGATCACCTTCACCTATCTCGGATTGAAAGTGAATGAACGCGCTGCCGTACACTTTGCAGGGCTTCCAAGCCGCAACCTGTTCGTCGCCGGAGAGATGATGGCAGGCAATGTGCTGGGCAAGGGCTACACCGCAGGCGTGGGGATGTCGATCGGCACCACTTTTGGCCGCATTGCCGGAAAGGAGGCTGCTCTGGCAGCACAGAAGGAGGTACGTTATGAAACAGCTTGAGAAATTGATCATCGACGCGCAAATCATCACCGAGTCGGAAGCTGAAGTTGAACGTGTGATGCAGGTGTGTAACGCCTGCCGCTATTGTGAAGGATTTTGCGCCGTGTTCCCGGCAATGACGCAGCGTCTGGAATTCGGTAAAGCGGATATCAACTATCTGGCGAACCTGTGCCATAACTGCGGCGCCTGCCTGCACGCGTGTCAGTATGCCCCGCCTCATGAATTTGCCATCAACGTGCCGAAGGCAATGGCGGAAGTCCGGCTGGAAACCTATCAGCACTACGCACAACCCGCCGCCTTTGGTGCGCTTTATCGTCGTGCTGGCGTCACCGTGACGCTGGCACTGGTTTTCGGTCTGATCCTGTTTTTACTTCTCGCCATGGGGTTAAAGGGCTCGTTACTCCATCCTCCACTGGCCGGTGATTTCTATCAAATTTTCCCGCATAACCTGCTGGCCTGGATGTTTGGTTCAGTCTTTATTCTGGCAATCGTTCTGCTGATGGCGGGCGTTATCCGATTCTGGCGCGAAATTTCTCCGGGAATACCGCTTTCCACCGACATTGCTGAAGCCTCACACAATGCGCTGACGCTGAAATATCTCGATGGTGGGCACGGCAAAGGGTGTAACGAAGCAGATGATGCCTTCACCCTGATGCGCCGCCGTTACCATCACTTTACCTTCTACGGTTTTATGCTCTGTTTTGCCGCCACAGTGGTGGCGACGGGCTATCACTATTTCGCAGGTATTGAAGCGCCCTATCCGTTCCTCAGCGTGCCGGTAATATTGGGCACATTAGGCGGTATTGGCCTGATTATCGGCCCAGCGGGTTTGTTATGGCTGAACGTTAAGCGTTCACCGCTGCATGGCGACGCACGGCAAAAACCGATGGATCGCGGTTTTATTTTACTGCTGCTGCTGACCAGTCTGACCGGTTTAGCGCTTCTGGCGGGAAGAGACACGTCATGGATGGCTGTTTTACTCGCCATTCACCTCGGCGTGGTCATGGCGCTCTTTCTGACCATTCCTTACGGAAAATTTGCCCATGGATTTTACCGCTGCGCAGCCTTACTCAAGTGGGCGATTGAGAAACGGCGCGGCAAACAGGCGGGGATCACAGACAACTAACCCGCACACTCTTACCTCTATAAATATTATGATAAGACAGTGGAGCAAACCCAATGACACAACATCTATCGCGTGCCGGAACTTTCGGCGCAATACTGCGGGTAACCAGCGGTAATTTCCTCGAACAGTTCGACTTTTTTCTGTTCGGGTTTTACGCCACCTATATCGCAAAGACCTTCTTTCCCGCGGAGAGTGAATTTGCCGGGCTAATGTTAACTTTCGCCGTTTTTGGTTCGGGTTTCTTAATGCGACCCGTTGGCGCCATTGTACTGGGTGCTTACATCGACAGAATTGGTCGTCGTAAAGGTCTGATGGTAACGCTGGCGATTATGGGCTGCGGTACTCTGCTGATTGCCCTGGTACCCGGCTATCACAGTATTGGTCTGCTGGCTCCCGTGCTGGTATTACTAGGACGATTATTACAGGGATTTTCTGCAGGCGTGGAGTTAGGCGGCGTCTCAGTTTATCTTTCTGAAATCGCCACGCCTGGCAATAAAGGCTTCTACACCAGCTGGCAGTCCGCCAGTCAACAGGTCGCCATTGTGGTGGCAGCGCTGATTGGTTATGGCCTGAACGCCACCCTGGGACATGATGAGATCTCGGAATGGGGCTGGCGCATTCCCTTCTTTATTGGTTGCATGATTATTCCTTTGATCTTCGTGCTCCGCCGCTCGCTGCAGGAAACAGACGCATTTTTACAACGCACGCACCGCCCCGACACTCGGGAAATTTTCACCACTATCGTCAAAAACTGGCGTCTTATCGCTGCAGGTACGCTGCTGGTGGCGATGACCACAACGACATTTTACTTCATCACCGTCTACACCCCGACCTACGGCAGGGCTGTACTCCACCTGAGCGCTCGCGACAGCCTGGTGGTCACCATGCTGGTCGGTATTTCTAACTTTATCTGGCTGCCCATTGGCGGGGCCATTTCTGACCGAATTGGTCGTCGTCCGGTGTTAATGGGGATTACCATACTCGCTCTGATCACCACCTGGCCGGTAATGCACTGGCTCACCGCCGCACCAGATTTCACGCGCATGACACTGGTTCTGCTTTGGTTTTCGTTCTTTTTTGGTATGTACAACGGGGCAATGGTTGCCGCACTCACCGAGGTGATGCCTGTCTACGTCCGTACAGTGGGTTTTTCACTGGCATTCAGCCTTGCCACAGCTATTTTTGGCGGCCTTACACCCGTTATATCCACAGCGCTGGTCCAGCTAACCGGGGATAAAAGTTCACCAGGATGGTGGCTGATGTGTGCGGCACTTTGCGGACTCGCCGCTACAGCAATGCTGTTTATCCGGTTGAGCCGGGGTTATCAGCCGCTCGAACATAAACTCTGAAATGCAAACGGGCGGAGAAATCTCCGCCCGTTGTCTTTTTCATTTTTTGAATTACTGCGCGGCATTCTTGCTGCGAATTTCCTGCCAAACTTTGTCACAATCAGCATTAACGGCCTGATCGTTCCCCGTACGCGTGGCCTGGATACACTGCTGATAATCCAGCACACGTACGCTTTCTTCATTGGCAAACTGCTGGTGCTGTTTTTCTTTCTTCAGTACATTCAACACGCTTTGGCAGGCTTCTATTTTTTCCGGCGATCCTTGCGCGGTATTAATACACGCGCTGTAGGCTTCTTTCAGGCGGCTGTCTTCTTTCGGTGCAGGGGATTGCGTACAAGCCACCAGCCCTGATGCCATAACGGCGATGAGTATCAGTTTTTTCATAGCACTTTCCTCAACGAGGCGGCAGGCGCCCGGCCTGCCGCTATTGGCATTAGAAGATGGTGAATGGAGCGATAACAATGAACTTCACGTCGCGCTCATCCTGGAAGATGTTGCCGTAACCACCGCCCCAGCTCGGAATGTCTGAATGGTTGTCGTACTGGGTGAAGTGCAGTTTAAACATAGTGCCCTTCGCACGACCATCTTGCAGGGTGTAGACCGCATCCAGGCTGTAAGAGGACTCTTCGATAGTGCGGTTTTTGTCGTAGTACGCATCCGGGTTGAGCTGCCAGGTCGCTGGTTTGGCATCCCATGCGTAAACGTAGGACGCGCCCACTGCCCAGCCAGGCAGGTTCCAGTTCTTCAGATCATACATTGCGCCGAAGAAAACTGCCTTTTCGCCGTTGGCGTTGAAGTCAGAACGGTTATCCCACCAGATATCCAGGCGACCGTTTGATGAAGCGTAGGTCGGGGTCATACGCTGCAGGAAGTAGCCCTGCTGCCCGTCCGCTTTAACCCAGGTACCTTCCAGACGCAGGTCAACCACTTCCGCTACTTTATAACCGAAGGTCAGCGCCTGCAGCCAGGCCGTACCGTCATAAATATCGTTCACGGTGCGATCGTCAACTTTGTCACGTGCGCCGTAGAACTGATAGCTGGTGGTAAACGGATTACCCCCTAAATCGAATTTGTAGCTGGCTTTGGCGAAGTACTGATCGACGTAGCCCTCTGACTGGCCAAATGCCGCTTCCAGTAGCAGGTTATTTTTGAAATCATATTTCGCACCGATTGAGTGCAGGTAATCTACGCTGGTTTTTTTATCGGCCTGATAGAATTTATCAACTTCGGTGTGCCACGGTGCTTTATATTCATTGGCCCACATATAGGAGAAGCTCAGCGCACCAGCATCGCCATAGTCGAAGTTGGCGCCAGCTTCAGCACCCTGATAGGTACCTGGCATAAAGCTCCAGTGCGGAGCCAGCAAAGTCTGTCCGGTTGGTTGAATGTAACCGGCACGCGCCCAGGCTGGACCATATTTAAATTTAGCTGCTGCTTTATAAAGGCTAATCCCGCTCTTATCGCCGGAGTAATCTTCGTCATAGCCTTTATTTTTGGAAGAGAAGGCAATTTCGTTTGGATGACCGCTTTCACTACTTTCGTTCATTTCAATAGCAGTGAATGCTGCGATATCAATACCAAACATATCAGCCGCGTAACCGGACTGGAAGTCGAGGTTAGCATTCCAGGTGGAGTGAGAAAGGTTGGTTTTGTATTTGTCGTGATCGGTCACATCTTTACGGTCACGCTCACGCTGCCAGTAGTAGATGCCGCCGGTTAAGGTAGAGTCATCAATAAATCCTTCAGCGTGTACCTGGGGAGCGACAACAAAACCCGACATTGCTGTGATACCGGCGATAGCCAGCGCCAGCGTACTACGTTTGCCACTAAACGTACGCATATGTTAATCCTCTTTGACATAAAAATGCTGCCGACAAAAGCGGACAGCGAAAAAAATAAAAAAAGTAGCGCCAAGAAAACCTCAGTGACTACAATGAATAGACTATTTTTCGCGACGCGAATTATCAATCTCTTTCTGTAACGAGTATGTAATAGTATGAGCAACCGCACATATTTGATTGCTTTCTGTTACATTTTCATCGACAGATAAAAAAGCGTTGAAAAGTTGAAAAAATCGCTTGTTTTCCATGAGGATGAAATCGGTTTCAGCCTATTTCATATTGAGGTAAGTTATTTAAACGTAAAAATATTCAGCCATTCCATTATTACAGACATGTAATTAATTCGCTCCGCAAACGGAGCCTGGCGTACGGTTTTTTTGCGAAAAAAAACGCCGCATGACGCGGCGTTTAGACTGGAGGTATTGCGACTTATTCGCCGACTTTAGCCCACGTGTCGCGCAGACCAACGGTGCGGTTAAACACCAGCTTGTCTGCTGTTGCATAGCGGCTGTCCAGACAGAAGTAACCTTCACGCTCAAACTGGAACGCTTTGCCTGCAACCGCAGCCTGCAGCGATGGCTCACCGTAGCCCTGCTTAATGACCAACGATTCCGGGTTAATGACGGACAGGAAGTCTTCCGCCGCGCCTGGGTTTGGAACGCTAAACAGGCGATCGTACAGACGGATTTCAATCGGCAGCGCATGGGACGCGCTCACCCAGTGAATAACGCCTTTAACTTTACGACCATCAGCCGGATCTTTGCTCAGGGTATCGGCATCATAGGTGCAGAAAATGGTGGTGATATTCCCTTCCGCATCTTTCTCGACACGTTCGGCCTTGATCACGTAAGCGTTACGCAGACGCACTTCTTTGCCCATCACCAGACGTTTGTATTGCTTGTTCGCTTCTTCGCGGAAGTCTGCACGATCGATCCAAATTTCACCGCTAAACGGTACTTCACGGCTGCCCATTTCCGGTTTGTTCGGATGGTTAGGCATAGTGACCAGCTCGCTTTCGCCCTGTGGGTAGTTTTCGATAACCAGTTTCACCGGATCGATAACCGCCATCGCGCGCGGAGCGTTTTCGTTCAGATCTTCGCGGATACAGGATTCCAGAGAAGCGATCTCAATGGTGTTGTCCTGCTTAGTTACGCCAATGCGTTTGCAGAACTCGCGGATCGCGGCAGCGGTGTAACCGCGACGACGCAGGCCAGAAATTGTTGGCATACGCGGATCGTCCCAGCCCTCAACGTGCTTGTCGGTAACCAGCAGGTTCAGCTTGCGCTTGGACATCACGGTGTATTCCAGATTCAGGCGCGAGAATTCGTACTGGCGCGGGTGAACCGGGATGGTGATGTTATCCAACACCCAGTCGTACAGACGACGGTTATCCTGGAACTCCAGCGTACACAGTGAATGCGTAATGCCTTCCAGCGCATCGCTGATGCAGTGGGTAAAGTCGTACATCGGGTAGATGCACCACTTATTGCCGGTCTGGTGGTGTTCAGCGAACTTGATACGGTACAGCACCGGATCGCGCATCACGATAAATGGCGAAGCCATATCGATTTTCGCGCGCAGACAGGCTTTACCTTCTTCAAAACCACCGTTACGCATTTTTTCGAACAGCGCGAGGTTCTCTTCGACGCTACGATCGCGGAACGGGCTGTTTTTGCCCGGCTGAGTCAGCGTGCCACGGTATTCGCGGATTTCGTCCGCTGACAGTTCGTCAACGTACGCCAGGCCTTTATTAATAAGCTCTACCGCATAGGCGTGAAGCTGATCGAAGTAATCCGACGAGTAGCGAATGTCGCCAGTCCAGTGGAAACCTAACCATTCAACGTCGTTTTTAATCGACTCAACGTACTCGATATCTTCTTTAACCGGGTTCGTATCATCAAAACGCAGGTTGCACTGGCCCTGGTAATCTTGCGCAATGCCAAAGTTCAGACAAATGGATTTCGCGTGGCCAATGTGCAGATAGCCATTTGGCTCCGGCGGAAAACGTGTATGGATAGTGGTGTGCTTACCACTGGCCAGATCTTCATCGATGATCTGACGAATAAAGTTACTCGGGCGGGCTTCAGCCTCACTCATCGTGGATTCCTCAAAGCGTAAACAACGTATAACGGAACATGATCTTATAAGCGACGTCAGGAGACAACTATTAGTTGCACAAAAAAGGTGTTTCAGCAGGATATATGAGGGTATTTGCTGTAAAAAAAAGCGGCGGAGGATTATCCCCCGCCGCTTGAGGCACTTAACTTACTTTACTCAGGAGCAGTTATTTACCTTTAATCTCATACAGCGGTGTCTGACCAGCAACCACATGACCTTCGGCTTTAATGACCAGCGCGCCGAAATCATCGCTGTTGCTGCACACAACCGGGCTAATCATGGAACGTGCGTTGGCGTTCAGGAACTCCAGATCCATTTCCAGAATCGGTTGACCTGCCGTTACTTCCGCACCTTCTTCAACCAGACGCTTAAAGCCTTTACCTTCCAGCGCTACAGTATCGATGCCCATATGGACCACAATTTCCGCGCCTTTCACGGTTTCCAGGCAGAACGCATGGTTAGTGTTGAAGATTTTCACGATAGTGCCCGCAGCCGGAGCAACCACGATTTTATCCGTCGGTTTTACCGCCACGCCGTCGCCTACTGCTTTGCTGGCGAAGGCTTCATCAGGAACCTGCTCCAGTGCAACCACATCACCGGTAATAGGAGATACCAACGCTTCAACGGTGACCGCATTCGCGACAGCCTGCGGTTTTGCAACTGGAGCTGCTGCCGCTGGCGCACTTTCACCAAACGCTGCCGCCACCGGACCACGCGCGACAACTTTCTTCATTTCATCGCCAATGGATTCAGCTTTTGCACCCACGATGACCTGAATAGTTTGCTTGTTCAGCTTAACCACACCAGAAGCGCCCAAGCGTTTACACATCGCATCATTTACGCGACCAGAGTCGGCAACGGTCAGACGCAGACGGGTAATACAGGCATCAATCGCTTTCAGGTTATCGGTACCGCCAACCGCTGCAATGTAGCTGGTTGCCAGTTGAGCCAGACCTTCCTCAGTATTGCTGTTCGCTTCTTCAGTGACGATATCGTCTTCTTTATCTTCGCGGCCCGGCGTTTTCAGGTTAAACAGACGAATAACCGCGCTGAACAACACGAAGTAAATAACGAAGAACACCAGCCCCATCACCACCAGCATCCAGACGTTCTTACTTGCTGCCGGCAGGTTGTACATCAACACGTAGTCGATAGCACCTGCGGAGAAGGAGAAGCCCGCGTGGATCCCCAGCAGTGTCGCAACGAACAGGCTGATACCCGTTAACACTGCGTGCAGGAGGTACAGCAGCGGAGCCAGGAACATGAACAGGAATTCCAGCGGCTCGGTAACACCAGTCAGGAATGCAGTGATCGCCACGGACAGCAGCATACCGCCAACCATCGGACGACGTGCTTTTGGAGCCGCGAAGTACATCGCCAGCGCCGCACCCGGCAGACCAAACATCATGATCGGGAAGAAGCCAGACATGAACATACCCGCAGTACCGTCACCCGCATAGAAGCGGTTGATGTCACCGTGGAATACGGTTCCTGCGGCGTTAGTAAATTCGCCAATCTGGAACCAGGCGATGGTGTTCAGAACCTGATGCAGACCGGTTGGGATCAGCAGACGGTTGATGAAACCAAAGATACCTGAACCCAGCGCGCCAGCGCCTACGATCCACTCACCACCCGCGTGGATGGCGTTCTGCACCGGCGGCCACACGTAGCCAAAGATTGCAGCCAGCACCAGACAGAAAAAACCAGTGGCGATCGGCACGAAGCGTTTGCCGCCAAAGAAGCTCAGGAAGTCAGGCAGTTTGATACCAGACCAGCGGTTATAGACGGCGCCGCCGACCAGACCGGTAATGATACCCGCTAGCACACCCATGTTGATGGCTGGGTTAATGGTAACCATTGCTTTGGTCAATATGAAATAACCGACCGCACCCGCCAGCGCTGCCGCACCTGCGCTGTCTTTTGACCAGCTGGATGCCACACCGATCGCGAAAATTAACGCGAGGTTATCAAAAATGGCCCCACCCGCTTGCGCGATGAAGGGTACGTTAAGTAAATCTGGTTGGCCGAATCGCAGCAGCAGTGCCGCGACTGGCAGCACAGCGATGGGGAGCTGTAACGCCCTACCCAGCCGCTGGAAAAAACCTAAAATATTCATTTTATTCCCCCTACGAGACCCCGATTAGGCTTCTTTGGAAGCCATATTTTTATTGTGCGACCATTCCTGACAACAAGATTCTGGAACAACGATATTAACCATTCATCTACATTCAGAGTGTGTGAAAATTTAATTCGTATCGCAAATTAAAAGCATGTTTTTTGTGATTTCAGTCACCAAATATCGTTATTAACCCTCCCTTTCACTGGCTAACTACGAAAACTTATTTTATCATTCAAAAAATCGAAACGGATTGATCCTTACCGATGCAAAACCAGGTTACGCTTAATACTGCACAGAGACTCAATCCGCCAATTGCTTACATTTACTTTTGAGGTGAAGAATGAGACTGATCCCCCTGAATACCGCTGAACAAGTCGGCAAATGGGCTGCTCGCCATATCGTTAACCGTATTAACGCGTTCAAACCAACGGCAGATCGTCCGTTCGTTCTGGGCCTGCCGACTGGCGGTACTCCGCTGACAGCCTATAAAGCATTAGTCGAAATGCACAAAGCGGGCCAGGTGAGCTTCAAACATGTTGTCACTTTCAACATGGATGAATATGTAGGCCTGCCGAAGGAACATCCGGAAAGCTATCATAGTTTCATGCATCGTAACTTCTTTGATCACGTTGATATTCCAGCAGAAAACATCAACCTCCTCAATGGTAATGCGCCGGATATTGATGCAGAATGCCGTCAGTACGAAGAAAAAATCCGTTCTTACGGTAAAATCCACCTGTTCATGGGCGGTGTAGGTAATGATGGTCACATCGCGTTCAACGAACCGGCTTCCTCTTTGGCTTCCCGTACCCGCATCAAAACGCTGACTCACGACACGCGTGTTGCTAACTCACGCTTCTTTGACGGTGACGTAAACCAGGTGCCTAAATATGCGCTGACCGTTGGCGTGGGTACTCTGCTGGATGCTGAAGAAGTGATGATTTTGGTTCTGGGTCACCAGAAAGCGCAGGCCCTACAAGCCGCCGTTGAAGGCAATGTTAACCATATGTGGACCATCAGTTGCCTGCAGTTGCATCCGAAAGCCGTTGTGGTCTGCGATGAGCCTTCCACCATGGAACTGAAAGTGAAAACGCTGAAATACTTTAACGAGTTAGAAGCGGAAAATATTAAAGGTCTGTAATTGATGTCTCCGCCCTGTCGATGAGTTGCAGGGCGGCATTTTTTGAAATCGGGGGTCGGAATGTATGCTTTAACCCAGGGCCGGATCTTTACCGGTCACGAAATTCTTGATGACCATGCGATTGTTGTCGCCAATGGCCTGATTGACAGCGTTTGCCCACTGGCTGAGTTACCGTCAGGAATTGAACAGCGCTCACTGAATGGGGCCATTATTTCCCCCGGTTTTATCGATGTACAGCTAAACGGCTGCGGCGGCGTACAGTTTAACGATACGGCAGAAGCCGTAACCGTTGAAACGCTGGAAATCATGCAGAAAGCCAATGAAAAATCGGGCTGCACCAGCTTCCTGCCAACGCTTATCACCACCAGCGATGACCTGATGAAGCAGGGCGTTCGCGTCATGCGTGAATACCTGGCGAAACACCCGAATCAGGCATTAGGGCTTCATCTGGAGGGTCCGTGGCTGAATCTGGTGAAAAAAGGCACGCATAATCCGGGATTTGTCCGTCAACCGGACGCTGCGCTTGTCGATTTCCTGTGCGATAATGCCGATGTCATCACTAAAGTGACGCTGGCGCCAGAAATGGTTCCGGTAGAGGTCATCACCAAACTGGTGAATGCCGGTATTGTGGTTTCTGCGGGTCACTCAAATGCAACGGTCAAAGAAGCCAAAATCGGCTTCCGCGCAGGCATCACCTTTGCGACCCATTTGTTCAACGCGATGCCGTACATTACCGGTCGTGAACCGGGACTGGCGGGCGCAATTCTTGATGAAGCCGATATCTACTGCGGTATCATCGCCGATGGCCTGCACGTTGACTACGTTAACATTCGTAATGCCAAGCGCCTGAAAGGCGACAAGCTGTGCCTGGTCACCGACGCGACCGCGCCAGCAGGTGCAAACATTGAACAGTTCATTTTCGCTGGTAAAACAATATACTACCGCAATGGATTGTGCGTTGATGAGAACGGTACGTTGAGCGGTTCATCATTAACCATGATTGAAGGCGTACGCAATCTGGTCGAACATGCGAATATCGCTCTCGACGAAGTCCTGCGCATGGCAACGCTCTACCCTGCTCGCGCCATTGGCGTCGACAAACAACTCGGCAGCATCGCGCCAGGCAAAGTAGCCAACCTGACTGCGTTCACGCACGACTTTAAAATTATCAAGACCATCGTTAATGGCAACGAGGTCGTTACTGAGTAAGAGAAAGAATGACACCAGGCGGACAAGCTCAAATAGGTAATGTTGATCTCGTAAAACAGCTTAACAGCGCGGCGGTTTATCGCCTGATTGACCAGCATGGGCCAATCTCGCGAATTCAAATTGCCGAGCAAAGCCAGCTTGCCCCCGCCAGCGTAACCAAAATTACGCGTCAGTTGATCGAACGCGGGTTGATCAAAGAAGTCGATCAGCAGGCCTCCACCGGGGGCCGCCGCGCTATCTCCATCGTCACCGAAACCCGCAATTTCCACGCGATTGGTGTGCGACTGGGCCGTCACGATACCACGCTCACGCTCTATGACATGAGCAGTAAAGTGGTCGCTGAAGAGCACTACCCTCTCCCGGAGCGTACCCAGGAAACGCTGGAGTATGCGCTGCTCAACACCATTGCCTCCTTTATTGAGAGCTGCCAGCGGAAAATCCGCGAGCTGATTGCGATTTCCGTCATCCTGCCAGGCCTGGTTGACCCTGAAAGCGGTGTTATTCGCTATATGCCACACATTCAGGTTGAAAACTGGGGGCTGGTCGAAGCGCTTGAAAAACGCTTTAAGGTCACCTGCTTTGTCGGTCACGATATTCGCAGTCTGGCGCTGGCCGAGCACTATTTCGGGGCAAGTCAGGATTGCGAAGACTCCATTTTGGTGCGTGTTCACCGCGGAACCGGCGCGGGAATTATTTCCAATGGTCGCATTTTCATCGGTCGCAATGGCAACGTAGGTGAGATTGGTCATATTCAGGTAGAACCGCTGGGTGAGCGCTGTCACTGCGGTAATTTCGGCTGTCTGGAAACCATTGCGGCTAATGCTTCTATCGAACACCGCGTACAAAACTTGCTAAAACAAGGCTATCCAAGTCGGCTCACGCTGGATGATTGCAGTATCAAAGCCATCTGCAGGGCCGCGAATAAAGGCGACAATCTGGCAGCAGAAGTCATCGAGCACGTTGGTCGACACCTGGGTAAAACCATCGCTATCGCCATCAACCTGTTTAACCCGCAAAAAATCGTCATTGCAGGCGAAATTACCGAAGCGGATAAAGTGCTACTGCCAGCCATAGAGAGCTGTATCAACACGCAGGCGTTGAAGGCGTTTCGTCACAATTTACCGGTGGTTCGTTCCACGCTGGATCACCGCTCCGCCATTGGCGCCTTTGCGCTGGTGAAGCGTGCAATGCTCAACGGGACTTTGCTGCAACGTTTGCTGGAAAGCTAATACATGTCATCCTTCAAGCTGCCTCTGCGTTAGCTGCATCTGCTCAGCCCGGTCACTTACTTCAGTAAGCTCCAGGGTTTCGCAGACTTGCCGCCTTGATGCAACTCGAATGATGTCGTGTATTTTGTGTATAGTAATGCCTTCTTTTTTTAATGTCGGATTGTCCATGGCCATTAAGAATGTAATTTGTGATATCGACGGCGTGCTGATGCACGACAATGTTGCCGTACCGGGTGCGGCAGAATTTCTGACCGGGATTCTGGAAAAAGGTCTGCCGCTCGTTTTGCTGACTAACTACCCTTCACAGACCGGGCAAGATCTGGCCAACCGCTTCGCCACCGCAGGTGTGAATGTCCCCGATAGCGTCTTTTATACTTCTGCCATGGCTACCGCTGATTTTCTTCGTCGCCAGGAAGGTAAAAAGGCCTATGTGGTAGGTGAAGGAGCGCTGATCCACGAACTGTATAAAGCCGGATTTACGATTACCGACGTGAACCCGGATTTTGTGATTGTTGGCGAGACGCGTTCCTATAACTGGGACATGATGCATAAAGCCGCCTATTTTGTGGCTAACGGCGCCCGTTTCATCGCCACAAACCCGGATACTCACGGCCGTGGTTTTTATCCTGCCTGCGGTGCGCTGTGCGCCGGTATCGAAAAAATCTCTGGCCGTAAGCCGTTTTATGTGGGGAAACCCAGCCCGTGGATTATTCGTGCAGCGCTCAACAAAATGCAGGCGCACTCGGAAGAGACGGTTATCGTTGGCGACAACCTGCGTACCGATATTCTGGCGGGCTTCCAGGCGGGTCTGGAAACCATCCTGGTATTGTCTGGCGTATCGACGCTTGATGACATTGACAGCATGCCGTTCAGACCGAGCTGGATTTACCCGTCCGTTGCTGAGATAGACGTCATTTAATCCCCCTGGCCGGATAACACTACCTGCAAGTTATCCGGTCTGCAAAATCCATCCATTCAATAAAATCACCATTTCATTGCTGATTCATCAATAACAATGTTCATTACATAATCTTTTTTCACCAATCCACAATGACTATTGCGTTTTTTATTTTCTGACCCGTAATTCGCTTGCGCCCTCTCCCGCTTTGCGGCATTTTCTTTATCAGGCAAACATAAAAAGCATCACGCAACAGGTTAACGGAGAAGGTTATGTGTTCTATTTTTGGCGTATTCGATATTAAAACTGACGCAGTTGAACTGCGTAAAAAAGCCCTGGAATTGTCTCGTCTGATGCGCCATCGCGGTCCGGACTGGTCGGGTATTTACGCCGATGATAACGCCATTCTGGCGCATGAACGTCTGTCCATCGTCGACGTCAATGCCGGAGCTCAACCGCTGTACAACGTAAAGAAAACGCATATCCTGGCAGTTAACGGTGAAATTTATAACCATCAGGCGCTGCGCGCTGAATACGGCGATCGCTACCAGTTCCAGACCGGTTCCGACTGCGAAGTTATCCTCGCGCTGTACCAGGAAAAAGGCCCAGAGTTCCTGGATGACCTGCAAGGCATGTTTGCTTTTGCCCTGTACGACAGCGAGCAGGACGCTTATCTGATCGGTCGCGATCATATTGGGATCATCCCGCTATATATGGGTTACGACGAGCACGGTAACTTCTACGTCGCGTCTGAAATGAAAGCCCTTGTTCCTGTATGCCGCACGATCAAAGAATTCCCGGCAGGTAGCTATTTATGGAGCAAAGACGGCGAAATTCGTCAGTACTACCAGCGCGACTGGTTTGAATATGATGCGGTTAAAGACAACGTTACCGATAAAAACGAGCTGCGTCAGGCGCTGGAAGATGCGGTGAAAAGTCACCTGATGTCAGATGTTCCTTACGGTGTATTGCTGTCCGGCGGTCTGGATTCTTCGGTCATTTCCGCAATCACCAAAAAATACGCGGCGCGTCGTGTTGAAGATCAGGAACGTAGCGAAGCATGGTGGCCGCAACTGCACTCCTTCGCCGTCGGCCTGGAGGGCGCACCAGATCTGAAAGCCGCACAAGAAGTGGCGAACCATCTGGGTACCGTGCACCACGAGATCCACTTCACCGTGCAGGAAGGTCTGGATGCTATCCGCGACGTGATTTATCACATTGAAACTTACGATGTCACAACCATTCGCGCCTCGACGCCAATGTACTTAATGTCGCGTAAAATTAAAGCGATGGGCATTAAAATGGTGCTGTCGGGTGAAGGTTCGGACGAAGTGTTTGGCGGCTATCTCTATTTCCACAAAGCGCCGGATGCAAAAGAGCTGCATGAAGAGACCGTGCGCAAGCTACAGGCGCTGCATATGTTCGACTGCGCTCGCGCCAACAAAGCCATGTCAGCCTGGGGCGTGGAGGCTCGTGTGCCCTTCCTGGATAAGAAATTCCTTGATGTGGCGATGCGCATCAACCCGCAGGATAAAATGTGCGGCAACGGCAAAATGGAAAAACATGTTCTGCGCGAATGTTTTGAATCCTACCTGCCGGCAAGCGTCGCATGGCGGCAGAAAGAGCAGTTCTCTGACGGTGTCGGTTACAGTTGGATTGATACACTGAAAGAAGTCGCTGCTGAACAAGTTTCTGACCAACAACTGGAAACCGCCAGCTTCCGTTTCCCGTACAACACGCCATCATCTAAAGAGGCGTATTTGTATCGTGAAATTTTCGAAGAGCTGTTCCCGGTTGCGAGCGCGGCGGAATGTGTACCTGGCGGGCCGTCGGTTGCCTGTTCTTCGGCCAAAGCGATCGAATGGGATGAAGCGTTTAAAACCATGAACGATCCTTCAGGTCGTGCAGTTGGCGTACACCGATCCGCTTATAAATAAGTTAATCCCTGGAAAAGGGCCCTGCGGGGCTCTTTTTTTATGTCTGTTTTCTGTGCTAAAAAACAATTAATAACTAATAATTGCCGAATATTGCGTCATGCTGTTCGCAACCTAACCAAACAGTCACATTCCAGCTATTTTCAATGAAAAAGGGGTTGACGCTTCAAGGCTCAATACGCATAATGCGCCCCGCAACGCCGATAAGGTTACGCGAAAAAAAGATGGCTACGTAGCTCAGCTGGTTAGAGCACATCACTCATAATGATGGGGTCACAGGTTCGAATCCCGTCGTAGCCACCATCTTTTTTGCGGGAGTGGCGAAATTGGTAGACGCACCAGATTTAGGTTCTGGCGCCGCAAGGTGTGCGAGTTCAAGTCTCGCCTCCCGCACCATTCACCCGTAAGCGTTGCACGGATGGGGTATCGCCAAGCGGTAAGGCACCGGTTTTTGATACCGGCATTCCCTGGTTCGAATCCAGGTACCCCAGCCATTTTTTCTTCGATATAGCGGTTCACCGCAACGGTCATTGGGGTATCGCCAAGCGGTAAGGCACCGGTTTTTGATACCGGCATTCCCTGGTTCGAATCCAGGTACCCCAGCCATCGAAGATTAAGTAGTATATGGCTACGTAGCTCAGCTGGTTAGAGCACATCACTCATAATGATGGGGTCACAGGTTCGAATCCCGTCGTAGCCACCAT
>NZ_JAOWID010000027.1:0-6781 GCF_030332285.1 Citrobacter sp. Cu096
CCATGAGTGATTTTTATATACTCATTATAATCTTTATAGGTGACCTTATATTTGCCAATCATAAAGTCATTCAGCCTGACCTTATGCAGGTATTTATCATCCTGGTTCGAGCTGAAGGGCAGCTTTTCCCCAATCAGCGGACCGAAGTCCCCCATTAAAAACTCACCGCCCGCGACGGGAACCATATTATCCAGCGAGCGTTTCACCAGCGCCTGGGTGAGCTGCTGGTTTTCCGCACTGGAGCTGTTATCACAGCCGGTCAGCGCCAGCAAAAATATCCCCGGGGTGAGAAATTTCAGAATATGCGCCGTCATCCGTTATTCACCACGCAGCGAAGGCCAAAATTGGGAAGGAATTCGTTATCTTCTGCTATATGACCGTCAAAAAGTGGGGAAGGGAGATTCGACTTACGAAACATGGTCAGGGCATATTGATAATCTCCTCCTGAATATCCTCTCATAACCTTCCTGTCGCCGCTCTTCGGTCCCTGTGGGTTATCAACCGGCGAGTGCGCATAGTAGTCCGCCGCATACCAGTCATTAGCCCATTCATCACCGCTTAGCCCCATGTCATACAACCCCAGTGGATTGGGGGGATATTTCCCGACCGGGTAAATCGATATCCCTACATCGTTCATTTTTGCTCTTTCATCAAAGGTGGGAACATTGACTCCGCGCTCTATTTTTCCGTTACTGGTGGCATAGGGCAAATACTGTCCCCGGGAGCGGGCCGCGTATTCCCACTGCGCCTCGGTGGGTAAATCCACCCGTTTACCCGACATTTTACCCAGCCACAGGCAGTAGTCTTTGGCCATCTGCCAGGGGACACTGACGGGAACGTCATCCGCCAGTAACTTCTCACCAAATACATAGGTAAGCTTTTTTCCATGGGTGATTTTTATATACTCATTATAATCTTTATGCGTGACCTTATATTTGCCGATCATAAAGTCACTCAGTCTGACCTTATGCAGGTATTTATCATCCTGGTTCGAGCTGAAGGGCAGCTTTTCCCAAATCAGCGGACCGAAGTCCCCCATTAAAAACTCACCTCCCGCAACCGGGACCATATTATCCAGCGAGCGCGTCACCAGCGCCTGCGTGAGCTGCTGGTTTTCAGCACTGGTGCTGTTATCACAGCCATTACAAAATGCTATTGTTACTAATAGCGCGGCGCAGTATTGCTTATTCATTTTGATATCCTTAATTAAACCGTTCTGGTCTGTCCATCATCACTCATGGGGTCATGTGTCTGCTGCTGGTCAATCAACGCTAAATACCGATCCATTAATTCATCGGGTATAGGTTTAAACGGTTTTTCTGGTGAAACCCTCTCCGGAAGATTGTTATATAACTCAGGTAGCTTCTTACCGTAATGGGTAAAAAATACGGAATCATTCTCACCGTCGGAAAGGAATGTAATTACCGTCTGCTCATTTTTATTACGGTCACCTTTTCCCTTGCCAGGGCTTTCAGTAATATGCTGCATAACATTGTCGTAATCGGCTTTACTCTGCACCCATTTCAACGCCAGGAAGATGGCCTGCTTACGGCGTTTCATTGGCCCTAATTTCCAGGAATTAAACGTGAGCGGGTTATTGTTTTGGTTTCGCGGGTCGAGAGGGTCCGCCCAATTGATATCCATTAACTGTGCAATCAGTGCGCCTTTGGTTTCCGGTGGCGAGTATTTAAACTGGTCCGGGTTATTCAGCACACTTTCCATCAGCTTAACCCGGTTATTTTCATGCTTTAAATCATTCGTTAATTGAGCAATGATATCCTTTGTCTCTTCGACCATAGCAACCGCCGCCTGGACGCCACGGGCCGCCATAATTAAGGGGATGGCGCACAATGCCTGAAAGGCGTCTAATTCCATCATGTCGACTAACTTCTGATAATCAACGTTGCGCAGCATGTACATAAAGCTTTTCATAAAGGCAAAATAGCAGCCGCCATCAACCTCAAACCCCAGACTCCCCTTTGCACCAGCTCCCCAGCAAAATGCCGCTTTGCAATAAATACGAAAACGCCCCTGGATGTAGGTGACGTAGAAAACCGCGCTTCCCCCCACTCCCGCCTGAAGCGATACCCCTATTTCCAGCTTCGCAATTGCCGCAAATTTCCGTTCTTTGTTGACGATGGTCTTACCGTCCGTCTTCTCGACGTTAGCGGGAGGCGTGTCGTCAGGATGCGGGTCGAACCATTCTATGGCGCCGCTGATATTGCCCCCGAACTGAGCACCTACAAAAGCGCCAATTTCCCCGCCGCCCTGCGCTTCAGGTGCTTCCGGAGTATGTAAATTAATTTTTCGTTTGCCCGGCAACGGCGGGGGAGGAAGCTCCGCTGGACGGCCTTTAATACCGTAACCTTTGCCCATTTCACTGCTCCAGTCGAGCGTCGCGCCAACCTCAACGGCCACACTGGCTCCGACACTGCCGGACAACACCATTTTCAGGGCAAAACGTAGCGCCCCCATATTACAGATACCGCCTGGCGTTTGCGGTGTATCGGCTTTCGCCGGAAACAGCAGACTGATGCCTAACCTGTCCGGAACATATAAAGTGCTTTCTGCTTTCGCTTCACCTAACGCAAAACTGGCGTGCCCCTCTAATTTCCCTTCTACCTTACCCTGAAGTGGATTAAATTCCGCGGATAACCCTGCGCCATGGCTGAATCGCATGAGCTGGGCCTGAGCGCTAATATCAACATACTGATGATAGACGGACTCATCAGCATTCCCCCCCTTCGGCCAGGACAGCGATTTGTTCATCTCTTTTGCCCAATCGCTGACAATAATGTTGCTATCCTCACAAATATCAAATTTGAATTTAACAGAGGCCTCTTTCAGCTGTTTTTTAAGTTCCTGGGGGTCTATTTTTGCCTGGCGCACCGTTTTATTAACAGCTTTACCATTCTCATCTTGTACGGTGATAGTTTTGTCATGGTACTTAATAAAGCTGGCTTCACCTGTTTTTTTATCAATATTACTCAGCTTATATCTGCGCCAACCTTCTTTGATCTTATCAGAACGAATATAAGTTTTCTTGAATCCAGTGACAGAGCTTTTATTAAGGGGAATTAACTCCATGATGCCAATGGCACTCTCCTTCATTTTTTCATCCAAAAGTTCCCCTTCAGGGGCATTGGCCGTGAGAGTCATTAATTCCTGACGAAATGCTTTGTTGGCTTTATTGAGTGCGGCGTATGCTTCTGTTACCTTACTCTGAAGTTGTCTTTCTGGTACGGTATCAGCCTGTAAAATTGCCGCATAATTGGCTTCATCAAGATCTTTCTGTGCCTGTAACTGTTTTTCCAATAATCCTGATAAAAAGTAGTGCTCTTCCTGAATTGCTTTTTCAGCGCCTGCGTCAACACAGAGTATGGTCGCGCTGCCTGGGTGGAGATAAAGTTCTGGATCGTATTTACCTTTAACAACTTTTCCAGAGCCTTGCGCAGAAGTTTTAGTTTGCTCTTCACCTGTTGCCATAAACACCTCCCTGTTTATAGTTTAAAAATCAAAGTAATTCGATATCTAAAGATTCAGGCTGTGCGGTATATACGGTAATGGTTTTGCCTTCAGCATCCGTGACCCCCTCATATACGTTTCCCTCTCCTGTTTTAATTCGATAAGGTACGAAAGGCATAATCTCTCCGGAATCCTCATCTTTGGCGATAAAGAAATCATTAAACCCTTTCGGTAGATCTGGTTTTGGCAGGTCATAATCAGCAGCCATTAATTTCTGCACGCTGATAGATTTGAGCAGAATATTTTTCGGACAGCCGATCTCCACATTACCGCCGCTGAGTCTGATATAAGCTCCGCCGCAGTTCAGCACCAGTTCGTCGGCTGCCGTCACTAACACTTTGCCCTCCACGCTTGTGATGGAAATGTCCTTTTTCGCCACCGCGTCTATGCCGTCATCCTGAGCCTGTATCTCAACCTTCCCTTTTGCAGCAAATAAACGTATACCCAGCTTCAGGGCCAGCAGACTGATGGCTTCCCCCGCCACGGCAGTAAATTTCTTCATCACGCTGATATCGGTATTTCCCCCCGCGACCAGCCCCACGCTTTCACTGCCGGACGACAGACGCACCGACTTCGGACTGCTGATGCTGATGTGCTCCGGGGCATTGAGCACAATCCCGGGCTGAGTAAGATTGTTTAACGCTGTATTCAGTGCCTTTGCTGTATCTGAATCTGCCGGCCAGGCCTGTGCGATATCGGCAGCATTCGCCAGGGCATCACTCACAGACAGCGCCTGAGCCATTTGCGCGGCAGCATTTTTCATCTCCAGCATCGTGCCTGCAGCCTCACACTGCCTGTCCGAGGTGATAAAAACCCCTTTCCCGCCGCGTACCGCCACCCAGTCATCCGTGCGCAACTCGGCCCCCTCGCCCCGCAGCGCACGCTGTGCATCCACGTTATGCCCCAGGTTCAGCTGCGTCTTGCCGCCGTACTCGGTGCTGAGCTTGACGTGCTCCTCGCCCCGTTTGTCTTCCATGCGCAGCTTATTATTCGCGGGTGTGCGAATGACGTTGCGGGTGTGGTTTGCCTGTGTCACGTGGTCCGGATGCCGGGAGTCGTGCAGCGCATGCGCGATATAGGGCCGGTCCGGGTCCCCTTCATGGAACGCCACCGCCACTTCTGTGCCCTGTATCAGCGGGAAGTGAATCCCGTAAGTGTCGCCGCCGTAGGGTCTGGCCAGGCGCAGCAGCATACTCTCGTAACCCTGCTGTTTGCTGTCCTGGTCGGCATCGAACTTCACCCGGTACAGCCCCTCCGCCGTCTGATGCGCGTAGATGTCCCCGCTCTTCGGGCTGCTGACCCGTGCCGTCAGCGTGCCGCTAACCTTCGGTCTCGCCTTCAGTGCCGGACGCCAGCACTGCGTCTCACTGTACGGGACCGCCGCCAGCGACACTTTCAGCGCATCTTTCCTGCTGCCGCTGAACCCCGCCCGGACCACCACCACCGGCTGCTGCAGCACACCCGGCAGCGTCGACGGCACGCTGTTGTCGGTTATCGTCAGCACCTGTCCCGGACGTAACCCCGCATCCGTGCTGAAACCCGTTATCAGCGTCTGCTCCGCCAGAAAACGCTCGTGGTCCAGTCGCGCCCAGAAGTTCCCGGTTTCCGCCGCCGGATCGAATGCATCCCCGGTTTCAAGATGGCGCGGTTTGTAGTGATACACCTCGCCATAGCGCATTTCCTCGCCTTCGCCGCCGGTGATATCCGCCCTCGCCGACTGCAGCACCTTCTGCGCTTCGCGGTGGTTATAGTCTTTTGTCGTCACTCCCGCCGGTGCCACCTGGTGCAGGATGTTCAGCCCCCAGACGGAATCCGCCCCGCTGTCGCTCATTCCTGACGGGCTGTTCAGCGTCAGCCGTTTATCAAACTCATAGGCACTCTGCTGGTCTGCAAAATGCACCACTTCCGTCCGGGTATCCGGCTGCAGCGTGAAGAAGTAAAATATCCCCACTTCCGCCAGCAGACGCTCAATGAACGCCAGGTCGCTCTCCTGGTACTGATTTATCTGCTCACGCTTCGGGTAACTCTGCGTCAGCGTGAAGTCATACTCCCAGCCGTGCAGGGCGTGTTCCTGCAGGATTTCACCCACCACTTCCGGGACCGATTTGTTTATGAAGAAACGGTGCGTGCGGAACTGTTTATCCAGCAGGGAGAGATAAGGCTCAATGATGATTTCATGGCTGACCTGGTCGCGCGACTCCGTCAGACGCCGGAAATGAGTCACGACGCCGTGGACGAATTTCACGGGCAGGGCATGCAGTAATTCCCCGCCTTTCATGGTCAGCAAAGCCGGCTGGTTCAGGAACATACCGGCGGTCAGCTCTGAAGCGCTGCAGGTAAAACGGACTGAATAATGGTAACGGACGCTTAACTGCTCCAGCCCCTCAAAACGTTCCACATCCAGTTCATGCGGGCATGAAGAAACCGATAAACTGTAGCGGTTAAGAGTGGGCCCTGATGTTATTTCCATATTCATAGCGTTAACTCCGTTTAATAAAGAGAATTCCATCTAACATACTTAATTAGCACATCAAAAATTATTAATACCTGATGTTAATAAAACATCTCAGCACACTCACTCATTCCCATCCAACCGTTTTCCTGCGTAGTGTGAATTCCTTTGGCATGTTCCAATAAACAAAAAGTCATTATTTATACAAATGAATATTATAATCAAATGAAGCCGTAATATTTTGTTCTGGAGCTGGTAATATGTAAGCTACAGCCACTCCTATAAACCTTAGCTATAAATTTCTCGATACGGCTTACCAAGTTTCTTCACTAATATCCCCACATCAATATTCATCTAATATAACCCCGCCAGCACGACCAGTTCTTCAAGTACATGGTTCTCCCATCATGACCCATTGGGTATCTTCTGGTGGAGATAATGTCCGGTTCCGCTCTGAAACACAACCCGATAAGATTACCAGTGGAGCGAAAAATAAATATTTCTATATCATCTACCAATCCCTCGACAAAGTTTTAATCCATAAACAGATAGTTAACTTAAAACGGTTGAAATGAAAAAAGAGAACTATACTTATGACAATATAATCGATTTATCTGTCCTTCATCATTTTATAAATTGCTTCAATACGTCAATGTCAGGGAAGGTCTCTGTTTTCGGAACAGTCGTACCGTCAGGATAAATCAACGTCCCGTAAACTCCTTTCTCTTTCTTTTTCGGGCCTATGCTCCGGACTAATTTATCTGAATGTAACAGGGGATAAAATATAATAGAATTGATATTTAA
>NZ_JAOWID010000028.1:0-156722 GCF_030332285.1 Citrobacter sp. Cu096
CATTATAGGGAGTTTCCTGCAGCCCGCAACCCTTAAATGACAGAAAAATGACTGAGTGCTGCATTCCACAGCAAAACCCCGCTTTATACCCATTTACACACAGAGTTATCCACAATCGTAAGAAGATTAGCGGCCACCATCGCTGAAAAGTAGAAAAACAGATAAGGAAATCTCTATTCTCTATATAGAAAGAAATTCGCGCTACGTTATATAAAAGAAGAAAAGTACAGGTAGCCTATGCCCCATAGCCCTACCACCTTTGAATTACATACCCCATCAGGCGATAATACCCGTACAAACCGTGATTCCAGGACCGTGATGAGACACTCTCTGCAACGTACTGCTATACGCAAACGCCCGATGAAGCTCGGCACCACCGTGATCCTCATGGTCAGTGCGGTACTCTTCTCTGTGCTGCTTGTCGTTCATCTGATTTATTTCTCGCAAATAAGTAATATGACGCGCGATGCGCTAGCTGATAAAGCGCTTGCTGTCGCACGAACGCTGGCGAATTCTCCAGAAATCCGTCAGGGGCTAATGAAGAAGCCCGAAGAAAGTGGCATTCAGGAGATTGCCCAGGCGGTGAATAAGAGCAATGACTTTTTGTTCATTGTAGTCACCGATATGCAGAGCATTCGTTACTCCCATCCCGAAGCGCAACGAATTGGCCAGCCGTTTAAAGGTGATGACATTTTGCTGGCCCTGCAAGGCAAAGAGAATGTGGCTATTAATCGCGGGTTCCTGGCACAAGCCCTGCGTGTTTTCACCCCAATCTATGACGAGCATCACCGACAAATTGGCGTCGTGGCGATCGGTCTTGAGCTAAGCAGAGTTGCTGAACAGATCAATAACAGTCGCGGTAGCATCATCTGGTCCATCTTATTTGGTGTACTGGTTGGGCTACTCGGCACATGGATATTCGTTAAAGTCCTCAAGCGCATTCTGTTTGGCCTGGAACCTTATGAAATATCCAATCTGTTCGAACAACGCCAGGCGATGTTGCATTCTATAAAGGAAGGCGTCATTGCCGTTGACGAATGCGGTGAGGTAACGCTGATAAACCAAGCGGCGCAGGAGCTACTGGATTACCACAAATCGCAAGACGATGCTCAGCTCTCTACGCTCAGCCACGCGTGGTCACAGGTGGTCGATTTTTCACAGGTACTACATAATGGTACGCCGCGTCGCGATGAAGAGATCATGGTGAAGGATCGACTACTCTTGATAAACACAGTTCCGGTGCTCAGCAACGGTAAAATCATCGGGGCCATTTCAACCTTCAGAGACAAAACTGAAGTCCGAAAACTGATGCAGCGTCTGGACGGTATGGTTAACTATGCCGACGCACTTCGTGAACGATCCCACGAATTTATGAATAAATTGCACGTGATTCTGGGATTATTGCATCTGAAAAGTTATAAGCAGCTTGAAAATTATATCCTGAAGACCGCGAACAATTATCAGGAAGAGATTGGCTCGCTGTTAGGAAAAATTAAATCCCCGGTGATCGCAGGATTTTTACTCAGTAAGATTAATCGCACATCTGATTTAGGCCATAGCCTGGTGATCAGCAATGAAAGCCAGTTGCCGGAAAACAGCAACGAAGATCAGGTGGCAGTGCTGATTACCGTTCTGGGGAATTTAATTGAAAACGCCCTGGAAGCGCTAGGTCAAGAACCTGGGGGCGAGATCAGCGTATCCTTGCATTATCGACACGGCTGGTTGCATTGCGAAGTGAATGACGATGGTCCGGGGATCGCCCCCGAACACATTGAGCACATCTTTGAGAAGGGCGTTTCGTCAAAAGGAACCGAACGGGGCGTTGGTTTAGCGCTTGTTAAACAACAGGTTGAAAACGTTGGCGGCAATATTTCCGTCGAGTCTGAACCTGGGATCTTCACCCAATTTTTTGTACAGTTACCGTGGAATGGTGAGAGGGCCAGCAGATGATCAATGTCTTAATTGTCGATGACGATGCAATGGTAGCGGAATTAAACCGTCGTTATGTTGCACAACTCTCCGGGTTTCATTGCTGCGGCACAGCCTCCACGCTGGAGAAAGCGAAAGAGATAATCTTTCATAGCGGTAATCATATCGACCTGATTTTGCTTGATATTTATATGCAAAAAGAAAACGGTCTGGATCTGTTGCCCGTTCTGCACAGCGAAGGTTGCAAGTGTGATGTTATTGTCATCTCTTCCGCCGCTGACGCAACGACTATCAAAGACTCCCTTCACTATGGTGTCGTTGACTACCTGATCAAACCTTTTCAGGCATCCCGTTTTGAAGAAGCGCTTACCGGGTGGTTACAAAAGAAAAACGAAATGGAAAAGCATCAGTACTATGAACAGTCTGAGCTTGACCAGTTGATTCATGGAAGTTCCTCTAATGAGCAGGAAGCGCGGCGCTTACCTAAAGGGTTAACGCCACAAACGTTACGCACGCTGTGTCAGTGGATTGATGAGCATCAGGATCAGGAGTTCTCCACCGATGAGCTGGCTAACGAGGTTAATATCTCGCGCGTCTCATGCCGTAAATATCTTATCTGGCTCGTCAATTGTCACATATTATTTACCAGCATCCATTATGGCGTAACCGGTAGACCGGTTTATCGTTACCGCGTTCAGGCTGAGCACTACTCATTGCTTAAACAATATTGCCAATAAAAACATATTGGGATTATTTGTTATTTGAAAGTAACAATTATTAAAATAATGAAAAATCCCTATTTTGCTGACTCATGCTGCAGAATTATAAATTTGCGTTAGATCAAATGTATTTGTATCCAGCATGTTAAATGTATTATTTTAATATTGATTAACGTCACACTGTTTTTAATTTCAAAATCGCTAACAAAAGTTAATTAAGTATTATCTAACTCGCAGAGTGTGTATTTTTACCCATAAAGGATTAGTCTGAAAATAACCAGACATACAAAATCTAGACTGGTAGCAATGGAGACCATGCTACGTACCATGGACACCGTACATTTTTGTGAGCAAGTAAAAGTATCCGCACGCCAACCTCATTACATCATGAAATGGCGCGAGCGTGATCACATAAATAATCTACTCACCCATTTTGTCGGTGGTTCACGTAATAGCGGAAAACGCAAAACAGATAAATTACAGCGTCAACCGCAGCTCTCCACACCCAGCCCTGCTTCCCATCGCCTGAGGATACTTTCCTCTGATCAACACCACAGAAAAAAGCCAAATATCACCATAATTTTAAGAAAACATTCTAGCAAGACATTTGAACATTAATCGCAAATACGGACATATCGAATACTGACCATTTTTTGATGCCTATTCCGGCAAAAAAGAATGTGGCACAGATCCATTTTTCAAAAAATTGACTGGGTTTTTCGCGAGGGTAAATAAAATGTTATTTAGTATACAACTTCTCATAATATTAATATGTTTGTTTTATGGTGCCAGAAAGGGCGGTATCGCGCTGGGTTTATTAGGCGGTATCGGCCTGGTCATTCTGGTTTTCGTTTTCCATCTTCAGCCGGGTAAACCGCCTGTAGATGTCATGCTGGTTATTATTGCCGTGGTCGCCGCATCGGCAACCTTGCAAGCCTCAGGTGGCCTTGACGTTATGCTGCAAATTGCTGAAAAGCTGCTGCGCCGTAACCCAAAATACGTTTCCATCGTCGCCCCGTTCGTGACCTGCACCCTGACGATTCTCTGTGGTACAGGCCACGTGGTATACACCATCCTGCCAATCATTTATGACGTTGCCATTAAGAACAATATTCGCCCGGAACGTCCGATGGCGGCGAGCTCTATCGGTGCGCAGATGGGGATTATCGCCAGCCCTGTTTCCGTAGCCGTTGTTTCACTGGTCGCCATGCTGGGTAACGTAACGTTTGAAGGCAAGCATCTCGAATTCCTCGACCTGCTCAGCATCACCATCCCGTCTACCCTGTTGGGTATCCTGGCGATCGGTATCTTCAGCTGGTTTCGTGGTAAAGATCTGGATAAAGATGAAGAGTTCCAGAAGTTTATTTCCGTACCTGAAAACCACAACTACGTTTATGGCGATACCGCCACGCTGTTAGACAAAAAGCTGCCGAAAAGCAACTGGCTGGCCATGTGGATCTTCCTTGCCGCTATCGCCGTTGTTGCCGTGCTCGGCGCGTTCTCTGAACTGCGTCCTACCTTCAGCGGCAAACCGCTGTCAATGGTACTGGTCATCCAGATGTTCATGCTGCTGACCGGTGCGCTGATTATTATCCTGACGAAGACCAATCCCGCTTCAATATCTAAAAACGAAGTCTTCCGTTCCGGTATGATCGCGATTGTGGCGGTGTACGGTATTGCCTGGATGGCAGAAACCATGTTCGGTGCGCACATGGCAGAAATCGAAGGTGTGCTGGGCAACATGGTGAAAGAGTATCCGTGGGCCTATGCAATTGTTCTGCTGCTGGTATCTAAATTTGTAAACTCTCAGGCAGCGGCGCTGGCGGCGATTGTTCCGGTCGCGCTGGCAATTGGGGTCGATCCAGCATACATCGTGGCTTCCGCTCCGGCATGTTACGGTTACTACATTCTGCCGACTTACCCAAGCGATCTGGCGGCAATTCAGTTTGACCGTTCCGGCACTACCCACATTGGCCGCTTCGTTATCAACCACAGTTTCATTCTGCCTGGTTTGATCGGCGTAAGCGTATCCTGTGTCTTTGGTTGGATCTTCGCCGCAATGTACGGTTTCCTGTAATTACAGTTCGCGTGCCGTCCGTTTTGGTACGGCACGCCACCGTTAAGACGCAGAGAATTTTAAAATTCCTGAGAAAAATGAAAAGGCTGGAAGCAAATGTCAAAAGTTGAATTCACTTACCAGGCGGCTTTCCCACTGGGGGAAGACAAAACTGAGTACTACCTGCTGACATCCGATCACGTCAGCGTTGGCGAGTTTGAAGGCGAAACAATCCTGAAAGTAGCTCCTGAAGCACTTACGCTACTGGCCCAGCAAGCCTTCCACGACGCCTCCTTCATGCTCCGCCCTGAACACCAACAGCAAGTCGCCTCAATCCTCCATGATCCCGAAGCCAGCGAAAACGATAAGTATGTCGCGCTGCAGTTCCTGAGAAACTCCGAAATCGCCGCCAAAGGCGTGTTGCCAACCTGCCAGGACACCGGTACGGCCATTATCATGGGGAAAAAAGGTCAGCGTGTCTGGACCGGTGGCGGCGACGAAGCGGCACTCTCTAAAGGCGTATTTAATACCTATATTGAAGATAACCTGCGCTACTCGCAAAACGCGGCGCTGGATATGTACAAAGAAGTGAATACTGGCACCAACCTGCCCGCACAAATCGATCTGTACAGCGTGGACGGCGACGAATACAAATTCCTGTGCGTAGCCAAAGGCGGCGGTTCAGCGAACAAAACCTATCTGTATCAGGAAACCAAAGCGCTGCTGACTCCCGGCAAACTGAAAAACTTCCTGGTGGAGAAAATGCGTACGCTGGGTACTGCAGCTTGCCCGCCGTATCATATTGCATTTGTCATTGGCGGCACGTCAGCGGAAAGCACCCTGAAAACGGTGAAGCTGGCCAGCACACACTACTATGACGCACTGCCGACTGAAGGTAATGCGCACGGCCAGGCGTTCCGCGATCTGCAACTGGAACAGGAACTGCTGGAAGAAGCGCAGAAACTCGGCCTCGGAGCCCAGTTTGGCGGGAAATACTTCGCGCACGATATCCGCGTGATCCGCCTGCCTCGCCACGGCGCGTCCTGCCCGGTTGGTATGGGCGTCTCTTGCTCCGCAGATCGTAACATTAAGGCCAAGATTAACCGCGAAGGGATCTGGATTGAAAAACTGGAACACAATCCAGCTCAATACATTCCGGAATCCCTGCGCCAGGCAGGCGAAGGTGAAGTGGTCAAAGTTGACCTCAACCGCCCAATGAAAGAGATCCTTGCCCAGCTTTCTCAGTACCCGGTTTCTACTCGTCTGTCGCTGAGCGGCACTATCATTGTCGGTCGCGATATCGCCCACGCGAAGCTAAAAGAACGTATTGAGTCCGGCGAAGGCCTGCCACAGTACGTGAAAGATCACCCGATCTACTATGCGGGTCCGGCCAAAACCCCTGCGGGTTATCCGTCTGGCTCTTTAGGCCCAACCACTGCGGGTCGCATGGACTCCTATGTTGACCTGCTGCAGTCCCATGGCGGCAGCATGATCATGTTGGCGAAAGGTAACCGTAGCCAGCAGGTAACTGACGCCTGCCACAAACACGGCGGCTTCTACTTAGGCAGCATCGGTGGTCCGGCAGCGGTACTGGCGCAGCAGAGCATTAAGCATCTGGAATGCGTGGAATACCCGGAGCTGGGTATGGAAGCAATCTGGAAAATCGAAGTAGAAGATTTCCCGGCTTTCATCCTGGTCGATGACAAAGGCAACGATTTCTTCCAGCAAATCGTCAGCAAACAATGCGCTAACTGCGCGAAGTAAACCCATTCGGCCCGGCACTGGACTGACACCCGTTTTTTGGCGTCAGTCCAGTGATCCCCCCGGGCCTCCTTTATCCCCCCATTTACTGACCTTGAATTTTTGTTGCGCACAGGGAATAGTGACCTTTTCCATTACTTGTGAATTCGCAATGCTTCGTACCCTGAACGTCACAATCTTGCATACTGGCGCGCTGCTGCTGACGCTGATTCTTATCTACACCGGTATCTCAGCCTCGGAGAAGATCACCTGGCTGATGGAAGTCACGCCGGTCATTATTGTCGTCCCATTATTGCTGGCGACCAAAAAACAGTATCCGCTGACGCCATTGCTCTACACGCTCATTTTTTTGCACGCCATCATTCTGATGGTCGGCGGTATGTATACCTACGCCAAAGTTCCCGTCGGTTTTCAGGTTCAGGAATGGCTGGATCTCAGTCGTAACCCGTATGACAAGCTGGGTCACTTCTTCCAGGGGCTGGTACCTGCACTAGCGGCAAGAGAGATTTTAGTGCGCGGGAATCGCGTTCGTGGCCGCAAAATGCTGGCTTTTTTGGTCTGCTGCGTAGCGCTGGCGATTAGCGCGATGTATGAGCTGATCGAATGGTGGGCGGCACTGGCGATGGGCCAGGGAGCCGATGATTTTCTGGGTACGCAAGGCGACCCGTGGGATACCCAGTCGGATATGTTCTGCGCCCTGCTCGGCGCGCTAACGACGGTGCTCGTGCTGGCGGGCTGGCACAACAGACAGTTAAAAATCGCCGGATAGCGCTAACGCTTATCCGGCAATCTGCCCTACCCATTACGCGATTTGATAACCAGAATCGGCAAGGCGAACAGCAGCGTCAGAAAGTTCGCCATACTGACGGCGGTATCGTCAATCAATAACCCATAAACCAGCCACAAAACCAACCCGCACACAAACATCACATACATTAAACCGGAGATACCTTGGGTGTTGCGGGTGGTAATGACCTTAATCGCCTGCGGCAAAAAAGAGAGCGTCGTCAGCGTTGCCGCCAGATAGCCAATCCAGGAATGCCATTCCATAGCTACGCCTTCGCATCGCTGGCCACTACCACCGGTATCTCCGGGGTATTCGACTGCTTGACGGGCGACGGTACTTTTCGGTATTTATCCAGCAGGTGGATCTGAATCTTACGCAGCATATCGCCATTTAACCGGTAGTAACGGAAATAGAGCACCAGTGTCACAATGAAGAAGAGCGTCGGCAGCGCGATCATGATGAACTGCATGCCAAGAATGGTCTCAGCGGATTGCGTTGCATTCGGAACATAACCAATCAATCCCAGCACCACCGCAATAAAGAAAGCAGAAAACGCCGAGCCACCTTTGACCACCATCGTCTGCACGGCATAGGCAATACTCTCGCAGCGGACGTTAAACTTATACTCGCCGTAATCTACGGTGTCCGCCACCATAATCACCTGAAGTACCCAGAACAGTGCCGTACCAATGTTCAGAAGGATCCCTGCGGTAACAATCAGGAAAGTATTGTGGAATGCCCCCAGTGCCATAATCAGCAATACGCCTGCGCTCAGAACCGGCATAACCGAAGCGCCAGCCCACAGTATCCGGCGAGAAAGCGCCTTTGACAGACGGGGAAAGAGAATCAATGTCAGCAAGTTAGCCGCTCCGGCATAGGAGAGGTAGTATGGGAAAAGGTCAGCATCACCCACCACGTAGGTGAAGTAATAAATCGCAAAACCAGTAATGATATTGGACGCCACGTTGTAAGCCAGCGCCATACCCAGCAGGCAGGAAAGCTGATCGTTTTTGTAGATAAGCGCAAGGATTGATTTCAGCGTCAGCCGGGTGCTGTCTGCCGTGGCTTCGCTGTCAGAGGAATACACTTCGTGCACATTGCGCAAGGTTACGAGGGTAGAAACAATAAAAAATGCGATCAGCACCAGCGTAAACATCTGAAAACCGAACCCGCGATCCGCGCCGCCAACATAGTTTACAAAGGGTAGCGTCACGCCCGCGGTGACAAACCCTGCAAGGCTGGCGAAGAAACGAGGGAACGGCACCAGTTGTTCACGCTCGCGTTTATCCAGCGTAATCGTGGGGACCAGCGACCAGAATGGAATATCCATAATGGTGTAGGTCATCCCCCACAATATGTACGTCACACAAACAAAAACGATTTGCGCCGTCCCCTCAAACAGATGTGCGCTAAAAAGCAAAAACAGCACCAACGAGTTCGCCAGCGTACCGAGTAAGATCCAGGGTTTAAATTTTCCCCAACGCGACCGGGTGGCATTCACTATCCAACCCATCACCGGATCGTTAAACGCGTTCCATATTTTTGCCACCAGGAACAAAGTTCCGACGACGCCCACCGATAATCCCACCACGTCGGTGTAGTAATACATCAGGTACATGTACACGATACCGATAGCGAAATCCTTACCAAACGCGCCAAATCCGTAACTGAGTTTTGTAGTCAGAGAGATGCTCATAGGGTATCGGGTCGCTGTTACCAGCGCCCGCCTTCTGTAAGAGGAAACGTCAGACGTTAAACGCCGGATACTCTGCCCGGCGTGATTGTGTGTTAACGATGTAACCAGGCTGGCAGCCAGTCGCCATGGGAGGCGATTAGATCGTCCACCAGCGCATAAATCTCCTCAATTCCCAATACCGCGGCGGTATGCGGATCCATCATCGCCGCGTGATAAACGCGATCGCGATTTTCCGTCAGAATGGCTTCCGTTAGCAGGGTCTGAACATTGATATTGGTTTGCATCATGGCCGCCAAATGGGACGGGAGCGTCCCCACCTTCGTTGGCTGAATACCATTCGCATCAACCAGGCAAGCTACCTCCACGCAACAGCCTTGCGGCAGGTTATCGATCAGATGGTCATTACGAACGTTGCCATACACCACGCTTGGTTCACCAGTCCAGATAGCGTTCATGATAGTGCTGGCATATTCGCGCGACGGCTTAATATCGATCCGCGCCGCCGTTTTGTACTCTTCCAGCTCTTTATTCCAGTTCGCCACCTGTTCCACGCAGCGTTTAGGATATTCATCCAGTGGAACCTTGTAGCGTTCAATCAGATCTTCACGCCCCGGTTTAATAAACCACGGCGTATATTCCGCAAAGTGTTCCGATGACTCGGTGACGAAAAAGCCCAGTTTTTTGAACATTTCATAACGCACAATGTTCTGGCAACGGGTATTCCCATGAATATTCGGTTTCGGTGCCTGACCGGAATCATAAGCCGCCAACAGTTCCGGGTAGAGATCCACATAGCCCCCATCAGCCGTTTTACGCTCCAGCTCCAGATAAAACGCCATGTGGTTGATCCCGGCGCAACGATAACGTAGCGAAGCAGGATCAATATCCAGATCCCGCGCCAGCTCTTCCGCCGTGCCCTGTACTGAATGGCACAACCCAACCTGCTTGATATGCGGATAGCGCGCATACATTGCCCAGGTGTTCATCGCCATCGGGTTAACGTAGTTAAGCATGGTGGCCTGCGGGCAGACTTCCGTCATGTCCTCACAAATCTGCCATAAATGCGGGATAGTGCGCAGCGCACGCATGATGCCGCCCGGCCCCAGAGTGTCGGCAATCGTCTGCTCCAGACCATGACGTTTACACACCGCAAAATCGGTAACGGTACAGGGTTCATAGCCGCCAATCTGGAAAGCGACAACCACAAAATCAGCATCCTGCAATGCCGCTTTTTGATCGCTATAACAGGTGATATGCCCGGATGCACCCGCAGAATCCATCAGTTTACGCACAACAATGTGTGACTCTTCCAGACGTGTAGGATCGACATCCATCAAGGCGATATGCGCCGACTTCAACGCATCGCGATGAAAAACGTCCCCGAGGATATTTTTGACGAAAATCGTCGAACCGGCGCCGATAAAGGTAATTTTGGGTGCAGACATCATGACTCTCCAGAACAGTAGTGAACACGGTCATGGTGGCACGCCGCCCGGGTGAAAACCTCCGTTTTCCCTCATGAGCATTCCCAAAAACTCAGATCCTCTGTCAGCCGTGTGACGATCTGAGTTTTTGGGATTAAATCACCTAAAAAGCAGAGTATCCGGCCTGATAATCGGTCTACTATCATTCATAGCGACCGGTTTTGTGCCCCCCTTCGCGGTTTCTTTTCTGCGGATGAGACATGATTCTGATAATTCAGGAAATGGAGTGATGATGAGTACAGAGCCGATAGTCTTTCTCCCGCCCGACCCGCATATGTGTAATGGCGACGAAAAACAGACCCGCAGCCCGCTGTCGCTCTACTCTGAATATCAGCGGATGGATATTGAGCTGCGTTCACCGCATGCTATGCCTGCCAGCCACTGGCACGGTCAGGTGGAAGTCAACGTACCGTTTGACGGCGATGTGGAGTATTTGATCAACAACGAAGTCGTAAAGATAAAACAAGGACATATCACCCTATTCTGGGCCTGTACCCCACATCAACTCACCCGCCCCGGCAACTGCAAGCAGATGGCGATTTTCAGCTTACCGATGCATCTGTTTCTCTCCTGGCCACTGGATCGGGAGCTTATCAATCATGTTACCCATGGCATGGTCGTCAAATCGCTCGCGACCCAGCAACTCAGTACCTTTGAAGTGCTGCGCTGGCAGCAGGAAGCGAACAGCCCAAATGAGCAAATTCGCCAGTTGGCGATCGATGAAATCGGCCTGATGTTAAAGCGGTTTAGCCTTTCTGGATGGGAACCTATTCTGGTCAACAAAACCTCACGCACGCATAAAAATAGCGCCTCACGGCATGCCCAGTTTTACGTCAGCCAAATGTTGAGCTTTATTGCTGATAACTACGATCAGGCGCTTACCATCAACGACGTTGCGGAGCACGTGAAGCTCAATGCCAACTACGCGATGGGGATTTTCCAGCGCGTGATGCAACTCACCATGAAGCAGTACATCACCGCCATGCGGATCAATCACGTCCGCGCATTGCTTAGCGATACCGATAAAACCATTCTCGACGTCGCATTGACTGCCGGATTCCGATCCAGCAGCCGTTTTTATGACACCTTCAGCAAGTTTGTCGGCATGTCGCCGCAGCAGTACCGTAAACTGAGCCAGCAGCGTCGGCAAACAATGGCGGGTTGATATCATTCGCTGATATCAGTATCAGCCAAAAAAATATTCCCCCTGTCGATAAACGGCAGTAGAAAACCGACAACAAGTAAACGCAACCATTTGTTTAATAAAATAATAAAGTCAAATCAGACTATTTTTCACCCGCTTTACAGGCCATTTTGTCAGGATAATACTTGCCTACGTCACATTCATACGGTGTGTCTGCAATCCCTAAATTGCAACCTTTCCACAACCGGGTAAAAGATGATGAAAGTATTAATTGTTGAAAGTGAGTTTCTGCATCAGGACACCTGGGTCGGTAGCGCTGTCGAACGTCTGGCCGATGCTTTAAGCCGCCAAAATGTTACCGTCATTAAGTCCACCTCATTCGACGATGGTTATGCCATCCTCGCCGCAAATGAAGCCATTGATTGCCTGATGTTCAGCTATCAAATGGAACAACAAGACGAGCACCTGAATGTCAGGCAATTGATCGGTAAGCTCCACGAGCGCCAGCAAAACGTTCCTGTTTTCCTGCTGGGCGATCGGGAAAAGGCCACCGCGTCACTGGATCGCGACCTGCTGGAGCTTGTCGATGAATTCGCCTGGATTCTGGAGGACAGCGCTGACTTTATCGCTGGCCGCGCCATCGCAGCGATGACTCGCTATCGTCAGCAATTGTTACCGCCGCTGTTCAACGCCCTGATGAAATACAGTAATGTCCATGAGTATTCCTGGGCGGCTCCTGGTCACCAGGGCGGTGTCGGTTTCACCAAAACGCCTGCCGGTCGACTGTACCATGACTACTACGGTGAAAATCTGTTCCGTACCGACATGGGGATTGAACGTACCAATCTCGGTTCTTTACTCGACCATACTGGCGCATTTGGGGAAAGTGAAAAAAATGCTGCCCGCGTGTTCGGCGCCGATCGTTCCTGGTCCGTGGTGGTCGGGACTTCCGGCTCTAACCGCACCATCATGCAGGCTTGTATGACCGACAATGACGTCGTGGTGTTGGATCGTAACTGCCACAAATCTATCGAGCAGGGGCTGATCCTCACTGGGGCAAAACCGGTGTACATGGTACCGAGCCGCAACCGGTACGGCATTATCGGACCTATCTACCCGCAGGAAATGCAGCCTGAAACATTGCAGAAAAAAATCAGCGAAAGCCCGCTGACCAAAAGCAAGGCCGGGCAAAAACCGTCTTACAGCGTTGTGACCAACTGTACCTACGACGGTGTTTGCTACAACGCCAAAGAAGCGCAGGATCTGCTCGCGCAAACCAGCGATCGCATCCACTTCGATGAGGCCTGGTACGGTTATGCCCGCTTCAACCCAATTTATACCGATCACTACGCCATGCGTGGCGCGCCGGGCGATCACAACGGCCCTACCGTTTTTGCCACCCACTCGACCCACAAACTGCTGAATGCGCTCTCTCAGGCATCTTACATTCACGTCCGTGAAGGTCGTGGAGCCGTGAACTTCTCCCGCTTTAACCAGGCGTACATGATGCACGCCACCACTTCTCCGTTGTATGCCATCTGCGCATCAAACGACGTGGCGGTCTCCATGATGGACGGTAACAGCGGCCTGTCACTCACTCAGGAAGTGATCGACGAAGCGGTCGATTTCCGTCAGGCCATGGCAAGGTTGTACAAAGAATTCACCGCCGAAGGCGACTGGTTCTTCAAACCGTGGAACAAAGAAGTGGTAACCGATCCGCAGACCGGTAAAACCTATGACTTTGCCGACGCGCCAGCTACATTGCTGGCAACCGATCAGAATTGCTGGGTGATGCGTCCGGGTGAATCCTGGCACGGCTTTAAAGACCTGCCGGATAACTGGAGCATGCTGGACCCAATCAAAGTCAGCATTCTGGCTCCGGGGATGGGCGACGATGGCGAACTGGAAGAGAACGGCGTACCGGCAGCGCTGGTTACCGCCTGGCTTGGCCGCCACGGTATCGTGCCGACACGTACCACCGACTTCCAGATTATGTTCCTGTTCTCCATGGGGATTACCCGTGGTAAATGGGGCACATTAATCAACACGTTGTGCTCTTTCAAACACCACTACGATGCCAATACACCGCTGTCACAGGTTATGCCAGAACTGGTGGAAGAACATCCTGACACTTATGCCAACATGGGTATTCACGATCTGGGCGACACCATGTTTGCCTGGCTGAAAGAGAACAACCCAGGCAGCCGGCTCAACGCCGCTTACTCCGGTCTGCCGGATGCGAATATTACCCCGCGTGACGCTTACAACGCGATAGTCAGTGACAACGTTGAGATGGTCGCGATTGAAAATCTGGCGGGACGTATTGCGGCAAACTCCGTGATCCCTTACCCACCGGGAATTCCGATGCTGCTGTCCGGTGAAAACTTTGGCGATGCCAACAGCCCGCAAATTGGGTACCTGCGTTCGTTGCAGTCCTGGGACCACCACTTCCCTGGATTTGAACATGAAACCGAAGGAACGGAAATTATTGACGGTGTGTATCACGTCATGTGCGTGAAAGCATAATGTCTCTTTTTAGAGAGTCCGATGTTTAAGGTAGACATGTCATTCTTGAGTAATTCCTGAGTATTGCTGCAAAACAATAACACTGTCATACCTTTTTGCGCGGGACCACCCCGCGCTTTTTTTACATACAAAAAACGCCAGTTTCCACTCCGTACAAAAATGTGTACATAAGAAAAATCCCTCCAAATATTGTAATTAATTTCAGACACGTTATTTTATTGCAGTCCTGGTTTCATCATACAATTCTATTTAACCGATTTGATTCACCTGATTTGGTGGGTTACGGTGTTTTATGTTCATATTCCTGGAGTTTGGGTATGAGGGTTTGCAGCAGAGCAGCTTGTGTTGTTGTATTAACGGAGAAGGATGTTTGGTTAAGGATTAACGGAAAAGAAGCCATCAGTTTAAAAGCCAACAACATGGCACTGGTAGCATGCGATAATAATATTATTGATTTATCATCACTTAATAACGCACTGGTCGTACACATCAGTCGTGAAATTATTAAAGACTATCTTCGATTCTTAAACAAAGATCTGTCACAGATCCCTCCCTGGCAACGTAGTGCCAATCCGGTCATGACCGCCGTCTGCCTGACGCCGGATATCTTCCGGGCAGCTGCTCAACATAGCGTGATGGAAACGGTGGATGAAGGTGAATACGAACGTACTCGTTCGCTTCTGTTCACAGTGTTATCACGTTTTCTCGACAGCAAAAAGTTTATCTCCCTGCTCATGCATATGCTACGCAATTGCGTCAGCGACTGCGTGTACCACATTATCGAGAGCGATATCCATAAAGACTGGAATTTAAGCATGGTCGCCAGCTGCTTATGCCTGAGCCCCAGTTTGTTAAAGAAAAAGCTCAAAAATGAAAACACCAGTTACAGTCAAATAATAACTACGTGTCGTATGCGTTACGCCGTCAATCAATTAATGATGGACGGAAAAAACATTTCTCAGGTCTCTCAACTGTGCGGATATAACAGTACCTCATACTTTATTTCCGTTTTCAAAGAGTTCTATGGGATGACGCCACTGCATTATGTTAGTCAACATAGGGAGCAATCCGCTACCTGATTTTTAATCAGTTAGCAATAAGCCATAATAATATCAGCATTGGCGATACCCCTGGTCCGCCATCATAAAATAGTCTTCTGAAGAGGTATGATAAGACGTCATTTATCCTAATCAGGAGTTAAAAAATATGTCGACGGATGCTGATGCTCACAAAGTGGGATTAATCCCCGTCACCCTTATGGTGTCGGGGAATATCATGGGTTCCGGTGTATTCCTGCTACCCGCAAACCTGGCGTCAACTGGCGGGATTGCAATCTACGGATGGTTGGTCACTATTATCGGTGCTTTAGCGCTGTCGATGGTGTATGCGAAAATGTCGTCCTTAGACTCCAGTCCCGGTGGTTCTTACGCTTATGCCCGCCGCTGTTTCGGCCCTTTTTTAGGTTACCAGACCAACGTGCTGTACTGGCTGGCCTGCTGGATAGGTAACATCGCCATGGTGGTCATCGGCGTCGGTTACCTGAGCTACTTCTTCCCCATCTTAAAAGATCCGTTGGTCCTGACACTGACCTGCGTTGTGGTACTGTGGATCTTCGTATTGCTGAACATTGTCGGACCAAAAATGATCACCCGTGTACAGGCCGTCGCAACGGTTCTGGCGCTGGTGCCCATCGTCGGTATTGCCGTCTTCGGCTGGTTCTGGTTCCGCGGTGAAACTTATATGGCGGCCTGGAACGTCAGCGGCATGAACACCTTCGGCGCGATTCAAAGTACTCTGAACGTAACCTTGTGGTCATTTATTGGGGTGGAAAGCGCCTCCGTCGCGGCAGGCGTGGTTAAAAACCCTAAACGTAACGTGCCTATTGCCACTATTGGTGGCGTGCTGATTGCCGCGGTTTGCTATGTGCTCTCCACCACGGCGATTATGGGTATGATCCCTAATGCTGCGCTGCGTGTTTCAGCTTCCCCGTTCGGCGATGCCGCTCGAATGGCGCTGGGTGACACCGCAGGGGCGATTGTCTCCTTCTGTGCGGCTGCCGGGTGCCTCGGTTCTCTGGGCGGCTGGACGCTACTTGCCGGACAAACTGCCAAAGCGGCAGCCGATGATGGCCTGTTCCCGCCGATTTTTGCCCGCGTCAACAAAGCCGGTACGCCGGTAGCCGGGTTAATTATTGTCGGTATCCTGATGACCATCTTCCAGTTCAGCAGCATGTCGCCGAACGCCGCGAAAGAATTTGGTCTGGTCTCTTCGGTCTCCGTTATCTTCACCCTGGTGCCATATCTGTACACCTGCGCGGCATTGCTGCTGCTCGGCCATGGTCATTTCGGCAAAGCGCGCCCAGTGTACCTGGCAGTAACCTTTATCGCGTTTGTCTATTGTATCTGGGCGGTTATCGGTTCCGGTGCTAAAGAAGTGATGTGGTCGTTCGTCACGCTGATGATCATTACTGCGCTGTACGCTCTGAACTACAACCGAATCCATAAAAATCCGTATCCTTTGGATGCCCCGGTAAACAATAACTAACGCAACTCACCGTAGTGGCCCGATGACATAACTTCATCGGGCCTGGATTTTCCTACCGCGATTCGGAATCAACATTAAGAACTTAAGGTTGGCTTAACTTTACTTTGAGAGGATTTGCACCACTTAGTCGATGGAACCCCCTTAATGTTAAAGCACCTGTTTAAAAGGCCTGTTCTCGGTCTAATCAGCTGGATTCTGCTGATCTCAATTTATCTTGCAACTTTTCTGAACATTGCGTTCTACAAACAAGTGCTGCAAGTCCTGCCGCTGGATTCCGTGCGTAACGTGCTGGTGTTTTTGTCGATGCCAGTCGTCGCATTCAGCGTCATGAACATTGTGCTGACGCTGGCCTCATTCCTGTGGCTTAATCGCCTGGTGGCCTGCATTTTCATTCTGGTTGGCGCAGCGGCCCAATATTTCATCATGACCTACGGCATCATCATCGACCGCTCGATGATCGCCAACATGATGGACACTACGCCCGCAGAAACCTTCGCGTTGCTGACGCCAAAAATGCTCCTCACGCTCGGTGTGAGCGGAATTCTGGCCGCGCTCATTGCCTGCTGGGTAAGAATCAAACCAATCGCCCCGGTAATGCGCAGCGTACTGTTCCGTGGCGCTAACATTCTGGTGTCCGCGTTGTTGATCGTGCTGGTCGCCACCTTCTTCTACAAAGATTACGCCTCACTGTTTCGCAACAATAAACAGCTGGTGAAATCTCTCAGCCCATCCAACAGCATTGTGGCGACATCGTCCTGGTATTCACACCAGAGGCTGGCCCACCTACCGCTGGTGCGTATTGGCGAAGATGCGCATCGCAACCCATTAATGGTAAAAGAAAAACGTAAGAACCTGACAATTGTGGTTCTCGGTGAGACCTCACGCGGAGATAACTTCTCGCTGTCTGGCTATTCGCGCCAGACCAACCCGCTGCTGGAAAAAGATGATGTGGTCTATTTCCCCCGCACCACCTCCTGCGGAACGGCAACGGCAGTGTCCGTACCCTGCATGTTCTCCGATATGCCGCGCGCACACTACGATGAAGAACTGGCGCAGCATCAGGAAGGCGTCCTCGACATTATTCAGCGCGCAGGAATTAACGTGCTGTGGAACGATAACGACGGCGGCTGCAAAGGAGCCTGTGACCGGGTACCACACCAGAATATGACCGAGTTGAACCTGCCAGGACAGTGTATTGACGGCGAATGCTACGATGAAGTGCTGTTCCACGGACTGGAAGAGTATATTAATAACCTGCAAGGCGACGGCGTGATTGTGCTGCACACCATCGGCAGCCACGGCCCGACCTATTACAACCGCTATCCTGCGCAGTTCAAGAAATTTACACCAACCTGCGACACTAACGAAATCCAGAATTGTTCACAGCAGCAGTTGATCAATACCTACGACAACACTCTTGTTTACGTTGACTATATTGTTGATAAAGCAATCAATATACTGAAAGAGCATCAGGATAATTTCACCACCAGCCTGGTTTATCTTTCCGATCACGGTGAATCCTTAGGGGAAAATGGCGTCTATTTGCACGGCCTGCCGTATTCGATTGCGCCAGATACGCAAAAACATGTGCCGATGCTGCTGTGGCTCTCAGAAGATTATCAGCAACGCTATCAAGTCTCTCAGACATGTTTACAAAAACGGGCAAGCTCAGAAGATTTCTCACAGGATAATCTATTCTCTACCCTGCTGGGATTAACAGGCGTGCAAACACAGAAATACCAGGCGACAGATGATATTCTGCAACCCTGCCGGGGAGGCTAAACGAATGAAAATTCTGATTGTTGAAGACGATACGTTGTTATTACAGGGACTGATACTCGCCGCGCAAACAGAAGGCTATGCCTGCGACGGCGTATCGACGGCCCGTGCAGCGGAGCAGTGTCTGGAAAGCGGACATTACAGTCTGGTGGTCCTCGACCTGGGCTTACCGGATGAAGACGGCCTGCACTTTCTGAACCGAATCAGGCAGAAAAAATACACCGTGCCGGTACTCATCCTCACCGCCCGTGATACGGTGAAAGACCGGGTCAGCGGGCTGGACGTGGGGGCCGATGACTATCTGGTCAAACCGTTCGCACTGGAAGAACTGCATGCCCGCATCCGGGCGCTGCTGCGTCGGCATAACAATCAGGGTGAAAGTGAACTCATTGTCAGCAACCTGACGCTGAATATCGGTCGTCGCCAGGTGTGGATGGACGGGCAAGAGGTTATCTTAACGCCAAAAGAATACGCACTCCTGTCGCGCCTGATGCTCAAAGCGGGCAGCCCGGTACACCGGGAAATCCTCTATAACGACATCTACAGCTGGGATAACGAACCGTCGACCAATACGCTGGAAGTGCACATTCACAACCTGCGCGACAAAGTCGGAAAATCTCGCATCCGCACGGTCAGGGGATTTGGCTATATGCTGGTTGCCACTGAGGAAAGCTAAGTGAAGCTGCTGCAATATCTAAAACAACCTCTCCCGCTTCGTCATCGCCTGATGCTGACGATTGGTCTTATTCTGCTGGTCTTTCAGCTGATTAGTACCTTCTGGTTGTGGCACGAAAGTACCGAGCAAATACAGTTATTCGAACAGGCATTGCGCGAAAATCGTAACAACGATCGCCACATCATGCATGAGATCCGTGAGGCTATCGCCAGCCTGATCGTCCCCGGCATCTTTATGGTCAGCCTGGCGCTGCTGATTTGCTACCAGGCAGTGCGACGTATTACTCGCCCGCTGGCGGATCTGCAAAAAGAGCTGGAAGCGCGGGCAGCCGATAACCTGACCCCGATTGAAATTCACAGCTCAACCATTGAGATCCAGGCGGTTGTCTCAGCGCTAAACGACCTGGTAACGCGGCTAACCAGCACGATTGAAAACGAACGCTTATTTACCGCCGATGTCGCTCACGAACTGCGCACGCCGCTGTCAGGCGTGCGCCTGCATCTTGAATTACTGTCCAAAACTCATAAGGTCGATGTTTCGCCGTTAATTGCCCGCCTTGACCAAATGATGGATAGCGTGTCGCAGCTGCTGCAACTCGCCCGCGTCGGACAGTCGTTTTCAGCCGGGAGCTATCAGCACGTCAAACTGCTGGAGGATGTGATTCTGCCCTCCTACGATGAACTCAGCACCATGCTGGACCAGCGCCAGCAGACGCTGCTCCTACCGCAAAGTACGGTGGACGTTGTCGTACGTGGCGATGCAACGCTCTTACGGATGTTGCTGCGAAATCTGGTGGAGAACGCACATCGCTACAGCCCGGAAGGCACCCATATTACGATTAGTCTGAATACAGAGCATGATGCCGTCATGGCCGTCGAAGATGAAGGGCCAGGCATTGATGAAAGTAAATGCGGGGAACTGAGCAAAGCGTTTGTGCGGATGGATAGCCGTTTTGGCGGGATTGGGCTGGGACTGAGCATTGTCAGTCGAATCACCCAGTTACATCGCGGGCATTTTTATTTGCAAAATCGTCAGGGAACCACCGGTACTCGCGCGTGGGTAGAATTAGCGAAAGATCAGTAAGAACTCACCCATACGTACAAAAAGCTGCTGATAATTAGTACGCTGCACACGGTGGTCAAACTTTCGTAAATGCGGGTTTTCATGACACTCTCCTCCGAGGATATGGAGGAGAGTTTGCCTGAAGGATATTAAGCCAACCTTAAGCCATGAAAACTACTCATCAATACGCGGATGCTGCTGCACCAGGCGCGTACGCTTAAGTTGCAGCTCTGCAATTTCCTGATCGATGTCTTCAATTTTCTGCTCAATATTGTCGTAGTGCTCGCCAAGGATCTCTTTCGCTTCCTGAATATCCGACGCGGCAGGCGTGGCCCCTTTCAACGGCTGATTGGCGGTTTCTTTCATGGTCACGCCAGTAATTAAACCTATCACCGCAATTACCATCAGATAATAAGCTGGCATCATCAGATTCTGCGAGCTTTCCACCAGCCATGCGGCCAGCGTCGGGGTCAGACCGGCTACCAATACCGAGATATTAAACGCGGCGGCCAGCGCACTGTAGCGAATATGCGTCGGGAACATCGCCGGTAACGTTGACGCCATCACCCCGGTAAAACAGTTGAGGATCACCGCCAGCATCAGTAACCCGGCGAAAATCAGGCCAATGACGTTACTGTTGATCAGGATAAATGCCGGAATGGCCAGCACAAACAGCGCAATACTGCCCATAATCACAAACGGACGGCGTCCAAAGCGGTCACTGAGCAAACCCATAATCGGCTGTACAAACAGCATACCAATCATGATGGCGATAATAATCAACACGCCGTGGTCTTCAGAGTAATGCAGGTTATGCGACAGGTAGCTCGGCATATAGGTGAGCAGCATGTAATAGGTGACGTTGGTAGCAATAACCAGCCCGATACACGCCAGCAGGCTGCGCCAGTGTTTGGTCGCAATCTCTTTAAACGAAACCTTCGGACCTTCCTGCAGACCCTGTCGATCGCCCTGCTCCAGTTTATCCACGTGCTGCTGGAACGCCGGCGTTTCTTCCAGCGCATGACGCAGGTACAGGCCAATCAGCCCTAACGGTAGCGCAAGGAAGAACGGAATACGCCAGCCCCACTCAAGGAAGTTTTCTTCGCCGACGACAGTTGAGATCAGGACTACCACGCCCGCACCCAGCACAAACCCGGCAATCGAGCCGAAGTCCAGCCAACTGCCCATAAATCCGCGCTTACGGTCTGGCGAGTACTCTGCGACAAAAATCGACGCCCCGGTGTACTCCCCACCGACCGAGAACCCCTGCGCCATCTTACACAGCAACAGCAGAATCGGCGCCCAGATACCAATCGAGGCATATGAAGGAATGAGACCGATACAGAAGGTACTGATCGACATAATCACAATGGTGATGGCGAGGATCTTCTGACGACCGTATTTATCGCCAAGCATACCGAAGAACAATCCGCCAAGCGGTCGAATCAGAAAGGGAACAGAGAAAGTAGCGAGTGCGGCAACCATCTGCACGCTGGGGTCAGCCCCCGGGAAGAACACTTTACCTAATGCGTAAGCAACAAACCCATAAACACCAAAATCAAACCACTCCATCGCATTACCTAACGACGCCGCGGTAATGGCTTTCCGCAGTTTACCATCATCAATGATGGTAACGTCGCGCAGCGTTATTGGTTTTATTTTTTTCCTTTTAAGCATACCAGTCCTCGTAGACTTAGCCCTGTCACGCTCCAGTCGAGTCTCAACGCCGCATGCGTCAAGGTCATCGCCGAGCGGGGAATGCACAAGCGCACTCCCTGTAACAAGCGTAGCAGGTTTACTTACACACCCTGGTTAAGGGTTATACAACCGAACCTGTTGACGCCTGATTGGGCGGTTAATGACCTCTTTACCCTAACAGTGTTTAAATTTGTGATCAACTTCACATATAAATTTTCATTTCGTCAACATGTGTAAATCAGCTCATTCTGAGTCAGATTTTTTACATGTCACGCTTGCGCTTTTTTGACAATGGAATTTAAGAATACATCGCTTTATTTCACCAACAATCACAATAGTCACTATTATTCTGCTAGCAAAAAAAACACTACATCCCTTCACAAAAAGATCACAGCTTTTTTAATAATCATGGCGTTTAAGGTTTTTTGCTCAGAATATGTGATGAAGATAACTAAAACATCGTTTTATTTTGATTGAATCAATGTTCCCATGAATGCAAACTAATTCCAGACGCAATATCCCTGGGAGCAGCAACACGCTCAACGTATGCCGCGTTAGATTTTATAAAACAAAGAGATAGTGGTTTTCTTTGTTAAAAGATCCGAATAAACATTTGAATTTATTAATTTTTTCTTTCGCGAGTATTAGCTGCGACAAGACATGAGGACGTTTATGAAAATTAAAGCCACGATTGAACGCATCCCCGGCGGAATGATGTTGATTCCTCTGTTATTAGGCGCAGTGTTAAATACGTTAGCTCCGGATACCGGCGCGTATTTCGGTTCGTTTACTAAAGGTATGATCAGCGGAACGGTGCCAATTCTGGCTGTGTGGTTTTTTTGTATCGGCGCATCTATTGATTTACGGGCAACCGGTACGGTATTACGCAAATCCGGCACGCTGGTATTAACCAAAATAGCCGTGGCATGGGCAGTGGCAATGATTGCCGCTTCATTTATTCCTGATACCGGTATTCAAACCGGGTTCTTTGCCGGTCTATCCGTACTGGCCATTGTTTCAGCGATGGACATGACCAACGGCGGTTTGTACGCCAGCCTGATGAACCAGTACGGAACAAAAGAAGAGTCTGGCGCCTTTGTATTGATGTCTCTGGAATCCGGTCCGTTAATGACCATGGTGATCCTCGGCTCTGCGGGCCTGGCCTCTTTCGAGCCACACCATTTTGTCGGCGCGGTATTACCGTTCCTGATTGGTTTTGCGTTGGGTAACCTGGATCACGATCTTCGTGCCTTCTTCAGCAAAGCTACCCCAGTGCTGATCCCGTTCTTCGGCTTCGCATTGGGCAACACGATTAACCTGAGCGTCATCGTTGATACTGGTCTGCTGGGCATTCTGCTGGGTGTCGCGGTTATCGTCATCACCGGTATCCCGCTGATTATTGCTGACCGCGTCATTGGCGGCGGAAACGGTACGGCGGGCGTGGCAGCCTCTTCTGCCGCAGGCGCTGCGGTGGCAAACCCGGTGATTATCGCCCAGATCAACCCGGCATTTGAACCGGTTGCCGCATCCGCTACGGCACTGGTTGCCGCCAGCGTGATTGTCACCGCCATTCTGGTGCCGATTATCACCGCGTTGTATGCCAAACATTTTAATAAAAACCAGGTCGCCAACGAGACGGTGGCTACCTCGGCAGACTCACTGCACCACTAAGCCTGCCTTTGCTTCACTTACCGCCCCTGCTCAACTGATGAGCTGGGGCGGTGCGAAAATCTCCTCAACCATCGCATCGACCAGCCGCTTCGCCGAACACAATCTCGGCATTCCCAGAGCCACATTTTGCCAACGCTGCGTCACCGACCAGCTCACCGGATGGCGTTGCGCATCGCACCAGTCCCCCAGCCAGCTCAACATATCGTGATGCTCTACTGAGCCACCAATGGCTGGCGTACTGAGCCAATGATGATAGTAATGACGCGTGGCGGGCGCCGCATTCACGCTATCCGCCAGCGCCTGAGCGGCCATCGTACGCAGATTGTCTTTCAGCATTGACACCACATCGGCATTCGCTAACCGGCAAGCGTCACCGAAGGCCCCCCAGCGCAGTTCCTCCAGCGCGACAAAACAGCGTCCAGGTAACGACCAACCGTCATACGCGCCAGCCCGCCAGCGGGTAAAAATTTGCTCGCTGTGTTCGCCCGCCTGAACTGTAAGACCGCGTTGCGTCACCGCCTTCTCTTTATAAGCGCCGCGCTGGGTAAACCAGTCAGCAAGCGAACTGATCTGCTGCACAAGACCAGGTGTGGAAAGTCCACGCGGGTGTTCAGTTTGTTGTAAACACATCAGCCCTTCAGCAATGCGTACCAGCGCCAGATGACCCGGGTCAATCATGCCAGCCAGTTTTTCCACCAGCTTTAGCCGCATCACCAGATGCTCGCTGGACACGCCCGCCATTACCCACGCACGCAGTTGCGTCTGGGATAACACCTCCTGCGTCAGGCGTGCTCGCAGGCGCTGCTGCTGTTGCAGAAAACCGCCGGAACGTTTGGTTTCATCTCCCTGAACCAGATCGACCATAAACTTCGGGTAGACACACTCCAGCGTCCGCCCGGGGCCTTCCAGTAACACGTTAGTCATGTGTGCTCGGTTGCAAAAAGGGTATTGATATCGTCGCGCAGCAAGCGGGAATCTTCATAAAGCCATGCCGCAGTCGTAATACAATGCTGCAGTTGTTCGTTCAGGGCATTCACCGCAGATTCATTTTGCTGACGCAGGGTCAGACTCTCACGCAGGCTCGCCTGTAATTGCGTCAAACACAGTGAAAAGTCAGCAAAAAACGTGGCCATGCCTGCCGTAACGGAAATATCGACCTGAGCCGCTAAAGCTTTACGAATTTGTTGGCAAAACTGGGTGACGTAGTGCACAAGGTTTTTATGCAGAGCTCCCATATCAATGAGATAACGCGTTTTTGTTTCGACGTAATCATTCCATCCCCAGTTGGGTTGATTCAGCCAGCGAGAGAACGTATCCCGCACCGCGCCACCAGTCGACGGCGGATTTTCTACCGGAATATCCTGTTCAATGGCCTCGTTAAACAACTGGCGGGTATTGAAGTTAAACATCGCCGTATGAAACGCCGGAAAACGGATCCGCGCACGAAAACCAGCATGATTAAGTTCCTCTTTCACCCGCTGCTCAATAGGGCGCATAGCGTCGTTTAGCGCCCGGGACAGCGTCGACTCAAGCTGCTCAAAGCGCAGAGCTAAATCCCGACTCATACTTTCCTGCGCTGCCAGCAATACGACCTCACAGGACGATCGTATTTTATCCAGCACGATTTTCGCCTGCCCTTCATCATGCAGCACCAGCATTTCTCCGGCCATTTCTACCGAGGAAACGCCAGCTCCAAGGCCATGCCGAGACATCATCAGAACGTTTTCTTTGACAAAAAACGTGTTGATACTGCGAAGAATCTCGGTCTGTTGCTCACTGAGATAGGCCGCGGCAGCCGCCAAAGTCAGCTCTACCTCATGACTGACTTCATCGCTCACCCGCCCCTGGCTCACTTCTAACTGCTGCATATCCTCTTCAATATGCGTGATGTTCAACCGTAGCTTTTCATAGGCGACCGTTAACCCGTGGGCGCGAAACTCCAGGTATTCATGCGCGCTTTGCGCATAGTTCAATAACTTATGCGACGCTGAGCGTAGCGCATACAGCGAAGCATTGGCGTGAGCGGCGTGAATCACTTTCTGGATCGGCTGCTCAAACAAAGAATCCTCCCACAACAGATCGGCGGCATGACGGATGTGCTCCATATCCTCAAGATCGGTGGTGTGCCAGCGTCTGCCAAGCGCCGCTTCGGCAAAATCCTGTACCCAACGTTGCACCTGATGATCCGGCAACCGCCCGTGGGTCATCAACTCGTGACGCGCCCTGTTCGCCAGATAACCCCACATAGAAGAAACCGGATAAATTCGCTCTGGGGCAATTCCCCCTTGCATCAGCGTACCGGAAATGAGCGCCCGCACCTGCTCTTCATCATCACTGTTGCGGTCTTTCTGATCGAATTTGTTCACCAGCGCATACAGCGGCACTGACTTTCCGACCGCCATAATCGCCTGACGCACTTCTTCATCAGAAATAGACTTCAGTTGGGTGTAATCCAACACCGCCAGTACCGCGGAAGCCCGCGCCAGCTGTTCATTCAACATCTTTTGTAAGTGCGGTTGCCCGGCCTCATTCGGCCCTGGCGTATCCAGCAGGGTTAATTGTCCCGGATAACTCGCCTGTCCGGCTAAATGGACAAATTCAACCTCGATAACCGGAATGTGCTCAATCGCGGCATAAGCGGCAAAAGGAAAATCAGCCTCCAGCGCCTTTGACAAACGCACCAGGTCATTCAGGCTTTTAAGGCAATGGAAAATAGGCTGTGCGCCAAGATAATAGCGTTCAAATGCGACACCATTTTCAATATGTTGCAGCAGGAGATTCATATCCTTATCAATCTCCAGGGTCTGCGTAAGACGCTGGCGATCGCACTCGCGCACGCGCTGCTGTAAAACTTTCATCAAAGCATCGATCGGCGCGACATGTGAAAAATGCAGAACCGGTTCCTTCTGTCCCGGCGTATGGCGGATTAGCGTCGGTAACGCCGTCATCGGGCGATTACGATTAGGTAAAACTTCGGTCCCCACAATTGCGTTAATCGTCGTCGACTTCCCTGCTTTCATAGTGCCGACAATCGCCAGCACCATCTCCAGACGCGTAATCTTGCGCAGCTCATTGTTGAGTGTTGCTTGCTGGACATCCATGCCACGCGCGCTGAAATGCAGGGGCTGGACCACCTGTCTGCTATGCTCTCCTTGTTTTAGCGCAACATCATCTAACGACGTTATAGGCAATGTTTGCAATTGCCTGAGATGTTCAAGCGAAAGCATCAGCAAGCGTTCCGCTTCCTGACTTAATTCATATATTGTCTGTGTGTGCATGGAAAATCTTTCCTTAACGCAAATAACATTACTTTTATTTAGCCCAATCGTTTTATTTATAGATTTTTTGGCTTTTATAATTACGTGTGGAAATAATTAAAATCAAAACAACCAATTGATATTATTAAAATAATTTTGACGTACAACCGCTGGCATGAAGCCTCTCACTTATGTAATAAGTAAGAAAGATAAACAGCGTAGTTCAGTTTTAAAAAATGCCAGCTTAATCCCCCTACTAAAATTAAGGGGGTATGAGATATTTAATCACAATGACTTAGACATCCCCAGGCGATGTTACCTATGAATATCAGATATTTCGCCTCACCTTATCTTAAATAACCTGGCGTAGCAATTTCCCTTAAAAAATATTCCGCCATACTTTCATTGAGGTTAATGCAAGGGGTCTTTACAGCAGATCATTTTGCTTAATTGCGCAGTAGTCCCGACAAAAGCAGGGATTTTATGTATAATTGCGGCCTTTTTCGGCAATCTGCCATTTTTTGGGCGCATTTGCCCCTGCTGACTTTTGAGGAAATCCACATGTCATTACCGCACTGCCCACAATGCAACTCCGAATACACTTACGAAGATAACGGCATGTTCATCTGCCCGGAATGCGCTCACGAATGGAACGATGCTGAACCGGCTCACGACAGCGACGAACTGATCGTTAAAGATGCCAACGGCAACCTGCTGGCCGACGGCGACAGCGTTACCGTCGTGAAAGACCTGAAGGTAAAAGGTAGCTCTTCCATGCTGAAGATCGGGACCAAAGTAAAAAACATTCGTCTGGTTGAAGGCGACCACAACATCGATTGCAAAATCGATGGCTTTGGTCCAATGAAGCTAAAATCTGAGTTTGTGAAAAAGAACTGATGCAAATTACCTGATGGCGCTACGCTCGTCAGGCCTACACCAGCTCATCAACCAGGCGGGAAGCTCATACTTCCCGCCTGGTTTGTTTATGCAGACGATAACTACACTTAACTGGTTTCTTTTACCTGAGGTAAAGATTATGCCGTTAAGTCCCTATATCTCCTTTGCAGGCAACTGCGCCGACGCTATCGCTTTCTATCAAAAAACGTTAGGCGCTGAGCTGCTCTACAAAATCAACTTCAGTGAAATGCCAAAATCGGCGCAGGACAGTGAAGAAGGCTGCCCTTCCGCTATGAAATTCCCTGATACCGCCATTGCCCACGCCAACCTGCGCGTTGCGGGCAGCGACATCATGATGAGCGATAGCGCCCCTGACGGAAATGCCCACTACTCCGGCTTTACGCTAGTGCTCGACACGCAAAACGTCGACGAAGGTAAACGCTGGTTTGATAACCTGGCAGCAAACGGAAAAATCGAAATGGACTGGCAGGAAACCTTCTGGGCCCACGGTTTCGGTAAAGTGAGTGACCAGTATGGTGTCCCGTGGATGATCAACGTCGTCAAACAGCAGCCGCTATCCGAGTAATCAAACGGGAGGCCAACCCTCCCGTACTGTCATCAAATATCGCTCAACTCTTCATCGCCAAGTAACCATCCCTTAACGAAAACGTCACATTGATCCGCCACGATGGGGCCACTTTTTTAGGGAGGCCGCAACATGCAAACGATTATTCGCGTCGAAAAACTCTCCAAATCCTTCAATCAACATCAGGCGCTTAATGCGGTTGATCTGAACATCTGTTCCGGTGAGATGGTGGCTCTGCTTGGGCCGTCTGGCTCCGGCAAATCCACCCTTTTACGTCATTTAAGCGGCTTGATCGTCGGTGATAAATCACCCGGTAGCCACGTCGAACTTTTGGGTCGCACCGTTCAACATGAAGGCCGCCTGGCGCGCGATATCCGCAAAAGTCGCGCCCACACCGGCTACATCTTCCAGCAGTTCAATTTGGTGAATCGCCTGACGGTGCTAGAGAACGTTCTGATTGGCGCGCTCGGCAGCACGCCGTTCTGGCGCACCTGTTTTAGCTGGTTTACCGCTGAGCAGAAACAGCGCGCATTACAAGCGTTAACCCGCGTTGGCATGGCGCACTTTGCCTACCAACGCGTTTCCACGCTTTCGGGCGGGCAACAGCAGCGCGTCGCGATTGCCCGCGCGTTAATGCAGCAGGCAAAAGTAATCCTTGCTGACGAGCCTATTGCCTCGCTGGATCCAGAATCCGCACGCATCGTGATGGACACCCTGCGCGACATCAACCAGACCGACGGCATCACCGTTGTCGTCACGCTGCATCAGGTGGATTACGCCCTGCGCTACTGCGAACGCATTGTCGCGCTGCGCCAGGGCAACGTCTTCTTTGATGGCAGCAGCCAGCATTTTGATAACGATCGTTTTGACCATCTTTACCGCAGCATGAACCGCGTCGAACAGAACGCGCAGGCTGCTTAACTTTGTCCGAACTGAGGAATAAACATGAATTACAAGGCTGTTGCCGCGCTGGCATTCACCGGCATGTTCAGCGTCAGTACTCTGCTCAGTCCAGCATTTGCCGAGGAGCAAGAGAAAGCGCTGAACTTTGGCATTATTTCGACCGAATCACAGCAAAACCTGAAGCCACAGTGGGAACCGTTCCTGAAGGACATGGAAAAATCGCTGGGCGTGAAGGTAAACGCCTTCTTCGCGCCAGACTACGCCGGGATCATCCAGGGCATGCGCTTTAACAAAGTGGATATCGCCTGGTACGGCAATCTCTCGGCAATGGAAGCGGTGGATCGCGCTAACGGGCAAGTGTTTGCCCAGACCGTCGCCGCCGACGGATCCCCGGGTTACTGGAGCGTGTTGATCGTTAACAAAGACAGTCCGATCAATAACCTGAACGATCTGATCGCCAAACGTAAGGATCTGACCTTCGGCAACGGCGATCCAAACTCGACATCAGGCTTCCTCGTTCCCGGTTATTACGTCTTCGCCAAAAACAACATCTCCGCCAGCGACTTCAAACGCACCGTTAACGCCGGGCACGAAACCAACGCTCTGGCCGTCGCCAACAAACAGGTCGATGTCGCCACCAACAACACCGAAAACCTCGACAAGCTGAAAACGTCCGCGCCGGACAAACTAAAAGAATTGAAAGTTATCTGGAAGTCACCGCTGATTCCGGGCGATCCGATCGTCTGGCGTAAAAATCTCTCCGAAAACACCAAGGACAAGGTGTACGACTTCTTTATGAATTACGGCAAAACGCCGGAACAGAAAACCGTACTGGAACGCCTGGGATGGGCGCCGTTCCGTGCCTCCAGCGACTTACAGCTGGTGCCGATTCGCCAACTGGCGCTGTTTAAAGAGATGCAGAGCGTGAAGGACAACAAAGGGCTGAACGAGGAAGAGAAAACCAGCAAAACCTCGGCGCTGAAAGCGCAGCTCGACGACCTGGACCGTCTGACCGCAGCCCTGGGAGCCATGACCAGCGTCAGCAAAGCGGTGCAGTGATTTGTGGGCCGGATGACGCTGCGCTTATCCGGCCTGCCACGCAAATACACGTTCCAACGGAGTCAAACATGCAAACCATCACCGTTGCCCCGCCCAAACGTAGCTGGTTCTCACTACTGAGCTGGGCCATTCTTCTCGCCGTACTGGTGGTCTCGTGGAAAGGTGCCGAAATGGCCCCGCTCACGCTGATCGAGGATTCCGGCAATATGGCGACCTTCGCCGCCGACTTCTTCCCGCCAGATTTCAGCCAGTGGCAGGACTATCTCGGTGAAATGGCCGTCACTCTGCAAATCGCCGTTTGGGGGACCGCCCTCGCCGTGGTGCTGTCGATTCCCTTCGGCCTGATGTGCGCCGACAATCTCGTGCCGTGGTGGATTTACCAGCCGATGCGTCGCCTGATGGACGCCTGCCGCGCCATCAATGAAATGGTTTTCGCCATGCTGTTCGTGGTCGCCGTCGGGTTAGGGCCATTCGCCGGGGTGATGGCGCTGTTTATCCACACCACAGGGGTACTCTCCAAGCTGCTTTCCGAAGCGGTAGAAGCCATTGAGCCGGGTCCGGTAGAAGGTATTCGCGCCACCGGAGCCAACAAAATTGAAGAGATTCTGTACGGCGTTCTGCCACAGGTCATGCCGCTACTGATCTCCTACTCGTTGTATCGCTTTGAATCCAATGTTCGCTCGGCCACGGTAGTCGGCATGGTGGGCGCAGGTGGTATTGGCGTGACCTTATGGGAGGCGATTCGCGGCTTTCAGTTCCAGCAAACCTGCGCCCTGATGGTGTTAATCATCGTCACTGTCAGCCTGTTGGATTTCCTTTCCCAGCGTTTGCGTAAGCACTTTATCTGATTAACGAGGCATTGATTGCTATGCACTTGTCTACACATCCGACCAGTTATCCAACGCGTTATCAGGAAATTGCCGCGAGACTTGAGCAGGAGCTACGTCAACATTACCGCTGCGGCGACTATCTGCCCGCCGAGCATCAGCTTGCCGCGCGTTTTGATGTTAACCGCCACACCCTGCGCCGCGCCATTGACCAGCTGGTTGATCGCGGTTGGGTTCAACGTCGCCAGGGCGTCGGCGTACTGGTGCTGATGCGCCCATTCGATTACCCGCTCAATGCTCAGGCGCGCTTTAGCCAGAACCTGCTGGACCAGGGCAGTCATCCCACCAGCGAAAAACTGCTGGCGGTACTGCGCCCGGCCTCCGGCCACATTGCCGACGCGCTCAGCATTAACGAGGGCGATAACGTGATTCATTTGCGCACTCTGCGCCGGGTAAACGGCATCGCGCTGTGCCAGATCGACCACTATTTTTCCGACCTCACGCTGTGGCCGCTGCTGCAGGACTTCAACAGCGGCTCACTGCACGACTACCTGCACGCACGGTCCGGTCTGACGCTGCTACGGACGCAGACGCGCATCAGCGCCCGCCGCGCACAGGCCAAAGAGAGCAAGGTACTGGAAATCCCCAATATGGCGCCGCTGCTGTGCGTGCGCACCCTGAACCACCGTGAAGGCGAAGAACACGCGGCGGAATATTCCGTCAGCCTGACCCGCGCCGACATGATCGAATTCACTATGGAGCACTGAATGCATTTCGATACCGCCACCCGCCAGCGTTGGATGCGCGCGCTGGCTTACAGCAATGCCGATGCCCTGAACGCCCGCATCAACGCGCTCAAACTGACGCCGGACTATGAACTCATCCGCGCACCTGAATGCGGATTGATGCAGATCCAGGCCCGCATGGGCGGCACCGGCAACCGCTTCTTTGCCGGTGACATCACGATTACCCGTGCAGTAATACGCCTGAAAAGCGGCACGCTGGGTTACGGCTACCTGCTGGGACGCAACAAACGCCATGCCGAGCAGTGCGCAGTCATTGACGCACTGCTGCAGGAGCAAACGCATTTCCAGAACCTAATGGAAACCTTAATTGCCCCGCTGGAAGCGGAACGCGAGGCGCTGATTAGCGCACGCCGTGCCGAAGTCAACGCCAGCCGGGTCGACTTCTTCACGCTGGTACGCGGAGATAACGCATGACCTTACAGACCGCATTTAATTTACCCGTTCAGGATGCTCAGCAGAGCTTTCGTCGCCTGCTGAAAGCCATGAGCGAACCGGGCGTCATCGTCGCCCTGCATCAACTGAAACACGGCTGGCAGCCGCTGGGCCTGGCAACCACCAGCGTGCTGCTGACCCTGGTTGACGGCGACACGCCGGTCTGGTTGGCACCGTCGATGGATAACGATATCGCCCGACAGAACCTGCGTTTTCACACCAACGCGCCGCTGGTGGATCAGCCGCAACTGGCAGCCTTTGCCGTCGCCGACGGACACATTAGCAGCGAACAGCTAAACGCCCTCTCTGCCGGTTCCGCCGTCGCGCCAGAAACCAGCGCCACGCTGATTGTGCAAATCTCTGGCTTAAGCGGCGGACGCATGCTGCGTCTGACCGGGGCCGGTATCGCTGAAGAGCGCATGATCGCGCCGCAACTGCCGGAATGCCTGATTCACGAACTCACCGAGCGTCCGCACCCGTTCCCGCTGGGAGTCGATCTGATCCTCACTTGCGGCGAGCGCCTGCTGGCTATTCCGCGAACCACCCATGTGGAGGTGTGCTGATGTACGTCGCCGTCAAAGGGGGCGAGAAGGCGATAGCCAACGCCCACGCCCTGCAAGAAAACCGACGCCGGGGCGATGAGACCATTGCTGAACTGAGCGTGGCGCAAATCGAACAGCAGATGAACCTGGCCGTCGACCGGGTAATGACCGAAGGCGGCATCGCCGATCGTGAACTGGCGGCACTGGCGCTCAAACAGGCCAGCGGCGATAGCGTAGAAGCTATCTTTTTGCTACGCGCCTACCGCACTACGCTGGCAAAAGTGGCGGTGAGCGAGCCGGTAAACAGCGCCGAGATGCACCTCGAACGACGTATTTCCGCCATCTACAAGGATATTCCCGGCGGGCAACTGTTGGGTCCAACCTACGACTACACCCATCGTCTGCTGGATTTTACCCTGCTGGCCAATGGCGAAACGCCGCCACTGCGCACCGCTGATAGCAAACAAGATGCCTCCCCGCACGTTTTTTCCCTGCTGGCTAATCAGGGGCTGGCAAAGCGCGAAGAGGACGACGGCGCTCAACCCGATGACATCACCCGCACGCCGCCGGTTTACCCCTGTTCACGCGCTTCACGCCTGCAGCAGTTGATGCGCGGCGACGAGGGATATCTGTTGGCGCTGGCCTACTCCACCCAGCGCGGCTACGGGCGCAATCATCCGTTTGCCGCCGAAATCCGCAGCGGCTATGTGGCACTGGAAACCGTCCCGGAAGAGCTGGGATTTGCGGTGAACGTCGGCGAATTGCTGATGACTGAATGCGAAATGGTCAACGGTTTTGTCGCGCCGGAAAACGATTCCCCCCATTTTACCCGCGGCTACGGACTGGTGTTCGGCATGAGCGAGCGCAAAGCGATGGCGATGGCGTTGGTGGACCGCGCTCTACAGGCAGCCGATTACGATGAGACGGTCACGGGACCGGCGCAGGACGAAGAGTTCGTGCTGGCGCATGCGGATAACGTCGAGGCGGCGGGTTTTGTATCGCACCTCAAACTTCCCCATTACGTCGATTTCCAGGCCGAGCTGGAACTGCTCAAACGCCTGCAACAGGAGTCTACCCGTGACCACTAACCTCTCCGGCTATAACTTTGCGTATCTTGATGAGCAGACCAAGCGCATGATCCGCCGTGCAATTCTGAAAGCGGTGGCGATCCCCGGTTACCAGGTACCGTTCGGCGGTCGCGAAATGCCGATGCCTTACGGCTGGGGAACGGGCGGTATTCAGCTCACAGCCAGCGTGATTGGCGAACCAGACGTGCTGAAGGTGATTGACCAGGGCGCGGATGACACCACCAACGCCGTGTCGATTCGCAACTTCTTCAAACGCGTAACCGGGGTCAATACCACCGAGCGTACGGAAGACGCGACGCTGATCCAGACCCGCCATCGCATCCCGGAAACGCCGCTGGTGGAAGATCAAATCATTATCTTCCAGGTACCGATCCCCGAACCGCTGCGCTTTATCGAACCGCGCGAAACGGAAACCCGCACCATGCACGCGTTGGAAGAGTACGGCATCATGCAGGTGAAACTGTATGAAGATATTGCCCGCTTCGGTCATATCGCCACCACTTACGCCTATCCGGTGAAGGTCAATGACCGCTACGTCATGGACCCGTCGCCCATCCCGAAATTCGACAACCCGAAGATGGACATGATGCCGGCCCTGCAACTGTTTGGCGCAGGCCGCGAAAAGCGCATCTATGCCGTACCACCTTACACCCGCGTGGAAAGCCTCGATTTCGACGATCACCCGTTTACCGTACAGCGCTGGGATGAGCCCTGTGCCATTTGTGGCTCAACCCACAGCTATCTCGATGAAGTGGTGCTCGATGACACCGGTAAACGCATGTTTGTCTGCTCCGACACTGACTACTGCCGCCAACAGAGCGAGGCCCTCAGCAAATGACGCAACCGCTGCTTTCAGTCAACAACCTGACTCATCTCTACGCGCCGGGCAAAGGCTTCAGCGATGTCTCTTTTGACCTGTGGCCTGGCGAAGTGCTGGGTATCGTCGGCGAGTCCGGCTCGGGCAAAACCACACTGCTGAAATCGATCTCTTCACGGCTGACGCCACAGAGCGGTGAGATTTTGTATCAGAACCGCTCGCTGTACGGCATGAACGAGGCCGATCGTCGCCGTCTGCTGCGCACCGAATGGGGCGTGGTGCACCAGCATCCGCTGGATGGTCTGCGCCGTCAGGTCTCCGCCGGTGGCAACATCGGCGAGCGCCTGATGGCCACCGGCGCGCGTCACTATGGCGACATCCGCGCCACCGCACAGCGCTGGCTGGAGGAGGTGGAGATCCCCGCCTCGCGTATCGACGACCTGCCAACCACCTTTTCCGGTGGCATGCAGCAACGCCTGCAGATCGCCCGCAACCTCGTCACCCATCCCAAACTGGTATTTATGGACGAGCCCACCGGAGGGCTGGACGTTTCCGTACAAGCCAAGCTGCTGGACCTGCTGCGCGGCCTGGTGGTGGAACTGGATCTGGCGGTGGTGATTGTCACCCACGATCTGGGCGTGGCGCGTCTGCTGGCAGACCGTTTGCTGGTGATGAAACAGGGTCAGGTGGTGGAAAGTGGGTTAACCGACCGCGTGCTCGACGACCCGCACCATCCGTACACCCAGTTGCTGGTGTCGTCCGTACTGCAGAACTAAGAGGCTCAAATGATTCGCGTTGAAAACGTCAGTAAAACTTTTGTCCTGCATCAGCAAAACGGCGTACGTCTGCCGGTGCTACAAAACGCCACGCTGGAAGTAAAAAATGGCGAATGCGTAGTGCTGCACGGTCATTCCGGCAGCGGTAAATCTACGCTGCTGCGCTCGCTGTACGCCAACTACCTGCCGGATGAAGGACACATCCACATTCGTCACAGCGATGAATGGGTCGATCTGGTTCAGGCTCCGGCGCGCAAAGTGCTGGAAGTTCGCCGTTCAACCATCGGCTGGGTAAGCCAGTTTCTGCGCGTGATCCCAAGGATTTCCGCGCTGGATGTGGTGATGCAACCGCTGCTGGATCTGGGTGTACCTCGTGAGGCGTGCACCGCCAAAGCGGCCAATCTTCTTACCCGCCTGAACGTACCAGAACGACTGTGGCATCTCGCACCGTCGACCTTTTCCGGTGGCGAACAGCAGCGCGTCAACATCGCCCGCGGGTTTATCGTCGATTACCCGATTCTGCTGCTCGATGAGCCTACAGCCTCGCTGGACGCCAAAAACAGTGCCGCCGTTGTCGCATTGATTGAAGAAGCGAAAGCGCGCGGCGCGGCAATTGTCGGCATATTTCACGATCAAACCGTGCGCGATCGCGTAGCAGATCGCCTGCACCTGATGGGAACAACAGCATGATTATCAATAATGTAAAGCTGGTGCTGGAAGATGACGTGGTGCAAGGATCGCTGGAAATTGAGGACGGAATTATCCGCGCCTTTACTGAGAGTCAGAGCCGTTTACCAGAGGCGCTGGACGGCGAAGGCGGCTGGCTGCTGCCAGGACTTATCGAGCTGCATACCGACAATCTCGACAAGTTTTTCACCCCGCGCCCGAAGGTAGACTGGCCAGCCCACTCGGCGATGAGCAGCCACGACGCACTGATGGTCGCCAGCGGTATTACTACCGTGCTGGATGCGGTGGCGATTGGCGACGTGCGCGACGGCGGCGATCGGCTGGAAAATCTGGAGAAGATGATCAACGCCGTGGAAGAAACGCAAAAACGCGGGGTCAATCGCGCCGAACACCGCCTGCATCTGCGCTGCGAATTGCCGCACCACACTACACTGCCGCTGTTTGAAAAACTGGTCGGGCGCGAGCCGGTGACGCTGGTTTCACTGATGGATCATTCGCCGGGCCAGCGCCAGTTCGCCAATCGAGAAAAGTACCGCGAGTATTATCAGGGCAAATATTCGCTCACCGACGAGCAGATGGCCCGCTATGAAGAAGAACAGTTAGCGCTGGCGGCGCGTTGGTCACAGCCCAATCGCACGGCGATTGCCCAGATGTGTCGTGAGCGCCAGATTGCGCTGGCGAGCCATGACGACGCAACCTGCGATCATGTGCTGGAATCGCATCAACTTGGCAGCGTGATCGCCGAATTTCCTACCACATTTGCTGCTGCAGAGGCCTCGCGCCATCATGGCATGAACGTGCTGATGGGCGCGCCAAACATCGTGCGCGGTGGTTCTCACTCCGGCAACGTGGCGGCGCATAAACTGGCTGAGCTGGGCTTGCTGGATATTCTCTCCTCCGACTACTATCCCGCCAGCCTGCTCGATGCGGCGTTTCGCGTGGCGGACGATGAGGCCAACCGTTTTACGCTGCAACAGGCCATTCGTCTGGTGACCCACAATCCGGCGCGGGCATTAAATCTCGACGATCGCGGCGTTATTGCCGAAGGGAAACGCGCGGATCTGGTGCTGGCGCATCGCAAAGACGGCAACATCCATATCGACCACGTCTGGCGTCAGGGCAAAAGGGTATTCTGACTATGGCTAAACTGATCTGGCTGATGGGGCCGTCCGGCTCCGGTAAGGACAGTCTGCTGGCGGAACTCCGCCTACAGGAACCTGCACAACTGCTGGTGGCACATCGCTACATCACCCGCGCCGCCAACGCAGGAAATGAAAATCATATTGCGCTGAGCGAACCAGAGTTTTTTACCCGCGCCGGGCAGAACCTGCTGGCGCTGAGCTGGCATGCCAACGGCTTCTACTACGGCGTAGGCGTGGAGATAGACCTCTGGCTGCACGCCGGGTTTGATGTGGTGGTCAACGGCTCACGTGCGCATCTGCCCCAGGCGCAAAGTCGCTATGGCGCTTCTTTACTCCCCATTTGCTTACAGGTTTCTCCGGCAATTCTCCGCCAGCGCCTGCAGGCACGTGGGCGGGAGAGCGAAACGGAAATCGCCGCCCGCCTTGAACGCGCGGCGCGCTATGCGCCGTATGACTGCCACGTCCTGAACAACGATGGTAGTTTGCTACAGTCTGTCGCTACACTACTCACACTGATGGGACGCAAGGAGAAGAAACATGTCTGTCTGTGAATTACGCCGCGCCACGCTCTACGATACCGATGCAGTTTACGCGCTTGTCTGTGAGTTGAAGCAGGGTCAATTCGACCTGCAGGCTTTTAGCGCTGGTTACGCCGCTAATCTGCAGGATCCCAATATGCACTACCAGCTGGCGCTGCTTGACGGACAAGTCGTGGGGTTGATCGGCCTGCACCTGCAGTTTCATCTGCACCACGCCAACTGGATTGGCGAGATCCAGGAGCTGGTGGTGATGCCGCAGGCGCGAGGGCTAAGCGTTGGCAGCCAGTTACTGGCCTGGGCCGAAGCCACCGCGCGCGAAGCGGGCGCGGAAATAACCGAACTTTCCACCAGCACCCAACGCCTTGACGCGCACCGTTTTTATCAGCGCGAAGGCTATACCATGAGCCATTTTCGCTTCACCAAACCGTTGTAGGGGGAGCCATGAGTCTGACCATTACGCTGACGGGAACGGGCGGCGCGCAGCTGGTGCCGGCATTTGGCTGTGACTGCGCGGCCTGCCAACGAGCACGCTTACAGGCGCAATATCGTCGACGCCCTTGTAGCGGGGTGGTCAAATTCAACAATGCGGTGACGCTGCTGGATGCAGGGATCCCGCATCTGATGGACGACTGGTCAGCGGGCAGCTTCCAGCAGTTTCTGCTCACTCATTATCATATGGACCACGTGCAGGGGCTGTTTCCGCTGCGCTGGGGCGTAGGGGCGACCATCCCGGTATACGGCCCGCCGGATGAGCAGGGTTGCGACGATCTGTTTAAGCATTCCGGTCTCCTCGATTTTGGCCATACCGTTGCGCCGTTTGAGGTGTTCGACCTGCAAGGATTACAGGTAACGCCGCTGCCGCTCAATCATTCAAAGCTGACGTTTGGCTATCTGCTGGAGACCGCACACAGCCGCGTGGCATGGCTCACTGATACCGCCGGACTGCCCGACAAAACGCTGAGGTTTCTTCATAACAATCAGCCACAGGTGATTATCATCGATTGCAGTCACGCTCCGCGTAGCGAGCCACCGCGCAATCACTGTGATTTAAATACCGTTATCGCGTTGAACGACGTTATCCGCTGTCCACGGGTGATCCTGACGCATATCAGCCATCAGTTCGACCTGTGGATGATGGATAACCCGCTCCCCACAGGGTTTGAGGCCGGTTATGACGGAATGGAAATTATGCTGGAGTAGAGAGATTGCAATGCATACATGCACTGTACTCAAGTGCATGTATTAACATAAAATGGCGAGATGTTGAGCTGACAGCTATATCCCTTACAGGGGATAAAATATTCTTACATTTAGATAGTTACAGTTAACGATCGTAATCTTCTTCCATTCTGCGTTCTTCGTCTTCTAACTGACGCCGTTCTTGATCAAGCTGGCGCTGACGGTCATCCAGTTGGCGACGCCGGTCTTCAAACTGACGTCGCCGGTCATCATACTGCCTGCGCCGATCGTCACTCATCTGGCGTTCCCAACCATTGTCGCGGGCGTCGTCGTAATCCCGCCCGTTATCGGGTTTGTATGCGTCGTTTATCGCCTGCTGAATATTGCCGATGGCATCATCGATAATATCGGCCTGCGCCGAAACGGTGGTAATCATTAGCAGACTGAAAAGAAAGAATGTCAGGGAGCGTTGCATAAAACCCGCCTCATCAAGAAACTCACCCCACGGTAATCAAAGCGTATTCGCGCGGGTAGCGGAGGAATCTCAATTACGTGCGAGTCGCAGCGCCTGCGCCAGCTCTCCTCGGGTAAAAGGTTTACGCAGTAGCGCCACGTCAGGCAGCGCCGGGTTATGCGCCGGGCGTAAATCCTGACCGCTAATCAGCAGAATTGTTAGCTGAGGGTAGTGCTTCAGCGCATAGTTGACTACATCCACACCGCTTAACCCTCCAGGCAGCATTACGTCGCTGATAAAAATATCAATCTCGGATGAAGCCGCCAGCATATGCAGCGCCTGCTCGCCGTTGGCGGCTTCCAGCGTTAGATACCCCAGCAGATGCAACTGCTCACACAGCGTCTGGCGCACGTCGGCCTCATCTTCGAGCACCAGTACCAGCTTTTCACCGCAGTTCGCCGCATGTTCCGCTATCGGCTCTGCCTGAATCTGTACCGGCACAACGGCGCGGGGAAGCTGTAACCGGACCGTGGTTCCCTGCCCCGGCGCGCTCTCGATTTCCACCCGACCACCAGACTGGCGCACAAAACCGTAGACCATCGACAGGCCTAATCCGCTGCCGCTGCCGGTCTGTTTGGTGGTGAAAAACGGCTCGAAGACCTGAGCTTTCACCTCCTGTGACATCCCGCTTCCCTGATCGGCAACCTCCAGCATCACCATATCCTGCTTACGTCCGTCGCTGCGCGTGACCCGTTGATTCCAGGTACGGATTTTTATCGTACCCACCTGCCCGTCCATGGCATCACGGGCGTTCATCACCAGGTTGATAATGGCATTTTCCAGTTGGCTAACGTCAATCCAGGCGGGCCAGGCCGGAGACTGGGCCTCAATTTCCAGCGTCAGCATGGAGGGGAGCGAATGGCGCATCAGTTCGCCGAGATTTTCCAGCAAGGTTTTCAGCTCAACGGCATGCGGATGCAACGACTGTTTGCGCGAAAAGGCCAGCAGCCGCTGGGTCAGCAGCGCCCCGCGCTCGGCGGCTTTCAGCGCCCGATTGACCCGTGGCGCGTCGGGAGAATCCGGGTCCACCAAATCCAGGCTGCCAATAATGACCGCCAACAGGTTATTAAAATCATGGGCTAATCCGCCCGTCAGTTGCCCCACTGCCTTCAGTTTCTGGCTGTGCAATAGCGCTTCCTCCAGCCCCTGACGCTCGGTGCGGTCGATTTCCATCTGCGTGGTTTTTTCTTTCAGCAGCCGGGTAGTGTGTTCGAGCGACGCCGTATTGCGGGCAAAGACGCTAAAGGCGCGCGCCAGTTCACCCAGCTCATCGCGCCGTTGCAGGGCCGGGACGCTGACGTCTGATTCCCCATGCGCCAGCCGGGTCATCGCCCGCGAAATAGCCGTCAGGTTAGAACCGAGATTGCGGTAGATATACCACCCGGCAAAACCGGTGATCACCACCGCCAGCAGCGCAAATGACAAAATAAATAACGCGCCGGATTGCAGTTCCTGATGACTTTGCGCCACCCGCTGTTCGGAGATAGTCGCCACCTGCGAGACATACTGGTTGATATCGCTGTTGAGAATCGCCACCAGCGCTTTGATGTGGAACATATACCAGCTGATCGCCAGATCGCTCTGCTCCAGCGCGGACGAAAGCGGCCCCAGCTTATGCAGCTCCAGGTTGAAATCGCTGAGGATGTTGGTAATCAGAAGATTGCTGGTTTGCAGAGGCAGCGTGGGCATCACTTCGTCCAGTTGTTTGATCACCGAACGCGGCGTGGGGGTTTCAATGGCAGCCACAATTAAGCGGTCTATTTGTCCCAGCTGTACGTCATCCTGCGTGCCGATAAGCTTTTGCAGGTGACGTAAATAACTTTGATTCTGATACAGCGAACTGAGCAGCGCGTTACGTTCAAAGTGCCGCTGCTGTCCGCGCTGCAACATACCTTCCACGCTGCTTTGTAACTCCTGGCTGCGTTGGATAATTCGCTCGACCAGCACCGGCTCTTGCTGAGCCAGCGGCGCGGTGGCCAATTGTTCCAGCGACTGCTTCAGCGCCCGCTGCATCTCCTGCAGCCGCTCCGCTTCACCTTTGTATTCCAGCGCGCCGACCACTTGCGACAGTCGCACTGCCGCCGTCGCCACGTTTGCCGTATCGCGGGCCAGGTTCATGCTGCCGGTCATGTCGTCAACGGTTTGCTGCTGCACCTGTTCCTGGATCTGGCTGGCATGCTGAAACCCCAGCACCGCCACGCCGCTCACCATCAGCGTGACCGCCACCACCAGCAGATTAAAGAACAGCAATCGTCCACGCGCACTGGCGAAAAAGTGACGTCCCGGTTGCGGCATATCACGCTCCGTGAAGAAAAATCGCAATATGACAAATATGAACGGCTTCTGACATTTTGCATTTACATTCCTGTGATGGACTGCTGATATCGGCCACCCCACAGGAGATCCGCCATGAGCAGGACACCGGTTCTGGAGATGCGCAACATTGCCAAAGCGTTTGGCAAATTTTATGCGCTAAAAGGGGTCGATTTAACGGTTTGGCCCGGTGAGATTCATGCCCTGATGGGTGAGAACGGCGCAGGGAAAAGCACTCTGATGAAGATCCTTGCGGGCGCCTATACCGCCACCAGCGGGGAGATCCTGATTGACGGTCAGCCGTTCCACATTCGTGGGCCAAAAGATGCGCTTAGCGCAGGCATCACGCTGATTTACCAGGAGATGCAGCTCGCGCCAAACCTGACGGTGGCGGAAAATATCTTTCTTGGCAGCGAACTGTCGCGCGGCGGTCTGGTCCAGCGTAAAGAGATGGTGATACAGTCGCAGAAAGTCATCGACCGACTCGGCGCCCAGTTTAAGGCCAGCGATCGCGTGATGACGTTGACCATCGCCGAACAGCAGCAGGTAGAAATCGCTCGCGCCCTGCACCGTAACAGCCGCATTCTGGTGATGGATGAACCCACCGCCGCCCTCTCCTCACGTGAAACCCACCGCCTGTTTGAACTGATTATGCGCCTGCGCGATGAGGGGATGGCGATTATCTACATCAGCCACCGCATGGCGGAAGTGTACGAGCTCTCCGATCGCGTCAGCGTCCTGCGCGACGGGCAATACGTCGGCAGCCTGACCCGCGACAAACTCAACGCCTCGGAACTGGTGCGCATGATGGTAGGCCGTCCGTTAAGCGATCTGTTCAACAAAGAGCGCGATATTCCTTTAGGTAAAGCGCGCCTCAACGTCCACCACCTGACTGACGGCAATAAAGTCCAGCCGTGCAGCTTACTGGTACGCTCCGGGGAGATTGTCGGCCTTGCGGGTTTAGTCGGCGCCGGGCGTTCTGAACTGGCACAGTTGATTTTTGGCGTGCGTAAAGCCATCGGCGGCATGATTGAAGTGGACGGTGAACCGGTAGTGATCCACTCCCCGCGCGAGGCGATTGACCACGGCATCGGTTTTCTGACGGAAAACCGCAAAGAACAGGGACTCTTTCTGGAGCTGGCAGCGGCAGAGAACATCACCATGGCAACGCTGGAGCGCGACGCCACCTGGGGCATGCTCGATCGCAAAAAGGCGCAGGCAATTTCTGATGACGCCATCAAATTGCTCAATATTCGCGTCCCGCATGCGCAGGTCCGTGCGGGCGGGCTATCCGGCGGCAACCAGCAAAAGCTGTTGATTTCGCGCTGGGTCGCGATCGGCCCACGCATTTTGATCCTCGATGAACCGACGCGCGGTGTGGACGTCGGTGCCAAAAGCGAGATCTACCGGATCATGAATGATATGGCGCGCAAAGGCGTGGCGATCCTGATGATCTCCAGCGAACTGCCGGAAGTGGTCGGGATGAGCGATCGCGTGTATGTGATGCGTGAAGGCAGCATTGCCGGCGAGCTGAACGGACAAAGTATTACCCAGGAAAATATTATGACGCTGGCAACCGGCGTGAACGACTCCCATCATCAGGCGGTGTCCCATGAATAATCCAACCACTCCCCAGCAGGTGGCGAAATCCGCCTCCGCGAAAAAAATGCTGATGAGCGATCTGATGCAAACGGTCGGTATCTTGCCGATTCTTATCCTGATTGTGGCGGTATTTAGCTTTATCGCGCCAAACTTTTTTACCGAAAGCAACCTGCTGAATATTACCCGCCAGGCGTCGATCAACATCGTGCTGGCCGCTGGCATGACCTTCATTATTTTAACCGGTGGCATTGATCTTTCGGTTGGCTCCATTCTCGGCACTACCGCAGTCGCGGCGATGGTGGTTTCGCTGATCCCGGAATTTGCCATGCTGTCAGTCCCTGCTGCGCTGCTGCTCGGCATGCTGCTGGGGTTGTTTAACGGGGCGCTGGTCGCTTTTGCTGGCCTGCCGCCGTTTATCGTCACGCTTGGAACCTATACCGCGCTGCGCGGTGCGGCCTACCTGCTGGCCGACGGCACGACGGTGATTAACTCCAACATCAGCTTTGAGTGGATCGGCAATAACTATCTCGGTCCGGTTCCATGGCTGGTAGTGATTGCGCTGGCGGTGGTGGTGGTGTGCTGGTTCATTCTTAGGCGCACCACACTCGGCGTTCATATCTATGCGGTTGGCGGCAATATGCAGGCCGCGCGCCTAACCGGGATTAAAGTGTGGCTGGTGCTGATGTTCGTCTACGGCATGAGCGGTTTGCTCTCGGGTCTTGGCGGGGTGATGAGCGCCTCGCGGCTGTACAGCGCCAACGGCAACTTAGGCATGGGCTACGAACTGGACGCCATCGCCGCGGTGATCCTCGGCGGCACCAGCTTTGTTGGCGGGATCGGCACCATCACTGGCACGCTGGTGGGGGCGCTGATTATCGCCACGCTGAATAACGGCATGACGCTGATGGGCGTCTCCTATTTCTGGCAATTGGTGATCAAAGGGGCGGTGATCATCATAGCGGTGCTGATCGACAAATACCGTACCCGACACCATCAAAGTGCATAACAACAACATCTTACTTCGAGGAATACAGCATGAGATTGAAGCCCTTAGTCACCGCGCTCTGTGCTGGCGCACTGCTTGCTAGCGCTCCGTTTGTACAGGCAAAAGAACTGAAATCCATCGGTGTTACGGTGGGCGATCTGGCCAACCCGTTCTTCGTGCAGATAACCAAAGGCGCGGAGCTGGAAGCACGCAAACTGGCCGGTGATAACGTTAAAGTGACGCTGGTTTCCAGCGGCTACGATCTGGGCCAGCAGGTGTCGCAAATCGACAACTTTATTGCCGCCAAAGTCGACATGATTATCCTGAACGCCGCCGACTCCAAAGGCATCGGCCCGGCGGTAAAACGCGCGAAAGACGCCGGGATTGTGGTGGTCGCCGTTGACGTGGCGGCGGAAGGCGCAGACGCCACCATCACCTCCGATAACACCCAGGCGGGAGAAATGGCCTGTAAATATATTACCGACCGTCTGAAAGGCAAAGGCAACGTGGTCATTATCAACGGGCCACCGGTATCTGCCGTCCAGAACCGTGTGGAAGGCTGCCAGACCGAGTTTAAACGCCACCCTGACATCAAGGTGCTGTCATATAACCAAAACGCCAAAGGCAGTCGCGAAGGCGGGCTGGAGATCATGACCGCGTTGCTGGCGGCGAATCCGAAGATCGACGGCGTATTCGCCATTAACGATCCCACGGCGATCGGTGCCGATCTGGCGGCAAAGCAGGCGCAACGTAGCGAATTCTTTATTGTCGGCGTAGACGGCAGCCCGGACGGCGAAGAAGCCCTGAAGCGCGAAAACTCACTATTTATGGCGACGCCAGCACAAGATCCGCAGGTGATGGCTGCCAAAGCGGTCGAAATCGGTTATGACATATTACAGGGGAAACCCGCCCCGAAAGAACCCGTGCTGATCCCAGTGACGATGATCGATAAAAACAACGTCGGCAGTTATAAGGGTTGGACGGTGAAATAAGTGCTGGGCCGCCTGATACCTCTCCCTACGGTAAAGACAGTAAAAGAAATTGAAGAATAAGCGCCCGTCAGGGCGCTTTCCTCATAAAAACTAAGAATAGTAAATACCCATTTCCTGCTCAATTTTATTACTCACGAAAATAGAAAAAAACAATACCGCTATAAAAATAAACAATATACCAACCACAAAAGGAACAATAGAATACCAGGGATGAATGTTGAGGGTTTCCTCTGACACTAAACAGAGATACCCAGTACACCATAAAATAATTGAGCATGCGGATATGATTTTCCAATAATTCGAGAAGTCTGCTATGTCAGGAGCAGGTTTACGCCCTGGATATTTAGCCGTGATTATCCCGGACTGAATAATGTCTGCAGATTTACTGGCGAATAATTGGTGTCCTTGCCCGTATTTTGCAGCATCCGCAGCCAACGCTAATACGACCCAGCGCTGAACCTCAGAGCTTTTCCCGGTGACGGTTTCCAACTCATATCTGCTATAAGGAAGAATGCCCGTTTTTGCATTTTCTATTGCGCCAGACATTACGAATTTTGACTGTTTATCCAGCGAGCTAAACCATAATCTTTTAATTTTATCAATTACCACTTGCTGAGCAGAGAGATATATATTCACTATTTCATCGAGATAATACGGCGTGCTGTCCATCATGCGTAATAAATATAATGGTGTATCTTTACTTTCAAGTAATCTGTCATCGGTGAAAACAAATGCGTTTGCACTTTCAAAAAAATCAGAATCATTTTCGCTGTGCAATTCAACTGTAACAATTAGATTATTTTCAAACATATTAAAACCAATCCAGTCGTTGATTAAATAATAATCAGGGCATTCATGGAGGATTTTTATTTCCCCAATTTTATCTTTGGGTACGCTCAAGCTTTCAAGCACCGCTTTAAAGCTATTACCTATAGAGTCATCTGCTCCCTTAACATATAGCCAGGTCTTAAAGGGTGAATATTGTCTAACAAGAGAGTTTTTGAGTGGCTCGATCAACTGCCTTAGTACTTTATCAACTCTGACATCATCCATAGAATCAACTTCAATAGCAATTCTTAACGGCGTTGCGGCGCCTGTAGGTGCCTCATCCTCTAGTTTTTGCATCTTTAGTGCCAGCTCTGATACAGGAAGAATTGATGAGTAATCTAAAAGAGGTAACGCCTGTCTGGCCCAATTTTGCCATCGGTTCATACCATATTTTTCAAGGAAACCCGCATAACAAAATGGATAAGCTATATAACAGTAAACCATCCCTACAACGCACCAGATCACTAATACTAGTATCAACGGGGTTGATAATGTAATCGATATCAATTCATCAGTTACTTTTTCTCCCTGCTGCCAGTTTAATATACGGTATGTTATAAAAACCAAAAAAATAGCAAAGCTAATGGCCAGCATAGTAATCAGCGGAAATTTTCCTACATCCTGATACGGATTCTTGTTTGGTATCTTCCATTTATTCATTTGCTTGTCCCCGCCGTTGGCAGTGTGGTTTTTATTGCACAACCGCATGCAGCCCTACACCCATCCACAACAACGCCTCTACCGTCCATTGTCCAGGTTGGTTCAAAATCAAGTATGGGAAAGGTCCCTTTATGCGCAATACAAAAAACAGTATCCCCCATTAAAGCCACAGGAATTCCCATAAACTTGCTACCAGAAGCTTTGTTCACATACCCACCGTTTTCCAGCGGGTCATTTAGTCTGATTACACCTTTCATATTATTTCCCTGCATCCATATCGCAGTACATCCGGGTCCAGCCCTTATAGCCCACCACCTCCGGTTCTTTGTCCGGCAGGTTTTGGTAATTTGCTTTTTCTGACTCAACAAGACTGTCCAGTCCTTTTTTCATAAAAATAACCATACCCCACGCATATCCAGGAGATTCAGGTCTGATGTGGGCATTCACATACTCGCCACTGGATTTATGCTTGCCTGGCCTGTAGAGATAATACGTATCATCGAAGTATTGATAATCTATACCCGGACCACCCGGCTTCAAACGCGGGTCGTCAAAAGGGTATGAACTCATATACAAATGATTTTTCGAGGTGGTAATAAATGCCTGATTATTGACCACCACTACTCTTTTGATTTCTTTTCCTTCCGGTCTGTCGACCATATTCCCATCTGAATTTATCTCCTGTCCCTGGAAGGGAGACATATACTTTGCTACATGCCATGTTTGCCCGTAGTCTTTAGATATCAGATAAGCCGTTGGCTCCCAGTTTGGGATAAGTATATATTTATCGGAAGGGTGAATATAGGTTCCGGAGAAAATTCTGAAGGAAGCAAAGCGACCATCAATCAACTCTTTATGGATATTTTTTGTAATATCATGATACCAGAGTGCTCCCTCACAATTATAACCTTTTAATTCCAGATACCGGTTATCATCGTAGCGATAAATGACCTGTGTGGGTATTTTTTTTGTACAGGCAGCGATAGCGCATAGTGAAATCGCTCCAATAATTGCTCTTACCAATTTCACATTTCTCATAATTCATCCTTAAACGTTAAGCGGTTTGGGCATATCCCATTGCAGATTATTTCCCTGCATCCATATCGCAGTACATCCGGGTCCAGCCCTTATAGCCCACCACGTCTGGTTCTTTGTCCGGCAGGTTTTGATAGTTGGCCTTATAGCCCTCCGTTAAATGGGCTAAGGATGCTTTCATAAACACCACCGTTCCCCAGGCGCGCCCAGGAGATTCAGGCCTCATATGGGCGCTCACATACTCACCACTGGATTTATGTTTGCCAGGCCTGTAGAGATAATACGTATCATCGAAGTATTGATAATCTATACCCGGACCACCCGGCTTTAAACGCGGGTCGTCAAAAGGGTATGAACTCATATACAAATGATTTTTCGAGGTGGTAATAAATGCCTGATTATTGACCACCACCACTCTTTTGATTTCTTTTCCTTCCGGTCTGTCGACCATATTCCCATCTGAATTTATCTCCTGCCCCTGGAAGGGAGACATATAAGATGCTACCTGCCACGTTTGCCCGTAGTCTTTAGATATTTTATATGCCCCAGGTTCCCATCGCGGTATCAGAATATACTTATCTGATGGGTGAATATATACACCGGAAAAGATCTGATACGTTGAATACACGCCATTTACTAATTCCTTATGTATATTCCTCCTGGTATCATGATACCAAAGCGCCCCTTCGCAATCGAAACCCTTTAGCTCCAGATACCGGTTATCATCGTAGCGATAAATTATCTGTGACGGCGTTTTTTTTGTACAGGCAGCGATAACGCATAGCGAGAATGCTCCGATTATTATTTTTAACGCACTTCCCTTTTTCATAATTCATCCTTAAACGTTAAGTGGGTCTGGCATATCCCATTGCAGATTGGAAGTCTCGGTATTGTATATTTCATTATGTCTGGCAGGTTTAACCGTTGTTGAATGATAATATTCGTTAACCACACCAAATTGCCCTTTTGGTAAAATATCATTTGGCCTGTTCATGAAATCTTTCGAATGGTCTTTGTTCAACTTTCCAGTACTATAATAATCAACTGCTTCCTGAAAACCATTAAGCTTCATACGCCAGTCCCCACGGCGAAGTAGTTTTACCCAGAACTCACCATTTTCGTAATCAAATGCCCCGCATATCCCCACCGCCAGATCGAAGGCCATCGCTTTCGCGGGGGCATCTTTCGACATAACAATAGAGGAATGCTGGCTGTAACCAACCTGTTCTGATTGCAGCCATTCTCTTTGCAGCTCATCCGGCGTTTTCTCATAAATAAGCTGCACGGTCTTATTGTATCCCCCGCCCAGGACAACGCCTTTGGTATAAGGCTTAGCATATTTTTTGGCGAACATCGCGAGTTCTGCAGGCGTTAATTCCTGACCCGGCTGTAAATAATCGAAACCTGCGCCGCTGAGATTTTTGAAATCTGTCTCAGTACGCGCAGTAACCGTGGCTTTTGCCGAAAATGAGATGTCCTGATCCGGTGAACCCGGCGCTATCGAATATTTATACTGACTTCCCGCGCCCTGTAACTGGTGTCTGAAGGTGACGGGGAGCTGCTCACCATTCACAACCACATCCGCAAACGTATATTGTCTGGTCGCCAGCGTATCCTGATCAAAACAATCCTTTTTTAACGCCGGCATTTCAAATGGCACGCTCAGTGGGCTGCCGCCTATTTCCGGACCATTTTCGCAGAAAACTCGCTGGCGCAGATTGTCTATGCCGCTGGCAATGTCATGGGGGACTCCCCGCCAGCCCAAACCCTGCACGTTAAGTAATGAAACCACGCTGTCATTAGGGCAAAAATAGTTATATACCTTGCCAAAGTTATTACGGGTATAAAGTTTATTCTTGCGCCATTGAGAATTGGTTTTACTCAGACAAATTGCGCCTTCTAATTCATCAATCTCGGCCTGCGTGTGAAATTCCCCCTTGCCATATCTGGCGTTGGTCGCCATCAAATGACAGAAATTTTTAAACGTCTGCTGGCGGGCGCGATCCGTCTGGTGATGTCCTGGCGTCATCCCTTCAGCAGCCGTTTTTTCCAGGGCGTAGGGAGAATGGTTGAGGATCACACAATCGGCGGGATCGGCACCTGCTGCTTTGACCAGCATATTGGCGAGCATGGTAATAATCGTTCCCTGGGAATGCGCAATGATATTAATGGGATCGAATTGCGTTGCCGGTTCACTTCGAATCATCAGGATTAAATCGGCCAGCCGCTGCGCGGCAAAAAACTGATAAATTCGGTGCGGGTTATCATAAATAGGGTGCGTAAAATCCCCGGAATTCAGATGAAATGAAACAAATCCTGCCGCAGCGTTCGCTTTGCCGCCGGAGCCAGGGCCTAGCATATCCGGAATAGTGGTTGTCGCATTGGCAAAGGTCCCCCCGCCTTTGGCGTACACATCGTCCAGCACGTTGCCGAAATTATCATTCTGAAATTTCAACGTGGTTTGAGGAATGTGTCCTAACTTTACCAGCGTTGCGTTGTCATCTTCCTGATAGGCGTTGTATGGCAGTTTTGCGGCGTCTCCTGATTTAGCCCGCTCATCGCGATAACGCCGCTGATCGTCAATATACGTTGCATGGTCAACAGGTTTATATCCCCAGTAAAATGGGATCACCGGGCTGCGCCCGGGCATTTTCACCTGCTGCTGCTCGCCATCGCCCATATCCATTTTGTACTGATGCCATTCATGCGGATACATATCCGTGCGGCCCATACGTTCATTCAGGCCGGCAATGAGCCCCTGCTCCTGATTTTGATATGCCTCGCCCACATCGTTGACGCCATGAACAAGGATCACAATGCAGGGCATAGGGTTTTTAACCGCCACTTCGCAGACGGCCATTTTTCCACCGGTGGATTTAGGCACGCCTTGTACACCTGTCGCCACGACTCGCGGATTAAAGGGACTATTACTCATTTGGCAAAATCTCCATTTTCATTTCATCCATTTCCGTCATATCCAGTAACGGCGTCATACCCTCATCGTCGGTAACACCTTCAATGATTTCACCGGAGGCCTTAGTCAGTCTGAATTTTGTCTTTTTCAGAACATCGTCCGTATTTCCATAACCATGTAATTTAATGCGGCGGTGAAACTGGTCTTCCTGAAAAACGGGGGATTTATCTTTAACAGATTCCGGCCCGCTCCAGTCAAGCGTGGTGCCTTTCAACTGCACTTTGGCGGGAGAGAATATTTTTACTGAGCCATCTTCATTTATTCGAATGCCGCCCCCGCCACACAGCAACTGAATATTCTTTTTGGCGCTGATGGTCACATTGCCGCTCATACTTTGAATATGGAAATGCTTATCGGAAAGCAGGCCCATTTCGCCGCGCTGCGCCTGGACGGAAATATCATCTTTTGCGGCGATAATTTTGATCCCGATAGCTCTGCTGAAAAGCGATAAACCCTGCCCGACTGCCATGGAGAGTTTCTTAAAAACGTTAAAACTGCCGTTGTTGGCCGCGTTCAGCGACAGATCTTTGTTTGCCGACAGCGCCATGGTTTCCGGTGTGAGCAGAGCCATACCGTGATCGGCATAGGCCACCAGCCCCGAGCGGGTGAGCTGTTGAAGCGAAGCGTTAAGCTGCTGCTGTTGCTCCATCTCAACGTTTAACGCTTGCGCCGTCAGGGCGCTTTGCTGAAGAGAAGTTGCCAGCACAAGGGCTGCCTGTAGCTGTTGAACAACTTCGTTCATGTCGAGCTGCTGGCCCTGGGCTTTTGGCTGCGCCTCTGTCGTCAGCAATATTCCCTTTGCAGCCCTCAAAACTGCCCGATCATCGGTGCGCAGTTCTGCGCCTTCACCGCGCGGCTTACCACCTGCATCAACAAGATGGCCCATGTTCAGCTGCGTTTTAGCGTACTCGGTACTCAGCTTGACGTGTTCCTGCCCGCGCCGGTCTTCCATCCGCAGCTTATTGAGACCCGCAGTGCGGATGACATTGCGGGTATTATTGCGGCTGGTGACGGGGTCCGGCTTTGGCGCATGATGCAGGGCATGAGCAATGAAAGGTCTTTCCGGATCGCCACCTTCAAACGCAATGGCGACCTCCGCACCCTGAATGAGTGGAAAGTGATGACCATAAGTATCGCCGGCATAAACTCGCGCCAGACGAACTGGCATACTTTCATAGCCCTGCCTATGTTGGTCGAGGTCAAAATCAAACTTCACCCAATAGCGCCCCTGCAGATCGATGTGGGCATATTGGTCATTGTCTATTCGGGATGAAACAATTGCCGGAACCGTACCCGCGATACGCGGTCTGGGTAGCGGCTGGGGTCGAAAGCAAACGCGCTCATTGTAAGGAATACCGAAAAGTTGGGATTGCAGGGCTGCATCACGCCTGCCCGTCACTCGCATTGCCGTTACCACAAAGCCCGAAGTGAACGCCTGCGGAATGGTACCGTCGATTTTAAGCACCATACCTGGCACGATCGACGGACTGGTGGTCACGCCGCTTAAAACGGACTGATTATTAAGAATAATTTCGTGATGCAGTTTGGCGTAGAACCAGCTTGATTCGCCCGGTTGTTCCTCCGCAAATTTCGATCCCGGCTGGTGATGAATATCCGCGTAACGATAATCCACTCCATACGTCGTCGACGTTTGTTCAGCTCCCTCGGCATCAGCATTGAGTATTAACGAATTGGCAAGCCGGTAGTCAAAGTTCTTTGCTTTAACGGCTGCGGAAACAACGTTGTGCTTTGAGACCAGCTTATCGATCGCGTAATCATTGGCTGTCAGACCCGCATGTGATGCATGCATAATCTTTTGATCGAAGATGTACCGGCTTTGTGAGTCACTGAAGATAAGCACCATAATGTGCGGAACGGCATGATGATTTTCAATTCTGAACCAGATCCCAACTTCCGACAGGATGCGGCTGATAAACGCTAAATCTGATTCCTGCCACTGGACGATCATTTCCCGGTCAGGATAGGTACAAATAAGCTCATCAAAGTCGAACTCATAATCGGCAAAAAGATGCTCTTTGAGGATCTTCGTGACCAGTTTAGGAACGCTTGTATTCAAATAAATGGCCGAACGCTTTCGTCGCGAGAGTAATGCGAGCTTATGCTCCAGCTTGATTTCGTAAAGTGATTCATCCGCTGAGGTACTAATAAGTGAACATGATGTGATCATCCCTTCTATTTGCCGCTCATTGATCCACATAGCAGAACCCTGGATATATTTACTCCATCTATTATTAGGGGCTCTTATTTGTAACGAGGCTTCAATATTAAGAAGAGATTCAGGAGGGATATCTTTAAGCTTAGAGGTAAATGTGATTTTATAACTGTATGGTTTACTTAGATTTTCATTTCCATCGATTGATTCAACATCAAGCACACCTAAACTGACAGTCCCCCTGAGGGTTAATAAGTATTTATTTATACTATCATCTGAAACTATACCTTCAAGATTATAGAAACCAGAACCTTTTTTCATTATCGCATCCCTTGCAGAAAGGCAGTAATACATAAAGAATAAAGTTCATTCAGCATACCAACAATACTAATAAAAAGGCTATTTTTATCTTAAAATAAAACAAGCTGTTATTATTAATAACAACAATATAATTATGATATATATATCAAATTAAATCACGAGGTTTTATATTCAATAGCAGCCAGTTTTAATAAGATTATTTATATTATGTATCATTCGTTTTCATCCCGAGGTAACATGCCAACGCGCATATCCCAATAGTTCCAGAAAACTGAGATGCGAATAAAAAAGCGAACACATTAACTCAATGATTTACAATAACATTTATAAAAACATTCTTTTTATTTATCATTTTATTGAATGAATCACACTACCCCATAAAAAAACACAATAAAATATAACCATTCCCTGTTCTGCTGTGAGGGAGAGGTAACCGGATGGTATCCCATTTCCATGGGAAAGCTTTTGATTTTCTCCCTCTTCCTTTGAGAGAGGGCCGCATAAAGGTCATCTTATCAGCCACAGGAGAATCAATGAAACGCTCCGCAATAAACGAAATCCTTGGGCACACGCGCCAGTTTTTTTCTCTGCACGACGTGCACCTGCCTCCTTTCGCCAGTTTCCCGCCCACCCAATGGCGCCAGCTCGACGCCAGTGCCTGGAGCGAAGTTTTCGACCTCAAGCTCGGTTGGGATGTCACCGCATTCGGCGGCAACAATTTCGCCGCACAAGGGTTAACGCTGTTCACCCTGCGTAACGGCTCGCCGAAAGGTATGCCTTACGAGAAATGCTACGCCGAGAAAATCATGCACGTTCGCGATGCGCAGGTCACGCCGATGCATTTTCACTGGCGCAAACGTGAAGACATTATCAATCGCGGCGGCGGTAATCTCATTGTAGAACTGTGGAATGCAGGGATCCGCGAGCAAACGGAAGACAGCGACGTTAGCGTGGTGATTGACGGTTGTCGACAAACGCATGCCGCAGGCAGTCAACTGCGCCTGACGCCGGGTGAAAGCATCTGCCTGCCGCCAGGCCTGTATCACAGCTTCTGGGCGGAAGAAGGTTTTGGTGACGTGCTGGTTGGCGAGGTCTCTTCTGTTAATGACGACGACCACGACAACCATTTTCTGCAACCGATTTCCCGCTACAACGACATTGAAGAAGACGAACCGGCGCTGCTGGTGCTGTGTAACGAATATCGCCTGTTCCGCTAACCAAGGAGCACATTATGCCGTTGATCTCACTCGCTGATGGCCTTGCCCATGCTCGCGAACACCGCTATGCCTTAGGGGCGTTTAACGTTCTGGATTCACATTTCCTGCGCGCGTTGTTTGCCGCGGCAAAGCAGGAACGTTCGCCATTTATTATCAACATTGCCGAGGTGCATTTTAAATATATCTCGCTGGATTCTCTGGTCGAAGCGGTCAAGTTCGAAGCCGCCAGACATGACATTCCTGTAGTGCTGAATCTTGACCACGGCCTGCACTTTGAGTCGGTGGTGCGAGCGTTACGCTTAGGTTTCAGCTCAGTGATGTTCGATGGCTCCACGCTGGAGTACGAAGAAAATATCCGTCAGACCCGCGAAGTGGTGAAGATGTGCCACGCCGTCGGCGTGTCGGTGGAAGCTGAGTTGGGCGCAGTCGGTGGTGATGAAGGCGGTGCGCTGTACGGTCATGCCGACGAATCACTGTTTACCGATCCGATGCTGGCGCGTGATTTCGTCGACAGAACCGGAATTGACGCGCTGGCTGTCGCTATTGGTAATGCGCACGGCAAATACAAAGGCGAACCCAAACTCGACTTCCCGCGTCTGGACACTATCCGCCAGCAGGCGGCGATCCCGTTGGTGCTGCACGGCGGTTCCGGCATCAGCGACGACGATTTCAAGCGCGCGATTGAACTCGGCATTCACAAAATCAACTTCTATACTGGCATGTCACAAGCGGCGCTGTCGGCAGTGGAGACGCGGATGGCGAATCGTCAGCCCTTGTACGACGAATTCGCCGAACTGCTGCTCGGCATTGAGGAAGCCATTACCGATACCGTTTCAGAACAGATGCGCATTTTTGGCAGCGCGGGACGGGTCTGATGGAACGCAAAGGCGTTATCGCCGCAGGCAACATGCTGGTCGATCATGTGCATCAAATTGTGCAGTGGCCGGAACGCGGCTGGCTGGCGGAGATCACCCGTAGCGAACGCGCCACCGGTGGTGCGCCGCTGAACGTACTACTGACGCTGGCAAAAATGCACGCCGGACTGCCGCTGCAGGCGGTGGGGTTAATCGGGCAGGACAGCGACGGCGACTACATTATGGCGATGCTGGAGCAGTATCACGTTAATCACCAACACGTGCAGCGCACGACATTCGCGCCCACGTCAATGTCGCAGGTGATGACCGATCCGAGCGGTCAGCGCACCTTTTTTCATTCTCCCGGCGCGAATCGCCTGCTGGATCTGCCCGCTTTTGAGCAACTGGATACCTCGATGAAAATCTTCCATCTTGGCTATCTGCTGCTGCTCGACAGCCTGGACATGCCAGATGAAGAGTACGGCACACGTAGCGCTCGGCTGCTGGCGCAAATGCGCGACAACGGTTTCGAAACATCGCTGGATTTGGTCTCACGCAAGGGCGACCCGCGCTACCAGCCGCTGGTGATGCCCGCCCTGCGCCATCTCGATTATCTGGTGATTAACGAGCTGGAAGCCGGAGAGTTCAGCGGGCTGGAGATCCGCCAGCCCAACGGCGAGCTGCATATCCCACATATCGCTACCGCCGCGCGCGAACTGCTGAATGCGGGCGTACACCAGCGGGTGGTGATCCACTGTCCGGAAGGTGCCTGGGGTGAAGCGCCGGATCGGGCAGGCGTCTGGATCCCGTCACAGTATCTGGCGCAGGAGGAGATTGTCGGCAGCGTGGGGGCGGGAGATGCGTTTTGCGCCGGATTTTTGTATGGCTGTCATGAACGTTGGTCACTGGAAGAGAGCATCCGGCTAGCGCACGCCTGCGCGCGAGCCAGTTTGTTGTGTGCCAATGCGATAGACGGCGCAAAAACGCTGACAGAGTTAAAGGCCGCAATGACTGATGCCGGATAAGGCGTTTACGCCGCCTTGTCGTGATGCTGCACGTCGGCGGCGAATACATAGCCCAGCCCGCGCAGGGTTTTGATCAGCATCGGCTGATGCGGGTTGTTCTCTATTTTTCGCCGCAGCCGCATGATTAACACGTCAATAGTACGGTCAAACACTTCAACACTGTCGCTACGCGTCAGTTCCAGCAATTGCTCACGACTAAGCACCCGACGGGCATTTTGCGCCAGCGCCAACAGCAGACTGTATTCACCCTGCGTCAGGTCCACCTTCAATTGCTGAGGATTACGAAGCTGGCAGCCCGCGGTATCAAGATGCCAGCCGTTAAAAGAAAGACCCGAGGTTTGTGGAGTGCCGCTTTCAGCCGTTAGCACGCCCACGCGTCTGAGCACCGCCTTCACCCGTGCCACCAGCACCCGGGCATTGAACGGTTTACCAATGTAATCGTCAGCGCCCATTTCCAGCCCGACCACCACATCCGATTCACTACCAAGCCCGGTCAGCATCACCACCGGCAGTCCGGGTCTCATTTTTTGCACCTGCTGCAGCACCATCAGGCCGTTGATGTCGGGCAACATCATATCCAGCAATACCAGCGCGATCTCCGGCTGAGTCTCAATGCAGCGCAGCGCCTCCTGCCCGGTATGACAAGCAGTCACCGCAAAGACGTGTTCGCTCAGCACATCCTGCAAAAGCGAACAGACCGCAACGTCATCATCCACAACCAGTATGGCTGGCTTCATTATCTTTCCCCATTTCTGGCCAACTTAAATGAGTGTGATTGATTCTGCCCAGAGTGACAGCGATAAGGCACAAGGATGTGTAGGAAACATAACCTCGGTCACACTGCCGGGGCGTCACGTATTGGAGATTCGACACGTCAAATATGACGACAGCCTGTTTTTCGTCAGGGTTTTGACCAAAAATCACCCGTAATATCAGGGAATGCCCACAATAAAAAAGTGGCATAGAAGATGCATACTAAGGGCGACAGCGCGTATGCGCGATTTGATTAACTGGAGCGAGACCGATGAAAAAAGTCGTCACGGTTTGCCCATATTGCGCATCAGGTTGCAAAATCAACCTGGTGGTCGATAACGGCAAAATCGTCCGGGCTGAAGCGGCGCAGGGGAAAACCAACCAGGGTACCCTGTGTCTGAAGGGCTACTATGGCTGGGATTTTATCAATGATACCCAGATCCTGACCCCTCGCCTGAAAACCCCAATGATCCGTCGCCAGCGTGGCGGCAAACTGGAATCTGTTTCCTGGGATGAAGCCCTTGATTACGTCGCCACTCGTCTGAGCGCCATCAAAGCGAAGTATGGCCCGGACGCTATTCAGACGACCGGTTCATCTCGCGGTACAGGTAACGAAACCAACTATGTAATGCAAAAATTCGCGCGCGCCGTTATTGGTACCAATAACGTCGACTGCTGCGCTCGCGTCTGACACGGCCCATCGGTTGCAGGTCTGCACCAATCGGTCGGTAACGGCGCAATGAGTAATGCTATCAATGAAATTGATAACACAGATTTAGTGTTCATCTTCGGGTATAACCCGGCGGATTCCCACCCGATCGTGGCGAATCACGTGATTAACGCTAAACGTAACGGGGCGAAAATCATCGTCTGCGATCCGCGCAAAATTGAAACCGCGCGTATTGCCGACATGCACATCGCGTTGAAAAACGGCTCGAACATCGCGCTGCTCAACGCTATGGGTCATGTCATCATCGAAGAAAAACTGTACGACCAGGCGTTTGTCGCTTCCCGTACAGAAGGCTTCGAAGAGTACAGCAAAATTGTCGAAGGCTACACGCCGGAGTCCGTCGAAGATATCACTGGCGTTAGCGCGCAGGATATTCGTCAGGCTGCACGTATGTATGCCACGGCGAAAAGCGCGGCCATCCTGTGGGGCATGGGTGTCACCCAGTTCTATCAGGGCGTGGAAACCGTGCGTTCACTGACTAGCCTCGCCATGCTGACCGGCAACCTCGGTAAGCCAAGCGTGGGCGTTAACCCAGTTCGTGGCCAGAACAACGTTCAGGGCGCATGCGATATGGGCGCGCTACCGGATACCTATCCGGGCTATCAGTACGTTAAGTTCCCGGAAAACCGCGAGAAGTTCGCTAAAGCCTGGGGCGTGGAAAGTCTGCCTGCACACACTGGCTATCGCATCAGCGAACTGCCGCACCGTGCGGCGCATGGCGAAGTCCGTGCAGCGTACATCATGGGTGAAGATCCATTACAGACCGATGCTGAACTCTCCGCAGTACGCAAAGGCTTTGAGGATCTGGAACTGGTCATCGTGCAGGATATCTTCATGACCAAAACCGCCGCTGCCGCAGACGTTATTTTACCGTCTACGTCATGGGGCGAGCATGAAGGCGTCTTCTCAGCGGCTGACCGTGGCTTCCAGCGCTTCTTTAAAGCCGTTGAGCCTAAGTGGGATCTGAAAACGGACTGGCAGATTATCAGTGAAATCGCCACCCGTATGGGCTACCCGATGCACTACAACAACACCCAGGAAATCTGGGATGAGTTGCGTCATCTGTGCCCGGATTTCTACGGTGCAACGTATGAGAAAATGGGTGAACTGGGTTATATCCAGTGGCCTTGTCGCGACACCTCTGATGCCGACCAGGGGACGTCTTACCTCTTTAAAGAGAAGTTCGACACCCCGAACGGCCTGGCGCAGTTCTTCACCTGCGACTGGGTAGCGCCAATCGACAAACTCACCCCAGAGTACCCAATGGTACTGTCTACGGTGCGTGAAGTCGGCCACTACTCTTGTCGTTCGATGACCGGTAACTGTGCGGCGCTGGCCGCGCTGGCGGATGAGCCGGGTTATGCCCAGATCAATACTGCCGACGCAGAACGCCTGGGCATTCAGGACGAAGATTTGGTGTGGGTTAACTCGCGTAAAGGTCGAGTCATTACCCGTGCGGCGGTCAGCGATCGTCCGAACAAAGGCGCGATTTACATGACCTACCAATGGTGGATTGGGGCATGTAATGAGCTGGTAACCGAGAATTTAAGCCCGATTACCAAAACGCCGGAGTACAAGTACTGTGCCGTTAACGTTGAACGCATTACCGATCAGCGCGCCGCCGAACAGTATGTGATTGATGAGTACACCAAGCTGAAAGCCAGCCTGCGCGAAAGCGCGATGGGTTAGTCCGTTTACGTACCTGTTCTGCAACAGCCTCCGCCCGGAGGCTGTTTTTTTATCCATACGATCTCTTTATACTGTTCATTCCGTACCCTAAATAAAACTCAAAATGAAACAACTCATTGCATTGATGTTCTTTATGACATTCTTTGCCCATGCCAGTGATACTGAGCCAGGAAGCCAGTACTTACAGGCCGCTGAGGCAGGGGACCGTCGCGCACAGTATTTTCTTGCCGATACCTGGTTCAGTTCGGGCGATTTGAGCAAAGCCGAGTATTGGGCGCAAAAAGCCGCAGACAATGGCGATGCCGACGCCTGCGCGCTACTGGCGCAAATCAAAATTACGAATCCGGTCAGTCTGGATTACCCCCAGGCCAAAACGCTGGCGGAAAAGGCAGCCAAAGCGGGCAGTAAAGCAGGTGAACTCACCCTGGCGCGGATTCTGGTCAACACCCAGGCAGGCCGCACCGATTACCCCAAAGCCATCACTTTGCTGCAAAACGCCTCTGAAGATCTGGAAAATGACTCCGCCGTCGACGCGCAAATGCTGCTCGGGCTGATTTACGCCAATGGCGTGGGGATCCCCGCAGACGATGAAAAAGCGACGTGGTATTTCAAACGCAGCTCCGCCATCTCCCGCACCGGTTATTCAGAGTACTGGGCCGGAATGATGTTCTTAAACGGCGAGCAGGGTTTTATTGTGAAGAATAAACAGAAAGCGCTGCACTGGCTGAATCTGAGCTGTATGGAAGGATTTGATACCGGCTGTGAAGAGTTTGAAAAGCTGACCAATGGTTGATGCTGGTTGCCGGATGGCGCTACGCTTATCCGGCCTACAAAGGATGTGTAGGCCGGATAAGACGCGTGAGCGTCGCTGTCAGGCGACCATCACCAATTACTGCGCGGTCTTATCAAATTTACCCAGCATCTCGCGCTCGTAGGCCAGCGCCTTTTTGCGGTCAAATTTGTGCTCCCACTTGGCGATAACCAGCACCGCCAGCGCATTCCCAACTACGTTCAGCGCGGTACGCGCCATGTCGAGGATACGGTCAACACCGGCGATAAACGCCAGACCTTCCAGTGGGATCCCGACGCTGCCCAGCGTTGCCAGCAGTACCACAAAAGAGACGCCCGGCACGCCCGCAATCCCTTTCGACGTGACCATTAGCGTCAGTACTAATACGATTTCCTGCCACAGCGACAGGTCGATACCGTACAGCTGCGCAATGAAAATAGCGGCAATACTCTGGTACAGCGTTGAACCATCAAGGTTAAATGAGTAACCAGTTGGTACAACAAAGCTGGTGATTGAAGCTGGTGCGCCGTAGGCTTCCATCTTCTCGATAATACGCGGCAGTACGCTCTCGGAACTGGCGGTAGAGTAGGCCAGAATCAGCTCATCTTTCAGAATGCGGATCAGGATCCAGATGCTCAAACCACAAATACGCGCCACAATCCCCAACACCACCAGTGCGAAGAACAGAATGGCGAAATGCACTAACAGCACCAGCTTCGCCAGCGGCCACAGTGAGGCAAAACCAAAGTTCGCGACGGTCACAGCAATCAGCGCAAAAACACCGACTGGCGCATAGCGCATCACCATGTGGGTCACTTTAAACATGGTTTCGGAAATCGAGCGGAACACGGTCACCAGCGGCTCGCGGTGGGTTGCTGGTAGGGAAGACAAGCCTAAACCAAACAGCACCGAGAAGAAGATAATCGGCAACATATCGCCTTTCGCCATCGACGCAACGATGTTAGTCGGCACCAGCGACACAATCGTGCCCATCAAGCCATGCGCGTGGCTCTGCACTTCTGCGGTCGTATTTTGATATTTCGAAATATCCACGGTCGCCAGTTGCGACATATCAATCCCGGAACCCGGCTGGAACACATTCGCCAGCGTAATACCAAGAATAATCGCTACGGTGGTGATCACTTCGAAATAGAGAATGGTTTTGGCGCCAATACGGCCCAGTTGTTTTGCATCACCCACCCCGGCAATTCCAACCACCAGCGTGGAGATAACAATCGGCACGACAATCATTTTAATCAGATGGATAAAGATATCGCCCGCCGGTGACAGCAGGTTCACCACCAGCCATTCGCGGCTGTCACTATGGTAATGCAGGTAACTCCCTAGCAGAATGCCCAGCACCATAGCGATTAGAATCTGCCATGCCAGGCTGACTTTCAAATTTTTCATAACAACGGACTTCCTCGATGGAGCGCTATTCCACCTATAAAGAATGGGAATAGTACATACTGAAAGGGTATGATTTGTGTTGCGTTCGTTTATGGAGTTTTTTAACGCTTATACCCTAAATAATTCGAGTTGCAGGAAGGCGGCGACGCAGCGAATTCCCAGGAGCTTACGCCAGTAAGTGACTGGGGTGAGCGAGGAAAGCCAACACACCTGCAACTTGAAGTATGACGGGTATATTATCATTATCATCTGCATGGCATTCAGCGCAACCCTCTAAGAACAGGGACTTTAGCTGAATTTATGCATAAAAATGCAATTTTATCGCACTAATTATGAATAACTTTTTGTTATAAAAGAATTTTAATATGTTCAAAAATGAAGAAGTCATGGCATGAGTTTTTTTTGTCCGTTTGTTCGTTCGCCTGTTTTTTAAACAGGCCAAATGATACAAATCACAAAAAAAATAAAATTATTTTTGCCGATTCTGCAGTAATTTCGCCATATTAATCGAGTCAATCAGTTGCGCCCGGTTGACTCTCGGCGAGTTTAAATCGAGTACCTTTTGCCACTGCAAAATGGCCTGCGAATAGTCGGCCTGCATAAACGCATCTGAGGCTAGCAGCATCAGCGCTGTCACCTCAGCCGGGTCCAGCGCCAGAGCCTTATCAATCATTTCGCGAGTGGGCGGCGTCATATGTTGTCCGGCCTGGTAATACAATACCGTTGCCATCGCTGAATAAATCTCAGCATTTTCACCACCGACACGCAGCGCCTGCTCGTAGGCCAGCAGCGCATTATGATACGCGTTTTGCCAAAGATAATACTCGCCGAGTTGCGCCCATTTCACACTATCACGTGGATTGGCACGAATTTGCGATTGTAAGGAAATCAGCTGTTTTTCCTGAACGTTTTCATCGGAGAACGCATGTAATGGATCTGCCAGTCGGGCCTGTTCCTGCCGTACCGCCTGCCATTTTGACGTCAACAGATAACCACCGATGCAGGCCACAACCATCACCACCACCACAGCAGTCAGCCGCTTCACGGGCATTGGTCGTAACGACGCTGTAGAATATACGGGTTGGCTCATGACACTTCGTCCTCTGCGCGCTGACGCCTTCTCACCCGCCAGACCACCACCCCTACAAGTAACAGCAGCAGGCACGGCAACGCCCACAGCAGCAGCGTTTGCTCATTCAACGGCGGGTTATACCGCACGAAATCGCCGTAACGATCGGTCATCCACGTGGTTATCTCGGCTTCACTTTTCCCTTCCGCCACCATGCTGTAAACCTGATGGCGCATGCTGACCGCTACCGGCGCATTGGATTCCAGCAAGTTTTGGTTTTGGCACTGCGGGCAGCGCAGCTGACTGGCAATCGACAGCGCTTTCTCCTGCTGTTGTGGGTTGGCAAAAGTCCATGTGTCCACAACCTGGGCATGCGTAGCGAAAGTGATAAAAAACAGAACGATAAAACCGCAGATATTACGCATCACGTTTCCTCCCTCGCCATCCACTCAGCAGCGCGCCAAAGACCATTAATAGCCCTCCGCCCCAAATCCAACGTACGCCGGTCTGCACGTACAAGCGCATGGCATAACGGTCCGGTCCTGTTTTTTCGCCCATCACCGCGTACCAGTCATGTAACAGATTCCAGCGGATCCCCGGCTCCATCATCTGTTGACGGCGCGCGGCATAGAAGCGCCTTTCAGGCTGCAGGCTGCCAATGCGTTTTTCATCCTGCCACAGCGTGATCTGCGCTTTTTCACTGGTGTAGTTACCTTTTGCTTCCAGGTCCAGACGCTCAAAACGGAAAATGTAGCCTGCCAGTTCCACCTGCTGCCCCGGGCTCAGGTTCAGGCTTATCTCCTGACGACTCCCGCTGGAAAAGACAATCCCGACGGCAAACACCAAAACCCCGGCATGCGCCAGCAGCGCCGGAAGCTGAGCACGTACAGGTACTTTGCGACTTCTGAACGTTGCCATCACGATAACCAGCAGCATCAGCAGCCCAAAGGGTAGCGTCGCACGATTAAAGTACGGTGCGCCCACAGAGAGCCGTCCCCAACCGAACAGTCCGTAAATCATCGGGTAGAGCGTGCCAATCAGCACAATCATCAGCACCGCGCAAAAAAGCAGTAGCGCAACCAGAATCAGCATCTCGCGCGACCAGCCGCCAAAATGCGCACGTTGACGAATATTCTGCCCGCGCCAGGCATACAGCCCGAGCGACGCCAGGCTCAATACGGTAAACAGCGCAAACAGCGGCGCGGCGCGGACGTTATCCAGCGCGAAGGCATGTACTGAAACGAGAATGCCGGAACGCACAATCAACGTCCCCAGCAGCGATAAAATCAGCGTGACAATCGCCAGCAGCAGCGACCAATGGCGGAAGATCCCGCGCTGGCGCGTGATGTATAAGCTATGCAGCAGCGCGCTGGCGGAAAGCCAGGGCAATAAGGAAGCGTTTTCTACCGGGTCCCAGAACCACCAGCCCCCCCAACCCAGCTCGCAGTACGCCCACCAGGAGCCGAGAATAATCCCCAGCGTCAGAGCGCACCAACCGGGCAGCGCCCAGCGCCAGCACACCCAGGCGCTTTGTGCATTAAAGTCACCGCGCAGCAGCGAAGCCAGCGCCACGCCTGCCGCCACCATTAAACCACCATAACCCAGGTACAGCAGCGGCGGATGGAGGATTAACCCGAGATGTTGCAACATCGGATTAAGGTCACGCCCTTCAATGGCTGGCGGGAAGATGCGCACAAACGGATCGGACCATACCACCACAAACAACAGCAGCAGGGCCGTTATCATTGAGAGGACGCTGAGCGTCAGCGGAAACAGCGCATCGGTGTCACGTCGATAGCAAAAAGCGAACAGCGCGCTCCAGCCGGAAAGAAACAGCACCCACAGCAGCAGCGACCCTTCATGCCCGCCCCACACCGCGGCCAGTTTTAACCCCCACGGCAGCAGACTGTAGCTATGCTGCGCAACATAGACTACCGAAAAGTCACTGGTCAGAAAGCAGAATACCAGAATGGCAAAGGCCAGCATCAGCAGCGAAAATTGCGTCCACACGCCCACACTTGCCAGGCGCATCAGGCCTTGCCAGCGCTGGCGGACACCCACCAACACGGCAAGCGGGGTCAATACGTTGACCCCGAGGCTTAATAACAGTGCCAGAAAACCGGCTTCAGGAAGGAGAACGTCCAGAAATCACCTTACGCAACGGTTAGCTGACCCGCATAGAGAATAAAAAAGCGCAGCAGCAGTACGCCGGTCAGGCTGGCGCCGCACACTGCCAGCACGCCATGAAACGTCGAACTGCGATTGGCCCAGGGTTTTAGCAGCATCGGCAGTATCAACCCAAGCCCGGCCACGCCCAGCCAGAACCACCAGGTCCAGAATCCGCCGCCCAGTGCCGCCGCCAGCGCGCGCATTTTGCCGTCATCGCCCAGCGCCAGGCCGACGAAGAACGCCGCCAGCAGGAAGATCTCCAGCCATACCACCGGGACTTCCATGCGATGCACAAAGTGCGCTTCAGTACTGTGCGGATTGCTACGATGACGTAACGCCATGGCGATCAGCGCCACCGCCGCGCCGGAGGAGATCCCGGAAAACAGGAACAGCACCGGCAGGATCGGGTTATTCAGGAACGGGTAGGATTTCAGCGCCGACAGCAGGAACCCGGTATACGCCCCGAGCAGGACCGCCAGTACCAGCATCAGCGTCTCAAGCGCGCGATGGAACGGCGTGATTAGTGTCAGGAGTTTTGACACAATCGTCAGTCGCGGCACGAACCGCTGCTGCAGTGCAATCACCTCTTTTTCAAAGATTTTTGCCAGCCACAGTACTAACACCACCATGTATAACTGAAACAGCATGACCCCCATCGACATCACCGAAGTGAAGCTGTAGTGGAACATCAGTTTCCAGAAAGTCCATGGGCGCGTCAGGTGGAACACCAGAATCAGCAAACCGAAGATAATCGCCCCGGGCCCTAACACCAGCGTGGTGCGCAACAGCGTGCTGTCTGAACCGCCCGCCTCCGGATGGAAACGACGTAGCAAAATTGCCAGCGTGACCAGTCCAGCGGAGATGCCTATCAGGAACAGATAGATGGCAATAGGCCAGTCCCACACCAGTGATTCGAAATGAAATGCAGAAGCGGATGTCATTGGCTCACCTCCCCAAATTTAAAGGGAACGCGGTAGACCTTCGGTTTTGTGCCCAACGCCAGCTTGTAACGGTAGGTAGTTTTCTGCTGCAACAAGCGGGAGATATCGCTGTTGGGATCGTCCAGATTACCAAACGTCAGCGCCTTCGTCGGACATGACTCAACGCAGGCGGGCTGTTTGCCCGCTTTCAGGTTGGTTTTCCGGCAGAAATCGCATTTATCCGCCGTTTTACTCACCGGATGGATAAAGCGCACGCGATAAGGACACGCGGCGATACAGTACTGGCAGCCAACGCAAAGATCCGGGTTCACATCCACAATGCCGTTGGCGGCATCGCGATACGATGCCCCCGTCGGGCAGACGTCAACGCAGGGAGCGTGATCGCAATGCTGGCACGAGTGACGGAAGAAGCGATACTTCACATCAGGAAATGTCCCTTGCGGCTCGCTGCGAATAATCGTCAGACGCGATACGCCTTCCGGCACGTTGTTAACTTCCCGACAAGCATCCATGCAGGCCGTACAGCCAATGCATAAAGACTCATCATGAACCATACCGTAACGTACGCCGTTGATGTTCAGCGTCTTCGCCACAACGCGTCCCGCCGTCCCGCTCACTGCCACCAGCGCGCCGACGCCGGTGATAAACTGGCGACGAGAGCAACTCATGGATGCTCCTTAAGCAACGGAACCGACGCCGGGTTAAAGTTCGGATTGTTACGCTGATCGCTGTGGCAATCGACGCAAATCTTGATCCGTCCTTTATCGCTTAGCGTCTGCATCGTGTCTTGCTTCGGATGCAGCGAGTGACAGCTGGCACACGCCACTTTGGTTACGTGGACATCGTGCGGCCAGAACGCTTTTTGCAACTGCTCAGGCAGGTGACAGGACATACAGACGCTGTTTTGCTGCTCCACGTTGTACATCGGCTCATTAAAACGCATCACATCCTTCACCCCTTCACGGTGGTTCGGTGACGGCTGGCCGTGACAGTTAGTGCAAGTGACCGGCAGTTTGTTATTCGGGTTGATAACGTCTGCATGCTTACCATGCATGCCTTCGGTATCGGGCTTATGACAATCCAGACAGGCGGCATCCGGATTACGCTGTTGGGTAACCGTCCAGCGTTGATCCGACTCCTGCGGCGTTGGCGTGGCTGTGATTCCACTCAGGCTCCAGAACAAGCCTGACGCCAGCACCCCAGCAGTTAATAACGAACGTAATACGCTCATATTCACTCCGTTGAGTTATCCGCCCCTTGCGGGGCGAAATGGGGTTATTGGCTTAACAGACCGTTTTTACGCGCCTGATCTTCCCACTGCGGAATCACCGTTTTGATGAAGTCCTGTTTCTCAGCATTGATTTGCTGCATATTCAAACCAATCGCTGCCTGGGCTTTCTCTTTAGTAGAGATATCCGGTAACGGGATTTCATGCGTGATGCCTTTAGTTGCCAGCAAACGGACCAGTTTGGTACGCGCATCGGCAGCTTTATCCATTGCGCTACCCAGCATCCGCAAACCTTCTTCCGGGGCGTGCATGTGAATACCGTGTGAGGCGATAGCCAGGTCCCAACGCCATTGCGCGTGACGGATATCTTCCAGAATCGGCTTCATTTCCGCTTCGGTCGCACCCGCATCCCATGCGGCTTTCGCTTCAAAGTGCGCACGAACAAGCTGGTCTTCAACTTTGATTTTCAGGTCATGAATGGCCTGTTTACGCTCGGCGACCACTTTTTGCAGAGACGCTTTGTCCTGGGTGTGGCAGTTCGCACAGGTCTGAGCGAAATTATCGAACGGATTACCAATCTTATGGTCGGTGTAAATCTTGCCTTCCGCGTTCTGCACTTTCGGCATGTGGCAGTCGATACAGGTCACATTGTTCTTGCCGTGAATGCCTGCGCTCCAGGTTTCATACTCCGGGTGCTGCGCTTTCAGCATTGGCGTTTTAGATAGGGAGTTGGTCCAGTCAGAGAAGGCGATGGTATCGTAGTATTTCTCCATGTTCTCGACTTTCATGCCGTCGTCCCACGGGAACTTAACGGCTTTGTTTTTACCGTCGAAGTAGTATTCCACGTGGCACTGGCCGCAGACCATGGATTGCTGATCGAAGCGACCGGCTTTCTCAAACGGTTTGCCGATTGCTTCCATCGCGCGTTCTGCATAAGGGCGCGACAGCGTCAGTTCTGGCTTGCCTTTGGCAAAGTCTGGTGACGCGGTGTTATGGCAATCGCCGCAGCCAAGATTGTTAACAATTTCAGGACCGCCGCGCGCCCATTTACCGTGGAAGTAGCCATCTTCACCGTCTTTCTGGATCAGACGCGCCACGTCCGGGCTTTTACAGCTCCAACAGGCCATCGGCAACGGACCATCTTCTGCCGTTTTGGGTGCGCCTGTACGTAAGGTTTCACGGACATCGGTCACGGCATACGCGTGTCCACGCGGTTTGTTGTAATCGCGCGAGAAGGGATATCCCGCCCACAGGATCACCAGACGCGGATCTTCTGCCAGCGCATCTTCACGGGCTGATTGCTCAGACGTGGCTTTCCAGGAGAGATATTGATCGGGATGCTGAGGCGCGAAGACTTCATTCTTCGCTTCAACGGTGACGTTTTTTGCGGGTACGGGGGTTTGTTCAGCGTGAACTGCAGAGATAAATAATAAAGGTACTAACAGGCTGAAGAAACGGCGTACGCGTGATTTTATCCTTGCCATAGGGGTCTCATCCAGATGACGCCATTATCTGCAATGGCGGTTCTTTTATTGTTTTCCATAACAGCAACCACACGAATACTGTCATGACATTGCTCCACCCTATTTGTAACAAGAAACCACACTGAAAATGTTGTCTTTAATCAATTGTAAGTGTATGTAAAATACCACTTTAGAGTTAGTAACCCCCTCTGGTTGCACCCTCTTTTGTCTAATTCAGAGACAGATCACCTTTTCAACAATCCTTTAGATAACTACATGTTATCGCGAGATTTAGTCAATTTTTGCTAGTTCTCTTCAAAATTCAGTTTGTCGCTAATTTGCACAATTCGTTTATTGCGTGATCTGCCGCGCAAATACTAAACAAAACTCTCAAAGCCCCTACATTTAACGTTTATGAGACATATTATTAACATCCTACAAGGAGAACAAAAGCCATGAGCCAAATACATAAACACGCTATTCCCGCAAACATTGCGGATCGTTGCCTGATAAATCCGGAGCAGTACGCAGAGAAATACCAGCAATCCGTTAACGAGCCCGACACATTTTGGGGCGAACAGGGAAAAATTATTGATTGGATCAAGCCATACAGCCAGGTGAAGAACACTTCCTTTGCACCCGGCAACGTGTCGATTAAATGGTACGAAGACGGCACCCTGAATCTGGCCGCAAACTGCCTTGACCGCCATCTGCAGGAAAACGGCGATCGTACCGCCATCATCTGGGAAGGCGATGATGCTACCCAGAGTAAAAACATTACCTATCGCGAACTGCATCGCGATGTCTGCCGTTTTGCTAATACATTGCTGGATTTAGGCATTAAAAAAGGCGATGTGGTGGCGATCTATATGCCAATGGTTCCGGAAGCTGCGGTAGCCATGCTGGCTTGCGCCCGTATTGGCGCAGTGCATTCGGTCATCTTCGGCGGGTTCTCGCCGGAAGCCGTCGCTGGACGTATCATCGATTCCAATTCTCGCCTGGTGATCACCGCCGATGAAGGCGTGCGCGCTGGACGCAGCATCCCGCTGAAAAAGAACGTCGATGATGCGCTGAAAAACCCGAACGTGAAGACCGTGGAGCATGTGGTCGTCCTCAAACGTACCGGTGGAAAAACGGAATGGCAGGAAGGCCGTGACCTGTGGTGGTCCGATCTTATTGAGAAAGCCAGCCCGGACCATCAGCCAGAAGAAATGAACGCGGAAGATCCGCTGTTTATCCTGTATACCTCCGGTTCAACCGGCAAGCCGAAAGGCGTGCTGCATACCACCGGCGGATATCTGGTCTACGCCGCCACCACCTTTAAGTATGTATTTGACTACCATCAGGGCGATATCTACTGGTGTACCGCGGACGTGGGTTGGGTAACCGGGCACAGCTATTTGTTGTACGGTCCGCTGGCCTGCGGCGCAACCACGCTGATGTTCGAAGGCGTACCAAACTGGCCAACCCCGGCGCGTATGTCGCAGGTTGTGGACAAGCACCAGGTCAATATTCTGTATACCGCACCGACCGCCATCCGCGCCCTGATGGCCGAAGGCGATAAAGCAATTGAAGGTACTGACCGTTCATCGCTGCGTATCCTGGGTTCCGTTGGCGAGCCGATCAACCCGGAAGCATGGGAGTGGTACTGGAAGAAGATCGGCAACGAAAAATGTCCGGTCGTTGATACCTGGTGGCAGACCGAAACCGGGGGATTCATGATCACCCCACTGCCAGGCGCTACCGAGCTGAAAGCCGGTTCCGCCACCCGTCCATTCTTTGGCGTACAGCCTGCAATTGTCGATAACGAAGGTAACCCGCTGGAAGGCGCGACCGAAGGCAACCTGGTGATTACCGACTCATGGCCGGGTCAGGCGAGAACGCTGTTTGGCGATCACGAACGCTTTGAGCAAACCTACTTCTCTACCTTCAAAAATATGTACTTCAGCGGCGACGGCGCGCGTCGTGACGAAGACGGCTATTACTGGATCACCGGACGTGTGGACGATGTGCTAAACGTCTCCGGTCACCGTCTGGGAACGGCTGAAATCGAATCGGCGCTGGTGGCACATCCGAAGATTGCCGAGGCCGCAGTGGTCGGTATCCCACATAATATTAAAGGCCAGGCGATCTACGCCTACATCACGCTGAATCACGGCGAAGAGCCGTCACCTGAGCTGTACGCCGAAGTTCGCAACTGGGTACGTAAAGAAATTGGCCCGCTGGCAACCCCAGACGTACTGCACTGGACCGACTCACTGCCGAAAACCCGCTCAGGCAAAATCATGCGCCGTATTTTGCGAAAAATCGCGGCGGGCGATACCAGCAATCTGGGCGATACCTCAACCCTCGCCGATCCTGGCGTGGTAGAGAAACTGCTCGAAGAGAAGCAGGCCATCGCAATGCCATCATAACGATAACCATGAAATGCCCGATGGCGCGCTGCTTATCGGGCCTACAAATCCTATCCCTACCCCTCCCCTGACCGGGAGGGAAATATAAAAACCCTCCCCCAAAGGATTTCGTGTTACAGGAAGGCGACCAGCAAGCATATCCCCAGGAGCATAGATGACTATGTGGCTGGAGTAGGCAAGTGCGGCCAACGAACCTGTAGCACGAAAGACGCAGGGGGACCTCTGGAGATTCTGTGATGAATGACCAAATTTATCAGCGGATAGAAGACAGTGCGCATTTCAGGGAATTAGTTGAAAAACGGCAACGGTTTGCCACCATTCTGTCCATCATCATGCTGGCAGTTTATATCAGCTTTATTTTACTGATTGCTTTTGCGCCTGGCTGGCTGGGTACACCGCTCCACGCGGGAACCAGCGTCACCCGGGGTATTCCGATTGGGGTCGGAGTGATCCTTATCTCCTTCATCCTGACCGGGATCTATATCTGGCGGGCAAACAGTGAATTCGATCGCCTGAACAATGCGGTTCTGCACGAGGTTAAAGCATCATGAAGAGAGTCCTGACGGCGCTTGCCGCCACGCTGCCCTTCGCTGCAAACGCGGCGGATGCTATTAGCGGTGCAGTTCAACGCCAGCCAACTAACTGGCAGGCGATTGTCATGTTCCTGATTTTCGTCATCTTTACGCTCGGTATCACCTACTGGGCGTCTAAGCGGGTACGTTCACGTAATGACTACTACACCGCCGGTGGTAACATCACCGGTTTCCAGAACGGGCTGGCGATTGCGGGCGACTATATGTCGGCGGCATCGTTTCTCGGAATTTCCGCGCTGGTGTTTACCTCTGGGTATGACGGGCTGATCTACTCGCTCGGCTTCCTGGTCGGCTGGCCAATTATCCTGTTCCTGATTGCGGAGCGTTTGCGTAACCTCGGTCGTTACACCTTTGCAGACGTTGCTTCTTATCGTCTGAAGCAGGGGCCAATCCGTATTCTGTCGGCCTGCGGTTCCCTGGTGGTGGTCGCACTGTATTTGATCGCCCAGATGGTTGGCGCAGGTAAGCTGATTGAGCTGCTGTTTGGTCTGAACTATCACATCGCCGTCGTACTGGTTGGTGTGCTGATGATGATGTATGTGCTGTTCGGCGGCATGCTGGCAACCACGTGGGTACAGATCATTAAAGCTGTTCTGCTGCTGTTCGGCGCCAGCTTCATGGCCTTTATGGTGATGAAGCACGTTGGCTTCAGCTTCAATAACCTGTTCACCGAAGCGATGGCGGTACACCCGAAAGGCTCCGCGATTATGAGTCCTGGCGGATTGGTTAAAGATCCAATATCCGCCTTGTCGTTAGGTCTCGGTCTGATGTTTGGTACGGCAGGTTTACCGCACATACTGATGCGTTTCTTCACGGTCAGCGATGCCCGCGAAGCGCGTAAGAGCGTGTTCTATGCCACCGGCTTTATGGGTTATTTCTACATCCTGACCTTTATCATCGGCTTTGGCGCGATCATGCTGGTAGGTGCTAACCCAGAGTACAAAGATGCTGCAGGCGCATTGATCGGTGGTAACAACATGGCTGCGGTTCACCTGGCGAATGCGGTGGGCGGTAACCTGTTCCTCGGCTTCATCTCTGCAGTGGCGTTTGCCACCATCCTGGCGGTGGTTGCCGGCCTGACCCTGGCGGGCGCTTCGGCTGTTTCTCACGACCTGTACGCCAACGTATTCCGCAAAGGCGCAACCGAGCGTGAAGAACTGAAGGTGTCAAAAATTACCGTGCTGGTGCTGGGTGTGATAGCCATCCTGCTCGGCGTGCTGTTTGAGAATCAGAATATCGCCTTTATGGTAGGCCTGGCGTTCGCCATCGCGGCAAGCTGCAACTTCCCGATCATCCTGCTTTCCATGTACTGGTCAAAACTGACCACCCGTGGCGCCATGGTCGGCGGCTGGTTAGGTCTGCTGACGGCTGTGGTGCTGATGATTCTCGGCCCAACCATTTGGGTCCAAATCCTCGGTCACGAAAAAGCTATTTTCCCGTATGAATATCCGGCGCTGTTCTCCATCAGCGTAGCGTTCCTCGGGATCTGGTTCTTCTCTGCTACCGATAACTCAGAAGAAGGCAACCGCGAACGCGAGCAGTTCCGTGCTCAGTTCATCCGTTCCCAGACCGGGTACGGCGTAGAACAAGGTCGCGCACACTAGTCCCACCTCCTCTTCCCCGGTTATTTTGACCGGGGAAGAATTTCTGTCAATTATGTGGGATTCTCATCCGTTATAAAGCGGCGAGCAGGAACAGCGATAAGCAACAGGAAAACAATCGCGCACACAATATTTAGCCACTGCCAGCCCTTCCAGAAAGCCAGCAACCCGGCTCCCCAGTGAATAATCGCAATGATCACTGGAAATGGCATCAACTCCCGATACCGTTTGGTGATGACTAAAAAACCACAGTAATAGCTTAAAATAATCCCCAGCCAATTGATAAAAATAGCGAAGTTGCTAAAAGGATTCGCAACTAAAAACCATGTTGTAAATAATGAAATAACGGTAATCAATACAAAATAAAGAAAAAACTTCAACCGTCCCAGAACACCTTTTCTCCAGCCCAGAAATAAATCATTGAGTATATTCACTTGATATCCTTATTCTCTGTTTCTCACGTAATATATTGTTTTTATCCAGCGGTAAAACTGCGCACCAGGCGGAGTTTTCCATCAATCAATTCAAAATCATATATCGACGCACCATCACAATACTCTGAAAGGCCAGGCAGTTGTGCATTCGCCTCGGTACCCTGAGAAAGTCTTAAAATACCCTCTTCAAATTCCCCGTCGGCAACCGTATCGCAGGTTCCTTCCACCGTGTGACGCTGACCGTTTTCTTCATAATAAAATTGGCCGTCTTCATCAGCGGGATAATATTTTCGCTGCTGCTCCTGAGCAGATAGCGCATTAATTCTGTGTTCTTTTATCGTCAACGTGTCAGGGTTAACATCAAGGTCGTTCAGCCTCTGCAACCCCTCAATAATCTGCAATGCATGTTTATCAAACTCCGCTTCGGTAAGCGGTTCCGTCTCGATATCTTGTGATTCATCGTAGGGAATAAAATCTAAAAGGCTGCCCGGCAATGGGAATACAAAATACGTTTTCAACGCCGCAACATTTTTCTCACGCAACGCCTGCTGGAACTGCTGAAACTGAAGCAGCGCGCTCTTCTTCTGTTCAGGTGTGGTAAGAGTGCCAGCAGCTTTCACGTCATCAAGGATGAGCAGAACAGGGGTAAAGTGGCGACCAATCTGGGCGTACATCGTTTTCCCGCTCAGGATGACCTCTTTTCCTAAAAGGGGAGCCAGATCGGCATAATCAATATGACGTTTGCCAGCAAGAATAAGCTGTACTTCCGGCACGACATCATTTTCAGGTGCAAAATCACACTCAAACGGCTGATCGAGCTTTAAATAGTCATAAGTTACCGCTTCGTCACCATCCTTGATGCTTTCGTAGTTTGGGGGGCCGGGAAAAGTCTGTTGGATTAATGTCCCTTGCAGGGTCACCTGTTGGTCTTCATCGGGGCAATATGCCAATGCGACATGACTAAACAGGCCGACCAGTAGCCACATATATTTCACGCTGAGTATCCTTACACTGCGATAAAAAAGGACCGTCAGTGTAAGAGACATAAACCTGAAAAAATATCGTCCACCGAAAAATCAGAACATGACCATCGCCACCAGCGGCGCAACCAATACCATCACCACGCCGGAAAGCATCATCACCAGACTGGCAACCACGCCCTCCTGCTGACCGAGCTCATAAGAGCGCGCCGTACCTGCCCCGTGCGACGCCGCGCCAAATCCTGCGCCTTTCGCCATCCCTTCACGAATGGAAAGGCGTAAAAACAGCACATCGCCGACCGCCATGCCGAATACGCCGGTCACCACCACGAACAAGGCCACCAGGTCCGGCTGCCCGCCCAACGGCTCTGCCGCCGCCAGCGCAAATGGCGTGGTGACAGAGCGCACCGCCAGACTGCGCTGGATCTCATCAGGCAACATAAACAAACGCGCCAGCCACACGGAGCTGGTGACAGCCACCAGCGTTGCCGTCACCACGCCCGCCGTCAGCGACATCCAGTGCCGCTTAATCACCGCAAGGTTGTCATACACCGGAACGGCAAACGCAATGGTTGCCGGGCCTAGCAGCCACAGCAGCCAGTGCGATTCACCAATATAGTTTTGCCAGGAGATATGGCCGAAGACTAGCATCAGCACCAGCAGGGCCGGGGTGAGAACTAATGGCATCAGGGGTAATTTACGAAAACGGCGATACAGGCGCTTGTTGGCAAAATAGATGCCCAACGTAATCACCAGACACAACACGCTTAGCTGGAAATTACTCACGGTTTAACCTGCTCATTTCATAACGATACACTTTATCGACCACCCACGCCGTGGCGCCGAGCACCATCAGCGTACTTAGCGCAATAACGGCGAATATGCGCCAGCCATCGACCAGCAGCAGCTGCGTATAGTTGACGACGGCCACCACCGCCGGAACAAAAAACAGCAACATTTCAGCCAGTAACCAGCGAGCGCCTGCGCGAATCCAGTTCAGCGGGATAACCCGGCAGACAATTAACGCCAGCATCAGTACCATCCCGACCAGGTTGGCAGGAAGCGGCAAATGCAGCCAGGAGACAAGATATTGAGCAAATACAAAGAGACCTGCGTACAGCAGAACCTGAACGGGGATCTGAAGTCGTTGAATGACAGCAGGCGTCACGCGGCTTATCGCCACAGCCATGAGGGTATGTCCTTAAAAAATAGAGAGCGCCAGTATAGAGAGCCCCCGTCCCGGACTGAAATGAATTAAACTCATTGCAGGCATAGTCTTAAGGAATAATCATGGATATCAGAACGCTGCGATATTTTGTTGAGGTGGTTCGTCAGCAGAGCTTTACTCGCGCAGCGGAGAAGCTTTTTGTCACTCAACCCACTATCAGCAAGATGTTGAAGAATCTTGAAGACGAGCTTAACTGCACGCTGCTAATCCGCGACGGTCGGCGGCTTTTGTTGACTGATACCGGACAAGTGGTTTTCGAGCGCGGTCTGGCGATCCTCGCCGAGTTTCGCCAGCTTGAAGCGGAACTCAGCGACATTAACCATCTCAACAAGGGGCTATTGCGCCTCGGTATCCCGCCGATGGTCGGCATGTTGATGGCAGGGCCTATAAGCCTTTTTCGCCAGCGCTATCCCGGCGTTGAGCTAAAGGTCTCTGAATTTGGCGGCTTAACCGTCCAGCAGGCGGTGATGAATGGCGATCTGGATGTCGCGATGACCGCGCTGCCGGTTGAGGAAGAAAGCGGTCTGGCGACCTTACCGCTTTTCAGTCATCCGCTCTGTGTGCTGGTCCCTCGCTCCGGTCAGTGGACAACGTGCGAATCTATTTCCCCCGAGGCGTTAGCGGAGCATCCGTTACTTATCTATAACGAAGATTTCGCGTTGAGTCGCCAGTTGCTTGAACTGTTTAGCCAGCACAACGTCAAGCCCCGCATTGCAGTACGCAGCGGGCAGTGGGATTTCCTGGCGGCGATGGTACAAGCCGGCGTCGGAATCGCCATTTTGCCGGAGCCAATCTGCCAGCGTCTGGATAAGCAAACTTTGCGCTGGATCCCTCTGGAGAGTGATTTACGCTGGCAGTTGGGTATGATTTGGCGCGAGGGCGTATATCTGTCGCACAGCGCCCAGGCATGGCTGAAATGTTGCGAAGGTTTTTGGCTAACGCAAGCGTCGTAAAATGCCGGATGCGGCTAACGCCATATCAGACCTACAAAATCCCGTAGGCCTGATAAGCGTAGTGCCATCAGGCACTACCGTTACTGGTTCTCAATCAACAGCGCTTCCAGCAAGTCCAGGTCGTGCAGTAGTTTTTGCAGCGTTTCATTACTGATTTCACGTGTGGCTCGCAGGTGATAAAGCTCTGCGCGTTCTGAGCGCAGTGCCGCCAGACGGAAACGCCGTTCGAGGTTTTCTTCCTGCATCGAGCTTTCCACATCGTTGCGTCCGTCGGCGCGTCGACGCAGATTACCGATGACACGTGAACTCACCTCGGTGAGCAACTGATTATCGATGTTCTCTTCGCTGTCCGCGGCCAGGCGCTCCTCCATTTTCTGGATGGCGACAATCGCGACTTCCGCCGTGGCAGCCCGGGCAATACGTTCCTCTTTTTGCTGCTGCGAGTGATCTGCGACTTCCAGATGCTGTAGCAGAATCGGCAGCATTACTACGCCAACAAACAGTGAGAACAGGATCACGCCCGCAGCAAGGAAAATCAGCTCATATCGGGCCGGGAAGCCGCTACCATCCGGTAACAACAGCGGAATGGAGAGCACACCCGCAAGAGTTATTGCCCCGCGCACGCCCGCAAAGGAAGCAATCAGGATTTCACGCGTCGTCCAGGAGCCGAATTCCATTGGCTTTTTCTTCAGGAAGCGCAGACTGAACTTCTTCATGGTCCACAGCCAGCCAAAACGTACCAGCATCAGCGCCACGTAAATCAGTACGATATCGGTAAACAGCATCCAGATTTCAACGTTCGGATCGACCTCTGCTGCCGCCAAAGAAGACTCCAGAATCCCCGGCAACTGCAGCCCTAACAGCAGGAAAACCATACCGTTAAACACAAATTCCAGCATCGCCCAGGTGCTGTTAGCACGTAAGCGCATCGCCAACGGCGCGCGGCGCATCACCCCGGAACGGGTGATTGTCATCCCGGCAGCGACCGCCGCGAGGATGCCTGAGACACCAATGTGTTCCGCAATCAGGTAAGACGCAAACGGCAGCAGAAACAGCAGAACGATTTGCGTTGCTGGCTCATCGCCACCCCATCGGCTGAGAAAACGCAGGGAGCGCCCGTACAGCCAACTGACGACAAAACCGGCCAGGATACCGCCAATTGCTACTTTGAAGAATTCAAGCGTTGCGCCGCCAACGGTAAATACCATCGTACCCATCGCCACGGCGACGGCAAATTTTAGTGACACCAGGCCGGAGGCGTCGTTCATCAACGCTTCGCCCTGCAGGATCCCCATGATTTTCTTCGGGATGCGTCCCTCCCCCACAATGCCGGAAAGGGCAACGGCGTCGGTTGGCGACAGGACGGCAGCCAGCGCAAAGGCCGGGATGAGAGGGATCCCCGGCACCAGCCAGTAAATCATAAAGCCAATCCCGACCACCGTGACCAGCACTAACGCCAGCGCAAGACCAAAGATCTCTCGCCCATGTTCGAGAAACTCACGCGTTGGCGTCTTCCAGCCATCGGCAAAGAGCAGCGGCGGGATGAACAGAACCAAAAATAGCTCAGGATCGAATTCCACATGCAAACCAAACGTCGGCCACGCCAGCAAGGCGCCGATGGCGATCTGCATAAGGGGTAGAGGGAGTTGGAAGGGCAATACGCGAGTAAATACCCCCGACAGCGAGACCACAAGGGTCATGATGAGTATGGTGAAAAAGATTTCCATGCGTTCCCTGTTTGCGATGTTTCTTATGATTCGTGATGAGAGGCGTCGTGCCTCAATTCTATCTAATTGAGAGTAACGCAAAAGACAACAAGTGTGTTCTGAAAATAAAAACGGGCGGCCAAAGCCACCCGTTTTCAGGATCTTCATCGAATAAGAATCAGATAGCCCAACCGCCCGCGTAGAAGGCCACCAGCGCGATAGCGATAACCACCGTGCCGATGTTCAGCTTGCGCCATTCGCCAGAGACAAGACGGCCAATCACCAGGGTAGCAAAGCCAATCATAATGCCGGTTACGATGTTACAGGTCAGCACGATAAATACGGCCGTTACCAGACCCGCCATTGCGTCGACAAAGTCAGCAAAGTCGATTTTTGCCACATTGCTCAGCATCAACAGGCCTACATACATCAGCGCTGGCGCCGTGGCGTACACCGGTACAAGATACGAGAGCGGAGAGAGGAACAGGATCAGCAGGAACAAGACGCCAACGGTGATCGCCGTCAGGCCAGTTTTACCGCCCGCTGCCGTACCCGCTGCGGATTCAATGTAGACCGCCGCAGGTGCAGCGCCCACCAGACCAGAGAACACGCTGCTCAGGGAGTCAGTGGTCAGCGCTTTGCCGCCGTCGATAATCTGTCCGTCTTTATCCAGCAAATTCGCCTGTCCGGCTACGGCACGGATAGTTCCGGTCGCATCGAAGACGGCGGTCATGACTAGCGCCAGCACGCTCGGCAGAACGATAGGATTCAGTGCGCCCATAATATCCAGGCTGCCAATCAGCGAGTTGCCGTTTTCGTCGCTCAGAGACGGCATGGCAAAAATACCGGAGAAATGTACAGCCGGATCGAAAATCAGGCCAACAATAGAAATACCGATAATAGTCAGCAGGATGCCGCCCGGTACTTTCAGTTTTTCGAGGCCAATAATCACCGCCAGACCAACCAGCGACATTATCACCGGGAAGGTATCGAAGTCGCCCAGTGCAACCGGCAGGCCGTCCAGCGGGTTCTTAATCACCAGACCAACGCCGTTTGCCGCAATCAGCAGCAGGAACAGGCCGATACCGATTCCCGTGCCGTGCGCAACACCCTGCGGCAAATTGCGCAGGATCCAGCTACGAATACCGGTCGCGGAAATGATGGTAAACAGGACCCCCATCAGGAACACCGCGCCCAGCGCAACGGGCACGCTGATATGTTGCCCCAATACCAGGCTGAATGCGGTAAACGCCGTCAGAGAAATGGCGCAACCAATTGCCAGCGGCAGGTTGGCCCACAAGCCCATCACAATAGAACCGACGCCCGCGACCAGACAGGTTGCCACAAATACAGCGGCAGGCGGGAATCCGGCTTTACCCAGCATCCCTGGAACCACGATAACGGAGTAAACCATGGCGAGGAACGTCGTTAATCCGGCAACGACTTCCTGACGAACGGTACTGCCGCGAAGCGAAATTTTAAACCAGGCGTCGAGTGAACCGCCGGTACGCGCTGAAGGCGTAGACATAGAAAACATCCCCTGAGAGTTTATTTTTTCGTCATTATGCGTGCTGGACAATCCACTGCCTGCTAAACGTTTTCTCCATGTGCCAGGTTTGCGTCAATAGGGGTGTCGCAAAAAAGCAAACGTTTAGCTCCGCGCATAAAAAACGGGTGGTAAAAAAAAGCAAACGATTATCCAGCGATCATACGCTGGTTTTCAACTGAACTTTGCCGCTTTTTACTCATTTCTTCTTATAACGCGCAATAAATAATCAGCCGATGCGCAAACGTTATCGTCAATGCGCAATCTGGCAACAATTTTCGCGGCGTGATTACAACATGAGTGTTCCTTTTTCACGCAAACTCGCGCAAAAAAACAGGTGAAGATGCGGGAATTTTTTTGGCTAAAAAATAACCATTTCACTGGCAAATGGTGAGAGGTGGCTTACACTTACCTTATCAACACAAACCGGAACCTCCCCTAATGTGCTCGACTGAGGGGTGTTGATGTCGGGGGAAACCCTCCCGTGAACCAGCGGGATAGAGTGAAAGACAAAGACCGGAACCAAACTAAAGCGCCCTCTGTGGCGCTTTAGTTTTATACCAATCAATCGTCTTCCAGCAGCCGCGCCCCGGTTCCTTGCTCGCCCAGCTGATCGCCTGGGTTACGCAACGGACAATCACTGCGCGACAAGCAGCCGCAACCAATACATCCATCCAGCTCATCGCGCAGTGACACCAAAGTATGAATGCGTCGATCCAGCTCTTCACGCCATTGCGAAGAGAGTTGTTTCCACTCTTTAGCGCTAAGTGAATGTCCTTCAGGTAATACGCCCAGCGCGTCGCCGATCGTTGCCAGCGGGATCCCAATACGTTGAGCAATCTTGATAATCGCCACGTAACGCAACACATCACGTTTGTACCGACGCTGGTTACCGCTGTTGCGCATACTGCTGATTAACCCTTTGCTTTCATAGAAATGCAGGGTCGATACCGCCACACCGCTACGCTTTGCGACTTCACCTGGTGTGAGCAGCGCTTTTATTCGGGGTAATTTCTTTTCCATAAATTGCTTTACCTCAAGTTAACTTGAGGAATTATACTCACTCGCAGGCAAAACGACGAATCGAATACTGAAAAAGAGGCAGCCCTATGTCCCATCAGCAGATTATTCAGACCCTTATTGAATGGATTGATGAACATATTGATCAGCCGCTGAACATTGAGGCGGTTGCGAAAAAATCAGGTTACTCGAAGTGGTATTTACAGAGAATGTTCCGCACGGTGACGCGCCAGACGCTGGGCGACTACATCCGCCAACGCCGACTTCTGCTGGCGGCGGTTGAACTGAGGACGACTGAGCGACCTATTTTCGACATTGCGATGGATCTTGGTTATGTATCGCAACAAACCTTCTCTCGCGTGTTTCGTCGTGAGTTTGATCGTACTCCAAGCGATTACCGCCACCGCCTGTAAGATTATTGCCCGCTCTGCGTCAGTATGGCGGGCGACCGTTGTATCCAGCGTATGAACTCCTGCAGCGGCAGCGCTTTCGCAAAATACCAGCCCTGACAATACTGTACGCCGCGTTCACGCAGCCACTCGACTTGCTCTGTCGTTTCAACCCCTTCAGCGATCGTCTTCAGATGTAAGCTTTGTGCCATCTCAATGATATGTTCGGCAATCATGTGGCTGGTACTGTTAGTGGACAGAGTACTAATAAATGATTTATCGATCTTCAGGATATCGACATTCAGCGCGGACAAATTATGTAGATTGGAATACCCCGTGCCAAAATCATCAAACGCCACTTCATAACCCGCCTGGCGGAAGGCCTGGATTACCGGCGTCATTTTATCTACATCAACAAACCCGCGCTCCGTTACCTCAACTTTAATTTGTCGGGCCGCCACGGAGTACTCACGGTTTTTGTCAGTAATCAGGGCAATGAGTCGGGATGAATGAAAATCAGACGCGGAGAGATTTATCGAGATATAAAGCTGGGGATGTGCCGACAGAAAATACCCCAAATCGTTAAACACCTCTTCAACCACGTAATCCGTGATCCGCTCCATCATTCCCTCTTTTTCAGCCAGAGGAATAAACTCGGTCGGACTCATCACCTCACCTTTACAGTCCGGCCAGCGCAGCAAAGCCTCGGCCCCTACGCACTGACCGTTTGTGATATCAATGATCGGCTGGTAGTACAGGCACAGGTGACGTTTTTTGATTGCGCGTTTTAATAAACGACGGGGAGAGAGGTATTCCTGACGCGTACGCCACCACATTAACAGCATCAGGATGCTGCAGATAATCCCGAAAGGAACCGTTAATGCAGCCTCGTGATAAAAAATCGAATTTATGCGTTTATCCGAGGTCGACACAATAATCGCGATTGGCCGTTTTTCTGAACGCACAATAGTATAGAAGCGATCCGCCAACGGGAAGGTAGAGGCTTCGCCGCCCACCAGCGGCGAGAATTGATCAATGTGCGCCCCTTTGCTGGCAGAGAAAAAGGAATCCGTTACCGTGTCATACACGCCCCAGGACAGGTCTGGGTCATCTGACATGACTTCGCTGTAAGATAACGGATTGATGACGACAACGTAGTTTCCTCGTTGCATATACGTCATTCGGTAGCCAGCAAAAAACGGGGTATCGCGATAGTAATAGATCGAGATGTCCGGCGTACGTTTATAGTCTGCGGTCGGCATAATATAGGTAGTGGATGGCACCATCGACGTAGAGCACAAAAAATGATCGCCCTGGGCATAAATTAGCTCGCTGATATATAAACGACCGCGAATTATATTCAGCATACTTTTCTGATGTGTTGGGGTACACATCTCACCTTGATACAACTGGGCCATATCACGTGCTAAATCGGCTTGTTGGATCACTAATTCTGTTTTATTTAAGACCAGTTGAGCAAAAGAGTGAAGTTCATTACGGGTTTCGGACATCGCCCGGATTTGAGCAAACCATAATGCCAGCACCACGGGGAGCAATACCACCATGAATGTTCCCAGCAACTTCAGCATCTTGCGTCGCGCACTGTGATTCATGTCAGCCTTATGTCCCTGTTTTGTCTATGCCAGTACCTGTCACGGCAGTGATGCTATAAACACCAGCTAGTTAACTTGCATGAATCTATCAGTATTAGCAACAGACGTCTCTATGTAAAAGTCTGATAATAGTTGGGGATGATATTATTTTTCCGTAATGCAAACTTAAAGTTACGCTTATTTCACAATGTTATTATCCCGAAAACGTTAATTTTTTATGAGCACTATCCTGGTTGCATTTAAGAAATTCATTAAATTTTTTTAACAATTAATTTAAGATGAATTAAACTAGTGGCGTAAATACACCTTTAAGATTGATTATTTAGTATCAGTAGCCTTTTCAAAAATAACCACACATTAATAATGGTTATAATCCAGCAAAAATAACGTCCAGCACTGGTGAACAAACGAACACTTGTGATATAGTTCACAAAAATCATGTAACAGAAACAATGTTTCATTCATGTTATTGCCCGTCGATAGCCAGAGTACTACACCCTCGGTGAACACCCCCGCGCTGTCCTGGGCCTCCAGACTTTCTGAGGACGTTTTTCATGGCAACGATAACAACTGGCGTGGTTCTTCTGCGGTGGCAATTACTCAGTGCAGTGCTGATGTTTTTAGCCAGTACGCTCAATATCCGTTTTCGTAAATCAGACTATATTGGCCTGGCCGTCATTAGCAGCGGTTTAGGGTTGGTTTTTGCCTGCTGGTTTGCGACCGGATTGCTCGGCATAACCCTGGTGGATATTTCCACGATCTGGAAGAATATTGAAACCGTGATGGTCGAAATGATGAGCCACACACCGCCAGAATGGCCGATGGTGTTGAACTGATAACAACAGTGTGTCCGACCAGAATATACCCGGTCGGACACCGTTTTAAGCGATAACGATTCTACTGACGTTCCGGTAACCGCTTACCACTCCATACGGAACCCTGCGTTCACCTGCCAGTTCATATCAATGTCGCCTCCAGCTGACCTTTCCAGGTCAACGTACAGTCGAGAATTATTGTTCTGAGTGAGATGGATATTGGTTCCAATACCGTAGTTGATCCACGAGTCACTTCCTCCCTCGCGGACCGTCATGGACGCGTCTTTACCCCACACAGTGACATCACGATCGCCAGCAAACTCATGCAGCAGATCCAGCTTCACATAAATGTCGCTGTCCGGGCGTTCTTCAAATCGATAACCTCCTCGCAATCCGACACGACCGATCACGCTATCGATATCATTCTGACGAACCCGTAGCCCGCTGCTGGTGGTATAACGAGCTTCATCCAACCGGGTATACACGAGCTGTGCTTGCGGTTCGATGAAAGAGGATTCTCCCAGACTAAACTCACGACCGTATTCTGCGCTGGCGCTAATTGACCACGTACTGCTATCCGCCACCCCCATATTGCCGTACACATTTCGGTAGTTAAAATCACTCTCATGGCGGCTATATTTCAGTACCAGATCCAGGTAGTCCTGTTTTTCCGGGCGGTTCCATGCAGCATAAAGTGAACCACCGTAGCTCTTGTTATCGCCCGTGCCATAAGTAAAGTCAGCGTTACCTCTCATGTAATGCGCCGCAATGCCTCGCGTCCAGACTGATTGTTCACTTTCTTCTTTATTGTCATAACCCAGTTGCCAGAAGCTGTACAAGTTTTTGAAGTAGCTGCCATTAGCGCTTTCCATTTCGCCGCCTTTATAACGTATCCACAGACCATTTTGCTGTTGGTTCTGGCGTAATTCCCCTAAACGTTTATTCAGGCTGTCGATTTCGAGACGGGCGGTGGCCACCGCGTAGTTTAACCCGGCATTAGCAATCGCGGTGTTGCTACCCGCACTGGCTTTTGTTGAAACCCCCGTAATATACCAGTTTGTGCCATACTGGCTTACCGGATCACCTTCCCGAATATCAGAACGCAGTAGCGGTTTATAGTCGTATACATACTCGTTAGTGATATCGATTTTATCGTACGCTTCGAACATCACATTGCTGGCGGCATCGGCAACCCAGATATCTTCTTGCAGATCGCTAAGCTTATTAATATTTAACGCCTCAATAGCATGAGTTCCCCCCGTGCTACTCTTAACGACTTCGATAAAGTCGCTCCCATTACGCCGCTGCTCATCGGTTTTATTTGTATTTACATCAATCAGGAAAATACCGTTGTTGCCTTTCAGCTCGTGAATCTTCACGGTTTCGTTGATGCTCTGATTGGTATGCAGGTTAAAACCGTGCAGGTTTATCGTCCCGCCGTCTTGCAAGGTGATGGCGCTGATCTGAGCGTCTTTGCCATCCGGGATCCAGTAAGCATTATTCATCAGCGTCAGATTCAAATCTCCGGCCCATTTACCACTGACGATGTCCAGAACATTCGCCTCATGTCCATGCCAAAATGATTCCGCACCATTGAGCGTAATATTCATATGGCTGGTATGAGCATATATTTTATCGCCGAAGTCGATATTTCCTAACAAATTAACCTTGTTCTCACCTGACTGATTAATATTTACGACACCACCATCTTTAGCACTAACCGCATCACTTTTTGATGAGCCATCAGGATAACCACTATTGTTCTCCAGCAGTTCTTTGAAATTGCTGGCGTAAGTATTAATGTAAACATCGCCACTGTTTGCCGTAATAGTAGAACCTACACCACGCGCATAGATTCAATTATTTGCCAGCGTAGCTTAATTTTCATTCGCCGTAACCACCAATAAATATTACCGAATATTAGCGTAGATTAGTTCGTATTAAATGAATCATAAAGCTGCGATGATAAACCAGAAAATACCGAATAATTAATTCTGAATAAGAAATATAAAAAAACCCCGTCGCAACGGGGTTTTCATAAATTAGAACGTTAATGCGTTCAGCTATCTTAGAACGGGATATCGTCGTCGAAGTCCATCGGCGGTTCGTTAGACGGCGCTGCCGGAGCGGACTGCTGCGGACGAGACTGCGCGCCGCCGCTGAACTGATTGCCGCCCTGCGGCTGCTGAGGCTGACCCCAACCCCCTTGCTGCTGACCGCCACCTGCCGGAGCACCACCGCCCTGACGACCACCCAGCATTTGCATGGTGCCGCCAACGTTAACAACAACTTCAGTGGTGTACTTTTCTACGCCGGACTGATCGGTCCATTTGCGGGTACGCAGCTGACCTTCGATATAGACCTGGGAGCCTTTACGCAGATATTCACTGGCCACTTCCGCCAGTTTGCCAAACAGCACAACGCGGTGCCATTCAGTCTGCTCTTTCATTTCGCCGGTCGCTTTATCACGCCAGGATTCGGAAGTAGCCAGCGTAATGTTGGCAACTGCGCCACCATTCGGCATATAGCGTACTTCCGGGTCCTGGCCCAGATTACCGACGAGAATCACCTTGTTTACGCCTCTGCTGGCCATGATCGTGTCTCCTGAAAAACGTTACTGAATAAGTGTAAGCGCGGGATTGTAGCATTTCCAATAGCGCTTTTACTACGTTGCGAGATCGATTCCAGTAAACAATCCCCGTCAAACATTGTTGCACAGGAACATGCGTTTTGCATTCCAATACTGTATATCCATTCAGGTCAAGTTGTGTCATAATTAACCGTTTGTGATCGCCGGTAGCACCATGCAGCCAGGCAAAAAAAGCGTTTAATCCGGGAAAGATGAATGGATAAGATCGAAGTTCGGGGCGCCCGCACCCATAATCTCAAAAACATCAACCTCGTCATCCCGCGCGACAAGCTGATTGTCGTCACCGGGCTTTCGGGCTCAGGCAAATCTTCGCTTGCTTTCGACACCCTGTATGCCGAAGGGCAACGTCGTTACGTTGAATCCCTTTCAGCTTACGCGCGTCAGTTTCTGTCACTGATGGAAAAACCGGATGTCGACCACATTGAGGGGCTGTCTCCTGCCATCTCAATTGAACAAAAATCGACATCTCATAACCCGCGATCCACGGTAGGTACGATTACCGAAATTCACGACTATCTGCGCCTGCTGTTTGCCCGCGTTGGCGAGCCGCGCTGCCCGGATCACGACGTTCCCCTGGCGGCGCAGACCGTTAGCCAGATGGTGGACAACGTGCTGTCGCAGCCGGAAGGCAAACGTCTGATGTTACTGGCGCCGGTAATTAAGGAGCGTAAAGGCGAGCACACCAAAACACTGGAAAACCTGGCGGGCCAGGGCTATATCCGCGCCCGTATCGACGGCGAAGTGTGTGACCTTTCCGATCCGCCCAAGCTGGAGCTGCAAAAGAAACACACCATTGAAGTGGTGATTGACCGCTTTAAAGTCCGCGATGACCTCACTCAGCGACTGGCTGAATCCTTTGAAACCGCGCTGGAACTGTCCGGTGGTACGGCGGTGGTCGCCGATATGGACGACCCGAAAGCGGAAGAGCTACTGTTCTCCGCCAACTTTGCCTGCCCGATTTGCGGCTACAGTATGCGCGAACTGGAACCCCGCCTGTTCTCGTTCAACAACCCGGCGGGTGCGTGCCCAACCTGTGACGGTCTCGGCGTGCAGCAGTATTTCGATCCTGACCGGGTGATCCAAAACCCGGAACTGTCGCTGGCCGGTGGCGCCATCCGCGGTTGGGATCGTCGTAACTTCTATTACTTCCAGATGCTTAAGTCGCTGGCGGAGCACTATAAGTTCGACGTCGAAGCCCCATGGGCCAGCCTGAACCCTGCTGTGCATAAAGTGGTGCTGTATGGTTCGGGTAAAGAAAATATCGAATTCAAATACATGAACGATCGCGGCGATACGTCCGTACGTCGTCACCCGTTCGAAGGCGTATTACACAATATGGAGCGCCGTTATAAAGAGACGGAATCCAGCGCGGTACGCGAAGAATTAGCCAAATTCATCAGTAACCGGCCGTGCGCCAGCTGTGAAGGGACGCGTTTACGCCGGGAAGCCCGCCACGTATTTGTCGAAAATACGCCGCTGCCCGCGATTTCCGACATGAGCATCGGTCATGCGATGGATTTCTTCAACAACCTGAAACTTGCAGGTCAGCGGGCGAAGATTGCAGAGAAAATCCTTAAAGAGATTGGCGATCGTCTGAAGTTCCTGGTCAACGTCGGCCTCAACTATCTGACGCTGTCACGTTCAGCCGAAACGCTCTCCGGCGGCGAAGCCCAGCGTATTCGTCTGGCAAGTCAGATCGGCGCAGGACTGGTCGGCGTAATGTACGTGCTGGATGAGCCGTCTATTGGTCTGCATCAGCGCGATAATGAACGACTGCTGGGTACGCTTATCCATCTGCGTAACCTGGGTAATACCGTGATTGTGGTCGAACACGATGAAGATGCGATTCGCGCCGCTGACCACGTTATCGACATCGGTCCCGGCGCGGGCGTTCACGGCGGCCAGGTAGTTGCCGAAGGAACGCTAAAAGATATTATGGCGGTGCCTGAGTCGCTGACCGGCCAGTACATGAGCGGTAAGCGCAAAATTGAAGTACCGAAACAGCGCGTGGCAGCTGATCCGGAAAAAGTGCTGAAGCTCACCGGCGCACGCGGTAACAACCTGAAAGATGTCACCCTGACGCTGCCGGTTGGTTTATTTACCTGCATTACCGGGGTTTCCGGCTCAGGTAAATCGACGCTGATCAACGATACGCTGTTCCCCATTGCGCAGACGGCGCTGAACGGTGCGACGCTGGCGGAACCTGCGCCGTATCGCGATGTTCAGGGTCTGGAACATTTCGACAAAGTCATCGATATTGACCAAAGCCCGATTGGCCGTACCCCGCGATCTAACCCGGCAACCTACACCGGGGTATTTACGCCAGTGCGCGAACTGTTTGCCGGCGTGCCGGAGTCCCGTGCACGCGGTTACACGCCGGGTCGTTTCAGCTTTAACGTCCGCGGTGGACGCTGCGAAGCCTGTCAGGGCGATGGCGTGATCAAAGTGGAAATGCACTTCCTGCCAGATATCTACGTGCCGTGCGATCAGTGCAAAGGTAAGCGCTATAACCGCGAAACGCTGGAGATTAAGTACAAGGGCAAGACTATCCACGAAGTGCTGGATATGACGATTGAAGAAGCACGTGAGTTCTTCGATGCCGTTCCGGCGCTGGCGCGTAAGCTGCAAACGCTGATGGACGTTGGTCTGACGTACATCCGCCTCGGCCAGTCTGCCACCACGCTCTCGGGCGGTGAAGCGCAGCGCGTGAAGCTGGCGCGTGAGTTGTCCAAACGCGGTACCGGACAGACGCTGTATATTCTCGATGAGCCAACCACCGGCCTGCATTTTGCGGATATTCAGCAACTGCTGGACGTGCTGCATCAGCTTCGGGATCAGGGCAACACCATCGTGGTGATTGAGCACAATCTGGACGTGATTAAAACCGCAGACTGGATTGTCGATCTCGGTCCGGAAGGCGGCAGCGGCGGCGGGGAAATTTTAGTCTCCGGCACGCCGGAGACGGTCGCTGAATGTGAAGCCTCACACACGGCTCGTTTCCTCAAACCGCTGTTGTAAGTATCCCCGTACCGCTTCCTGGCGCAACAGGAAGCGGTAAATTATTGCACCAGCAACTTACGTTTATCTTCCGGCAGCGTATTTACAGCCTGTTGCCAGGAGGCATCTACCAGATAGTAGATCTGTGAATCTGGCAGCGAGCCATCAAGATACACCGTGCTCCAGTGCGCTTTATTGAGATGACGGCTGGGACGCACGTCTTTATGTTGCTGACGCAGCAATTCTGCGAGTTCAGGGCTGGTTTTCAGAGAAACCGCCGGGCGACCTTCGACCTCTTTGACCATCGCAAAGAGTACATCTTCAACTTTGATTTGCGTGGCTTTCCAGTCACTGTGCACGCTCTGCTCCGCACCCGTTTTTGCCATGCAGTATTGCAGCAACTCCGAATTCGTCATCTTTATTCCCCTTACCAGCATATTGCCTAATGAGAACATCTTTATTCAGTGTGCAGCAAGTCCGCAAAAGGTAAAAGCCAGTAGCGTAAATTTGTTTAAAAAATCAGCATTCCGTCTTCTCAATACTCCGAGTTGACGATCACCTCTTCACCAAACGCGCCAGCCTGCGGCAGCGGTTTATAAGTGGAGTTAGAGGCGCGCAAAATACGAATACCGCGAATACCCACGTCGCGAGCGGCGGTGATGTCATTGTCGGAGTCACCGTAGAACATGCGGATGCTTTTATCCTGCAGCCACTGTGTTTTAGTGTTCTGACCGGGTTTATCACCGGCAAAAATGACCGGATTCATATTACCGGCCGGAATGTGAAAGTTATCGGCCAGCGTTTTCGATACCGTTTCGGTCTTGGTCTGACTACGCCCGGTCACGAAAAAGATGCGGTCGCCACGACGCACATGCATATCAATCAACTGACGCGCCACTTCTTTTGGAATACTAAATTCATCCCAGCCATTGTTCATTTTTTCCCAGAAGGCCGGATTCTTCAGGTAATCCTCACTGTCCGGGGAATACGTTTTTTTACCGCGCCAGAAGCCCGGGCTGGAAAAGAGGACGGTGTCATCAATATCAAACCCGACGGCCATCGGCGGGCGCCCGGTCAAACTGTTTTCGATTTGTGCCACGGAGACCCAATGAATGGGAGCCTGCTCAGCGAGTTTTGCAACGTTGGTGCCGGGGTTAAGCTGAGAGGGAGAGGAAACTAACGCCTGAACGGGCTGATTTAACGTGAACAATAAACAAACGGCACTCAGTGCCAGGGTAAACTTGCGCATATTTTTCCCTAAGTAGTCAGTTAGTTATCATTTTTTATTAACAACTGGTCAAAAAACTATCTGACATTACCCCTTGGGGGAAGGGAAAGGAAGGATTTTCTCTGGTTTTGTCCAGGAAAAGGAGCATGATCACATTGGAAAACAGGCCTGATCTCGTGACGCGTATCAGGCCTGTACACCCGGTTACATGACGGCGGCAAATGCCTTCGCCACGCGCTGCACATTACTGTGATTCAACCCGGCCACGCACATACGACCGCTGGCTATCAGGTATACCCCAAACTCATCGCGCAGGCGATCGACCTGAGCGGCGCTGAGCCCGGTATAACTGAACATACCGCGCTGTTGCAGCAGGTAATCAAAGTTACGGCCCGGGATCTCCGCATTCAATACGTTAACCAGCTCCTGGCGCATCGCCAGAATACGGGTACGCATCTCTTCGACTTCCGCCAGCCAGCTGGCTTTCAGCGTGTCATCCCCCAACACCGCAGCAACCACCTGCGCACCAAAATTTGGCGGACTGGAGTAGTTCCGGCGCACCGTCGCTTTTAGCTGCCCCAGAACGCGGCTGGCGGCATCGGCGTCTTCACACACCACTGACAGCCCACCGACGCGTTCACCGTACAAGGAAAAGATCTTCGAGAATGAATTGCTGACCAGGGCAGGCAATCCGGCGCTGGCAATGGCGCGGATCGCGTAGGCATCATCTTCCATTCCACCGCCGAAGCCCTGGTAAGCAATATCCAGGAATGGGATGAGATCACGTGCTTTCAGGATCTCAATGACGCCATCCCACTGCGTTGGAGTTAAATCCGCCCCTGTCGGGTTATGGCAGCACGGATGCAGTAGCACGATGCTACGCGCGGGTAAGGTATTCAGCGCTGCCAGCAGGTCGTTGAAACGCACGCCATTGGTCGTGTTGTCATACCAGGGGTAAGTACTTACATTGAATCCAGCACCTTCAAAAATCGCGATGTGGTTTTCCCAGGTCGGATCACTAACCCACACGCCAGAATCAGGAAAATAGCGCTTCAGGAAGTCTGCGCCAACCTTTAGCGCGCCGGAGCCGCCCAGCGTCTGAATGGTTGCGACGCGCTGCTGCTGGAGAACCGGATGATCTGCGCCAAACAGCAGTGGTGCAATGGTATGACGATAAGCGTTCAGACCTTCCATCGGCAGGTACAGCGAAGCGCCATGCGGTTTGGCATTGAGTCGGGCTTCCGCTTCCGCGACCGCTTTAAGCTGAGGAATAATCCCGTCTTCGTTGTAATACAGGCCAATGCTGAGGTTCACTTTGTCGCTACGTGAATCTTCTTTGAACCGCTCCATAAGCGATAAAATCGGGTCGCCAGCGTAGGCGTCAACTTTTTGAAACACGTGTGGTTCTCCAGGTTTACAGGCAGAGGATAAGAACACAATAAACCGGAAGCAGGAGAAGATCGAGAGGATGTTGAGAGGAATATTGCCGGATAGCGGCGTAACCGCCTTATCCGGCATATCATGCGCTTAATTAATCGATATACTTCATCGCCACGCGCGACGTCAGGCGCGTAATAAGTTCGTAAGCACTTACTTTCGTCATTTCAGCAATGCGTTCAACGGGCAGGCCTTCACCCCACAGGATCACCGAATCGCCAGCTTTGTCCTGCGCCTCGGGGCCTAAATCGACGCAGATCATATCCATCGCGACACGACCGACGATCGGCACTTCACGGCCATTAACCAGCACCGGTGTCCCTGACGGCGCTGCGCGCGGATAACCGTCGCCGTAGCCCATCGCCACCACGCCGAGACGCGTATCGCGCTCGCTCTGCCAGGTTCCACCATAGCCAACCGGTTCGCCCGCTTTGTGCTCACGCACCGCTATCAGGCTGGAGGTCAACGACATCACCGGCTGACAGCCAAAATCGGCGCCGATAGAGTGGTTTTCCAGCGGCGATACGCCATACAGAATCAGCCCTGGACGCGCCCAGTCGAAGTGGGACTGGGGCCACAGCAAAATACCGCCCGACGCGGCAATTGAACGCTGTCCCGGTTTGCCCTCGCAAAAGCTGTTGAAGATATCGAGCTGTTTTTCCGTCGCGCCGCATTCAGGTTCGTCTGCGCGCGCAAAGTGGCTGACGATGTTAACCGGCTGGCGCACGTTGTCACATTGCGTTAAGCGCTGATAAAACGCTTCGGCCTGCTCAGGGCGCACGCCCAGGCGGTGCATTCCCGTATCGAGCTTCATCCAGACGGTGACCGGTTCAGCCAGTTCTGCGGCTTCCAGGGCTTCAAGCTGCTCCAGGTTGTGGACGGCAGTATGCAGACGCTGCGCGGAGATCGTCGGCAGATCGGAGGCATCAAAAAATCCCTCCAGCAGCAGGATGGGCTGCGTGATCCCTCCCGCTCGCAACCGCAGGGCTTCTTCAAGACGAGCGACACCAAAAGCGTCCGCATCGGGGAGCGTTCGCGCGGTCTCTAACAGACCATGGCCATAAGCGTTCGCTTTCACGACCGCAACCAGTTTGCTGGCAGGAGCCAGTTCACGCAGACGTTGCAGGTTGTGTCGCAGAGCGCGGCGGTTAATAACTACAGTTGCCGCTTGCATTCGTATTCCTTAATAAAAGAATCCCCTAAATCATTCGTGTTGCAGGACAAAAACGCTTTGGCGTTTTTGAACAGCGCCTGCGCTGGCCCCAAAGGGGCGAGGACGCAGTCCGAGTCACGCGACAAGCCAGAGACCCCCCGGGAGCTTAGTAAGCTAAGTGACTGGGGTGAACGGGCGTAGTCAACGCATCTGCAGCATGAAGGATGACGGAGATTTATTCGTCGTCGTATTGTGGGCCCGCATAGTTATCGAATCGCGACCACTGTCCGTTAAACGTCAGGCGCACCGTGCCAATCGGACCGTTACGCTGCTTACCAATAATAATTTCGGCGATGCCTTTTAAGTCACTATTTTCGTGATAAACCTCATCACGATAGATAAACATGATTAAGTCGGCATCCTGTTCGATGGAGCCGGATTCACGCAGATCCGAGTTAACCGGACGTTTGTCGGCGCGTTGTTCCAGTGAGCGGTTAAGCTGCGACAGCGCCACCACCGGCACATGCAGTTCTTTTGCTAACGCCTTCAGCGAGCGGGAAATTTCAGCAATTTCCAGCGTACGGTTATCGGAGAGCGACGGCACGCGCATCAGTTGCAGGTAGTCGATCATGATCAGGCCGATACCGCCGTGTTCACGGGCGATACGACGAGCACGCGAGCGCACTTCCGTTGGCGTCAGGCCGGAAGAATCATCAATATAGATGTTTCGTTTCTCCAGCAAAATACCCATTGTTCCGGAAATTCGCGCCCAGTCTTCATCATCCAGTTGACCGGTACGGATTTTGGTTTGGTCTACGCGTGAAAGCGAAGCCAGGGAACGCATCATGATCTGTTCCGAGGGCATTTCAAGACTAAAGATAAGAACTGGCTTATCCTGCAACATCGCCGCATTTTCGACGAGGTTCATTGCAAATGTCGTCTTACCCATCGACGGACGCGCGGCGACGATAATCAAGTCTGACGGCTGCAAACCCGCCGTCTTTTTGTTGAGGTCGTCATAGCCGGTGTTCACCCCGGTGACGCCGTCGTGCGGCTGCTGGAACAGCTGCTCAATACGCGCGACGGTTGCGTCGAGCACATCGGTGATGTTTTTCGGGCCTTCGTCTTTGTTGGCCCGACTTTCAGCGATTTTAAAAACGCGTGATTCCGCGAGGTCCAGCAGATCTTCACTGGAACGGCCTTGCGGATCAAACCCGGCTTCCGCGATTTCGTGCGCAACCGAAATCATGTCACGAACAACAGCACGTTCACGGACGATATCCGCATAAGCACTAATGTTCGCCGCACTTGGGGTATTTTTAGATAACTCAGCCAGGTAAGCAAAGCCGCCGACGCTGTCCAGTTGTCCCTGAACCTCCAACGATTCTGCGAGCGTGATCAGGTCGATGGGTTTTCCCATCTCCTGCAGTCGATGCATTTCGGTGAAGATGTGCCGGTGCGGTCGGGTATAAAAATCTTCCGCCACCACACGCTCGGCCACATCGTCCCAGCGTTCGTTATCCAGCATTAAACCGCCCAACACCGACTGTTCCGCTTCAATCGAGTGCGGCGGTACTTTCAGCCCGGCGACCTGGGGATCGCGCTCACGAGCATCAGTCTGTTGTTTGTTGAAGGGTTTATTTCCTGCCATAGTGAATGGAGTTACCGAGATAATGATTGGGTCGAAAGATTACCACATTTCTTTTGGAGGAAGCATGGCTACGCGTATTGAATTTCACAAGCATGGTGGTCCTGAAGTGCTTCAGGTCGTCGAGTTTACGCCTGCAGATCCGGCGGAGAACGAAATCCAGGTCGAGAACAAAGCGATTGGGATCAACTATATCGACACATACATCCGTAGTGGTCTTTATCCGCCGCCTTCTCTGCCCAGCGGCCTGGGAACCGAAGCCGCGGGCATAGTCAGCAAAGTGGGGAGTAAAGTAACGCACATTAAAGCAGGCGATCGCGTGGTTTACGCCCAGTCTGCGCTTGGCGCTTACAGCTCAGTACATAACGTTCCGGCCGATAAAGCCGCCATCCTGCCCAACGCTATCTCATTTGAACAAGCTGCAGCCTCATTCCTGAAAGGGTTAACTGTTTTTTATCTGTTGCGTAAAACCTATGAAATTCAGCCTGATGAACCATTTTTGTTCCATGCGGCTGCGGGCGGCGTCGGGATGATTGCCTGCCAGTGGGCAAAAGCATTGGGTGCGAAGCTGATTGGTACCGTCGGCAATGCGCAAAAAGCGCAAATTGCGCTGCAGGCCGGTGCATGGCAGGTCATTAACTATCGTGAAGAGAGCATTGTTGAGCGAGTGAAAGAGGTAACCGGCGGTAAAAAAGTGCGGGTGGTCTATGACTCAGTGGGAAAAGATACCTGGGAAGCCTCATTGGATTGTTTACAGCGTCGAGGGCTGATGGTCAGCTTTGGTAACGCCTCCGGACCGGTGACTGGCGTTAACTTAGGCATTCTGAATCAGAAAGGTTCGCTGTACGTGACCCGCCCTTCGCTCCAGGGTTACATCACCAACCACCATGAATTAACCGAAGCCAGCAATGAGCTGTTCTCGCTGATTGCCAGCGGGGTGATCAAAGTGGATGTCGCGCCGGGTCAAAAATTTGCGCTAAGTGACGCGCAACGAGCCCATGAAGTACTGGAAAGCCGGGCCACGCAGGGCTCGAGTTTACTCATCCCATAATGCTCCGACTTCCCCTAAACAATTCAAACAGCAGGATAAAAATGATTAGGCGTTTTTGAGCAGCGCTTGCGCTGACCCTGAAGGGGCTAGGCTTTAAGCTGAGTAACGCGGCAATTGAATGAATCCCCAGGAGCTTACTGGAGTAAGTGACTGGGGTGAATGAAAGCAGCCAACACACCTGCGGTTTGAATTATGACGGGGAAATAAAGAATTAGGGCTTCCCGTGGGAAGCCCTTTCTTTTTTTAGTTCGGCTGTATGTAGGGTACAGCTCGATGAATTCGTTAACCTGGCAATAGTGACAGATTTGATAATCAATTCCTATTTGGTTCTAAAGGCAATGTTACAGGTTGTGACGCACCGCTCAATACCTTAGTAAAATCGGCGGTTATTACGCTGATACTGTGGGACTTTTGGCGCTTTTATCGCCTTGATAATCCACACCACAGCAACGGCCAGTAGCAGCCAGGGTAAAAGTTTTATCATCAAGGCAAATAGTCCGCCCAAAAACATCACTGCAGTGGCGACCACTAATGCGGCCAATACCCCCAGCAAAGATACGCCGGTGACCATCAGCATGATAAAAAACCCAATCACAAAAAGTAGTTCCAGCATAGCTCTCTCCCGAAATTAAATACTCTCCACTGCATTACAAGAAACATGCCAAAATTATTATATTGATTTATAAAGCAAACGCCCCGCGACAAAGCGCAGGGCGTGGTGAAATTCACTAACTTTTGGTGAAAAATTAACGCTTGTCAGCGACCAGCTGCAAGGCGTGTTCCAGAACGTTAATATCTGCCCCGGCTTTATGCGCATTTTCGCTCAGATAACGACGCCACTGACGGGCCCCAGCAATCCCCTGGAACAGCCCCAGCATATGACGCGTCACATGTCCAAGATACGTACCTTTACTCAGTTCACGCTCAATATAGGGATACATGGCACGCACCACGGCGACCGGATCGGCATCCTGAGTAGTAGCGGCAAAAATCTCGCGGTCAACGGAGGCCAGAATACCTGGGTTTTGATAAGCTTCGCGCCCCACCATTACGCCATCCATATGCTGCAAATGGATTTTCGCTTCTGCCAACGATTTAATGCCGCCATTGATCGACATCGTCAGATGCGGGAAATCGCGCTTTAGCTGATAAACGCGGTCATAATCCAGCGGTGGAATTTCGCGGTTTTCTTTCGGACTTAACCCAGACAGCCAGGCCTTGCGGGCATGGATGATAAACATCTCACATTCGCCGTTACCCGAGACCGTGTTGATGAAATCGCACAGAAATTCGTAGCTGTCCTGATCATCAATGCCAATACGGGTTTTCACCGTGACCGGTATCGACACCACATCACGCATCGCTTTGACGCAATCAGCGACCAGTTGCGCATTTCCCATCAGACAAGCGCCAAACATCCCATTTTGAACACGATCGGAAGGGCAGCCCACGTTGAGGTTAATTTCATCATACCCCCGCTGTTCAGCGAGCTTTGCGCACTGCGCCAGTGCAGCCGGATCGCTCCCACCCAGTTGCAATGCGACCGGATGTTCTTCTTCGCTATACGCCAGATAATCGCCTTTGCCATGAATGATCGCACCGGTAGTTACCATCTCCGTATAGAGGAGCGTCTGGCTGGACAGTAAGCGCAAAAAGTAGCGGCAGTGCCTGTCCGTCCAGTCGAGCATCGGCGCGATAGAAAAACGATGAGCGGGAAAAGCGGTAGACTGAGATTCAGGCAGCATGGCGAATATTCAAGCATCCGGTTAAAAAAGGGGCGCTACTATAGCATAGACCGTTACGATAGTGAGCCACATCCTCACAGTTCTCCATCTCTGGTGCCGACCAACGCTACTTACGCCCCGGTTTTCCGTCGTGAGATCCAAAAAACTGCGGCGGATGGTCAACCCAGCGATCCTCTCGCGTGGCGGCATAGACCGGATTAAGCGGATAATAAATGCGATTGTATTTTTTGTTCGCCTCACCCACGACCAGCAGGCGCACCTCTTCACTGGTGTTATTGATAAAGGTGTGACACACCCCGGTTCCTGCAGGAAAACCAACGCTGTCGCCGGGCTCCAGCTTCCATAAATAACCGTTAATCCAGGCCTCAGGATATCCTTCCAGCACATAGATAAACTCTTCTTCATCACTTTCAGCATGCGGGTAAGACGTGCGCCGACCTGGCGGCAGGCGTTCATGATGAATGCCGAGTCGTCCTAACCCCAATTTGCGGGCAAGCGGCGCTCCTATGGCAAACAGCTCATCGCTGTCTGGGTAGGTGGAATCATCGGCCCCCTCAACTTCACGCCAGTGACGAATACAATCGGGTCTTTTCATGTTTATTTTCCAGTATTGCGATGGCTCAGGTATAGCACATCGCGGCGGATCTCGGCGTTTTAAGCAGAACATGTTAAAGTAAGGGATTAACCTTCCACGCAAATCGAGGCGCCAAATGGACAAAACCACTACGCAAGAGTTATTGGCTCAAGCTGAAAAACTCTGTGCGCAACGCAACGTGCGGCTTACGCCACAACGCCTCGAAGTGCTGCGACTGATGAGCCTGCAGGAAGGCGCCATCAGCGCTTACGACCTGCTCGACCTGTTGCGGGAAACCGAGCCGCAGGCCAAACCACCAACCGTGTATCGCGCGCTCGATTTTCTGCTTGAACAAGGGTTTGTGCATAAGGTGGAATCCACCAACAGCTATGTCCTTTGTCATCTGTTCGATCAGCCAACGCACAGTTCTGCGATGTTCATTTGCGACCGCTGTGGCGTGGTAAAAGAAGAGTGCGCAGAAGGTGTGGAAGACATCATGCATACGCTGGCGGCCAAAATGGGCTTTGCTCTGCGACATAATGTTATTGAAGCCCACGGGCTGTGTCCGGCCTGTGTGGAAGTTGAGTCATGCCGTCATCCAGGCGACTGCCAGCATGACCACACAATTCAGGTGAAGAAGAAAGTTGGGCGTTAGTCAGGTGGGAGAGCGTACATCCTTGTACTCTCAGGAGGGAAGGGTCAATTACCAGCGGTAATCATTACGTTTTTCCCAATCGTTAACTTCTTTTTCCGCCTGATCTTTGGCGTAACCGTAACGCTCCTGGACTTTACCAACCAGTTGGTCACGTTTACCTTCAATGACCGTCATATCATCATCGGTCAGTTTGCCCCATTGCTCTTTCACTTTACCTTTAAACTGCTTCCAGTTGCCGCCGACTTCGTCTTTATTCATCATCAAGTCCTCATCGTTAGGTTGTGAATAGCGAGAGTGCCATGTCCAGACACATGCTGTTTTCTCTGGACGTGAGAATAAGTGTAGTCAGTGATTCTGGGTTTTATTTACTATTCGGAATTTTTAACCATTCTGATCAGGCAAACCAGGTTCCATTACGCCAGTGACGCCGCCAGATAAAGGCCAACGACAGCCCGCGCAGCGCGAGGAAAACAGTTAACGCCAGCCACAAACCATGATTTCCGAGCCACGGCAAAGCCAGCAGCGTTAAGGCGAATCCCACTGCGGCAACGGCCATACTGTTACGCATTTCTGCAGCCCGCGTTGCGCCAATAAACATACCGTCAAGCAGATAACACCACACGCCCACCAGCGGTAAAACCACCTGCCAGAAAAGATAGCGATCGGCCAAAAGTTGGATTTGCGACAGTGAGGTCAGCAGCGCCACAATCTGCTCGCCAAACAAGGCATAGATCAGCGAAAAAAGGATTGCCACAATTCCTGACTGTCGACACGCTGCTCGCCAGACATCCAGCAACTGGCTGCCGTCCCGCGCCCCATAGGCCTGGCCCGAATGCGCTTCCACGGCATAGGCAAATCCGTCCAGTGCATAAGCGGTAAACGTCAGCAAAGTCATCAGTACGGCATTAACCGCAATGATATCGCCTCCCAGACGCGCCCCCAGCACCGTAATGGCCCCAAAGCAGAGCTGCAACAGCAGCGAACGCAGCATGATGTCACGGTTGAGTGCCAACAAACGACGGAAGTTGCCCCGCCACGCCTGTTTCAACATTGCCAGCGATATTCCGCGCATATGCAGGACTTTGCGCACCATCATCAGACCGATAAGCAGTGTGGCATATTCAGCAATCACCGTTGCCAGTGCCGCACCCTGCACGTTCATATGCAGACCCATCACCAGCCATAAATCGAGCGCAATGTTGAGAATATTGCCGACAATCAGCAGGATAACCGGCGCTCGCGCATACTGCACGCCCAGCAACCAGCCGAGCAGCACCAGATTCGCCAGCGAGGCTGGCGCGCTGAGCCAGCGGATTTCAAGGAAACGCCGGGCTTGTTCAAGTACAGGTTCACTTCCCCCGACAATATGCAGCGCTAAATCGATAATCGGCGTGCGAAACAGCGCGATAAGTACCCCTGCGCCCAGTGCCAGCATCAGCGGCTGTACCAGCGCGCGCGCCAGCGCCTGTGGATTTTTCGCACCAAATGCCTGCGCGGTAAGACCGGTGGTACTCATGCGCAAAAAAAGAAGCAGCATAAAGAGAAAACTGGTCGCCGTGGCCCCGACAGCAACGCCGCCAAGATAGACCGGGCTGTCCAGATGACCAATCACAGCAGTATCCACCAGCCCCAGCAAGGGAACGGTGATATTGGAGAAGATCATCGGTAAGGCGAGGTGCCAGAGCGCTTTATCAGAGGCGGTAAAGAAAGGCATACAGGAAAGCCTGATGAAAAGAAGTGAAAACTAGCTGTGGCGCAGAATGCGCCACAGTATTAATACATGATTACAGCCATTCACCGTTACGAATGACGCCTACCGCCAGCCCTTCAATGGTGAAGTTTTGCTCGCGCAGATCGACAACGATAGGTTTAAATTCACTGTTTTCTGGCAGAAGTTCAACCTTGTTGCCCTGCTTTTTCAGGCGCTTAACCGTGACTTCGTCGTCGATACGGGCAACAACAACCTGTCCGTTACGCACGTCCTGAGTTTTATGCACCGCCAGCAAATCGCCGTCCATAATACCGATATCTTTCATCGACATACCGCTAACCCGCAGCAGAAAATCGGCGTTCGGTTTGAACAATGAGGGATCGACCTGGTAGTGGCCTTCGATGTGCTGCTGCGCCAGAAGTGGCTCGCCTGCCGCCACACGACCGACAAGCGGTAATCCTTCTTCTTCTTCCTGCAGCAGTCGAATACCACGCGATGCACCGGAGACAATTTCCAGCACACCTTTACGCGCCAGCGCTTTCAGATGTTCTTCAGCAGCGTTTGGGGAACGGAACCCCAAACGCTGCGCGATCTCCGCACGCGTCGGTGGCATACCTGTCTGGCTGATGTGATCTCTAATGAGATCAAACACCTCTTGCTGCCTGGCCGTTAACGCTTTCATTCCGCCCCCTGGGTGTATATACAGTTATGCTGTGAGTATATACAGCTAAAGGTGATTTTGGAACCGCAAACTGCACAAAAAGCAGGAGATTTATGAAGATGTGGAATCCTTATCGCAAATGCGACCACAACAGAATGCCCCAGGTGATCAGAGCAACGAAAATAGACAACAACACCGCCGCAGAACCCATATCTTTCGCCCGGCCGGAAAGTTCGTGATACTCAGAGCCTATGCGATCAACCACCGCCTCAATCGCACTGTTGAGGATTTCAACGATCATCACCAGCATCACGGAACCAATTAACAGCACGCGGGTAATCGCATCGACGTCCAGCCAGCAGGCGATAGCTACGCCCAGCAGTACGGCAACGCTTTCCTGGCGGAATGCCGCCTCATTGATCCATGCGGCGCGAAAACCTTTCCAGGAATAGCCTGCAGCTTTGATAATTCGGGTGAATCCAGTGGTATTATTGGCCATCAAAAAGAACCTTTTTACATTATTAGCGTCAATGTCATTGTAACGTTACCCCGTTTGTTTCAGGGGGTGGCAAAGCAGCGCGAAGTATGACGGGATACCACAGAAATTCACTAAACTTTCTGATATCCTTGCAGCGCATTTGCATTATTAACCAGAGGCTTTACATCGTTTATGTCCGGCTGGCCACGAATTTACTACAAATTACTGAATTTACCATTAAGCATCCTGGTAAAAAGCAAGTCTATTCCGGCAGAACCTGCCCCGGAATTGGGACTCGATACGTCTCGTCCCATTATGTACGTCCTACCGTACAATTCAAAAGCAGACTTGCTGACGCTGCGTGCCCAATGTCTGGTGCACGATCTCCCCGATCCCCTGGAACCGCTGGAGATAGACGGGACTCTGCTGCCGCGCTACGTGTTTATTCACGGCGGCCCGCGCGTGTTCACCTATTACACGCCGAAAGAAGAGTCCATCAAGCTGTTCCATAACTATCTCGACCTGCATCGCAGCAATCCAGACCTGGATGTGCAGATGGTGCCGGTTTCGGTGATGTTTGGCCGTGCGCCAGGACGCGAAAAAGGCGAAGTCAATCCGCCGCTGCGCATGCTGAACGGCGTACAGAAATTCTTTGCTGTGTCCTGGCTGGGTCGCGACAGTTTTGTCCGTTTCTCCCCATCAGTCTCCCTGCGTCGTATGGCGGATGAACACGGTACGGATAAGATAATCGCTCAGAAACTGGCACGCGTGGCGCGTATGCATTTTGCTCGCCAGCGTCTGGCCGCGGTTGGCCCTCGCCTCCCTGCCCGCCAGGATCTGTTTAATAAGCTGCTGGCGTCAAAAGCGATCGCTCGCGCGGTAGAAGATGAAGCGCGCAGTAAAAAAATCTCCCACGAAAAAGCACAGCAAAATGCCATTGCACTGATGGAAGAGATTGCCGCCAACTTCTCCTACGAGATGATCCGCCTCACGGACCGAATTCTGGGCTTTACCTGGAACCGTCTGTATCAGGGGATTAACGTTCATAATGCGGAACGTGTACGTCAGTTGGCGCACGATGGGCATGAAATCGTTTATGTTCCGTGCCACCGCAGCCATATGGACTATATGCTGCTGTCGTACGTTCTGTATCATCAGGGGCTGGTTCCACCGCACATCGCTGCCGGTATCAACCTGAATTTCTGGCCGGCAGGTCCGATTTTCCGCCGCCTGGGCGCGTTCTTTATTCGTCGTACCTTCAAGGGCAATAAGCTCTACTCCACCGTTTTCCGTGAATACCTGGGCGAGCTGTTCAGCCGCGGTTACTCGGTTGAGTATTTTGTCGAAGGCGGCCGTTCACGTACCGGTCGTCTGCTCGACCCGAAAACCGGCACGCTGTCGATGACCATTCAGGCGATGCTGCGCGGCGGTACGCGTCCGATTACCCTCGTACCGATCTACATCGGCTATGAGCACGTAATGGAAGTAGGCACCTATGCAAAAGAGCTGCGTGGCGCGACAAAAGAAAAAGAGAGTCTGCCACAAATGCTGCGTGGCTTAAGCAAGCTGCGTAATCTGGGTCAGGGCTACGTTAACTTTGGCGAGCCGATGCCGCTGATGACGTACCTCAATCAGCATGTGCCGGAGTGGCGTGAATCTATCGATCCTATCGAGTCTATCCGCCCGGCCTGGCTGACGCCGACAGTGAATAACATTGCCGCCGATCTGATGGTGCGCATTAACAACGCTGGCGCGGCCAACGCCATGAACCTGTGTTGTACCGCGCTGTTGGCTTCCCGCCAGCGCTCTCTGACCCGTGAACAGTTAACCGAGCAGCTTGACTGCTACCTTAGCCTGCTGCGCAACGTGCCGTACGCAGCAGACTCAACTGTTCCTGCACAGAGCGCCAGTGAGTTGATCGACCACGCCTTGCAGATGAACAAGTTTGAGGTCGAGAAAGACACCATCGGCGACATCATCATACTGCCGCGCGAGCAGGCCGTATTGATGACCTACTATCGCAACAACATTGCGCACATGCTGGTTCTGCCTTCGTTGATGGCAGCCATTGTAACTCAGCGCCGTCGTATTTCACGCGTCGCGCTACAGCAGCATATTGATGCGTTGTATCCAATGCTGAAAGCCGAGCTGTTCCTGCGCTGGGAACGCAATGAGCTTGCCGGAGTGATTGACGAATTGGCCAGCGAAATGCAGCGCCAGGGATTGATCGCTCAGCAGGATGGCGAACTGCATATTAACCCAGCCCGCTCCCGTACGCTCCAGCTGTTGGCTGCGGGTGCTCGCGAGACGTTGCAACGCTACGCCATTACCTTCTGGCTGCTGAGCGCCAACCCGTCCATCAACCGTGGTACGCTTGAGAAAGAGAGCCGCACCGTGGCGCAACGCCTCTCCGTACTGCACGGCATTAACGCGCCGGAATTCTTCGACAAAGCGGTATTCAGCTCTCTGGTGCTGACGCTGCGTGACGAAGGATTCATTAGCGATACCGGAGATGCCGAGCCGGAAGAGACGATGAAGATCTATCAGATGCTGGCTGAACTGGTCACATCGGATGTTCGTCTGACCATCGAGAGTGCCACACAGGGCGAGTAAGTAAAAAAAACCGGTCGAAATGACCGGTTTTTATTTTGCAGGCTAAGCCAAACTCAAAAATGCCAGTAGCTCATCGCCAGTCCTAAAAACAGTACCAGCCCTACATAGTTATTGTTCATAAACGCTTTAAAACAGGCATCCCGTTCACGATTAACGATCAGCTTCTGCTGATACACAAACAGCGCACCCGCCACCAGCAGTGACCAGTAATAGCCCAGCCCCAGCCCGTTTAGCCAGCCCACCAGCGCCATCAGCACCAGCACGCCCACCTGCAGAATACCAATGATTAGCTTGTCGTTTTGACCAAACAAGATCGCGGTCGATTTAATGCCAATCTTCAGGTCATCATCCCGGTCAACCATCGCATACTGGGTGTCATAGGCCACCGCCCAGAGAATGTTGGCGAGAAACATCAGCCAGCAGCTCAGCGGCACAGACTCGCTTACGGCAGCAAACGCCATCGGAATAGACCAGCCAAACGCCGCCCCCAGCACCACCTGCGGCAAATGCGTATAGCGTTTCATAAACGGGTAAACCCACGCCAACGCTAACGCCGCAACGGACAACATAATGGTCATTGTGTTGAGCGTTAAAACCAGCAGGAAGGCGAGCAATACCAATACGACGAACAGCGTTCGGGCTTCTTTTTCGGTGACGGCCCCGCTCGGCAGCGGTCGATTCGCGGTGCGTTTAACGTGTCCGTCAAATTTCCTGTCGGCATAATCATTCACCACGCATCCGGCGGCGCGCATTAACCAAACGCCGGCGACAAATACCGCCAGGATCCACAGTTGCGGCATGCCTGGGGTCGCCACCCACAATGCCCATAGCGTAGGCCAGAGCAGCAGTAAGGCGCCGATTGGCTTATCCGTACGCATCAAGCGGTGAAACGCCAGCAGCTTATTCTGCGTCAGACTCCACTCCATCTTTATCTTCCTCTCAGTACAACGGCGATGCAGGTAGGAAAAGTTCGGTAAGCATCAGCGGCTTACCGCTCAGCCGCAGGCGGGAACGTCGCCCCCACAGCGCTGCATCACGGCCAATCTCAATAAAATCTCGGGTCAATGTCGATGACGTAAACAGGTAGCGCCCAAGCGGGGTTTTTCCCAGGTTTTGTAAGGCCAGTTCAGGGCCGCACAAAGTTGATTCAGGCACCACTGTGCGCCCGGCAAGCCAGGGTTCACCGTCCGCGCAGAGCAGGATTTCACGCAACCAATAACGGGGTTCTGTCGGCAGCAGCATCAGTTCTTCAGCCACCTCATTTTGCCCAACAAATCCTTCGCGAAGTAACGTGACGGTAACCTTTTTTCCCTGCTGCTCAAAACGTTTAGTCATGGAATCTTCCAGTAACAACCAGTCGAGCAGTTGCGGGTCCAGCGCCGGAATCGCATCAAAATAACGCAGCGCACGCAGTTGCGTTAACGCAGGGTGTGGCATGCCTTACTCTCCGATTTATAACCTGAAGGCATTGTATCGCAGAAAATGCATTACGGGGTGAGCAAACACAATTAAGTGATCGTCAAAGCAACATAAGTGTAACAATTAGCACCGAAGGATAAAAAAAGGTGCGCCAGGAGACGCACCAGTTGTTGCAAAATCAGCACTGCGGGGAAATGTTTACCCCTTGCCTTTTACACTGCTGATAAAGGTGGATCGGGCGGATTTGGATCCCAGACGCTCAGCTTCATCAAGCAGCTTCAGCGCTTTATCGACATCGCCTTTCGCCACGGCATCCTTAATGCCCTGGTTAAAATAACTTTCCGTGTCATTTAGCATTGGCTCACTTTTCTTCACCGGTTGTGGCGCTGGAGTAGCCACTGCTGCAGCCGGGGGCGCGTAGGCCACCGCAGGCGCGGCGGTATTGCCAACCGTGACAGGGCCAGGGCCGGATGAACCAAACAGCGGCCCAACCAGAACACTGGAAGAGGAGCTGGTTTTGACTTTCAGCTTCAGCAGACCGTCGGTGGTATGACGGGCAATCGGGTCTGGAATATCCGGAATCGCGTTCCCTACACCTTTGGCATAGGCTTTTGCCGGGTCAAGCAGGGTCGTGGTCTGCTGGAGATCTTTATCCGTGGTAAAAACCAGCATATAGAGTTTTTGCTGGCCCAGCGCAGGCGTCAGACGCATGACTCCTTCCAGGCGATCGGCACTCATCACGCCGGGTTCCTGATAAGTGAAATAACTGCTGGGGAAGAACGCAGATGGCGTCATGTTCTGATCAAGAATTAAAACGTTTGGTGCAAATACGCTGGTTTGTTTGTTGACTTCACTGGTCAGCGTCAGGGTTAACTCACCAATATTCGCGGGTACACTGTACGCAGCGACTGGGCCAGTAATACCAGCAACATCCAGACGCTGACCCGCTGTCGCTAGCTGTGTCGACTGGGTTTTGGATTGATCAACCGGCGTCCAGGTTAACTGTTGTAGCGCAGCAGTGGGAATAGCTGGAGCCGCGGTGGTGTTCTGCGGAACAATATTTACATCGGCCAGGCTGATGCCAGGCGCGCTGGCAAATAACCCTGCAGATAAACAAAGGGCAACGAGACTTTTCTTCATTTTCATTGTTATCACCTCAGATAGCATGGGTTCAGCGGTGGCCAGGCAATAGCGCGCTAAACCGTAATCAAGAGGGGCTGGCGCCCCTCTTTCGGTCTTTACGTCAGATTAGTGCTGAATTACCACCAGATTTCCATCTGGGCACCGAAGGACCACTCATCGCTGTCGCCACGGCTGGTTGTGCTGATACCAGAGTTGGTTGCGGCGGCATATTTAGAAACTTTGTCGCCATTTTTCACGTAACCCCACTCTTCATCCCATTTGGCATAGGTTGCGAAGACGCGGATTGCCGGGCGAGACCAGATGCTGTCGCCCGCCTGCCACTGTTGCGCCAGGGTGATTTTGTACTGGCTGTTGCGATCGCCAGTTTGCTGAGATTTGACGTTGTCGTAACCGACTTCCAGCAAGGTGCTCATGATCGGCGTCCATTTGTACATCGGACGGATACCGACGGTGTACCATTCGGTACCCAGGTCGTTATCCAGGTCGATGTTCTGATACATACCGACGTACATCAGGTCCCACTTGTCGCCCAGAGAGATTGCACCGTGGTCAAGTACGCGTACCAGGCTACCGTTGTTATTGATGTTGTTGTCAACATGATGGATGACAGGTGCATCTGGAGATACCTGCGTATCGAAGGTAGAGCCGTAAGTCCCCTGCGAGCCGCCCTTACCTTGCGTTGTCATGGCGTCAGTCGCGTACTGAACAACAAATTTGTTATAGCCTTTCAGCATGCTTTGGGTGTGTTCTGCGGTGAACATCCAACCATCTTTCGTTGCGTCATCCGCGTAGCTGTAACCGTCGGTTTTATTCGCGCGGCCATAGTCCACACCCAGCTCCAGCATGCCGTCAGGGTTAGTAGCCATCTGCGCTAAACGTACGTCAAATACGTCGTTCGCGGTATCTTTAGAGGTGTCGTAGATATTCTGGCTACTGAAGGTATAAGACCCTCCAGCTTCCTGAGAACGGGTGGCCGCCAGAGACAGTTTACCGAAGCCCAGATCGATGTTTTCAATACCAGCGCCAGGACCTGAAATATCCCAGTAGTAGAAGTCGATCATGTGGACGTCATGACGCTGATAGAAACGCTTACCGGCCCAGATAGTGGAGCCTGGCAGCCATTCAATCAGGTTTTTACCCTGCACGTTGGCTTCACGGAATGCCGGACTGGTCGATTCCCAGTCATTCTGTTGTGCCACAGAGTAGGCTACGTTGGTGTCGAAGTAGAAGCTCTTATCGCCTTCTTTCCACACTTCCTGACCTAATTTGATTTCCGCATAGGTTTCACATTCGTTACCAAGACGGTATTTACTTTGAGCACCGGTTGCCTGGAAACACTGTTGTTCACCGCCGCTACCCGTCCAGCCTATGCCGGAACGTGCATAACCATGGAAATCCACAGCCATTGCCTGAACAGACATAATGCCTGCCGCCACAGCAACCGCCAGAGGGAGTTTGCGCAGAGTAATCATCGTTCTATCTCCTGAGATCATTGCTTTTCTCTAAACGCATCGACTTGATAGTTTTGCGTTTCGTTTTTTTTATGGGGGCCTTAAACGCCCGGCTCTTGATGCAACCGACGACATGCAGTGCCATCCTCACGGAACAGATGGCAACGCTCTGGCGGCAGGCCGATAGCGAATGTGGCACCCTCTTGTACCAACACCACGTCGTTCTGGCGGTAAACCAGGTTTTGACGGATGGCGGGGATCTGGATATGAATTTGTGTTTCGTGACCAAGCTGCTCGACCACCTGCACTTCACCTTCGAGGGTGACATCGGCGATATCACTGGGCAGCAAATGCTCCGGACGGATACCTAAAGACATGTTGGCGCCAACCTGCACCGCGTGGCTGTCTACCGGCAGCCATATTTGCTGGCGGTTGGGCAGTTCAACCTGCACCTGATCGATGGCCGTCCCGGTAACTTTCACCGGCAGGAAGTTCATCTTCGGCGAGCCAATAAACCCGGCAACAAAGCGGTCAGCCGGGTAATGGTACAGCTCCAACGGTTTACCAACCTGCGCCACGCGCCCCGCATCCAGCACCACGATTTTGTCGGCCAGCGTCATCGCCTCGACCTGATCGTGGGTGACGTAAATCATCGTGCGGCCAAGACGTTTATGCAGACGGGAGATTTCAATGCGCATCTGTACGCGCAGTGCTGCATCGAGGTTGGAGAGAGGTTCATCGAGCAGAAATACGCGCGGTTCAGCGACCAACGTACGACCAATCGCCACGCGCTGACGTTGTCCGCCGGAAAGTGCTTTCGGTTTACGCTCCAGCAGATGGGCCAGTTGCAGAACTTCCGCCACCTGATTCACGCGCTGGTTCATCACCTCTTTTTTTGCGCCAGCCAGCTTGAGGCCGAACGACATATTTTCCGCAACGGATAAATGGGGATACAACGCGTAGGACTGAAAGACCATGCCCACACCGCGTTCGGCGGGCGGAATGTCGTTCATCCGGGTCTCACCGATAAACAGGTCGCCACTGGTGATGGTTTCAAGTCCGGCGATCATACGCAGCAAGGTCGACTTACCACAGCCTGACGGTCCGACAAACACCACGAACTCCCCTTCGTGAATGTCGAGATTGATATCTTTTGATACCACCACGTCACCCCAGGCTTTCGTTACATTACGCAGCTGTACGCTCGCCATGCCCTTCTCCCTTCGTTACAACCTGTCATCGACAGCAACATTCATGATGGGCTGACTATGCGTTATCCCTTGATGGCGTGAATCCTCCACCCCCCGGCTTTTTTATGGGGGAGGAGGCGGGAGGATGAGAGAGCAGCGTCTGAGACCCGGCCCTCCTGCTTCAGAGGAATTTCGTGATGCAGCCTGCAAAAATCGGTGGGTTTTTATGTGCGCCAGTACGCAATACTCACATTTATGTAACACAGATCACATAAAGAGCGGGTGGGGCGTAGGGATAAGGAGGATGGAAAGAGGTTGTCGTATAAAGAAACTAGTCACCGTTAAGCCACCTCTGCAAAATCACCAAACAGGATGGGAACTATGAAAATCAAAACTGGCGCACGCATCCTCGCATTGTCCGCATTAACGACGATGATGTTTTCCGCCTCGGCTCTCGCCAAGATTGAAGAAGGTAAGCTGGTTATCTGGATTAACGGCGACAAAGGCTATAACGGCCTCGCTGAAGTGGGCAAAAAATTCGAAAAAGACACCGGTATCAAAGTCACCATTGAGCACCCGGACAAACTGGAAGAGAAATTCCCTCAGGTTGCCGCAACCGGTGACGGCCCGGACATCATTTTTTGGGCGCATGACCGTTTTGGCGGTTACGCTCAGTCTGGCCTGCTGGCTGAAATCACGCCAGACAAAGCATTCCAGGACAAGCTCTATCCGTTCACCTGGGATGCCGTGCGCTATAACGGCAAACTGATCGCCTACCCGATCGCGGTTGAAGCGCTGTCGCTGATTTACAATAAAGACCTCGTGCCAAACCCACCGAAAACCTGGGAAGAAATTCCTGCACTGGATAAAGAGCTGAAGGCGAAAGGTAAATCCGCGCTGATGTTCAATCTGCAAGAACCGTACTTCACCTGGCCACTGATTGCCGCCGACGGCGGTTATGCATTCAAGTTTGAAAACGGCAAGTACGATGTGAAAGACGTGGGCGTGGATAACGCCGGCGCGAAAGCGGGTCTGACCTTCCTGGTCTCCCTGATCAAGAACAAACACATGAACGCGGATACCGACTATTCCATCGCCGAAGCCGCCTTTAACAAAGGCGATACGGCGATGACCATCAACGGTCCGTGGGCATGGTCGAACATCGACAAGAGCAAAATCAACTACGGCGTGACTCTGCTGCCAACCTTCAAAGGTAAGCCGTCTAAACCGTTTGTTGGCGTGCTGAGCGCCGGTATCAACGCTGCCAGCCCGAACAAAGAATTGGCGAAAGAGTTCCTCGAAAACTACCTGCTGACCGATCAGGGTCTGGATGAAGTGAACAAGGATAAACCACTGGGTGCGGTTGCGCTGAAATCCTTCCAGGATCAGTTAGCCAAAGACCCACGTATCGCGGCCACCATGGATAACGCCCAGAAAGGCGAAATCATGCCGAACATCCCGCAGATGTCTGCATTCTGGTATGCCGTTCGTACTGCAGTGATCAACGCCGCCAGCGGTCGTCAGACAGTTGATGCTGCACTGAAAGACGCGCAGGGTCGTATCACCAAGTAATACGGTTTCCCTTATTTCTTAGGGAATCAGGTTTATTGAATACGTTGTTACGCGAAAGCATTCGCGCTACATCGAGGCGGCAAGGAGGCAAATCCCCAGGAGCTTACATAAGTAAGTGACTGGGGTGCGCTTCCGCAGCCAACAAAGAGGTAGTGCGAAGGATAAAGCGTAAAGAGGATTGAACCCCATGGATGTCATTAAAAAGAAACACTGGTGGCAAAGCGACACGCTGAAATGGTCAGTGATAGGTCTGCTTGGGCTACTGGTCGGTTACCTTGTTGTTTTGATGTACGCTCAGGGGGAGTACCTGTTTGCCATCATGACGCTGATTTTAAGCTCTGCTGGCCTGTATATTTTCGCTAACCGCAAAACCTATGCCTGGCGCTATGTTTACCCGGGCGTTGCCGGTATGGGGCTGTTTGTCCTGTTTCCGCTGATTTGTACGATCGCGATTGCCTTTACCAACTACAGTAGCACCAACCAGTTGACCTTTGAACGTGCTCAGGAAGTCCTGATGGATCGTTCTTATCAGGCTGGGAAAACCTACAACTTTGGTCTGTATCCGGCGGGTGCGGAGTGGCAACTGGCCCTCACCGACGGTGAAACCGGCAAGAATTATGTTTCCGACGCCTTTAAATTTGGCGGCGAACAGAAACTGCAACTGAAAGAAACGGATGCCTTGCCAGCGGGCGAGCGTGGGACGCTGCGCATCATCACGCAGAATCGCCAGGCGCTGAACCAACTGACCGCCATCCTGCCGGATGAAAGCAAAGTGATTATGAGCTCGTTGCGCCAGTTCTCCGGCACGCAGCCACTTTATACGCTCGCTGATGACGGTACGCTCACCAACAACCAGAGCGGCGTGAAATACCGTCCGAACAACGACATTGGTTATTACCAGGCGATTAACGCCGACGGTAGTTGGGGTGCAGAAAAGTTAAGCCCTGGCTATACCGTGACCATCGGCTGGGATAACTTCACCCGCGTATTTACCGACGAAGGTATCCAGAAACCGTTTTTCGCCATCTTTGTCTGGACGGTGGTCTTCTCCGTTCTGACCGTGATCCTCACCGTGGCCGTCGGGATGGTGCTGGCTTGTCTCGTACAGTGGGAGTCACTCAAAGGCAAAGCGATTTACCGTGTGCTGCTTATCCTGCCGTACGCTGTGCCGTCGTTTATCTCGATTCTGATTTTCAAAGGGCTGTTCAACCAGAGCTTTGGTGAAATCAACATGATGCTGAGCGCACTGTTTGGCATCAAACCGGCCTGGTTCAGCGACCCAACCACCGCACGCTCGATGATTATTATCGTCAATACCTGGCTGGGTTATCCGTACATGATGATCCTGTGCATGGGTCTGTTGAAAGCGATTCCTGACGATTTATATGAAGCCTCGGCGATGGACGGCGCTGGCCCGTTCCAGAACTTCTTTAAGATTACGCTACCGCTGCTGATTAAACCGCTGACACCGCTGATGATTGCCAGCTTCGCCTTTAACTTTAACAACTTCGTGCTGATTCAACTGTTGACCAACGGTGGCCCGGACCGTCTTGGCACCACCACGCCAGCAGGCTATACCGACCTGCTCGTGAGCTACACCTACCGTATCGCCTTTGAAGGCGGCGGCGGTCAGGACTTCGGTCTGGCAGCGGCGATTGCCACGCTGATCTTCCTGCTGGTGGGTGCGCTGGCGATTGTTAACCTGAAAGCCACACGAATGAAGTTTGATTAAGGGAGACAACGAACATGGCTATGGTACAACCCAAATCTCAGAAACTGCGTCTCTTAACAACGCACCTGCTGTTGCTGATTTTCATCGCAGCGATCATGTTCCCGCTGCTGATGGTTATCGCTATCTCGCTGCGCGAAGGTAACTTCGCCACCGGTAGCCTGATCCCGGAAAACATCTCCTGGGAACACTGGAAACTGGCGCTGGGCTTTAGCGTTGAGCACGCAGATGGCCGCGTGACGCCGCCGCCGTTCCCGGTACTGCTGTGGCTGTGGAACTCAGTGAAAGTGGCCACCATTACCGCAATCGGTATTGTGACGCTTTCCACCACCTGTGCTTACGCCTTTGCCCGTATGCGCTTCCCCGGTAAAGCAACCCTGCTTAAAGGGATGCTGATTTTCCAGATGTTCCCGGCGGTGCTGTCTCTGGTCGCGTTATATGCCTTGTTTGACCGCCTGGGCCAGTACATTCCGTTTATTGGTCTGAACACTCACGGCGGCGTGATCTTCGCCTATCTTGGCGGTATTGCGCTGCATGTGTGGACGATTAAGGGCTATTTCGAAACCATCGATGGTTCGCTGGAAGAAGCGGCCTCGTTGGACGGCGCGACGCCGTGGCAGGCATTCCGCCTGGTGCTGCTGCCGCTTTCCGTTCCGATTCTGGCGGTGGTGTTTATTCTGTCATTCATTGCCGCTATTACCGAAGTACCGGTCGCGTCACTGCTGCTGCGTGATGTGAACAGCTACACCCTTGCGGTAGGTATGCAGCAGTACCTCAATCCACAGAACTATTTGTGGGGCGACTTTGCCGCCGCAGCTGTACTTTCAGCCATTCCGATCACACTGGTGTTCCTGCTGGCACAACGCTGGCTGGTCAACGGCCTGACGGCAGGTGGTGTGAAAGGTTAAGTTTTACCGAAGTAAACGCCCGGCAACGGGCAAGCCACTGCAACCCTCAACTTATGTTATCCCAACCTGTGACTGTTATTCGGCGCTCTACGGAGCGCCCTTTTTTTATGTTATTTTGCATTACGCTTACGATTATTTCCTTTCGTGCTCCCCATCACTGCAATTATATTTTGCGCCTGAAAATGAACTAATTAAACGGAATTAAGATCACAGAAAAGACAAAACGTAATTGCAATGTAAAAAATGATAATTGTCTTCCCTGCCTGTTAAATTCACCATCACGGCACTGATCAAAAGAGCTGTACCCTCTAAGGCAGGTCTGAATGAACACTCAATATAATTCTAGTTATATTTTTTCGATTACATTAGTCGCAACTTTAGGAGGACTATTATTCGGTTACGACACTGCTGTCATATCCGGAACGGTAGAATCCTTAAATACCGTATTTGTCGCTCCACAACACTTAAGTGAATCCGCCGCCAACTCATTGTTGGGTTTTTGCGTCGCCAGCGCGTTGATTGGCTGCATCATCGGCGGTGCGCTGGGCGGCTATTGTAGTAACCGCTTTGGTCGTCGGGACTCGCTGAAAATCGCGGCCCTGCTTTTTTTTATTTCCGGTATTGGTTCCGCCTGGCCTGAATTAGGCTTTACCACGATTAATCCAGATAACGCCGTACCCGTTTATTTGGCCGGATACGTTCCCGAATTTGTTATTTATCGTATCATTGGTGGTATTGGCGTAGGTTTAGCCTCGATGCTCTCACCAATGTATATTGCCGAACTGGCCCCCGCACACATTCGTGGGAAACTGGTCTCGTTTAACCAGTTCGCCATTATTTTTGGTCAACTATTAGTGTATTGCGTTAACTATTTCATCGCGCGTTCAGGCGACGCTAACTGGCTGAATACCGATGGCTGGCGATATATGTTTGCGTCAGAAAGTATTCCCGCCCTGCTGTTTTTACTGCTGCTGTACACCGTACCAGAAAGCCCGCGCTGGCTGATGGCGCGTGGTCGACACGAACAAGCAGAAGGTATTCTGCGCAAGATTATGGGTAGCACACTCGCCACTCAGGCCATGCAGGAGATCAATCAGTCTCTGGAACATGGTCGCAAAACCGGTGGTCGCCTGCTGATGTTTGGTGCAGGCGTTATCGTCATCGGCGTAATGCTTTCCATTTTCCAGCAGTTCGTCGGTATCAACGTCGTGCTGTACTACGCCCCGGAGGTGTTTAAAACGCTGGGAGCCAGTACCGATGTGGCGCTGCTGCAGACCATTATTGTCGGCGTGATCAACCTGAGCTTTACCGTATTGGCGATCATGACGGTGGATAAATTTGGTCGCAAACCGCTGCAAATTATTGGCGCCTTAGGTATGGCCATTGGTATGTTCAGTCTCGGTACTGCGTTTTACACCCAGGCTTCCGGGCTGATAGCGCTGCTGTCGATGCTGTTTTACGTCGCCGCATTCGCCATGTCCTGGGGGCCGGTTTGCTGGGTGCTGTTGGCCGAAATTTTCCCCAATGCGATTCGTGGCAAGGCACTCGCCATTGCGGTTGCCGCTCAATGGCTGGCAAACTACTTCGTTTCCTGGACCTTCCCGATGATGGACAAAAATTCGTGGCTGGTTTCCCATTTCCACAACGGTTTTTCCTACTGGATCTACGGTTGTATGGGCATTCTGGCAGCCTTGTTTATGTGGCGGTTCGTACCGGAAACCAAGGGCAAAACGCTGGAAGAACTTGAACAACTGTGGGAGCCCGCAGCAGAGAAAGCGAAACCTGCCTCTGCGCAGTAACCCTGACCATCAACACGCCGCAGCCCGAATGCGGCGTGTTGTTTTTTACTCTCGCTTCAGCCGTTTGGAATTACACAGCCACAGGGTGATCACCAGCAGCAGGATCGCCGCAGAATAGATCAGCACATCCATCGGCGCTTTATGATCGACGATGATCAACCGCACAATCGCGGTGATCCCGATATAGACAAAGTAGCGCAACGGAAAGTGAAACCCTGACTGAAAGTACTTCACAATCAACGCGATAAATTCAAAATACAGGAAGTAAACCACCAGCCCTTCCACCAGCTCATATTTGCTGGTTTGTTCCGGCGCGAACAGCACATCCGCCAGATGCAGCGTTTCTTTCCCGAGGAATACGACCAGGATCAGGCCCAGACTCAGCAGTCCCAGATTCAACACGGTCTGTAAAATGGTGGAGATAAACTCCACGCGCGGACGAGATAGCGACGTCATAACAGCACCTCATACTCAGTGGCGAGGTTCCTGTATAACGCAAAAATGTGACAGAGATCTACATTTTTTGTTTATGTTTTGTGCAAGAAAGGTCAACAGAGAATGATGAATACCACGATACATTTCACAGGATGAATTATGCAGCTAAGACAATCTGCTATCCGCAACGTGACCTGCGGTGAGAACGTGGTGATTTATGAACCCGCCAATCTCTACGATTGCATATTGGGTGACAACGTTTTTGTCGGACCATTCGTTGAAATCCAGGGCAACACGCAGATTGGCGCAGACAGCAAAATTCAGTCGCATACCTTCATCTGCGAATATGTCACCCTCGGCGCCCGCTGTTTTATCGGGCATGGCGTGATGTTCGCCAACGATATGTTTCGCGGAGGAAAACCCAACGCCGACCGCAACAGCTGGGGTCGCATTACGATTGGCGACGATGTTTCGATCGGCAGCGGGGCGACCATTCTGGCGGTCACTGTCTGCGATGGCGCGGTCATCGGCGCGGGCAGCGTAGTGACCAAATCGATCACCGAGAAAGGCGTGTATGCGGGAAACCCGGCAAAATTATTGCGCCGTTTATAGAGCCGGATGAGCGCAAGTCGCATCCGGCCATCAGTCAGCGGAAGTTTTCACTTCTGTCGCTGGTCATATCGTACAGACCAAACTTACGCCCAAGCTGCTGACCGCCATCGCGCGTTAACGGCGTCCAGCCAATCGCCGCGCGACTGCGGATTGGGCCTGACGAGAACAGATCCAGCGGCACGGAAACGTACACCCCTTTAGTAAAATCACCTTCGCCATACTCATCCGGCGAGGCGTTAGTGATAGTCGCATAACCACCCACCACGACACCGCTGTCGAAGCGTTTGGCGATCTCCAACGTTCCGCCCTTATCCCCGGCCAGATACTGACCCACGCTGGCTTTCACCAGCACATCCTGGGCGAAAGAAGGATTCCAGTACGCCGTCAAATGCCCGGTCTTCACGCTGTAGTCGGTGAATTTCATCATGTCCTGCGCGCTACGCCAGTCACGCTGTTTCACGTAGTTGGCATCAACACCAAACGCCCAATCGCTGTCCAGCGGGCGATACAGCACTTCTGCCCCCGCCCCGCCATACATGGTCTCCAGATAGCCGCCGTACACCTGTCCGTAAAACCCGTTGCCGAGTGACTGGAAGTAGTTGGCCTGCAGGTTATTCACGTAAACATCGTTTTGCACATAGTCACGTACATGGGTACGCACACGCGGCAAATGCGAATCCTGCGGCGGGTTGGTGTAGTTAAACTTGTCATAGTTATTGGCGAGGTTGGCGAACAAACTCCCGGTGGTCAGCAGATGATCGGTCACCCACCAATCCGCCGTACCCATCACGCCCAACTGATACATATAGAAATTTTCCGGGCCGCCCACCGACTGGTTAAGCACAGGATCGATGTGGAAATCGAAGCGCGACTTATCGATATACCAGCCCTGCTCGGTCGTTTTCGGCACCACCGGCTCCACGCGTTTTTGCGCCAGCTGAGTCTCATGGCCCAACGGTTCGCCTTCCAGATGGTGCTTCAGGCTGGAAACTTCTGTTTCGGTCGTCACCTGCGGCAAGTTAAGGCGATTTTCCGTAATACGGATCGTGCGGATCCCGTCTGGAAGATCGTTCATCACGATCCGGTTGGCACGCTCGATCCCCTCGCGCGAATCACGGTATTTCACCTGTTCGCCGGTTACATACAGCGTATCGCCCTGCACCTGGATTTTAGGATCCGCCAGCCCGGCATTGTATTTCAGCAGCGTTAGCTGATTCGCCACTACCGAATGTTGCAGGATGGCATCCTGCGGCTGCGGCTGATACTTCGGACGGGCGTTATCGTTATAGTGTGGTCGCAAGTCGTTAAAGTTAGTCCGCAGCGTGAACCCAAACATAAAGGTGTTCCCGCGCTCATAGCTGAGGTTAACGTCGGCCCAATCGGTGACGCGATAAATAGCGCCGACGTTAAACTTGCTCTTCTGATCCAGCTTGCCCGCAAAATCCTGCTGGTAATTATTGCCCTCGTACTCCAGTTTCAGACGCAGCGGCTGCCAGGGTGTCTGATATTCCACGCCGCCAAACAGCGACGCCGGGCCGTGGAACATCTGGCTGCCGTCAATGGAACCCGCCTGCTTGTAACTGTTATCGCGATGACAGAATTTATCGCTGTATGAGCAAAACGGATTGCTGACGTTACCACTGGTCCCGAGGTATCCCCAGCCGAGACCGAGTGAGAAATCAAACGGTCCCCAGGCTTTGTTCGCCACAATATACTCCGCATCGAACAGGCCGGTTCCGCCAATATCGCGCGCGCCCACCGCCACCTGCGGCATCCAGTAGCTCTCTTCCCACAATCGCAGTTTAAGGTCGAAAGCCTTATCCTTGTATGTCTGATCGCCTGAAAACGACTCCACGCTGCTGTATTTTTTAGTGCGCACATCGGTATAGCGCAGGGTCGTTTCCAGCCACGGAAACAGTTGCACCGACGCAGAGTAATAGCGGTACTGATCGTTATCGCGGTAGTTAAGGCTCATTTCGCCCTCACGCGCCATGCGTGCGGTTGGGGTTTGCAGCAGCCCTACGCCACCAAAATCAGACTGGGAAGGACAAATCGGCGCAGGATACGTTTCACCGTGACAGGCCGCGCTGATACCCAGCGCCAACAGGCTGAGCAGATAAGTTTTTCTCATTATTCGGGTATCCGCTGGGTCAGGGTGCGAAGAATGTCGGCATTGATTTCATCCGGGGTGCTGCTCCAGACAGAGTCCGACAGCCCGACAAAAATGATGCTGCCGGGCATCGGCTCAATATGACGTTTGTTCCAGTAGGCGACCGGTACTTTTTGTGTGCGTCCGTCGGGATAGACAACCCAGGCGTAGCTACGATCCGCGCCGCTGAGCCGATGCTGCCCATCGAGATAGCTGGCAACATCACGTCCGGGTATAAACGGCTGTTTACCCGAGTGGCTTAGCAAACCCAACAGCGTGATATCCGTGGGCTGCGGTCCGACCCACAGCGTGTAATTACCCTGCAACGGCGGGTTGCCTCGCTCACTGGTACGCACTACATCCGGGTCGAGATTAATTGTCTGCCTGCCGGTCACCTTCAGCGCCTGAATTTGCTGGCGTAATGCGTTGATAGCGCCAGCATCATCACCGCTTGCTTCAGCGCTCAACGTCGCCAGACGAGCCAGTAATGCCTGCTGCTGACGTTGTGCCTCAGTTGTTGCCCGCTCTTCACTGATAACCGCGCCTGGCCACCAGCTATTGCTCAACCGCGGCTGTCCGACCAGGTCGAGCAGATGTTCAGCCCCGGTCAGCGTTTTTGCTTCTGTGCTACCTGTCGTGATCACTTTTACACTGCCCACAGCAAAAACAGATGCCGCGCACAGGCTGAATGTCAGCGCAGTAATCATTTGTTTCATCATGGTTTTGCCGCCTTAATCAGCGTAGTTTTCACCGGGAAGAAACCTGCGCCAAGATACTGTTCTGACTGGCGAATCATGCCGTCACTATCTACCCAGTAGCGGTTATGCCAGCGCGTTTGATCGGTGGTGACCTCTTCATCGAGGATCCGTACCGGCGTGTTATCGCTGCCGACTTTGATGGTGTCTGCGCCATCCCAGGTGAAAACCGAGCGCGCGGTGGCATAGCGTACCTGCTGATGTTCAGTCCAGCCCATCGTGCGGGTCCACGTTGCGCCGTCGACTATCTGATTTGGCTTGATGAGCGGGTCTGCCGCCAGATTATTCACCTCGATCAGGTTGTCCCCGCCAAGGTGCGTTTTCACAATGCGCCCATGCTGCGTGACGAGAATAGCCCGATCCTGAGTCACCCATTTCTGCTGTCCGTTTTCTGCAAACGCGAGTACCACAAACAGTTGGGGACCGCCGTTGAGCTGCATGTACTGGCTGGCGTAAGGCATGTTTTGAATTTCATCGTCCGTCATCTGTACGCCGGGAGTACCAAACACGCTATCCCACAGCGAATGCCCCAACCCTTCGGTGGTGGCTGAGCACGCCTGTAGTAACAGGCAAACCATTATGAGCGCTGGTCGCTTCACGACGTTTCTCCGCAGCGGCAAAATAACCACACCGAAGTGTGGTTATGGTTAATCCCCGTCATACTTCAGGGGCTACGTACTGGTGTTACTGGGTACTGGTGGTTGTCGTGGTGGTGGTTCCGGTATTAGAACCATCGCCGCCGCCGGTCGCCGCCAGGGCAACCCCCACCGCAGAACTTACGGTGCTCACGCTGGTCGCGGAGGAACTTCCCGCCGAAACCGACGCGGCAGCCGACCCTGCAGCCTCACCCACCTGAACGGGGGCGGCATAGACAGAGGTCACCGCAAGCGCAGATATAGCCCAAAGGCCATACAGAACTTTTTTCATCACAAATTCCCTTCATTGTATGAATGGAGATTTACCCAAAAGAATTTCGGGCGAGATCGAGTATACACAAGCGAAGTTTGTAAATTAGGTCGAGAGGGAATTTAGGACAATTAGATAACGAGAGGAAAAATTATTAATAGCAAATAATAAAAACAAATTAATTCAAATAGTTAAAATATAATAGTAAAAACACAATATCCGGTAAATCTGAAAATATCAGAAACAGGATAACGGTGAATAAATTATTTTAGGATTAAGCTCAATTAAATTTTTAGGTAATAACGTGGAGAAGTGGAATTATCTTATAAAAAAAGCTGATAATAATATCAACTTCTATCACAGGTAATCTGCAAATTCATTCGAATTGCAGCAAGGCGGCAAGATCGTTAATCCCCGGGAGCATAGATAGCTATGTTCCCGGGGTTAACGAACGCAGCCAACACCGCTGCGGTTCGAAGGAAGAAGCAGATTAGCGCCAGGACTTATAACGGTTAATCAAACCGTTGGTAGAACTATCGTGGCTGCTCACTTCGGAACCATCTTTCAGCTCTGGCAGAATACGGTTCGCCAGCTGTTTGCCCAGCTCAACGCCCCACTGGTCAAAGGTGAAGATGTTCAGGATCGCGCCCTGAGTGAAGATTTTGTGCTCGTACAGGGCAATCAGCGCACCCAGGCTGAACGGCGTGATTTCGCGCAGCAGGATGGAGTTCGTTGGACGGTTACCTTCGAACACTTTGAACGGCACAACGTGCTCAAGCGTAGCCGGATCTTTACCCTGGTCGCGATATTCCTGCTCAACCACTTCACGAGACTTGCCGAATGCCAGCGCTTCGGTTTGCGCGAAGAAGTTAGACAGCAGTTTCGGATGGTGATCCGACAGCGGATTGTGAGTGATGGCCGGGGCGATGAAATCGCACGGCACCATTTTGGTGCCCTGGTGAATCAGCTGGTAGAACGCATGCTGACCGTTAGTACCCGGCTCACCCCAGATGATTGGGCCAGTCTGGTAATCCACCGCATTGCCGTTACGGTCAACGTATTTACCGTTGGATTCCATGTTGCCCTGCTGGAAGTAGGCAGCGAAACGGTGCATATACTGGTCATACGGCAGAATCGCTTCGGTTTCGGCACCGAAGAAGTTGTTGTACCAGATACCGATCAGCGCCAGCAGCACCGGCAGGTTTTTCTCAGCCGGGGTGGTGGAGAAGTGTTTGTCCATCGCGTGCGCGCCAGAGAGCAGCTCAACAAAGTTGTCGAAGCCTACGGACAGGATGATGGACAGACCAATTGCAGACCACAGGGAGTAACGACCGCCAACCCAGTCCCAGAACTCAAACATATTGGCAGTATCAATACCGAACTCGCCAACCGCTTTACCGTTGGTAGACAGCGCTGCGAAGTGTTTGGCTACGTGCTTGTTGTCGCCAGCGGTCGCCAGGAACCAGTCGCGCGCGCTGTGGGCGTTGGTCATGGTTTCCTGGGTGGTGAAGGTTTTGGAAGCGACCAGGAACAGCGTGGTTTCCGGGTTCACTTTTTTCAGCACTTCGGCGATGTGCGTACCATCGACGTTCGACACAAAGTGCATATTCAGGTGATTTTTGTACGGACGCAGCGCTTCGGTCACCATGAACGGGCCGAGGTCAGAGCCGCCGATACCGATGTTCACGACATCAGTAATGGCTTTGCCGGTATAGCCTTTCCAGCTGCCGGAGATAATCGCTTCAGAGAAGGATTTCATCTTTTCCAGCACCGCGTTCACTTCCGGCATCACATCTTTGCCGTCAACGATGATTGGCGTATTGCTACGGTTGCGCAGCGCCACGTGCAGTACGGCACGGTCTTCAGTGCGGTTGATTTTCTCACCGGAGAACATGGACTTGATAGCACCGGCCAAATCGGTTTCTTTTGCCAGATCCTGCAGTTTAGCCAGCGTTTCTTCAGTGATGCGGTTTTTGGAGAAATCCACCAGCATCAGATCGTCAAACGTCGCGGAAAACTTAGTGAAACGATCGCTATCTTTCGCGAACAGATCCGCGATAGTAACGTCTTTCATTTCTTCAAAGTGTTTTTGTAGTGCCTGCCAGGCTGAGGTCTGTGTTGGATTGATGTTTTTCATTAGCAATACTCTTCTGATTTTGAGAATTGTGACTGAGATCGATTGTAACGCCAGCCACAGAAAAGTGTGATTGTTTTAATGCCATTGCCAGGGCATCCGCCAAATGTGGCTAAAAAGTATAGCTGTTATAAGTACTGTTACTCAGCGTTAACGCAGCATGAAAAATCCGCATAATCCCAGCGTTGACAGTACAGGCCACACATTTTATTTATAAATACGGTATTTGCATTTGCGCCTGCACCGGTTTCCGTTCTGCCTTTGTGCCATGGTCGCTCTATTCATTCCCTGACACGAGGTAGTTATGACTGATGTAGTTGTCTCCAAATTTGGCGGTACCAGCGTGGCGGATTTTGATGCCATGAATCGCAGCGCTGATGTCGTGCTTTCTGATGCTAACGTACGTTTAGTGGTGCTGTCCGCTTCAGCGGGTATTACTAACCTGCTGGTCGCGCTGGCAGAAGGTCTGGAGCCAACCGAACGCTTCGAAAAACTCGACGCCATTCGTCAAATTCAGTTCAATATTCTGGAACGCCTGCGTTATCCGAACGTCATTCGTGAAGAGATCGAACGTTTGCTGGAGAACATCACCACACTGGCAGAAGCAGCGTCACTGGCGACCTCAACCGCGCTGACCGACGAACTGGTCAGCCATGGTGAACTGATGTCTACCCTCCTATTCGTCGAGATCCTGCGTGAGCGCAACGTGCAAGCGCAGTGGTTTGACGTGCGTAAAGTGATGCGCACCAACGATCGTTTTGGCCGTGCAGAGCCCGACGTTGCGGCGCTGGCTGAACTGGCTTCGCACCAGCTGGCCCCGCGCCTGAGCGAAGGTCTGGTGATTACTCAGGGCTTTATCGGCAGTGAAAGCAAGGGCCGCACCACCACGCTGGGACGCGGCGGCAGCGATTATACCGCCGCCCTGCTGGCCGAAGCGCTGCACGCAACGCGCGTTGATATCTGGACCGACGTTCCCGGCATCTACACTACCGATCCGCGCGTGGTTCCGGCTGCGCAGCGTATTGATGAAATCGCTTTTGAAGAGGCCGCAGAAATGGCGACCTTTGGCGCGAAAGTACTGCATCCGGCAACCCTGTTGCCAGCCGTACGTAGCGATATCCCGGTATTTGTTGGCTCCAGTAAGGAGCCAAAAGCAGGCGGTACGCTGGTCTGCAATAAAACCGCGAATCCACCACTGTTTCGTGCGTTGGCGTTACGCCGTAAGCAGACGCTGCTGACACTGCATAGCCTGAATATGCTGCACTCTCGTGGTTTTTTAGCGGAAGTGTTCGGCATCCTGGCACGCCACAATATCTCGGTCGATTTAATCACCACATCCGAAGTCAGCGTGGCGCTGACGCTGGATACCACCGGTTCAACGTCCACCGGCGATACGCTGTTAACGCAGTCTCTGCTGATGGAACTGTCGGCCCTGTGTCGGGTTGAAGTCGAAGAAGGCCTGGCGCTGGTGGCGTTGATTGGCAACGACCTGTCCAAAGCCTGCGGCGTGGGTAAAGAGGTGTTCGGCGTACTGGAGCCGTTCAACATTCGAATGATTTGCTACGGCGCGTCCAGCCATAACCTGTGCTTCCTGGTGCCCGGTAACGAAGCTGAGCAAGTGGTACAGAAGCTGCACCATAATTTGTTTGAGTGAGTAGACGCTAACGCCCGATGGCTCTTGTACCATCGGGCATTTTCACCGCATCACCGTGTCATATAATAGTCGGTCCAGTGTCCGGACATTCCCCTCCCGGCTGTCTGGTAAGATCGGCGGAATTTCTCCTCTCTCCAGTTCGGTGCGGATAAACGCATGTAACAATGGACGACGCGGACCATACTCAGCCTCACCTGAGCGCTGTTTGCGCGCCAGCAATTCGTCGATTTCCTGACGCAATGGCGCATCCAGTTCACTTCCCGCCAGCAGCTCGGCAAAACGCATCGGCGGTACGCCCTTGCCCGCTTCCACCCAACGTACCGCCAGCAGCGGCCGAATGACGTAGAAGTACTTCTTCAATCGCACGTCGTGGCCCTGCAGATAACCGCGAAAGTTTTTCCGCGCCATTGAATAGTAGTGCCAGCGGGCACGCAGCGGGGAAAACCATTCAGGCACCAACGCTTTCAGCGCCGACACGGTCGCGTCATCCTGCTGATAGACCACCGGCGAATCCAGCCACTCGATAAGCGTCGGGTTTGCGCCTTTGAGTAACCCCAGCGCCTTGCGCCATTCCCAGCCGCACACGTCCAGCTCATCATCTATCGGCAGCTCGATAACATCACGTGGCGCTTCGATCCGCAGATACCATTCAGGGGAATGAACATAGAGGAACCGCACGTCGTAATCGCTGTCTGGCGAGGCAAATCCCCAGCCACGGCTGCCGGACTCACAGGCGTACAGCACCCTGACGTTATAGCGTTTCTCCACCTCTTTTAGCTGGCGCAATACCCGTTCGCGCATTGCACCGTCCACTGTGTTGTAACTCATTATTTTTATCCTTTTATGTTCACAAGACCGTGCAACACCTGGTCGAGGCCACCGAATACCGAGATTTTATCGATCCGTTCCGCGACTCTTTCGAGGGTTTCCAGTTCTTTTAAGCGCAGCGCTACCGGGTTGTTTTCCATTACTTTGGCGGTATTCAACAGCGATCGCGTGGCAGCAGTCTCTTCACGACGTCGGATCACGTTGGCCTGGGCGGATTTTTCCGCTTCAACCAGTTGCGACAAAATGGCCTTCATATCGCCGGGCAGGACAATATCCTTCACCCCCAGCGAAGCCACCTCGATACCAAACGGCGTCATGCGGGCTTTCACCTGCGCGCTCACCACCTCATCAATCACCTGTTTATCTTCCAGCAGTTCGTCCAGCGTGCGCGTTCCCACCACTTCACGCAGCGCAAACTGCAACTCACGGTAAAGGTGATCCAGCGGTTTAGTCAGTTGACCAAATGCCAGCAGTACATCGCTATAACGCCAGTTCGCCGCCAGGTTCAAACGCAGGTTGACCTTATCTTTGGTCAGGATCTCCTGGCCGCCGACCTCCAGCACCTGCAAGCGGGTATCCACCACTTCCGCTTCAATCAGATGATTTACCTTCCAGTATGCTGTTAACCCCGGCGGCAACAGCGCCTGAGTTTCACCATCAATTTTCAGTACACCGACGTGCCACGCCGGAACCTGCACCGTTAAGATCGCTTCGCGACCTTTCACCGCACCGCTGCGACGGGGCTGTAACACCGCGTTCATCACATCAACAGGAACCAAAACCTGACGTGTATCTATCTGCACCAGCTTCAGCGCTTCATCGGCCTGCCAGTACAGACGGCGCGTTGCCGGTGGCAAAATTTCCTGCAAGACGCCGTTCACATACAGCGCACCTGCTTCAGTATCGGTTAGATCAGCCACCACACAGTACTGCTCCACCCATGTAGGCTGGAAGCGACGTAAATACTCCGCGAGCGCTTCCGGAATTTCGCTGCCATCGGTATTGATTACCAGAACGTCCGGAGTGTTAAACCATGGCAAACGGTGTTCACCTGTATTCAGCACCTGATAGTAGTCACCCTGTCGGGATAACAGGCCAAGCTGGCCTTTACGAATAGTAATTTTCTTAGCCATTTTATATTCCTTAATATCGTTCAGGCGCGGGTGCAGGGGCGAAGCGGCAGGGGAATTCCCTTTTGCCTGCCGCACGGCATCTTTACCGGCAGCCTGTTCTGGAGCGTGCTAGCTGCGCATTGCTCCGCTTTATTTCTATGATTAACAACCAGTTTCATTGGGAGAATGAATCGGGAATCGAACCCGTTTGGTGGTCATCGGCTGACGGAACACTTCCGGAAAACAACCTGTGCCGTTCCTGACGTGCCGGCGGGGTTTAACCCCCTGCGCTTTCAGCGTGATTGACGCAAGTGTTATTGCCAGAAGCGTGCCAGGAATTAAAACAGGCATGATTAATTTTTAATTAATTGATTTTCATAGCTTTAATTATTTACGCCAATCATGGCGGTTGTCTCGATGGGTTTATTTTTTTATCTTTTAATCTCTTATTTATCTTTTTGGATAAACCATGAAGAAGCAACGGGTAGTGATTGGCGTACTGGGAACGGTGCTGGATAAGCGCGGCAAGCGGGCCAATCGGTTTAAGAAATGGCGACCCACGGTTGGGCTATGCCAACAACCCGATTTCCCTGTCGACAGGCTGGAACTCCTCCACCAGCCACGCGATGAAAGCATGGCGCAAAGGTTGATTGAAGACGTCGCGCTGCTTTCGCCGCACACCCAAGTCCGCCCGCATACCGTTACCATTAACGATCCGTGGGACTTTGAAGAGGTCTACGCCGCGTTTCTCGACTTTGCCACGCATTATGAGTTTGATACGGAAAACGAAGAGTATCTGGTGCACATCACCACCGGGACTCACGTGGCACAAATCTGCTGGTTTTTGCTGACGGAAGCGCGTTACCTGCCCGCCAGCCTGTTGCAAACCAGCCCGGCACCACGCGGTTCATCAGATGAAGCCGTCGCCGCTGGCGTCTGCTCGGTTATCGATCTCGATTTAAGCCGCTATGCCACGCTCACCAGTCGTTTTCAGCGCGAACAGCAGCAGTCGGTATCCTTTCTGAAAGCCGGGATTGATACGCGCAACGCCACTTTCAATAAACTGATCGATCGCATTGAGCGGGTAGCTCTGCGCTCAACAGACCCGATCCTGCTCACCGGCCCTACCGGCGCGGGCAAATCCTTCCTCGCGAAACGTATTTTTCAGCTACGCCAGTCGCGGCATCTGGTGGCGGGAAAACTGGTGGCGGTTAACTGCGCGACCCTGCGCGGTGATAATGCGATGTCAACGCTGTTTGGCCATGTGAAGGGGGCGTTTACCGGTGCGCTCACGGCGCGTAGCGGATTGCTGCGAGAGGCCGATGGCGGCGTGCTGTTTCTCGATGAGATCGCCGAGCTGGGGCTGGACGAGCAGGCCATGTTACTCAAAGCGATTGAAGAAAAAACCTTTTTCCCGTTTGGGTCGGACAAAGAAGTACACAGCGATTTTCAGCTGATTGCCGGCACCCATCGCGACATGCGGCAATGGGTCGCTGAGGGCCGTTTTCGCGAGGATCTCTACGCGCGTATCAACATGTGGAGTTTCACCCTGCCCGGTCTCGCGCAGCGGCGGGAAGATATCGCGCCGAACGTCGAGTATGAGCTGCAACGTTTTTCCAGCAACAAGCAGACGCAAATCCGTTTCGATAAAGAGGCACGCACTTCCTATCTGGCGTTTGCCTGCTCCCCGCAGGCGCAATGGCGCGGCAACTTTCGCGAACTCAGTTCATCCATCGCGCGTATGGCGACGCTTGCTGAACAAGGTCGCATCACCTTATCCCTTGTCGAAGAAGAGATTGCGCTGCTAAAGGAGAGTTGGCAGATAGCCACTCCGCAGCCTGAACTGAATATGGACATTGACCTGTTCGATCGCCGCCAGTTAGAAACGGTACTGGAAGTGTGCCGCCGCTGCGCGTCGCTGTCGGAAGCCGGACGCGAACTGTTCGCCGTCTCGCGGCAGAAAAAAGCCAATCCTAACGATGCGGACCGCCTGCGCAAATATCTCGCGCGTTTCGGGCTGAGCTGGGAAAACATTCACTGCGGAACATAAACATAATTTGTTTGAATAATATTCCATCACGCGATACACAATAACTATGGCCGGGCTCGATCCCGGCTTTTTTATAACAACACAACACATTTCAATCGCAAGGAATACAACATGCTCGCTACTCTCACGCGGCTGTTCCCGTTATGGGCGCTGCTGCTCTCTGTTATTGCGTATTACACGCCCTCCACATTTACGCCTGTCGGGCCATTCGTGCCATCGTTACTGATGCTGATTATGTTCGGCATGGGCGTGCACCTGAAGGTGGATGACTTTAAACGCGTACTCTCACGCCCTGCGCCGGTTGCGGCAGGTATTTTTCTACACTATCTGGTGATGCCGCTCGCCGCATGGATTTTGGCGCTGGCTTTTAATATGCCACCGGAACTGTCCGCAGGTATGGTGCTGGTCGGTAGCGTCGCCAGCGGAACGGCATCTAATGTAATGATTTACCTGGCGAAGGGCGATGTGGCGCTCTCCGTGACGATTTCATCGGTTTCAACGCTGGTCGGTGTTGTCGCCACACCGCTGCTCACCCGTCTTTACGTCGACGCGCATATTCAGGTAGATGTGATGGGTATGCTGCTGAGCATTCTGCAGATCGTGGTTATTCCGATTGCTTTGGGCCTGGTCATTCACCATCTGTTCCCACGCGTCGTAAAAGCCGTAGAACCGTATCTGCCCGCGTTTTCTATGGTGTGCATCCTGGCCATCATCAGCGCTGTTGTGGCAGGTTCTGCGTCGCACATAGCGTCGGTCGGCTTTGTGGTAATTATCGCCGTTATTCTGCATAACACCATTGGCCTGCTTGGCGGCTACTGGGGCGGGAAACTGTTCGGCTTTGATGAATCCACCTGCCGCACACTGGCGATTGAAGTCGGCATGCAGAACTCCGGCCTCGCCGCTGCGCTGGGCAAAATCTACTTCGGTCCGCTCGCCGCTCTGCCCGGCGCGTTGTTCTCCGTCTGGCATAACCTTTCTGGTTCGCTGCTTGCGGGTTACTGGTCCGGTAAACCGATTGCTAAAGAACCACAGCAAACAGTGAAGGAAAGTTAAAAAAATGCCGGGTAGCACATGCTTACCCGGCCTGAGTGCTATCAGCCTGACCAGGATTACCGTACACTGAGAGTATCGGCTAACAGAGGGCACCCGTATGGCACTCCCCCGCATTACCCAAAAAGAGATGACTGAGCGCGAACAGCGTGAACTGAAAACGCTGCTTGACCGCGCACGCATTGCGCATGGTCGACTGCTGACCAACGCAGAGACCAACAGCATCAAGAAAGAGTACATCGATAAGCTGATGGCCTTGCGCGAAGCCGAAGCTAAAAAAGCCCGCCAGTTGAAGAAAAAGCAGGCTTATAAACCGGATTCAGAGGCGTCATTCTCCTGGTCGGCGAATACGCCAACGCGCGGTAGACGTTAACGTCCTTTCTTCTTACGCCCCGGCGAGGTAAAACGCTTCCCGTTTGCCGCCGGGCGCGATTTCTCTTTCTCCGCTGATTTTTCGATTTTCACTACCGGGCGCTTGATACCTGCGGTGGCGGCTTTTGGCTTCGCTTTCGCCTTCGGTTTAGCTTCTGAAGAAGAATTCTCAATCAGCTTGAACAAATCGATCAGTTCGTCATCCGTCAGGTCGCGCCATTCACCTAGCGGCAGGCCGGACAAACTCACGTTCATGATGCGTGTGCGCTCAAGCTTCGTCACTTCATAACCAAAGTGCTCACACATACGGCGGATCTGGCGGTTCAGCCCCTGAATCAGCGTGATGCGAAACACAAACGGCGCTTCTTTCTTGACCTTACATTTCTTGGTAACGGTGCCGAGGATTGGCACACCGGCTCCCATCCCACGAATAAAGTCGTCGGTTACGGGCTTATCGACCGTCACCAGATACTCTTTTTCGTGATCGTTACCGGCGCGCAGGATTTTATTCACCAGGTCGCCGTGGTTGGTCAGAAAGATCAGCCCCTGGGAATCTTTGTCCAGACGGCCAATGGGGAACACGCGCTTGCTGTGGTTAACGAAATCAACAATGTTGTCGCGTTCGCTATCTTCGGTGGTGCTGACAATCCCTACCGGCTTGTTCAGTGCGATAAAAACCAGATCCTCCGCTTCACGCGGCTCAATCAACCGACCATTCACTTTTACGACGTCGCCAGGCATCACCTGATCGCCAATGGTGGCGCGTTTACCATTCAGGAAGACATTCCCTTGTTCGATAAAGCGATCCGCCTCGCGACGCGAGCAGATTCCGCTTTCACTGATGTATTTATTTAATCGGATGGATGAGTCGGGCAGCATAATTTCTCCTGTATACACTTCATCCTTCAAGCCGTCTCTGCGTTGGCTGCCCTCACTCACCCTGGTCACATAGTTATCTATGCTCCCAGGAATTCGTTCCCTTGCCGCCTTGATACAACTTGAATGCTTTTGTGTATTAAAAGCGAAATATACCTTACCTTGCAGGCGATAAAAATAATCGTGCGCGAATGCCCGAGGGCTATTTGTGATCCGTCACACCTTTCAACATAATCAGCCCCGTCATGGTGCTCTAATAACCGTTAAGCAGGAAATCAATCGCATCGCGAAGTTCAGCCCTGTTTGCGGTCAGATCTCCCACACAGTTACCCATATTCTTCACCGGTATGCCTGTCATCATATGCGTCATCACCACATAGGCTTGCCCACCAATATTAACAACAGGACAAATTTTAGCTGGCGGTACTTCGTTGGGGAACTGGCTTAGCGCGATAACGGGGGCAACCAGTACATGTTGCAAAACAGCGGCCACCGGATGCTGTAAGCTAATTAAAAACGGATAAACGCTTTTTCCACTGCCAGTATTCTCATAAGCGCAATACTGCTCCATCAGAATGTCCTTTGAAAATCACTGAACGAACCGTTTTCTTCCACCCATTGATTCAATGCTTCTATCGATTTTTTATTATCCCGCAACCATTCTTCACGTTTGTTCTCGCGAAATTTTTCGATTAGGGCTTCAGTTAAAACAGCTGACAGATTGATTTTAAGCTTGCGCGCCTCTTCCAGTATCTCTGGAGCCAGAGAGACATTGACTGATTTTTTTACCTTAGACACAGTGCGCATGACAACCCCCATAACAGTGCGCATGACATGCCTAAGATTAGCGTAATAAACGAGCATTTCCTATTCCCAGACCAACAAATCATTATGTCACACTAAGGTGGTTGCACAGGTCTGTCACGTCCCGAAGAAGAAGTCTGCGAGGCGCTTTCCAGATGAGTTTAGGGGGTCGCTGGCAAACAGTTGCTGGTCAGCTTTCGCCCATAAAACTCAGCGTATGGTACAGCCCTGCCAGCGCCTCTTCACAACCGAACGACAGCACCAGATTCTCTTCGGTAGTGAGATGGCGACAATCAAGATGGCGGAACGCCTCGGCGAGTGGAAAATAAAGCAGATCAGCTTGCGGCATGCGTGTTCCCGCACTTTCGGGGCGTTGTTATTTTTGATATGTGAGCGTAATGTGTCATCACACATACCCACACCACTCTTGTGTAATTAAGGTGTCACCACACATGAACGAAAGAAGAGGCAATCCCCCGTTTCAATTCCTTCTGGATCCGGAACTGCGCAAAGCGATGGAAGAAGCACAACGGCAGGATGGCGATGAATCGTTGGCAGCCTGGATTAAACGTGTGATTAGAAAAGAACTGAAGCAGAAAGGGATTGAAGTCTAGCGATCGACATTATGTATCGTTTTCTGGAGGTCTGCTTAGAGCGAGGAGCGGACATTGGACTTTTTAACCTTGCAAGGTAGAGTAACTTGTAAGGTAGCCGACCTCGCATGGTCGGTAAAACTCGCTGTTAGGCGATAATGTTACGGAGGAAAAACATGGATGCAAAGCTTATAGATCGTTTGAGTGGAATTCTTAGTTTGGCGAATCAGCAAGACTGGAAAGACGAATCCTTTTCTCTCAATAAAGCGCAGGTGTGCGTCGAATTATCCTCTATAGTTTACGAAGATGTTCAAGAATATGAATTGAAGAAGGCAAGTCGAATTCATCTCTTTGCTAGCGATACTTATAGAGGCCTGATTGCAAATCGCACGACCAACTCAATTCTTGATGGTCTAAGTGAAGCAAATCTGGATGCTAGGTTTTTCGCGGTTCGTGGTCCATATGCGCTAGTGCTTGGCACAATTTTTAGCGACGTCGTGATTCTTGCTATTAGAGGCACCGTGTTCCGCGAGCTTTGGGACTGGAAAACAAATATAGATGCCGAAAAGTACCATGTTCGGGGGTGTCCACAGTTTCATCCTTTTCCTTATGGCCATGTTGAATTTGATGACCAATTCTTTCACCGAGGATTCTTTGAGTCAATCATTCCTCAGTTCGCATCTATCTCTAACCACATTAACCAACGAAATAGTTCGGGGAATGATCTCAAGGTCGTTTGGACTGGGCACTCACTAGGTGGAGCAATGGCCGCTGTAGGCTACGCGATTCACGCTGAGCTTAATACTAGAATAAGACTTGCTGAGGATATTCCGGGCCATGCCGTTTGTGCGTACACATTTGGCATGCCTCGCTATTGCGGACTTGGTAGCGTCTGTAGTTTTCCCGGTCCCCACCATTTTTATAGAAAGGAAGACCTCGTACCAACCGTGCCCCTTAGAAAAATGGGCTTCTCTGACAGTAGCAAGGAGTACGAGATCACTGATAGCGGATCGATTGCTTTGACTGCGCGCACTGATACATTTGGGCTGGCGGGCCATGTTCCAAAGCTGTTATCAAGCATAAAGGCACACTCAATAGAAGGTTACGCAGGCCTATTATCTAAAGCAACTGGTATAGCTAGGCCGTGAACACGTTTAGAGATGGTTGCCTAACGGGACAGATCTTCCCTACTCCACTTATGAATGCCTCTCGGAAATCGACCAAGATATTATCGTGGGCAACAACCTCCTCGGACGTACAATCGAATTTATCAAATTAGTTCAGGATAAACGCGACAACAACCGTTCACAGGCGTTCCCCGTCGGTGATGGTCCTTCGTGGCGGCACAGAAAACCAACCGAGAAAAAATGCCAGCGCTCATTGAACGGCGATGACATGTTAGATGCGCTTAAGACATTGCAGTAACGTTCTGAGCAAATTTTTGGTAAAAGGAAATAGCTTCAATGATATGATATACAGAGGAAAGCCCCTGGAAACCGGGGTAAAGTTCTGGTGTCACAGGACCCAGAACCGCTTCGCGGCCAAAACCTAAATCAAGTAAGGTCAGACAAATTACCCACGCAAGGCTGCACGAGGGTCTTAATTAGTACATAAAGAGGGTTGAAACATGAAACAGACAAAATATATTAAAAAAGAAATCTCATACCCAAACGAGATATATAAATGTACAACATGTAACAATGAGTATAATAAAGAAGACGTTGAATTAAATTGGCAGTGCCCTGAGTGCGACGAGTACATTCTAATTGAATCTTATGATGAAGAAACCTCCGATATAACAATATTCATAAGAAAAAGAGCAGATCAATTAAAAAAAGGGAATTACATTCATTACTATGGGGAAATGTATCAAGTCGTAGGGGTTACCATTTTAGATGATAAAAAGCTAGGAAAAATATGGATAGGTTTAAAGGGGTTCACCAGAATAGAGGTAGATGTAAATGAATGTGTGAATTGCGTTCCATAAGGATAAATTAATATGATTCTTTTAAATATCAATCAAACAGACTATTTAACACCGATAAAAGACATACCATACTACACTGACTTCATCTCAAAATACGCCCATATAACAATTACTTGTAGCGTTTCCCAGGGAATACTCATCCCTATACATAAAAATGAAAAAGATGCATTAGATGCAGATGTGACAGCATTCATAAATACAATTCCAGAAGATTCTAAAAAAAGAAGAAAGATATATAGAGAATATGCAAAAGGTTCCCATCTAGATGTGGGCAATATGATTCAAGAAAATGAAAGCAGAACATTTGCATCTGACTACTTCATAGGTGAAGCGAATAAAAACAATATATCCCCTCGAGAGTTAGTATTAAGAACTTTAAATTGCAGTGTATTTTTGCAGTATTACTTCCTATTGGAGGAAACTTTAAAAAATTTATTCTTAGAGACGAATAAATCTTATGATCCTAAAAAAATAAAAGGTTCACAAGCAATAACTCTTTGTTTAAATAGAAGGTTGAATAATTTTAAAAACAAAGATAAATTTCTCAAATCAATATCTGAAAGAAGTAAGTTTTTCACAACATGGAAAACATTGTCACTAACATGGGATTTATTGACACTTATAAGGAATAGGTGTGTTCACTATAACAACACATACGATACTATGGCAATCACCAGATTAAACAATAGCATAGATTTAATACTTGGAGAATTAAATAAATCAGAAGGGGGTAACTTGACTGCTTTATTCTTCATGAACTCTATGGAAGATATAGTCAGTCACATAGAAGAAAATGGATATATATTATTTGGTAATACATTAGAAAATATAATAAGAAATACATCTATATTTATAATTGAATCATTATATTTATGTGAAATAGAGTAATTTTCACACTTCACTTTATGCTCAAGGGATCGCCGCAAGGTTTTATTTTCGCAGCGATCTTTTCAACAGAAGAACATTTCTAATGAGCCAACAAATAGACATTTCCATTAATCTTTAACACACTATGCAACAGCAAAGTTGTAATGTCCGTTCTGCGTTAAGTTAATATGTGCGTCACGTAGATTCGCTATCGAGGGATTCTGATGGGATCTCATGCAGCGGAGTTTTTTACTTTGGATGAAGTTAACGGACTCAAAATCATTCAGGATGTTGTCGACCGGCGTTTGACCACACAAATGGCTGCACAGCGATTGGGCATATCCGATCGCCAAAGCCGACGTCTTCTTCCACGTTACCGCAAACATGATCCGCTTGGTATGACTAACCGTCAATGTGGAAAAACCAGAAATAACAAGCTTCCCGAAGGTCTTGCCCGGTATGCACTCAACACAATTCGTGAAAACTATACCGAATTCGATAATAATTTTTAAACTTAGGTTGCCATGAAGGTATCATCTGGCAAACATCATACTCAGAAATTATAACTTTGTTCACCACCAACTCCATCTTTATTAAATTATAATTTATTGTTCTTACTATTCTTGAACAAAATCGTCTCAAAATGCAAAGGTGTAGTATCTGCTCGTATTACAAGCGATTACAACTTTATCCTGCATGATATTATGTTCAACTTTTCACTCCCACAAAAGACTGATGGTAGATAAAAATTCCGATGTGACGTCCGCTTCTGGCACCACAGCGACATCTCAGCTGCTGCTCTGGTTGATTGGCCTTGCAGAGATGTCAACATGACGGTATATCTAACTTCAATGTTAGCCTCCTACACACTATCGGACGATTACCACTTATCCCATGGCTGCAAATAAAACCGGACTGCTGATCCACTTCGACGAAAACAGACGGCGAGATCTCATTCAAGAAAAGGTCGAAGGTAGTTACGAGCCTTTTTCGGACGCATTGAGCGTCCACGACTGGGAAATAGGGCAACTCAGCATTGCCCTCCTGTGCTTTTCAGATACAACAATCGACTACATCGCGTTGGCGAAGAAGGGAAAGCGCGTAGTTACCTCAAAGTCCCGAGTTGAGTTTTCTAGCACAGTAGCCCTTAATAGCATCTCTATTCAAGCCCTCGAATCGAAGCTTTCTGTTCACCTTCAACGCTACTTCATCAAGGCATCACAGGGCTTAGGTGGCGTCATCCCTGAAGGCACATGGTTAGCGCTAGTCGAAGCCATCAAGTCTGAGCGCCCGAGCCTCGCTGGTGATATTGATCGGCTTCTCTCCCTTCGTCGCTACTCTGGATTTCGCCTCCACGGCGAATCCGCAGAGATACTCCTTCAAGAGCGAGAGGCTATTGGCATCTCTCTCGACATTTTCTCTGGAAGCAACCAACTCCGTGAGCGTGTGTTGAGCGAATGGGCACCCTATGAAGGCTCAGTGGAACAGATCAATGAGACCGAAGCCACGGCGACACTGACGAATCTTGAGTCTGGGCAATCAGCATTCCTAACAGGCATACCACAACGCTATCTACAAGAAGAGTCGGCGATTCAACACGACCTCTTCAACTGGCCTGGAATGACTCCCATGCATCAAGCCGGGGTATCTATATTCGAGCAAGGTGGGCGCAGGCTGCAAGTCAACTACGCGAATCGGAACGACCTTGAGCACACGCTTGGGGTAGATCTGATTTACTACAACGAACCGTACGAGCTGTTCGTTCTAGTTCAGTACAAACTGATGCGTGAGGAAGGCGATCGGGTCTTGTATCGGCCCGATGCACAGCTTGCTCAAGAGTTGGTGAGGATGGATGACTTTTATAACTTGACCCGATCTGCCGCCGCAATCCGATCACACAACGAATACCGCTTGAGTGACGACGGATTCATGGTGAAATTGGTGCCAAATAAGGGGCTTAGACCTGCATCTGGCGAACTGATAAAGGGCATGTATGTACCGCGTGAGTACATGCATTTTCTCTTAGGCCCAAATGGTCCGAAAGGCCCTCAGGGCGGCTCCCAGATCACCTTCGAAGGAGCGCCCAGGTACCTTACGAACTCGCAGTTCGCAGCGAGCGTCAATGCAGGCTGGATTGGCTCCCGAGGAGTCCAGTCGCAGACTGTTAGAAACATGATTCAAAGCTTCTATGAAACGGGCAAAGCACTCGTGGTCGCTTATGAGTCCGAGTGACTAGCCAAGACCGTGCTGCCTGCAAGTGACCAACCCTTCAATCGAAAGAGCGTAGGCCGATTGCTTTCATACGTCGAATTCGACTAGGCGAACGATAGCACCTGGCACAGGGCTGCTGTTGCAGCCCTGACAACCTTAGACTTCAATCGATTCAGAGATCTCTAACGCATCATCTACTTCAATGCCCAGATAACGGACTGTGCTTTCCAGTTTCTTATGGCCCAACAGAAGTTGGATCACCCGAAGATTCTTGGTTTTCTTGTAGATCAGGTAAGGTTTTGTTCTTCTCATGGAATGTGTGCTGTAAAGCGAATCTTCGAGACCAAGCTTTTCTACCCACCCATGAAAAATTCGGTTGTATTGCCGGGTAGATATGGGCTGGTTAGTTCCGACTCGAGACCGAAACAAGAAGTCTTTACTATGCAAATTGCCAAGCTTTATCAATGCAGCAACAGCTTCTCTTGTTCCTTTGGTTATCTCAAACTGCACAGGGCTACCGGTTTTCTGTTGCAACACCGTAGCTCTGCTTGAAACAGAGCTACCATATGCAACATCAGATACTTTGAGTTTTACCAGGTCACAGCCTCGTAGCTTACTGTCCAAGGCCATATTGAACAGAGCTAAATCGCGCGTTTTACCTTCCAGTTCAAGCCGGATTCGGATCCCCCAGATATGAGATATCTGAAGTGGTCTTTTTTGGCCGATGATACGGTCTTTGTTCCACGGTGACGTGTTCATACTCAAATCTCCTGCAATGTGGGAGATTTGAGTATGGTTGTCCCTTATGAGCGAGTAGCGGACGTCAAAATGATAGTGGCGGCACATTCTGCCAAATTAAACATAACACCCAAGCAGCGAACCACTCATGAATTTGCATCAAAATAAATGAAACGAGAAAAAACAATATGCTATAATAAACATAAATAACAACAAGTTAAAGGAGATTTTATGTTTGCTTACGAATGGGCTTTCTTTGATAAGAACGGCAATAGGCTTCCCTCGATAGTAACAACCGAACAGCGGACTTATGCTGCAGGTGATGTTAAACACTACAATGGCAAAAACTATAAAATTGTTTACAGGATCACTGATCGAGTGACTACAGATAGTGACCTTAACATTGCTGTTGAAGTTTGATATTTACCACAACGCTTCTTGCCCAACGGACATAAGAAAGCCCGCATAGTGCGGGCTTTTCGTTTTTTGCCTGATAATAGTAAAACCTGTGAAAGTTAATACTATTCCTTACCTGACCGCGAACGACAAGGCTTACAAAGGCTCTGCGGCGCCAGATTACCGTTGAGCATTCTAAAACCAAATTTAGCCTCAAGTTCTGAAGCATTCTCAGCCACGGTATTATCTGGACACCCCTGACCGTTGCGGCAATGGTGAGGCATTTCAATAACATTTGCGTTACTCATTAATTCCACCTCTTTTAAATTTTATTTTGACTTCGCCTACATTTTCGGCACCACGATTGGTTAGAGATTCTTCCCTGAATACTTCTGACACCGAATTGCTCATCAATCTCTTCAAAAGTTGAAGCTATCAGACCACAACAAGGACATTGATGCGGTAACTGAATGCTATTTTTTGGCTCCAGCCGTAGTTTAATTTCCGCCATTAAGACCTCTGTTGGAACAGCAGACAGATTGGGTATGACCTCGTTCCTTTCAACAGAAGAATCAATGTAGGAGGCCAAACATGCTCGGGTCTCTTCACTGAAACGATTACTACTTGTTCCCCTGGCAATAGAGCCAAGAAACTCTGGAGAAATACGCCCAATACGTTCGCTAAATGACTTCCATGTCAAATTCAGACGCAACTTTTCGTCTTTCAGGTAGTCCTGCAGCTCGCTTGTTGCTACATAAACCCCATGCTCAACTTCAATGAAAAATTTACTCATCTTAACCACCATGGTTTGCCAATAACAAACTAGCAAACTGAAATTAATCCTACTTTAAAACATCTTTGTTGGCAAGTGTTCAGATATATATTCGAAACTGCAACAAGTGTTATGACCTCCAATTTTCCATAGCATCTCTTACCCCCACCCAGAAAGGCCCTTAGCGCGCTTTTGCGGCGAACAGGGCGTTTCTGACAGTTTTTTTCCGCCCAAATCCTGAAAAACATCCTTCATAACTCCAGCATGTCAGCATGACTATGTAGTTAGATCCGTTTTCCATGGATTAGTGCATGCAGCTGTCGGAAATGTCTGCTTCTGGCACAAAGCGGCCCCTCTCCCCTGTTATCGTTTCGCGTATCAACCGCAGCATCCTGGAAAATTATGCATTACTGCGAGGCGCCTTCCTGTTTCCTCCTGCCAGCATTTTCCCTTACTCCCCATTTTTTTATTCTCTGGTCTCAACGTGTCAATTCAGAATGTAGTTTATAAAATACATGGAACGTAATAATGGAAATTCTTCAGACCACGGTTTTCCAACGCTGGGAGCAGAATCTACGGGATCGCAGGGCCAAAACGCTCATTGCCGCACGCCTTTTCCGACTGGCGAATGGTTTAGCTGGCGATGTTAAACCTGTTGAGGAATGCTCGCCCGTTCACTGGACTATCAGGAGACATTCCGCCATGAATAAGCTTACTCAGTACGATCCCGCTGCTGCGCTAGTTGATGATGAAGAAATTGCTGTATTTATGGCGGATGCCCTCGAAACAGGCGAAGCAACGTACATTGCAAAAGCGTTGGGCGTGGTGGCACGCGCGAAGGGAATGGCGAACATCGCGGCAGAAACGGGATTATCCCGCGAACAACTCTATCGCTCGTTTAGTGAGAAAGGAAATCCGACGCTGAAAAACCACGTTGGCTGTGATGAAGGCGCTCGGTATTGGATTGACACTTAAAAAATAGCCATAGCTTCTGTGCCCCTTCCAACATCGTGAGCCATATCAGTAAGGCGTCAGGCTGATAGTGGTAGCATTAGCGCGGTTTGTAATTTTCTGATTACAGGGAGAAATGATGGAACTGCTTTTATTGAGTAACTCGACGCTGCCGGGCAAAGGATGGATGGAACATGCGCTGCCGCTGATTGCTGAGCAACTGAATGGTCGCCGTACGGCGGTGTTTATTCCGTTCGCCGGCGTGACGCAAACCTGGGATGAGTACACGGCGAAAACGGCAGCCATCTTTGCGCCAATGGGCGTCAATGTTACAGGCATTCATACCGTTGCCGATCCGATTGCTGCCATTGAAAATGCAGAGCTGGTGATTGTCGGCGGGGGTAATACCTTCCAGTTGCTGAAAGAGAGCCGCGAGCGTGGGCTGCTGTCGCCGATTGTCGATGTCGTCAAGCGCGGGGCGCTGTACATTGGCTGGAGCGCGGGTTCCAACCTTGCCTGCCAGACCATCCGCACCACCAATGACATGCCAATTGTCGATCCCAAAGGCTTTGATGCGCTGGGTCTGTTCCCGCTGCAGATTAACCCACATTTCACCAACGCGCTGCCGGAAGGTCACAAAGGTGAAACACGTGAACAGCGTATTCGCGAGCTGCTGGTGGTTGCGCCAGAGCTGACGGTGATTGGCTTGCCGGAAGGTAACTGGATTAAGGTAAGCAACGGTCAATCTGTGCTCGGCGGCCCGAACACCACATATATCTTTAAAGCGGGTGAAGAGGCGGTTGCCGTTGAGGCGGGTCACTGCTTTTAATTGATTGGTTGTCTGATGCCGGATAAGCGCAGTGCCATCCGGCATTGACTCAGTTAGTAATCGTCGCGCTCATCATCTTCATCCGGCTGCTCCAGCACGCTGTAGGCCACGGAGCAAAACAGCGAGTTCAGACGCTGCATATCACCCAACAACGCCAGATGCAGGGAACTGGTCTCGATGCTTTGCACGTTCTGCTGATGCAGTCGGTCAACGTGCGCGTGCGAATAACGACGGTTGAGAATACGGAAACGGTGCTTGCTGCGGCGTAGACGACGGGCACTGGTCACATCGCCCGAGAAGAACACCGACATCGCCAGTTGCAGATTGCTGAGCAGCTGATCGTAAAGCGCATCCAGCTCTTTCAGCCCTTCCACAGAGAATGCCCGACGGGCGGCCAGCGACTTATCAGCAATCTCACTCCCCATACGTTCGACGATATCGGATGCCTGTTCGAGGTTGAGCGACATTTCGATAATCTCCGCCCAACGGCGTGACTCCTCTTCCGCCAGTTCATCCTTTGGCATCCGCGCCAGATAGAGCTTAATCGCCGTGTACAGCACGTTGATGTCATCCGCCATCCTGCGCAACTCTTTCTCTTCGCGCGGCTCGCCGTGCATCACCTTCTTCAACCCGTCCATCATCTGTTCCATCGCATCACCGATGCGCAGCGCTTCGCGGGCGGCATTGGCGAGAGCGAGCGTTGGCGTATCCAGCGCGCTGACGTCCAGATGCTTGGGCTTCAGATGCGCGTCCAGCTCCGGTTCATCGCGGATGATGCGCTTACAAAAACGCGCCATCGGTTCAGCGAACGGTACCATCGCCACACAGCGTACCAGGTTGTAGAAGACGTGGAAGTAGATAACCAGTTCGGATTTCGGCAGCGGTAGCTCATCCATCAAATTCGCCAACGGATGAACAAACGGCAGGATAATCAGGCTGCCCACCAGCTTAAACAGCAGACTGCCGAGCGCCACACGACGGGCAGCAGCATTCGCAGCACTGTTGTTGAGCATCGCCAACAGACCAGAGCCGAGGTTGGCACCAATCACCAGACACAACGCTACCGGGAACGAGATAATGCCTGCGGCGGTCAGCGTAGCCGTCAGCAGTACCGCCGCCAGGCTGGAGTAACTGATAATCGCAAACATGGCGCCAATCAGCGCATCCAGCATGATATCGCCGGTAAGTGAGGCGAAAATAACCTGTACGCCGTTAGCCTGGGTGATCGGCGTTACCGCCTGCACAATCAGCTCCAGTGCCAGTAAAATCAATCCCAGCCCAATGCCGACCCGCCCAAGTTGTCCCACGCGGGACTGTTTCCGTCCGAGAAAGAAGATCACGCCGATAAAAATCAGCAGCGGCGACAGCCAGGAGAGATCGAAGGTCAGGATACGCGCCATCAGCGCGGTCCCCACGTCGGCACCGAGCACAATCACCAGCGCAGGAGTGAGCGCCACGAGATCCTGCGCGACAAACGAAGTCACCAGCATGGTGGTAGCGTTACTGCTTTGCACCAGGGCAGTGACGCCGATGCCAGCACAGAAGGCGAGCGGTTTCTTTTCAACGCTACGGCTGAGTACGGTGCGTAAACGAGCGCCGAAGACGCGCATCACGCCGGTACGCACAATATGCGTACCCCAAACCAGCATCGCGACGGCAGAAAGCAGGTGTAACAGAGTTAACACGGAATCAGGTACTCCTTATCGTTATATGTTCCTGAGGCCGAAGCCTTCTTTCAGTATAAGGGTTTAAACGTAATAAAGAGACAGGGCACTCATTGAGTGCCCTGTTTGTTGTAAATAAAGATGACAGTTTTGTGGCTCAGTCAGCGTCGTAACCCAGATTAGGCGCTAACCAACGCTCGACTTCCGCCACGCTCATGCCTTTACGGAAGGCGTAATCTTCAACCTGATCGCGCTGAATTTGCGCCACGGCGTAGTACTTGCTGTCCGGATGACTGAAATACCAACCGGATACCGATGCACCAGGCCACATCGCGAAGGATTCGGTGAGCTTCATTCCAGTGTGCGTCTCCACATCCAGCAGTTCCCAGATGGTGGCCTTTTCGGTATGTTCCGGGCACGCCGGATAGCCCGGTGCCGGGCGAATGCCCTGGTAGTTTTCGCGGATCAGCTCTTCATTACTGAGGTTCTCATTCGCCGCATAGCCCCAGTAGACTTTACGCACGCGCTCGTGCAGGTATTCTGCGAAGGCTTCCGCCAGACGGTCAGCGATCGCTTTCACCATAATCTTGTTGTAGTCGTCATGCTGGGCTTCGAAGGCGTCCGCCAGCGCATCTTCCTCCAGACCACCGGTAACTGCGAAAGCCCCAATGTAATCTGCTTTGCCACTCAGTTTCGGCGCGACAAAGTCAGACAAGCAGTAGTTGGCGAAACCGACTTTCTCCGTCTGCTGACGCAGGTGATGGCTCACGTTGATGACGTGCGTCCGCGTCTCGTCACGGTAAATCTCGATGTCATCGCCGACACGGTTGGCCGGGAACAACCCCACCACGCCACGCGGATTCAGGGTCTTCTCTGCGCTGAGTTTATCCAGCATGTCGTTGGCGTCTTTGAACAGGCGCTTCGCCTCTTCACCCACCACTTCATCCTCGAGAATGCGCGGATATTTTCCCGCCAGCGACCAGGTCATAAAGAACGGCGTCCAGTCGATGTAGTTACGCAGCGTTTCGATGCTGGCTTCGACTGACTGTACGCCGAGGCGGTGCGCCACCGGCGGGGTGTAATTTTCCCAGTCAAACGCCAGATCGTTTTCACGCGCGGCAGCCAGCGTTACCGGCGGGGTACGCGGTTTCTTACGCGCATGCTGGATACGCACGGTTTCGTACTCTTTACGCGTACGAGCGACAAAGTCATCGCGCTGAGTGTCAGAGAGTAGCGCGGCCACTACGCCTACGGTACGCGAGGCGTTCTGTACGTACACCGTCGGGCCGCTGTAGTTCTGCTCAATTTTCACCGCCGTGTGCGCTTTCGAGGTGGTCGCGCCGCCAATCAGCAGCGGAATAGTGAAGCCCTGACGCTCCATCTCTTTCGCTACGTTGACCATTTCATCCAGCGACGGGGTAATCAGCCCGGACAGGCCGATCAGATCGGCATTCACTTCACGCGCGGTTCTGAGGATTTTCTCCGCGGGTACCATCACGCCAAGGTCGACGATTTCGTAGTTGTTGCACTGCAGCACCACGCCGACGATGTTTTTACCGATGTCGTGCACGTCGCCCTTCACGGTCGCGATGACCATTTTGCCATTGCTGGAGCCTTTCTCTTTGCTGGCTTCGATGTACGGTTCGAGGTAGGCCACCGCCTGCTTCATCACGCGGGCGGATTTCACCACCTGCGGCAGGAACATTTTGCCCTCGCCGAACAGGTCGCCAACCACGTTCATGCCGTCCATCAATGGCCCTTCAATCACCTCGATCGGACGCGCGGCCTGCCGGCGCGCTTCTTCGGTATCCAGTTCAATAAATTCGGTTATGCCTTTCACCAGCGAGTATTCGAGGCGTTTTTTCACGTCCCAACTGCGCCATTCCGCCATCTGGGCATTGGCAGTCTCGTCGGTTTTGCTCCCGCGATATTTCTCGGCCAGCTCCAGCAGACGCTCGGTGCCATCGTCACGACGATTGAGGATCACATCTTCAACCGCATCACGCAGCTCGGCGGGCAGGTCGTCATAGATCGCCAGTTGTCCGGCGTTGACGATCCCCATATCCATGCCGTTGCGAATGGCGTAGTAGAGGAATACCGCATGAATGGCTTCACGTACCGGGTCGTTGCCACGGAACGAGAACGACACGTTAGAAACGCCGCCGGAGATCAGCGCATGCGGCAGTTCGCGTTTGATGTCTTCACAGGCACCGATAAAGTCCTGCGCGTAGTTGTTGTGTTCCTCAATGCCGGTCGCGACCGCGAAGATGTTCGGGTCAAAGATAATATCTTCCGGTGGGAAGCCGACTTCTTCGGTCAAAATTTTGTAGGCGCGACGACAGATCTCAATTTTGCGCGCGCGTGTGTCGGCCTGGCCCAGCTCGTCAAAGGCCATCACCACCACTGCCGCACCGTAGCGACGCAGCAGCTTCGCGTGATGAATAAAGGTCTCAACCCCCTCTTTCATCGAAATGGAGTTAACGATGCCTTTGCCCTGAATGCACTTCAGCCCTTTTTCGATAACGTCCCATTTTGAGGAGTCGATCATGATCGGCACCCGGGCGATATCCGGTTCACCGGCAATCAGGTTAAGGAAACGAACCATCGCCGCTTCGGCGTCGAGCATCCCCTCATCCATGTTGATATCGATAATCTGTGCGCCGCTTTCTACCTGCTGGCGGGCGACGTCCAGCGCCTCGCTGTATTTCTCTTCTTTGATCAGGCGCTTAAACTTCGCTGAGCCGGTAACGTTGGTCCTTTCGCCGACGTTCACAAACAGGCTGTCATCGCCGATATTCAGCGGTTCGAGGCCAGACAGGCGGCAGGCCACCGGGATTTCCGGCAGTTTGCGCGGCGGCAGCCCGTCCACTGCGCGGCTCATGGCGGCGATGTGTTCCGGCGTGGTGCCGCAGCAGCCGCCAACAATATTCAGGAAGCCCGCTTCGGCCCACTCGCGAATTTGCGCCGCCATAGTGTCGGCATCAAGATCGTATTCGCCAAAGGCGTTCGGCAGCCCGGCGTTCGGGTGTGCGGTAACGTAGCATTCGGCAATACGCGACAGTTCCTGCACATACTGGCGCAGTTCATCCGGCCCTAAGGCGCAGTTCAGACCAAAAGTCAGCGCGTCGGCGTGGCGCAGCGAGTTATAAAACGCTTCGGTGGTTTGACCGGAGAGCGTACGGCCAGAAGCGTCGGTGATGGTGCCGGAGAGCATAATCGGCAGCTCAACGCCCAGCGCTTCAAATTCGGTTTTTACCGCGAAAATAGCGGCTTTGGCATTCAGGGTATCAAATACAGTTTCAATCAGGATCAGGTCACTGCCGCCTTCCACTAGCGCTTTGGTGGATTCCCGGTAGGCGGCCACCAGCTGATCAAAGGTAATATTGCGGTAAGCCGGGTCGTTGACGTCGGGCGATATAGACGCCGTACGGTTGGTTGGGCCAAGCACGCCCGCGACGTAGCGCGGTTTATTTGGCGTACGCGCCGTCCATTCGTCTGCTGCCGCGCGCGCCAGTTTGGCTGCCGCAAAGTTGATTTCCGCCGACAGGGATTCCATCTGGTAATCCGCCATGGCGATAGTCGTGGAGTTAAAAGTGTTGGTCTCGATGATATCCGCACCCGCCTCGAAGTAGGCGTTGTGAATCGCAGCGATCACTTCCGGTTTGCTGAGCACCAGCAGGTCGTTGTTGCCTTTCAGATCGCACGGCCAGTCGGCAAAGCGTTCGCCGCGGAAATCCTCTTCACTCAGACGATATCCCTGGATCATGGTGCCCATACCGCCGTCCAGCACCAGAATACGTTCATTTAACTGCTGACGTAATTGTTCAACTTTGCTGCTCACACTCGCTCCCGACAACGCTCAACCAGACCGAAAAAAACTCAACAGACCATACTGGCACAAACCTGAGAGGCGGAAAAGAGAACAACGGCCAACATGAGACATGTTCAGCTTCACTCATCCGATCAGTACAGGAATTCTTGCATTATATTTGAATAAAACGAAAATGATTTCCACGATACAGAAAAGGAGTCTGCCATGGTTGCCCCCGTTCCCGCGAAACGCGGTAGAAAACCCGCCGCTACCACTGCGCCCGCAACCGGGCAGGTTCAGTCCCTGACGCGCGGCCTGAAACTGCTCGAGTGGATTGCGGAATCCAACGGCAGCGTGGCGCTGACCGAGCTGGCGCAGCAGGCCGGCCTGCCAAACTCCACGACTCACCGATTATTGACCACCATGCAGCAGCAGGGATTTGTTCGTCAGGTCGGTGAATTAGGGCATTGGGCCGTGGGCGCGCATGCGTTTATTGTCGGCAGCAGCTTTCTGCAAAGTCGCAATCTGCTGGCGATTGTCCACCCAATACTGCGCAAACTGATGGAAGATTCCGGTGAAACGGTCAACCTCGCCGTGCTGGATCAAAGCGACCATCAGGCGATTATTATCGACCAGGTGCAGTGTACCCAACTGATGCGCATGTCTGCACCCATCGGCGGCAAACTGCCGATGCACGCCTCCGGTGCGGGTAAAGCGTTTTTATCCCAGCTGAGCGAAGAACAGGTGACTGGGCTGCTGCACCGTAAAGGGCTGCACGCATACACCCACGCCACGCTGGTGTCGCCGGTGCATCTGAAAGAGGATCTCGCCCAGACGCGTAAGCGCGGGTATTCCTTTGATGATGAGGAACATGCGCTGGGCCTGCGCTGCGTGGCATCATGCATTTATGACGAGCACCGCCAGCCGTTTGCCGCCATTTCCATCTCCGGTCCGATTTCGCGCATTACCGACGATCGCGTGACCGAGTTTGGCGCCATGGCGATCAAAGCGGCGAAAGAAGTAACGCTGGCGTATGGCGGCTTTCGCTAAGATGGCATTGCCGGGTTGCGGCTACGCCTTACCCGGCTTACGGTCGGTTTCATAACGCACACAAAACCGCTGCTTGCGCCGATAGGCGTAAACATCTTCCACATGCCCTTCACGGATCCGCGTTTGCAAACCCCGCCAGTAGTCGGCGTTGAATAAGTCAGCGTGCATCTCTTCAAATAGCGGACCAATACGCGGGTCAGCACACAGCCAGTGGCGAAACTCTTCCGGGAAAACATCCCCTGGAGATACGCTGTACCACGGTTCAGCGCTCATCTCATCTTCCGGGTAACGCGGTGGCGGGATATGGCGGAAATTCACCTCCGTCATATAGCAAATTTCGTCGTAGTCATAGAACACCACGCGCCCGTGGCGGGTCACGCCAAAGTTTTTAAACAACATATCGCCGGGAAAAATATTGGCGGCGGCCAGCTGACGAATCGCGTTGCCGTACTCTTCAATGGCATCGCGCAGTTGCTGGCCTTCGACCTGCTCCAGCCAGATATTCAGCGGCACCATGCGCCGTTCGATATACAAATGGCGAATGACAATCTGATCGCCGAGATCGGTAATTTTGTCCGGGGCTTCCTGTAGCAACAGCGCCATCAGCGCCGGGGCGATTTGCCGTTTATCCAGCACAAAGTTTTCGAACTCCTGGGTGTCAGCCATTCGCCCAACGCGATCGTGCTCTTTGACCAGTTGATAACAAGCGCGGACGTGGGCTGCAGACATCTCTTTTTGCGGGGCAAATTTATCTTTGATGATTTTAAACACCCGATCAAAGCCCGGCAGGGTAAACACCAGCATGACCATGCCGCGGATCCCCGGCGCTTCGATAAATTGCTCATCGCAATGGGCAAGATACAGCAGATATTCACGGTAGCTTTCGGTTTTGGCGTGCTTCTGACAGCCAATCGCCATATACAATTCCGCGGTGGTTTTACCGGGCAGGATCTCGCGCAGCCACTCCACCAGTGCGGCCGGCAACGGTGCATACACCATGAAATAGGAACGGGCAAAGCCAAACACAATGCTCGCCTCCGCCGTCGTGGTCAGGCAGGTATCGACAAACAATTCACCTTCGTCTGTCCGGTGAATTGGCAATAAAAACGGCAGCGTCCCGGAAGGGGTAATCAGCTTACCGACCAGCCAGGCGGCCTTATTACGATAAAACAGTTCATTCGCCACCTGTAAATGGCAGCCCTGCAACACATTCGCACCGAGGGTTTCGGTCAGGTGCTCAATGATGTAGTGGATATCCCGATGTTTGTTCTGCCACGGTAGACGCAAGGGCAGATCGCTAAGGACGCGTGTGAGCAGCCACTCCCAACCTGAATCAGGGAAAAAGTCTTTCGCCAGCGGGCGTGGGATCGTGCGAAAACGGCGCTCTGGCTGAGAACTGAAAATAAACAGCCGCTCGGGAGTCAGCGAGCGGTGGTCAAATAACCGGCAGTAAACGGAGTTAAAAAAGCTCTCCGCAATCTCGAAGCGCGGGTAATCCGGCAATAGCCGGGTGTAATGCTCTTTCACGCGAAGTAAAAAATCCGCATCAGTGCTTTTACCGTCAGTAATGCAGCGCAACTGCTCCACCACCAGACCGACGTGATGATCATAAAGGTGAATACGGCTTTTCATCGCCTGCTGAACCGCATGCCAGTCGGCATGTTCAAAACGCTGCTGCGCGCCGGAGGTGACTTCCAGAAAACGCCCGTATTGGGCGTCGAAACCTTGCAAAATCGTCTGAGCAATCAGTAATTCCAGGCCACGCGTCATTGATTTCTCCCATCCGGCACAACGTCATGCCGGATGGCGCATTCGCTTATCCGGCCTACATCCCTTCGTAGGCCCGGTAAGCGCAGCGCCACCGGGCATTGATCAAAACTGCGATTCTTCAGTCGAGCCGGTCAGTGCGGTCACCGAGGAAGTACCGCCCTGAATGATGGTGGTAACTTTATCGAAGTAACCAGTGCCCACTTCCTGCTGATGGGATACAAAGGTGTAACCGTCTTTCGCCGCCGCAAATTCTGGCTGCTGAACCTTCTCAACGTAGTGGCGCATGCCTTCACCCTGCGCATAGGAGTGTGCGAGGTCGAACATGTTGAACCACATGCTGTGGATGCCCGCCAGGGTAATGAACTGATATTTGTATCCCATATCTGACAGCTGCTGCTGGAAGCTGGCAATGGTTTTATCATCCAGGTTTTTCTGCCAGTTAAACGACGGTGAACAATTGTAGGCCAGCAGTTTGCCAGGGAATTTGGCATGAATAGCATCGGCAAAGCGCTTCGCCAGTTCGAGGTCCGGCGTGGAGGTTTCACACCACACCAGATCCGCATACGGTGCGTAGGCCAGACCACGGCTAATCGCCTGCTCAATACCCGCATGTGTACGGTAGAACCCTTCACTGGTGCGTTCGCCGGTGATGAACTCGCTGTCGTAGGGATCGCAATCAGAAGTAATCAGGTCGGCTGCGTCAGCATCGGTACGCGCAATCACCAGCGTCGGAACGCCCATAACGTCGGCCGCCAGACGGGCCGCCACCAGTTTCTGGATAGCTTCCTGAGTCGGTACCAGCACTTTGCCACCCATATGACCGCATTTTTTCACCGATGCGAGCTGATCTTCGAAGTGAACGGCCGCTGCACCAGCCTCAATCATCGACTTCATCAGTTCAAACGCGTTCAGTACACCGCCAAAACCCGCTTCCGCATCGGCAACGATCGGCAGGAAGTAATCCACATAGCGCGGATCGTTCGGTTCAATACCGGTTGACCATTGGATCTGATCGGCGCGACGGAATGTGTTGTTGATTCGATCCACCACTGCCGGGACGGAGTTCGCCGGATACAGCGATTGATCCGGGTACATGCTTGACGCCAGGTTGGCATCTGCCGCCACCTGCCAGCCTGAAAGGTAGACCGCCTCAATACCGGCTTTCGCCTGCTGCAGCGCCTGGCCGCCGGTCAGCGCACCGAGGCTGTTGATATACCCTTTCTTCGATTCACCGTGCAGCAAACGCCACATTTTCGCCGCGCCAAGCTGTGCCAGCGTGCATTCCGGGTTGACCGAGCCACGTAATTTCACCACTTCCTCCGCGCTATATGGGCGGGTAATGCCTTCCCAACGCGGTTGAGTCCATTCTTTCTGTAATTCTTCGATTTGTTGAGTACGGGTTTTCATGTGCAGATGCTCCATATTGTTATGTGGTGGATTACGCAAGCAGGCGGTAACCTGGCAGGGTGAGGAAGTCGATTAAGTCATCTGATGTGGTGATTTGCTCCATCAGGCGCGCGGCATCGTCAAAACGTCCGCTGCTGTAGCGGTGTTCGCCCAGCTCGTCCTGAATCACCAGCATCTCTTCGGCCAGCATCTGGCGGAACAGCGGTTTGGTCACCGGTTTGCCATTGCTGAGCGTTTTCTGGTGGTGGATCCACTGCCAGATGGAGGTACGGGAGATTTCGGCTGTGGCCGCATCTTCCATCAGACCGTAAATCGGTACGCAGCCATTACCGGAGATCCACGCTTCGATGTACTGCACTGCGACACGGATGTTGGCGCGCATACCTTCCTCAGTACGCTCACCTTCACAAGGTGCCAGCAGTTGTTCTGCGGTAATCGGCGCATCTTCTTCACGGGTCACGAACAGCTGATTTTTGTTTTCACCGAGCACGTCGTTGAACACCGCCATTGCGGTATCAGCCAGTCCCGGATGAGCAATCCATGTGCCGTCATGACCGTTATTGGCTTCCAGCGCTTTGTCCGCTTTTACCTTGGTCAGCACCTGGTTGTTACGTTCTGCATCTTTGCTGGGAATGAACGCCGCCATACCGCCCATCGCGAACGCGCCGCGTTTATGGCAGGTTTTAATCAGCAGGCGTGAATAGGCGCTGAGGAATGGCTTATCCATCGTCACCACCTGACGGTCCGGCAACACGCGATCCGGGTGGTTCTTCAGCGTTTTGATATAGCTGAAAATGTAGTCCCAGCGACCGCAGTTCAGGCCGACAATATGGTCTCGCAGCGCGTGCAGAATTTCGTCCATCTGGAAGACGGCCGGCAGAGTTTCAATCAGCAAAGTCGCTTTGATGGTGCCGCGCGGCAGATTAAAGCGATCTTCTGCATAGCTGAACACTTCGCTCCACCATGCTGCTTCTTGCCAGGCCTGCGTTTTTGGCAGGTAGAAGTAAGGGCCGCTACCTTTTGCCAGCAACGTTTTGTAGTTGTGGAAGAAATAGAGGGCAAAGTCAAACAGGCTGCCCGGGATGGATTCACCACGCCAGGTGACGTGTTTTTCCGGCAAGTGCAGACCACGAACGCGACACACCAACAGGGCCGGATTGGGTTTAAGTTGATAAATTTTACCGGCTTCGTTGGTGTAACTAATGGTGCCATTGACCGCATCGCGCAGGTTGATCTGCCCATCGATTACTTTGCTCCACTCAGGAGCCAGCGAATCTTCAAAATCAGCCATAAAGACTTTGACATTTGCGTTCAGCGCGTTGATGACCATCTTGCGCTCAACAGGCCCGGTTATCTCTACGCGGCGATCCAGTAAATCATCAGGAATACCGCGAATTTTCCAGTCGCCCTCACGAATGGAAGCCGTTTCCGAAATAAAATCAGGCAACTTACCGTCATCAATATCCTGCTGCTGCTGGATACGTGCAGCCAGAAGTTTATTGCGTTTTGGTGTAAATCTTGTCACCAATTCGGTCAGAAACTCCACCGCTTCAGCGGTCAGAATCTGTTGCTCCTGTTCGCCACGCGGCCTGGTGAAGACCAGTTCATCGGTTGTCGTTGCCTGTTGATTCATTGCGTAGTTCCTCGTCATTGATCCAAACACATCCCCAATGCGAACGAAGGATCGTTGTGCGGTTTTCGTTCAGCACAACTAAGACTACTCATTTAATTTTCAAAATCAAAAACAATTTCCATTTTTAATTTAAATATTAATTAACTCATTGATAACAATATAAATAAAATTTAATTACATGATGAGGTGCATTTCGGAAATAAAAAAGGCACCCGAAGGTGCCTGATTCAACATGCTGAAACGCTTAAGGATCGTCTGCTACAGAAGATTAATCCAGCGTTGGATTCATGTGACGCAGATCATATGGCGTGATCTGGTAGACGTAATAGTTGAGCCAGTTAGTAAACAACAGATTGCCGTGGCTACGCCAGGTTGCCCGCGGTTTGTTTTGCGGGTCATCTTTCGGGAAGTAGTTATAGGGTACTTCCGGCATTAGGCCCGCTTCGACATCACGAAAATACTCACTGCCGAGCGTATGAGCGTCATACTCAGGATGACCCGTCACAAAGGCAATTCGTTTATCTTTGCTGGCAAACAGGTAAGCATCTCCCTCTTCTGTCTCGGCAAAAATCTCGAGATCGGTGTAGTCCCGGATAAGTGCAGCAGGAAAATCGGCATAGCGCGAATGCGGAGCCAGGAACGCATCATCAAATCCACGCGTCAGTAGTGCATGTGGGTGCAGAATATGATGCTCATAAACGCCTGAGAGTTTATCTGTACGGGTTTGCTTAGGAATTCCGTACAGGATATTCAGCGCGGCTTGTACCGCCCAACAGACAAATAGCGTCGAGGTAACGTGATCTTTGGCCCATTCAAGCACTTGTTTAATCTGCGGCCAGTAAGCCACGTCATTAAATTCAACCAGACCCAACGGCGCGCCGGTCACGATCAGTCCGTCAAAGTTCTGATCGCTGATATCCTCGAAATTACAGTAAAAGTTATTCAGATGCTCCGTAGGAGTGTTGCGTGACTCCCGGGCATCGATGCGCAATAGCTGAACATCTACCTGTAGCGGTGAGTTAGACAGTAAGCGCAGGAACTGGTTTTCCGTTTCAATCTTCTTGGGCATCAGGTTGAGGATGAGCACCTTCAGTGGTCGAATTTCCTGACCGGAAGCGCGGGATGTCGTCATGACAAAGACGTTTTCCTCACGCAAGAAATTGACGGCGGGTAGCTCGTCCTGCACGCGAATTGGCATAACCTGATAACCTCACTACATACGTTTAAACGTTTAGACATCCAGACAGCTGAAGATACCCAGGAATCATGCGAATGTCGAGCCTGCATCCTCAAGTTGAGAAAGTTTCACGGCCCCTTGCTGTAGAATAGTGCAGTAAAGAAAAAAGGAGAATGCTATGCCCTTTACCATTCGTCGTTCGCGTAAGGACGAAGGCGATAAGCTCGTATCTATCTGGTGTCGTTCAGTCGATGCGACGCACCATTTTCTCTCACCGGATTATCGCATTGAGCTGGAAGAGCTGGTACGTTCATTTTTACCAGAAGCTCCACTATGGGTTGCAGTGACAGAACAAGATGAGCCTATCGCCTTTATGCTTCTGACCGATCAGCATATGGATGCCCTGTTCGTCGACCCGGATGCACGTGGTCGTGGTATTGGTAAGTTACTCATTGAACATGCTTTATCAATGACTTCAATGCTAACGACCAACGTTAATGAACAGAATGAGCAGGCGGTTGGATTCTATAAAAAGATGGGATTTAACGTGACGGGACGGACAGAAGTGGACGATCTCGGACGACCGTACCCGTTACTCAGCCTCGTACACGGCTAGCCGTACTTCCGGACGCCGCAGCCGGCGGATTTCACGGCGCACAGACGCAAAAAAGCCCATCCGGCAGGATGGGCTTTTTCACTTTATTTGATGCCTGGCAGTTCCCTACTCTCGCATGGGGAGACCCCACACTACCATCGGCGCTACGGCGTTTCACTTCTGAGTTCGGCATGGGGTCAGGTGGGACCACCGCGCTACAGCCGCCAGGCAAATTCTGTTTATCAACACACTTTTTAGTCTGTCGATGTCATCTGTATCAGGCTGAAAATCTGTCTCTTCGCCAAAACATCTTCGGCGTTGTAAGGTTAAGCCTCACGGTTCATTAGTATCGGTTAGCTCAATGTATCGCTACACTTACACACCCGACCTATCAACGTCATCGTCTTTAACGTTCCTTCAGGAGACTTAAAGTCTCAGGGAGAACTCATCTCGGGGCAAGTTTCGTGCTTAGATGCTTTCAGCACTTATCTCTTCCGCATTTAGCTACCGGGCAATGCCATTGGCATGACAACCCGAACACCAGTGATGCGTCCACTCCGGTCCTCTCGTACTAGGAGCAGCCCCCCTCAATTCTCCAGCGCCCACGGCAGATAGGGACCGAACTGTCTCACGACGTTCTAAACCCAGCTCGCGTACCACTTTAAATGGCGAACAGCCATACCCTTGGGACCTACTTCAGCCCCAGGATGTGATGAGCCGACATCGAGGTGCCAAACACCGCCGTCGATATGAACTCTTGGGCGGTATCAGCCTGTTATCCCCGGAGTACCTTTTATCCGTTGAGCGATGGCCCTTCCATTCAGAACCACCGGATCACTAAGACCTGCTTTCGCACCTGCTCGAGCCGTCACTCTCGCAGTCAAGCTAGCTTATGCCTTTGCACTAACCTCCTGATGTCCGACCAGGATTAGCTAACCTTCGTGCTCCTCCGTTACTCTTTAGGAGGAGACCGCCCCAGTCAAACTACCCACCAGACACTGTCCGCAACCCGGATCACGGGTCAACGTTAGAACACCAGCCATTAAAGGGTGGTATTTCAAGGTTGGCTCCACGCAGACTGGCGTCCACGCTTCAAAGCCTCCCACCTATCCTACACATCAAGGACCAGTGTTCAGTGTCAAGCTATAGTAAAGGTTCACGGGGTCTTTCCGTCTTGCCGCGGGTACACTGCATCTTCACAGCGAGTTCAATTTCACTGAGTCTCGGGTGGAGACAGCCTGGCCATCATTACGCCATTCGTGCAGGTCGGAACTTACCCGACAAGGAATTTCGCTACCTTAGGACCGTTATAGTTACGGCCGCCGTTTACCGGGGCTTCGATCAAGAGCTTCTCCTTACGGATAACCCCATCAATTAACCTTCCGGCACCGGGCAGGCGTCACACCGTATACGTCCACTTTCGTGTTTGCACAGTGCTGTGTTTTTAATAAACAGTTGCAGCCAGCTGGTATCTTCGACTGATTTCAGCTCCACGGGTAAACCGCTTCACCTACATATCAGCGTGCCTTCTCCCGAAGTTACGGCACCATTTTGCCTAGTTCCTTCACCCGAGTTCTCTCAAGCGCCTTGGTATTCTCTACCTGACCACCTGTGTCGGTTTGGGGTACGATTTCGTGTTACCTGATGCTTAGAGGCTTTTCCTGGAAGCAGGGCATTTGTCACTTCAGCACCGTAGTGCCTCGTCATCACACCTCAGCGTTAAAAGGTACCGGATTTACCTGGAACCTCCGCCTACATGCTTAAACCGGGACAACCGTCGCCCGGCCAACATAGCCTTCTCCGTCCCCCCTTCGCAGTAACACCAAGTACAGGAATATTAACCTGTTTCCCATCGACTACGCCTTTCGGCCTCGCCTTAGGGGTCGACTCACCCTGCCCCGATTAACGTTGGACAGGAACCCTTGGTCTTCCGGCGTGCGGGTTTTTCACCCGCATTATCGTTACTTATGTCAGCATTCGCACTTCTGATACCTCCAGCATGCCTCACGACACACCTTCAACGGCTTACAGAACGCTCCCCTACCCAACAACACATAGTGTCGCTGCCGCAGCTTCGGTGCATGGTTTAGCCCCGTTACATCTTCCGCGCAGGCCGACTCGACCAGTGAGCTATTACGCTTTCTTTAAATGATGGCTGCTTCTAAGCCAACATCCTGGCTGTCTGTGCCTTCCCACATCGTTTCCCACTTAACCATGACTTTGGGACCTTAGCTGGCGGTCTGGGTTGTTTCCCTCTTCACGACGGACGTTAGCACCCGCCGTGTGTCTCCCGTGATAACATTCTTCGGTATTCGCAGTTTGCATCGGGTTGGTAAGTCGGGATGACCCCCTAGCCGAAACAGTGCTCTACCCCCGAAGATGAGTTCACGAGGCGCTACCTAAATAGCTTTCGGGGAGAACCAGCTATCTCCCGGTTTGATTGGCCTTTCACCCCCAGCCACAAGTCATCCGCTAATTTTTCAACATTAGTCGGTTCGGTCCTCCAGTTAGTGTTACCCAACCTTCAACCTGCCCATGGCTAGATCACCGGGTTTCGGGTCTATACCCTGCAACTTAACGCCCAGTTAAGACTCGGTTTCCCTTCGGCTCCCCTATACGGTTAACC